>CAJUTK010000008.1 GCA_910589375.1 uncultured Bacilli bacterium | reverse complement strand
AAAAAAAAACAACAAATTAACCAATGAAGGGAGTATCTCATGGAAAATATTTTACACGATTTTGAAGAAAAAGTCATTAGTTTAATGACAAATTTTTTGAAAAGTTCAATGGAAACAGGTGGATTAAGTGATTTTACTGATAATTTACTAGATAAATTAATGCAATTAGGATATGATTTAACAAAGTTTTCATTAGAATATGCAGAAGACATTATCTTTAAAATAAAAGAAAGAAAACAGCAATTTGAATCATTAGAAAAAGATGATAGAAAAATAACTACGATATTTGGAGAAATAAACTTTAAAAGAAGATACTACTTAGATAAAGAAAATAATCAAAGAGTGTATCTTTTAGATGAGTACTTTAAAATCGCTCCAAATGAAAGGCTTTTAGAGAATGTCGAAACTAAGTTAATAGAAGAAGCAATACAAACGAATTACGAGAAGGCAGGAAAAAGTGCGGCATATAAAACAGAAATATCAAAGCAAACAGTAATGAATAAAATAAGTGAATTAAAGATTAATTTAGAAGAAAAAGTTTCTACCAAAAAAGTAGCTGATAACATATACTGTATAGCGGATGAAGATCATGTACATTTGCAAAAGGGTGGAATTGAAGAACCACGATTAGTAGTTGTGTATGATAGCATTATGAAGAATGGTAAGCGAACAAAGTTAGGAAATAAGAAACACTTTGGCGGAGTATATAAAGGAAAAATAGATGATTTATGGGAAGAAGTATTAACGTATATAGATAATACTTATGAATTAGATAAAGTAAAGCATATCTATGTTTTAGGAGATGGAGCAAATTGGATAAAAACAGGATTAGAATGGCTACCTAAGAGCATAAATGTATTAGATAAATTTCATTTAGTGAAAGCAATTAATGGAATTGTAGGAAAAGAAACAAAAGACAATATGAAAGAAAAGTCAGAGTATAAAAGAAGAATATATAAAAGTTTCTATGACTTAGATTTTAAGGAAACTAAAGAAATTGTATATGAGATATTAGCCGAAGAAATGGAAGAACCTACCAGAAGAAGAAAAGAAAAATTACTACAATATATTCTAAACAATAAAGAAGGAATAAGTAATTTATATAAATATCAAAAACAATTACATGGATGTAGTGCAGAAGGACATGTAAGTCACTTGTATTCAGCAAGGTTAAGTAGTAGACCACTAGGATGGAAAACAATAAATGTAAATAATGTAAGTAAATTAAGATTAGTTAAAGCGGATAAAAAAGATGTCAAAGGAATAGTACATAATAAAAGAAAAGTAATAGAATTTAAAGAAATAGAAAAAATAAGACATGTTGCAAAAGAAAAGATAAAAGAAAGCATCAACTTTAAAGTCGGAATAATACCAGCAATGGAGTTTGGAACAACAGAACAAAGAAAATTTTTTAAGCAACTGTTAGAATATAAGAAGGCTGTTTAATACAGCTTAGTTATAGAGCAATTTTGAGGGTATAAAATTTTTTAATAAATTTCCCCGAAAAAAATTGACACTATC
>CAJUTK010000007.1 GCA_910589375.1 uncultured Bacilli bacterium | reverse complement strand
CGTTGAGTTGTAAACTAAATTCTCACAGATAAAAGAAAAGGTAATTATTAAAGTAAATGCCCGTTTTTAATTGATAGAACGTGTATTTTTTTCTAAAATTTATTGATTATATAATGAAAAAATGATAATCTACCAATTGATGAAGAGAAATTAAGTTTTTAATACCACGCAAAAAAGTGACGAAAATATCATTTTTTTAAAAATTACAGAACTAAATTCTCGTCATTAATAAAAGAAATTATAGATGATTTTATATGTTTCATTTGTCATTTATAATTTGTTTAGAACATTAATAATAACTATTTTGTTCTAGTTCATTTATTTTAGATTCTAATTCTAAAATGTAATCATTAATATTGTCTATTTCAGAGATTGCTGATTTGAAATAGACTAAAATTTCTTTAAGTTCAAAAGTCATAAAGAAATTGTACTCTATATACTCTAATAACTCTTTAGAGTATATTTTTATATCTTGTAAATTAATAATATTTTCATCAATCATTTTTAGTTCCTCTTTCTAATAAAGAAGAAGATAGATTAACATCATCTGGATGAATTAGTTTGATACCCAATTTGTTTATTATTTCTTCATTTAATAAGGTTTGAACTGCCTCATAAGGCGTTTTATTATTTAGAATAATTCTACTAGTAGAATTAATATGAGAAGCTAAAAGATTGCAATCTTTTTGAGTTAAATGATTGAATGAATTAGATTTAGGAATAACGTATCTAATATATTCATGATTTTTTTCAATACTTCCTTTTTGGTAAGAAGCAGAGGGATCACAATAGAATACATGAGATAATACTTCTCCAGTTTGATAGTCAATTTCTATGCTGATAGGATTAAAAAACTCACTTCCATTATCAGTAAGTATTACTTCAAATAATCTTTTAAATTCATCATTTCCAATTAACTTTCTAATATAAATAAATACGCGTTCTACGCATTCCATTGTTTTATTATCCATTAAAAATATAAGCATAAAGTTATACTGACGAAATAGAAGAGTGAGAAAGACTTTTCCACCTTTAACGCCTTCAACAGTATCCATTTCAACAATAGAAGCAGAAGGATTTAAAGTTATATAATCTAAAAAATCTTTATGAGTTCTTCCAATTCTAATAATAGATTCTGTTCTTGTTCTTCTTTTCTTATCATCTTTTCTAGGTTTATATTTTACTTTACGAGTCAAATCAATATTTCTAAAAGAAAATAAATTATGATTCACATAAGAATAAAATGTTGGTTTAGAAAAATATAACAAATCAGGATGATTGATAAAAACGTGATTAATACTTTGTTTTTTCTCTTTAATTAAAGGTGTAATGATAGTGTTAATTTCATAAATTTCTTCTTGTGATATTCTTACGCCAACTCTAGATTCTGATCTAAAAGATTCATATTCACGATTGGCATCTTTAGCTCTGTAATAATATTTAGAAAATCTGCAATGAGACTTTTTATTGCATCCATTACAGACGTAGGGTGAAACTTTAAGTATAGGACATTCTTTTTCCACAAAATTTTTGCATGATTTATTGCAACTTTTATAACCATGATTTTCACAAGTGTCAGAATGGATACAATTTGCAAAGTAAGAGTTATATTGTACACTTTCTTTTTTAAATCTGTGATTAAGTATTTCTTTTGAGATAGTAGTTCTATGTTTTCCAATTTTTTCTCCAATTTGAGTGAAATTAAAATTATCTTTTAACATATCTTCAATATATTCTCTTTCTTCAAGTGTTAAATGTTTTTGTTTCATTATAATAAACCTTCCTTTCATGACAAATGAAACAGGATTTATTATAATCACTTAAATTATATTTACAAAACTAATTTCTCTAAATTTTTAAAAACGAGAATTAACTATTTTATTTAACA
>CAJUTK010000006.1 GCA_910589375.1 uncultured Bacilli bacterium | reverse complement strand
TTCACTTTTTTCTATAATTTATTATCAAGAGAAGCCAAACGAGATATGATTCATAGACTTATCTCTGGGATAGAAATCACAAGAGATGATAATTACAATATTGAAATTAAATATATAAAATTTACAGATGAATTTATCACAAAAAGTAGTACAGAATTTATCAAATATCTATATATTGTTCTAAAAAATGATACTATTGGTATTAAATATCTAAATGGAATTACTGAGAAAGAATTAGAAATCAAGAAAAAAGATTATGATGTTTTGTCTATTTTAAAAATGACAAGTAATGAATATCCTAGTGACTTTGTAGATGATTTCTTTGCTAAAGCACACAGTCATTTTTATGTAGATGGTATAATTGGCAGTCCCTATTTTGAGGGGAATGTTTCTAAAGATTTTCTATTATTAGTACCTAAAAAAGAAGTAGTCAAAGCAAATTAAATGTGAAAGGAATTATCAATGAAACGATTAACAAAAGAAAATATTTTAAAGAATCAAGTAGATACCATAGAGCAATTTAAAGTTCTTGACTATCTAAAAAAACAATTATCTATTGATGATTTTACTGTATATTTAATTGATAGATTTACTATTAAAGTTATAGATAAAAACAAAGAACAAGGTTATTTTAAATATTATACCAAAACAAAATCAGTAGATTTTTATGAGAAAAATATAAAAAATAAAGAAGTGGAGAGATGAAAAAATGGAATTAAATTATACATAAGTTGGCGATTATTTATTACCAAATTTAACAATGGAAAAACAAAACAATGAAAAAATTAACAAGTATGGTTATTTAAGATTACACTATCTAAAAGTTAATAATACAGCATTATATACAACACTTTTAATGAAAAATAAACTAACTAATCATCTTGTTTCAGTTAGTATCGAAGCAGAAAATAGATTAAATTATTTGATGGAACAATACAAAAATTCTGACAAATTACTGTCTGAAAAAAGTAAAATGGATAACCAACTTGAATGGGTAAAAATAATGAATAACTATAAAAATATGGCAGAAGAAGTGATTTTGAAGGAACTAATTTATAATAAAATGTGTGAGGACAAATTAAGTTTTATGTCCTAGCCAGCACTGAAAACTTACTCCCGTACGTTTTCGATTTATGGGAAATCCCATACCCTCAGTATTAGGAAGGAAATTTTAAAAAATGAGAACAAGAAATATGAAAATCAATGTTTATCTAAATGAAAACGAAAAGAAAATGCTAGAAGAAAAATCTTCTAAAACAAAATTATCTCAATCTGATTTTATTAGGAAACTGATTGATGATTTTAAAATAAATTCTTTATCTAATAGCGACATAAATTATATTGCTGAAAGTTTAGAAGAAAGCATAAATGAATTACTAAAACTCAAAAAACGACTTCACAATTTTGGCTATTTTGAAGATGAAGAATTTTTGAAAAATAAAATGATTGATTTTGACTTTTGGATAAGCAAACTGAAGAAATAAGAATTTTGAAAAAGGCAATACTAGTTTTGAGCATTGCCTTTATTTTTTATATTATTCAAAAATTATATTTTCGTTTTCATTTATAAATATTGCTTGATTATCAGTTAAAAATATATTATTGCCAGTAGTAATAATTCCATTTTCTGTTCCACTCTCACAATGAACATCTAAATTATTTTTAATTAAGCAAAGACCATTTTGATAATTTCCACTTGCTACTACACTTCCCGCACTAACACCAACATAAATTCCACCATTTTCAATATAATTATCAATAATGGATTTAAAATTTAATTCGGAAATCCTATCTGCTAAATATTTTGTGCTACCACCACAAACATATATTGCATCATATTGATTTATTTCATCTTGGGTTAATAACTTATGCATATCATAAATAGTTATATTTTCATCTGGAATATCACAATTAGTCAAATCATCTAAACACTTTGATAAAATCCTAACTGCATCTGGATCGTTTGCCGCTGTTATAATAAATAAAACCTTTGACTTTTTTACATCGCAATTTAATAATTCTAAAAATTTATTTTTAATGTTATTATTTTCAAATCCTGTACTTGTTAAAAGTATCTTTTTCATCTTATAACCTTCTTTCTATCATCTTTTACTTCTAAAGTTATGGTATCTAGTCCTGAATTTCTTATTTCATCTTCTATTTTCTTTTGCATATTTTTAGCATTCATAAAGTCAGCATTTCTAAGTTTAGTTCTCTCTAATAGTAATTCATCACTTATATGCAAATAAACAATTAAATCACAATCAAGTAAAACAGTTCCAAACATTGGAGTTCCTGATTTAATAGATAATTTAGTTCTTACAAGTTCATCCATTTTTTCTCCAATTTCTTCAGTCCAAGGGGTACTACAAACATAATCTGTTTCCTGTTGTGTTAGTAATGGGAAGATTTCTTTATCCATATCTATACCAATATTTAATTCATTTATTAAAGTTGTTTTTCCCGTACAGGTCGTTCCTAAAACACAAATTCTTTTATTGCTATTTTCATTAAATATTGTCAATAAATTATCAATGCTTGCTTCTATCATACTCTTATTCTCCTTATGAATTTATGACAGATTCATAAAATTTTTCACCAATACTGGTTAAATTTACATACTTGTCAGACCTAGAATTAGCACTGTTTGAAATCATTATAGATTTCATTGCTGTATTGACAATACCCAATGAAGATAACCTGTCAATCGGATAAATTTCAATTCCACTAGTATCTGTTACTTGATGATTATATATCAATTTAATAATATTAAAGTCATTTAGAAAAAGCATTTTTATTATTTCTGAAAATTCACAAAATTGATTCCAATTAATTTTTTCATTTATATAGGCCTTATATAAATTTGCTAACATCTGTGATTTTTCCATATCAACTGTAGAATTTAAAATGATGAGTACTCTTCCTAATTCTTTTTCGGCTTTTTTTGAATCTGAATTTATTAGTTCTTTATATTTTATTAATTTATTTTGATCAATAGTCCCAGAGTTAAATTGTTTAATGAATGCAAGAGTTTGCTTTAAAAGATTTCTGTCATGAATGTTTTGATATGTATTTTTTACGCCAACCAACATGTTTACAATAGGTATATCCTTAAATAATCCATCATCTAAAAGACTATCAATACCTATTTCAACAATATCTCCAATTGAATCTTTGCTCCCATCAAAAAGTGATGAAGAAAAACTTGGTATTATTTTATCCATTAAAATTCCTCCTTAGATTTGATAATTTTCTTTATATTTTCCTCAGCAGTTCCAATTAATTTAGCAATCTTGGGTAATTCATAAAAAGCAACAGTATTTTCAATACTAAATTCTTCTTTAGTAGTAGAGCATAAAATTACTCTTTTATTTAGTGCCATTGCCATTCCTAACTCAATATGTGCTCCTCTTCCTGCTGGTAATAGTATAATGACAACATCAGAATCAACAATACCTTGTGACTCCAATGTTGCATATTCTATCATATCTTCTAAAGATACATCATCACTAACATTCTTCACCCAGTCATAAGTTTGCTCCCAGCCATTTTCTTTTAACAAATTTGCATAGTAGTTAACTAATTCACAATTTTTCATTCCTGATCCTATATAAAACTTCATTTTCTTTCCTCCATTTATCTTTTAATTATGGCGAATTTGCCATAATTAGATTTATTCATTTAACTCAAAATTTTTCTTTTCTTCTTCAACAGCAGTAATTAATTCCTGTTCTGTTGGCATATGTAATTTATATTCTGATGAAAATATCGTTTTATTATCCTCTGGTAGGGTATATTTTACGATAGTTTCATTTTTATTTGTTGATAATAATATTCCTACAGTTCTATTTTCATTATCTTGCTTTATTTCTCTATCATAATAATTAACATACATTTGCATTTGACCTATATCTTGGTGTGTCACTTTTCCTATTTTTAAATCTATTATGACAAAACACTTTAAAAGTCTGTTATAGAAAACTAAATCTGGATAAAAATGTTCCTCCTCCAAAGTTAATCTTACTTGATTCCCAACATAACTAAAACCTTTCCCAAGTTCCAATAAAAACTCTTTTAAATGTTCTATAATATTTTTTTCTAAATCAGATTCTAGATAATTTGTATTTTCTTTTATATCTAAAAACTCCAAAACAAATGGATCTTTTACTAAATCCTTACTTGTCCTTAAAATTTGTCCTTTTTCAGATAATTCTAATATTTTGTCCTTATCAGCAGATAAAGTTAATCTTTCATATAACAATGAATCTCTTTGCCTTTGAAGTTCTCTAACACTCCATTTAGAATTAATTGTTTCTTTAATATAAAAATTCCTTTTAGGTTCTTCCTCTATTTTTAATATTTCTAAATAATGAGACCAACTTAATTGCGACGACACTGTTGTCGCAATTGGAAAATAGATATAAAACTTTCTCATTCTCTCTAAATTTCTTTTAGAAAAGCCTTTGCCAAATTCATTAGTTAGTCTTTGTGATAGTTTCTCTAAAACCGCATCACCATAACTTGCTCTTTCATCTCCCTGTTGAATTTCCATAATTACTTTTCCAATATTCCAATATAAATTAAGCATTTCAGTATTTACCGCACTATAAACTTTATTTCTACTACTAATTACTAGTTCTTTAATATTATCAAATATATTATTGATTTCATTATCATTTTTAATTAATTCATTGCCCATTAGTTTCCTCCAATCTTTAATTTAATCATAAGATTTCTTATGTCTAAATTATACTATATATGGCAAAAATTTGCTATACTCCCATTGAAATTTAATAA
>CAJUTK010000005.1 GCA_910589375.1 uncultured Bacilli bacterium | reverse complement strand
ATTTTGACCTATATTCATATAATCACTCCTTTCACAAAACATTTTACTTTTTAATCGTTATTTAATCTACCAAATTTCTTTGGAAGTTACGCAAATATTTTTAACATTTCAACAAATTATAATTTAGTCTTTAATTTTAATAATAATATCATAAGCAGTAGAACATTCTTCTTTTGATAATTATGTTTCCTTTATTACATATTCTATTGCCTCATCTCTACTATCAAACTTTTTCAATATATCGCTTACTTCTTTAAATACTTCAATAGCATTTTTAACTTCATTATTCATATTCTCATCTCCCTTTCAAATTGTAATTTGTTATTTAGATATCCAATATGAATGTAATCCATAATTAAATACTTTAGCATTTTTTGGAACTTGTTTAATTGTATTATAGACATTTACTAAATCTCCCATAGCAAAAAATGTCATAATCCAAGTCAAAAATACATATACAAGACTTATTGTCAGTTCTATTTTATCTGCTATGAATAACCATACAACAAATGGAATTATTCCTAGTATTATCATAGGTGCTAGTGAAATAACTATAAATCGTATTTTTGAAATTTTGGTATTACAATATATAAAATAAGCACCTTTTGAAGTATATTTCCATATTGTTTTTTCACTTTTTATGGGATATAAAATTGCGTGTATATATTCGTGTAAAAATTTTAATATATAATTTACCAAAATAGCGACTGCAATAATAATTCCTGTTTTTAAATTAAGATTTATATGTCCATCTATACCTTGAATCCTTAATATTGTAATAATTATTATAGGAATAATTATTGGTGAGCCTAGTATGAATCCTAAATTATATATATCTTCTATTTTTTTACCTTCTTTAAATTGAATTGCTTTTTGTGGTAACTTATCATTTCCAATAAGCTGTTTCTCATTTTCAAATTTTCCCATATAGGTTATATTAAGCATTTTTATACCTCTTTTACTAATTGTAATTTATATGTTATTACATTGGTTTCAAATTCTTATTAAGTCTATCTACCATCCAAGCAATTCTATTTTTTCTTCCATCTTCTGTTTTAGCATCAAAGTATGCCTTAGCATAGGTTTTCTTTACTGATGGGGACATTATCTGAAAATTGTTATATGCAAGTTCATATTTTTTTAATATAACAGATAGTTCTTTGATATGTTCTTCTGTAATTTCCAAGGTTTTTGGAGCATTCCATTGTCCATTAGATTTTGCTTCTTCTATTTTCTTTCTACCATATTCCGTCATAATTCCTTTTTCTTCAAGAACTTTAGTTAAGTTTTTATTTTTTTCGGACCATTTACTTTTATCTCTACGCATAGAAAAATACTTTTTATAAGTTTTATCATCTATGCTCTCTATCTGACCATCAATCCAGCCAAAACATAATGCTTCTTCAAGTGCTTCACTTGCTTTTATTGTCTTTGGTTCTCCAGATTTTCTAAATAAAAGCCAAACACCATTATTTGATAAACAATTTTCAGATAACCAATTTCTAAATTCTTCTCTATTAGCAAATTCTAATATATTATTCATTGCATATTCACCTCTACAAATTACTATTTTTCTTTCTCTCTAATTATATCAAAAAAAGAACAAATCATAAATACGATCTGCTCCATAAATTGTAATTTGAATTATAGATGTTCTAAAATATAATCTATATCTTTCTTGATTAAAGATTGCATACTCTCTTTATAGTTAGATAAATCTAAATTTCTTACTTTATTATCTATAACATCCGTAAGTTCAATTTTATACATTAAAATTAAATTAAGTTTTTCTAAACATTGTCTTACTGATGTTCCTTTTTCATCTTCCAACTCTTTTAGTATTACATCAATATTATTGTTTATTTTATTTTCATTATCCCATTTTGCTAGACAACAGATTAGTCTAAAACCTCTAACTCTAATAAATGTTTTATCATTATTTAACATTTTTAAAAATTCATCAAAGTAATTATATAAATCGTTTGATTCAGTAGTAATAGTTTCAAGTTCTAATAATGTTTTATAAGCACTATTATTATCTTCATTATATAAATTTTCTACTTTTTCTTTCATACACAACACCTTATCAAATTGTAATTTATTATTTAAATCTAAAACCTAAATGCCCATTTTTGCTAAGATAGTTAGGAAGATTATAGTTAGCATTATCTAAAGAAAAACTAACTTTATCTTCTTTGCAATAAATTGTATAATCTTCTCCATCTGGGAATCTATAAATTACTTCTATTCTCTTTATATTTTTATAGCAAGCATTTAGATCTATATTATCTTTCAAGTAAAACATATTTTCTTCTTGTTCTTGTAGCAAATTTATAATTTTTTCTTTGTTGGAATTATTTATATTCAAATAGGTGTAATCTTGAACTTTTCCTAAAAATAATAATATACCCAAAATTATAAGTAATAATAACATAAAAGTTAGTATTACTAGCATTATTAAAAATATCTTTAATATCTTTTTTTTCATAATAAATTCCTTAATAATATATACAATTTTTATCTTTAAATGAGCATTTTACATTAGGGTTATCCTTAACTGTATTATCTACTTTAAATGGAGATGATAAGTAGATGTTTTCATCATCAACTTTATCTATACCAATATGTAATTGACTAATATTAGGTGTATTTTTGAAATTAAAATTTATGGTTTCTTTTTCAACACTAAAATCATTTATTAAATACTTATCTATAATTCCTTCCTTACCAATGCAATGAATATAAATTGTATTATCTTTTACATATAAATTAGATCCGTCATCAACTGTATCACATTTTTTTATATTCTCTAAAACATAATATGTATCATTATTTTTTAATAATATATTAAGATGACTCCAAGAACTTGAATCATCATAATATCTTGAAATAACATAATTTTTATTATCATATTCTAATTTTTTTATGGTTGTTTCATTAGAAACAAATATATATTTGTCTAAACTAGATAACGAACTCTTATAATTTAAATACTTAATAACTTGGTACATTATAAAACTAAATAATGGAATCAATATTATCAATGAAATTATTAAAATCTTTTTTTTCATAATCACATCTCACTTTCAAATTACAATTTAGCAATTAATCTTTATTCTCATATTGCTTAACTAAATATTCTTTTAATTCATAAATACTATCTAATAATTCGTATTTTGGATAATTAGCATTTTGATTTTCTTCATAAGTTAAATGAAGAATTATATATAAGTCTTTTCCATTATTACCTGTAACAAATATTACATCATTATTATCTTTTCGTTTAAATACAGAGTATAATTTTTTACCATAAAGAAAATGTCCTTCTTTTATTTCTTTTTCTGCTTCTTGGATATATGTTCTATCTATAAAAGATGGCATAAACCAATTAAAGTCATCTCCATACTTTTCATATAAATCGCCATATAATATTTCTGCTGTCATATCTGCACCTCACTTTCAAATTGTAATTTGTTAGTTTTTACAATCTCCCTCTGTGTATTCCATAGAGTAATCCCCAATGAGTATATTTCTATCATTTTTAGTAGTATTACATACTATCATTGTAATATCTTTGTCTTTTGATTTGTAAATCTTTGTTCCACCATCTTTTAAAGTATCTTTTAATTCTAATTTATCAGTTATTGATTTAATGCTATCATCCATAGTTCTATTAGCATTTGAAATATATTCTTTTAAAATCATAGTTTTTCCATCTACAACATAAAATTCTCCAATATTACCTGCTAAATAAATTTTTCTATCACTAAAAGTTAAATAATCATTAAATCTAATATCGTTGTGTACTTGTGGTTTTGTAACATAAAAATCAAAATCTTTTACAACTTCAATGTTTGTAGTACCAATTTGTGCAGGATAACTTTCATTTATCATTCCTTTATAAGTTATTTTCACTTTATTACCAACATTGCAAGAATTAAAGCCGTTGACATACTCAATTCTAAATTTATCACTTGACTTATGTTCTTCTGTATTTTCATTTGGACTAACAATCATAGATTCTTTTTCACACTCTATTATAGTTCCTTCAAAAGTGTGAATATCATTATCATCTTTTTTTTCAGAATTATTACATCCTGTCAATCCTAAAATCATAACCCCGCATATTAAGATAGTAAAAATTGTCTTTTTCATAATCAATCCTCCATTTCAACAAATTACTATTTGTATGATAGATTAGCAAAAAATATAATTAATCTATTTGTACACAAATAATAGTTGAACTTATATAAATATTATAATACTTTTCATATCCTTTTTAAAGTTATTGTGTACATTTTCTTTTAAGAAATTCAAACAGTTTTATAATTTTTTATGTACCAAATCAAGAGTTACTTTTTAGCAGGATAAGTGTGTATTACAAACAACTCGCCAGTGGCGAGTTTATCCCTAAAATAAAGGGTTTGCCAACTTTTAAATTGTATTACAAAATTATTTTTGTTTTACTTTTGTATTACAAAAAAATAGCAAAAAATATATAAAAACAGCTGTTTGTTTTACTATTGTATTACAAATATACCTTTATTTGCATTTGAAAATATACTAATTTGTACCAAAATTTAAGATTTTGAAATAAATTATACAACTCTTGTTGGTACAAAAAGATGTACCTTAAATATCAACATTTATAATATTTATTGGACTAACAGGTACTTCTATTAATCCATAATTAGTTATTTTAAATTTATCAAGGATAGGTATTAGTTTAAAAGGTTCATTAAAATAATTGCCTTTACTATATTTAAGCATAAACTCTTGATCATTAATTTGCTCTTTCTTTAATTCTTGATAATCAATCGGAAAGTTTAATTGTAATTTCTTAATATAACTCTTAATTTCTTCTCTAGTCATTGGTGCTGATACTTCAATATTTATAGGCACATCATTAGCTTTTACTTCTTGATTGCTATTAATACCACCACTATTAAATATATTAGCATATTCTTCAATGAATGTTTTCCTGAAAGTAATATGTTTTATTTTTATATCCTTATCATTTTTAATAACTTCTATAGAATCAATATAACTTGTTATTAATTCTTGTTTTTCTGATACAGATAATTTGTCTCATTTAGCTTGGAAATTTAATTCGTAAAAAGGGTTTATAAAACATTTAATACTTTCTATATCTCTTTTAAGCATTATATCTTCAAATGTGAAATTGTATTGTTCTAATTCTTGTTCCTCTTTAATTTTCTTTTCAACATCAATAATTCTATTTTCTAAATACGTTTTATCTTCTTTATATTCTGATAAATTAATAATTTCATTTAAGTAAGCATCCTTAAGTCTTATTATTTTATCTTTTAAAATATATAGTTCTTTAGAAAGTAATTCATTCGTATTTTCGAGTTTTTTCTTTAAAAGTGGAGCAAAGTGTTTTTTAACAATCGAATCATACTCAATTATGTCTGTTATTTCATCTATTAGTAATTCTACTATCTTATATTCTCTAACATAAGTTTTACATTTATTACACTGATAATAAATATATTTCTTTTTAGAACCACCTGGAGCTTTACAAGCCATTATTTTATGACAATTTGGACAAATTATTTTTTGAAAGAAAATATAGTCATTTCTTCTAGTATAATTTCTTGTATTTTTTCTAGTTTGCTCCTGACAGTCTTCCCATAACTTTTTAGAGATAATCGGTTCAACTACATTCTCGTAAAGCACAGGATTTCTTGTCCTAGTACCACTTACAAAATCTCCTTTGTATAATGGATTAGATAATATTTTTAATATAGTCGTATCATACCATTTTTTATTTAGCACTTTTTCATCATTAAATATATTAGCTATTTGCTGATAGGATTTACCTTTATAATATAAATCAAATATTCTTTCTACACTTTCACTTTCAGCAGGATTAATAATCAACTTCTTATCTTTTCTCATAAAACCTAGTGTTTTTCTGACTGGAATATGACCATCTTTGATAGCTCCAACCATTCCAAATTTAGTTCTTTCACTAACTCTTTCAATCTCAAGTTGTGACAACACTGTTAGCATTCTTACAAAGAATCTACCATTTGCAGTTGATGTATTAATATCATCCATAGCGCATTCTAAACTACATTCGTATTTTTCTAATTCACTAATTAGTATTTCTAAATCTCTAACACTTCTTGTTAATCTATCAAGTTTATAAGCAACTATTACATTAACTTTGCCATCTCTAACACTTTCTAGCATTTTTTGAAATTGTGGTCGATGTTCCATATCTTTTCCTGATATTCCTGCATCTTCATAAATACCATAAATATTATAATCACGATATTTACATAAATCTTTTAACTTCTCTTGTTGTTCAGGTAGAGAATAACCCTCACGGGCTTGATCCTCTGTGCTGACACGACAATAGATTGCTGCATTCTTCTTATTCATTTCTTTCCTCCTTTTTAAGAATTTAAGCATTTTATCATATTTTACTACCTACATTTTAAATTACAATAAACTAAATCAGCATAATTTCGCTTTTTTTCGTATTCAATTTGTATTTAAAATGTACACTTAATAAAATGTTCTAATTCTTTCAAAGGAATAGAGCTACTTAAATCATTCATATAGACATCTTCACATTCATTAAAGAAAAGATAAGTAATTCCTTTTATTTCAAGACTGTGTGGCTCTATATAGGCAATATTAGTATTGCTTAAACTAATAATATTCCCATTTTCTAGCTTTGCTTTAATATTACTAAATTTAAGCAAGTTATTAATTTTCTTTTCTAATTCCTCATCAATTTCTAATTTTTCTTTTACTATTTTCATAACTAATCAAACTCCTTCCAAAACAAACAAAAAAGATTAACCGAAATTAACCTTTATATTTTGAAAGTCGAATTAGTTCGACTAATTTCCCTATGGTGCGAGAAATGAGATTTGAACTCACACAGCCATAAGCCACTACCACCTCAAAGTAGCGCGTCTACCATTCCGCCATCCTCGCAAAACAATATCATTTTAGCATAAGATACTGTTTTCTTCAATAGGTTTACTGACATCTATCCATTCTTGATAATTAGAATACTTTTCTATTTCTTCTATAGAAAGAGGGATAGCGCTATGACTATTTCCACAAGCTGGATATACTGTTTTATATTTTTTTAAAGAAACATCTAAGTAAACATCAACATTTTCTTTTATACCAAATGGGCATACTCCCCCTACTTGATGACCTATTTTTTCTTCTACTAAAGAAGCCTCTAACATCTTAGATTTTTCATGAAATACTTCTTTATACTTATGATTATCTAATTTTACATCGCCTGCTAGTACAATTAAAATAACTCTATCAGATAACTGAAAAGATAATGTTTTAGCAATCTCTCCTTCCATACATCCAATAGCATCTGCTGCCTCCCTTACAGTAGCAGAAGATTCTTCTAATTCTATAATTCTATTTTCCATATCATATTTCTTAAAATAATTTTTAACTTTTTCTATAGACATATTATCACCAAACACATTATATCACAGTTTCTAAAAAATGTATGATATAATGATTAAGGAGGTAAATATGAGAGAAGTAAAGAGAAATAGAGTTTATAAACATTTTAAAGGAAACTATTACTTATTAGTAGATACAGGTCTAGATTCAGAGACATTAGAAGAACTAGTAATCTATAGGAAATTATATAGTGATGGAGCTTTATGGATAAGACCATTAAATGATTTTTTAGGAGAAGTTGACCATGAGAAGTATCCAGATGTAAAACAAAAATATAAGTTTGAATTACAAGAAATAGAAGATGCTAGAAAGTCTTTTGGTAAATAAAAATGAAGACTAAAAGTATTATATCAGTCATTATTAGTTTTATGATTGTCTCTATACCCATTTGTTTTCTAGCATTTCTAGATAGAAAAGATTTAAGCCAATTAACAGGAAACGGTCTTTTAAAGACAAAGGCTTATGAGGTAAATTTGATGTTCTTTATAATAGCAATTATTCTTCTATTACTATTGCTTGGTTTTTGGTGGATAAAATTTCTCCAAAAAGATTTAGAAAGTTACATAGGAATTCATCATCTATTATGGATTGTATTTTTTATTTTATATGGTATATTTTTATTCGCAGAATCATTCCTTATGACCCTTTGCAGTGGAATGTTTATCACTTATACCAATATTCCAAAGAGTATCAATATCATTTATGGAACTGTTCCAATCCTTTATCCTATTATCTTTCTATTAATAAATAAATTCAAGCAAGAAACTGTGCAGTAGCATAGTTTTTTATTTACATCTTTCCTTTTTTATATTACAATAAAGCATTAATGAAGGTGATAAAATGCTTATAACTCCAGAAGTAAAAGAAAACATAGATATCTATGAAGAAATTCTCTTTCAGCTATGTAAACTATTTATCGAATTAGGGGTATCTAATAACCCACTAAAAATCTATGAAACTTTTCGTTATATGTATCAAAATGGATATTTATCTATAGAAGAATATTCTGACCAAATTCCAAGTATGTATAAAGATTTAGAAGGAAATGGTTTTATCCCCATGGATGCTACAGGAACTTTTCTTTTCACCAATTATGGAGTATGCAGACATACATCTGATTTCTTATCCCATATTTATTCTGGTTTAGGTTATGATAATTCTCAGCTCTTTACTTACCACCCAGATATTAGAATCCGTATTAAAAACTGTGGAACTGAATTTTTAACAAATAAGGATGCCCAAGAATATATTGATTTTTCTCTTAGCGATTTTAACTATTTTGAAAGAGAAGAAAGACATATAGCTAGACACCTTGGAGATATCTCTATCATGGTAGATTACTTTCCTTCTCCCCCTATTTGTGGGCATATTTTAAGTAATCATACAATGAACATTGTAAGAAATAAAGATGAAAGAAGAGTTCATATTGTAGATACTAGATATCACTCTGTAGGAGAGAGAATCAGTAAAAAAAGAGTTCGTTTAAATAATTGTGGTTTAACCCATGTAGACTATGTACAAACAAATGTTAGATTCCATACGTATTATGGAACAGATTATCGTCATGGATTAGAACTACTAAAAGAAAAAACAGAAATTGATAAAGATGTCTTAAGTTCTATTTTATATAGAGATTTTTGCAAAAAGTTTATAGAAAAATACAAAGAATTTAAAAGACAGAATCAAAAAGGATATATGCAAGTTACAAATAACTATCAAAAATTACTAAAAAGAATAGAGTAAAAAAAGGATTTTAAATCCTTTTAATTTTGCTTAGAATACTCATTTACATACCAGTTAATAAATAATTCTGTAGCGCTCACCCTTTCATCTTCTCTATTATCAAATTCTTCTTCCGTCATTTCCGCTATTGTCTTATTACAATTTTTAGGGATAAAAACATACCATAAATTAGACTTTGCTTCTTTTTTACTAATTCCTCTTTTTTCAGTTGCTAAAGTTCCTTTACTAATTCCTAGAAATTGTTGAAAATTCTCTCCATCAAAAAAGGTTAAACAATCTAAAAAATAACAATTTCTATTAGAAACGTTTTTCATCGTATGTAGTAAGGCTTCAATATTAGAACTAACCCCACTTCTTTTTACTAGAGCACCAGGATATCCTGGATGGTTAGGATAGTCTTCTATATAAAATCCTGAATCTGCAACAAATACTGGTTTTTTGATAATATCATAAGCTTCTTTTGCCTTTTCTTTCGATACTACTTCAATATCATCAATGCTAGGTTCTGGTAGGTCACAATGATAATAAGAAATATTAATTTTATGTTCTTCAAAGTGCCCTTTTACAGATATAAACTTTCCATAGTTTCCTGTTACGTATGTTAAATCATTCATCTATTCCACCTCAAGTATATCTTATCACTTAAGTAGGAACTATATCGTCTACTTAGAAAAACTCATCTAACAATTCTATTTTTTTAATTCTAGCAAGTTCAAAATGTCTAAAATCTTTACGTAGTTCACAGAAAGCGGCGCAACACCAACCCTTTTGAAATAAAAATAATTCTGCTGGTTCAATTACTCTTTCTGTTTTTCCTTTATTCAAAGAATCATAACATATTGCTACTTTTCTTTTTTCTTTCATGGCACGTGTTAAAATATTATATTTTCTAGTTTCTTCTTCATTTAATTTTAATGATTCTTTTCTAGCTTTATTACTAATATAAACTCCCATTATTTTATCTTTTAATTCTTTCAAATCTGGATCATTATTTTTCTCAAGATATTTCTCTAGCAATTCTGTATCTTTTTTTGAAAATCTTCTTTCTGGTAACTTTATGGTTTTATTTAAAACATACCCTCCATAAGGGCCCATAATAGTATCTATATAAATTCCTGCTTTTTCTAATTCCTCTTTATAACAACGAACCATTCTAGGCGTTACTTCTAAAATATTAGAAAGTTCTTCTACTGTATATTTTTTCCCAGTAGAAAGAAGATTTAACATAGTAATAGCATTAGATACTTTTGACATTACCAACTCTTATGAGTATTGTTTCTACTCTTTTCTAACTTACGTTCAATTCTAAGTTGTTTAGCTTTTTCTTTTTTCAAAGTGGCAAGTTCTACTCCATTCGATA
This sequence comes from uncultured Bacilli bacterium, assembly GCA_910589375.1. Taxonomy (GTDB): domain Bacteria; phylum Bacillota_I; class Bacilli_A; order RF39; family UBA660; genus UBA5578. The sequence goes on along the minus strand of CAJUTK010000005.1, from coordinate 39,065 downwards.
AAGAATTTACTAAACGTTGGTGCAAAGCATTTTCTTCTTCTGTATACTTTGTAGAATCAAGAATAGAAGAAATAGTAGTAGTTGCAAGTGCTGATCTTTCGTCTGTTCTAGAAAAATAATCTTGGTAGCAAACCAAATCCTCTGAACCACCAGATTTCAAATATTCATTAACAAAATTTCTTAATCTAGGATCTGATGTATCTACTCCATACTTCATTGGAATATGGATATCTCTTCTAAACTCTTTCGCATATAGAAGTCCTCTTCTAGGTCCAATCCTACTTCCTCCTCTTTCAATGATTCTATACATAACACAGTCCAATATTCCATTTCTTAAAGTTTGCCAATTTTCTGCATAACGAATAACTTCTTCTAATTCGTTATCAGCAGGAAGTGGAAACCCAACAAATTTTAACATTCCAAGAATTCTTTTTACATGTAAGCCCCTCATCTGCTTATCTGATATTTGGTAGTTTAAGCAAGCTGATACACCGATTGCCGTTTTTACATAACCATCTTTATCTAAATGTAGATGGGCACTAGTAACATTTTTATTAATATACACTGTTTCTCTATAATGAATTTCTTCAAAAAAATGCTTTTCTTCATATGGTAAAGAATCCAAGAAAGCTTCAAAATTATAAAATCTTTCCCAATCTAAAATTCTTGTATCAGAATCTTCTTCCAATTGTTCATTGATATAAGGATTTCTTTGAAACATAGAAGCACTTACATTTTTTTCTTCTAAACTAGTACAAGGAATAATATCCCCAACTAAATACTTAGGATATCGAAGTTCATACCAAACAGCCATTTTTTCAATAAGATTACGTAGTTCTCTTGGCTTTAAATATTCACCAGATTCTGTATAATATCCCTTCACTAAATTTTTAGAATACCACTCAATAAAATTATCTACCTTTGTATCTAAAGTTTCTACAGGATTATTTTCTTTATTCTTATTAGAATAGATTACTTCTAACAAGACACTCCTCAATTTTTCTAAATATTCTTTTAAAACCATATCATCACTCCTATTTTGTCTTTATTTCAAATTGCTTTTGTAGTTGATAAGCTCTTTTAATTGCTGATTCATCCTTTTTTTCTTCAAAATGTTTCATTAAAAGATCTAGAATTCTTCCTATAGAAACAATCTCTCCCCTAGAAAGATTAGAATCACTATTGGTAAGAAGAAGCCAACTTAAAGTATCTTGATAGTCATCTTCATCCGCATATCCTTCTTCAAAATATCTTTCTAAAAAAGGATAATCTCTTTTTCTAATTTTTTCTACCAAATCATAACTAGATAAATGAGTAATCATATTTCTTTGCGTGTTAAGTATTTCTAATGAAGATAAATCTTTGATGTCTTCTAAATAAGAATCCATAATTTCTAGCACACCATCAAAACCAGTAGTTGTAGTTGCCCTTCTCATAAAATTATTTTTAGAAACACTCCTCTCACTATTAGAAGGAAGTATTTGTAACATAGGATGATTATTTTGATAACGCATATAAATATCGTCAGCCATTCCATCATCTATAATAGCTAGCCATTTGTTATGTCTACCTAAAGTGCTATTGTAATAAGTATCAAAAGTTTCCACCTTATCACGATTAAACCCAAACTTACAAGGAATATCTAAATCTTTCTCGTAATCATACATACCACCAAAATAAAAACTCATACCTATTTTTATATTTGGTAGTAATGTACGCGCAAAAATATCTAATACTTTCTTCATCTTAATAGAATCTTCATAATGAGTTGAAATAGAGATAAAAACAGTATCTGCATCCAATTTCTGACGGATACCATCTAGTTGCATTTGAAACTTTATTGCTTTTTCTAAATCTATAAAATTAACCGTTCCATCTAAATCAAGCATTATAGCTAGTTCTGTTGGAAATCTAAGCGGTGTTGTATCTAAATAATGTAGAGACATTTCTCCAACTGGTTTCTTTTGTCTTTCCAAAAATTTCTTTCTTTTATATTCAGAAACCCAACTATTTTGACCATTTCTCATATTTTCCCCCTAAAGCATTTCTACCAACTGTATTATAGCAATTTTAAATACAGGAATCAAGATTGTTATAAAAAAAGAAAACCCTTAAAAAGGGTTAATTTCAAATGGTGCCATAAGTAGGAATCGGACCTACGTTAAAGCCTTACCATGGCCTCGTAATACCATTATACTATTATGGCAGAGTGCAAATTACAATTTGCATTCTAATAATATCATACCTTCAGAATGTTGTCAAAAATTCTTTCTTATTATTTTATTCTTTTTCTAAGTAATTTTTATAAATTTCTATTAAATCTGGATCGTGCTGATTAGATGGTAGATTATCTAAGGCAAAAAATCTCATTTCTTTAGATTCTGAATCCCATCTTAGTTCTCCTGAGTATGCTCTAACACAATATAATACCGTATTATTAAAAACAACATCTCCATTAGGATACATACTCTTCCTACTATCTCCTGAAACAATATCTATTAGTTCTAAATCTTCTTCTTTTATATCCAAATTTGTTTCTTCTTTCACTTCTCTAATAACAGTATCTTGAAATCTTTCTCCTAATTCCTGACATCCACCAGGTAATCCCCATTCATCTCTATCTGCTCTACTCTGTAATAAAATTTGTCCATCACTATTTACAATAATTGCAGCTGCCCCATCTTGAAGAAGAACAAATTTATGTTTTAAATCACCCATACATAGCCTAGTAAATACTGGATACCCAATAATATTACTTAAAGTAACAATTTCTTCTGGCGTTAATACATTCATCATTTCTACTAATTCTTCATAAGATAAATTTCTTTGTTCTTGAGTAGACAAATTTCTTACTTTATTTAAAAGTTCTTTACTATTCATACCTATTCTTCTTTCTGTTACCATTTTATCAAATTACTAGTAAACTAGCAACATTTCCCTAGAAATTATCGTCTAATGCTTTTCTTTTAAATCAACTTTATTGTATAATAGAGCATTAAGGAGGAACAATATGACACCAATTACTTTAGATGAGGTATTAAGAGATGAATATGCAAGTATAAAAATGTTTATACGAGACAAAAATGTAGAAGCTGAAAGAGAATTCTTTAGTACTCCTAATCCATCAAATCCTGTTATAGAAATGATGTGTGGAAAAAGTTATGAAGAAAATTTTAATGAAGCTGCAAGAACGGTAGAAAAAGGTGGTGAATATGCGATTAATCAAGTATTTGCTATTCTTCAAGAAGTATTTTTATTTTCAGCTGGGCACGATATGATGTTTAAGACAAAATTAAAAGCGGATATTTATATGTCCACTCCAATCGATAGTCTTATTTATCCGAGATTAGAAAAAGCAGTAAAGGCAAGATATAATGATATTTCTGTTATACAGGAAAATCCCAATAGAGAAGCTAATATTCAAGGTATTCAAAGACTCGTTCACTTATTTATGGAACTACAGTCATTACTATATTTGGTATATTACCACGAATATCAATTTCCATGCGGATGGGAAGGATTATTCTCAGGAATGGATGAAGAAATTATTGCTATATTAAAAGAAGATGGAATGACGATTGGAGAATTGGAAACTGCTCTAATTGAAGAAAAATGTTCCACTATGAAATCTGTTTTAATCAATATTAAAGAACCAAATCTACGTAGAAAATTCTTACAAAAAGTAGAAGACTTAAAAAAGCAAAAGTTAGAAGAAACTAGTACTTTTACTCATATTCATTTGCCAGTTACTTATTTTTTAGACCATACTTTTTCAGATTTCTTACATGAATCTAATAATAGTTCCGTTATATTAGGTGAACAAAAACCTGGAAAACCACCAAAAATCATATTACCAAATACTGGTATAAAATAGTCTTTAGGACTATTTTTTTATACAAAAAAATCTATCTAATTAAGATAGATTTTATAAGTTTATTTCTAAACCAACGCCTACTTCTTGAATGTCTAATTTTTTAGCCATTTCTACTTTTGCATTTAATGAAACACAGTGACATGGATATAAAAGTGGAATATTATTTTCTTTTAAATAGGCTATTGTTTTCTCTAATCTCTCATCAATGTCGAATAAGTGAAAGCCACCGATAACTCCATAAACTCTATTATCATCGCATACTTTTTTAGCGTATTCTATGATATTGCAAATGCCACTATGAGAACATCCTGTAATAATAAATAGACCCTTCTCACTTTTATAGACAACAGCAGAATCGTCCTCTAATGTATCTTCCTTCTTTTCGTCATGAATAATACTCTTCCCAATAGAATATCTAGTTTCAAAAGAGTTTAAAACAGGAATTTCTCCTAAATAGATAATATGCTCACTAACAGGAATTGGTTCCTTAGATAACTGTAGAGTACAAAAATTATCTAACTCTTCCTTTGATAATGGGCTACCAATAAATAGACCCGTAGCATCTTCTTTATAGCAAAAACAATCTGGATGAGCAATTAATTTTATATTTCTCTTTTTATTGAAAAAATATTTTAACCCTTTCGTATGGTCATCATGTCCATGGGAAATTACTAATTTATTAACACTATCTAAATCGATATTCATCTTAGTAGCATTATTCATGAAAACTCCAGAATATCCAGTATCGAATAATATCTTATCGTTTCCATCTTCTATATAATAACTAACTCCTGGTTCTCCTAAATAATACATATCAATAAATGTATTATTATCCACCAATACTTTTAATTTCATAACATTACCTCATTCACTATTTTTGAGCATTTTTTTCTATACTTCCTAAAACTTCAGAAAAATCACTAACACGTTTTAAATCTTCTCCACTCATAAACCATGCAAGTTTAGAAGAAATGGGAATATCTCTTCTTTTTAACACCTGACATAATTCCCCAGGAGTCATTACTAAAAAATCTCTATAACTAGCAAGATTTCTTTTCTCTGGAACTACTAGATACCTTACTTGCATCCTATTAACAATATCTTGTCCTTGCTCATTCTGTCCCATATCTAAAGTTTCTCTACTAATCCTAATAAAAGAAGCTCTGTCTAAGTTAGACATCTCTCTAATTTGAGAAGTAGAAATAGAAGGCGCTAACTCCCCGCAATCTAATAAAGATTCAGGATTTCCTTTAAAGAACCCTGCTTCTACTATACTCTCTTCATATCTTGGGTCATGTTTTCCAAAGTAATAGGCAATTTCTTCTTCATAGTCTATTAAATCATTTATAACACCAATATTCGTTTCTTCATTATATCCTTTAGAACCTGCTTCTTTTCTTCCTAAGAAATATTGTGGTACAGTATCTAATTCTCCTTTTTTATTTTTGGTAAGTACAATGTTCCCTGAACTTGTAAAAACAATAGTCATAATAGATTCTACATAAATTGGTTCATCCATGCTAACTCTCCTATCCAACTTTTAAACCACCGTCTACTCGAATAGTTTCTCCATCAATATATCTAGCCATATCAGACGCTAAAAAGAGTACAACATTGGCAATCTCTTCTGGCTCTGCAAATCTTTTTAATAACGTCCTTTCCATTTCGGATTTTAAATAACTTTTAGATAAATCATCATTCATTCCCGTATCTACCCATCCAGGCGCTACAGCATTTACATTAATAACTGGTGCAAATTCTATTGCTAAATTTTTTGTCATATTAATTAATCCTGCTTTAGAAGCATCATAATCAATACTATAAGGATAAATAGTGTCAATACCATTTGTAGACGAAATATTAATAATCTTACCATATTGGTTTTGAAGCATATATTTTCCTGCATATTTAGAAGTTAAAAATACTCCGATTAAATTAGTATTCAATGTCTCTTGCCAATCTTTTACATGACGGTCTTTAAAATCATTATCAATTGCAATTCCAGCATTATTCACTAAAATATCTAAATGACCATACCTTTCAATAATCGTATCTATCATTCTTTTAACATCTTTTTCTTTAGATACATCTGCTTGAATACACATACAATCGCTATAACTAGAAATGATTTCTGTAATTGCTTTGGCCTCATTTTCATTACTCCTATAATTGATAACGACAGAAGCACCTTCTTTGGCAAATTTAACAGCAATACTTCTTCCTATTCCTCGTGAAGAACCTGTTACTAATACAACTTTCCCTTTAAAATTCATTTAAATCACTCTCCACTTTTATTTCCATACCATAATGGTCTAATACATAATCGAAGTATTGATTATAAGCTTCAATAGTAGATGAATTACAATCTACATATCCTAATGAAAACTCATCATCATAAGTATCTCTATAAACACAGTCATTATAAATAGCAATACCATCCATTAATTTCTCCATTAACTCTTTATCCTCTACCATCAATTTTTCTTTATCTACTAAATAAAATTGGTACGTAGAAGAAATATTTTTAACGAGTAATTTAAAAAAATAATTCTGCTTAAAAAGTCTTAATTCTTCCTTCGTACAAATAAAGATATCGATTACTCTTTTTCCATCTTTAATCTCCATTAGTTTTTCTGTTAAATAGTTGATTTCTCTTAAAGAGTCATCATATACCTTATCATCATAAAAATTCACTACTTTTCTAGTAAAATCAGAAGGTAACATTGCATTCTTTTTAGATAACCAACTATAGGTATCGTTAATAGAATCAAAATGGAAAATCCAATTATTAGGAATCGTTTTTAATTCCGTTAAATCATAAATCATTCCATTATAATTATTCTCATTCTCTAATAATTCCCCAAGTTTTTCTAAAAAGATATGATAGATTCCCTTTTTAAATAAATATTCCTTTTGAACATCTGTATAATTAGTTTGATCAGTTATTAGATTTGTAATTAAATAGTTAATAGTACTTTTAGTAGCAATTATTTTCTTTTTATTACTAATGACAATAACAGATAATCCTTTCCATTCTTCTATAGTAAGGTTTTCATCTTCTTCTATCATGTAAATTACTATCTTATAATCTTTTTTATACTCATCTAAGCTACTATCTACAACATATTCTATTTTTTCTGTTTCCATATAATCTATAATGGCCTTTAATAGATTACTATCTCTAGTTGATCTAATCATTACTTTCTCATTCATATTACTATTTCTCTCTTTCTGTTCTCTAATAGTATTATAACAAAAATAAATATATAAGAAAACTGGAACTTTATAAAGTTCCAGTTTTTATTATTTTCTTAATAAATCATTTTCTCCTAAAAAATCTTCTAAATAATCATCTTTATCTAATATAGCAATTGGATATGGATAGTCATTCTCATTCCTACTCCAATTATCAAAATTATACATAACATCTTTTATTAATTCTTCATTATTTCCTCTATCTTTATATCTTTGTAATAATTTTTCTCTTGTTTTACTATCACTAGAAGGAAGTACAAATAAAAAAGGAATATTATTTTCTAATAGTAGGGTTCTAACGTCTAAACTAGATGGCACTAAAACAATATCATAATTTTCCATTGCCGCTAAAATGGCTTTTAAATAGTTATTAGGCCATTCTCTATTTGGAGTTCTTGTAGAATCATATTTCATCTTTTCATAATCACAGGTAGAAATATTAGAATAGTCACAACGATAAGGAGAACTCATCAAATCACATACGTTAGGATATTTTTTACCTACTGTTGTTTTCCCTAAGCCTGCAAATACACTAATTACTTTTCCCTTCATAATCAAGATCCTTTCTATCTCCTTTTTGCAAAATCTTCTCTTTTGGATGTTCATGATGCAATACCTCTTTTAGAAAATTCACATAAGTAGGTGAACATGTAACATAATCAATATTAATACCTGTTAAAAATTCTAAATTAGTTGGATTATTAGTATGCTCCCCACAAATTCCAATTTCTATATCCGATTTTACAGCTCTTACTCTAAAAATGATTTCTTCTACTATCTCTTTTACTTTATCTGATAATATTTGAAAATCTAAAGATCCCGAATATCTTGATAAACCAGTTACACTTTCTGTTAAATCATTTGTTCCAATAGAAATAAAATCAGCAAGTCTAGCTAGTTCATCAGCATAATGGATAGAATGTAAATTTTCAATCATAGCACCTATCCTGATTCTTGAAACAGAATACTTTTTTGCTTGCTCTAAAATAAGTTTTTTCAAATATTTAAAATCACTAACAGTATTTATCATCGGTATTAATATATTTAATTCTATATCATATTTTAACGCTAATTCCATTAATACACCTACTTGAGCAGATAAAATGTCTCTATCTAATCCATTTGTACCTCTTGTGTCTGGAATTTCACTTAAATATAAATCATCTAAACTTAAATGAGATAAAGCTAAGAATTCAGCAAATTTAAAGTCTAATAATCTAATGATTACTTTACTATCACTTGCTATTAATAATATTCTTTCAATTTGGTTTCTAGTAAGTCTTTTTAAAACTTCTAATGACTCTTCTTCTTCATAATCATAATAACGAAGAAATGTTTCTAAATCATCCCTATTACAACTACTAAAGATATTTTCTGTTCTTACTAATCCAATTCCTTCTGCACCATTTTTAAAAGCCATTTTAGCCATTTCTTCATTATCTGCATTAGCAAGCACTCTTATAGATTTATTACTATTAGTAACCATAACATCTTCTGTCTCTGGAAACCAATCATCTAAAACATGTCCATTACTATCTGTTACATATTTCTTTCCTTCACTATCTACTGCTAAAGCTAGGTTTACTTTTTTAAGAGGCGCAATAGAATGTTCAGGACATAATACAGTATGATGCCCAAAAATAGTATCTGTTGCATCTACACTAGATAAATAGATTGGTTCTTCAATAATAGCAGCACGTAAATCTGTATCTCTAATAGAATCCCTATTCGCATTTACATTGATTAGTTTTGCTCTTCTTTTATTATCTCCAAAATTCATATACCAAGTACTTACTTTGGAACAATCAAAAATAGGTTGTCCTTCAAATGGGAATGGGAATTTATCAACCGTAATTCCACCAAAACTTCCACTAATTGCAACATTACCATCAAAAACATATTTTCTTCTTCCGATATCAATCCACGTTATATTTTTAATATCATCAGGTGCTATTTTTTGAAATAATTCTTTAGCTGTTAGTTTCCCAGTTGCAACTGCTATGACATCTTCCTCTTGAAATCCAAGCATTACCATGGCTTCTATAAATTCACTTGTTGGGACATTTCTAGAATAGGAACCACTTGTATCATAATCAAAATATCTTCCATCCTCTATCAATTTAGTTCTACAACTACTAGTATCATTTTTATCGTTATCCGTTTCTAAAAAATAAGACTTTAAAACTCCATCTTTATGAGTAAAAACCCCTATTTGTGTAAGTACCACAGCAGAAGAATGATCTCTATAAATTCTCCAACCGTAGATTCCACCATCATTAGTCTTTTTACCACTCATAATAATAGAGCCAACATTCACAAACTTGAATGTTGGAATGGATGTATATCGACTAAAAGAATTTACATGCAAATCATAAGCGTAAGAAATTAATTTTCCTAGTTCTTGATTTTTTACATGTCCATTTTCATATTCAAAAATATTATCTAGTGTTTCCATAAATTGCCCAGCTTTCTAATAGCTATTATACTATAAATCTAGTTTTATTTGAAGATAATAAAAAATCAGTCATCATTTTAAAACTGATTTTTTTAAATGTAATTAGTTATCTAAAATGTATAGTGTTATGTTTGCACACATCACAAATTGGGCCTAATTCTGTTTTGTTTTTCTCTACTATTTCTTGAGATTTTAATAAAACTTCTTTCATTAACTTAGGTTCAGGAAAAGTGGTTTCATTATCATTTGGAATATAAGGTGATAAAACGGGCATGCAACCTATACTACTCAAGCACTCTACTGCTTGCAAACTATCTTCTATTTCTTCTAATCCAATTAAAATACAGGATTTAACATTTTCTTTACCAAATATCTCTACTGCCAATTTTAAAAACTTAAAATAATTTTCTTTTCCTACGGCTTCTTTTTGCGGAATATATTTCTTTCGGTAAAAATCATTATATAATTCCAAATTACTATATATTCCACTAATGTGCCACTCTTTTAGTTGCTTTAAGAAATGTTCAAAAGATTCTAAACTGTTATCTCCAACATTCAATCCTCTTGGAACAAGCATGACATCTATTGGGAATTCATCTCCATACTTTTCTCCAAAATACTGATAGACACTACTTAAATAATCAAAATCTTCTTGTGTCTTATGAGGGGAACCACCACTAATAAGAATATGTCTAAAACCAACATGCTCTTTTGCATAAAGAAAAGCTTCTTCTAAATCCTCTATAGAATTTAAGTAATAGTTCTGCTGATTCAAATCACAGAAACGACACTTATTAGCACATCCTTTAATTGGCTGAATCCTAATTCTGTCTCCATGTAAATTGACTAAATCTGTAATGAGTCTTCCATTGGATAATGTAGATTGATTGAGAGCAAACTCAGGTGGTTGAAATATGGTTATGGTACAAACCTTTTTATCCGCATACTTTAAAATAAATTCGTTTTTTTCTCTATCTAAAAAATATTGACTGGTTTCATTAACCATGGCATTTACTGATACAGTATCATTTAGTAGAATAAATAATCCTCTAGTAGTTATGTAGTCTCCAAAAGTAACATTGCCATCAGAATCTTTTCTTAAATATTCATGACATCTTTTAGATATTTGAATGCCATAAAAAAATAAATCTAATTTATATTCCCATAATTCTTTCATGAACTACCCCTTTTTGATACTCTCATATTAAAAACCGAACTCTATCAAAAGAAAATTCGATTTATAATTAAAATGGTGCCGGATGTAGGAATCGGACCTACAGCTAATCATTACGAGTGACTTGTTTTACCATTAAACTAAACCGGCATACATTCATTTTAGCACAATTCCTACTTTGTGTAAATGAAATTGAAAGAAGAAAAAAGTTTTTTAGATTTTTTTAAGAAACGTATTTACAACGCATCTTATAGAGTGTTATAATGAAAAAGAGCCTAGGAGGTATCTCTCCTAGATTTTTTGTTGTTTGAGGAGGTATGTTATGACAAAATATGTATTTGTTACTGGAGGAGTTGTATCAGGATTAGGAAAAGGTATCACAGCTTCTTCTGTTGCTCTTTTATTAAAATCAAGAGGATATAAGGTATTTATGCAAAAATTTGATCCTTATATTAATGTTGATCCAGGAACGATGAACCCTATTCAACATGGGGAGGTATTCGTTACCTATGATGGTTCTGAAACTGATTTAGACTTAGGTCACTATGAAAGATTCATTGATGAAGAACTTAATTTTACATCTAACATCACAAATGGTAAAATCTATAAATCTGTTATTGACAAAGAAAGACGTGGGGACTATTTAGGTGCTACTGTACAAATGGTACCACATATTACTAATGAAATAAAAAATAAAGTATATGAAGCAGGTATCACTAGTGGAGCAGACATTGTTATTACAGAAATTGGTGGTACTGTTGGAGATATTGAATCACAAACTTTTATTGAAGCTTTAAGACAAATTCAATATGAAAGAGGATCTGAAAATACATTTTTTGTACACTGTAGCTTAATACCATTTATTTATGGTTCTGATGAGTTAAAAACAAAACCAACTCAAAATAGTGTAAGAGATTTAAGAAATATGGGGATTAGACCAGATGCCTTAGTATGTCGTGTTCCCTTCCCTACTAACGATGCTATTAAAAATAAATTATCTTTATTCTGCTCTGTACCTGTTAGTAATGTAATCGATTCTATTGACGTTAAAAACATCTATGAAATTCCTATTAATTACTATGAGCAAGGATTTGATGAAATTATCTTAAAACAATTTAAACTACCAGTAAAAAAAGCAAAATTAGATTACTGGAAGAATTTAATTACAACTGTTGACAATTTAAAAGAAGAAATAGAAATTTCTCTAGTTGGAAAATATACGGAACTACATGATGCTTATATCTCTGTTGTAGAAAGTTTAAAGCATGCTGGATATAAATATAACACTAAGGTAAATATCAATTGGGTAGATTCTGAAAAACTAGAAAACCCTAAAACAAATTTAAAAGAAGTATTTAAAAATTCTAAAGGAATATTAGTTCCTGGAGGTTTTGGTACTAGAGGTATTGAAGGAAAAATTAAAGCAGCTAATTACGCTCGTGAAAATAAAATTCCTTATTTAGGTCTTTGCCTTGGTATGCAAATAGCTACTATTGAATTTGCTAGAAACGTATGTGGACTAGAGGATGCTTCTTCTAGGGAATTTGATGAAACATGCAAAAATCCTGTTATTGACTTAATGGCAGATCAGAAGAATATCTTAAATATGGGTGGGACCCTTCGTCTTGGAAATTATGACTGTCACTTATTAACTGATACATTAGCTCATAAATTATATGGAGCAGATGATATCAAAGAAAGACATAGACATAGATACGAATTCAATAATCAATATAAATCAGTAATGGAAGAAAATGGATTTGTCTTCTCTGGAATTAATGAAGCAAGTGACTTAGTAGAAATTGTAGAGTACCCTGCTCATCCATTCTATATTGCTTGTCAATTCCATCCTGAATTTAAATCTAGACCAACTAGACCACACCCATTATTTGATGGATTTATGAAAGCTTCTTTAGAATACAAAAAATAAAAGGATTAACCTTTTATTTTTTTTGTTTTATTTCAGCAAGGCAATAAGGATATTCTACTTTAGTAATCCTTACTTCTTTATTTTTATGAAGATCCTCTTCTTTACCAAGCGCTTTTATTAATAAATAATTACCAGTATGTCCTATTAAATACCCATCTTGATATTTTTCAGGAATAAAAATAATATTTTGAGTTAAAAACTTTTCCATGTATTCAATCTCTAGCTTTTTACTAATCTCCATCATCACTTTTACTCTCTCTTTTTTTGTCTTTTCATCTATATGATTAGGAATCTCTTCTGCCTTTGTCCCCTTTCTTAGAGAAAACGGGAATACATGAATTTTACTAAATCTAATCGTATTAATAGTCTCTACCATTTCCTGAAATAATCCTTCTGTCTCTCCTGGAAAACCCACAATTAAATCAGTAGTTAATGAGATATTCGATCTAATAGCACGAATTTCATTTACTTTATTCATAAAATATTCTTTATCATATTTCCTATTCATACTTTTTAAGATAGTATCTGATCCACTTTGAATAGGAATGTGCAAATGATCAACAACGATAGAAGAATTCTTTAGTACTCTTAATACATCTTCATCTATTTCTGTTATTTCAATAGAGGAAATACGAAGACGTTCTAAGCCTTCTATTTTTAGAATATCCTCTAGTAAATTAGCAAAGTGATATTCCCCTAAATCGGCGCCATAATGTCCAGTATGAATTCCTGTTAAAACAATTTCCCTATGTCCTTTTTTTACTAACGCATCAATCTCTTTAAGAGCAAGACTTGGTTCTTTACTTCTTACTTTTCCCCTAGCATAAGGAATAATACAGTAAGAGCAATAGTTTTCACAACCATCTTCTATTTTCACAAAAGCTCTTGTCCTATCAAAATTGTTAAGTACCATAGTCTCAAATGGACACTCCATAATATCATCGATTGCTAATACCTGCTCATTAGTAGCTTTAAACTGTTCAATATATTCTACTATTTTACTTTTATATCGATTACCAAGTAAAATAGAAACACCTTCTAATTTTGCTTTTTCTGGCTCTACCTGTGACATACATCCACACACAACAATAATAGCGTCTTTATTCTTTCTAAGACATTGTCTTACTACTTTTAATGATTTATGAGCACTCGTATCAGTTACAGTACAAGTATTAATAATATAGATATCTGCTACTTCCTCTAGTGCTTCGCTATAACCATGATTCAGTAACTCATCTTTCATAACATTTGATTCATAAGTATTTACTTTACAGCCTAATGTACATATTTTAAAATTCATACTACCATCTCCAAAAAAATAAGCCTAATATTAGGCTTATAAACTATCACGAAAATCTTTAAGAGCTTTTAGGAAGTCTTCATTTTTAGAAATATCACCAAGTCCTATGTTTCCTGTTTTTTCTAATTCATTTGGTATTTCTTCAAATAAACTTTCCTCTTCTAAATCTTCTGAAACATCTTCAATAGAATCCATTTCTGCTGCCTGTTCCTCTATAGTATCATCTTTTGGTTCTTCTGGCAACTTTATTTCTTCTATTTCTTCTTCCTCTATTTCTCCTTCTTCATGAGAGAATTTTTTAACAGTTGGATAACTATCTTCACTTTCTTCTTGAATTCTACCAAATACAGGAGAAATTAATTCCGTCTTTTTAAACTTACCACCTTGTGGGATTTCTTTAAAAGCTTCTTTTACCATAGCGCGTGCAGCCTTTATTTCTTCATCCTCTAAGTTATCATTAGAGACTTCTTGAGGAATAGATTCTAATTCTTCTACCTCTTCTTCTGGCTCTACTTTTAATTCTTCTATTTCCTCTTTTGGTGTTCTAAGCTCTTCTATTAGTTTTGCCATGTCTGTATCTTTTGGTTCTTCTGATACTTCTGCTTCTGGTAAAAAGTCAGATACTGTAGCAAGAGGTTTAGACTCTAGTTCATCTTCAAATTCTTTATCTCTATTTTTAACAACATCTACAAGTTCTTGATAACTGATAATGGATTGTGCTTCTTGTTCTTGTTCAAACTGCCGAACTACATCTTCTGGTCTAACCTCTTTAGCGTCTTTTAGTTCTCTTAGGACATCATTCATTTCCTCATTATCAATTTCTTCCATAGTCTCTTCAATTGCTTCTTCATGTTCCTTATCAATACGTTCCTTTATTTCTTCTTCATCGATGCTTTCTAATTCCGCAATCTTTTCTTCGCTATATTCCTCTACTTCTTCAGTTATTTCTGGTTCTCCAATGAGCTCTTCTTCTATTTCAGGCTCTTCTTCTATAGCAGGAGTAATCTCCTCCTTTTCCTCTACTGGTGCAGGCAGAACCTCCTCTTTCTCTACTGGAGGTTTTTTCTTTTCTTCTACAACTACTTTTTTCCTCTTTTTTTTCTTTTTTGCTGGTGGATCAATAATGTTCTTTTCTTTTGCTTTCTTTAATTTCTTATCTTCTGGTTCCTCTTCATAAATAGGAATTTTACGCATTTTTTTAGCGTTCCTAACAATAGAAACAATTAATACAATTAGAACAACCCCTAACAAAGTTAAAAGACCACCAAAGATTAAATTATTACTAACAATCTTATCTAAAATTTCATTCATAGTATCACTCCATATATTCATAACGGATTATACTTGATAAAAAGATGGGAACAGTCTCTACTCTCATAATAGATGTTCCTAAACTAACTTTTATAAACCCCTTTTTTTCAAAGTATATTTCTTCATCTGATGAGAATCCACCTTCTGGACCTATCATCAAATTAATTGTATCACAGATGTCAACATTTTTCAAAATATTTTTAATTGTTTTTTCCTTTTCTTGCGTACTACAAAGTAACTTTATCCCGTCTAAATTTTCTAAGTTCTCTATTTCCCTTTCAATTCTAACTATCGGAATAGAAACTTGCATAGATTGCTCCGCAGCCTCTTTACATATCCTTGACCATCTTTCTACCTTACTAGATTCCTTTTTTTCTTCTACTTTTACAATTGATCTCTCTGTTGGAACGACAATAAATTCTCCCACTCCAAGTTCTGTCCCTTTTTGAAAAATCAAATCCATTTTTACTTCCTTTAAAAAGGGAATAATAAGAACTAACTTAGGGGCACCGCCAATTTTACTATCTCGCTTTTCTAAAATATTAGCTTTTATGTGCTCCCCACTATTTTCTAACGAACATAAATGGACTTCTCCATTATAAACGACTTCTATCTCATCTTTATCTTTCATACGCATAACCCTTTTTATATGATATTCATCATCCTTACCTAATATGAAATAATTGTCTACTTTTTGTGTTGTAAAATATCGCTGCATACTTTCACCAAAAGAGAAGAAGCAATTATGCTTCTTTCCTTTCTACAATATTTACATTTTTTAATTTACCTTCTGCTATCAATTTATTCGCAGTATCTAAATCTACAATCTTCTTATCAATTAGTAACTCTAATGTCTTTTGATTTAATACTTTTCTATCTTCATCATTTTTATATTCTTCTACTAAATCATCAAATTCCTTAATTACGGATAAAGTATCCCCACATATATTAGATAAAACTGGTGTACTATTTAAAAGTTTGTTAGATAGTTTTGACTCTTTAATATAATCTAGTCTAAGTATTGGTAAACTTAAAAAATAAAGCGCTACAAATAAGAAAATAAAATTTTGAATAACCCCTACAATCGCCCCTAATATCTTAGATGGAATTCCTAAAATAATAGTCATATTAAGAACTTTCTCGAAAATACTAGTAGTCATTTTTAAAGCTCTTAGTATAGAAGAGAAAACTAAAAATAAGAATAAGAATGCCACTACTTCATACAACAATAAATTGAGTGATGTAAGACCCGCTAATTTTCCTGAAAAAGAGAAAAATGGGAAAAACTTATACAAAATAGAAGAGACAAATCCCTTTAATAAGAATGCTAATACGATAATAGCAATCGTACCTACTGTATCTACTAATTGTTTTGTAAATCCCTTTTTAGCGCCAACCAATGCCCCAAATATTAATATAAAAACAATAACAAAATCTACTATGTTCATAAAATCCTCCTAACTTCTAGTTTGATTATACCACATTCCTTAAAAATTGCAATGACAATGCTAGTACCAATTTCTAGTATTTTATGTTACAATAACTAAAGGACGTGATAGAATGACGATTACTGTAAAAATTAGTGAAAATACAAAACAAGAGATGAATGAATTCTTTGAAGAATATAAAAGAGAAAAAACGCCACCATACGCTGTTTTTCAAGCAGATGATGCTGACTGTGTAGTCACAGTATATGAATCTGGAAAAGCTGTATTTCAAGGCATGAGCGCAGATATTTCAGCGCAGTTATGGATTGAAAGAGAAAGACACTTGAATCCTACTAAAAAAGTAGATGTTAAAAATAGTGAAAATAAAGAAAAGAAAGAGAAAAAAGAAATAGTAGTTGACCCTAAAATTTATCACTCTAATAGTATTGGCTCTGATGAAGTTGGTACTGGTGATTACTTTGGTCCTATTGTTGTAACGAGTGCCTATGTAAAAAAGGAAGATATTCCTTGGCTAGAAGAATTAGGCGTTAAAGATTCTAAGAAACTGACAGATGATAAAATTTTAGAAATTGTTCCCCAGGTTATCAAAAGAATACCTTATAAAAGTATTATATTAAGTAACAAAGAATATAATGAAAGATATTCTAGTGATATGAATATGAATAGATTAAAAGCAATTCTACATAATAAAGTATTATTACAGCTAACAAGTGAAATAAAAGAATGGGACTATGTTATTGTAGATGAATTTGCGAAACCATATGTTTATTTCCATTATCTAAAAGAAAGTGGTAACGTATTTAGAAATATTACCTTTATGACTAAGGGAGAAGATAAGTCTTTAGCAGTAGCGTGTGCCTCTATTATTAGTAGATATATCTTCATTAAAGAGTTTGATAAATTAGGAAAATCACTTAATATGTTTTTACCAAAAGGTGCTTCTACTTTAGTAGATGAAGCAGGTAGAAAGATAGTAGAAAAATACGGAAAAGAGAAATTAAAAGAAATCGCTAAATGGAATTTTAAAAATACGGAAAAAATACTAGAAGAAAAGAAGGATTAAAATCCTTCTTTTTTATTTTGTTACAATAAAGGAAGTAGCAATTGGTCTCGTTTGATGAACTAAATCTGAATCAATAGGATCACTTATTAGTTCGCCATTTTCTACCATGACACTAGAAGTACCACCATCTAAATTAGCAGCATTAATAGCTCCATAGTTTTCCATTATTCTAGTTAAATCGACCATATTTGCACCCTTAGTACGATTAGCATTACTATCCACCACTAAGAATAGCACAATACCATCTGCTCTTTGACCAATCGCTGTTCTAGCAGCATATCCCCATCCACCATTACCTTTGGTATAGGCAGACTTTCCATTTACGATTAAGAAAGGTCCCCAAGATACAGCATCTCTTACTCCCATTTCTAATGCTTTTTGAGCAGTAGTATTCTTTAATAACACTAATTTATTTTCTTTTGTAAAACCAATAAGACCTCCTGTAGTAACGGCCTTATATTCATTATTGGTAATAATCTTACCGTCTACAATCGTAATTCCCCTTGGCTTTCCACCACTACTATTATGTCCTGGATCATAAAACCCTGCTCCATTAATAGCAACCAAAGCTTTCTCTCTTTTTGCCATAGTAGTTACATATTGGCCTCTTACTCCTACTCTATCTGTAGTAGTAACTCCAACCTTAGATGGGTCATAAATAACAGCTAAGTAAGCTTTACATCCATTCACATCAAAAGTAATCATCTTATAAAGAGTTCCTGGATCTCTTTCTAAGATTGCTCGTTCATATTCATTCTCATAAACTACTGGAACTTCTGGACTTGGATTAGGATCTTCTATTTCTGTATCAATTAAACTAGCATCTGTTGAATCGCCAGTTTCCTTAATATAATTTCTACTGAAAACATCTGCTATATCAGAATCATTATAAAACCAAGTGGCATAGTGTTGATGACTCATAGTAGCCATAGCAGTTGTTACTAACCAATCTTTAAATGCAGTATTAGGTCCATATAATAGTAATAAAACTGCAACGCATCCTCCAGCATAACATCCCATAAAAATGGAATATAAGGTTTTTTGCCACATCTTTTTAGGCTTTATTGTCTGTTCACTTCTTCTTTTGAAATAAATTCCTACCCCTACCAAGAATAACGCTAAAGAAATCCCTAAGAAAATAGTAACAACTATTTTTAATGTATTATTAATTAGTAAATCACTATGATTAGCAACTATTAGGGCAGATAATAAAGCTGGTATTAATAAAAGTGCTACTATCATAAGTACCTTACCATACCTTTTCTGTTTCATTTCAATACTATAACTAGTTTCCTCATAAGGAACTTCTGTATTGAAATTTTGGAAATCTATAGACATAGTATCTTCTATCTGATTATCAAAAATAGTTTCAACCATTTCTTCTACTTTTTCTTGTTTACTAATAGTTTCATTTGCAACAGCACTTATTTCCTCTTGAGTACCTGTACTTGCTACAAATTCATTAGAAGCTTTTTTTTGAATAGAAAAAGAATCTTTAAATAAGCTCTCTAAATCTTCTGTTTTAGCTTCTTTTGATATTCTAGGTTCAAACATTCTTAACTTATCAGTTGTTTTTTCTAGTTCATCTAACGTTTCATCATGAAACTTATCCTGATTCATAAAAACCTCCTACTTTTACCCTACATAGATTATATCAAATTTTTTCATAAATGCAAATATTTCGATAAAAAAAGCAGATTTTATTTCTCTTTATCTGCCTCTTTTTTATTCCATAAATCTACATATTCTTCTTCTAGTAAATAGATCTCTTTGCTACTCATAAATAGAATGGCTGCATTATCATATGGGAGTAATTTTTCTGCCATACCATGTTCAATATATTCTGCACCTTCTACTTTGTCAATAATCGTATAAGCATCGATTCCTGGATAATCTTCTGGGTCTTCTCTATCATAGTTAATATCCATTACAAATACCTTGTCAGCAATAGATAAAGCATTTGCGAATTCGTCTGCAAACTCCTCTACTCTAGAAAAAGTATGAGCTTTAAAAACAGCAACAATTTGTTTGTCTGGGTATTTCTGACGAGCTGCTTTTATAGTAACTTTAACCTCGGTTGGATGATGCGCATAATCATCAATTAACACATTATCCCCAATAAAAGTTTCTTTAAATCTACGATCTGCCCCACTAAATGTTTTTAAACTCTTAGATACTTCTTTAGCATCTAATCTCTCATAATGACATACACCAATAGCCGCTAAAGAATTTAAAAGCATATGTTTTCCGAATAGTGGCAAATCAAAGTGTCCATAATACTCTTCTTCAATAAATACATCGAAGCTAGTACCATCATTACGATATTCAATATTTCTAGCTTGAATATCATTATCTTCCCCTATACCATAATAGTATACTGGTTTTGATAAATCAAGAGAATGCGTATAAGGATCATCTCCACAAATAATTGCCATTTTATTCGCTTTATTGGCAAACTCTTGATAAGCTTGAATAACATCATCCATACTCTTAAAATAATCTGTATGGTCTAATTCAATATTCGTAATAATAACATATTCTGGTTCATATTCTAGGAAATGCCTTTTATATTCACAAGACTCTAATACAAATCTTTTTGAATCTTTTGAGGCTTGGCCTCTACCATCCCCAATAATATAATTACAACCACCTAAGTCTTGAAATATGTGAGAAAGCATTGCCGTTGTTGTCGTTTTACCATGACATCCAGATACGCAAATGGTCTCAAATTTCTTTGATAGTTTACCTAGCATTTCATGATATTCATAAGTCCTTAAATCTAACGCAAAAGCTTTCTGCATTTCAGGATGATCATCTTTAATTGCTGTTGATCTAACGATAATTGTATCTTTATCTATAGTATCATTAGGTTCACTATAAATAGGAATACCTCTTTCTCTCAAACGGTCTTCTGTAAAACGGTGTTCACTAGCATCATCATATCCAATTACTTCATAGCCTAAATCAGAAAGTAAAAGCGCTAAAGCACTCATTCCTGCCCCTTTTATCCCTATTAAATAATATTTCATGTGAACTCTCCTAACCTAAATATTCAACTACCAATGGTCCTAATATCAAAAGTAACATTAAAGGTACCATCAGTAAAACCGAAATAACACTAATCTTATTAGGAATCTGATTTATCTTTTCCCTAATGGATAACATCTGTTTATCTCTTAAAAAGTCAATTTGACTATACATATTGTCTACTAAGCTACTTCCAAAAAGACTTGCTTCTGTAATACTTAAAATAATATTATTAATTGTCTCTGATGGAATTCTTTTCTTCATATCTTTCAAAGCTTCTACTAAGCTTTTTCCATACTTTGCTTCTACTAAAGCTCTTTTAAATTCATCGCTTAGTTCTGACGAAAAATTAGATACTGTAATTTCTAAAGATTTCTCTAAATTACGACCTGACTCTAAAGAAAGAGTCAATACCTCAAAAAAACTAAGTGCTTCTCTTTCAAGTTTTTCACAACGTCTTTTCATTGGTAGTAGTATAACAACATAATAAAGGAAATAATAATAAGCAATCGCAAGAAAAGGAATAACAAAATAAGAAATTTCTGTAAAGTAATAAAGTAACAACATTAAAACAACTGTTGTAAGAAGCCTTACAGAAGAAAACTTAGCAGCGTCAAAATCAACATTTCCTAAATAGGCAATTTGTCTATCTAACTTTTCTAAAGTAGATGTTCTTTTTTTCTTTTCCATTTTCTCACATCCTTACTTTCATTATTTTCTTTATAATACAAATATATAATAAATATACTAATAAAATGACTGCTAAACATAACCAACCAATAGTACTTTCTATAAAAGGTAAGAAATAATCTGGGCTTATCAAAGTAATAGCAATCGCAAAAAGAATTGGAAGTAACATTAAAATATAAGTTACTATCTTAGCACTACTAGTAAGTGCTCTTAATTCTAATCGCAACTTTTTCTTATTCATAAGTGTTTTCTCAATAGAAGTAAATACTTTTACAATATTTCCACCTGTTTGATTTAAAATAGAAATCGTAGAAGTTAAATAAGTGACCTCTGGAATCTCTATTCTCTTTGCAAATCTTTCAAATACTTCATCTGTTGATAGTCCCATTGTAAATTCTTTGCTCATTCTTGCAAATTCTTCATGGATATCTCCCTCTAACTCTTGAGATACCAACTCTACCGCTTGTGGAATACTATGCCCTGACTTAAAGGCATTATTCATTACAATAATAGCTTGTAATAAATCATTTTCTACATGATCTCGGTAAAAATAATAACGTACAAAATAGATGATATCTACCAAAAGATATCCAATTAATAGAGCCATTACCATTTGTAGGAAAGATAGCATCTCTAATCTTAATGCAGATGCTAAAACAGAAAGTAAGAAAAAGAATAAACTCATTAAAATCTTTTTAGCAATGATATGAACTGAAGATTTCTCTCTAAAAGCAATTTGATATTTTTCATATACTTTGCCATAAGACCTCGCCCATGAAAATTTACTTAACCAATGAGCAGTCATATCAATAATATCTTCTTTTACTAATCCTATTTTATCAAAAACACCTAGATTTTTTCTTTTAGGTTCTAAAGAATGTCTTGCAATTCTTTTTTCTAGCAATTGCATTCTATAGTACCTAATAATAACAATTAGTACTAAGCAAACCATTCCAATTGCTGCACATTCTTTTAAGAATACCATTTCTCTATTATTATCTACTACTTCAAAAGTAACCGTTTCAAAAGCAGTATTTCCAGCTGTATCAGTAACTTTATAAGTTACTGATTTCTTTCCTACTGTTGAGAAATATTGACCTTCTAAATTAGTAGTTACCTTTTCTGTTAAGATACCATCTTCATTATCAATAGCCTTTACGCCACTCATAATATCTACAGTAGAACCAATTTCTACTTTTAAAGACTCTTTAGAAATTTCAATTCTTGGAGCTTCCTTATCAACAATATAATTTCCAGTTTTAAAAGTCTCGCTCTGATTATTAGAATCAACATTTTCAAATTCTACTGTATAGTGACCAGTTTCACTCAAAACTATTCTAGAGGCTGAATTATCCTCTACATAAATAGTTTCTCCCTTTTTCCCATCTTTTATAACAGTATAAGAATATTTGGTAATATTAGCTTTTGGTTGATAGTCAATAACAACATCATCACGAGTTGCCACTTCTTGACTTGCTATACTAATGTAATAGCCATTTTCTTCTAATAGCATAATTTCCCTCCTATTCTCCAAAAATATCTTCTAAATCAGAAATTCCCATCGCTTTCATTTTGTCATAAACTACTGGAACATAAGGCTCTAAAACAAATTCTCCCTTTACCTCTAAAGATTCTGTTAAACCTTGTTTATGGAAAGCAAAAACTTCTTTTAGATTAACAGTTCCTCCTGTTATACCAGTTACTTCACAAATACTAGTAACACGTCTATGTCCATCACTTAATCTCTCAATTTGAACAACAATATCGATAGCTTCTTCAATGTATTCACGAATAGCACGTACAGGAATTTCCATACCTGCCATTAGAATCATTGTCTCTAATCTATTTAAAGCATCATGAGGGCTATTCGCATGCATAGTAGTAATAGATCCTTCATGTCCTGTATTCATAGCTTGCAACATATCGAAAGCTTCTTTTCCACGTACTTCTCCAACAACAATTCTATCAGGTCTCATACGAAGAGAATTAATTACCAAGTCACGAATGGTTACTTCTCCTTCTCCTTCGTAATTAGCATTTCTCGTTTCTAAAGAAATAACATGATTTTGATGTAAAGTTAATTCTGCTGCATCCTCAATAGTAACAATTCTTTCATTTTCTCCTATAAAAGAAGATAGAATATTAAGAAGAGTTGTCTTTCCTGCGCCAGTTCCTCCACAAATTAAAATATTTAATTTTGCCTTTACACAAGCTTCTAAAAATCTAGCCATGTAAGGAGTAAGTGCTCCATTACGTAAAAAGTCATCAATATTAGCAAGTTCGCTTTTAAATTTACGAATAGTAAGTACTGGACCTTTTAGTGATAAAGGAGGAAGTACTGCATTTAATCTAGAACCATCCAAAAGACGAGCATCTACCATTGGATTAGAAGTATCAATCGTTCTACCAAGTGGTTGAATAAGTCTTTGAATTGTCCTAATGATGTGTTCTTCATTAATAAAAGAAACACTCTCATCTTTTATAATTTTTCCATCTAATTCGATATATACTTCATCTTTTCCATTAACCATTATTTCTGTAATATCTTTATCTTCTAATAACTCCGTAATAGGACCATATCCATTCACCTCATTATCAATTAAATTATATAGATAGCTTCTTTCAATAATCGTTAAATCATATCCGACAACAGCATTATCTACTTCTTGGCGGATTGCTAATGTAGTCATAGTATTATCATTACTATGTTTATCAATAAGACCTTGAATAATTTTATTTCGTAACTCTTCTAATAATTCTTTATCAGAGAAAGCATCATAATCCGTTACACTATTCTGTTCACCTTGCATAGTAGCAGCAAATTCATCTACAAATTTCTTTCCCATACTAATCCTCCTTAAGCAGTGTATCTACCATTAATTGATAAACCTTAGTAGCGCGTTTACACTTCTCACGTACTCTTTTTTCTAACAAGAAGATTTTCCCATCCATTACGTATTTATCATATTGTTTTTGATAAAAAGTGGAAGGAATACGGAAATCAACTTCTCTTTTCATAATATTTTTCATATCTGCGATAGAATACTCTCCTACCTGTTTTTTATTAGAGTCATTTAAAATTACTGTCATCTTATTAGAATCCATATCCTCAAAAATAGCTGACATAGTACGCATTGCTTTTAAGTTCATGCATTCATTATTCATAACGAAAAGAATAGAATCACTATAATCAAAAGCAAGTAAATTAATAGAAGATAGTAAATGGTTAGTATCTATGATAATAACTTCATACTTTAAAGACACCTTTGATAATAAATAAGTTAAAAAACTTGGCTCAATTCTATTCGCATTTCTTGGATCTTTTGGTGCTGGAATAATATCTATTCCCTCATGATAAGGACGAACATAATCCTCTACATGCTCAAAAGTATGATTGCGAATATCTTCATAACAATTATATAAATCTTTTTCATACCCAACATCTAATCTAGCAGCAATATCTCCTGCCGCTAAATCAGCATCAATTAATAATACTCTTTTCTTATTTAGCGCAAAAGAAGCTGCCAAATTAAGAGCAAATGTTGTCTTACCTGTTCCTCCTTTTACAGAAGTAACTGTGAATATTTTTGCTTTTTTCATAATATAACCTCTATTCCTTTACTACTTGGACCTTTCCATCTATATTTGTTCCTACATAAGAAACATTTATTGTCTGTTTTTTAAAAAATAAAATATTGTATTCTTTCGTAACCATCATTCTAACATTTCCAGGTTCAATTACAATTTTCATATTTTCAGGGGGAACTGAAAAGCTGGATTGAAACATTTCTATCATTTTGCTTTCTATCTCTTCCTCGCCCCAATGATCTATTCCGTATTGAACAGTAGTCCCCACTACTTCTTCCATTTTTCTTTTTTCTAATTCTATTGTTCCAATTTGATAAACAGCCATAAAAAGAAGAAATAAAACTGGAAATAGAAATAAGAATAAAACTAGTGTTTGTCCTCTATTATTCATAATTATCCCTCATATAAAGTCTTTGTTGTACTAATAGAATAAGGACTTCCCAATATTTTTCCTAATCCTGGAGTAACAATAGATACCTTTCTTTTTACTGAGATTACTTGGTATTTATTTTCTTTATTAACATCCATTACTAACCCGTTTTTCTTTAAATATTCATCTAATCCACTAGTATCTTCTTCTTTATACAAATCAGAAATCACATCTAAATGGTTTTCTAATTCATAACGTTGATACAAAATATTTCCAAAATCAAATACTGCCATAATGATAAAAAATAGTATTGGAACAATCATCAAAAACTCAATTAATGCTTGTCCTCGTTCATTTCTCATCCTATCACACCCCTATATTATACAAACTCATTATACCAAAAACTTACAAGAAAAGATAGTTTTTCGATAAAAAAATGATAATAAATATTATCATTTTAATCTTCACATTTAGCCTCTCCTGGTTTTTCTCCTTCAACATAATTTTTTCCTAACAATTCGCAATAAGATTTTATAGTAGAATCTTTTATATAACCACCTAATAATTTCACGATTCCAATAGCAATCACACTAATAACTGCTACAATAAGTAAATATTCAATTAAAGCTTGTCCATGATTGTTCTTCATAAAACCGCCTCCGACTATTTAAAGTATATCGTGATTTTTATGTTTTGTCAATAAAATTGTGCTATAATGAATTTAGGTGAAATATGAAAATAAAAGGAAAAACAAAAGATTGGGAAGTAATTTGTTGTAGAAATTTTCTAAGTAGATTAAAAGGAAATATGGGAAAAAAAGAAATTAATAATGTCTTGCAGTTTCCAAAGTGTAATTCTATCCATACTTTCTTTATGAGAAGTACTATAGATGTCGTTATGATTTCAGAAAGTGGTAAAGTTTTATATTATTTCCCTAAAGTTAGCAAGTGGAGAATCATTTGGCCTAAAAAAAACGTTTATGCAACACTAGAATTTCCACCAGGAGAAAACCAATATCATGTAGGAGATCAAATAAAATATAAAAAGTAGACAAATGTCTACTTTTATTATTGATTTCCAAAATCATCAGGAATTCCAGGAAATATCGCATTAGGATTTTGTGCTGGTGGCACTTGTGGATATCCTGGCATTTGATTATTATAAGGTACCTGTTGTGGAACTGGCTGTTCTGGATACATTGGTTGTGGTTGCATCATTCCATTATTCATATTCTGCATCATAGGATCTACCCCATAAGGCTGTGGTGTATTAGCCATAGTAGTCCCCATATTTGGTTGTGGATAAGGTTGATTATAATCCATTGGTTGTGGAACTGTTGGGTTCATGCCTGGCATTGGTGGAATTGGTTCTGGATTTACACTTGGCATTGGCGCTGGTTGAGCAAAATTCTCCATTCCTGTTGGCATCATTGTTTGCATACCAGAAGGTTGCATAACACCCATATCTCCATTATTCATAGGCATACCTTGTTGTGGAACCTCCATAGCTGGTTGTGGTTCTACTTTTGTAGGTTCCTCTCTTAGTGGGATAAAACTAAAATTGAATTCTCCACTTGGCTGTGGTGCAGGTTCTACACTTGGCATTGGGGTCATCTCCATACTTGGCATCGGTGGAATTAGCTCTGGATTCACACTTGGTACTGGTTGTGGAGTAGGTGCTACTTCCATACTAGGTGCAGGTTCTGGTGTTGGCTCTGGCATCATAGAAACAAAACCATAAGGATTTGTTGGTGGCTCTGGTGTTGGTTCTAAAACAGGCGTTGGTTCTGGTACTGGGGCCATCTCCATAGAAGTTAATGGTTGTTGAACTAATTGTCCTGTATAATCCACTTGAGGTTGAGGCATTGGTTGTGCATAAGACTCTACACCAAACTGACCTGTTTGTGGCATTGCCATACCAGATGCTTGTCCCATGCCATCTAATGGTTGTTGAGGCACACCTCCATAATTCATCATTCCATTATTCATTCCCATATTATCTTGTCCAAATGTAGCAGATGGAACAGGATTTTGATTAAAAGCATCTATATTCGCAGAATTCATATCATTGTTAGGAATATAGCTATAAGAAGAATCTGCCATATTTTGAGCTTGGGATTGGTTTAATAAATCTAGAGTAGGATTTCCTGTATTAGCAGGTACTGGATTTCCAGAATTAGGCATTATTCCATTACTTTGATTTAATAAATCTATGGTAGGATTACCTGTAGGCATACCTGGAACGCCAAAATTAGTAGCATTTCCATCTACTTGTGGATATCCTCCATTCATACCATAATTATTATTCATACTTATCCTCCTACTTTCTATACTTTAGTATAACAGTAAATTCAAAAAAAAGAAATATCTTTTTTACAACTAAAAAATATTTCTTTACATTCTCTATTCATCTGACTTTAAAGGCACATTAATATCAAAAAGTTCTTCCGGTAAAGGTTCGAAAATTTCTTCTTTCACTTCTTCATTAGTATGTGCTAAAGTTAGGCCTAATACACGTTCTAATTCTAATTTATCAATTGGCTTTGCTAAATAATCTGTAAATCCTTCCTGTAAGTACTTATCACGCATACCCTCAATAGCATTTGCTGTTAAAACAACAACTGGGGTTTTAAAATCAGGAAGTTTTTCTAATTCATGGAATGTTTCTGTACCAGTAATTCTAGGCATCATATCATCCATTAAAATAAGATCATAGGAAGCACCGTCCTTTATTCTTTCTAAACAGTCTTCCCCACTTTCACATTCTTCAACAATTACTTTAAATGGTTGCAACAGTCTAGTTGCTACTTTTAAATTAATACCGTTATCATCTACTACCAATATCTTTTTATTAGAAAAATCAGCATTTGCAACAGTAACAGCATATACTTTTTCTTGTTTCTGAGGGGTATTTCTAATTTCTTGCTTTAAATACACTGTAAATTTAGAACCTGCCCCATACTTACTTTGAACAACAATCTTACCACCCATCATTTCCACTAATCTTTTTGTAATAGCAAGACCTAGTCCAGTTCCTTCTAGAGTAGTATTCCTATCCTCTTCTAACCTCTCAAATTTATTAAAGATAGTATCTATTTTATCTGTTTTAATTCCTCTTCCTGTATCTTCTACTGAAATTACTAAAGAACAAGCATTATCTTTGTTAATACAATTTACCTCAAAAGTAATAATACCTCTTTCTGTATACTTCACAGCATTTGTTAGAATATTACTAATGATTTGTTTTACTTTAGCGGAATCTCCATATAAAACAGGTGGAATATCAGGCGCAAACTTCGTCTGAAACTCAATTGGTTTCTCCCCTATTCTTGGTATCATTAATTTTGCTAAAGAATCTAAGTTATCCCTTAAATTATATTCTGCTTCTACAATTTCCATTTTATCTGCTTCTATCTTAGAAATATCTAAAATACCATTTACGATTTCTAATAAATTTTGGGAAGCCATTACGATATCTTTAGCATCACTCTTAGCACTCTCTAAATCATTTTCATTTAAAATACATTCACTAAAACCTACAATAGCATTCAAAGGAGTACGAATTTCATGGGACATATTAGATAAGAAATCACTCTTAGCCCGGTTAGCCCTTTCAGCAGCATCCTTAGCAGCATTTAATTCATGAATCATCTTTAAATCTGGATTTTCAATTGTAAAATACATAATTAAAAAGAAAAAGGAAAAGAAGAACGTTTCAGTAATTACTTCAGGATAATATCTTCTAAGAAGAAATCCACCAATACATAGCGCAAACAAAACTAAAAAAGGAATACATTTTTTAAACTTGGCTCTATTTTTAAAGAAATATCCTATTGTCATAATAATAATAAAAACAAAGAAAGTAATGAGCGCTACCATAGCACAATAATAAGCAGTGCCGCCAACATCTAATACAGAATCATACAAAATAGTCTCTATCGGAAGAAGAAGAACTCCTATTACTATTAAAATAGTAAAAATCCCCGCAACATTTTTTATCTTGTTATAGCTTTTCTCTTTCAATTGATTAATCGCTACACAATATAAAAACATATAAAAGCCAATGGAAGAAAGGATACTTAAATATACTTTTTGAATAATAGAGACAATAGAAATATCACCTATCGTCATAGAATATATATAAACTCCCATACCAATCAATGAAAAAAGAAAGTTTAAAATAATTAGTCTAGCATAAATATAGGTTTCCAAACTTTTTGTATTACTCTTAGTAAAATATACAATTAGTAATAAAACACTAATTAAAAAAGCACCAGCTGGTAACCATACTCCATCCATAAAACGCACCTCTATTTTTTTCATTATAGCACAAAATAAAAAAAGTTTAAATAATAAACTTTTTTATGCTACTTTTGATAATTTTTTAATTGGTCCAAATACTTCATCAGCAGATGGCATAGAGTCAATAAACCTACTTTGATTAATAACATTGATATCATATCCATTGGTAGTCTCTGACATAATTTCTTCTACATAGTCTCTTTCAGCTGTTGGAGATAATGTATCTCTTGCCAAACTGCTTTCTTTTTCCATAATCTGCCACTTTAAAGTACTCATAGCATCTCTTAAATCTGATGTTAATAAACGAGCATCTTGATAATTGCATGCATCAATATTCTTACCTATATTGACAATATAACGCTTTCCATCTTTAATAATTCCAATAGGAATAATATCTGCACATCCCTCTATAGACATTTTAGCAGTCCCTGTAAAAAGCTTTGTAGTTAATACATTAGGAGATAAGTTCCATGCTCCCTCTGGATAAATTAAAATATTTAGTCCTTCTTTTAAATGCTTTAGGCAAACCTCACCTGAAATATGTCTATCCATTTTATAATCTAATAATAATTTTAAATTATCTGTATCAATTAATTCAAAATTATAAGCTCTAGAAATAGCATCAATAATAATTGGATCCACATAATCCCCTGAATGATAGTTTCCTAAAAACGCTAATAACTCTGGATCTGCATAATCACAATTTTTATAATTATTAATAAGATTAATTACTTTTAAATCTCTATAATCCCATTTAGGAACACTTCTTAATTGATCACTTACTTGATATCCAGTATCTAGACAAATTCTTCCTCTCATATCTAAGAATAATCCTTCAAAGTTACGATAAGTTTCTCCTGGATCTCCCATGACAAAGTAAACTTGTTCTCCAATAGCTTCCATAGCTGACTCAATGTCATACCTTCCAACATGTGAACAAGCGTAAACACGTGGTTTATCCCTAATGATTCTTTGATCATCAAAAATTTCTAGTTGTCTTTTTACTAACAGCCTATCAATTTTAAGAAGACCTAAAGTAACTGCATTCATTGCTTTTCGCCATTCAGCACCTTTAATTGGCTCATCTTTTAAATATTGATATTTTCTAAGTTCTCTATAATATGCGTTTAATTCCTCTTGTTCCATCATCAATTTTTGAAGAAAGCTTTTCTTTTGAAATTCTGGCATACTATCCCCTTCTTTTCCGGTTATTCTAGCATAAAAGAAGGGATTTATCAAATTATTATCTTTACATATATTTCTAATAACTAGTGTAAACTCTATATATTTTTAAAAGGATGTTTGCTATAATCATATTAGAATTGAAGGAGGATGTGTTATGGGACTTTTAGACCGCATGATTAATAGAGTAGTAAGTAGTGCTAGTTATGCAGCTGGAAATGCCATTGGGGATGCAGTTGGAAAATCTGTTGGAAATGTAGCAGGTGCTGGAATGGATTCCATCGCAACAGATATCAAAGTAAAAAATGGAGAAAAAATGATGGACTTAGCAGAAAGACAAAAAGCAGAAAACTTACCACCACAGTGCCCTCATTGTGGAGCTCCAAGTAATAAACAATTAGTATGTGAATATTGTCACTGTAAAATAGTAGAATAAAAGGATTAAATCCTTTTTTTATTTTGCAAAAAAGAAGATAGCTAACTTTCTATCTCCTCTATAGATATATCTAACATATCTGCTATTTCTTGAGCAGTGAATCCCTTACTCAACATTTTCTGGATTACACTTTTTCTCTCTTGCTCTGCCCCATCTTCGAAAGCATTATCAATGATTGCTTGTTCATGATTATAAGCCTCTCTTAAATAATTATCATTCTTCTCTGCCATTTTTGCTTCCTCCATATACTCTTCTAATACCATGTCACCATGAGCTAGCTCTTTTACTTTCTTTCTATCTGTCTCTATCATTACCAAAATACATTTCTCCAGTTCACTTAATGGTTCTTTTATTTTATTATATCTTTTTTTCAGTAGTAAAGGAAGATATATTTGAATAAATACTTTAAAGTTTAGCATTTCTCCTTCATTATTTTGTAATTTATATACTTCTATTACTCTATTATGATTTTCAAAATGAAAATTATTTAAATTTATTTGGATACTAGCTGGATAAACATATTGGCTACCTATTTTTACTTTAGAGCGGCTTACCCTATCTAAATATTCTATATTTCTATCTAAAGTAGCACGTACATTCATTTCTATAGATATATAGTTTTCACCTATTTTCGCTAAGAAGTCTCCTCTCTCACCTTTGCTTTCAATGGAATCTTTATCAAATTCATTCTTAACAAGAATCAGATTTTCAAGTAATTCTTCATAAGATATGTCCAATATAGTGGATAATAGTTTACAAGGAAATTTTAATCTTTTCTCATTATTTAACATAGTCTTAAACATCGCATCAGAAATAATACTAATTTGTTCATCTTCTTTTACTTCACAGATACTTCTCCATTTATTTTCAATTCGATTACTTCTTATCACTTTATATTCTAATAAACATTTTTTATTCAATTCTTCTTTGATATAAAGTACTTTATCATTCATAAAATTCCCCCCTAGTATATTATTATTGATTTCTCTCTCTTTTCCTTTTATCAAAAAAAGAAACCAAATTGGTTTCTAATCATCTAAAGATTCTAATTTTTTATCAATAGAACGATCTTTTACTTTAGAAATGATGAATGCTATAAGTCCAATAACAAAGAAAACGCCTGCTCCAATACCAATCCACTTTAAAATAGCATTATTTGTTTTCTTTTCATTCTTCTTGCTATCTACCTTTTTCTTACTAGTTACGTCTTCTTTCATAATGTCATTAATTTGATTTTGTTCATTCTTCTTATATTTTACACGTATATAATAAGTCTGTTTTGTCTTATCTTGAGCAGTTACTTCTACTCTAACAATATTCTGATTAGCATTTAAATCATCAGCACCAATAATTTTATAAGTAGCATTCTTATCTTCTACAGAAGCTTTTACATTTAGCTTATTAGTGCCTTTTTCTACATATACTATATAATCTGTATTTTGCCTATCAAAATCAATATCTACATTTTCTATTTCTAAAGACTTTAAAAATTTATTTCCACTTTTTGTTTCTGTCTTAGAACTACTAATATTGGTATTTGTCTTTTTATTAGAGGAGCTAGTTGGAGTATTCTTTCTCTGTGGAATACTAACAGTATGTTTTTTAGAATCTTCTAATATAATCGTTTCTGCATCTTCTGAAGTATATTCTCTATCTTCATTCATATCTAATAGATACACAACAACTCCTACTGCTGTAATAGAACTATTCGTCTTAGTTGTATTCTTAACAATATACTTGATATCAGCACTATAATCAGAACAATAAAGCTCTCCTAAAGCACAATAATCATTTCCAGATTGATACTCTGCTACTTCACTTAGTACTACATACATTTTATCTTCTTTATCATATGCTAAAACGCTATTAAAGTTAGGAGTATTAATATCTGTTATTTTAATAACATCTTCATCATAGACAAGGCCATATGCAATCATCCATATTCCTTCTGTATTATCTAGGCCCTTTTTTAATCCTGCAAACTGAATATCTATATGTATAGTACCCTCTTCACCAATTTTAACTTCACTAGAGCCGCTTACCTTAAATCCTCTAATATCTACTGCCTCTACTTTGACAAGAAATGCAAAGAATAAAAGGAATCCTACTACAAACTTTTTCAACTACAATCACCCTATTCTTAAAATAAGTATATCACAAAGATACTATTATGGAAATATTATTTTTTAACGTACTCTTTTGCTCTCTTCTTAAAATGAGCCCTTTTAATTTCTTCTCTTGTCCAAGTATTATCCCATGGTCTAGCATAAAAAATAGTGTGTTCATATCCTTCTACTAAAGAACAATAAGTATTTAAAATAGATTCACTTGGTAAATATCTTGTATATCCTAGATTATCTTCACTTAAATAAGTATCATGACTTTCTGCAAATTTTACCATTTTTGATTGATCACTACAATCAAAATTACCAAGAATATTCATATACTCTGAATATTCATCTAATACTTTTCTATCCTCTTCAAAGATAACTTCTCCATATAAGAATAATCCATATTTCTTTAAACGATAAATAAGATTAGGCCAAAAACGATATCCTTCACTAGGTAGTCCAATTGACTTTGCTGCATCAAAACGGAATCCCATTACACCACAATCAATTAGCTCATTTAAAAACGTAACTATTCTATCTTCAATATCTGGGTGATATACATTTAATCCAGGTAAACCCATACAGTTATGAATAACATCCAATCTATTGTGCCAATCTGATACATTCCATTTTGGTTTCCAATACTCTGGATTATTTCTTAAAGTTTCCTCTACTCTTGGATGAGGTGTTAAATTATCTTCTAAAGAAGATCCTACATGATTAATAACAACATCTGCTATGACTTGAATACCAACATTTTCACAAGCCTTACATAAAGCAACTAAATCCTCCTTTGTACCAAAATAATTTCCTATTTCAAAACCAACTGGTTGGTAAGACATCCACCATTCCTTTAAACCATCTTCTTTTAATCTTTGAATAGGATTGATTTGAATAGCATCAAACCCTTGCTCTTTTATCTGTTCTAAATTGGGAATAATATCTTTTAACCTCCAATTAAAACACTGCATAATTCTCATAAAACTCCCCCTGACTAAACACACACCTGTATTCTAATTTTATTGTAACATTTTTAAAGTTATGAATTCAAGGATTTATCAAAAAAAGAACTAAATTATAGTTCTTTTGATTTTAAAATCTGAAAAAGTTCACTAGAGCTACTGTAATCAGCTACAAAGCTAAAATCTACAATTCCCTCAGACATTAACATTTCATATATTTTATGATTATGACTAGCTAACTCATCATTGGTATCTGGTTGATGAACAAATATTGCTTTCCCACCGTGATTATGAACAAATCTCATAGCAGGAGCATCACTATATCCATCCCCTATAAAGCATACATTTTTACAATTAAAATCTTCTCGTCCATTTGATTTTAAAATCTCTTTAATAGCTAAAATCTTCTTATCATCTGTCATAATATCCCCTATACCAGAAATAAAACCATCTTCTCTATAAACTAAAGGAGTACCATAAATATCTATAAAATAAGGTGCTACCTTTAACCCTTTTAAGAAATCTGTTAAACCGCCTGATACAATATAATTCTTTTCTAAAGAAGACATAAGATACTCTTCTAAACCAGGATTATAATGAATATAAGCTTCCCCTTCCATTAGTTCTTCTTTCGTAAGAAAAGCATTATTCTCTACTAACAAGTCATTGAAAAATCCAAAGAATGTTTCTAAAGAATCTCCTTCATGAGTACTTCTATAAAGAGCAAGTGCTGCCTCTAACTCATCATTCCTTTTTTCTCCATGATAACCAAATCTTTTTACCCATACCCAAAACTTAGGCCAAGTCTCATTTGTTATTGTACCATCAAAATCAAAAATATTAATTCTACTATTCATACTTCCTCCTGCTATATCTTAATTCCATACTTCTCTTTCATTATATTTTTATTTTCTACTGTTTTTCCTAATAAAACACTTGGATTCTTAGATACAATTATCTCTCTAAAAGTAAAAGACTTAGAAGAATCGAAAGAAGTACACTTGTCTACTCCCAATTTGTATACTTTTCCATCATTCATCACAATACAAATTTTAGGTACCAGTTGAAATCCACAAATATTCATAGTATAACTACTTTGAAAAGAAGCAACATCCAAAACTAATCCAGTAGTATTATAAGTCAAAACAATGTCCCTATAAGAAATATAACGAAAAGTTGGTTTTAAAACAATCACATAATTTTCTGTGAAAATAACCTCTCCTGATGAAGTTGCTAAAACATTAGATAATTCTTTATCAAGTAACTCCTCATCATGAAAAGAAATATTCTTATTATAACTTATAATTTTTACTAATAAATAAAGACTTCTAGCCATAAATATAAGAAAGATAGTTCCTAAAATAAAAGGCACTAAGATAAAAGTAATCAACTGGGAATCCACTTTACTAAATAACCATATCACAACTAGCATTGGTAAAAGCAAAAGGATATCTATTATATATTTTCTTTTTTGTTTCTTTATTAATGATTCATAATTATTATACATCTACTCTTTTTCCCTTCTTTTAATATCTAAAAAGATAATAGCAATAGCTAAAATAGCTGCCATAGCAAATAATACTAAAAATAATTTACAGGTATTTTCCTTATAGTAACCGAAATTCTTTTGGAGAAGCAAAACCTTTTCCTTATTAGAAACTTCTGTTTCAATCATTAATATACTATCTTTATAGTTAATAACCGTTTTATAAAAATCACCTTCTGTATAATACTCTTGATAATTAGAGCCATTATAGTCTAAACTTTTCGCAAAATCTTCATTTGGATTATCTCTTACAATCCCTTTCTTTTCTTGATAAGTACTATTTCTAATACTTTTATTAGGTATTAGAAAATATTGAACAAAATAAGGACAGCTATCATCCTTAGATGTTTCTAATCTTGTAGTAAATGTTGAATCCTTTTCTCTAATGACCTCACAACCTTGATTTTCCAAATAAGTAGTAATCTCTTCCATTGAAATTTGCTTAGCTTTAATAAAATCCATTAACATAAAAGAAATAAACATTAATATAGCAGGAAACAACAATTGAAACTTAAGTGGTATTTTTTCTTTTCTCACTTATCATCTACTCCTTTAACTCACTTACCTTATACTACTCTCTTTAGACTATTTCTAATAGCATTATAACATATAACTAAAAAAAATCACAGGAATTAATCCTGTGACTTTCTTTTCCATGCTTTTTGAATTAACTTTATCATGGAAGTTAATAAGTTTTTGTTAAATGGAAAAATAAAAGAAATACTATAACCATTTAAACTTTTCTCCTTCATAATACTAGGATAATCTTTATAAGCATAATTTTGATCACAAGTAATTCCTGCTATTTTATTACTCCGTAATTTGTTAGTTTCACCTCCAAATTGCCATATTCCAGCAATAGGTGTTTTAGGTTTACTACTAGACCAACTAGCTAACCAAATATCATATTTGTTTAATTTTTCTAAATTTATATAGTTTTTAAACCAATTTCTACTGGCATAGATCATCACATAATATCCCTTTGATTCTATATATTCACAAAAACCTTGAATAGCTTCTGTAATTGCTTTTTTTCCAGATACTTTTTGATATTTATTATCTTCTACATCTATAGCTATAGGATATTCAAACTGATGACCTTTTAAACAATTTTTATATAAGTATTCTGCTTCCTTTTTTCCTAATTCATAAGTAGTTGCTCTACTATACCAATAAACTCCTACAGGGATTTCATATTCTTTAGCTTTCCTATAAAAAGATTCAAAACATTCATCTTTATATTTGGATATACCATCAGTTGCACCAGTATATCCAGCTCTCATCATGATAAACTTTACTCCCTCTTTTTTTAATTTAGAAAAATCAATTCCTTTTTGATATTTACTAATATCAATCCCGAATACTTTTTCCATGTAAATACTCCTGAATTAAGTTTAGTACAGCACTAATCCCCATCGCAAGAGCTCCAATAAACATATTCTTCATAATATCTAAATCACCAAAACTATTTATAGTTGGTAAGGTTACCATGAAAGAGGCTAAAAAGCCCTCTATAAACGTTTTTAATACTTTACCAACTAAATTGTCGTTCAAAATCCTTTTCATGTACTACATCCTCCTTTAACTCATCTGGAAGCCTATATATTTCATTCATTAAGTTAGTAGCGTATCCATTTCCACCTAACTTATGATAATTAGAATAAATAGAACTAACATTCTCTTTCATATAACTAGGACAATAACCTAACTTAGAATAAGTCTCATAAATACGTACTATCTCATTTCTAAGCAAAGCCTTAACTCCACTTTTCACACCTATATACTCTTTTAACATATAAAGAACACCTGTAGTTATAGTAGTAAATAATATTTCTAACCAATACTTTACTATAAACTCAATCATGCTTTTCACCTCCATAAAAAAAGAAGATATTTATTTAAATATCTTCTTAAAACCTGCCAGTTATACAGGTTCGTCATAATCGACAATATACCAATGACCATCTTTTTTCTCAATCCATAAAGTTACGGGAATACTAGTCGATGAATATATCTACTTTCTTTTTTATTTTTAATTCACCTTCATTATTGTTCTGTTATCTTTTTTTTCAGTTTTAATTTCTAAATTTTCTATTTTCCTATCCAAAATAGGTTTCAGTATTTTACTATCTTTACTATAAATTTCTACATAATAAATATCAGAAATCAATAACATTAATTGGCAAGAACTATTTTTATAATCGCAATAATTAATAATTTTTTTCACTTTTGAATTTTTTAAATATACCTGAACATTTAAAAAATATATTAAATCAAAATTATTTTCCCATATTTTTTTAAAATTCTCCCCACTATATTTTTTTTCTAATGCAAATATATGATTATTAGAAATAATTTCATTCTCCATAACATACCATTCATAATCTGAAGTCATTAATGAAGAAACAAATTCTTTTATTAAATTATTTTCTTTATTCCATTCAAACTCTAATCCAATCATAATGTCTCCCTTCTATGGCATTACCCCCGCCACAACATAACTACCGCCTCCAGTGAAAGGTGATAAAATACTAGCTGCAAACCATTTGATTCCAGTATAAGCAAGATAACTCACTGTTGCAACAATTACTACTTTCTCAACTACATTATCATTCTTTGGGGAAGGATATCCCTTGCCTGGTTTCCAATTTCCATCTTCATCCCATCCCCAATCATGATCATGAGGAACATATGGATGCTGTTTAGGATTACCATGATTAGTATGGTGTCAATCCAAAGAAGGAAATCCATCATCATTATACCATCTCTCTTTACTTCCATCTGGCATCTTAGCATAACCACCAGGTTCCCCACGATATGGTAAATTATTATGAGAACGAAAAACTTTATTTTTATTAGAATTTGAATTTTTTTGTTGCTTTCTCACATCATTATAAGAATTTTTTTTATTAATATCTTTATTATTAACACAATTTAAAACAGTTTCAGCAGTTTTCTCTGCACCACTTATTAGGATTGATGCCAAGTCCATTGCTGCAAATCCATTAAGATCTTTTTTACCTATTGGATGATTATAGCAAT
>CAJUTK010000004.1 GCA_910589375.1 uncultured Bacilli bacterium | reverse complement strand
AGTCCATTTGAGAAGCTCCATCATGAGTTTCTCCAATTTTATGAATTTTACCAGTATGGAATAACACACGTTCAGTGAAAGTTGTCTTTCCTGCATCGATATGAGCCATGATACCAAGGTTACGGGTATTTTCTAAACTATATTCACGAGCCATACTTTATTTCCTTTCTTATTATATATGAATTACCAACGATAATGAGCAAATGCCTTATTAGCTTCTGCCATTCTATGAGTATCTTCACGTTTTTTAACAGCTGCTCCTACTCCATTAGAAGCATCAATAATTTCATTAGCAAGATTTTCAGCCATTGAATGACCTCCACGTAATCTTGCATATTGAGTTAACCAACGAAGTGCTAAAGCTTGACTACGATCAGCTTTTACTTCAATTGGAACTTGGTAGTTAGCACCACCAACACGTCTAGATTTAACTTCTAGAGCTGGTTTAATGTTTTCCATAGCTTTTTCAAAAACTTCCATTGGATCTTGGCTAGTTTTTTCTTTTACTGTTTCAAAAGCTTCATATAAGATTTTTTGTGCTACTCCCTTTTTTCCATCATACATTAAACTATTTACTAATTTAGTAACTAATTTTGAATTGTATATTGGATCTGGTAACACGTCTCTTTTAACAGCACGTCTTTTACGCATAATCTTTTCCTCCTTTACTTAATGTTTTTATTTACTTGCTTTTGGTTTTTTAGCGCCGTATTTAGAACGTCCTTGACGACGATTCTCAACACCAGCTGTATCTAAAGTACCACGAATGATGTGATAACGTACACCGATAAGGTCCTTAACACGTCCACCACGAATCATAACTACACTGTGCTCTTGTAAGTTATGTCCTTCACCAGGAATATAAGCAGTTACTTCCATTCCGTTACTTAGTCTAACACGCGCATACTTACGTAACGCTGAGTTTGGCTTCTTTGGTGTCATAGTACCAACACGAGTACATACACCACGTTTTTGTGGAGAACATTGATTTGTTTGTTTCTTGTCTTTGCTGTTAAATCCAATATTTAACACTGGTGATTTACTCTTTCTTGTTTTCTTAGTTCTGTTTTTTCTAACTAATTGATTTATAGTTGGCATAAATATCTCCTTTCTTTACACACTTCCAGGTGTTTCATTTTTACCCTAATTAAAGATTTGCCGAAGCAAATCCCAATTAAAACGCATTAATAATATAACACGATAGATACTATTTGTCAATCACTTTTTATTGCTTTTAAATACTTTTTCACACATCTCTATAAAAGGAGAGCATAAAAGATTATGCTCCTTGCAATATTCCTTATTGCCACACTAAAAATCTGACTTTTCTGTATCAAATCCAAATGAGAATTGATATTTATTTTTAAAATCATTAATCATATAGATTGAAATTAAAAAAGCGATAAGTAACATAACAAAGTATCTAGTCATTGATGGCCATTTCATAAACATCACTCCTAAAATAGCAGTTTATCTTCAATGTCCTCCTTAAATCGGTATAAAATAGCAGGTCTACCATTCATACCAGTAACTTTGTCCCCTGTTTCTTCAATTAAATCTGCCTTAATAAATTTTTTTCTAAAATTTCTACGATCTAATTCACAATTCATTAACTGTTCATAAATCTTCTGAATTTCAGGTAATGTAAAATCACTTGGAAAAAGTTTCTTTAATTCTAAGCTATGATTAATTTTTTGCTTTAAAGTCTCTACAGAGGCATTAATGATTTCTTGATGATCATACCCAATCTTTGGTAAGTTATCAATGTCAAACCATTCCATACCTTCATCTGTACTAATATTATTAAGTTCAATCGTAGTAGAATCAACAATTGTTATAAAAGATACTCCAATTATTCTCTTAGAAGGATTTCTATCTAAGGCACTAAACACCTTAACTTGATTATATTCTAAATTAGATAATCCAACTTTATCGGATATACATTCTTCTACAACTTCCTCTAAAGTATTCTCTTTTCCTAAAAGATCACTAGGCAAAATCCAATAACCTTTATAAGGATCCTTCTTTTTCCTAAACAATAAAACTTTAAATTTTCCATCTACTATAGTAAATATGCTTACTAAGGCTTCAATATTCATATTTAACCCTTCTCTCACAATATTAATATATTATATAGAAAAGAGTTAGGAATGTCAATAAGGGTACAAGGTACTCAAACTAAGAAGAAAGCTGTTGTTTTACATAAGATAATAGTTTTTCATAATTATCCTTTAATATTTCTTTTCTAAAACAAAGTCCAATTTTATCTTTTTTAGTTTTTAAAAAGAAATAGTTTCTTCTTACTCGAAAAGAAGTTACATCTTTCCAGTAATAGCAAAATTTATCTTCCCCTAAAATAGAAGAAATTTTTTGTTTATCAACTTCTATATGATAAACACCATAAGCTTTACCCGTCTTTTTATCATTTCTTCTTAATTTTAGAAATATGTATAATTTTGTAATTGCCCATAAAAGAAAGATAATGAACACAAAATAGATTGCAAAACCAAGCCACAATATTTTTTTATCTGTATTAATGTCTAAAAAGCCATATTTTGTCCAAGAAAAGAAAAAATAAGTCCCTAATGCTAAAAAAATGATATTTGGGATTATCCTTTTTTTCTTTAAGTATGACTTCAAATCATCACGTGTCCAAGTACAATCTATCTTCATACTACCATCCTCTATTTTAATTGTAACTATCATTTATTATTTTGTCAATAAAAAGGAAGTGATTTTACTCACTTCTTTAAAATAGGTCCTAAAAACTTTCCTGTATAACTTTCTTTCATTTTAGAAATCTGTTCTGGAGTTCCTGTACCAACAATAGTTCCTCCTAAGTCTCCACCCTCTGGTCCCAAGTCTATAATATAATCAGCTACTTTAATAACATCTAAATTATGTTCAATAACAATAACAGTATCTCCATTATCTACAATTCTTTGTAAAATTACTAATAACTTTTTAATATCATCTGTGTGCAAACCAGTTGTAGGCTCATCTAAAATGAATACACTTTTTCCAGTAGGCTTTTTCTGAAGCTCTTTAGCAAGTTTTACTCTTCCAGCTTCTCCTCCACTTAATGTAGGAGCACTTTGTCCAAGTTTCACATAAGAAAGACCTACATCACATAACATCTGTAATTTAGCTTTTACCTTAGGTACGTTTTCAAAGAATTCTAAAGCTTCCTCTACTCTCATCTCTAAAACATCATAAATGCTTTTACCTTTGTATTTAATTTGTAAAGTTTCACTATTATAGCGTGTTCCTCCACATACTTCACAAGGAACATAAACATCAGGAAGAAAGTGCATTTCTATCTTTTTAACCCCATCTCCCCAACAAGCTTCACAGCGTCCTCCTTTTACATTAAATGAAAATCTACTCTTATCATAGCCCCTCATCTTTGCTTCTTTAGTCTGTGTAAAAATATCTCTAATATCATCAAAAACACCTGTATAAGTAGCTGGATTACTCCTTGGAGTTCTTCCAATTGGAGTCTGACTAATATCTACTACTTTATCTACATTTTCTAAACCCTTAACACTTTTATGAAGACCTGGTTTCTCTTTACCACGATAAATTTTATTAAACAATAAGCGATATAAAATTTGATTTACTAAAGTACTCTTTCCACTTCCAGATACTCCAGTAACACAAGTAAAAGTCCCAAGAGGAAATTTTACATTTAAATTTTTTAAATTATTTTCACGAGCTCCCTTTATCTCAATAAAACTTCCATTTCCTTTTCTTCTTTTCTTAGGAACTTCTATTTTTTCTTTTCCAGATAAATATTTACCAGTCAAACTATTTGGATTCTGCATGACTTCCTCTGGAGTACCACATGCCACTATCTCTCCCCCATGAAGTCCAGCACCTGGGCCTACATCAACTAAATAGTCACTTGCTAACATAGTATCTGTATCATGTTCAACGACAATTAAAGTGTTTCCTAAATCTCTCATTTCTAATAGGGAATGGATTAATTTTTCATTATCTCTCTGATGAAGACCTATACTTGGCTCATCTAATACATAAAGAACACCTGTTAAATGAGAACCAATTTGCGTTGCAAGTCGAATTCGTTGCGCTTCACCACCACTTAGAGTACCTGCACTTCGACTAAGTGTTAAATATTCAATTCCCACGTTAATTAAAAAGTTTAATCTATCTTTTATTTCTTTAATAATTAATCTTGAAATTTCTTCTTGTTCTCGAGTTAGCTTTAACTTTAAGAAAAAATCATACATGTCACGAATACTCATCTGAGTTAATTCATAAATATTTTTCTTTCCAACTTTTACAGATAAAACAAAATCATCTAATCTAGAACCATGACAAGTGGAACATTCTAACTCTGTCATATATTGCTCTATCCAATCCCTAATCCATCCACTCTTTGTTTCCATATATCTGCGTTCTAAATTTGTAATAATGCCTTCAAAATAATCTTTTGTCTTACGTGTATTTCCATTATTAGATACATAATTGAATTCTAATAACTCATTACTACCATAAAGAAGGATATCCAATTCCTCCTTTGTTAATTTTTCAATTGGTTTTGTTAAATCAATATGATAATGTTTAGCTACTGTAAGTATTTGAGTATTATTAATAGAGGCATCTAAGTTGTATGGGACAATCCCCCCATCTAAAACGCTCTTTGTTTTATCTGGGATTACTAAATCCACATCTATTTTTAATTTAATACCAAGTCCATTACAATCTTTACACGCGCCATATGGAGCATTGAAAGAAAACATTCTAGGTTCTAATTCAGGGATAGAAAAATCGCATTCTGGGCAGGCATACTGTTCACTCATTAAGATTTCTTCTTTTCCAACAATATCTACTACTACTTTCCCTTTTGCTTCTTTACTGGCAGTTTCTATAGCTTCATAAAGTCTACTACGAATATCTTCTTTCATAATTAAACGATCTACAATAATTTCAATAGAATGCTTTTTGTTTTTATCTAAAACAATGTCCTCAGATAAATCGTATTCTCCTCCATCAATTCGAACCCTAGCATATCCATCTTTTCTAAGATTATCTAATAAATCTTTCTGTGTTCCCTTTTCTCCATAAACAATTGGACTTAAAATACGAATTTTAGTGCCAATGGGTTGCTTTAATATCTGGTTTGTCATTTCTTCAATACTCTGACTTGTAATTGGTTTTCCATGCTTAGGGCAATATGGAACTCCTATCCTAGCATAAAGAAGTCTTAAATAATCATATATCTCCGTCACAGTTCCAACAGTACTTCTCGGATTTTTATTAGTAGTTTTTTGATCTATACTAATAGCTGGGCTAAGTCCTTCA
This sequence comes from uncultured Bacilli bacterium, assembly GCA_910589375.1. Classification (GTDB taxonomy): domain Bacteria; phylum Bacillota_I; class Bacilli_A; order RF39; family UBA660; genus UBA5578. The sequence goes on along the minus strand of CAJUTK010000004.1, from coordinate 124,466 downwards.
ATCAAATCTACATCTGGCTTTTCTGTTCCACCTAAAAATTGTCTAGCATAAGCACTTAAAGATTCTACATATCTTCTTTGCCCCTCCGCATAAATTGTATCAAATGCCAAACTACTTTTTCCACTTCCAGATACTCCAGTCATAACAATTAACTTATTTTTTGGAAGTTCAATATTTACATTCTTTAAATTATTTTCCCGTGCACCTTTGACAATAATTTTATCCATATTCTTTCACTCCATTTATCACATTTCACTGCTTATTAGTATACAGTAAATACATTTGTTCGTCAATACATTTTTTCAAGAAAAAAGCACTTGTATTTTTACAAATGCTAAAAATGGCCATTATTATTTTGGAAGGGATTACTATTTTGACCAAAGGGTCTTTGAAAAGATGATGTTGAAGTGTTATTTTGAAATCCCATTCTACCTCTATTTTCTAATGTTTTCATGCTATCTAAGTTTCCTCTATTAGAAGAATTCATTGGAGAATTAGGCATCATAGTAGGATTAGGTTCTAAAGTAGAACTCTTTGATTCTTGCTTTTGAGGAACAAAAATGGGATTCAATTCTCCTCCACTAGAAGATGCATTATTAGCTTGATAAGAAACAGATACCATCTTTTCTTGCATTTCTTTTAATGCTTTCTCCTGATCTTTCTTTTCTTTTTCTTGCTTTGCCTCTAAAGCTGCTAATTCATTCCCTTGTTTAATATACTCTTGTCTTGTATCCCAATGATCTTCAATCATTTTACCCATTCTCCTTTTTCAAAGCAATAATCTTGGTAAGAACAATTAAGAGATGAGAATGTATACTTATAAGACTTAGCAGAATGATTAGTTTGTAAATAAGCATTGAATACTTCTTCTAATTCTGATTCATAATTATCTTTTGTTAAAGTGCCTGTCGTTAAAACATCACTCATAGAAGCATCACTGTAGATAGTGTAGTTCTTAGTAGTGGCATTTACCTCTGCAAACCCCATGTAATAACTTACATCAATTACAGTATTATTAGATTGTCCGTTTGCTTCATAGATTTGTTTTAAATCATAATATAGAGTATTAGTTGGCCTTACACCTTCACAGTCTCCGTAATAAACATAGATATTGTTTTTAGAATCATATACCCACGTTCCTACATAAGCGGTATCTTTATTAGTACTAGGAACTTTAAATGTTGCATGTTCATACTTTGTATTTCTTGAAAATAAATTTTCAATACGAGCATCTAAATACTTTGGATTAACTGATTTTCTAGTTTTAGCTGTTCCGCAATAATTTTCATTATAAGCTCCATTATAAGGTCCAATAGAACCTGTATATACATGAATAAAGGCATTATATAAAATATCATTATTAGAAAAATCAGACATAGTAATATTCTCTTTTTGATAATAACTTGCTTTTTCATACTGGCTATTACGCATAATTGGATAAGTAAATGTTTTTAGTACTTCACTATTCACAGTAATTTTTTCATATACAGGTCCTTCATTACTAGAACTATTGCTCTCTATTAGCTTATCAGGTTTAGTATTTTTCTGTGAAAAGAATCGATATACATGTGGGAAAAGAAAAATAGTAACAACAATTAATATTAAAGCCACTATCATAACAGCAATAGATCCCTGTTGTTTTGGTGCATTAGACTCTGATTCTACGTTCTCTTTTCTTTCATTTGTAGATTTCTTAGTAGTAGGCCTCTTTTTTTCAGTTAAATCCCTTTCTTTTCTGTGCATATCATTAATATTTTCTAGTTCTTTACTATTATAATCATCAAAATGGACTTTGGAACTAGAACTAATAGCAGGATTTTTTAATGGGGAAATATCTTCGCTTTTTTTATCCTTTTCTTTTTTCTCTTCTTTTAATTCCTCTAAAAGTTCAGCGCGTAATTCCTCTTTTAATTTTTTCCTTAATTCTTCTTCAGATTCATGATTTTTCTCTGTTTTATTCTTTTCTTCCATAATTTCCTCCTATATTAACGAATTTCTTGTATAAACATCTACACCAGGAACTATGTAAATTATAAAAGTATCAGCATTCATTACTTTAAAGAAACCAAGCCCTTTAATCACTACATCTTCCCTAGCAGAAACTGACAGTTCCATCTTTTTCAAATCTTGCAACTTAGAAGTTTCTTTAAAACTCCTATCTATATTTAAATTATTAGAAAAATAAAGAGTAATATTATTGTTGTTTTTACAATCTATCCTTACATAATTGTCGATAAAAAGATACTGTTCTTCTTTAATTTGATACGTAATAGGACGAATTGTTTTTCTAGGCATTACCCTTTTTAATTCATCCCCAGATAATAAATTTAGCAAACTGCCTTCTTCTAATAATCCAGGTGTATCGATTAACATTAATTCTTCATTAATACTAATTTCTATTTTTTGAATAGTTGTACTTGGCAACATACTTGTTGTAATCTCTGGAATGCTTTCTGTATAATCTTCTAAAATCTTATTAATCATAGAAGACTTACCAGCGTTTGTATAGCCAATTACATATACTTCTTTTCCTATTTTATTTTTAGAAATGCTTTCCATTAACTCATCAAAATGATAATTTTTATTAGTACTGATAATTACAGTATCAACAATTTGATTAGATAATCCCTGAAAATATTCCTTTAGTCTTTCCTCATAAAGAGAAACTGGCAGCAAATCCCTTTTTGTCAAAACCAGTAAAATAGGATTATTTAATAAACTTAACATTTTGGAAATATCCTTTGGTATTTGAAATAAATCAATTACTAAAATTACTAATCTTTTTGTATTTCCAATTTCCTTGATAATCGTTAAAAAATCTTCTCCATCTTTTTCTATTATCTTATACTCATTATAATTTTTAATACGAAAGCATCTTTCACAAAAACGATTTTCTATACTTTTAGCAAAACCTTCTTTTTCTGGATCATCTATCTGTAAAATAGCTCCGCATCCACAACAACTATTCATAATATCTTCCTCTTGTAAATAAGTCCTTATTACGCAATTTTTTCACAATTCGTCTTTCATACTTTCTTTTTAGCCATGCAAATGGAAACTCTCTTTTTGACAATCGATTGACAAGAATAGTAGTAATACCAACGCCATTTCCACCAGAAATATCATCAATCATAGAATCTCCTACAATTGCTACTTCACTAAAATTGTATCCTAAAATTTTAATGACAGATAAAAACTTTTTAGAAGATGGCTTCTTTGCATTCGAACAGCTCTCCACTTGTAATTCATCCGAAAAAGGTTTCACTCTAACCTTTGGGCTATTAGAAAATATAACAACCTTAAACCCTTTTTCTTTCAATTCTTTAAAAAGGATTTTCACTTCTTTACTTGGTAATTTAGCATCTATAGGCGCTATCGTGTTGTCTAAATCAAATAGTAAACATTTTATTCCACGTGAAAGCAAAGAGTCATAGTTGATAGTATGTATACTTTTTTGATAAATATCAGGAACATATCTCTCCATAAGCACCCTCCTATACACTATAAGTATTTTATCATACCAATTTCTTTTTAGCAATTATTTCAAGAAAAAAAGAGAAACATTTAAGTTTCCTCTATAATCTTTCCATCTGATAGAAATTTACCATTGATAGACCATGAAGTCATTAATCGATATAACTCTAAAGCATCCTCACCATGAAGCATTACCGTTTTAAAATCATCTTGAAGAGCAGGAATAAACTGATATTCACTAGAACCATCAAAGTTTAACACCCAAGTCAAAATACCAGATTCTTCCCTTCCATGGCTAAAAATAAAGTCCCCCAAATTATAAGCAATCAATTTATTCTTATAAAATTCAACACCTTGTAAATAATGTGCATGAGTTCCAACTACCATATCTGCACCACTATCAATATAAAGTTTTCCAGTTTCTTTTTGTACCTCTTCTAACTCATGAGTATCTTCTTTTCCCCAATGGATAAGCGCAATAACAAAGTCGCTACTTTCTTTAGCCTTTTTTATTTCCTCTGCAAAAGGGTTAGGGTCATAAGCTCGAAATATTCCAGGACTAGTAGCAGTAGCTTCTGGCGTTAATCGATACTTTTCGGCACGTGAAGCATTTACAAAAGCTATTTTATATCCATTAATTATAAAATAGTAAGGCTTCTTTGCCTCTGCAATATCCGCTCCAGCACCAATTCTTGGAATACCTGCTTTATCCAAAGTATATAAAGTATCTAAAAAGGCAAGTTCTCCATAGTCATAAACATGATTATTAGCTAAAGTTACTAAATCAATACCCATTTCTTTATAAATACTTACATTGTCAGGATTCGCTCTAAAGGTATATGTCTTGTTAGGAGTAGGAGTTCCCCTATTACTAAAAGCAAATTCACTGTTTATAATCATTAAATCAGTACCAATCATATACTTAACGATTTCTTCAGATAAAATACCATATACACCTTTATTCCTACTCTTATAATATGGCATAATTTCCCAATTGTCCGCAAGTGATATATCCCCAGCAAAACTAATTGTAACATTATCCTTTTTTCCCTTTATAACAGTTACATCTGGATTATTTTTATAATTATCCTGATACAAATCCTGTAATACAATATAAGAATTTCCCGTTATTTCATGCCATAAACTTCTATCATATTTACCTTTTTCTAAAGAAGTATAAAGAGGTTTTAAAATATTGTCTCCATAATTAGAAACAACCCAATTTAAAAAGCTTTCATCTATATCACTATTTTCTTTTTTTAAAATCATCTCTATATAATTTTTCTTTTCTTCTCCATTTAGTTTTACTTCCTTTTTATCTTTCTTTGGAAAAAAATAAATGGTTAACCCTATAATAGAAATTAATACCAAAATAAAGAGCACTATTCTATCATAACGAAGCTTCAATTTTTTCTTCTTTTTCATACAGCTACTCTCCTTTTTCTTCTGTCTTCTGATTTAAAATATCAATAATTTCTTCTCCATGGCACTGTATTTTAATAGCTGTTAAAATTTTAGCATCTTTTAATTCTTCTAATGTTTTTGGTTTCAATTCTATAATTTGTTCAAGTTCTTTATCAGTAAATACATAGTAAGCAGGAACCTTCATTTGAGCTGATTTCTCTTTACGATACTTTTTCAAAATAGGTACCATATCTAAGGGAGATACTTTTTTTTCCTCTTGGACAACTAATGATTCTTTTACATCCTCCTCTTTTTTCTGATATCTATCTGCTATGCTTCTGTATTCTTCCACATTTGCCTCTTTAAAACTATTTGCTAATTCTTGCATACTTTTTTTACTAGCAAACAAATCTCTATCATATTTTTTTAAATCATTTTCAATATACCTAACTAATTGATCTACACGAATCGTTTTCTCTTTAATTTCTTTTGGGGCATATCTAGTATTTAGTATAGATTTTGAATTAGCAAGCACTACTAAAGGTTTATACCATAAATTGTCAAAAGCTTTTTCTCTTAGTGCTACCATTAGCTTATTGTTTTTCTCTAACCATCTTTTCTTTAAAACATCCTTATGCCTAACCGCTTGGGTATAAGGAGAATAAATCGCTTCTTTATATTTTTTACCACCAAAGTCATATTCTCTTCTAAATTGTCCTTTATTATCAACAGTAATATTACCTATCAAATTTTTACATTCTACTAAATAGGTAAATCCCTTAGTTACAATAACATAGTCTATTTGAGCAGTTAAGTCATTCCACTTTATCGTTACATCATGTAAGACAAACATTCCAATATTTGCATTTTTTAGTTCAAATTCAATTTCTTTTTCTCCTTGAAGACCAATTTCTAACAATTTAATATCCTTCAAAATATTCCTATTTTTCTCATAATCAGGAAGATTCTTTAAATCGCTTATTTGCCTTTCCAAATCGCTATCTTGTTTTAAAAATACCGTATCACGAAATCGATTAAACAATTCCATACTATCACCAATTCCATTATACTATAAATCTATGTTAAAAAAAAGAACTGAAAACCCAGTTCTTTTCTCTATTGAAAACTAATATTACCAGTTATAATATCTTTTCCATATTTTAAAAACAAATCTAAAATATTGGCTTTTCTAACAGTTTCTTTTACTGTTAAATCTACTTTTCTTAAAACTTTAGAATCATCTTTAATTGTTAAGGTTCCAATTACTTCTCCCTTTTCTATCTTAGAATTGATTTTATGATAAGAAATCTCATAAGTAGGAACTATTTTTTCACTCATTTTTCTATAAAGAAGACTTACTTCTTCTTTAGGAATTACTTCAACACTTTCCTGTTTAGACTTTTCAAGAGTAATTTTATCTATTACACTATCTTTAGATAGCAGTTTTTGAATACCATATTGTGAAAAGGCATAGTCTAGCATACTACTTACTTCTGAATTTCTAGTAGTACTACTAGGTTCTCCCATCGCTACTGCAATAACTCGCATATTATCCTTCTTCATAGTAGCAGTAAGGCAATATCCAGAATCTCCAGTGTATCCTGTCTTAAGCCCATCTACCCCTTCCTTAAAACGTACTAGTTTATTTGTATTAACAAGCCACGTTTGTCTATCAGTTCCGGTTCTAAGATAGGTCTCATAAATAGATGAATATTCTAATATTTTTTCGTGTTTAACAAGTTCTCTTGCTATCATTGCCATATCATAAGCACTAGAATAATGATTTTCTTCATCTAACCCATGACTATTTTGAAAGTGAGTATCTTTAAGTCCCAATTCATTCGCTTTTTTATTCATCATATTTACAAAATTTGCTTCACTGCCACCAATAGTTTCTGCCATTGCAACTACCGCATCGTTCCCACTTGCTATTGTAATTCCTTTTAATAAGTCATCCACTGACATTTTCTCGCCTTCCTCTAATAGAATTTGAGAACCACCCATATCAGATGCATTTTTACTTGCAGTAACCATATCTTCATATTTAATAGATCCATTTTCTAGTGCCTCCATGATTAACAATAAACTCATCATTTTAGTCATAGAAGCAGGCGCTAATTTCTCGTGAGAATTAAACTCATATAACACTTCCCCTGTAGAAACCTCTATTAAAATCGCACTTTTCGCACTAGGAGCAAGTAAATTTTTTTCTTCTCCATATACTGGCTGTACAACTAACAAAAAGACTACTATTATGAACAATATTTTCTTCATAAAACACCTCTAGTACAATGTATGTAATTTTATTTTAAATAAAACAAAAAAAAGAAAATTATAACATTGTTTTAAAAAATCCCAATTTGTGGTAGAATAACAGTAGAAATAGGAGGATTTTATGACAAGGGTGAAATTAAAAACAAGAAATGTCATTATTGCAGTAGGATGTATCGTAGTTTTAGTAGTTGCTGGAATTGGTGTTTTCAAATGGAAACAGAAAGCCGATTATCAAAAGACTTATGAATATAAATTACAAAAACAAGGGTATTCAAAAGAAGATACAGATTACCTAATAGGAAAACTAGAAGACTCTGATCTAGATAAATTATTAACAGAGGAAGTAAATGAAAATCTTACTAAGATTATGAAAGAGAAATATTATTTAAAAAAGAATCATGAGAAATATCTAAGTTTCAACAAAGCTAATCCTGACAAAAGTTTAGAAGACGTCATTGCTATAATCAATGTAGGAGCTGATAAGGAATGGTATACAGACTATGTAGATACTGATGTTGAAAAAGAAAATTTAATGTTAACAAATAAATTTCATCGTTTAACAGAAAGCTATAATCCAGAAGACTTAGAAGAGGTAAAAAATTGGTACGCTTATGGTAGTGAACCTAAACTTAGAAGAGAAGCCTATCAACAATTCATTTCTATGTATAATGCAGCTAAAAAAGATGGACAAGACATTATTATCAATTCTTCTTATCGTGACTATAAATATCAGGAGAAATTATATAATCAATATCTAAGAGACTTCGGTCAAACAGAAACAGATGCAATGGCTGCTAAACCAGGTTTTTCTGAACATCAGACAGGTCTTACTGTAGATGTTACAACTTATGGAGCCAACAATGATACATTTGAAACTACAGAAGAATTTACTTGGTTACAAAACCATGCCCATGAATATGGATTCATTTTAAGGTATCCTAAGGGAAAAGAATATATTACAGGATACAATTATGAATCATGGCACTATCGCTATATTGGTGTAGAAGCTGCTACAGAAGTTCACGAAAAAAATATTACTTTTGACGAATATTATGCATATTTTATAGAGGGTGAATAATTATGAAAAAAGGAAAATCAAACAATTATAAAAAAAGGATTATTCCTTTTTTATTATCTTTTATTTTATTATGGATAATTATAGGAATCTATTTGTTAAACCATCAAACCGTAGAAGACAAACTAAAAAAGAAAGGTTATCCTTCTAATGAGATACTAGAAATTAAAAATATATTAACAGAAAAAGATTTTAATGTTCTTTTAAATTATAGTTATCATGAGAAAATTATTCATATAATAAAAGAGGAAGAATTTCTAAGTAAGAACTTAAAAAAGTATCTTGACTTTTTCTTCCAATATAAAACGGCCGACACTTATGACATTGTCTTCCTAATAAATCATGGAAAAGAAAATATTACTTATACACCCGATATTTATGACATTTTACACTCCAAAAATTTTAAAGAAGAAAATCTAGATAGATATCTCAGTTATTATGAAGAATATGAATCAGCCGGATCTCGTGTCGTAATTGCTGTTAATCACAATTTAGATGAGGAGGACATCGGTGTGGATGACACTATATTCCTATTTATGGAAAAAGAATATGCCCTAACAAGAAATTTAAATCGCTATAAAAGTTACTATCAAGAACACAAAGATTTAGAAATTGATGAGGTTATTGCTAGGGTCAACAGTAACTTAGATAAAACTTTTTATCAGGATGTAAACCCTACTGATTTAGGAAAAGAAAATCTATTAATCGTTAATAAATTTTATTATGTAGAAGATGATTATGTTCCAGATAATCTAGTAACGATTAGTTCTATCTATGGTAGAGGCGAAATAAAAGAAGAAGCCTATAATGCATTTATTAAAATGTACAATGACGCAAAAAAAGAAAACCTTCATCTTTTTATAGCTTCTCCTTACCGTTCTTATAAAAGACAAAATGAACTATATACCAATTATTCTAATAAGGATGGAGTGCAAAATGCAGATACTTATTCTGCTAGACCAGGATATTCTGAGCACCAAACTGGTTTAGCAATGGATCTCGGTACTACCTCTAATCAAAATATAGGAGATTTTGAAAAATCAAAAGAATTTAAGTGGACTAAAGAAAATGCTCATAAATATGGTTTTATTTTAAGATATCCTAAAGGGAAAGAATATATTACAGGATACATTTATGAACCTTGGCACTACCGCTATGTTGGATTAGAAGCAGCAAACTACATCTATGAACACAATATCACTTATGAAGAATATTACGAATATTTTGTAAAATAAAGACGATTCTATAGAATCGTCTTTTCCATTATTTTATGAATATCTATTTCCCTTGAAGAAAAATCTTCTATGTAATTATCTAAATTACTAATTAGCTCATTAATTAGTTCATTTCTGCTATTTCTATATTCGTTTGATTGTTCTCTTAATTGTTTTAAAGTACTATCAATTTCTTGTAAAAAGCTTTGATTGATTTCTATAGCTTTCCTATTTTTTTTCTGTCTAGCTTTTAAAAAATCAATTTTGTCTTGTAAATCACTTATAGCCTGATTAATATCTCCATGATAACTTCTTAATAATCTTCTATATTCCCTACTCACATTTTTTAATTCTACTAAACCAAGAAGTGAACTAACTGTTATAAAACTTAATAAAAATTGTAGCATTGGAAGTGAATGTAGCTCCCCAATAAAACATACAAGTAATAAAATAACGCCCATAAAACCAGAACCACATTTAAGACCAAAACAAATTGCTTTTCTAAAAAATTCGTTTTTACATTTCTTTTTATTATCCAAATAATATTTTCTTTTATGATTGATTCTCATATTTTGATGGCATCTTTCCTCTTCTTTTTCATACTGCGCTGCTTTTCTGTTTCTCTCATTATTAGATCTTCTTATTTCACCTTTTTTCTCCTCTAATAATCTAATCTTAGCTTCATTATCTTCTATGATCTCTAAATATCTATCCAAAAGGCACCACCTACAAACTATATTTATTATAATTCCAAAATAAAAAAAAGCACAATGTGCTTTTTAACTAGTTCATAAATCCAGAACATTTTCCACAATCATTGTTGATTATTTGATTTTCTTCTGAACAAGTATATCTTGGTGTGTATGTATGATTATACACATGCTTATTAACTACATGAGTATGTATTGGACAGATATGTGGAACTTCATGATAATACATCTTTTCTACACACTTGTTGATAACTGGTTCTACTACTTGTTCAGATATTTGTCTTTGGCAACAATTACGTCCTGGCATGTTCATATTCATGTTTCTATTGCAACAATTTTGATTAAACATATTATTTTCCCCCTTGTCTAATCTATATTATGTGTGAAATAGAAAAGTGAATAAGCAAATTCCTAAGAAATAAAAAAATACCTAAAAAGGCATTTTTCCATTCTTAACTTGTTTCATCATTACTTTCATCTGATCGAATTGTTTTATTAATCTATTTACCTCTTCTACAGTTCTTCCTGAACCAGTTGCAATTCTCTGTTTACGAGTTGCTTTTAAACAATCTGGATGTCTTCTTTCATAAGGAGTCATAGAAAGAACTATTGCTTCTATATGTGCCATATCTTTTGGGTCTATTTTTACATTTTTAGCTTCTTTAGGCAACCCTGGAATCATTTTTATTAAATTTTCTAGAGGCCCCAATTTTTTTATTTGTTTCATGGTGCTTAGGAAATCTTCTAAATCAAATTTACCTTCTTGCATTCTTTTAGCAGACTTCATAGCCTCATCTTGATCAATTACCTCTTCTGCTTTTTCAATCATGGTCATTAAATCTCCCATGCCTAGAATACGAGTAGCCATTCTGTCTGGATAGAACTCATCTAATCCATCCATTTTCTCACTAATACCTATAAATTTAATTGGTACATTCGTCAAATGTCTAATAGAAAGTGCTGCTCCACCACGAGTATCTCCATCTAGTTTTGTTAAAATTGCTCCTGTCAATTTTAATCTTTCGTTAAAACCTTCAATAACATTAATAGCATCCTGTCCTGTCATACTATCTACAACAAGCATTACTTCCTGTGGATTTACTTCCCTTTGAATATTATCTAATTCTTCCATTAGCTCTTCATCTATATGAAGACGTCCTGCTGTATCGATTAAAACATAGTTGTAATGATTTTCTTTCGCATACTCTATCGCATGTTTAGAAATTTCAACAGGATTTCCTTTTCCTTCCGAATATACATCAATATTTAACTCTTTTCCAATTTGCTTTAATTGATCGATTGCTGCTGGTCTATAAACATCACAAGCAACAAGTAAAGGATTCTTTTTATACTTTTTGCGAAGCATACGTGCAAGTTTACCAATTGTTGTTGTTTTACCACTACCTTGTAAACCTACTAGCATCAATACTGTAGGATTTCCTGTTGTATAAATATCAGCTTTTTCACCGCCTAATAGTTCTACTAATTCATCTTTTAAGATTTTAACAAACATTTCGCCAGGCTTTAAAGATTTAGCTACCTCTTCCCCTAATGCTTTTTCTTTTACATTATTAATAAATTCTTTTACTACTTTATAGTTAACATCCGCCTCTAATAAAGCAAGACGAATCTCTCTAGTTACTTCACTAATATTATCTTCAGAGATTTTTCCATATCCCTTAATTTTATTCACGGCATTTTGTAATCTTTCTCCTAAGCTTTCAAACATTTTTCATCACCGCCAATATTATATCATGAATTTGTATAGTTTTTCTACCTTTTTCCCACAATAATACTAGGGTGATATTATTACTTGTTTACTTATATTTATTTTAAAAATTATAGAAAATGCTTTAGCTACTCTCAGAATTATTGTTATAGCAAATGGGAAAAAAGGATTAGGTGCTACCCTAAATTTTTTAATGGCACTAACATGGATTTTTTCAACCTCTTTAGTCTTAGAAAACTTACAGGAAAGCTTCACTAATATCCTTGCCTTCTGTCTAGGAACTTTTGTAGGATCTTATATGGGATCCATTATAGAAGAAAAGCTAGCGCTTGGCAGTAATATGATTATTAGTATCACTAATAAAGAAAAAGAAAGTATAGCAAATAAAATAAGAGAATTATCTTATTCCGTTATTGAATTAGAAGGTAAAAATAATAATGAAGAAAGAAATATTTTACTCATTCCCACTACTAGAAAAAGGAAAAGAAAACTAATTCATTTTATTAAACGCTTAGATAAAAAAGCAATTATTATTGTAGATAATGCTTATTCAGATACTAGCTTATAGGCGTTATCTGTAATAATATACATATCTTGATAGCTAGATTTCAAATCACTTTTTTTGTTTACAGTCCATACCATTTTCTTTTTAGGAGAAGAAATATCCTTAAAAGCTCCTTTAGAAACAGATAGATAAGAAAAGTCGGAATAATTCTTATTTTTGTTGATAAAGTCGCTTATTAGTAAACCAACTGGAAATTTGCACATATTTGTCGATAACTTTACTATTTCTGAACAAAAGCTACATAGGTAAATGTTCAAATTGGAATAAGTTATACACATATCTTGTAATTTTTTTATTTCCTCCTCTAAATTTCCAATTTCCTTTTTTACATCTAACAGAATTATTTTATTACTTTTTACTTCCCTCAAAAATTCATTTAAAGATGATAAATAATAAGGATTTTCTACGGTTCCAAAATTAATCCCCTGTAATTTTTCTAAAGATTCATTAGCAATAAACATTCTATTAAGCCCCAATTCTACTATAGAAGTATTATGATAAATAATAAATTCTTTATCTTTCGTTAATCGAATATCTAGTTCTACTCCATCAATATAATCCTGCTTTAAACACCAAAGTAATGCTTCTTTGGTATTTTCTTTATACTCATGGTTATCATTTCCACGATGCGCAATAAATTTCATAGTATCACCATTTCAGTATATGAAAAAAAAGATATTTCTATCTTTTTTTAATGTGTCCATCTACCTACCACATCAGCATTACTACTATATGGTTCTGGATTTGGAAGAGGCATTCTTACAATCATTGGTATCTTAAGTGCTCTACCAAAAGCTACACAAGTACCTGGTTGCAAACTCTTTTGCTTTTCCATAATTTCAGCACTCATATTAGGAAGCATTTGTCTAATATACTCTAAATCCTTAGGGTGCGTCATCTTAAATATTAAGAAATTTGTTAACTGCGAAATAACTGTTTCTGATAATTCTACTGGACGCTGTGAAATTAAAATCAAAAGCAAACCAAATTTACGTCCCTCTTTTGCTATTCTCTCAAAAATATTATATCCAAGTAAGAAATTATCATTATCATTTTGTACATAACGGTGAGACTCTTCTAAAACAATATGAAATGGAATAGAAGCTCTCTCATTTAATCTCTTTGTAAAATCAAATAATAGTTTAGAATATATTTTAACAATTGTTTTCGCTACTCTATCATCAGCATCCTCTAAGTTAAAGTTAACAAGTTGTGCCTTTCTACCATTTTTAGTAACTAAAGAAGCTACATAATTTTCCATATTAATATATTGCGGATAAGAGAAAAATTCTTTTGCTTCTCCGATTGCAATAGAATGAAGTCTTACCTTTAAAGTAATTGCTTCATCATATAATCTTTCATTTCTAAGTAATCCTTCTGAAATAAGAGTGAATTGTAATGCTTTCTCCATATCATCTAAAGTAAAGAAATGATCAGCAGTTGGCTCATACTTTTCTAGATTTTCATCAATAAATGATGTGATATATTGTGTTATTAAAATACTCTCTGTAAATTGTCCAGAAGTATCAATTAAGAAACATTCCCTAAACTTTCTAACATAACCTAATCCTTGAACAGGAGCTTCTAAATTAAATTGTTCTGTTGAACAACTAGCTAAAATAGAGAAAATATCATTTCGTTTACTAGCTGAAGTTTGATTGGTATACATAATATCCATAATAGCTTTTGCTATTAAATGGTTCTTATAACGAGTACTAATATCTCCATCTGTTGCAAATACACGAACTAATTTAAGCATTCTTTCAATAATTGGAAGTTGCGAATGTCTCTCAGCATTTAAAAGAAGAGCAAAATCATCAAGATTTAAAAGCCATAAAGGTATTCTTAGCATTTCTCCATCTTCATTTAATTGAGCTTTATTTGTTGTATAGAATTTAAAGTTATAATTTGGATTAATCTGATTAATATTTCTAAACGCATTATGATATTCTCCATAAGCATCAAATATCATAAAGTTTGATTTATATGGTACAAACTCTGGATTATAGAAAATACTTTGAATAAATCGTGCTACTCCATAAGATTTACCACTACCAGTATTACCAAAAATTGCCATATGATTACTACATAAATCATTAATATCTACCATAACTGGCATATCTTCATAAAGAGGACTCATTCCTAATAATAAAGAACCTTCCCCTTTTTCACCCATGATGATTTTTAATTCTTCTGGCTCAATAATTCTAGTAGTTGCTGTTAAGTTTGGTTTTCTTAATACACCACCAATAAACTTTCCATCAGCTAGTTCTCCTAGGAAACGAATCTTAATAATACTATCAGATACATCTTCTACTTCTCCTAAAATTTTCTTTTCTTCATCTTCAAAAACCACATGCATGTTCATTAAATTCATAATAACTGGTGCATCTTCTGGTATTGATACATGTGCTACATTATCACTAATATACACTATTTTTCCAAACATAAATCCTCACCCTTCTTATAATATTTCCAATATTTGCTTTAATATTGCTTCATCTTTTATACATTCTTTTATTTTTTCTGTTTTTTGATAAAACGATAATTTTTCTTCATAGTATCGCAGTTTTTCCTCGATAGAGGCCAAGGTTTTATGAACAGCATTCTTACTAATTTCATTTAAATCTGCTATTTCCTGCAAAGTCAAATTTTCAAAATAGTAAGCTTCAAACAAATTTCTCTGTCTTTCTGTTAACAGTTCACCATAATAATCGTATAAACTGTTTAAATATACTGTTTCATTAATCATAGTAGCTCCCATATAGCAGAAACTAAAGTAATTATTCCAAATACTGCATATAAAATTGCTACTTTCTTTTTCTTAGAAATCTTATACTGATTCCATGCCATCGTAAATAAAGTAAGAGACAACATAGCGTATAAAAGTGGCATTAACTCCTTTATAAATAAAGAAGCTATACCAGATATTAAAACAGCTATTACAAAAATAATTTGTAAAGTAATACTAATTGGTTGTTTCTTTGGCTTTAATTCAATTACTTCTACACTATTCATAACTACCTCACATATCTTTAAATAATCCATAGATATATTTTTCAATATCAAATGTTCTTAAATCTTTTGCTTGTTCTCCCATTCCTACAAATTTTACTGGAATACCTAATGACTCTTTAATAGCAAGTACAATTCCTCCTTTTGCAGTTCCATCTAATTTTGTAAGAACAATTCCTGTAATATTGGTAATCTTTTGAAACTCCTTTGCCTGACTAATGCCATTTTGACCAGTAGTAGCATCTACTACTAATAATGTCTCATGAGGAGCGTCAGGAATTATTTTACCAATAACTTTATTCATTTTTTCTAACTCATTCATTAAATTAGCTTTATTTTGAAGACGTCCTGCTGTATCAATTAAAACAATATCATAATCTTCTTCTTTTGCTTTTGTAACACCATCAAAAATAACACTAGCAGGATCTGCATTTTCTTTATAAATGACAGGGCAATTCGTTCTTTCTCCCCACTCTACAATTTGTTCAACAGCACCAGCTCTAAACGTATCTCCTGCTACTAACAAAACTTTTTTACCTTCTTCTTTTAATCTATTAGCAATTTTTCCAATCGTTGTAGTTTTACCAACACCATTTACACCAACAAATAAAACAACGGTTGGGCCTACCTCTGCATAATTAATTTTGCTAACCATAATAGAATTATCTACATAGATAATAAACATTTCATCAACAATGATTTCTCTTAAGTCCTCACTGTTTTCTATATTTTCCTTTTTCACTCTTCGTTTTAGTCTATCAATAAATTCCATTACTGTATTAACACCAATATCTGCCATAATCAATATTTCTTCTAATTCCTCAAAATATTCTGGACTTACTTTTTTATATTTAGAATTTAAAAGGCTAATTTTAGAAACAAACTCTTTTCTTGTTTTTTCTAATCCTTTGTCATATACCTCTACTTCTTCTTTTTCTTGTTTATTTGTACTGAAAATATTTTTAAATTTATCAAAAAGTCCCATGCTGCTTCCTCCTTATAATGTTCCACTACCATTTTATCATAAATACATAAAAAAAGAAAAGAAAAAACTTTTCTTTCAATATTATTAAGCGACTTTCTTTTTTTGTCTTTCTGTTTTATCTTGAACTCTCTCAATAGAATCCATATGAACAATCATTTTACTAGGGACATGATAGGAAAAATTCATAGATAAATGTTGTTCTGATAAATCATAAAATGTATCATATTCTTCCATCTTACAGAAAACAGACTCATCTGATTCTTTTTCAACTGTAAAGCCATAAAAACGACCTTGCAATAAGAAATAGTAATCAGCCATATTCTCTATTCCAAGAAGTTCTTCTGCAATCTCCCTATTATGTTTAGAATGCTCACTTTCTAAAATCCAATTAGGATTTAAAGACATGCAAGAATAGAAGGCAAAAATTAATCTTAAAGTATCATCCATTTCAAAAAAACGGGAATGTCTATCTTTCATATTTACCTCCTCTATTTGCGATTTTATAATATTATATTTTTGAATATAAGTCAAGTCTAACTGGACAAATGCCAGAAAAAACGATATAATGATATAGTTGAATTTGAGAAAAAAAGAAAGGAGAGAAATTTTTGAAATTTTTTGACGGCGGAGATACTAGAATATTCGCATTGGGTGGACTCGGAGAAGTCGGAAAAAATATGTATTGCATCATGACTGGTAATGAAATTATTATCACAGATGTAGGAATTACATTTCCTTCTAACGAGTTACCTGGAATAGATTATATTATTCCAGACTTTACATTTTTGAAGAAAAATGAAAAAAAGATAAAAGCACTTTTTATTACACACGGGCATGAAGATCATATAGGTGGTATCCCCTATTTACTTCAATCATTAGAAATTCCAGCCATCTATGCGCCTAATCAGGCAGCTGGACTTATTCGTAAAAAATTAGAAGATAGAGAAATCAAATATGATCGTGTATATGTATATACAGAAAAAACAAAAATAAAATTTAAGAATATGAGTGTTGAATTTTTTAGAACGACACACTCTATTCCTGATTCTCACGGTATTGTTGTTAATACTCCTAATGGAACAATCGTTACAACAGGAGATTTCAAATTTGACTTAACACCAATTGGACCTATGGCTAATTTACAGAAAATGGCTGGTATAGGTGAAAAAGGTGTTACATTATTACTAAGCGACAGTACAAATGCCTTACATGAAGGATTTAGTGTAAGTGAATCAAAAGTAGATGAAGCCCTATCTGAAATCTTTCTAGAACACCATGGTAGAATTATCATTGCTACATTTGCTTCTAATATTTATAGATTGAAACACATTGTGGATACTTGTAAAAGAAACAATAGAAAAATTGCAATCTTTGGTCGTAGTATGGAAAATAATATTGAAATATCTTTAAATGAAGGCTACATTAAACACCGAGAGATTTTTGTAACACCAGAAGAAGCTAATCAGTTAGATCCTAATAAAGTATGCCTACTATGTACAGGAACACAAGGAGAGCCTCTTGCAGCTTTGTCTAGAATCGCTAATGGAAGTCATAGACAAATTAAATTACAACCAGACGATTTAGTTGTGCTTAGTTCTTCTGCAATTCCTGGAAATGCTTTAAGTATATCTAAAACAATCAATAAATTATATCTTCAGGGTGTAAAAGTATGTACAAACACCTCTTTAAGTGAAGTTCATACTTCTGGTCACGGAAACCAAGAAGAATTAAAATTAATGTTAAGATTATTTATGCCAAAATATTTTATGCCTTTTCATGGGGAATATAGAATGCTTAAAACACATGCCGATTTAGCAATCGAATGTGATATTCCTAAAGAAAATACATTTGTATTAAGTAATGGTGATGTTCTTTCTATGTACAAAGGAAAAATCACAAAAGATGGAACAGTACCTGCGGGAGATGTATATATTGATGGGAATAGAATTGGAGAAATCGGATCTGCAGTAATGAAAGACAGAAAAATTATGTCTAGTGATGGAATTGTTGTTGTTATTGCTAATATAGACACTAACAAAAATAAATTATTGGGAAATCCTAATATTACCACAAGAGGATTTGTACTTATTCAAGAAAATCTTGATTTAATTAAAGAACTTGAAATTATTAGTACTAAAGCAATTCATTCTAAAATTGATAAACATGTTAATTATAGTGAAATAAAAAGTGAAATTACAAATCAATTATCAACATATATTTATGAAAAAACAGGAAGAAATCCAATCATTTTACCTGTTATTATGGATATTAAAAAGTAACACTAAGTGTTACTTTTTTGTTCTCCTATAACAATCAACTGTTCTGAAGTACCATAACAAGTTATTAAAGTAATTGTTTTTTTATTAGAATCTCTTTTAACTGACACTTTTCCAGTTTTTACAACCTTATACATATCTACAATGATATATGTATATTTTTTGCCCTGATAGGTTAGATATATTTTATTTCCAAGTTTTAGCTTATAGAGATTTCTAAAATAGGCTATATCCCCAAAGCCACTATGTCCAGCTATAATTACATTGCCTTTTTTCTCTTCTGGAGTAGAACTTGAATTTAAGAATATTAACCTTTTATCCAAATCATTTCTCTCATCCCCAATTTCATATAAATCATGAGTAAGAGAAATAGCCGGAATTTCTAAGGTTGCAAATTTAGAAGTTTCATTTATAACAACATTCTCTTTGTTGATAATAGGAATAGAAACTTTTAAATGTATTCCAAAGAAAATGTGTACCAAAATAATTAGAACATTAAGACAATTTAAAAGCACTTAAAATACTCCTTACATATTCAAAAATTCTAACCCAAGAAAATGGTGTTAATAAACCTGTATCAGGAACATCAACAATAATTTCTTCATTATAAAATTTTAAATGATTTAAAGAATTATCTGTTACTGTAAAGTCTAGATCTTGAATATTTTGATATCCTTCTTTTCCTTTTACTTGATGAAGTCTATAACGACCATAAGGAAGAGAAAATTCAGCAATTCCAAGAGTATCTGTTTTCACTGTTAAAATCAAATCATCACCCTGATATATTTCAAAAATTGCATCACTTTCTAGTTTATATTTTCCACTACCATACCATTTTTCAATCTTCAATTTATTCATTTTTTGTTCTTCATATACTTCTAACGAAATATCCTCTGCATCAATAAAAACAGTGTAAACGGTATCATCGATTTCATATCCAGGGCTTGCTTTTATTTCTTTTATAGTATAAGTTCCATACTCTAATAAAGAACTAGTAGCATTTCCCTCTTCATCTGTTTCTATTGTTTCTATCAAAATACCATCTTTATAAATTCCATAACTAGCTCCTTTTAAACAATTGTCATTAGAAATGAATGTATCTTCTTTATTTTTCTTTTTTAAATTTATTTTTCCCTTTAAAAACTCCACGTCAAAAGATAAATTCATGTGTAATAGTCGTCCTGGATGATAAACATTTTGACCACTTTTATGATAATAAAAGGTATCTACTCCAAAGGTTACTGCATTCTCTGGAAGTTCAAATGCATAAGTATCATTTAAAGGCATAATAGCATTTTTTAAAATAATATTCCCACTCTTCCAATTATTCCATTCTTCCACATTTTTAAAGCTTAACTTTTTGTGATTCAAGTTTTTTAAACTCTGATAATTTTGAATTAAAGATTCTATTTCTTCTATTTCTTTCTGATAAGCATTTATTTTTTTACCATTCTTACCATCTGAAAAATAAATATCCATATCTTTGGCTACTGTTTTCCATATCAGATATTGCGTAATCCCATACCATTTCTTATCTTCATGTCCTGGATAGAAATATCCAAAATACGCTAAATTTGATATTCTTTCCCAATCTTCATCGCTTATATTAAACACCTTATGATTAGTATAATAAGCAGTATAGTCTTCCTCCTGATTAAGAAGTACTATTGGTTGCAAACAATAGACATAAGAATTATCATTTTTCCTCCTAAGAATATAGGGATTACTCGATTTGACAATATCTCCTTTCACTCTAGTAATCCACATACTCTCTACTTTATCAGTTCCATAATAAAATTGAACATCTTCTTTTGCAGAAACACTTTCAAACAAAAAAAGAAATAAAAAGATAAACAATAACTTTTTCATAGTAATTCCTCCTCTACTATAATTGTTATTGATTTCTCTCTCTATTCCTTTTTATTTTTTTACTTTTTTATTATTTCCGCCAAAAGTCTTAAATACATTCACAATTAATATACCAATATATTGAAAAAATACAATAATGCAAGTAACAAACACAGCATCTAACCATGCTGGGGTATGATCTAATGTTCCCTGTGATGTTATTCCATATAGTTCAATAATTGTAAATTTACTTAAAAATAGTAATATCAAAAGATAAATAAAGAAAAAACTAAATAAAATTTGCTTATCTCTAAATTTATTCATTCCATAAATACCAATAGTTGGTAAAACTGTGAAAACCACAAATGCAGTCATCCAAACTACAGCACTTACTTCAAAAATAACCTTTGGTATTAAGAAAAATAATAATAGAAAGACAATTATATCTAATAAAAATACATAACGATACTCTTTTAACTTTCCTAAAAGATAACTTCCTAGCACTTGAAATTTTTCATGAAGTTCACTATCTTTTGTTACTACTTCTATATTTTCGTTAGAAGAATCCTTTTTCTTTATTTTTTTATGTACGACTTTTTTAACACTTTTCTTTTTACTATCTTCTTTTTTAGTATTATTTTTTTCTTCTTTTACTGTAGATTTTTTTTCAATCTTCTTCTCCTCTTGATTATTTTTTTTCTTTTCCTTAATCTCTTTTTCATTGTCCTTACTCATACTATCACCTATTATTATCTTATCATACTTTTTTCAAAAAGTAATTAAAAAAAGGACAAATTGTCCTCTTTTTTTATTTAATTACAATATTTACTAATTTCTTAGGAATTACAATCATCTTTACTACTTCATGTCCATCTAAATATGTCTTAACATTTTCAATAGATTTTGCAAGTTCTTTCATTTCTTCTTCTGTTGCATTAGTATTAACAGTAATTTTACCTCTTACTTTTCCATTTACTTGAACAACCATTTCGTAACTATCCTCTACTGTCTTTTCATCATCATAAGTTGGCCATGGAGAGATTGCTAACATATTTCCAAGTTTACAGTTTTCATTGATTTCTTCTGTCATATGAGGGGCAATTGGATTTAGTAAATGAATTAATACTCGTAAATCTTCTTTTGTAATAGATTCTTCTTTTTCTATTTCGTTTAAGAAAATCATCAAAGCAGATACAGCCGTATTATATTTTAAACTAGTTAAATCATTGGTTACTTTCTTTATCGTCTGATGTACCAAAGTTTCTTTTGTAAACCCTTCTTTATCATTTAATTTCTCTTGTAATCTCCAAATACGATCCAAGAATTTTTTACATCCTTTAAGACCATTTGTAGACCATGATGCTTCATGCTCATAATCTCCTATAAACATCTCATAAGTACGGAGAGCATCGGCACCCATTTCTTTTACGATATCATCTGGATTAATAACATTTCCTTTTGATTTACTCATCTTCTCGCCATTAGAACCTAATATCATACCATGACTTACACGAGTCCATATCATTTCTTTACTAGGAACTAAACCAATATTATATAAGAATTGTACCCAGAATCTGGCGTATAGTAAATGTCTTGCAGTATGTTCCATACCACCATTATACCAGTCTACTCGTTTCCAATATTTCATAGCATCCATACCAGTAAATTCTTTATCATTATGAGGATCCATAAATCTTAAGAAGTACCAACTAGAACCAGCCCAGTTAGGCATTGTATCAGTCTCTCTTCTAGCAGGTCCTCCACAACATGGACAAGTAGTATTTACCCAATCTGTAATATTAGCAAGTGGACTTTCCCCATTTTCCGTTGGTTCATATTCAGCTACATCAGGTAATAGAAGTGGTAAATCTTCTTCTTTCATTGGAACCCATCCACATTTTGGACAGTCTATCATAGGAATTGGTTCTCCCCAGAATCTCTGTCTTGAGAAAATCCAATCTCTCATCTTATAGTTTACTTTCTTTTCTCCACAGTGATGTTCTTCTAACCAAGTAAGCATTGTATGAATAGCATCTTCCTTATTCATACCATCTAAAACTTCAGAATGAATATGAACGCCATCATCTGTTAAAGCACCTTCTCCTTCAATTAATCTAGTAGCATCATATTTATGAGCTTCACTTGTTAATTTCGTTAATAATTCTTCTTTAGGAATCCACATAACATCGGCAATTTCTTTTTCTTCTTCTGCACGTTCTTCAACAGCTAAACTATTTAATTTACCAACAATTGTGTGACAAGTGATATGACGATTGACATCTTTATGAGCGGCATAGAAGTTATCAAAGTATATAAATTCCATTTCTTTATCAATGGTGATATCTGTATATCCTGTTTCTTCTATTACTTCACGAATACCTGCTTCAGTAGGAGTTTCCTCTCCTTCAATACCACCCATGACAAAATTAATCCAATTAAATTTCTTATTATGTACACATAAATATTTATCTTCTGTTGGATGTTTAATAAGAGCATTTACGACTTTTCTTTCTGTCATCTTCTTATCTGGACGGATTGTAGAATCTCCACTACCTACAAAGTTTTTAGCGATAACTTGAATAATTGGAATATTAAACTTTTTAGCAAATTCATAATCTCTATCATCATGAGCAGGTACTGCCATAATAGCTCCTGTTCCATAACTTGCTAAAACATAATCACTGATATAGATAGGAATTTTAACTCCATTTACAGGATTAATGGCATAAGCACCAGTAAATACACCAGTCTTTTCTTTGTTTAATTCTGTTCTTTCCATATCATTTTTTAAAGCACATGCTTTTTTATAGTTTTCAACTTCTTCTTTTTTATCTGGCGTTGTAATCTCATCCACATAAGCATGTTCTGGAGCAAGTACACAGTATGTTGCACCATATAAAGTATCACAACGTGTAGTAAATACTGTAAATGCTTTATCCTCATGTCCGTCTATTTTAAAGTTAACATGAGCACCTACTGATTTTCCAATCCAGTTAATCTGCCCTAATTTTACTTTTTCAGCAAAGTTGGTATCCTCTAATCCCTGAAGTAAATCTTCAGCATAGTCACCCATTCTTAACATCCACTGTGATTTTTCTTTTTGAACAACAGAGGAACCACATCTTTCACATACTCCTCCTGCTGCATCCTCATTGGATAATACAGATTTACAAGTTGGACACCAGTTTACTGGAATTGTATCCTTATAAGCCATTCCATGTTTATAGAATTGTAAGAACTGCCACTGTGTCCATTTATAGTATTCTGGATCTGTTGTTGAAAATTCTCTACTCCAATCAAAAGAGAATCCTAACTTTTGCATTTGTCCTTTAAAAGTCTTAATATTTTCACGTACTGCATCTTTTGGATGAATATGGTTCTTAATCGCATATTGTTCTGCAGGTGCTCCAAAAGCATCCCATCCCATTGGATAAAGTACATTTAGTCCCTGCATTCTTTTCATACGTGCTAAAGCATCTTGAGCAGTATAACTTCTAACATGTCCTACGTGTAATCCAGATCCTGATGGATAAGGAAATTCTACTAATACGTAGTATGGATCCTTCTCACTTCCATTTTTCGCTTCAAATGTTTTATGGTCTTCCCAATATTTTTGCCATTTTTCTTCTATCTTTTTAAAATCATATTGCATTATTTTTCTCCTCCTTGTTTCTTTTGATAATAACGACCAATTCTTGTATAGATAATTAATATAGATGGTATTAAAAGAAGTAATCCTACTACTAATACAGCTATCATCCAAAGTAGAAAATTACTAATCCAATTCTGTAATAGACAGACTAGTGTCACTACTGTTGATATAATAAATGCATTTGAAAGCGCAATTAGTCTTACCAACTCTTTCATATTAATCTTACTATAATCTAATTTATACTTTTTAGAAAGCAAAGATAACTCTTTTCCTTCTTTCATATTCTCTAATACTTTTTCTTTTCTAATAACAAATAATTCATAGAATAAGTAGATCAGGACAAACATTCCTAACCATAACAGTAACTCTCTCATAATCCTCCTACCAACAAAAAAAGTATCATGATGAAGGGACGAATAGTCGCGGTACCACCCTTCTTCATAATACTTCTATTATGCACTTAAATCTTTAACGCAGATAACGTCCATTTAGGAAGCTCCAAAGCAAGTTCATAGTCATCCATCAAAAGTTTTCACCAACCACTTTCTCTCTATAGATTTTTGCCTACTACTACTCTTTTTCGTCGCTTTATGACTAATATTATATTACAATTGTGCGATATATTCAAGTAATTTTATAAATAATTGAACATATTTTGTCTCTAATCCGCCTCTTCCTTGTCCTAGTTTACGCATCGCAATTCTCTTTTTATTAACTGGTTCTTCACTCATAAATAATTCATAGATTTGTTCTTTTTGTTTCGTTGGAATTGGAATATCACTAATAATGGATTCAATTTCCTCCATAACGATACGAACAGCATCTATTTCAATATCTTTACCCTTACAGTTAATTGTTAATTGCTGAGATGTTGGAGCATCTTTCACTTCAACAATAAAGTCTGGCCCCTCCGTGTATGTCTCACACTCTATTTTTACATCTCTTACGAATGCGGTAACATCTTCTGACTTTTTTGTATTTCTAAAACGGATTTTATAATTTCTCTCATCAGGAATAATACCTGTTTTTCCTTCAATCGGTCTAATAATTACTGTATAGTTATTTGGCAAATAATTATAATCAATTAAACTTAGTAAATAATATCCTTTTAAGTATAAATCGGTAGTTCCATCATCTTCATACATACGATAGTTATTACTCTGTCCTGGAAAAATTTGTATTTCTAAATCTTTTGGAGGAGTAGTATCATTTAAGTCTGGATTATTAGACATTGGAATGATAGCTCCTGCTTTTGCGAATACTGGATAATCTTGATCCCTAAAGAAAGATACATACTTTTTACCACCTGGGAATTTCTTTCCCGTTACAAAGTCATACCAAGTTCCTTCAGGTAAAAAGAATTTCTGAATAACACGATTCATAACCATTTCTTTTTTCTTCGTAATTGGGCACACAAAGAACTGACTTCCAAAATAATATTCATTACGATACAATCCATCATCATATAATTCTGGATAACGATAATAAATTGGCTGAATTAGAGGTATTCCATACTTATAGTACTTATAAGCCTCTGAATATAAATATGGAATCAAACGATGACGTAATTGCAAATAATCTTTTGCAATCTCATAAGTTCTCTTATCCCAACGCCATGGCTCTCTTTTATAAAAACGCCCAACATCTGCACTTAACTTCAAGATTGGTGAGAATGTTCCTAACTGAACATAACGTGTATACAACTCACTATCCTCTGTACCATAGAAGAAGCCTCCTATATCGTGACTCCACCAACTAACACCTAAGTTTGTAGCTTTACCATTAAAGAATGGGATTGCTTTCAAAGTATTCCAGCTTACTGTTGATTTTCCAGCATATAAAACTGGATAGCGATGTGCAGCTATTGTACCATTATAACCATATACCATAGGTCTACGTTTATAATCTCTCATCATATCATAAAAATGATAATGCTTTAAAAGAGTTAATTCTTCTAATTGATTCTGATCATACCAATCTACCCAAAAGAAATCTACTCCAAATTTATCTAATGGATGAATAAATACTTTTAAATATACATCTACTGTTTTTGGATCATAAACGTTAAAAGGAATTACCCCATTTGGAAGCGGTTGCAAATATTTTTTAGCTTCTTCATAATAAGCATCAATTGGATAAAAACCTTCTACTGGATTAATATTTAATCCAATACGGATTCCTTTAGAGTGCATTAACTCAACTAATTTAGTTGGGTTTTGAATATATTCACCATTAAAAGTAAATCCTGTTTTTAAATGATTATCTCCCTCTTTTAAACGAATATGCCAGTCTTTATCTAGCATAATGATAGACATTGGAATTTCATTTCTATCAAATTCTTTGATTAAGTCTTCTAATCCTTCTTCTGTATAACTATCATTTCTACTCCACCAGTTTCCTAACGCATATCTTGGAATCAATGCAGGATATCCCGTTAGCATGAAATAGTCTTTAAGCGCTAAAGTAAAATCTTGAAAATACATAAATAAATAAAGATCAATTCCTGGATTTTCTCTTTGTAAACAGTTACCACGAGCATTAAATACTTTTGTAGTAGAATCATCAATAGTAGCAAATCCATCAACAGAATATAATCCTTTCATATTATAACGATTATCTTCTTCTTTGCTATCTGTTACTTGCAAAACTGGGGCCATAAAATTTCTAGCTTCTGGATGGCCATAATACCAAACACGGTCAGTATTGTTTAATTCCACTCTTAAATTAATTGATTTATTTACATTTGTACCTCTAAATGGAGCATTTTTTACATACGTTAATGTAAAATATTTTGTCGTTACTACAATAGAAGCGCCATTATCTGCAACTTGAAAATCTACTTGAGGAAAATTTCTACATAATACTAATTCCGTAGGTCTATCTTCAAAAATTCCTGCCTCATTATACTCTAAACGAACAAGCCTCTCCGTTAAAACAGAAATTCGAAATTTTTCTCCTACTAGTACACTATAAGGATTCGCTCTAGACTTACTTAAATCTAAGGCAAATTGATCTCCTAAATCATACATATTCTCACCCTTTTTCTATAATTCTTCTATTTTCATAAAGTTTGTACTCTTTACAGCCTTGAAAGGATACCCTCCTGTTATAATAATGCGATCTCCAGGTTGTGTAGAAATTAATTCAAAAGTAACTTTCTTAGATACTTCTATAATTTTATCAAAATCTTTTAAGTCATTAATCAATACTGGATTAACAGCAAAATGCAATTGTAAAGATTTTACTGTAGATTCATTTGGACTTACTGCAATGACAGGGCAACTTGGTCTGCAGTTACTCATTTTTCTAGCAGTATAACCACTCATTGTAGGAGCAATGATAGCACAACAATTTAGTTTACTAGCACACTCTACAACACTATGAGAAATCATACTAGTAATATCCATAGTATTAGATTCTTTATTTTTAATAAATTCTAAATAGTCAATATCTTTCTCAGCAGAATTTATAATTTTTTCCATCATGCCAAGAGTTTCAATTGGATATTTACCAACAGTCGTCTCATTACTTAGCATAACCGCATCTGCACCATCTAATACAGCATTCGCAACATCTGATACTTCTGCACGAGTAGGACGTACTGTTTTTTCCATAGAAGATAAAAGTTCAGTTGCAACGATACTAACAATTCCTGCCTTATGACATTTCTCAATAATTTTCTTTTGAACTCCTGGAATTCTTTCAATTGGAATATCTACTCCTAAATCTCCGCGTGCTACCATGATACCATCACTTACACGAATAATCTCATCTAAATTATTTACGCCTTCCTCTGTTTCTATTTTAGAAATAATACCAATATGATCATTTTTTAGTCCAATTAAAATATCACTGACAGCAAGAACATCTTCTTGCGTACAAACATAAGAAAGTGCTAAAAAATCTACATTCATTTTGTGTGCAAAAATAATATCTGTTTCATCTTTATTATTCATTTTTGGTAGGTTGAGTTTTATGCCTTCTACTGAAACAGTTTGATTATTTTCAATAGTACCATCCGTTAATACCTCACAGATAATACAATCATCCTTTTTATCAATAACTAAAAAACTCATCATACCGTCTTTTACTTTAATAATATTATTATAACTAACATCTTTAATTAAACCACTGTAATTAACGGAGAATTTAGTACTATCTCCTGTAATATCATCCATATAGATTCGAATTTTATCACCCTTGCGGAAATAAGCTTCACCATTTGCAAATTTACCAGTGCGTACTTCTGGTCCCATCAAATCTATCATAGTAGCAATGCTTAAATGTAACTCCTCATTTAATTCTTGTATTTTTTCAATGACATCTTTACAAAAATTATAATTAGCGTGACTCATATTTAGGCGAGCCACGTCCATACCTCCTACCATCAATCTTTTTATTTGTTCTTTTTCCATAGTAGCAGGACCTATTGTAACAACAACCTTAGTCTTATTTAACATACTATTCACCTATTATCAATTATATCATAATAATAAAAATTTACAAGAAAAGAAGCCCTTAAAAAAAGAAAATTAGTAGATTTCTCCACTAATTTTATAAACAGTTTCTAACTATAGATTTCTAACTTATTTTCTATCAAATGAACAGTACCCAAAAAGCCTAATACAATTAATAAAATCATAAAGCCATCAACAACAAAATCCATATATTCTCCAACATAAACATCTATCAGTAAATCTCCAAAAAGACTAATTAACATTCCAAAGATAAAATATCCAAGGATAAAAGATACGATTCCTATTGCTTTATTATTTGGAAGTTTGCTTTTGAAGAAGCAAAATACAGTAGTAACAATCGAAGTAAATGCTGTTGAATAACAAATCATAGAAATAAACATACGGAATAAATATCCAGGATTCTCTAGAATAATCTCCCCTATCTCTCCTAGCATTTCAATTAAAATATTTTCTTCTACTGCTGCTATTACTAAAAAAATTCCAAATACAAAGATAAAAGTATAAATAATGTTCATAGTAATCGCAATAATATATTTTGCTAACAATAACTTAGATGCTGGTATTGGAATCATACTCTCTAATAAAAAAGTTGGTTTTTTAAAAGTATCTATTGTTCTTTTCGTACCATATAAGAAAGAAGCAAACGCTGAAATCATTAAAATAATAGAAAACGCTACTGTCAATGACCCACCTAACGTATTATCAATTGCATCTTGATAATTTTGGGATATCTGTATCGACTGCAAGTCCTAATTTTTGACATAAAGTATACGCTTTATTAACATCAAAATCTTCAAACATATCCTTATAATATTCTATAGCATCTCTTACTTTCATGGTCTCATATAAATACTCTCTATCTGGCATAAAAGAAATATACTTTCTTGTCTCATACCCAATATCTACACCACAAATTTTAATATTTCCTAATTGTGGGCGAATAATCCTCATAAAAAGCTTTAGCATTGTTGTCTTTCCACTACCATTAGGTCCTAAAAGTCCCACAATACTTCCCTTTTTTAAAGCTAAATTTACTTGATTTAAAGCCACTACATTTCCATAAGTTTTTGTTACATTCGCTAATTCTAAAACGATATCATTCAACTTTAAACACACTCCTTATCCTCTTTTAGGATAACATAATATATGTTTTTAAACAATAAAAAATACACTTTAATAAAGTGTATTTAAATCCATACTCCAAAGATAATAGCTGACATACTAAGTAATAATCCAATTACCCAAAACAACTTAACAATATCTCTTTCATCCCATCCTAATTTTTCTAAATGGTGATGAAAAGGAGTCATCAAGAATACTTTTCTATGAAAATAAATCATACTAATAATTTGAATAAGACACACTACTGTCTCAAATATAAATACGCCTGCTACTACAATAAATGTAATTTCGTGTTTCGTAATAATCGCTACACTAGCTAGCGTTGCTCCCAGTGATAACGATCCTGTATCTCCCATAAACACTTTAGCAGGATGTGTATTATAAACTAAAAAACCTAATAAAGAACCTACTAATACAAAACAGAATATAGCAATATCTTCTGTACCAGAAATGGCTCCACTATTCCAACTAATGAGTGCAAAAGCTAAAAAAGCCATTACTGATAAGCCACCTGCTAATCCATCTAAACCATCTGTTATATTAACAGCATTACTGCTTGCAACTAATACAAAAAGCAAAAATATACCATAAAACCAACCCATATCAATCTTAAATCCTAAAGTATAGGCATCTAATACTGGTTCAGCACCTCCATGCATATAAATAGCAAAGAAAATAAGTGCTATTACAAGTTGCCCAGCTAACTTTTGGAACTCTGTTAATCCTACATTATTTTTTCTCTTAATAATTAAAAAGTCATCTATAAATCCTAAGCCAGCATAAGAAAGAAAAACAAACATAACAATTAATAAGTTAGGAGAAAACTCAATTTTTCCCATAAAGAGCAATATAATTGTTGCAACAATCGTAGGAATAATAAATATAATTCCTCCCATCGTCGGAGTTCCATCTTTATCATGATGTTTTCTTTCTAAATATGTGCTAACTTTTTGTTTTGCTATTCTTCTAAGTAATGGTATCGCTATTAGTCCAAAAATGACAGCAATTATAAAGCCAATCATTATAGCTAATATTGCTTTTGTTAGTACAAGCATTACATCATCCCCTATATAATATTATCTAAAACTATTTTTTTATCATCAAAGAATATTTTCTCTGTTCCAATAATTTGATATTTTTCATGCCCTTTTCCAAGCACTAATAGTATATCATCTTTTGTTAGAAAATGTATACCCTTTTTAATAGCTTCTTCTCGATTTACTTCAATTTCATAATTTACATTGTCAAGACCATTTACAATATCTTTTATAATACGAAGTGGATTTTCACTTCTTGGATTATCACTAGTAAATATTACATAATCTGATTTTCTAGTAGCTAATTCTCCCATAATTGGCCTTTTTCCTTTATCTCTATCTCCACCACAACCAACTACAGTAATTACTTTCTTATGTGTTAAATCATTTACACAATCTAAAATATTTTCTAAGGCATCTGGAGTATGTGCATAATCTATAATAATTTTATTTGTACCATATTCAATAACATCCATTCTTCCCTCTGGAGAACGGCATAAAATAATTTTTTCTTTCAATTCAGAATAATTATACCCTAACTGATAAAATAAGCATATAGCAGCAACCATATTATATATATTATACTTACCTAAAAGAGACATTTGATACTCTTCTTCATTCACTTTAAAAGAATTATCTTCCTCTATTATTTGGTAATCAGAATTAGAATATCCGTAAGTTACATAATTTCCTATTTCAAAATAACTGGCACAAGGATCATCTTTATTAATTATAGAGATACCTGATTCTTTAACTTTTAAAAACAATTGTTGTTTCGCTTTTAAATAGTTTTCCATAGATTTATGATAATCTAAATGATCCTGAGTTAAATTTGTAAAAATAGCGTAATCAAAATCTAGAAAATCTACTCTTCCTTGATCTAATGCCTGACTACTTACTTCCATTACAACATATTCACATTTTGCTTCTACACTTTTTTTAAGAAGTCTATATAATTCTATAAACCCTGGTGTAGTATTCTTTAAATCAGACTCTTTCTTATCTGTATAGAATCCTAATGTACCTATATAGCTACAAGGAATCGATAGCAATCTAAA
Organism: uncultured Bacilli bacterium; assembly: GCA_910589375.1. Lineage (GTDB taxonomy): Bacteria > Bacillota_I > Bacilli_A > RF39 > UBA660 > UBA5578. The sequence continues at coordinate 92,550 of CAJUTK010000004.1, read as the reverse complement.
TAATTGCCATATTAAAAAACAAGTAGTTGTCTTTCCGTTTGTTCCAGTTACTCCGATTATTTTAATAGGTAACTCTTTTCTTCGTAAGTACTTTGTTAAATACTCTTTTGTAGAAGGAACTACCTCTGTTTCAACAGAATAAGTTCCGTGTTCTACGATAACTTTCTTAGCTCCCGCTTCTATTGCATCTTTTATATAATCATGTCCATCATAAGTTGCACCCTTTATGGCTAGAAAAGTATCTCCCTCTTTCACTTTTCTAGAATCACATCTTAGCATATGAACACCTCACTATAGTCTATGGTGAAAATGTTCTTATGTGCAAAAAAAGAGATGACATTTGTCAACTCTCTATTTTCATCTTTTCCTCTTTTAATATTTGTTCTACTGCCTTTCGATCATTAAAAGGAATACGCTCATCCTTTACAATAATAAATTCTTCATGCCCTTTTCCCAAAATTAATAAAAGATCATTCTCTCTTAATTTAGAAAGCGCAAATCGAACAGCTTCCATTCTATTTTTTTCAACCTTATAATGCCCTTTTTTATTTCCTTGTAACATATCTTTTACAATATTTTCAAATTCTTCTTCATGTAAATCATCACTGGTTACTACTACATAATCCGCATTATTTAATGCAAGTTGCATCATAATAGGTCTTTTTTTAGCATCTCTACTACCAGTACAACCAAATACTACATAAATATTTTTATGAGGTAGTTCTTTTACTGTCTTAAAAATGTTCTCCATAGCATCTGGGGTATGTGCATAATCTATAATAACTGTATTTTTATGAAATGATATCATATCCATTCTACCTGGAGGTGGGGTTAAGGTTGGTATAGTACGTTCTATTTCATCTTTTGAAAAGCCAATTAAATCTAAAATAATAGTAGCGCATAACACATTATAAACATTATATTTTCCTATTAGGGAAGTACGTATATGCATATCATTAACAGAAAATGAACTACCAAAACTATTTAATTCCATATTTTTTATTTGATAATCACTACCCGCAAAGCCATATGTTCTAGTATCCCCTATTTCATAATAAGAATGATAACTATCATCAATATTAATAACAGAAATGCCATCTTTCTTTAATTGATAAAATAATTGTTGTTTCGCTTTCGCATAATTTTCCATTGTACCATGATAATCCAAATGATCTTGTGTCAAATTTGTAAAAACAGCATAGTCAAATGGAATTTTATTTAATCTACCATAAGATAGTCCTTGGCTACTCACTTCCATTACAACCGTTTTATAACCAGATTCATAACTATCAACTAATATATCATAGATATCGCAGATATCTGGAGAGGTATTTGGTAAATCTTTCACTTTCTCTTTTTTATAAAAACCAACAGTTCCTATATAAGAAGTATTTACCTTAAGCCTATTTAAAGCTTCATACAGCAAATAGGAAGTTGTTGTTTTACCATTTGTTCCTGTAATTCCAATAATTTTCATATCTTCTAAATAAGATTTATATTCATCATATAAAAATTCTTCTAAGTATTTACGAGAATCATCAACAATAACTGTCTGAACAGAATAAGAGCCTTCCTCAGCGACTATCTTAACCGCCCCATTTTTAATAGCAGACTCAATATAATCATGTCCATCACTATTGATTCCTCTTAGTGCAACAAAAGTATCCCCATTTTTAACTTTTCTAGAATCCGTTTTTATTTTAAGCATTTTTATTCCCCCTCTAATACTACTTGATAATCTAAGTAGTTTTTACTATAGGAACTTAAATTATTTATTTCATTAAATTCTAATTCCACTTGAAAATTATCATAAGTGATATTCGCATTACTCATATATTCTTTTAAATCTAAAGATACTTCTCTAATATATTTATCTTTTTCTACGATAGCCATGATAATTTTCTTTCCGTCCTTTATATATTCATAGTTAGAAACTTTCTTTCCATCTTTATATTCTTTTTCCTCTATTAAAATTCCATCTTTCATAAATTGAGTTAAAGAATCAATACTTAATTCTTTCAAAGATAAATTTATAATAAAATTATCAACTGGAATAAATGTTTTATTAGTAGAATTTACTTGATAAATATTTTCTAAAGCAGAATAATATTCTTTTCCCAAATAAGTAAAGTAATATTTTTTATCAAAATAAGTTCCCACTATCTGCTCTCGCTTTCCCTGATAAGAAAAAGTATAAGTATATTCAAAATTTTCCATTTCTTGAAATTGTGAAATAGAATCTACACTATTAGAATTACTAGGACTTGAATATTTAGGAGTAGGATGAGGAAGTAATATAATAATGATATAAGAAATAAAGAAGAAGAGAATCCAAGCCCCTAGTTGCAACAAAGCTTTCTTCCTTGGATTTTTTGCCATTTCTTTAATTTTCTTTATTTTTTCTTTCATACTACACCTATTCAAACCTTTTACCCATTAACTCTTCTTTATTAGGATATCCATTTAGATAATCGCGTGCGAACATTTTCTTTTTACCTTCTGGCTGAATTTCAGTTAATATAATTTCCCCATCTTTTGTGGATACACAAATGCCGTTTTTTTCTATTCCTACTATTTTACCGTAATCAGAATAGTATTTTTCTTTCCCTATTTGTGCAAACCAAACTTTCATACGTTTTCCATCTAACATAGTGTATGCAACTGGAAAACTATTTAATCCTCTAATTTGATTATAGATTTCTCTTCTTGTTTTTGTAAAGTCAATTTTCTCATCTTCCGGTTTAATATTATAGGAAAATGTTGCCTCTTCTTCTTTCTGTGCGATATATTCTACATTTCCACTAATAATATCTGGCAAAGTACTTTTTAATAAATCTCTTCCTAGCATACTTAATTTATCAAATAACGTCTCAGCAGTATCAGTGTCTTCTATTGGAACTTCTGCTTGTCTAATGATATCTCCATCATCCATACCAAGACCCATTTTCATGATAGTAACACCACTAGTAGAATCTCCTTCTATAATCGCCCTATGAATAGGCGCTCCTCCACGATGTTTTGGAAGTAGCGAAGCATGTACGTTAATACATCCATATTTTGGATAATCTAACATTTCTTTAGGAATAATCTGGCCATAAGCACACGTTACAATAATATCTGGAAATAGTTTTAAAATTTCTTCATATTCTTTTCTTACTTTTGCAGGTTGATATAGAGGAATGTTACATTTTAAAGCCACCTCTTTTACTGGAGAAGTACTCATTTTACCACTTCTTCCAATCGGTTTATCTGGTTGAGATACAATACCCACTACTTGATAATTTTCGATTAACATTTCTAATACTGGAACACTAAAATCGGGGGTTCCCATAAATACTACGCGAATTTCTTTATTCATACTATCACCAAAACCATTATATCATAAAAAAAGAATGATTACTCATTCTTATACATACAAACCTTCTACATGGCATCTTCCATAAGAAACAGTTTCTGCTATTTCATCAAAGTCATGAAGAACTACCTTATTCTGTTCTAAACTTTTCTTTACATCAATAATTCTTTGGTTGCTAGAACCTCTAAATTTTAAACTATAACTATGTCTAGCCATAATAAATTTACCATCTACTAAGACATCAATTTGTTTTAAGAAATCCATAATTGATTTCTTTTTTTTACTCATAATCATTAACTGTTCAAAAGTAAAACCTGTATAACACCAAACATCCATATTGTTTTCATGAACACTTTTTGCGATAATTGCACAAGCCTCTGGTTGATAAAAAGGATCTCCACCACTAAAAGTTACTCCTGTTTGAGCCTCTAAATAACCAATCTCTTCTACAATTTCTTCTACATCTTCTTCAAATCCACCATTAAAATCGTGTGTCTGAGGATTATGGCATCCAGGACAATTATGCCCACACCCCTGTGTCCACAAAACTGTCCTGATACCTGTTCCATCCACTACACTATCTAATTGTAAATCACTCGCTAAACGGATTTTCATTATGCTGCTTTTTCTTCTTTTAACGAACATTTAATGTCTTTGATTCCTGTATGTTTTACTCTATCTTTTTCCTCTGCTCTTTTACCATTATTGAATCTTTTAACATCTCCTGAAAGGTATCCTGTTACCCTTCTAATTCTTTCAAAACCTACACCTTCACCAACTAATTTTTCCATATTTTTTCTCCTTCTTTCTATTATTTATATTAACAATCACAACTTAGTGATTTAATTGTCTCAAGTGGTACACTATCGAATTCTTTACGTCCACATCCTGGACAGCAATCTCCAATAACACCTACATATCCACAAACTGGATCTCTATCTACTGGATGGTTAATTGCACCATACCCAATACCAGATTCCTTCATTAAACGAATAACTTTTTCAAATGCTTCTACATTTTGTACTGTATCTCCATCTAATTCTATATAAGATATGTGGCCTCCATTTGTAAATGCATGGTATGGAGCCTCTTTCGTAATCTTATCTTTTATACTAATATTGTAATAAACTGGTACATGGAATGAATTTGTATAGTAAGCTCTATCTGTTACACCTTTAATTCTTCCATAGATTGCTTTATCAATACCAATGAATCTTCCTGATAATCCTTCTGCTGGAGTAGCGATTAACGTAAAGTTTAAATTATATTTATCACAATATTCATCGCATCTGTTTCTCATAAATTTAATAATCTCAAGTCCTAATTTTTGAGCTTCTTCACTCTCACCATGATGTTTTCCAATTAAAGCCTTTAAAGTTTCTGCTAAACCAATAAAACCAATTGTTAAAGAACCATGTTTTAAAACTTTTCTTAAGCGATCAGTTGGTTTTAACTTTTCACCATCTGTCCAAACACCTGATGCTAATAAGAATGGGAAGTTATAAACTCTCTTATTACATTGAATTTCAAATCTTTCAAGTAATTGATCCCTTACTAAATCCATCATTTCACCTAAGTCTTCATAGAAGCCTTTCATATCTGCTTTTTCTCTTTCTTTCAAACAGATACCATGTTTAATACCAAGCCTTGGTAAATTAATAGAAGTAAATGATAAATTACCACGACCACCAGTAGTCTGATTATTCAAATCTGTTACATCTGACATAAGACGTGTTCTACATCCCATGTATCCTACTTCTGTTCTATAATCTCCTTCTTTATAAAATTCTAAATTAAATGGAGCATCTAAGAATGAGAAGTTAGGGAATAATCTTTTAGCAGATACCTTACAAGCTAATTTAAATAAATCGTAGTTAGGATCTTCTGGATTATAGTTAACTCCCTCTTTTACTTTGAATATTGATACTGGGAATATTGGAGTTTCTCCTTTTCCAAGTCCTGCTTCTGTTGCTTCTAAAAAGTTTTTGATAACCATTCTTCCTTCTGGAGTAACATCTGTACCAAAGTTAACTGATGAAAATGGTACTTGTGCACCTGCACGAGAATGCATCGTATTTAAGTTATGAACAAATGCCTCCATTGCTTGATACGTTTGACGATTTGTCTTTACTAATGCTCTATCGTAACACTTTTCAAATAATCTTTTAATTTTTCCAGATTCTCCATAAGCAAATTCAAACTTTTCAATAGGAAATTCGATACTTGTTAGCTTATCAATTTCCTTAGCTATTCTATCCATATTAATAAATGATAACAAATCTTCATAATCTAATAAATCATAAACTTGTTGTTTAAATCCTTTTTTAAATGTCTTTAATACACCTGGTGCCATATAATAATCAAATGCTGGAATAGATTGACCTCCATGTTGATCATTTTGATTTGACTGAATAGCAATTGCCGCTAAAGCACTATAAGAACTGATAGATGCTGGAGTTCTTAAATGACCATGTCCTGTTGAGAACCCATGTTTAAATAGTCTATCTAATTCTATTTGCATACAAGTTGTAGTACCCATTGCCAAGAAATCCATATCATGAACGTGGATATCTCCCTCATCATGAGCTTGTGAAAATCTCTTTTTCATTAAATAAGTTTTAGCAAATTCTTTTGATACTGTACTACCATATTGAAGCATAGTACCCATTGCACTATCGCCATCAATATTTGCATTCTCTCTTTTTGTATCATCTTCATTAGCAGATTTTAATCCTAATCCCTCTAATGTTTTTAAAAATTTATGTAAATGTTTATCTTCTGAAAATAATTCTCTTGAACGATTTCTCATTTCTCTATATTCAGAGAAAGAAGATTTTACATCATTATATCCTTGTTTTTCAAGTTCAGCTTCTATTAAATCTTGAATTTCTTCAATTTTAATTCTCGTTTCATCCTTATATTTTTTTTCAATGGCTTTTATAACCCCTAAATAAACCTTGTTAACATCTTTTTCTGTATAAACTTTCTTTTCTTCATCTGTATCATTAGATATAACAACATTATCAAAGCCTTTTTTTATAGCAAGTGCTATTTTACTAGCATCAAAACTTACTTTTTTACCATTACGCTTTATAACATCTAATGTAATCTTTGTATATGCGTCTGACATCGTAATTCCTCCTACCCTCTACATGAAATTATACGCTCATATGATGTCATTTTGCAATACTTTTTTATCACTTTTTGAGTGGTTTTTGCAATATATTCCCTTTTGCCTTTCATTTATAAAAATTTCATTTTCAAAAATTTTACATTTTAGATTTTTTTATTTTTTTGAATTTTATTTTATGGTGTACTTTTAACACATCAAACTACATTTTTCTTTATTTTTCAATATTTTTACAAAAAAGCATACACACTTTTATGAAAAACTTTTTTTTGCTTTTTTTAGATTTTCTTATTTTTTACACTTTTCATTTTTTTATTTTTTTGCTTTTTTATTTTTTGCGATTTGTTAAAAAACAAGACCAAACAAACGTTTTTTATAAACCTTTTAAATAAAAAATAAGAATATTTAAATTTCTCTAAATATTCTTATCTACGTTTTTGACAATTTTTACAAAAATAGGTACCTCTCCCGCCTACAAAAATCTTTTCAACGAGAGTATTACATCTACTGCAATTTGTTAATGTGTGAATTAATAAATTTTGTTGAAATCTTCCATGAACTCCTTTCTCAGACTCATAACTTCTGATAGTAGTTCCACCCATTTCTATCGCATCTCCTAATATCTTCCTAGTAGATAGAATGATATCCTCACGATTTTTCTTAGTTAATTTAGAAGAACTTTTTAACGGATGTATTCCTGATAAGAATAAGATTTCATCTGCATATATATTCCCTATGCCTGCTATAATCGTTTGATCTAATAAAGAAGTCTTAATAGGAATCTTCTTATCCTTCAGCTTTTCTTTTAAATATTTCTCTGTTAAAGTACTATCCCATGGTTCTTTCCCTATTTCTGAAAGAGGTAATTCCTGATATAAAGTATCCTTTTTAAACAAGTACATTCTACCAAACTTTCTTGTATCTTGATAACGTAGCTCTTTTCCATTATCTAATGTAAATATCACATGCTCATGCCTAGTTATCTCGTCATCAGAATTTTTAAAAAAATATTTTCCTTCCATACGCAAATGGCTTACTAAATCATAATCATCCATTTCAAAAATTAGCCATTTTCCCCTTCTATTCATTCCTATAATAGTTTGATTTATTAATTTTTTCTTTAATTCTTCTACCGTTATATTGGCTAATATTCTAGAATAATACACATGAACATTTTCTATCTTTCTACCTAACAAATATCTTTCTAATGTTCTTTTAACCGTTTCTACTTCTGGTAACTCTGGCATATTTCACTCCTACTAATGTCTACTTTTTTCAATATCATCTCTAATTAAATTTCCTGCTGGTCTTCTTCCTTGTAATACTTTTTCTAACTTCTTATCAAATTGTTCTTGGGAAGAAGTTAAATACCTAGAAACTGCATATGAATCTGTCTCAAACTCACTCATTCCATTATATACTAAGCCTTTTAGATATTCCTGATAAGTATAATCATTTTTTCTCTCTAACTCATTCTGTGGCAAAGAGCTCTCACTCATTTTAAAAGAGCCATCAAAAGTCAACCTTCCTTGATCATAATTAGAATAATAGAATGGCATTTCCCCTATATCATACCCTAATTCTGAAAGCAGTAAGATTTCCTCTTTCATAATCATTAAATTGTGTCTTAAAGTTGTTCCCTGTGCATAAAATGCATGAATCCAATCATTTTCTTTCCATTTTGTACTACAACCCACATATTCTCCATTCTGATAAAATGGTTTTGGCAATAAAAATCTCGTCGTTTCTACTTTAGAAAGTTTAAAACAAGTTTCTTCTGTTATAAAACCTTCTAAGGTAGAAAATATATGAATTTTTGAATGTCCCACATGATAAATATCTCCATGCTCTGTCCTATAGCAAAAATCGGAATTTGTTAATTCTATTTTTTTCTCCATTTTTCAACCTCCTACACAAAATTATTATATTATATAACAATTTATACTATAAAGTCAAGCAATGAATTTGAAAAAATTATAAAATGTGTGCTAGAATATGAATATACACTCAAAAGAAAAGGAGATGTCTTATGGAAGAAATAAAAGTTACTAAACAAATTAGAACTTTTGCTGTATTTACTTGGGGAGATGTAAAAGACGGGCTTCCTAAAGTTGGTGGAACGGAAGCTGTAGAAAATAAAGATCCTAAAAGCTTGGAAATTGATCCAAGAGTTATTCACTTCTATTTTGGAGACCAATCTATTCTTACAGATGAAAGTGGAAGAACATATACTACAAGTGATGGATTTTATGATTCTATAAGTCCATTAATTTATTGTGGAAAAGCATTTACAATTGCAAAAGCATTAGAGAAATTCACTCCTGATGATTGGCAATATCATATGATTTTAGATTATCAAAAAACAGGATATGATAAAATATCTATATGTGCTAGCGGTTTTAGAAGGAATAGAAGAAAATGGAATAACATTAGAAGAATATATGGATAACTACGAAAAGCAAAATAGTAAAGCTGTTCAAAAATAAAAGACTAGCAAGCGCTAGTTTTTTTATTTGAGAAAGGAATTATAGTTTCTATTGAAATTATTTTTACTTTCTACTATAATATTATACTGTTTTAGGAGGTAATTATGGAAGCACTAGAAATAGAAAGAATAAAGGAAAAACTTAGAAAAGCACCTTACTATTTTGAAAGGAAAAAACTATATTCCATTTTTAAAGATACTACAGAAGAAGAAAGAGATGAAATATTTTCTGATGAAAAAATATTAAGAAACGCTATTTATAATAAAGATACTACCATTATGCCTATGGTATTTCGCTATGTAGGAAGCGCTATTCAAGAAAGAATCTGGCAAGACTCTGGTTGTCAAAAAAGATTATTAGGAATTGGAAATATTAGTGACGAAGTGCTTTTAGAAACCATTCAAGGAAATAAATTCTATCACTCAACAGAATTAGAGAAAAAGAAAAAAGCTGGTAAATTTTATTTTTCTAAAGAGAAAATGCGTATCTTTGAACTTTTTCTTAGAACTATTAAAAGTCAATTTATATTAGACTCTCTTCCATTTAATACCTATTATCAAATGATTATCCTATTCTCAAAAAAAGTACCATCAAAAACTATTAATGGTATAAATATTCCAGCATTTTTCCAAGCTACTGTTACTGGACCTCTTTACCACATGGCTACACCAAAAGAAAAAGTTAGCTTCTGCAAGTTTTTAAATAATTACGAATCTACACTTTTACTCCCACCAGATTTTCTACAAGTATTTACAGAGACGAAGATGTTTAACCATTTTTACGATACCAATGACAAAAGATCTCTTGGACATTTATTAAGAAGTAAAGTTTATTTTTTAGGTAAAGAAAATAAAAAATTTGAAATAAATTCCTCCCTATATTCCCTTACAATACGCGAGTTTATAGTATTAATGGATGCAAATGAAAACGTTGTTGACAAAGAAAGATTAAGCGAAGCTTTGGTAGAATTTATTGGAAATGCTATTCAAGATGGTAGTATACTATCTCCAAAATACTTGGACTTTGAATGGTTAGAAAGCGATAACTATTTTTCTATTTTTCAAACTATTGTAAAGATTATGACTAGTGGAGAAAAATGTGATGAATTCATTTCCTATATGTTTGATAAACTATTTCAAGAACATTATACAGATGCAGAAAAGAAAGAAATTTTTCCTCTATTAAAGAATTCTCTTTTAAACATTGATAAACCAACTGCTGTTTCCCTATTTTTTAGGCCTACTGATTTAAAGAGTATGTTCTTTGTAAGATACGGATTATCTTCTAGATATATGGATTACCTAAATGGAATCTCTCCTATTCAAATACTAAGATTAAATGTAAAACACATTAATAAATTAGTAAGTTATCTAAAAGATGAAACACAAGATGAAATATCCGATATTTATTCAAAAGCCATTAAATTATATTGTGCTGTTGGTTTAGAAAGAGCTGTTGCTATGTTAGAAGGAACCTACGGAAAAGTTACAAAGCATTTTTTAGATAATGTCAGCAAGTTAATTGTAAAAGACACTGAATTAAAGCAAAATGGGAAAAAGTATGAACCTATTCCACATCCAGGATTTTCCATTTTTCTATTTCAAAGTGGACAAATAAATCATCTTTTTGATACGTCTAATATGGCTAAAAGTTGGTACTATCTTTTTAACCAATTTGATGAATTAAAAGAATTATGCCATGATCATCTTACATTCCCAAAAGTGGAAATTATTTTAAAAGAAAAATTAAATACAGTCAATTACCCAATTCCGCCTAATTGTCACTCTTTAGAAAACGTCATTGGAGAAATCGGTATTGGTAATAAAACAAAACACTCAAATAATGAAATATATGCAGAATCTATTAAAATATTTGAACAACAATTAAAAAGAACAACTTCTTCTATTCCTTATGTGGAAGGAAGATTAAAAAATGGATACCGTTTTGAAACTATGAAGTTACACGATGTCATAGGTTTTGTTTTAGGATATCGTGCAAGTTGCTGTATTCGAGTTTTAGATATCGCTCATAATCACCTTTTACACGCATTGCTTTGTGAGAGTGGAAGAATTCTAATCATTTATGATCCTGATGGGAATCCAGCCGCTTTTAGTCCATTAAAAAGAAATGGAGAATTATTGATTGCAAATAGTATTGAACTAATCGCTAAGTCTCAACACTTTTCTGAATGTAATTTATTTAATCAAAGCATCGAAGCAATCCAAGATGCCTTTATGAAAGGTGTTGAAGCGATTGTTGGGCGTAGTAAAGAAGAGGAAGAAAAAGAATGGATTAAGGTAGCTACCATTGGAAGGAGTTCTTATAACAAACCTGAAAGTACCCAGTGGCCATCTGATATTCCTACTCCAACTATCTTAGAAAAAAAAGATCCACTCTACAGGGAAACTGATGAATACCACAAACAACTAAATATTGTTCATCAAGAACCAAAATGTTTTCTAGCTTCATTAGTATATGGAAAAAGCAAAATACATTATCAAGATCCAAGAATAAATGTACAAGCTTGCGATTTTAAGAATGAAGAAGATTACTTAAAACAACAAAAAGCGTTAAATATTATTAATGGAATCAATTATGAATTGGCCTCTGAAGAAGAAAGAAAAGAGTTTAAAAGAGTACAACCTCATGGAATAGAATATGTCTTCTTTACAGAAGATTGGTATGTAGTAGTAACTAATCAACATCTAATCGATAGCAAATGTCTTCCTTATGATGAAAGAGCAGTAAAAGAAATGAAAGAGGCAATTTCTCTTGTGAAAGAAGCAATCGCTACAAAAGGTGTTAAACAATTGGTTTTATCCATGCAAAAAAAGGAAAATTAATTCCTTTTTTATTTTATCTCTATATATTTCCCTATCCATTTTTTTAAATCTGCATCTTTCTTAAAAGTAGCATCATCTTTTGCATAAGCATATATTTTTCCATCTTTCACAATAACCATAAAAGCCTCAGAATGATTTTTAAAATATAGCTTTGATTGTTCAAATTCACTATCAAGCGATGGATCGACAACAAAATGAGAAATTTTATTATTTTTTAATATTTTTTGTGTTGAAATAGAAGGAGAAAAGTCCCTTTCATAACAAGCAGGTTCTTCAAACAATACAATAAATGTTTTCTTATTATTCATTAAATTATCGATAACATTTCTTTGCAATGTACGATTTTGTTCTTCCATATCCCAATACTTCTCATCTATTTTTTGGCATTCTTCAGTTTGTACACCTTCTTCATCCCAGCATTCTTCCTTTATTTTTTTATCTTCATCAAGTACTAACTTGTCATGTTCTTCCCAATCCTGTTTTATTCTCTTTTCTATATCATTATATTGTTTTAATTCTTCAGATATATCACTTAACGTAAGATAGTTTACTACTGGTTTTTTTGTTACCGTTACTTCTGTAGTTGCCACAAATTCCCCATCTAATGTTTTAACGGTAATAGAAACAGTTCCTTCTTTTTGGGCCACTAAAGATCCACTATCTACCGTTACAATACTTTCATCACTAGTCTTCCAAATTACTCTTTTTTCTGTTGCATTAGTTGGTAATATGGTAGCAGTTAAATTATATTTTTCTCCTACTACTAAAGATAATTTTTGAGGACTTAGATTTACTTTCTCAACATTTACATGGGATGTTTTTAATTCTATATTTGCTTTTGTTAATTTAGCAAAATCAATCTTAATATAAGGAACATTTTCAAAGTCATAGCTAGTTTTACCATCAACTACTTTTTTTACTTCTACGTTATTTTCTCCTTTATAAAACCAATATCCTCCTATAACATAGATTTTTGTAGTATCCCAGCCTAATGAAACTAAGAAGTTTTTCATCATACCAGCATACCCTCCTCCTCCACACATTAGGAAGATATATTTATCTTTTGGAAAATATTTTTCTATAATACTCATAGATTCCTCATAATTAGCAATGTATTTTCCATCATCAGTAACACTAAATAAGGTTCTTCCCTGATAAGTATTCCCTACACTTTCAGGAAGTCCTGACACTTCCATAATATATGGTAAAGGAATAATCTCAAATCCCTTAATATAGCCTGATAACATAGAATCTCCACCAATAGATTCATAATCTCCTGGATCTTCTAACATACGCATATCACGGTATACAGAATCACTACGATTCAAGTATTGATCAATTACTTCTTCATTGATATTTTTATCAATTCCTAGTTCTCCTCTAGCGCCATCTGCAAGTTCTGGTAATGGCAACTTATCCGTTTCTTCTTCTACTGGTTTTTCTCTTTTTCCACTTCCCATTACTAAGAAAATAATAACTGTTACTAATATTAAAGAAAATACACAAGATAGTGCAATAATTATTTTTTTCTTGTTTTTAGGATTTTCTTTTTTCTTATCTTCTACTGGTTGATCTTTTTTCTCAACGTCTTCTTTTAGTTTCTCCGTTTCTTTTATTTTTTCTAAATTTTCTATTTCCACAGTAGATTCATCCTTTTCACTTTCTACTAATGGTTCATTCTTTTCTTCTTCTACCATCATTTATTCACCTTTACTATAAATTTATCATATCATAAAAATTCCAAAATAGATAGCCACAAAAAAATAGGCCGAAGCCTATTACATTTCTGGATAAACACTAACTTGTTTTTTATCTTTTCCTACACGTTCAAATTTTACATATCCACTAATCTTAGCATAAACAGTATCATCAGATCCAATACCTACATTAGTACCTGGATAAATTTTAGTTCCTCTTTGACGATAAAGAATTGATCCACCTGATACATATTCTCCATCAGCTGCTTTTGCACCTAATCTCTTAGAAATAGAATCTCTACCGTTCTTTGTTGAACCTTGACCTTTTTTATGGGCAAATAATTGGATATTTAATGTCATCAATTTCATAGATGGCACCTCCCTATCTTAATATTTTTATATATTCTGGGTAATCATTTGCAAGACTTTCAAGTAAATTTAACATATTGTCTACTAATATATCAATTACTCTATCATGCTTCATGATTCCTACTTCTAGAAAGCCATCATCTTCTGTATATACAATGCATTCCTCATCAATACTAATTAAAGCATTTATGCTCGTAATACAGATACAAGATACAGATGCACAGACAATATCGAATCCATCATCGGCATATCCTGCATGTCCTTCTACCTTGATATAATGATTTTTTTCTTCTTTTTGTTTTACTGTAATTGTAATCATACTATTTTACTTTAATACTTTTAATTTCTACCTTTGTATATGGTTGACGGTGTCCTTGTTTTCTACGGTAGTTCTTCTTTTGATTATATTTGTAAACAATAATCTTCTTAGTTTTACCATGTTTTACAATTTCACCTGTTACAACAGCATTTGTTAAATAAGGTTGTCCTACCTTGTTATCTACCATTAAAACTTTATCAAAAGTAACAGTTTTTCCTGCTTCTTCATCTAATTTTTCGATGTAAAGAACAGTACCTTCTTCAACATAATATTGTTTTCCACCAGTTTCAATAACTGCTTTCATATTATCCTCCTTTATTAAATCTCAGACTCGCCATTAAGGTTCTTCTCATACTCTACCTATCCGTGCGGTTGTAGAATGAGGCTCTACACAGTATTAAATTGTAGCACATAACCCTTTATTTGTCAATTAAATCAATAGTTTTTATAGTTTTTTTAATAAAAATTACAATTTTGATTCTGAAGATATGGCTAATCCTGCATTTTCTCTTAATTTTTGTAAAGATAAATGAACTAATGGGAGATGATATTTTTCTGCGTAAGCTTGAATAGCAACTGTATCTTGACAATTATCGGTATAAAAAACCCCTATTGCCTTCACCTTATCATTTAAAAAAATCTCAGAATAACAAGTTGTTTTGGAATAATTTAATATTTCACCGTTATATTTTATATTACGCTCAATAGCATCCTTCTCCACTTCAGATGGTAAAAGTAACTTAGATATTTGTGGACATTCAAACCAAACTCCCACCCCCTCTGGATTTGTAAGTTGCCAATTAATTGGAAATATTCTATCTATAAAACTTCTTTTAGTAATCATCCAACTTCCAGCATCTTTTGAGCAGATTGCTTCTACTGCTTCGCTATCAAAATCGCAAATGATTCCTGCATTTCCAAAAGGAGGAGTTAAAAGATTAGAAGTTGCTAGAGAACAACAGACTTTTCCTATGTTTTCTAAAGAAATCATTCCACCTGTTTTAAAAGTATGAATAAGATATGCGAAATTTCTATCATCGTGCTTACTAGGATCTGTGAGTGTACCTTTCCATATCGTCTCTGCTACTTTTGAAAAAGCTTTTTCTGTTTGTAATAAAAGGCAGTAGGCCTTTTCAAATTCATCATAATCTCTTTTAAATTCTTCTGTATAAAATGGATATACGTTTCCTTTAAATTTTACTTTTATATTTCCATATTTTTCCATAAAATCTTGTAATCTCTGATGAATACTTTCCAAATTAGGAATTTCTACTGGCAATTTACTCATACAATTTAGGATATAAGTACCTCTTTCAAACATAAAATTTGGGCTTCCATAAAATGGTTCCATAGGTGTATCTAAAGCATACTTTTTATTTTCTTCTATCTTTCTTCTATATTCTTGTATTTTATTTGTCATTAATATATCAATAGGTTGTTTACTGCGAACAGATTCTAATACTATATCTCTTATATCCTGTTTATATATTCTTTCCGTCTCTTCTTCTGTCACTGTAATAGGATAAAACTTAAAAGACTGTTCTTTACGTTCAATTCCATAATAAAATGTATAGTAGGCAATAATAGCGTTCGCTAAATGATAGTTTAATGGATTTCCACGACTATCCTCATATGTAATACAAGGATATTTTTCTAATACTTCTCTATAGAGTATTTCGATATCTTCCATAAAGAATACCTCCTATTAAAATCATAACATAAATTAATAATAATTGTTTCAAATTTATATAATGATTCATAAATTTTAGATTGTTCTTCTTATTATTTTATGATATCATAATAGCACTTAAAACGGAGGAATCAATATGGAACCTATAGAACCAATATTCAGTTGTTCAGGAAGAGTAGAGGTAACAGAAGCAGCATCAACAGGAGAATGGACTATCGATAATTGTGGTTATGGAAATTTAGGCCTTAATTTTGTAGCGCCTTTCTACATTCAAGTAAATGAAATTCAAGATAAAGATTATGAATATGCTAAAATAATGAGAGCGTTAGAAAAATATAAAGAACATTATGCAAAAGTTCACAATGTTAACGTAAAGGCTCTTGGTTTTCACTTTATTAACTGGGGTAGAACTGAATTAGTTTATGTATTAAAAAATGGAAATGGCATCTGTGAGACAGTTCTCATCAAACAGCCAGGAGTTAGAATGGGAACAGTAGAAAAAGAGGCTCAAAACTTGGCAGAACTAAAAAAAAGAGACGACCATGTTGTTGCTCCTTTAGAATATTTTCAAGTTGGGGATCAAGAGTTATACACTACCCCTTATATGTATCAAGCAAGATGTATTGCAGCAGACTCTGGTTGGTGGGGAATGTACATTCCAGAACCAATGTATCGATTTGAATGTTTCAATGATAGTGTTGTAGATTTAGTATGTATTGGTATGATTGCTAAATTAGTAAGTTTATATGATCATCAAACACAAATGGGAATTGGAGCTTGTAGATTAAGCGGTGGTGATTTTATGTTTCCAAAAGACTGGGACTCTAAAGAAATCACTATGAATTCTATTTTAGACAATCTCTATTTAATTGCGGCTAGAGAAATGATTTCTTGCCCATTTGATGAATACTTAAATATTCTAAGAAGAGAATTTAGAAAATATACGATTGATGAGTCTCATGAAAAGATACTTGTAAATGTTCGTGGAAGAGCAATCATGAGTGAAGAAACGATAGAAAAAGGAATACGACTAGGAATAGAAATTACACCAAGTGAAGCAACTAGTGAACATCAAAAAAAGTATACAATAGAAAAATAATAATGTGATTACTAAGGTAATCACTTTTTATTTAAAAAATATCTTTTAAGAACTTCTCTTTCCGTATAAAAAGTATCATTGTAAAAGAAAATAGTGTTTACATCTCTCATCATTTTTTTTACATTATTTTGTTTTATTAGCTTTTTACGATAATAAAAAAATTCTTGTTCATACCTCTCAAATAAGAACTTTAGAAAAATATTAGATAAATCTTTTATCATATCGATATTTTGAAACAATAGATAACATCCAAAAATAACAGCATATAAAGATGGATAAGATAACAGTAGAAAAATAACAGTAATATAGGAAGAAATAAATAACATCCAGTAGCATTTATAATAGCTCATGAAAAGATTACAAAATAAAAATAGAAATTTCGATCCATCTAAAGGATAAATAGGTAATAAGTTAAATATTAATAAAGGATAATGATAAATTGTTGGATATATCTGATAAAAAATAATTTGAAATAAGGGACCCCCTATCAAAATAAAAAATTCCTGATAAATAGGTTTATTTAATCTTTCTTTAAACTGAATCATTCCCCCAAAAGGTAGAAATAAAACCCTTTCTATTTTCCACTGAAAAAGAAATGCAAATAATAAATGTCCACATTCATGAACAAAAATAATCAACATAAATGTGCAAAATTCTTGAAAATGAGCTGTTAAAGTAGCAAGAAGCATAAAAAAATAAAGAAGAGGATGGAGATAAACTTTATGATAAATATTTCTCATAAGAGATAGCATTTCCCTCTTCTTTATATACTAAATATAATTCATTATCTACAACCCCTAATAAAGAACCAGATTCTACATAATCATATAATTTTACATTAGTAGTGGACAAGTTTCCATACCAACAATCTACTCCATCTAATTGTTCTACAATAACTACATTTCCATATCCCTCTTTCTCACCCACAAAAACCACTAATCCTGATGCAATCACAGGAACTGGATAAGTATCACTAACGGTTAACTTTACTCCATCTAAATACTCTTCCTTGTTAGAATAAGATAAATTCTCTTTAAATACTGTTTTTGTATCAAGATATTTTTGAAAAGGAAATGTTGTTCCAAATAAATTTTGATACCACTTATTCACTTCTATAAAAGGAAAATGCTCTTCATATACTTTATGATAAAATACTTCTTTAAACTCCGTATTTTGCTTTATTACAATTAAAAGAAATAAAGTTATTACAATTGTTAAAAGCGTACGATATAAAAATGAAATCAAGTGCATATCATCACCTAATAATTTCTATGCAGTTTCACCATATTTTAGAATAAAAAAAGAGAGTTAACTCTCTTCAAATAATAAATCTTTATTCATTAAATAATATTGTCCACAAGAAATAAGTGAAAGGATTGCTGCTATAAAGAGTAGAAAATCTGAAACTCTTATATTAATTAACTCAAATGGAAGATTATAGAATAAAGTTAGTGCTATACCAGTCATAAGACAAGCTGTCTTTAATTTTCCTGACTTAATAGCTGCTACTACTTTTCCTTTGCTGCCAGCAATCATTTTAATAGAATTTACAACACTATCTCTCATAACGATAATAACAGGAATAATAGGATGAATAAAGCCAGACGCTGCTAAAATAATGAGTACTGAATTTACTAGCATTTTATCAGCTATGGCATCTATCATTTTACCAAAATCTGTAACTAGATTTCTACTTCTAGCAATATATCCATCTAAAAAATCTGTAAGAGACGCTATGATAAATAAAATACCTGCAATTACATATTTTACATCCACAACAATTCTTTCATTTACAAATAATTTAGGGATATTAATTCCCATCATATCAAACGGCAATATTAAAATAATAACTACTATAAAAGATAAAATTATTCTTAATAAAGTAATTTTATTAGGTAAATTCCAAATAGACTTTTTTGTACTTTTTTTCTTCACTTTTATCCCACCAATACTTGTGCAACATCCTTCTTCGTATTAATACCATTATTTGTATTATTATCATCTTTTTTTGAGAAAAAGGTAATAATACCAAATATCAATACTGCTATAGCAATAATAAGAATTACTATTCCTATAAAGATAGGAGTAGATTTTTTTTCGCTTTCTTCTGCTGTATAAGGAGATGCAATCTTCTTAGGTTGTTTAGAAGCATTTTTTTCACTTTTTCTACTTGCTTTTCTAATGTCTTCTAAAGAAATCTTAGAAGTATAATCAAAAACGAACTCATTGAATTCTTCAACCATTTCTTCATAATCTAATCCTAGATACTTTGAATAATCTCTTATAAAGTACTTTAAATAAAAAATATCATCGAATGCTTCCCTATTGCCATCTTCGATGTTTTCTAATTGTGATGGCTTCAGCTTTAAATCTTCAGCAGCTTCTTCGATGGATATTCCCATACTTTCTCTGGTTTCTTTTAATTTCTCCCCTATTTCTTTCATATGAAAACCTCAATTCTAAAACAATAACACTTCATAAGCCATGTTCTGTACCACTTGGGTGGCAAACATCTATCTACCAATTACTTGGTCCTTAACTCCGTTTCGTTCCTTTGTTAAAGCTCCCCTACCAAAATTTGGGTTTCTCGCTCGTGGGGTTTACCGCGTTCCACTTCCTTCATTTCTGAATTATTCGTCACTATGGCACTTTTACACCTACTAAAGCCATATCCTAAGACTTAGGCTTCCTCGTGAGCCGTTAGTAAAAACTACTAGGGGTTATTTTTTCCCCCTACACGAACACTACAGTCATTTCAGACTGTGCGAGCATGGACTTTCCTCTATATATTAAGAATATACAGCGTTTGCCCGAAATATTATTCTTTTCCATAAATTATTTTTTCTAGATTTGACAATCTACGAAGTAAATCAGCATTAGCTCCTGTAGCACCTTGTGAGTCATTATCTGTTATTACCTCCAACTTGCTACGAAGATTTCTAACTTCTTTCTTAAGTCTTATATTATCCTCAAGTAAATCTTTTTTATCTTCTTCTAGTTCATGAATCATAGACATCATCTCATCATAGTCTTTAATGATTAAATCTAGGAAACGATCTACTTCTTGTGGCCTGTAACCTCGTGTATCAATTTTAAAATCCTTCTCTAAGATTTCTTTACTAGTAAGTACTACTCTATCTTGATACATACTATCCACCTCTCTTTAATTCAACGATATTATCTCAAAAAAAAGGGTATTTGTCAAACGTTACCCCTTTTCTCATTAGCCCTTAATTGATAAGTGCTAAGTTTAATATAATTTACATCATTTATCATACTATTTAACATCTCCTCTACATGCTTCTTACGTTCCATATTCACCACCTCAATAACATCATATTCCCCCTATTTCGTAATATTTGTCGAATTCTAACCTCGAAGTAGCATTAAAATCAATTTTATAGTATAATATTCTCGTAGGTGACATTATGAATTATCCAAATGGGATTGAAAAAAAATATTACAATTTAGTAACTTACGGTAATAGAGGAATGTCTTTAGAAGAAGACCTAAATATAACAAATGAATATTATAGAGAAAACAATATCGCTATTATTTATAAGAAACCAACTCCTATTACTATTCATAAAGTAGATTATCCATCTAGAAAAGAAGCAGTTATTAAAGAAGCTCATTTTAAAATTCCGTCTACTACAGATTACAATGGAATCTATAAAGGAAAATATATTGATTTTGAAGCAAAAGAAACAAATCAAAAAACTAGTTTTCCTCTTTCTAATATTCATCAGCACCAAATTGAACATTTAAAGAAAATAACAGAGCATGGTGGAATTGGATTTTTAATTGTAAGATTTAATGCTTATGGAGAAACGTATCTATTAGAAAACAAAGATTTCTTTTCATTTTTAGAAAAAGAAAATAGAAAGTCTATTCCCTATTCCTTTTTTCAAAAATATGGAAAGTTAATTTCAATCGGACTGCGTCCTAGATTAGATTATTTAAAATTAATTGAGGTGAATTTATGAAATTGAAAAATAGAATCTTAGAAAACCCAACTACAACAGTTGTAATTGCGGTTAGTGTCTTATGCTTTATTATTGGTGCTATGGCTTTAAATCCGCTCATCAGTTTTATTGTAGTGGCTATTATTGACATTCTATATTTTAAAGACAAAATATTAGAACTAATCTCATCTTCAAAGAAGAAATCATCAGGTAATAAAAAGAAAGATACTAAAAAGAAAAATGAAAAGAAAGTAAAACAACCTGACAAAGCAATTTATGAATATAAAGTTGGAGATGAAATTGTCTCCACAGGAGATGGTAAAATGAAAAAGAAAACAAATCAGAAAGAAACGAAACCTCAAAAAGAGAAAAAGAAGAAAAAATCAGGGTGGAGAATTTTCCAATGGTTTTTACTATTCTGCTGTTTTTGTTTCATAGCAGGAGTAATTGCTGTTATTGCATTCTGCTCTTATATTGTTAAAAATGCTCCTGAATTTAAACCAGAAGCTTTATACTCATCAGAACCATCTAAAGTATACGGATTAGATAATAAGTTGATTGCAACTCTAGGAACAGAAAACAGAGATATTATTACTTATAGTGAATTACCAGAAGTATTTATTAATGCATTAATTGCTACTGAGGATTCTCAATTCTTCCAACATAATGGAATAGATTTAGGAAGATTCTTTGTAGCTTCTGTAAAGCAAGTATTGGGTCAACACGATGCTGGTGGAGCTTCTACTCTTACTATGCAACTTTCAAAAAACACGTATACTTCTAAAGAAGATGAAGGTATAGATGGTATTATTCGTAAATTTACAGACGTTTATGTAGCTGTATTTAAAATCGAACCAACTTATACAAAAGAACAAATTATTGAATTCTATGCTAATACCAATATGTTAGGAAGTAGATATGGTGTAGAAGCTGCTTCACAATTATATTTCAAAAAAAGTGCAAAAGATATGAATGTAGCAGAAGCTGCACTTTTAGCAGGAATGTTCCAAGCACCTAATGCTTACAATCCTTTATACCATCCAGAGGCTGCAGAAAAACGTAGAAAATTAGTTTTATATTATATGCATAGACATGGATATATAACAGATGAAGAATATGATATAGCAGCAAAAATGACAGTTGAAAAAATCGTAAAAGCAAAAGATGATAATGATACTTCAAGCGCAGACGAAATTGATGACGTATATCGTTCAGCAATTGACGTTGTAGTAGAAGAAGTAAAAAAAGTTACTGGTCAAGATCCAAGACAAGTTTCTATGAATATTTATACAACAATTGATCCTAAACTTCAAAAACATGTTGGTAATATCATGACTGGTAAGAATTATAAATGGGAAAATAGTAAAGTTCAAGCAGGTATTGCTGTTATCAATGTAAAAAATGGTACTATTGTAGCTGTTGGTGGTAACAGAAATAATAAAAATAATGGGGTTAGAAATCATGCCACTTATGAAAAAATGAACCTTCAAATAGGTTCTACGGCAAAACCATTATATGACTATGCTCCTGCTATAGAATATCTAAACTGGAGTACTGGAACCGTTATTGCCGATGAAAAAATCACTTATAGTGATGGAACTTCTATTAATAACTGGGATGGTAAATTTAATGGATTCAATACCATTCGTACTCAATTAAAATTATCAAGAAATATTCCAGCACTAAAAACATTCCAAAAAGTAGATAAAGAAAAAATTAATAACTTTGTAAAAAGTTTAGGGCTACATCCAGAAAGTAATTTACATGAAGCCCACTCTATTGGTGGATATAATGGAGAAAACCCTCTAAGAATGGCAGCAGCTTATGCAGCATTCGCAAATGGAGGATATTATACAGAACCTCATATCGTTTCTAAAATTGTATTTACAGGAAGTGGAGAATCTAAAATCATTTCTAAGAATACGACTCAAGTTATGAGTAGCTCTACAGCTTATATGATTACTAGTATTCTTCAAGATGCCGCAGCTTATGGTATTGACTCTGGTTCTTATGGTAATATTAATGGTGTAAAATATGCTGGTAAAACAGGAACTACTAATTATCCACCAGATATAATCAAAAAATATAAAATGCCATATAATGCCGTAAACGACTACTGGGCAGTTGGTTATAACACAGAATATTCTATCGCTATTTGGTATGGATATGATAGCAATAATGATGGATATAATAGACTAGGAAGTAAGCAGCATACAAGATTATTCCAAGCTGTAGCAAAAGGAATATTTACAAACAAAGATAATTTTAAAATGCCTTCTACAGTTAAAAAAGTAAAAATAGAAAAAGGTTCTGCAACCTTAATGTTACCTAGTGAATTTACACCAAAGGATTATATCACAGAAGAATTATTTGTAGCAGGAACAGAACCTACTACTGTATCTACTAGATTTGCGAAACTTTCTGATGTATCTAATTTATCTGCTGTTGTAAATGGTGGTAGTGTAACCCTTACATGGGATCCAATTTCTACACCAGATGCTTTCAATAAAGAAGTTTTAACAAAACAAAATAAAAGTGCTTACACTAAAACATCAGAACTAGAAAAATATGTTAATTCATTAATTTCAACTAATAAAAAAGTCCTTGGAAACTTAGGATACAACGTCTATGTTCAAACAGATAGTGGTCTTACTTTACTTGGTTGGACACAGAATCCAACATACACAGTAACAGGACAATATGGTAATGTTACACTAGTTGTTAAATCTGCATATTCTGTATTCCAAAAAAATATGAGTGATGGAAAGAGTGTAACTGTTACAGTTAATGGAGGATATGAACCACCTATTGAAAATCCTAATCCAGATGTACCAACTACAGGGCAATAAAAAGAAAGAGATATCCTCTTTCTTTTTTATATTACTAATGTAAATAGATTTCCAGAACCCTTATTTACTAACTTACAAAGAGTTTGTTGCAATTTATATCTAGCGCCCTCTGGCATAAGGGATATTTTAGCCTGAATTCCTTCTTTTACAATAACATCTAAGCTTCTTCCAAAAATTTCGCTTTTCCATACATTTTCTTGATCCTTCATTAAATAATCAATTAGCTCTTTACTTTGTAATTCTGATCCAATAATTGGCTCAAATGTCGATTCTACATCTACTCTTATCATATGAATAGAAGGAGCTACTGCTTTTAATTTAATACCATATCTACTACCTTGTTTAATAACTTCAGGAGTTTCTAATTTCATATCTGCTAATGTTGGACTTGCTACTCCATAACCAGTTGTTTTTACCATAGCTAAAGCAGTTTTAATATGATCATATTCTGTCTTTGCTTCATTATATTCTTGAAATAAAGAAATAATATCTGCCCTACTATTTACCTCTGTTCCAACAATTTCTTTTAAAATTTGATTATATAAGTTATCAGGAGCATGTAAATTAATCGTAACAATTCCCGTAGAAGTATCTACATTTGAAATATAAGATTTAGAAATGTATTCACAAGATTCAAAGTGTTTTACTATTGTATCAATATCTCTTAACTTATCAACCTCTACAACACTTTCTCTTATTTTATCTATATAAATCTTTTTAAGCCAATTAGTTGGTTCTAAACATGCAATCCAATCTGGCATATTTACTTCCACTTCTAATACAGGAAATTCATATAAAGCTTCTTTTAAAATTTGATATACATCTTTCTCATTTAAATTTTCTGCACTAATAGGAAGTACAGGAACTTCATATTCCTCTCTCATTTTATTAGCTAAATTTTCTGTTTCTGGAAGCATAGGATGTGAAGAGTTTAAAAGTACTATAAAAGGTTTCCCAATACTCTTTAATTCCCCTATTACCCTTTCTTCTGCTTCTACATAACTACTTCTACTGATTTCCCCAAAAGAAGAATCTGTTGTTACTACTATACCTATACTAGAATGATCTCTAATTACTTTTTCTGTACCTATTTCAGCAGCCTCAACAAAAGGAATTTCTTCATCATACCAAGGTGTTCTAACCATACGTGGACCATTCTCATCTTCGTATCCTTTTGCCCCTTCTACTACATATCCAACACAGTCAACTAATCTTACACTCGCACTAAAATCATCTATTTTAATACTAGCAGCTGAACTTGGTACAAATTTAGGTTCAGTCGTCATAATAGTTCTTCCTTGTGCTGATTGAGGTATCTCATCTAAACAACGCTTTCTTTCATACTCATCTTCTATATTAGGAACTACTAAATTCTCAATAAATTTCTTTATAAACGTACTTTTACCAGTTCTTACAGCCCCTACTACACCTAAATATAATTCTCCACCCGTACGTTCTGTTATACTTTTTACAATATCAATTTTTTCCATATATTCCCTACTTTCTTTCACTTAACTATATGTCTAGAAAAAGAATATATGAAAAAAAGAATCAAAACCGATTCCTTTTTTCTAATTCTTAATATCCCTTTTAATATAAATAATATTTGCCATAATATATAGAATAATAGCTACTAGAAAAGAGATAAGAACTCCATTTTGCCATGGAAAATAGATTTTCATTAAAGATTCTATATAATAAAATGAATTATTAAATATAAAACCTAAATCAAAATACCAAATTGGAGTATAAATTATTTCTTTAAAATTACCATAAGCAGATAATAACCAAAAAACAATGGAAATAATACTTATCCCAGTTGTAACACCTACTGTTACAGAAGTGTTTAAAGTAACTGCGGAAAAAAAGAATAATATTGATAAAAAACATATCATTGGAATACTCGCAATAAAGATATTTTTTAAAGTGTACAAATAATAATTTATTTCTATTACTTTACCACCAGAATAAATAAGCTTTGGAGTTAGTAAATCAGTAAATCCATACTTCATTCCTACTACAATAGTCAAAATAACTAGGGCTAAAAACCAAAGAATATACATATTTAATATTAAATAAATAAATTTACTTGCCAATATTTTCCATCTACGGATAGGCGCACTTATAATATTCTTAATGGTACCATTTGCATGCTCACGACTTACAATTCCTCCATAATTAATACTAATAATAAGAAGAATTAAGAAAGAAAAATGATAAATTTGATTGACAACTGTTTTCGCATTTTGGTTTGCGTTCATATCACTATTACTTTCTACACCATTTCCATAATAACCATTAAAAGAATAATCATGTTTTATTTCATGAACGCTACTATAAGCTAAAATTTGCTTATACTGTTCTACATCTTTCTCTACTTTTTTCTTTAACTCATCTGAGCAATCCATACTAGAAATATGCTTACTATTTAGATTAGCATACACTTTAGAATTCATAACTATAAAGTTAGTATCCTCTTTTATTTTTTTATCTATGATAATATTTTCTAATTCATTTTGTACTGGTTCTCCTAATTCTTGCCAATACGCAAGATATTCATAATAATTATTTTGAATTAAAATTTTCTTGAACCCAGAAATCCTCTCACTATTCTTATCATATTCCTTTTTTAATTCCTCTTTCGTATACCCAGTACATAAATCATGCAATCTAGATTCGGAATAAGGTTTAGGAGTAACGGAACTTTCACATACTTCTTTTACAGTATGATTAGTTGAATCATCTAATATTTTTTCTATTAAAAAGTTAATATCAAAATAATTAGATAATGTATTAAAAAGAGTTAAGGTATTCCAGCTACTAGGTTCTATATTATTCCTTTTTAATTCCTCTATAATCTCATAGATTTTAATATATCTATTTAAATAAAATTCTTCTTCAAATGTTAATTTTTCCTTTTTAGAAAGTTCTTCTATCTCATCTCTTCTAACAAAGCTATCAAATGAAACAGGAGGTATAAATTGTGGACTAGTTATTTTTAAAATTAGAATAGAAAACAAAAAGAATAAAATAGAACTTGCTACTAACTTCTTAATACTAAAATTTTTCTTAAATTCACTTTTTACCAAACTAATAATTTTCACTATTATCACCTTCTTTCTCAAAACTATCTGTCTTTAAGAAATATTCATCCTCTAAAGATTTATTTTTATATTTTACTTCCTCTATTCCAAATTCATCAATGATTTTTCCTTTATCAATGATAACAATACGATCACAAATGTTTTCTACTTCTGCTAAAATATGGCTACTAATTAGGATACTCATATGCCTTTCATTACTAATTTGTTTTAATATTTCTCGCAAATTTTTAATACCATGTGGATCTAATCCATTTGTAGGTTCATCTAATATTAGAAGTTTTGGTTTCTTGATTAATGCATTAGCAAGCCCTAAACGTTGTTTCATTCCCAAAGAATATTTTCTTACCTTATCATTTATTCTATCTTTCAGTCCTACAAACTCAATCATTTCTTCTATATACTCTTTATCTTTAATATCATTAATAAGTTCTGTAATCTCTAAATTCTTCCTTCCACTCAAGTGCCCATACATATCAGGATTTTCTATTACTGCTCCGACTTGTGAAAGAGCCTCTTCTAAATTTCTTTTAACATCATACGCTTCTATCTTAATACTACCCTTTTCATAATGGTAAAAATTTAGCATTGTTTTTATAAGAGTCGTTTTACCCGCTCCGTTCGGACCTATCAATCCTACTATTTCTCCTTCATAAATATCTAGATTAACATCATCTAGTGCTTTTCTATTTCCAAATGATTTAGAGAGGTTTTTAATCTCTAATATCTTTTTATCATAATTGATATTCCTTTTCTTAAATTCTCGTTCTCCATTTAATAATTCTTTTACAGTTACTTCAAATAAAGAAGATAATTGCTCTAAAAAAGAAACATCTGGCATGCATCTACCATTTTCCCATTTACTTACTGCTTTATCTGTTATAGATAGTTTATCTGCTAATTCTTGTTGAGTTAAATTATGCTCTTTACGAAGATCTGCAATAAATTTACCAACACGTTCTTGATTCATATTACCACCTCAAATCCATTATATAATAAATGGTTAAAAAAACATCTATACCATTGGTAGAATTTAACAAAAAAAGATTCTAAAAAGAATCTTAAATATATCCTGCAGAAATTAAATAGTATACAATGAATAGTATAAAAGCAGCTCCGACAACAGCGATTAATAAACCTAATTTCTTTTTTTGTCTGCCTGCTGTTTTAGGACTTACTAATTTAGCTTCTACATTAGCACCCATATTTTTTTGAATTACTTGCGCTACTTGCGTAAAGTTACCATCAATTTGAATAGAGGTATTATTTCTTCCTATATCATTTGCTGCTACTAATAATGGAGTCTTTAATGAGAAGTCAACTTCCTCATAAGTTTTAGTAAGGAAAAACTTTCTTTTGATTCCATAGAAAGAAGTTGCATATAAAGTATATCCCTTCTCCATTCCCCTTGTATAAGCAACATTTAATATTTTATCAAGAGCTGCCATATTCGCTCTCAATTGTTCTATCGTTGCTTGTTCATATTGATCATTAAATAAATCGCAATCCGCTATAATTAAATCATAAGCATTTTGATTAATATAAGCATTTAAATATTGTGCCATTAATTCAAAACGTTGTTTTTTATCTTCTATTGGCCATACATTAATATTAGGTTTAAATTGATCTCTAAAACCATTTAAACATTTACTAATATATTGCACTCTATCACGATCTGCTATGATTAATACTCTCTTATCATCTGGAATATTTTCAAAGAAGTAATGCTCTGGTAAATCTCCTTCAAAGGCATAAGGAACTTTTGGGTTTCCTTGAACTTCAAATAAAGAGTTTACTGCTACATTAAGAGGTATCTTTCCAGCTGGGAAAAAGTCATTTGGATTTTGTATAACATCCAAATATTCAGCACCTACAGCACTATCATAGTTAAAATTCATAACACTATCATTAGCACGTATTAAATTTTCTCTTACTGTTAAAAAGCCACCCATAGTATCATCATTAAAATTACCTTTATATTTCTTTTCAATTGTTTCCTCGTAATTTGACCAAACTTCTCCTACTCCACTTACGATCATACGATAATAATTTATTTTCTCTTCTTTAGTAGCCTTTGTCAAATATTTACGTCCTGCAATAGATACTATTTTCATTTGTGGAACAAAATTCATAACATGGTATTTTAAGTTTTTAATCCATGCATTTGAAACTTTTAATCCTTCTACACTATTATCACCTAAAAATAAATGAACATAGACTTCCTTAATTCCACATTGTACACATAATTGGGCATATTGCTTTAATTGTGATAATTTAGCATCATCTGTTCTTTCACCAATACTGAATAATATATGCATTCTAGATTGATTATGTACTGCATGATTAATAGAAGCAACAATTGCCGGATTAGTCATAAAAGAATTATCGTTAATACTCATTTGTACAATAGAAGATTTTTTATTCATTTTTCCATTAGAACTAAAAGCAGAAAAACCTTCTCTAAAGCTTGACAACTGTCCTCTATTAAGACCAATCTCTACACCACTTGCAAACAAAGATGCGAATGGATAGTAATTAGATAATTTTGCAAGAGACGGCATAAGTGTTGCCGAATATACATTAAAGCTTTTTGGTACTTCTAATCCAAAACCATTCATTAGTAACAATATTGACCTTCTCGTATCCATATCCCTCTCTCCATTCTTATCATCAAAAACATTATATCAGATTTTTAACAAAAAAAGGAAAAAAATAAAGAAAAATACTAAATTTTCTTTACTCTTGTGTAAACAACAACCCCTTTTTTAAAATAATATCTGTATTCTCATATATTATTTTTCCAAATTCATAAAGATTATATACCTTTTTTGGATTATTATTTTTTATATAAAACTCATTTTTATAAAAGTAGATATCCACATCACTATCTAAAAAGTCTAATATATCGTCTACTTGATACAAAAAAACAGTATCTTCTTTTACAATCCTCATTTCTATTTGATGAAAATGATAATAATCAATATCTTCTTTTTCTAATTTTAATATCATTCCTTCTGCTTTATCTAAAAAAACAGAAATATTATAAAATCCCTCTATAGTTATCTGGTAATATTCTTCTAATTTTGAAAATAATGTTCGAAAATAGTCTTCTACTTCTTCAATATCTTCAAAATGGAAATCCTCTATTTCCTCCTTTTTTAAAAATAGAGTAATTTGATCCTGTTCTATCTCTATTTTCACCCAATCACCTATAGTAGTTTATGAAAAAAAAGATAGATGGTAACTACATAGTTCTTTCTATCTTTTGATATATTTCATTTTTGCCTAATTTTGTAACATTTGAAAACATTGTAAAATCATCGCCCACAACCAAATCTAAATCCGCCAAAATAGTATTACGTTGTTTTTGATGCATAGTAATTCCAACCTTATCAGTTTTAGTCGCTACTATTGTAACTGGTATTTTATGATGCTTTAAAAAATTATACATCATTAAATCATCATCACTAGGTTTGCGACGAAAATCAATTAACATAAAGACTTGTTTTAAATTAGGGCGATTCTGCAAGTAATCTTCCATCATCAATCCAAATTTTTTTTGTTTTGCTCTACTGAGTGCGGCAAACCCATAACCAGGAGCATCTACTAAATAAAACTCATCATTTACTAAATAAAAGTTGATAGTTTGAGTTTTTCCTGGGGTTGCTGAAGTCCTAGCGTAATTTTTACGATTGATTAGAGTATTGATAAAACTACTCTTTCCAACATTAGAACGGCCCACTAATAAATACTCTGGCTTTTCATCTGTTGGATATTGACTTCTTCTAACTGCACTAATCACTAGATTTACGCTGTTAATTTTCAAGATTTGTCACTCCTTTTTTTAAAAACGCGTTAATTATAACACTTTCTTTACAGAATGTCAAAATTAGCTTTCTTTTTTCTTTACAGAAGATACGACAAAATATACGAATAAATAGATATAAAGAAGAAAAGAAATAAGGTTTCCTACTATTATCATAGCTCCAGTATTACCTAGTACCATTAGTCTTGAATTACCGACAACATTACTCATATATAGTTGAAATGTTACATTAGTAGCAAGCAATACATAAAAAACAATAACAATGGCTTTAGTAAAATCTGTCAATTTTTTAGAAGATAACCCTACATGCATAAAAATAAAGCAGAATATCATATTCCAATGAAAAAAGTAAAGATTCTTATAAAAGTTTCCAGAAAATAAGGTATCAATATAATTGAAAAGTTCTAATCTTCTAAAATAAAATGTCATAACAATCAATAATAAAGCAGCCCCTAAAGTAAAATAGAAAGAAATCTTATCCTTACGGTTAATCCAAATAAGAATTCCAAAAACAGAAATTGCAAGAAAAATATAAAGAAAAACAGAGTAGTCAGAAATCAAATGATGATAATTTTCTAATGCCTCTGTTAAACTATAATGAATGTCATACATGAGTTAATATATTACCTGTCATTTCTTTTGGAATTTCTACACCAAGTAGATTCAACATTGTAGGAGCTATATCAGCAAGCTTTCCATCATCTACTTGAATTCCTTCCTTTGTTACAATAAAAGGAACTAAGCTAGTAGAGTGGCTAGTAATAACGTTACCACTATCATCTAACATATAATCACTATTGCCATGATCTGCGGTAATAAGCATAATGCCACCTAACTCAGATACTTTCTGATAAACTTTTCCAATGCATTCATCTACTACTTCTACTGCTTTAATTGCCGCATCTAAAACTCCCGTATGTCCTACCATATCTCCATTTGCATAATTAATAATTACAACATCAAAATTTTCTATCACAGAAAGCAAATTTTCTGTTACTTCATAAGCACTCATTTCAGGCTTTAAATCATAAGTAGCAACTTTAGGAGAAGGAATCAAAATTTTCTTTTCATTAGCATAATCTACTTCTTTTCCTCCATCGAAGAAGAAAGTAACGTGAGCATACTTTTCTGTCTCTGCGATACGAAGTTGAGATAAACCATTCTTTTCTAAACATTCGCCTAAAATGTTAATTGGCTCTGGGTCATTAAATGCATGTGGCGCTTTTACAGATTCCACAACTGGCAGCATTGTTAAAGCTGCTAAATTATGAAATCTTACTACTTCCATTTCATGAAAATCAGGATTAGTCAAAGCAGTAAACAATTCTCTTAATCTATCTTTTCGATAATTGAAAGTAATAAAACCATCATTTTCTTCTACCATACCATTTTCATCAAAAATAGTAGGTATTAAAAATTCATCTGTAATATTTTCTGCGTAACTTTCTTCTAAGAACGATTTAACAGATGCATGCTTTGGTCCAACACCATTTACAATGACATCGTATCCTTTTTTCAATCTATCATAATTATTGTCTCTATCCATTGTATAATAACGTCCACTGATAGTAGCAATACTACCAATACCAATATCAGATAGTTTTTCTTCTACTCTTTTTATATAAGAATAAGCACTATGAGGATCTACATCCCTTCCATCTGTACATAAATGAAGATATAACTTTTCAATTCCATTTTGCTTACACATATCTAAAATTGCTAACAAATGATTCACATGGGAATGTACCCCACCATCACTAATTAAACCCATAATATGTAATTTTGAATGATTCTCCTTCACATGCGCCATCACTTTCAAAATTTCTTTATTTTGAAAGAAAGATCCTTCTTCTATATCGTGATTAATAAGTTCTAATGGTTGATAAATGACTCTTCCTGCACCAATATTCATGTGTCCTACTTCACTATTGCCCATTTGACCATTTGGAAGGCCAACTTTAGAACCACTTGCTTCTAATTTGGAAAAACCATATTTCTCTTTTAACATATCTAAATTTGGTGTATTAGCTAATGCTACTGCATTTCCATGAGTTGCTGACCTTTCACCTACACCATCCATAATACAAAGTACTAATGGTTTCATATCATCACCCTTATCATTTTATCATATTTCAAGAAAAAATACTAGAAAATACAAAGAGGCAAAGTAATTTTCACACTTGTTCCTAACCCTACTTTAGAGCTATACTCTATAGAACCATGATGAGCATTAATAATCTCACTGGATAAAGAAACACCTAACCCACTACCTCGTGGTTTGGTTGTATAAAAGGGCTCATAAATTTTAGAGACAATTTCACTATCCATTCCCTGACCATTATCTAAAACAAAAACTTCTAATGCTTGACTTGTTAAATTAGTTCTTAATGTAATTTTCTTTGCCTGTGCTTCCACACTATTCTTTAAAATATTTACCATAACTTGACTGAGTCTATTATAATCTCCATTAATAAATAATTCGTCATCTATAGTGTCTACACAAAAAGTAATATGATTTTCATCCATTAAAGGTTGAATATTTTTAGAAACATCTTCTAATAACATATTAATATCCATAATTTCGTAGCGCATATTAGATTTATTCACTAATAAAAAGTCCTGTAACAATAATAGTAATCTTTCAATCTCATTTTGAAGAATTGGGATATACTTTTTAGCATGTTCTTTATTATCTACATCAAACATATCTAAATAGGCTTTACAAACAGCAACAGGATTTTTTATTTCATGAGTAATTTTGAAAAGAGATAATCGAATTTTTTGTTCTTTTTGAAGTTCTTTAAATGCAATATGGGTTTTCATAATATGCTCTCCTTGCGTAACAATCATCATCAAAAATTTTATTAGGATAGTGTAAACAACAATTAAAATAATAGCATAATAAGCTTTCTTTAAATCAAAAATTAAAAACCATACAAAGAAACTACTATTATAGAAAAGCAGATAACTTGATAAAAGAGATAATTTAAAATTATCGTAACGATGATAAATATATACTAAGAAATTTATAATAGTATATACCCAAAAGAAAAATAAAAGGGAATAAAAATCAGGATAATAAGAAGTTAATACAATTCCTTCTAAAATAATAGACATTGCATATCTTTTTTTTATAAGAGAAAGAAAGACAACACTCCCTAAAAAGAAGGATCTTAATGTGCTGTCAAAATAACTTCCATAACGCATGGCTAAAAAAATAGAAGTTATCAATATAAAGTCAAAAAAGATGTCTTTTTCAGACTTATTGATATTTTTATTTGCTACAATATAAATAATATAGATTAATAAAGGGTAAGAAATTAAAATCATGTTTAAAATTAACATTTCAAATATATTCATACTATCACCAAATATAATATATCGTAACTTTTTGTCGAATATTGTCGTATTTTGCAAAAAAAAAGTGAATAATCACTTTAATTCTTTAATATACTTTTTAATTTGTTTTGCATCCTCACCTAGTATAATTTTAAGTTGGTTATCAATTTCAACAATTCCTTGGGCACCCATCTTTTGAATACCCTCTTTATTTGCTTTAGATACGTCCTTTAAATCTACTACGAATCTAGATTTATTAAAATCATAGTTTTTAATATTATCAATTCCACCTAATAATTCTACTAATTTATTAGCTTCAAACTTAAAATCCCTTTTCTTTGATTTTATAATAGCTACTGCTACTACTAACAATATTCCAATGATAATGACATATTGCCAAATATAAGAATCCATATTAATCACCTATTACTCATTATACTATAAATTTCAAAAAAAAGAAACCTTTTGTAGACTTACCATTTTTCGACAAAATATCTACTTTTTCATTGTATAATAAGGGTAATTAGTGTAATATATTGAAAAGGTGATTGCATGTTAACGAAAAAAAAGTTTCAATTAGATTTTTCTATCCTTTTACCTATTATTTTGTTTGCTATTATCGGAATCACTTCTATTAATAGTGCAGAAAGTCTATTACTAGAAGAAAATCACTACGCCCTAAAACAAATTATATGGTACATTATTGGCAGTATTGGCATTATATTCGTTATCATAGTCGGAAACAAAAGAATTATGAAATACTCTTGGTATTTATATGGATTATTTGTATTATTGTTACTATTACTTCTCTTTTTTGGTGAACCAATCCATAACTCTAAATGTTGGTTTGTCATTCCTAAGATTGGAGTATTTCAACCAAGTGAGTTTATGAAAATTGTTTTAATTTTAACATTAAGTAATATGATTGATAAATTTCAAAAAAAGTACTCCTCTCCTACATTAAAAGAAGAATTTATCTTTTTAATAAAAGTATGCATCGTTGTATTTATTCCCTCTATTCTCACCTTTTTACAACCAGATACTGGTGTAGTTTTAATTTATTTATTAATTACTCTCATCATGCTGTTTGTATCAGGAATTAGATATCGATGGTTTCTCCTTTTATTTTCTATTTGTGGAATCTTTTTAACAACTATTCTTGGCCTATATTTTCTAAATACAGATTTATTTATAGATATCTTTGGAACTAGTTTTTTCCTAAGAGTAGATAGATTATTAGATTGGTCTAGTAAAAGTGGTTATCAATTAGAAAGAGGAATGTCTGCAATTGGAGCTGGTGGATTACTAGGAATGGGATATAATAAAACCCCAATCTATTTTCCAGAACCACAAACTGACTTTATCTTTGCAATTTTCTCTTCTAACTTTGGATTTTTAGGTTCTATTTTATTATTTGGACTACTATTATATTTTGATATTCGCCTTATCATTCTTGCTTTAAAGAGCAAAAATAAAACTGCTAAATATATTATTAGTGGGATTGTTGCCATGTTAATTTATCAACAATTTCAAAATATCGGAATGACCTATGGTGTAATTCCTATTACTGGAATCACTCTTCCTTTTATTAGTTATGGTGGATCTAGTTTATTAAGCTATATGCTAATGTTGGGCATTCTTTTAAATATTGCTAATGAAAATAAAAAAAATAGAGTCTTTTCATGATATAATAAATTTGGTGATAAAATGAAAGAAGTACAAATCGTTTATGACTTTGATGGAACGTTAACCCCCTCTCCTGTACCATTTTTTCCTATTTTAAAAGAATGTGGTATCACAGAAAAAGAATTTTACCAAAAAATTGCAGAGTTAAAAGATAATGGAATAAATGATGTCTATGAAAGCTGGTTTCAATCGTTTTTTGAAATTGTACAAAATAGCAGTTTAGAAATTCATGATGTAACAAAAGGAGCTCAAGACATTATCTTTTGTGAGGGAATAGAAGAATGGTTTTCTAATGTAAAAGAAATAGAAGGAAAAAACATTTCTCACTATATTGTTACATCAGGAATCGAAGAATACCTATACGCATCTTTAATTGCTAAACATATTACTAAAATATTTGGAGCATCTTTTATTCATGAGAATGGAAAACTAAAGGCAATTGAAAAATTAATATCTGATAAGGGAAAAGTAGATTGTATAAAAAAAATTAATACATTTCATGGTAGAGAAGAAAATGACTGTACCAATTTAATTTATATTGGAGATGGATTAACTGATTATTATGCAATGAAGTTTGTCTTCTCTAATGGTGGAACTTCTATATTAGTGACACCACCTGGAAAAACTCCAGAAGAAAGACTATTTTCTGTTTCACACTTTCAATGTGATGCAAACTATAAAAAAGAAAAAGAGTTATTTCAATATATAAAAAATGTTTAGAATTCTAAACATTTTTATTTTTTTGTAAAACGCTAATAAAAAAAGAGAATTATTTCTCTCCTTTTAATAAATTAAATACTTTATGTACCTTTAAGTCATAACGAATCATTTCTTCTCCAAAACGCTCAAAGAACTCTTCTTTACTCATTTGGTACTTAGAAGCCATCTCTTCTGCTTCTTTATTTAATTCTTCTTCTGTAACATCAATTTTCTCAGCTTTAATAATTGCTTCAATCATTAAACGATAAGTAACTCTTTTTGTTGCTTGTTCTTTATATTCATCTTTTAATTTTTCTTCTGTCATTCCAGAAAATTGGAAAAATTGATCTAAAGAAATACCTTGCATTTGTACATTTTGAGCAAATTCTTGAATCATTCTAGAAGTTTCGTCTTCAATCATTACTTCTGGAATATCTACTTTCATAGTAGATGCTGCCTCTTCAAGTAAAGCATCTAACCACTCATCATCTGCTTTTCTTTCCTTTTGAGTAGTAATATTTTCTTTTACTTGTTTTTCTAGAGACTCTTTAGAATCAATTCCTTCCATTCCTAAATCACTAAAGAAGTCTTCATCTAATTCAGGAACTTTCACTTCTTTTACTTCATGAATTTTTACCTTAAAAGTAGCTTTTGCACCTTTTAAATCTTCTGAATGATATTCTTCTGGGAAAGTAACATTTACTTCTACTTCCTCTCCAGATTTTTTACCAATTAGTTGTTCTTCAAATCCAGGAATAAAAGTATTACTTCCAATTTCTAGAGAATAATTTTCTCCCTTTCCACCATCGAAAGCTTTTCCATCTTTAAATCCCTCAAAGTCAATAACAGCTATATCACCATTAGCAATGGCACCATCTTTTAATACATTTTCTTTATAATGCTCACGCATATGGTTAATTGATTCTTCAATTTCTTCTTTCGTTACTTTTACTTTTTCCTTTTTAGCTTTTAAACCTTTATAAGTACCTAATTTTACTTCTGGTTTTAAAGTTAAAGTAAATTCAAATTCAACTCCATCTTCTCCAATATTATGAATATCTACAGTTGGTTGTGTAACGATATCTAAATCACTATTTTCATCTAACATTTTTTCATAAGCTACTTCTACAGCTTTATTAGAAGCTTCATAATATAAAGATTCCATTCCGTAGTGTTTCACAAAAATATCTTTAGGAGCTTTACCAGGTCTAAATCCTGCTATTTTAGCTTTTTTATTAGCTTTATGAAAAGCGTCATCTACAAGTTTTGACCACTCTTCACCATCTATCTTAATTGTAATTTTCTTTTCATTTTTGTTTTCCATATTATCCCTCCGCAATATATATAGTATATAATAAATTCCTAGGTTTTTCAAGCATTTCTATATCTTATTTTAACATACTTTGATACTTTTCTTGGTAATTCTCACTTAGTGTAAGATAACTACCTACTGCTAAAATATCAGCATTCTTACAGTAATCTTTGGTAATGTTATTAATGCCACCATCTACTTCTATCACATAAGAATATTTTTTCTCATCTCTTAACCGTTTTAACTCATCTATTTTATCATTGCTACCTTCTATAAATTTCTGTCCCCCACTACCAGGAATAATGCTCATAACAAGCACTAAATCTATTTGACCTAAATATGGTTCTAATTGCTCTACTGAAGTTTCTTGATTAATTGCAATTCCTACCTTACTATTTTTACTTTTAATGTAACTAATCATTTCTCCTACATTATCAGTTGCTTCAAAATGAAAGGTAATATACTCTGGACTATATTTAGAATAATAGTCTACATACTTCTTTATATCATAGACCATCAAATGAACGTCTTTTGGAATACTAGTTTCTGGTAACTCTTTAAAATCTACTACATTGCTTACAAACTTTCCATCCATAACATCTACATGAATATAATCGGGATTTAAAGAATACATTTCTTTTATCTTTTCGTTATCATCTTTTATACTTAATAAAGTTATTGCTATCACATTTATCACTCCTTTTTCTTTAAAATATCTCTTCTATAATTTAAAACTAACAATAATCTTTTCACAGTCTCCTTTTTAACACGTCCTTGTTCAGCAGAATCTATTCTCATAAAATCTACATATGTTAAATTAGGATTTCTCTTTTGTAATTTATTGTATCGCCCTTTATTCTTTTCAACATATTCTGTTGCCCTTCTTTGTAGTTCTTTTTCCTCTTCTTCTCTTTTTTTATTCTTCTGTTCTTTTTCATAAAGAGCTTGTGCCTCTTCAAAACTAACACGGTCTGCTATTTTAGATAATTCATGTTCTACAATAGGTTCATCACTACACCAAATATAGCGAATATATCCTTCACCATCGAAACATACTTTAGAAACTCGATAATCATTTCCATAATAGGAAAATGGATTTTGAAAAGTACTGCTTCTTTTCCTAATTTCTGCCCAAACTTTAGAATCAAACAAATCATTTAATCTACGTAACTTTAAATAATCATGCAATTTAAAATATCTTCTTCCTATCGTTGGTAAGTATCCTTCAAAATCTCTTTCAAAATATTTTAGATGTTCTTGTTCACTTACTGCTTCTGTATTTAAAAGTAATCTTAAAACATCTTGTCTTAAAAATAATAAGGTAGTAACTGGAGATGAAAAATCTATGATATCTCCTCTTCTTAAAGGAACAACTATAACAGTTTCATTTCCAAACTGATAGCAATCTACTATTTTACCACCATTATTTTTCTTATCAATAAAAGAACTAGGAAGGCTCAATAAAGTATTCTCTGGTAAAGCCATTCTTGGAGTATCCATTTCAAAAATAGAACTTCCCTGTACCTCTTTCCCATCAGGACGAAATAATTTTGTATGTTCTAGATGATACCAATTTCTCTCTATTGGGCTTTTTGATTTTTCTGTTCCAAATAAAAAACTTAATTGATTAGCCGATGTCATGATAGGTCTTTCACTAGAATGTAGTCTATCCCACAACCATTCATCCATTAATAACACATCTTTAGCATCCATATTGATTAATAAATCAATATCTTTCACTACAGTAATTTTACTATAAATATCAAGCGGTGAATAAGCTTTTCTTGACTTTTTCTTTCTTTCCTCAAAATGAAAACAATCTAGATTCTTAAATACGTTACTTCTCCATAGCCATTTACTTAAATTTTCTAATTGAAACCTAAGAATTGTTCCTTCTTTTAAATGACTATAATAAAAAGGATAATCTTTGCTTTCTCCTAACAATCTTAAGTATAGATAGTCTTCGCTATTAACGTCATGTAAAATCATAAATCACCTTCTATCAATTAGTATACAAAAATAAGAAAAAAATAGCAAACAAAAAGATAGAAAACATTCTATCTTTTATCTAAAAACTTAATATAGTTTTCATATCTGCTAGATAAAATATCACCATTCTTTAAAGCTTCTTTTACTCCGCATTCTTCTTCATTGCGATGCATACAATCTCGGTACCTACAAGTATCACTATAACTCGAAAATTCTATAAATCCATCTCTAATCTCATATTCCTCATAGTCTTTAAAATCGAGTGCACTAAATCCTGGTGTGTCTGCTACTAATCCTCCCAAAATAGGAATTAATTCAACATGTCTAGTAGTATGTTTTCCTCTTCCTAAGGCATGAGAAACTTCACCAGTTTGAAGATTTAAATTAGCATCTAGCATATTTAATAAGGTACTTTTTCCAGCACCACTTTGTCCTGCAAAAACAGTCACATTATCTTTTATAATTTCTTTTATTTTGGGATCAGAATTATTATAAACAGAATAACCAATCTTTCGATAATACTCTTGGTACTTCTGAATTTCCTCTTTTTTAGCATCTGACACTAAATCCAATTTAGTAAAACAAATAATAGGTTTAATGTGATTATGCTCAATCGTAACAAGTAATTTATCTAATAAATTAGGAGAGAATTCTGGAATTTCTACACTATTTACAATAAGAGCCTGAGTAACATTAGCAATACTAGGTCTTACAAGTTCATTTTTTCTCTTTTCAATTTCTAATATGTATTGATTATCATAATCTACTAAAACGAAATCTCCAACTAAGGGAGTAATTCCTAACTTTCTAAATTTTCCCCTTGCTTTACAAACGACTATTTCATTTTCTATTTCTACAAAATAATCATTACTTAATTGTTTTATAATTCTTCCATGCTTATTCATTTCCACCATCTGGATTTGTATCTGGTTCTGGAGGAATCACTGGATCTGGTTCTACATATGGTTTCTTAGCAATAGTAATAGTTAAAGTAACACCTTCTTTTACTTCTCCACCTGCTGCTCTTCCTTGTTTTAAAATTGTTCCTTCTTTATGTGTAGAATCTTCTTTTTCTTTAAATTCACATTTTATTTTATTATCATCACAGAATTGTTGAACTTTTTCTTTATCATATGTTCCATCTGTAAAATCTGGATAAATAGTAATTAAAGTAGCATAAGTTAATTCTAATACTCCACCTTCTGTTATTCTAGTTTCAGGATCTTTATTTTGGGATAAAATCATTCCCTCAAAAGCATTTTCATAATCTTCTTGTTCTGTTGAAACCCTTTTAGGAATTGCCACTACTTTAATACCAGCTTGTTCTAGTTCTAGTTGAACAGTAGTAAGATGTCTACCTCTATAATCTTCAAGTGTTACACCTGTTAATCCAGAAGAAATAATAACAGTTACAGTAGAACCTTTTTTCACTTTACTATTAACATTTAAATCCTTATAGTCAATAACAAAGCCCTCAGCATAATCGTCACTAGTCTTTTCTTCATACTCAATAACAAGACCCATGCTAGTTAGTTTTTGTTCAACGACTTCTTTACTCTTACCTGTAATAGAAGGAAGTGCAACGGTAGCATTTCTACTCTTTGTTACCATAAAATATGCAGTAAGTAAAACTCCTATTAGTACTAATATACAAGTAACGATGCTAACGATAACAGCTACTTTTAGTTTCTTACCGCCCTTTTTCTTTTTCTTCACTTCTTCCTCTTCCTCCTCAACTACTTCATCATGACGAGATTCTCTTGTCTCTTTTGCTTTCATTTTGTCTAACGTTGGCAGAGCTTTTGTTTCTTCTAAATCATTCTCTGGATATTTATATACCAAACGTTTTTCATCTTTTCGCTCTTCTGATAAAGCAGTTTTTAAATCTTCATGCATCTCTGCTACAGAATCATAGCGGTTTCTTGGATTTTTTGCACAAGCTCTCAAAACAATATTTTCAATACTTTGAGGAATTAATTCATTTTGAGAACACATACTAGGAATTTTTTCCTTCATATGTTTAATAGCAATCTCAACTGCATTTTCCCCTTTAAAAGGTAATTTACCAATTAAACATTCATACATTAAAATACCTAAAGAATAAATATCACTTTTAATAGTTGCACCAGCACCATTAGCTTGTTCTGGCGGTAAATAATGAACAGATCCCATAACAGAATTAGTCTGTGTTAACTCTGTACTATTCATAGCAATTGCAATACCAAAATCTGTTATTTTTACTCTACCATCTTCTAAAATCAAAACATTTTGTGGCTTAATATCTCTATGAA
Organism: uncultured Bacilli bacterium; assembly: GCA_910589375.1. Taxonomy (GTDB): domain Bacteria; phylum Bacillota_I; class Bacilli_A; order RF39; family UBA660; genus UBA5578. The sequence continues at coordinate 50,505 of CAJUTK010000004.1, read as the reverse complement.
TTAGAAAACTATCATGTGCACATGCAATAGCACTCGTTAACTGCATCATAATATCTACTGTTTCAGAAAGAGATAACCCTCCGCGTTTTTTAATTAAACTTTTTAATGTTTTTCCATCAATATATTCCATTACTATAAAGTAATTTCCATTATCTTCTCCCACATCATACATTTCTACAATATTTGGATGATTTAGGGAGCTAGCAGCTTTGGCCTCTCTTTGAAATCTCTTTACAAATTTCTCATCACTAGCAAGATCGCCTCGTAAAACTTTTACTGCTACCTCTCTATCTAAAATAGTATCATAGGCAAGATATACATTTGCCATACCACCTTCACCAATAGTACGGATGATTTGATATCTTCCATCTATTTTTTGACCCTTTATTATCATAATTAACTTTCCTCCTTGCTTAGGTATGCAACAGAAATATTGTCACTACCACCACGGTTATTACATTTAAAAATTAATTTTTGTAGTTTTTCTTCAATAGTACCTTCCCCTACTAAAACTTTTACTATTTGAGTATCATCTAACATATTGGTAAGGCCATCACTACATAACATAATTCCATCTATCCCAAGTTCTACATTAAATATATCCATCTCAACATTAGTATTAGCACCTAATGCTTTCATCAAAACATTCTTTCTTGGATGTTCTTTTGCTTCTTCCTCTGTCAATTCTCCACTTTTTACAAGCAAATTTACAAGAGTGTGATCTATCGTAATTTTATGAAGCTTATTATTTTTAACAACATAGCCAGAAGAATCTCCTATATTTCCAAAAAGTAGAAAAGCTGGGGTAAGAATTGCTATTACAACAGTAGTTCCCATTCCTTCACTTTCTGGATGTGCTGCTACATATTTGAATATTTCTACATTAGCTTCACTAACAGTGCTCTGCATCCAATTAATAGCATCTTCTTTATTTCCTACACTGCTAATAGAACGAAATCTTTTTCCAATATGCGTAATAGCAATACTAGAAGCAACTTCTCCATCTTTGTGACCACCCATTCCATCTGCTACACACATTAGAATTTCGCCTGCTTCATTTTCAACAATAATTACACTATCTTCATTTCTCTCTCTTACCATTCCTGGATCAGTCAAATAACCATATTTCATATTATTCCTCCTTGTAATTGGATCTAAGTTGTCCACAGGCAGCACTTACATTCCCACCAAATTCTCTTCGTATTGTTACATTAATACCTTTCTTCTTAAGCTCATCATAAAATGCTAAAATAGTATCTTTTTCACTTTTCCTGTACTCAATATGACTTGTTTCATTATAAGGAATTAAATTTACATAAGCATTCATCCCTCTTAACAACTGAGCTAATTCCTCTGCACATTTTTTAGAATCATTGATACCTTTTAATAGAATATATTCAAATGTAACACGTCTATTTGTTTTTTCAATATAAAATTTAACAGCACTTATTAACTCTTCTATTGGATAAGCTTTATTAATATCCATAATACTACTTCTAATTTGATTATTAGGGGCATGAAGAGAAATCGCTAAATTCACTTGTTTATCTAAAAGAGCAAACTCTTTAATTTTAGGAACAATACCACTAGTAGAAACTGTTATATGTCTACTTCCAATATCAATTCCTTTTGGTGTATTTACAATATCAATAAATTTAATTACCTCTTGGTAGTTGTCAAATGGTTCTCCAATCCCCATAAGTACAATATGAGTAATTCGTAACTTTAAATCTTCTTCTACACATAGTACTTGCCTAACCATTTCATGAGCTTCTAAATTACGAACTTTTTTTAATCTACCGCTTTCACAAAAGTGACATCCCATATTACATCCTACTTGTGTAGAAATGCATAAGCTATTCCCATAATCATGTAACATTAAAACAGCCTCTATAGTATTGCCATCTTCTAATTTGAATAAATATTTAAAAACGTCTTTACCAGATTTTTTATCTACGATTTCTAATTCTGATAATTGAAAATCAAATGTTAAATCCTCTATTGTTTTTTTACTAATATTTTTCATATCATCAAAAGCTTTTACACGCTTTTTATATAACCATTCAAATACTTGTGTAGCTTTAAACTTTCCCTCATTTTTATCTATAAAATATTGTTCTAAATCTTTGATTGTAATTCCATATATATTTTTCATACCTACACCTATTAATTATTATACCAAAAACTAGAAAAAAAGGAAATTTTTATTACAATATTTTCAAAAAAACAAGTATTCTTAAGAAGTTTTTAAGTTTTTGTTAACATTTCTTTTACAGTAAAGGAAATATTTCCTTTACTTTGAAAACAAAAAAGCGGTGCTAAGCCGCTTTTATAACTTTCTTATTGATAACTTTATTCGCTAAAAAATCATACTCTATTTTTACACCCTCACCATAGCCACTCAATATAATATAAGATTTAGTTCCATCTGTATAATATTCTGTTTTATATTGAAGAGGAGTTTTATCTAGTTTATCATAAAACTCTGTACCATATTGTTTTTTTATTTTTTGATAAGAATCCTGATACTTACTTGCTTTTAACTCAAAAGGAGCATAATCTAAAAGAGTAGAAATTATATAACAAAATTCATTATCTTTTGTCCAATCTCCATCTCTTGTACCAATATATAGCTCTACCAAATCATCTATTAATGCTAAAACATCACTATCAAAATAACTCTCATCAAGTAAAGTAATCTTTCTTAATCTCTCTGCAAATTCTTCATATTCCTTATCAGTTTTACCAGCTCCTATAAACCAATTGTAAAACTCTATATTTTCTATTTTTGAGAAAAATAACGAACTCATCATTTCATACCCAAAAATATAAATGAGAGCACTATAAGTTTTTACAGGAATATCATAAGCTCTAGTAGCTCCTTCAAAGAAATAATCTCCAGTATAATATTCTGCTCCCCCCTCTAAAATAAATGATAAAGGAGGAAGAACTTTTGCATCTTCTATTGCCTTTTTTCTATCTTCTTTTGAGAGACTTAAAAATTCTTCATCATTTAGATACTTATTATCCCAATAATAAAGTTTTAGATTATCATCAGCTACAGAAAAATCGAGAAAATGGATAAGTTCATGGTAAATTACACTGTCATTATCCTTATAATCATTACTCAATCTAATCATAGTTTCTCCATCATGATATTCCCCAGCAATGCCACTATTCCATGATTTTTCTATTTTAAAATATAATTTTTTCAATTTATTAAAAAAGTGATACTCTTCTAAAGGGGAATGATTATTAGCCAATATTGGAAATAAATGTAATACATGTTCCTTATAATTTCCTAATCGATTATTATTTAAGACAACATAAGCATATTTTTTAAATAGTTCTTCATTAGCTTCAATAGTAGACCTCATAGACTCTAAGTTATATTCCATTATTACATCTTCTATCTTTAAATCAATAATATACTCTTCTTTTTTTAACTCTTCTATTGATAATTCAGAACTATCACCTAACATAAATAAATCAAAACCGTTAAAATCTTTTGCTACAATATAATTATCATGGATTTCTATTTCCCCATAAGATGGTTCAATAATAATATTTCCTTTATACCAAACACCCTCTAGTTGCCCATTTCTTATATAACAATATCCATTCTTATGACAATCTACACTATCATAATTACCTTTTAGAGAATTTAAATTATTATCCAAAAGGAAATATTTCGCCCCATTAGAACAAATATAGTTCTTACCGTTTTTTGAAAAATCTTGTAAACATTCATTTTCCTTTCTAACACCATCTCTATTATAGATTTCTCCTTCAAAAATATAAGCATAATCCCCGACAAACATAGCATCTTTTTCTGTTTCTAATATTTTTCCGTTTGGAAATAAAACAATAACTAAATTTTTTTCTCCTGAAGATAATCTCATTAAATACCAATCTTTATTTGCTTCTGACTTCTCATCAGAATAAATACAGTAATCCTCTTTAACTACACCATTAGAATTTTTTAAAGTAGGACAATCCTCTTGATAAATAATATAGTATCCATTAGATAAATCCTTTTTTTGCAACTCTTCTAAAGAAGAAACTTCACCATCATCCTGTGTTAAATATAATTTTTTCTTTCCATTAGAAAGAATATACCCTCTTCCTTCTGGTGAGGCAGAAGTATAAAATTCTTCATCTAATGTTTTCGTATCTAGATGGTAAACAAAATATTTTTTATCTTTATACATAATAAAAATATTATCAAAGATATCTATTCCATCTAATTTGGAAGAATAATTTATATTCATTTCTTGTTTTGTATTTAAATCAATTATAATAGAGTTTGATTTTTTTGACGCATAAACTAATCCATTTTCTACTAAAGAAACATTTTCTAGTTTATTGATTAAAGGTTTTCCACCTTCATCATATAAAGTATCGTCATAAAAATAATAACTTTTATTTGTTACAGTATCATAATAAGTACTGATAGTACTGCTAGCCATAGCAAGCGTTTGACCATCTACATTTTTTAAAATATTTTTCTCTTGATCTATATAAACAACAAAATTACTATTGTCATAGACCATTGTTTTATATTGAGTTATTTCTTTTACTTCATTCTTTAAAGATTTTAACGCAATATTTTCCTTTTCTCTTACGTAGACAGTATCTTTTTTGATAGTAATAAAATCATTATCTATAAACCTTGTTTTAGAAGTAATACCAGTATGAATGATATTTGACTCTTCTTTTTGCTTGGAAGGTTTTATCAATAGTAATAAAGAAAGTGAAAGTAGTATTATCCCTAATAAAATACTTACTATAACAATTATAATTCCTTTTCTTTTCATACTATCACCATTATAAGAATATCACCTTTTTCATGAAAAAAGAAGAATTTAATCTTCTTTTTTTGCTAAATCTTCATAATAATTAAATGTTTTAATAGAATAGTCTTTATTAGCTTCTAATAGGCTATTTGCTTTTTCTGGATTAATTACCTTTAGCATATTAAATCTAGTTTGACTGTTTAAAAATTCTTCATATTTATCAAAGTCTACTTGTTTACTATCTAACGTAAATCCTTCTTCTGGATGATATCTAAATATTGGGAAGAAACCACACTGAGTAGCTAATTTTTCTATCTCCACACTATTTTCCATTCCACCTTTAATACCATGAGAAATACATGGTGTATAGGCAATAATAATAGCTGGTCCATTGTATTCATTTGCCTCTTTAAAAGCTTTAATTAATTGTTGTGGATTAGCACCTAATGATACTTGCGCAACATAGGCATGAGAATAGCTCATAGCAATACGCGCTAAATCCTTTTGATTATTGACTTTACCTGCTGCTGCAAAGGATGCAATAGCTCCTTTTGGACTAGCTTTAGAAGACTGTCCTCCCGTATTAGAATATACCTGACTATCAAGAACTAATATTTTAATATTGTCTTGGGTAGATAAAACATGATCAATGCCACTAAAGCCAATATCATATGCCCATCCATCTCCACCAATACACCAAATATTACGAGCTACTATATATTGTTTTAAATCCTTTAGCTCTGATGGTAGATTTTCTGTTAAATGATCATATACTTCTTTTGTATTTTCATAGCTTTCACTATTTTCTAACCATTTTTTGAATAATTCACTATTTTCATTATCCATATTCTTAGACATAATAGAAGCAATACGATGACGTAAAGTCGTGTTGGCAATTAGCATACCATAACCATACTCTGCATTATCTTCAAATAAACTGCTTGCCCAAGGAATTGTATAAGGCATAGAAGGAGCACTAGCACCATAAATAGAAGAACATCCAGTAGCATTACTAATAATTAAGTGATTACCAAATAGTTGTGTTAATAGCTTAATATAAGCTGTTTCACCACATCCAGCACAAGCTCCACTAAATCTAAATTTAGGTTCCTTAAATTGGCTTCCTTTTACTGTATAAGTATTAAATTCTTTTTTCTCTTCTACATGTGTAGATAAGTAATCAAATATTTCTTGTTCTTTTTTATCTAATTTATCCATTGTAAGAGCTTTCTCACCCTTTTTGCCAGGACAAGTTTTTACACATAATCCACAACCAGTGCAATCTGCTACAGAGGCACTGATAATATAATAATAATTATCCATACCAATTGCTTTTACTGCTCTATTTTGAATTTCTGTTGGAGCCTCTTGGTATTCTTTCTCACTTAATAGGAATGGACGAATTACTCCATGAGGACATACAAAGGAACACTGATTACAGTTAATACAGTTCATACTAATCCAATCAGGAGCCATATCACTTACATAACGTTTTTCTAAATCACTTGTTCCACATTCAAAAATTCCATCTGCGCGTTTTACAAAATCAGAAGTCTTCAAAGAATCTCCTTTTCGGTAATGCATCGCTTCAAAAATGCTATCATATTTTATAGAAGAAACATCATAATTATTTTCTGGTATTTCTAATACACGTAAATGTTCCTTAGCATCTTGGATTGCCTTTTTATTAGCTTCAACAATGGAATCACCCTTCTTAGAAAACTTTGCCACTATATTTTTTGTCATAGCATCAAGAGCATCATGAAAAGGAATAATCTCACTAGCTCCTAAGATAGCACTTTCCATAATAGTACTAATTTTTCCTTTTAATCCAACTTTAGATGCTAACTCATAAGCATTGATAACATATAGCTTCGCATGAGCATTCTTTATTTTTGCTTTTAGAGAGTCATTCATAATGTTTAATATCTCGGCATCACTATGACTACTATTAATAATGACTATAGCATTTTCCCTTAAGCTATTTACTAAATCATAATCTTTTAAATAACTTTCCTTAGTCACCACTAATACACTTGGCTTTTCTACATAATATGGAGACCGTATTGGTGATTTACTAAATCTTAAATGACTACAAGTTACTCCTCCACTTTTCTTAGAATCGTATTGAAAATATCCTTGTACATAGTTATCAGTATTATCTCCAATAATTTTAATAATAGATTTAGAAGCACTTACCATTCCATCACTACCATAGCCGTAGAATAACCATTCATTAGCCTGATTTGTTATTATTTCAATTGGTTCTAAACTTAAGTTTGTAACGTCATCTTCAATACCAATTGTAAAGTTATTTTTTGGATTTTTCATCATTTCATAAACAGCATAAATTTGACTAGGTGTTGTATTTTTACTAGATAAGCCATATCTTCCACCTACTACTTTCACACCACGTTTAGATAGAATTGCAGCAACATCTAAGTATAATGGTTCTCCATTACTACCTGGCTCTTTTGTTCTATCTAATACTGCTACTGTCTCTACCGTTTTAGGTATTGATTGTAAAAAGTGCTTTGTACTAAAAGGTCTATAAAGATGAACTTCTACTAAACCTATATCTTCTTTTAAAGCATCGATTGTCTCTTTAATAGTATCACAGACAGAACCCATTGCTACAATTACTCTCTTAGCTTGTGGATTACCATAATAATTAAATGGCATATAGTTAGTTCCTGCTTTTTCATTAATCTTAGTCATATAAGAAGCTACAATATCCGGAAGTTCATTGTAATAAGGGTTGCGAGCTTCTGTTGCTTGAAAATAAATATCATCATTTTGAGCAGTTCCATAAATAACTGGGTTATCTAAATTGAGAGCTTTTTTACGGAATTTATCTAATGCTTCTCTATCTAACATTTCTGCATAATCTGTAGCTTGTAAAACCTCTATTTTTTGAATCTCATGACTAGTTCTAAATCCATCAAAAAAATGCATAAATGGAATACTTCCTTTAATAGCTGATAAATGTGCAACAGCGCTTAAATATGCTGCATCCTGTACAGAAGAAGATGCCAACATTGCAAAACCTGTTGATCTACAAGCATAGATATCTTGATGATCTCCAAATATAGATAAGGCATGAGTAGATAAGGAACGTGCTGCCACATGCATGACACCAGGTAGCATTTCCCCTGCCATTTTATACATATTTGGAATCATTAATAGTAATCCCTGGCTAGCTGTAAAAGTTGTAGTCAAACATCCAGCTCTTAAAGATCCATGAATAAAACCAGATGCTCCAGCTTCACTTTGCATCTCCACTACTTTTACAGGATCTCCAAACAGATTAATTCTATCTTTACTCCACTCATCTAAATGCTCAGCCATTGGGCTTGAGGGAGTAATAGGATAAATACCTGCTACTTCTGTAAACATATATGAAGTATAACTACAGGCTTCATTCCCATCAACAGTTATTGTCTTTTTCATATTTCACCTTCCTAAAATTATACACATGATTGTGCATATCATAACTACTATCATTATATCATAGAACCAAAATAAAAAGATAACTTTTCATTACCTTTTTATAATTCTTCATGAAATGTTCTACTTAAAAATTCTTCTTGCTGAGCTTTCGTTAAAGAATTAAAGAGAACTCCACATTCTGCATACCTAACAATTAATTTTATATATTTATCTGTTGTTTTATCCATATTCATTAATTCGTTCTTAGACATTACATTTATATTTAAATGCTCGCCACCATCAGAACAATAATCATTAATAATTTTTATAAAATTGTCTATTCTTTCATTTTCATTCTCGCCAAGCGCTAACTCAGAGATTGAAATATTGTTAGTAATACCGTCATCACAAACACCTAAATAAGGAATCTTAGCCATACTTTTTAAAGAAGCATTTACGCCACTTACATCTTTTCCATCCACTGGATTTGCTCCTGGAGAAAAAGGTGTAAATGCTAATCTACCGTCTGGTGTTGCACCTGTTGCAGCGCCATAAAAAACATGATCAGCATACGTTTGTAAAGAGATAGTACCTACAGCATTACGATATAGGGATTGCTTTTTCAATTCTTTAGAAATTATTTTAATAATATCATAAGACATTTTATCTACTTTTACATCATTATTACCAAATCTAGGAAAATCTGCATCTGTTTGAAAACTAGTAACATTTCCTTCTTCATCTCTAGTTACTTTTAATTTTCCATAACGAATCGCTGAAAAAGAGTCTGCTACTGTAGAAAGACCTGTAAAACCAAAAGACATTTTTCTTTCTGTAATCGTATCTAAAAATGCCATAGGTGCAGATTCATAAGCATACTTGTCTTGCATGTAATGAACTATATTCTGAGCCTCTACATAATTATGAAGAAATTGATTTACTGTAATAACAAAATTCTTTAAGACTTTTTGAAAATCCAAAGTAGTTCCTGTTAATGGCTCTAATCCTTCTACCATTACCTCCTTGGTAACCTCATCTTTTCCCCCATTAATAGCATATAATAGTGCTTTTGGTAAATTACAACTACCCCCATAATATATTAATTGACTTCCAAGTTTTACTACAGAAGAACTTCCTACGATAGCATAATTTGTCCCGTAAATAGGTCTAAGTAAATCATCATTTACAAATTGAATAACATGAGTTGCTAAGGCTAATTTAGCAGCATATCTTTTAAAAGAATCTGGCAACTTAGGAGACCATAATATAATAAAATTTGGTTCAGGAGAAGAGGATAAATTAGATAATGTATTTAAGAATCGATAGGCTGTTTTAGTTACAAAAGAAATATCCTCCTTATACATTCCACCAATAGACTCTGTTACCCATGACGGATCTCCAATTAAAGTTTCTTTATATTCATTTTTTCTTAAATGTCTAACTAATCTCAGCTTAATGACTAACTGATCTACCAATTCTTGTGCATCTTCCTCTGTTAAACTTCCATTTGCTAAATCTCTTTCAATATAAATATCTAAAAATGCTGCATTTCTACCAAAAGAATTAATAGCTCCATTTCCTTGCTTAATAGTTGCTAAATACGCAAAATACAGCCACTGAAACGCTTCTTTCGCATTTTTAGCTGGTCTTGAAATATCAATATCATAATGCGATGCCATTTCTTTTATATCTTCTAAAGCTTTTATCTGTTCTTGTACTTCTTCCCTAGTACGAATAAGAGCAAAATTCATATTAGAATTTAATCTCGTTAAATCATGTTTTTTTCTCAGAATTAAATAGTCGGCTCCATAAAGAGCTAAACGCCTATAATCCCCTAATATTTTTCCTCTTCCAAATTCTTCTGGAAGAGAGTTTAAAACTTTCGCTTTACGATATTTTAAAATAGTATCTGTATAAGTTCCTAAAATTCCTTCTTGATAAGATTTATAATATTCTGAAAATTTTTCTTCAATATCATGATTCATCTGATAACCATAAGAATTTAATGCTTGCTTTACAGAATCTAAACTGCCATAAGGATTCATAATTCTCTTTAATGGTTCATCTGTTTGTAAACCTACAATTACTTCATTTTTTTTATCAATATAGCCAGCATCAAAATTATTGATACCAGAAATTGCCATCGTTTCTATATCTAAAACTTTTGTAAGCATTTCTTTTTCCAAAAGTTTTTGACATCTACTCCACACTTTACTTGTCTTTTTAGAGCATTTCGTAAGAAAAGACTCATCTTCCTTATATTCCTTATAATTATTTATAATAAAGTCTTCAACATCGACTTTTTTTCTCCATTTTTCGCCTTGGAATCCATTCCATTCTTCCATTTCGTTCACCTCTGAATTAGTGTTACCCTACTTATTATAACATTTTTTTCAGAAAAGCAAAATATACCTATGTTCTATTTTTGATAATTCACCTTTTGTAAGAATTCTTCCTCTTCCCAAATTACAACTCCAAGTTCCTTTGCTTTATCATATTTACTTCCAGGACTAAGTCCAACTACTACTACACTAGTTTTACTAGTTACACTACTAGTTACCTTTCCTCCCCTATATTCAATAAGCTCTTTTGCCTCTTCACGTGGAATAGATAATGTTCCTGTAAGTACAAAAGTTTTTCCACTAAACTCTTCTGTTTCTAATTTTTCTTTTCCAATATATTGGAAGTTTACACCATACTCTTTTAACTTTTCTATACATCTTTTATTTTCATCTTTTGCAAAATAACCGACAACGGATTCTGCTATAATTTCTCCAATATCTGGAATGTCAACTAACTCTTCTAGTGTAGCTTCCATTAAATTATCTAAACTTTGATAGTATTCTGCTAAAATAACAGCATTTTTCTTACCTACATGACGAATTCCTAAACCAAATAAAAGCTTCTCTAAAGAATTTTCTTTACTCTTCTCAATCGCCACTAAAAGATTATTGATACTCTTTTCACCAAAGCCTTCCAATTCTTTCAAAGATTCTTTATGATTATGTAATGTATAGTAATCATCAATAGTATGTAAATATTTCATATTATAAAAATCTTCTATAATATTTTCTCCAAATCCATCTAAATTCATAGCATCTCGACTGGCAAAGTGAATAAGCCCTTCAATCTTTCTAGCATCACAATCTGGGTTTAAGCAAAAATAAGCTGCTTCACTTTCTTTTCTAACTAATTCTGTTCCACAAATTGGGCAATGAGTAATCATCTTAAAGTCAATTTCTTCTCCAGTTCTTCTATCCTTTTTAACTTCTACTACTTCTGGTATAACATCTCCTGCTTTATGAATAGAAATAGTATCTCCAATTTTAATATCTTTTTCCTTAATATAATCTTCATTGTGAAGAGTAACACTGCTTATGATAGAACCTGCTAAATGAACAGGAGTCAAATCTGCACGCGGTGTAATTTTACCAGTCCTACCAACACAAAATTCAATATTTTTAAGTTGCGTTAAAACTTCTTCTGCTGGAAATTTGTAAGCAATAGCCCATTTTGGCACACGTGCTGTGAAACCAAGCCTGCTTTGATCTTGTAAATTATCTACTTTAATAACCACTCCATCTATCTCATATGGTAATTCTGGTCTATGAACTTGCCAATAAGAAATATATTCAATTACCTCTTCTATATTCTTAGCATGAATAATATTTGGATTTACCGTAAATGTTAATTCTTTCATATAATTCAAACATTCTTCCTGACTATGAATATCATAATCTATTGCATTAGGAATGTGATATAAAAACGTACTTAAATTTCTAGAAGCAGCTACTTTAGAATCTAATTGTCTAACAGATCCTGCTGCTGCATTTCTAGGATTAGCAAACTCCTTTTCCCCTTTTTCTCTTCTTTCTTTATTTAAAGCTTCAAAAGAAGATTTAGGCATGTATATTTCTCCACGAACTTCAATATCAATATCCTGTGGAAGAGAAAGCGGAACAGATTTTATTGTTTTAACATTGTGAGTAATATTTTCACCGACAGTTCCATCCCCTCTTGTTGCTCCCCTAATTAACTTGCCATCTTGATATAATAGGGAAACAGACAAGCCATCTATTTTAAGCTCGCATACATAAGTAGGATTAGCTACAACCTTCCTTACTTTATTATCAAAATCACGAATCTCTTCTTCATTAAAAATATCTCCTAATGACATCATTGGTCTTTCGTGAGTTACTTTTTCAAATCCGTCTATTACAGTAGCACCGATTCTTACTGTAGGTGAATCCTCTCTTACTAGACTAGGATTTTCTGTTTCTAATTTTACTAATTCTGCATAATAGTCATCATATTCCTGATCAGAAATACTTGGCATATCTAAAGTATGATATTCATAACTTGCTTTATTTAATATTTTAATTAGTTCATCTATTCTTTTCTGTATCATTTTATCACCATTTTTATTATATCACGCACTACCTTCAAAAAAAAGAAATTCGTCTGAATTTCTTTTACATTCCTGAAGCACCTTTTCTCTGAGCACTTTTCATAATAGTTGCCATTTCATTTAATAATGTATAATCAACTTTATAAGAGGTATTTAATACTGTAACAACAGCAACCTCTGTATCTGACAATTTTGTATAAGCACAAATCATAGAATACCCTGATTGTGAAACAGGCATTACAATAAATTCTACACCATTATAAGTTGCAACAGTAATACTTCCTACTTGGAATCCTGATTGTTCCATATAGGTTTTTACAAGCTCCTTAGATACCTTTAATTGATCATAATTTCCCTCTTGAATAAGAAACATACCTATATCATTTGCAGTTCTTAAATTATAAATACAAAGACTTCCATCTTCTTCTGCTGCTCTAGATTTACTTGGAATGGTAAAAACATAATTGCCAAAAGTTACCTTATTTCCGTTAACTTGTACGTTCGTATTGGTATTCGTTCCACTATTAGAATTTGTATTGGTATTTGTATTAAATCCACTATTAGAATTTGTATTTGTCTTTCCATTAGAATTCGATAACTTAGAAGAATCATCCTTCCCCATGTTTAAAAGGATTGGAACAGCAATTAATAAAATCCCTACTACTGCTATTGCAATAATAAAAATAAAATCCTTCTTTTTATTAGGTTCACCTTGCATTGAAGGCTGACTAACAGGAGTATTTACCATCCCATTACTACTACTTGTCGAAACTACATTATTATTTTGAAGTGGTTCAACCTCTTGTGCACAATTTGCACCACAATTTGGGCAAAACTTCACTCCCTCTTTTAATTCTGATCCACATTTTTTACAAAACATAAATTCTACACCTCACTCATTATTCTGTATCAAGTATACCATACTTTAGAAAATATGTATACCATTTAATTTTTCCTTTAAATCTATTGTTGCCAAATACCTAGCACTTATCGTATTTTTTTCATTTGGTAATAATTCTGCTAAAGTTTTACCATTTTCTAATTCAAATATTTCATCAAAGCCAAAGCCATTAGAACCACGTCTTTCAAAAGAAATAGTACCTGTTAAAGCCCCTTCTCCTACTACTATATTTTTTCCATCATAATAAATCAAATTACAGATAAACTTCGCTTCTCTGTTTTTAATATTCTTCATTTTTTCTAAAATATAACTATTTCTCTCTAGATCTGTTGCCTGTTCCCCTAAAAAACGATGTGTTAACACTCCTGGCCAATTATCAAGAGCAGTAATACATAAGCCAGAATCATCAGCAATGACTGGAATATTAGAAATTTCGTATATTTCTTTTGCTTTTTTTAAAGCATTACCATAAAACGTATCTTGATTTTCTTCTACATCTATATCTATATTACTCTCTTTTAAACTATATAATTCATAACTATTTAAAATTTCTTTTAGTTCTTTTAATTTTCCTTGATTATTAGTTGCAACTATCATAATATTCCTCCTTTTTTTATTATACTATAAAAGAATAGATTTCACTATTCTTTTAATTTTTCTTTAGCAATTCTAATTTTTCTTTTTCTTCAGATAATTTTTTACGGTCTGCTTCAACAATATTAGCAGGAGCTTTAGAGACATAATTTTCATTACTTAAAAGTTTCTCTCTTCTTTCGATAGAAGCTTCTAATTTCTTTATTTCTTCTTCCTTTTTAGAACTATCTTCTTCTATTTCTTCATAAAAAGAAATATTAATGAATTTAGAAGAATAATTAACAGGATTAATCGTTTCACTCAAAGCTTTTTCATGTTTATCCAGTTTTAATTGAGTTTCATAAATATTTTTATAAGTTTCTACAATCTCATAACTTACTTTTGCATTTTTAGTAATACCACTAGTAGCTTTTAAATTTCTAATAGCAACAATATCCTCTAATACTTTTTCAACTTCTTCTGCATCTTTTTCAAATAAGTATTCTTCCTCTACTTTTGGATAACTACTTATCATAATAGAATCAGCATCTTTTATTGGCAACATATTATATATTTCTTCTGTTACATAAGGCATAGAAGGGTGAAGCATCTTTAAAATACTAGTTAATACTTTTAATAATACACTCTTATTGGTATTAGACATATCGCTCTTTGATAACTCTATATACCAATCACAAAAATCATTCCAAATAAATGAATATAAAGTATTTCCAACATTGTGGAAATCATATGTCTCCATATTCTTTCTTACATCTTTAATTGTTCTTTCTAATTTTGTAAGCATCCATTTATCACTTATAGATAAATTCTCTAATGTATAATTACTCTCTTCAAATCCTTCTAAATTCATAAGAACAAATCTAGAAGCATTCCACAATTTATTAATAAAGTTCCAAGTACTTTTTACTTTTTCTTCATCATATCTTAAATCAGATCCAGGAGCTGAGTTAGTCGTTAAGAAGAAACGTAGAGCATCACATCCATATTCCTCAATAACATCCATAGGATCTACTCCATTACCTAATGATTTACTCATCTTCCGTCCTTCTTTATCACGAATTAACCCATGAATAAGGCAATCTCTAAATGGACGTTTATCAGTAAACTTTAAGCCTTGAAAAGTCATTCTATTTACCCAGAATGGAATAATATCATAACCTGTTACCAATACATCATTTGGATAATATCTTTCTAAATTATCTGTATTGTTTGGCCAACCTAGGGTTGCGAAAGGCCATAAAGCACTAGAAAACCAAGTATCTAAAACATCGTTATCTTGAACCCAGCCAGTACCCTCTGGAGCTTCTTCACCAACATATACTTCATCGCCTTTATACCAAGCAGGAATGCGATGTCCCCACCATAGTTGACGGGAAATACACCAGTCATAGGTAATTTCCATCCAGTGATTCATTGTCTTTTCATATCGAGGTGGTACAAAATTTACTTTTGAATCTTTATTCTTTTGATTCTCAAGTACTCTATCTGCAAGTGGACGCATTTTAACAAACCATTGCTTTGATAGATAAGGTTCTACTACAGCATCTGTTCTTTCACTATGTCCTACACTATGTACCATTTTTTCAATACTAATTAAAATACCAGAATCTGTTAAATCTTTTACTAACGCTTCTCTACACTCTTCACGAGTAAGGCCTACATATTTACCAGCATTTTCATTCATAGTTGCATCTTCATTCATAACAACTACCCGTTCTAAGTTGTGACGATTTCCGACTTCAAAGTCGTTTGGGTCATGTGCTGGTGTAATCTTAACAACACCCGTACCAAATTCTGGATCAGCATGTTCATCCCCAACAATAGGAATTAATTTATTAACAACTGGTAAAATAACATTCTTTCCAATTAAATGTTTATAGCGCTCATCTTCCGGATTAACCGCAACAGCAGTATCTCCAAACATTGTCTCAGGACGAGTAGTCGCAACATCTAAATATTCATCACTATCTTCAATAAAATATTTCAAATGATAGAAAGCACCCTCATCTTCTTTATAGATAACTTCCTCATTAGACAAAGCCGTTTTAGCAACTGGATCCCAGTTAATAATTCTTTCTCCTCGATAGATTAATCCCTCATTATATAGAGTAACAAATACATGTTTAACAGCTTTGGTTAAATTCTCATCCAACGTAAATGCTTCTTTACGATAATCTAAACTTAATCCTAGTTTAGCCCATTGCGCACGAATATTACCAGAATATTCATGAGTCCAATCCCAACAAGCATCTAAAAACTTTTCTCTTCCAAGCTCATATTTATTAATCCCATTATTTTTAAGTCTTTGGACTACTTTTGCTTCTGTTGCGATAGCAGCATGATCCATTCCTGGTAACCATAGAGTATCATATCCATCCATTCTCTTATAACGAATAATAATATCTTGTAAAGTAGTATCCCAAGCATGACCTAAATGAAGTTTTCCTGTTACATTTGGAGGAGGAATTACTATACAATAAGGCTTCTTTGATAAATCCCCACTCTCAAAGTATCCTTTTGACATCCAACTTTCATATTTTCCCTCTTCTACGCTTTTATGATTATACTTCGTCTCTAGCATGACTATTCATCCTCTCTTCTATATATTTTTTTACTTCCTCATAAATTTCTTTAAAAGTATCTCCTACTTCTACTTGATTATAAAAGCCCTCTAAATTCTTTTTCATATCTGGTAAGCAAATGTCATTATTAATATCAAATGTGAATGCAAACTGAACAGCTATATGATCATTTTTATTTTGAATATAAGTCTTTGAGATTTCTTCATGATTCTTAATAGAATTCAAGATTTCTTTTGTAATAGGAGCATCGATTGCTTTATAATTTAACTCTCCTAAAAATCCAAGTAAGTACATAATATCTACCTTATCGGAATCTCTAATTAGTTTAGCATGTTTTAACATTCTCTCATCAGAACACTCTGGAATTTTAAATTTATTATGATTCTCGATAGCAAATTTAATAATTTCATAATCTTCTTCTTTATCCGTATATTTTTTAATTTCACCTTTATCAAATAATTGAACTACGCTATAATCAGCATGATCTACTGTTTTTGCATCATTATAACTGTGATAAACTCTAAGTTGCTCAAACCTACCAAAATCATGAAGTAGTCCAATAATACGAGCAAGTTCTATATCCTCCTCATTAAATCCTAGTTCTCGTGCATATCTCTCATTTAATTCCATCACTCGATAAGAATGATTATATTTTAAAGCAATATTTTCATCATTCATATCATAATGGCTTACATATTCATCAAACGCTTGTGTTAACATAAAAAATCCTCCTTAACAAAAAACACGACATCCGCCATAAAGGACGAATAGTCGTGGTACCACCTTTTTTCATAATCCTAAGATTACCTTAAACACCTTAACGCGGTAAACGTATTATTCTACTAATTTCAAATAATATGCTCCCAAGCTACCTTCTATTAATTTTCCCTAAGAAAAGCTTTCAGCCAGTGACTTTTCCTCTCTAATACGTACTAATTAATATACTCCTCTTGTTCTTCGCATTTACAAATTATATTATAAATGGAATTTTTAAAAATTTCAACCATTTATTTTAATTTCATAATAATAACAGCGCCATCTCCACTGTGACCAGTCTCTTCGCCACCATTTGGAGATTCAAATTTAGAATTTCCTGCCAAAGTCTGTGCGCCAGTTAAATAATATTTACTAGTTAGTAAACAACCAGTTGGGTAAGAAGCTGCTGTTGAGGAAGTATAGACGTATCCTGAACCTCCAGCACCTCCAGAAGTATCTAAACCAGAATTGGTTGTAATAGCATCTTGTGTACCTCCACTAGTACCTCCGCCATACCAGCCACCGCCTCCAGCTCCACCATCGTAGGACGTGTTAGCACCAAGTCCGAATACTCCTCCGGTTCCTGTACTAGTTTGTGTGGCAAGTGTTGACATACCTCCACTAGAGCCTCCGCTAGTTCCTCCACCATATCCTGGTCTATCATTAGCATCTTCACCAGCTCCACCGCCGCCTCCAGCAACGATTACTCTAGCATATAAAGAATTAGAGCCAATTCTAACATCAGAGGCTCCTCCGCCTCCATTTCCTGGTTCACTAGTACTAGATCCATAAGCATCTCCACCGCCATTAAAGCCACCTTTTGCAAGGCCACTGCCTATGGACTTACCCATACCTCCTACATTAATATAGATATGAGTAGATTCTGTCAATGTTAATTTACCTTCTGAATATCCTCCAAGTCCACCAATGGAAGAATCTAAGCTACTATTATTTTGTTTACCTCCACCTTGAGCCCCCCATGTTTGAATAGCATAAGTACCTGGAGCTAATACTAAGTCATAACTTCCTGGACTATCATATACAGAAAAAGTAGAAGCATCTAAAAGTTTAATTTTAACATAACCATCCCCTGAATGACCAGTTTCTGTTCCACCAGATGGAGAAGGAAATGCTTGATTTCCAGCAACAGTTTCTGCTGCCTTAAGATAATATTGATTGCTTAAAAGTTTACCAGTTGGATAAGAGGAAGCTGTTGAGGAAGTATAAACATATCCAGATCCACCACCGCCTCCACGGTCATCATCTCCTGAGCTATCTGGGACACTACCAGCCCCACCATACCAGCCGCCACCTCCAGCTCCAGCATAACCAGAATTCTGATAAACTCCGTTTCCACCAAAACCAAATCCAGCATAGGCATCATTTGTAACAGTTGCTGTAGTAGTTGAAAGATCTTTTTTCCAAGTGTTTCCACTCGCTGTTCCTCCATAACCGCCAGTTCCATATGATTCTGTGGCATTACCGCCAGCAGTTCCTCCACCATACATTCCCATTTTATTAGTGGCTCCATCAGAACCTCCACCACCTGCTACAATTACTCTAGCATATAAAGAATTAGAATTTATTCTAACGTCAGAGGCTCCGCCACCGCCATAATATTTGTATCGATATCCACCGCCATTAAAACCACCTGGGCAAACTGTTTGACCACAACCATTAGCGCCATGACCACCTTCGCCGCCGACATTTACATAGATTTTAGTTGTCTCTGCTATAGTAATGATACCAGTCGAATAACCACCTTTACCACCCTTAGTAGCATCTGTTCTGTATCCACCCTGAGCTCCCCATGTTTCTATTTGATAAGTTCCTGGAGATAACATACAAAGATAACTTCCTGATTCACTAAAAACACCATTATATTCGCTACAATTTGTGTATTCATAGTCAATTCTTGCATACGTTTTCTTACTGACATCGTCCCCTACTTTAGAAGACATTTTATTCAATGTAGATCTCCTATTAGCAAGAATTCCAACTATTAAAAACATTAAAAGTACTGTTAATATAAGCATTGTATATAAAATTGCAGAAATTGCAAAACCCTTTTCATCTAATTTCTTCATACCATACACTCTTTCTTATCTTACTTAAAAAAGTATAACATAAATAAAGAAATATTACAAATGAAAATACTATTATTTCACATTGAATTTGAGGGTCATGTATGTTAAAATGATAGTAGGTGATTAGGGTGAAAGAAAAAACTCCTAAAAGAAAAATAAAGTTATGGATTAAGATTGTTGTTGCTCTTGTTTTATTAATAGCAGGAACTCTCTTATATGGAAGATTTATTGCTACTTCTGGGCTTATAACAAAAGAATATTTAGTAACAAATGAAAACCTTCCAGATAGTTTTTATGGATTAAAAGTTGCTCATATCAGTGATGTTCACTATGGACAAACTACTAAGAAAAAGGAAATCGAATATTTAGTAAAAAGAGTCAATGAAACAAATCCTGATATTATTGTTATCACAGGGGATCTTTTAGATAGAAATAAAGAATATACACAAGAAGATTTAAACAGCTTAGAAGAGCAATTAAATAAATTAGAAGCTAACTTAGGAAAATACATTATTATGGGAAATCATGATAATACTCAGGATGACTATCATACCGTAATATCAAATATTGATTTTACTAATCTCGATGATAGTTATCAGATATTATATAATGGTGATAATAATCCTATTTTAATTGCTGGAATTTCTACTGGAGAATATGGCAATTTATTTGCTGCGGAAAAAGTAGAAAATGCATTAAAAAAGATTGAAGAAATAGATAGCAAATACAATATTTTGATTATGCATGAACCAGACTACATAGATGAATTTGATTATTCTAAATTTCAACTTATTTTGGCTGGGCATTCTCATAATGGACAAGTTAGATTCCCTTTTATAGGAGCTATCGTACTTCCTCCACATGCTAGAAAATACTATGATAATCATTATACATTAGATAATACAGAGTTATATATTTCTAGTGGTGTAGGAACTTCTACTATTAAATTCAGATTTTTTAATAGGCCTTCCTTCAATTTATATAGAATCGTAAATAAGTAGAATGGTTTTTGCCATTCTTTTATGTTATACTAAAAATGGTGATAAAATGAAAGAATGGATTCAAGAATTAGAACTGGATGAAAATAAATTTATTATAACAGAAATGTCTAAAAAATTTTCTCTTTCAAATGAAGAATATATTAACTTAGTAAACCTAATAATTTATTACTATACTATTACTAGTTCTCCTAATACTTTAGAAGCTGTAGCAACCATTTGTAATAAAATAATAACTTATCGTAGCGAAATTGAAAAAAATCAAAACCATGGCTTATTCCAAGATTGCCTTACTACTTTTTTACAAGAAGAATTACAAAGTGCTGGAAATTTAAATAGAATACAAAAATTCTTAAACCAAGGATTTATCTTCCATAGTTTCAATCCTGCTTTCTACGATCCTATAAATGAAAAAGGATTGGTAGCAAAAGAAAAGCCATGGAATTTAGAAGAAGTAGAAGCTGTTCGAGAAATATTTCAAAGAAGAAACAAAAAGAATATTTTTGGACTTTATCAGGGAAGAGAAAAGACACCTTTATTCTTCGCTAATAATTTAATGTCTTCTGCTTATTATGGACTTTCTTCTCCTACTTTTTTCAGAAAATTTATAGAGAATAATCCACAATATTTTAATACCTTTTTAAATAGAGACTATGCAAAAGCTAGAGAAAGCATAAATTCAATATGTTTAGACTTAGAAGCTACTGAAAGAAATATAGTTCTTCAATTTTTCGAAAAATACTGGTCTATTTTTGCTACTAATAGACTACCATATATAGCTATTTCTACTAAGAAAAAATTAAAGATACCAGAAGAACAATTAGAAAATACTGGAGATACGTTTGACTCTATTTTAAAAAAGATAATGAGTACTAAAAACTTCATGATTCATGAAGATATCTCTAGAGATTGTCTAGAGATATTTGATTATGAAAGTTTTTCTATTACACCAATTCAAAAAGAAAAAAACATATAGCGATATATGTTTTTTAATGAACCTTATGATAATCTAAACGCAATTTATCTGCAATAGTTACAATAAATTCTGAATTGGTAGGTTTTGCTTTATCAATATCAACACTATGTCCAAAAATATCTTCCATTAAATCCCAATTGCCACGATTCCAACTTACTTCTATCGCATGTCGAATAGCTCTTTCTACTCTAGATACAGTAGTGTCAAATTTATTAGCAAGTTCGGGATATAATTCTTTCGTAATACCACCAATAGTCTCTGGTCTTTCATAAAGTATTCCAATACCCTCTCTAATATATTGATAGCCTTTAATATGGGATGGAATGCCTAGTTCATGTAAAATCTTTGTTATAGACACTTGCAAATTATTCTTCGCTAAGTCAATTGTCTTATTATCATATTTTTTATTAGACAATGTCATAATTTTCTTTTCTAAATCTCCTAAATCAAATGGCTTTAAAACATAATAATTTACTCCATACTCTGATACTTGACGAATTGTATCCATAGCATTATAACTAGTAGCTACTATCACATCTTTATTAATTCCACGATTCTTCATTTCTTCTAAAACATAAAGACCATCTTTTACAGGCATTATTAAGTCTAAAATAATACAATCATAGTGCTCTTTTTCTTTTTCTATTAAAGAAATTCCCTCTTCTCCATTATGAGCTTCATAAACAATTTCCATATTGTCATTATCTTTTAAATACTCTCTTACTGCTCCAATTAATTCTATATTGTCATCTATCATCAATAATTTAATCTTTTCCATACATTCTCCTCCTTACAATACTACTTAATTCTACATCACCTCTACTACAACATTTATCATATTATGTCGAAAATATAAAAAAAGTTATTGATTTACAACAACTTCTATTATTTTCATAAACTTATCTGCTTTGGTACTAGCTCCACCAACTAAATATCCATCAATATTCTCAATTTGATTCAAACTAGCAATATTTTTCTCATTTACACTACCACCATATAATACTGACATATTAATATGCAACGAATCTTTTACAATATCCTTAATAAAAGATATCGTATCTTTTATTTCCTCATTAGATGGAGTCTTACCAGTTCCAATAGCCCAGATTGGCTCATACGCTATAATAATCTTTTTTAATTCTTTCTCTTCAAATCCTTTTAAAGCATTTACAATTTGCTTTTTTAAAACTTTATAAGTCTTTAGTGAATCTCTCTCTTCTTCAGTTTCACCAATACATAGAATTACTTTTAAATTAGCCTGTAGAGATAGTTTAATTTTCTGTCTAACTACCTCGTCTGTTTCCTTAAAATATTCTCTTCTTTCACTATGCCCAATTAGAGTACAATCTAAATGCATACTTTTGGCTTGGAGTGCTGAAATTTCTCCAGTATAAGCACCATTTTCATAAGCTGCTATATTTTGAATTCCAACACCATATGTTTTTCCAACAAAATATGGTAAATATAAACTACTTGGGCAAAAAATAACTTGATTATTATATTCCTTTTTTTCAATTACTTTTAAATATTTGTTAATTTCTTGTGCTGTTAAATTCATTTTCATATTTCCTACTACAATTCTCTTACTTGCCATGAAATCCCTTCTTTACTACACTTTTCATTGTTGACACAAATGTCTTTTTTTCATTACCACCAGATACGCTTCCACCTAAAGCCGTATAATAAACATCTAAAACCTTTTCTCCATAATATTTTGCTGAATGTGACTCTGCATTAATTCTAGCTTGTCTACTTAATCGTTCTAAAAGTTTTTTATCAGACATTGTTTTTTCTACATACTCTAAATAATCTTTATTTTCTTTAAATAGATATCCATTTAAATCTGGAACTACTACATCGCGAAACGCTTCATCGTCATATCCAATTACAGGAACAGATGCTGCCATAGCTTCTAATAAAGTAAGACCTTGAGTCTCTGTATGAGAAGCTGTTACAAATACTTGTGGTATTTGATAATATTTATGAATTTCATCCCAAGGAACCTTTCCTGTAAAAATGACATTATCTTCGATTTTCAATTTCTTTACTTGTTCCTTAAAGCTATCCATATCAGGCCCATCGCCTATAATAAGCAGTTTACAATTTGGATTCTTTTTTACTAACTTTGCTTGATTATCTAATAAAAATGTTACATTTTTTTCTGCCGCTAAACGACCTACAAATAATAATACAAAATCACTTTTCTTAAGACCTAAACTTTTACGAATCTTTTCTGTTTCTTTCATATCATTTTCTTCTCGATAGAAACGTTCTACTTCTACTCCTGTTGGAACAATATGAATATTTCTTGTATACTCATATTTTTCTTTAAATAAATCATATGTCTTCTTAGTAGGAACAATTAATTCTGTAACAGTCTTATCACAATAAAACTTTGTTAAATGCTCTACTACTTTCTTACTGGTGGCGTCAAAATATCCTTTTGTAATATAATGAACATAATCCTCATACATAGTATGATATGTATGAACAATTGGAATATCTAGCTGACGAGCCATAATACGTGCAAATGTCCCTACTCCAAATTCTGTATGAGAATGAATAATATCTAAATTCCATTCTTTAATTTTACTAATAGCCTTAATTGGATATACCCCTGTTAAACGGTAATCATAAATTCCAATAGGAATACCTGGTAATCGTATGATTCTATCATTCTTCTCAAAACTATAATGCATATCCTCTGGGTTTACAGTAACAATAAAAACCTCATGTCCCATTTTCATTAAAGCATTCTCTAGCATTGCAATACTAGTAGAAACTCCATTGATAAAAGGAGGATACGTATCTGTAAATATTCCAATTCTCATGATTTCACCTTCTTCATATTAAGACTAACAGCCCCTACAATCATTCCAAAATAATAAGTAACTAAACGCCACAACAACATAATAGCAGTTAATTTAGATCCCCCAATAAAACTACTATAGAAAGCAATAAAGCTATATTCTAGCCCTCCACTTCCTCCTGGAATCGGAACAAAAGATCCTATTAACATAACATATGCACTTGTTACGATAGCTTCAAATACATTAAAACTTTCAAAATCACCTGTTGCATATAAAAGCACTAATGGAATGGAATATAAAAGTGAAAGAGCTAAAAAGTTTAAAAAGATACAGAAAAGAAAGTCTTTTTTATTTTCCAATAGCATCGTAGCACTTTTATGAAATTTAATAATATATTCATCCCATTCAGCTAATTTCTTTTCTTTATTTTTAACAATCTTTAACTTTGTTAAGAAATTAATACCAAAACGAATCAGTTTTCTATTTAATTTTTCACTAAACGCCACAATAAACAAAACAATAATAATAGAACTGTTAATAATAAAACCTAAAGTAACTAATCTTCCTAATAAAACATTTTTAGCAAACATTGAAAAAACATGATTAGCTAATACTGCAATTCCACCTAATAATACAATAGCAATTTGATATACAATAAAATTTTGCATAATAATACTCGTAGAAGTAGTTAATCGAACTCCATCTTTTACTAAGTGATAAATTTGATAAGGTTGTCCACCTGTTGCAAAAGGAGTTACAGCATTAAAAAATTGAGTACGAATCATAAGCTGTAATGAACTTCTATATTTTGTTTTAGGCATAAATTTTCTTGTAAAAATATTAATTGCTTTACTTCTTAGTAACCAATAGATTATTACTATTAAAAAAGCTACTAACAACCATACTACATTAATACTTCTAAGTTGATTCATGATATTTTGAAAATCGTCTTTCAAAGCAAAATAAAGTACTAATACAGTAATTCCTATTAAAATTAAAAAATTAATAATATTTTTTTTATTTTTCATCATAATTATTTTTCAGAGATAATAGAAATACCTGGCAAATCCTTTCCTTCTAATAGCTCTAAAGACGCTCCACCACCTGTTGAAATATGGGAAAAAGAATTCTTATAACCAAACTTAATAGCTGCTGCAGCTGTATCTCCGCCACCTAAAATAACAGTACTATCTAATTTTGCTAATTCTTCACATAAAACTTTTGTCCCTATCGCAAATTTTTCTATCTCAAATGCTCCTAATGGCCCATTCCAAATAATTGTTTTACTATCTCTTACATAACTAGAGAATAAATCAAAAGTACGTAAACTTACATCTAATCCCATTTCATCTTCATGAATATCACTAATATGTGCCGCTCTCATTGGAGTTTCCTCACTCAATTCTTTTCCACAAACACAATCTACTGGTAAAATAATTTTATTAGGATATTCCTCTAACATTTTCTTACAGAAATCAATACTTTCTTCATCTAACAAAGATTTTCCAATTTCATATCCTTGGGCTTTTAGGAAAGTAAACATCATTCCTCCACCAATTAAAATATAATCAGCAATACCAACTAAATTCTCAATAACACCAATTTTATCACTAACTTTAGCACCACCTAAAATAACAGTAAATGGTCTTACAGGATCTTTAATTGCTTTCTCTAAATGCTCTAATTCTTTTTCAATTAAAAAACCAATTCCATTTGGTAAATTACTAGCAATGCCTACATTAGAAGCATGAGCTCTATGAGCAGTACCAAAAGCATCATTAATATAAATATCTCCTAAAGATGCCCAATATTTACCTAATTCTAAATCATTACCACTTTCTTTTTTACCATCTAAATCCTCATAACGAGTATTTTGCATAAGCAAAACATCACCATTTTGAAGATTAGAAATAGCACTCTCTAGTTCTTCCCCTCTTGTTTTATCAACAAAAGTAACATCCTTAGAAAGTAGTTCTCCTAATCTAATCGCTACTGGTTTTAAATTATTCTTCGCTAAATCTTCTTCATTTTTTACTCTACCTAAATGAGACATCAAGATAACTTTAGCGTTATTTTCTATTGCATACTGAATAGTTGGTAAACTTTCTACAATACGATTATCATCTTGTATTACCCCATCTTTTATAGGTACATTAAAATCAACACGTATAATTACTCTTTTCTCACTTAAATCATAATCTCTTATTGTTTTTTTCATAATTCCTCCCACTATTACAACTATACTTATTTTACTATATTTTTCTTATTTATACAATGATTGTTTAAAATAAAAAAGACTTTAACATTCATTAAAATCTTTTTCTTTTACACTATTATTTACGCACGTGATGCATAAGAACCATCTTTTGTAGCAATAATGATTGTCTCACCTTGTTCAATAAAAAGTGGTACTCTTACTGTTAAACCAGTTTCTAATGTTGCATTTTTTTGTGCATTATTTGTTGTATTCCCTTTTACAGCAGGTTCTGTTTCTGTTACTACTAATTCTACTTTATCAGGTAGGATTACTCCTAAAATTTCTCCTTGATAAATAGAGATAATAACATCTAAACCTTCTTTTAAATAATATTTATCATTTCCTAAATGATCACCAGGGATTTCAATTTGTTCATAAGTTTCATTATCCATAAAAGCATAAGAATCACCATTTGCATATAAATATTGCATGTTCTTCTTTTCAATCATAGCTTTCTCTAATTTAACACCAGAGTTGAATCTTTTTTCAACAATTGATCCTGTACGAAGATTCTTTATTTTTACTTGAACAAATGCTGCTCCTTTACCAGGTTTAACATGTGAAAATTCAAGTACTGTATAAATATTATCCTCAAATAAAATTGTCATACCGTTTTTAATATCATTAACATTAAACATTTTTACTTCCCCCTCCTAAATTTTGTAAAAGACCTTCTTTATTCTCTCTAGTAAGAACTTTTACTTTGGGTTTCTTTTTATGTTTTCTTTCTCTAGTAGAAAATGTTCCACTAGTATTTACTTTCGCCATTACTTGTTTGTTCTCTATTCTTAATTGTGCTTTTCTAGAAATAGCATTTGGAGCGAAAGATTCTTGTCTTGCTTGCATCTCAATTAATTTTCTATAATTGATTCCTGTGATAAAATTATGAAGCATTTATTATTTCTCCTCTTTATGTGGTGTTACTTTTCTACATTTAGCACAAAATTTATTTAATTCTAAACGGTCAGTTGTATTTCTTTTATTCTTTTGTGTACGATAATTTTCTTCGCCACAAATAGTACATTTAAGAGTGATTCTTTGTCTTGCCTCTCCTTTTTTTGCCATACTCTTTCCCTCCTTCTTGTTACGCACAATTATTATAGCAAATTATTTATAAATTTCAAAGTATTTTTTGGAAACTTTTTGACTTATACGGTTATTTATCTTAGACATTTGCGCATAACTGATATTTCCTGTACCTACATTAGGAGTAACTACTGTAAATGTTACAGTTGGATTTTCATAAGGAGCATAAGCAACTAATACAGTAGACAGAGTTTCTGTATCAATTTCCCCATCTCCATTAGTATCTACAAAGCTTTGACTAGTTCCAGTTTTTCCAGCTGGATGATAATCATGATTGATAAAACCTGATCCTGTTCCACCATAGTCAAATACCATTTGTAAACCTTCATGAATTCTGTCAAAATAGATAGATGGAGCATCCACCTCATTTAAAAAAGTAGGATTATTTTTAAAAATTACATTCGTCAATTTTTCTTTGGTTGGTTCATAAACTGCTTTTAATAAATATGGCTTCATTCTATCGCCACCATTTGCCACTGTACTAATATATTGTGATAACTGAATTGGTGTATAATTATCATACTGTCCAATAGCAAAATCTAATAACAATCCTGCATCTCTTCTAGTTCCTTTATAACCTTCAAACTCATTTGGCAAATCTATTTCTGTTTTAACACCAAGACCAAACTCCCCAAATATTTTTCTATACGTATCAAATGCTTTTGTATTTATTTTTAATGGATAATTATAGCGATATGTTCCTTTTCCTACTTTCATAGCAGTATGAAACTGATAAGTATTAGAAGAATACTTTAAAGCTTGTAAATCATTTATATTACCATAAGATCTATAAGAACATTTTTGTGGAGTTGCCGCTAATTTAATACAAGCATCATTTCTTACTTCTCCTATTTTTAAATTTCCTGTTACATATCCTACCATATGAGAAGCTGCTTTTACCGAAGAGCCTGGAGTTACTATAGAATTGATAACACCTGGAGTATAGTCTTCAACAACATACTTACCATCTTTTTTTACAAGTCTTTTTCCTGCCATCGCTAATACTTCACCAGTGTTAGGATCTTGAATAACGACAAATCCTCTATCTAAATATTTTGTATACTTATCATTTTTCTTAGTAGAAATTAATTCCTCCTCTAATATTTTTTCTACTTCCTTTTGTAGCTTAATATCAATTGTTAAAACAATATCATTTCCACGACTTCCCTCTTCAATAACTTCATAATTTCCATCTGATGTAACTTTATACTTTGTCTTAGTACCTCTTAATAATGTTTCATATTGCTTCTCTAAATAGCTAATTCCTATTCTATCAGTAAGAGAATATCCAAGCGCTAAATAAGAATCTTTTAACTCTACTGGAACTCCACTTTCACTAGAAGAAACTTTCCCCAAAATAGACTTAAATGTTTCTCCTTGGGGATAATATCTCTCCCAACCCAATCTTGTACTAAAACCTTCTAAATCTACTAGATTTTCAGCTATAACAGCATATTCTTCATCTGTAACATTTTCTTTTTTTATTACTTTCTCGGAAAAAGAATAACCTTTATTCATTAAATAATAAATATAAGCAGCCTCATAATCTAACTCTTCATAGTCTTCTAAATCTTTATCCGTTACTCTCTCTAATTTTTTAGAAGAAATATCATTAACAGTTAACTTTCTTTCTTCTAATAATTGCCATTCTTCTGTAGTTATTTTAGCATTAGCTTCTTTTGCATGATTTAATATCCAAAAACGTTTTAATTCTTTACGAGACATAGCTTTATAATCTACAGAAATCATAGAAGCTACTTTGTAAGCCATTTCAATTTCTTGAGTAGTAGTAATGCCCGCTACTTTTTTATAGGCAATTGTTTTAACTGGGATATTATCTACTAATAAAATACCATTTCTATCATAAATTCTACCACGAGGTGCAGTAGAACCTTCCACTATATTGTTACTTAACTCAATAACAGCATCCATATAACGCTTACTATCTAAAACCTGTACTTTATATAATTTCACTGTTAATATTATGAAGCAAATGATTACAACAAAAATTAAGATTTTATATCGCTTATGAATAGTAGGAGTGTTATCTATTCTTTTACGCTTATAATAATGGTAATGATTAATTTTTTTCTTTTTCATAAAAATTCTCCTAACTATGCACAAATTTCAAAACTTTACATATCCTATAGTATGATAGAAAAAATAATTCATTCCTACGTCAATAAGTTAACGAAAGAGGACATTTTAAACTTTGCTTATTATAATAATATAGTGCTAAATAATGAAGAAGTAGACATCATTTATACAGAAATTAAAAATAATTGGAGACAATTACTAAGTAATCCAACACCAATATTTGAAAGAGTAAAATCTCAAGTTTCACCTTCTACTTATCAAAATATTATTTATTTTTATGATCTGTATAGTAAGAAGTTACCTCTAAATTTAAATTTTCGTTAAACTTATTGTTCTGTAGCATTTCAATTTCAAACAAATAAGGAGGATTAGAATCTTTTCCTTCCCCAATATAAGGAGTCTCTAAAATCTTAGGGACTTTCTTTAAAAGAGAATGATGGACAACCTTAGAAATAATATTGAATCCTATCTTACCATATCCTATATTTTCATGTCTATCTTTATGAGAACAAATTTCATTTTTACTATCATTAATATGAGCAACTAATAATTTTTCTAATCCTATAACTTGATCAAAATTTTTTAAAAAATCATCAAAATTTTCTAAATCATAGCCAGCATCGTGTAAATGACACGTATCTATACAAACAGCTATCTTACTTTTTAATTCTACTTTATCGATAATAGCTTTTAGTTCTTCTAAACTAGAACCTACTTCACTACCTTTTCCTGCCATTGTCTCTAAACAAATTATTGGTTTCTGAGTGCTCGTTATAATATCATTCAAAGAAGTAGCAATATTCTTAATTCCTTCCTCTATTCCTAAACCAACATGACTACCTGGATGCAACACTATTTTTGTAATTCCTAACTGTTCTGCTCGCCTTATCTCTTCCTTTAAAAAAGACACATTAAAGTCGTAATTTTTAGGATTCGCTAAATTCACAATATAAGGAGCATGAATAATAACATTTTCAATATTAATATTCTCTTTATCCATTAAATTATGTGCTAAAGAAGTCAATTCTGCATCAATAGGTAATCTAGTTGTATTTTGAGGAGCTCCAGTATAAAACATAAAAGTATTTGAATGATAACTTAATGCTTCTAATACACTTCCTAATAATTGCTTATCTTTTGAAAAAGATACATGTGAGCCTAATATTTCTTTCATATTCCACCACTTTCTAAAAACTTATTATATCAAAAAAGACTAGTAATAACTAGTCTTTATTTAAAGTTGAAAATACAGCTTTAAAAATAAGGAATCCTACTACTATAATACCTACCCATAGGAGTGGATTGTTATAGTGGTCAAAAATCCATGCTTTAAGTCCTTCAGACCACTCGTTTAATTTATCCCAAAGATTTAATATTTGCATAACATCTACACCTTTCTTATACTTTTATGTCCTTTCATAATTTTTTTGATTCCATATGGATGCGGAAATGCAATTGTTAAAATAGTCTTATCTACACTAACAATAACGCCTTCTCCAAATTCACTATGAACAACTTTTTCCCCACAAGCATACTCAATACTATCATCAATAGTTCCTTTTTTAAACATAGTAGAAGGGCTTTTCTCTTCAAAGGTATCTCCACTATCTAGATGCTCTTCTTCTATTTCTTTTACAAATCTACTAATAGGATTTATATTATCCATACCATATAAAGTTCGTCTTTTAGCACCCAATAACCATAGTTTTTCTTTTGCCCTTGTAATAGCAACATAACAAAGTCTTCTCTCTTCTTCTAATTCATCATTCGCATATAAAGATCTGCTATGTGGGAAGACTCCTTCTTCCATTCCTACTACAAATACATAAGGAAATTCTAATCCTTTTGCAGAATGAATGGTCATAAGAGTTACTACATGAGGATTATCTTTATGTTCCTCAATATCTGCAACTAGGCTAATCTCTTCTAGGAATCTTTCTAATGATATTATACCATATCTTTCCTCAAAATTCTTAGTAATTGATTTAAATTCTTCTAAGTTTTCCAATTTAGCTTCCGCTTCAATTGAATTTTCATCTTCTAATTCTTTTTTCAATCCACTTTTTTCTAATACCATTTCTACTAATTCAGTTAAAGATAAATTCTCACTAGCAATCTTCATAGATTCTATTAATTCTTTAAATTTTAATTCTTTTCCAGACTCAATAGTATCATACATACTTTGATTTAAAATCGATGCTTTAGTGGCTAATGAAGAAAGAGTTTTCTCACCAATTCCCCTTTTTGGAGAGTTTATAACTCTAGTCAAACTAACATCATCATCATTATTGTATAAAAGTCTTAAATAAGCAATTAAATCTTTAATTTCTCTACGATTATAAAAGTAAAAGCTACCTACCACTTTATATGGAATATTGTCTTGAAGCATTGCCTCCTCAATAGTACGGGATTGTGCATTCGTTCGATAAAGAACTACTATATCCTCTAAAGATGCCCCTGAGACTAATAAACTTTGAATAGTAGATGTTACATAGGATGCTTCTTCTTTTTCATCAAAACATCTTCTATAAATAATTTTGTCGCCCTCTTTGTTGTCTGTCCAAAGCTTTTTATCCTTCCTCTGTTTATTATTTCTAATAACATCATTCGCAGCATTTAAAATCATTTGTGTACTTCTATAATTTTGTTCTAATAAAATAATCTTACTGTCTTTATAGTCCTTTTCAAAATTTAAAATATTTCGGTAATTAGATCCTCTAAAAGCATAAATAGATTGCGATTCATCGCCTACTGCACAAATATTTTTACTTTTAGCAGATAACATTTTCGTAAGTAAATATTGTACCTCATTTGTATCCTGGTATTCATCAATTAATATATACGTAAATCTTTCTTGGTATTGCATCAATACCTCAGGATGATCTGTAAAAAGTTCAATAGGTTTTAATAATAAATCATCGAAGTCTAAAGAATTATTCGTTTTTAATTTTGTTTGATATGCTTCATATACTTCTACCACTTTCTCATCTAAATCGCAAGCATTAAATCGAGATAGTGATTCTGGATTTAATCTTTCATTCTTCGCACTACTAATTCTATTTCTAATTAGTTTTGGATTATATGCCTTAGGATCTAAGTTTTTATCTTTTAATATTTTTTTTATAATAGAAAGAGAATCATCACTATCTAAAATAGTAAACTCTTTTTTATATCCTAACAATGCATAGTTTTCTTTTACAATAGTAAGTCCAAAAGAATGGAATGTTGATATTTGAATTTGATAGGCTACTGGTCCTAACATAGAACAAACTCTATCACGCATTTCTTTCGCCGCCTTATTGGTAAAAGTAATCGCCAAAATATTGTTAGGTGAAATTCCCATTTCTTCAATCAAATAGGCAATTCTAGTAGTAAGAACTCTAGTTTTACCACTTCCTGCTCCTGCTATTACTAAAAGTGGTCCTTCTGTTGTCATAATAGCTTCCTTTTGTTGTTCATTTAAGTTTTCAAGCATATGTTCACCTACTTCCTTTAAACATTATAACATAAAGAGGAAAAGTTTTTACAAACTTTGTAATATTTTTTATAATTTGACAAAGCCATAAAGCTACGCTAGAATAAAGGCAAATAGAGGAAATGAATATGAAAAAATTTACTACTAAGACTATTAGAGATTACATTATGGGAAATGATATAGAGGATTTTACATTAGAGGAATTAGAAGATAATGAAGAATTCATGAAAAAAGTTATCAACTATACTAATGATGAAAAAATGTTTTATATGTGCTCCGAAAGATTACAAAAAAACTTTGAATTTATAATTTTTATTCTCTATAAATTTCAACACAAATTAGAATTTATATGTGCACTTGCTGATTCTTTCTTAAGTAACAAAGAAAAATCATCTAAAGAAGATAGGTATGAAATTGCTATTATTATGTGCGAACTTCTTGGAAATAGAAAAGATGATATTAGTATGAAGTATCATCTAATAGCTTCTATGTCTTTTTTATGGGAAATGGAACTGGTTAAAGAATGCAAAAAAAAGTCTCCTAAAGGAAATGAACAATTTGGTGCTGGATTTATATTTGTAATAAGCAATGATGATAATAGTGACGTTATGTTACATTATTTTGCAAAAAGATTTATTCTCTACATATTAGATTTTTACGATATTGACTTTGAAGAAGTATTACACAAACGTTTTAAAACACCAGAGGAATTGCAGGAACAAAAAAGAAACACATTATTAACTGATTTTCTTAGTCAATATGATAATGCTTTAGCAAACTACGCAAAAGCCCATTTAGACATATTAGATATTCTAAAAGAGCAAATAAATTATGCTATTTCTAATTGGAAAAATTATAATAACAAAAAAGAAAGAGACACTTATTTTTTACTACTTGAAAAAGTTCATTTGTATATGATTGATAATTATGATTGTCCATTCTTAGAAGATGAACTTTTATATTCTATTGGATATGAATTAGGTATATTAGATAAATTAAGAAAATATGACTACACAGATGAAGACTATTTTAAAGGAGAAACAATAGAAAAAGAAAAAATGGGATTTAATGAAAGAAGACATTACTTTGCTGCTAAAAAATTAATGGAAAGTATTCTAAACGGAACCTATCAAGAAAAAGATGAATACGATATTCCAAAAGAGCCTGCAAAATCAAAAGTAATTCAAATCTTTCCTGCCACACAAAAAAAAGGATAAAAAAATCCTTTTTTTTATTTTAATTATTGTTTGAAATACATTTTTTTTCAATAATAGAAACGATAGTATAAAAGAAAGTTGCTAGAATAGCTAATAAAACGACACCACTAATTACTAAATTAAGATTAAATACTTGTGATCCATACATAATAAGGTAACCAATTCCCTCTTTCGATACTAGAAATTCACCCATAATTACCCCAATTAAGCACATACTAATATTTAGTTTTAAAGTACTAATGATATTTTTTAAACTGCCTGGAAATATTAAATAAAAACATATTTGCCATTTATTTGCGCCAAAGGATTTCATTAGCTTTAATTTCTGCTGGTCAACAGTACAAAAACCTTGATAAACATTTAAAATGGCTACAATAACAGATACCAACATTGCCATCAAAATAATAGAACTCATATTGGCCCCACACCAAATAAGAATAATTGGCCCTAATGCCACTTTAGGTAAACTATTTAATACTGTAAGATAAGGATCTAATATTTTAGCAAGTATATCAAACCACCAAAGTAAAGTTGCTATTACAAGACCTATTAAAGTACCTATCGTAAAACTAATAATCGTTTCATATGCAGTTACCCATATATGATGATATAAAGTTCCTTGATTATGTAAAGATAAAATTGTCTTTAGTACTCTTGATGGACTTGATGATATAAATGCATTAATGATTCCATTATCTGCTGCAACTTGCCATAAAATAAGTAAAAAACCAAGTAAGGAAAATTGAAGAGTATGAATGATTATTTTTCTTTTAGTAACCTTATGTAAGTACTGTTTATGTTCTTTGCTCATAATCAATTTCCTTCCATATTTTTTCATAATAATCTGCAAATTCTTTTGCTTTTCTATTTTCAATTGGATTTGACTTATTTGTTAAAGATATATCAAAAACTTTTTTTACTGTGCAAGGTCGTTCTGATAATACGATTACCTTATCACACATAGAAATAGCTTCTGCTATATCATGTGTAACCATAATCAAACTCTTCTTTTCCTCTTTTAATATTTTAAACACATCATCAGAAATGGCTAATCTAGATTGATAATCTAAAGCACTAAAAGGTTCATCCATAAGTAATATATCTGGCTTTGTAGCAAGTGTCCGTATAAGCGCAACCCTTTGCCTCATTCCCCCTGATAAATGATTAGGGTAACTATTTATAAAATCACTCAATCCATATTTTCTTAATAAGGAAAGGACATATTCCCTTTTTTCTTCTGTCAATTCCTTTTTTATTTTTAAACCTAATAAGCAATTATCTAAAATGGTTAACCAATCAAATAATGCATCTGTTTGTAGCATATATCCAATTTTTTGATCATGATAGAATATTTCTCCTTCTGTTTTATCTTCTAATCCACATAAAATGGATAATATGGTAGACTTTCCACAACCAGAAGGTCCAACTACTGCTATAAATTCTCCACTATGAAGTTCCATCGAAAAGTTATTCACTGCTAAAGTTTCTTTTTTTAAAGTATAATACGCTTTTTTTAAATTTTTAATATGTAATATACTATTTTTCATGATTGTATGTATTATCTACTAGAATAGAATAGTCTACTTTTTTTGTTAAAAAACCATTATACTCTACTATTTCCTGCATATGATTATATCCACTTTCTGTTATGTATGTTGTCCTATACCAAGAATCAGCCTTCTTATAGCGTTCAATCGTTTCTTCAATATCATTTAATGATGTATCAGGAAAATAATCTACTAACAATTTAGCTAAATCTTCAGATGAATGATCAAATGTATAATCTATTCCCTTCTGTAGAGCATTAGTGAATTTTTCAATAATCTCAGGATTCTCTTCTATATAGCTTTTTAAGGCATTAAATGATGTATATGGGACTTCTCCTCCAAGTTCTCCAATAGAAGCCACTACATACCCAAAACCTTCTTGTTCTAACTTTAAAGCATTAGGCTCAAACAAAGTAACAAAATCACCCTGACCACCTATAAAAGCACCAGATAAGGAAGCAAAGTCTACACTAGTATCCACTTTTAATCCTTTAACACCTCTCTCATGAAGTGTATAATTAAGTGTCATAGCAGGCATTCCTCCTCACCGGATACCAAACTTATAATGTAAAAAATGCTTATAAAATAAGGGAAAGGTAAAACACATTAACAATAGTTTTTATAAAAATGGTGAAAAAATGGCAAAAAGTAAGTTAGGTATGTCGAGTTTTGACATAGATATAAAATTTAAAGATAAAGAAGAAGCACGAAAATATGCGAAAAGAGTATTAGAAAAAATTAGATGTATATGTAAGAAAAAGAATTGGTCTGCAACAGCAATGGTATGTATTAGTAATACAGAGGGTAATAAAACCTTAACATATTACGAGCATAGTGGAAAAGTTGGGCGTCCTAAGAAAGTAAAAGAGGCATATTTACCATATAGAAATAAAGATATAAGTACAGAGTGGCATTTACATATTATTATGGCATCAAAACCTTATCATTCATTTAGAGATGAACTAAAAGCATATTTTGATAAGAATTGGTTGGGTTGGAAGAAGAATGCAGATATTGATATTACTAAATTATATGGTAAGGGAACATATAAGAAGAATACCAATATTAAGAAAGCAGAGTATTTTATTAAACAAGCAGAAGAAACATTATTTTGTACTTACAATAATAATGATGAGGTAGTTATTCCAAAAGGTTATACATTGAAAGATTTATATAATGCTTATATGAATAGTAAAACAGCATTAAGATATGCAAGGAGTACAGGCAACGAGAAAAGATTAGCATTAGAAAATAAATATTATGATATAGCAAACTTTTATTGGAATATAACGAAAGAACAAGATAAGAAGATGGTTGATAAGTTTATGAAAGAAGTTAGATTAATTAAGATACAAGATAACTACGATTTAAGAGAAAAAAATAATAAAGTACAGAAAAATATGAGTTTACGCCGAAGAGTTGTGGAAGAAGATAGTTGGTTTTAAAAGGGTTTAAATAAAAAATGTTAGTAATTATTACTCTCATATAATATACACATTATAGGATATTATTTATATATTAGAATGATATATAGAATAGGACTATAATAGGAAGTTATAAAGTAATATGGGGTGTATATATTGATATTAGATTTAGGGGTAAAGATAATATTGTTAGAAATGAATAACAGTATAGTTCAAGGTAAAATAAAAATGCCATACATTTAAATCATATATAGCATTACAAGTTTAATTATCCTTTAAACCATCAATATAGCCCTCTACTTTTGCTTTATTAGTAGTAGATAATGAATTGATTTTATTTAGTAAGATAAAATCAGTGTCGGAAATATTATTAGGTTTTACATCATCAATAGGCATATTGTATTTAGTTCTACATAATAGATAGTCAATAGAAGTATTGTAGTAGTTAGCAAGTTTAATAAGCATATCGGAACTTGGGAACACTCTACCAGTTTCATAAGAAGATATAGTTTCTTGGGTAATATTCAAATCCATAGCAACTTTCGTTTGTAGTAAGTTTTTAGAGTTTCGTATTTGCTTTAAATTGTTTTCCATATATATCGCCCTCCTCTATATATAATTGTAAAGATATATAAAGTTAGTGATAGTGATATTAGTTATATTTATATGTTTGAAATTATATAATTATGTGTTATAATAATATAAGTAGAAATGTATATTAAAGCGAGTTGATGGAAAATAAGTTGTTTTAATGGCGATATTAGGTAAGTTTAGCTGAAATAATATAAATATATTGATTTAGTTAAAAAATAGTAATAATGCTGAGATAATCGGCGAAATAAAGAGGAATAAGTATTGATTTAAGAAAGAGGTATTGAAAATGAAAGAAAAAGTATTTTATAATAAGCAAGTTAAACATTATGAAGGATTAGGTATTAAGCAAGGTGCTAATTGTATTGTTAAATTAACGAATTATGAATTACAATTATGTGATATTAAAAGTCGCCCTATTGTAAAAATTAGTTTAAAAGATATAAGTAATGTTGCTATTATTAGTGATAAAGAAATAATAGAAAAAGATAAAAGTGTTATTGGTCGTGGAATTGTTGGTAATGTTTTGTTTGGTGGTGCTGGTTTAATATTAGGTGGGTTAAGTGGTTTACAAAAAAAGCAAGTAGAACAAAATGTAGATTATTTAATAATAAATTATAAAGAAAATGGCGAAGATAAAGTTATAAATGTATATGCTAATGAGGGTATTATAGATAAAGGTTTTATGAAAGGTTTAAATTATGCTATTGATATTAGTAAGCAAGAATTAAAATGCCCTAAGTGTGGTAATGTTTATAATTTTAGTGATTATAAATGTAGTAATTGTGGACAAGTATTAAAAGATACAAAAAAGGTAAAAAAGGTATTTGGTTTAGTATTTGGCTGTGTAGTAGCATTTATAGTTTTAATGGTAATAATTGCTATTGCTGCAGGTGGTGGCAGTAGTAAAGATATAAATATAATAAAAAGAGTTGCTAATGTAGAAAAGGAACAAGCAGAAAAAATAGATAATATTTTAAATGATATTGGTTTAAAAGATATTGAAGATATGAAAGCAGATAGTGAAGGATTAGATGAATTGGAGGGAGAAGGTTCAAAAGGTTATAGAATAAAGACAAGTTTTAGTGATAATGTTATTTTATATTTAGATAGTAATAATAATGTTATATGTGTAAGATATGCTGATAAAGATTATTATAGGAATGGTAATGTTTTAAATAAGTTTGAATAAATAGCATTTATAGTAAGTTTAAGGTAATTTGATATGATTTAGTATAATTATATTGAATTGCCTTTTTTAATGGTATAATATAGTTGTTCTTTAGGAGGTGTTTTGTGAATAAGGTAGTTAATGATTTTGAAAGCTTTGAGAATGTTTTTTCAAATAGTTTTTATAAAAAAGTTGTAAAAGAAACTTTAATTCCTGTAAAAATGACTAAG
Source organism: uncultured Bacilli bacterium (assembly GCA_910589375.1). Taxonomy (GTDB): domain Bacteria; phylum Bacillota_I; class Bacilli_A; order RF39; family UBA660; genus UBA5578. The sequence continues at coordinate 11,073 of CAJUTK010000004.1, read as the reverse complement.
CAAGAATTTCAAAATACTTTAATCGATTTGTACAATGATTTAACAACTGGAAATTATTCACCCTCAATTTTAAGAGGAAGATTATTTACATATAAAAATAACAATGTTGCTCGTATAATTCCTTGTTTAAATGTAAAAGATGAAGCATTATATTTTTTTCTAATAAAAATGATAGAAGAAGATATTGCAGATAATAGAGTTGAAGGAACTTTTGGTGGATGGAGATTAGGAAATGCTATAAAGGAATTAGAAAATTTAGAAATTGAATATGTAACAAATAGTTATGACCCAAGATTATGGAATGAAAATTGGAAAGAATTCTCTAATATAGTATGGGCAAAAATAAGAACAGATATATATGATGTTGCCTACTCATTAGATATTGCTAACTTTTATGATAATATAAATCTAAATATTTTAGAAAAAAAATTACTTGCTATGGTGGGAAGAAAAAAATCTCATTTAGTATATTTATTAACCTATTTTTTAAAGTATTGGAATAAATCTATTGATAATTATGATTATAAGACTGTTGGAATTCCACAAAGTGAATTTGGCGACCAATCAAGATTATTAGCCAATTTTTATTTACAAGACTATGATAGCATCATAAGTGAAATATGTTTAGAACAAGGTGCTGAATATGTTAGATATGCAGATGATCAGATAATTTTTGCTAAAAAAGATACTGATATAAATAAAATAATGTTAAATGTTTGTAATGAATTAAATAAAATAGGGTTAAATGTTAATGCTAGTAAAGTTTGTAAATATACTATGGGAGAATTAGAAACATACTATGGATATGAAATAATAGATGATATTTTAGAAAAACGATATGATATTGCAGCAGATAAATTTTTTGAATTAAGAGAAAATAATGTTAGGTTTAGAGCGGATATAATTTTAAAGAAATTATTAACTTCTGACTTAAATAATTATTCAAAAGAGAACAAAGAAAAAATTTTATCAATTGTTACAACTGATAACTTTTTATTAAATAATGGTGTATTTTATTTAAAAAAAGTATATGGATACTTAAACAATGAAGAAAAAGAACTTTTTATAGAAAGATTGATATTTTTATTACATACAACTTATTATAATGAATTTCATTATTCAGTATTGAAGTTTGCTAAGGATTATAAACTTGATAATCTTGAAAAAATTGCTATTGATACTATTAGAAATATACATATTTAAAAAAGTGTAGGTTTATAAAGATTTAATTTGATTAAGAATTAAGTCTTTTTTTGTATTGTTAAAGGTTGTTTATTGATTTTTTAAATATTTGGAAAGTTTTACGACATTTTCAAAGAAAACGGCTCGTATCTTTTTTGAAAGTCATATATTATATATTTTATGGTAAGGAGGTGTCATAAAATGAGAGAAGAAATATTAAGACAAATAATTGTAGCAGTATGTGATGGATTTGTTGATACATTATTAACTGGTATTGAAGAATATGAAAAAGATTTTTCCTATACTATTGCTTGTGCTAATTTTATAAACGAGTTAAAAAGCAAAAATATATTGGTTAATTTTTATACAACATTTGAAAATCATATCATTGATATGGTACATAGAGAAACAAGTAATTATTTGGCGAGGTAGATTTAATTATGGAAAGTAAAACATTTGGCTATGGTAGAGTTAGTAGCAAAGAACAAAACGAAGAAAGACAATTAGTAGCATTTAGAGAATTTGGAATTGATGAAAGAGATATTTATATTGATAAACAAAGTGGGAAAGATTTTAACAGAGAAAATTATATTACATTAAAGCATATATTAAGAGAAAATGATTTATTAGTTATTAAGAGTATAGATAGATTAGGAAGAAATTACTCACAGATCATTGAGGAGTGGCAAGATATTACTAAAAATATTAAAGTAGATATAGTTGTTATTGATATGCCCCTACTTGATACTAGGAAGAATAAAGATTTACTTGGTACATTTATTAGTGATTTAGTATTACAAATATTAAGTTATGTCGCAGAGCAAGAAAGAACATTTATAAAACAAAGGCAAAGCGAGGGAATTGATATAGCACTAAAAAATGGAACTAAAAGTGGTAAACCTTTCGGAAGACCTAAAATAGAAAAACCACAAGATTTTGATATTGTGGTTAATCGTTGGAAAAATAAAGAGATTAAAAGTAAAGAAGCAATGAAATTACTAGGACTAAAGCCTAATACATTTTACAATATGGTTCATTCATTATAATCAGGGAATGGATGATTATTTTCATAGTTATTTATAAAATCAATTAGTGCATTTAAATCATCAGTTTGTAAATATTTAATTTTTTCTATATCTCTTTCTCTCTTATATCTCTTTTTATATTTGTCTTTGGCAGTACAAGCTGGCATATCATTTATTTTTTTTAAAAATTTTCTATTTAAAGTTTCAACTTTTGTTTTATATTCATAAGTTTTTTGCTTTTTTGCAGCAATTTCACTACAAGTAAGTTCTTCGTTATTATAAATTGTTTTTCTTCCACAATAGCGAGTATCCGACTTATCGGCGACATAATATTCTTCACATAAATCGCATTTTTTGATATAAAACTTTCTTCTCGTAGAAAATAGGCAATTCATAAATGATAATAATAATTCCATCTCAGTATTAAAATATACTGTCTTTTTTGATACTATATAAAATTTTTCTTCTAATTGAAGTGATGACTTTACCTCATCCTTTTTATTTGTAGGAAATAGAGGTTTACTTTTAATTTTAGTGATTTGATTATCTAAAAATTCATTTTTAGATAAATTTAAGTTCATACCTTTTCCATTACGACCAACTTTTATTTGTATATCATCATAATTATCATTTGTAATAAATTGTTCCTTTACTGGTGGCAAGATTATTTTTGAGGTTGTTAAATAATATAACCATACTCTATTATCAATAAAACCAGAATTAAAGGTTTCGGCATATTCATATATATTGTTTAATAATTCCTTAGTTTCATTTGATAATGCTTTAAATATATCTTCAAAACCAATAGTATATGTAAGCCCATGAGCCATTATAAATATATTACCTTTGTTATCTATTGCTTCATAAAAATTAAAATAATTAGAATAATTGAAATTCATTTTACCCTCCTTGCAAAATATCGAAATGTTATTTTAAATTTATTTCGTTTTTATTTAATGTATTCTAACATAATATTTGCTACAATGCAATCAGTCAAGGAAAAATTGTAATATTAAATGTCGACAACAATTCTACTTGATACATAAAAGGAGGAATTTAAAATGTTGGAAGCAAAAAGTTTGTTCCCAGAGTATGAAGCATTTGTTAAGAAAAGAAAGGAAATTCAATTAAAAGTTGCTATTTATATCAGGTGTGATTATATTGATGAAACTAAAAATAATGATGATAGAGAAAAAGAAATCGCAGAGAATATAATGCAACAAGAAAAAATGTTGAGAAAATACTGTATTGATAATGATTATAACGTTGTTAAAGTATATGCTGATAGACCATTAGTAGATTGGGAAGGTTCATATTTGATTAACGACGGTGTAAGAAATATGGTAAAAGATAGTTTTAATGATGAATTTTGTAGAGTAATACTAATTGATATATTTGAAATGGATACTATTATTGAAAACATAGCATCTTCATTAACAATTATATCAGATAACGATATCGGAATTGAATCAATAAAACAAGGTAATTATTTAGAACATTTTGATTTTTCAGTTGAATTTGTTAATTTAAAAAAATCAAAAAAGAAAAGCCCTAAGGAGGAAGAAAATGAAAACTAATAAAAAAACAAATGGAGATAGAGTTGTAATTTATGCTCTATATAATGATATGGAAAACTATTATGACGGAAATGATAATAGTGAGTTTTTAAGTATAGATTGTGATAAAGAGGAAGAATTAAAAAAATATTGTGAAGAAAAACAATATGAAATTAAAGAAATCGTAAGAAGTAGTAAAAGTGATTATTTACCTTATAAATTGAAACGCCTTATAGAGATAATCTATAAATATCCAACTACACATTGTCCTGGAAGTTATTACTCTAGGTTAGATAAAATCATAATCTATGACATATTTGAATTATGCAGTAATGTTAACGAATTTAATGCGATTTTTGATATGACTAGCAGAGAACATATTGAGATAGAAACAATAAAGCAAGGTAAAATTTATAGAAAATCTTTTAAAGATATGGAGGGATTGGAAAATGAAAACTAAAAAGAATGAAAATCAAAGTTTTGGAAAAGTTGCTTTATATATTAGATATGAAGATGGTGATTTAGATGAAATGAAGAAAAAAGAAGAAGTTTTAGTTAAATATTGCAAAGAACACAATTGTGATATTGTAAAAAAATATTTTGATAGTGATGGGTGCCTTTTTCCATATTTTTCAAATACTATGAGAAATTTTTTAAGAAATATAGGAGATAGAGAATTTGACTATTTAATAGCTTGTGATACAAATGATTTAACAGAATATCCATATCAATTAGTAGCAATCAATGCAATACTTGATGATGAAGATACAACAATAGTAACGATAAATCAAGGGGTTTTGGGGGAAGATATGCTACTTGATGGTACTTATTTTGAAAATGTACTAAGAAAAAAAGAATTACAAGAACCAAGGGTGCAATATGATGATAGTGGTAAAGTAATTGATACAAAAGAGTTACCATTTTAAGTCTATAAGTATTATAGATTTAATTAACTCATAGACTTAATTAGGTGGTAATAAATGAAAATAGTTAATGTTTTCGATGATAATGGGAAAACACTACAAGATATTATAGAGCAGTTTCTTATTGATTATTGTTTGGAGATTGGTTCTTTTCAGAAATAATACTATAATATAATTGTTAATGTGTTTTACCAAGAAAGGAGTGGAAATTTGAAAGGTAAGACATATAAAACCGCTTTGTATATTAGGTTATCGAGAGACGATGGCGACAATATGGAAAGTGAAAGTATTAAAAATCAAAGAGATTTATTGCAAATGTTCTTAGAGCAAACAGAAGAAAAACTTCTTTTTGTAGATGAATATGTTGATGATGGCTTTACTGGTTCTAATTTTGACAGACCTGCTTGGCAAAAACTATTAACAGATATTGATAGTGGTAAAATAAATACAATTATTACGAAAGATTTATCTCGTATGGGTAGAGATTATATCTCAATGGGGGAATATATCGAAAGAATATTCCCCGAACGAGGTATAAGATATATTGCTTTAAATGATGACATAGATACATTATATGAAACACCAGGCTTAGAATTTTTACAATTTAAGTTAATGTTTAATGATTACTATTTAAAGGATACATCTAAAAAGATTAGAAAAATAGTAAAAGCGAAAAAAGAAAAAGGACAATTCCTAGGGTGGAAAGCAGTATATGGTTATAAAAAAGATCCTAACGATAAACATAAAATAATTGTAGATGAAGAAATTAGACCTATTATTGAAAGAATGTTTAACCTAGTAATAGAGGGTAAAAGCCCAAGACAAATAGCAAATATATTCTCCGATGAGCATATTCCAACACCTAGTGTTTATGCTAATCTAAATAGAGGAATGAAATCCACAGCATATGAATTATGGTGTCCTAGAACTATTGAAGAAATGCTTACAAATGAAACATATATAGGAAATCTTACACAAGGAAGAAGAAGAAAATTAAACTATAAATCAAAAAAAGAAATTAGAACACCTAAAGAAGAATGGATTATAACTGAAAATACACACGAGGCAATTATTGATAAAAAGGTATTTGATACAGTGCAAGACTTATTAAAAAAGAATAAGAATAAACCAACTGGGAATAATATTCAATTACTTTCTGGTTTTATGGTATGCAAAGAATGTGGACACGCAATAGGAATAAATAAAAGTAGCGATGGCAAAAGAAAATATTGTTGTTGTACTTATTATATTTCACATAGTAAATATGGCTTATGTACTCCACATAGTTGTAATTATGATAAGTTGGAAAATGTTATATTAGAAGAAATTAAAAAAATGTGTACTGAATATGTAGATAGTAGCACATTTAAAGATAAAGTAGATGAAGCAAAAAAGAAAAATGGCATTAAGGTTAAATTGCAAAAGGAAATCAACATAATAGATAGAAAAGTTAGTAGTAATCTATCCTACATTGATAAAGTATATGAAGATAAGTTAAAGGGTGACATTGATATAGAAATGTTTAATCGTTTAACTATCAAATATAAAGAAGAAATAGAACAATGGAAAAGCAAGAAATCAGAATTGGAATTAGAACTTAATAATATTGATAAAGAAGATACTAATAAGGAAAAAGAAGAAACACTAAAAAAGATAAACGAATATTTATCTTTTGAAAAACCAAATAGAAATTTATTAGTAAATTTAATTGATAAGATACTTATTAGTGAAGATAAGACAGTAGAAATACATTATAAATTTAAACTAGCATAGTATTATAAGTTTTAAACCCGATGGGCTTTTCGGCAGTAGAACTTATGATATTTTTTTTAATAAAATTTTTATCATAAGTTTACCATCCGATGACCCTGTCTTCCACCTAAAATAGTGCCATCTAACTTTGTTAAATCAAAATTATCAATTGGTTTTCTAGAAACTAAGAAACTTCCATCACGTTTCGTCAATCCAGCAAAATTTACTAAATAATCTTTTGCCCCTTCGTTATAAATATATAATGTCTGTTCACTTCCACAGAACCCAATTTGTACATCTTTACTCATAACAGCCGCTGCCACATTGTTAGCGCCACTAGTTAATACAATTTCAACGTCTATTCCTTCATCCTCAAAATATCCTAGAGCATCTGCAATATAAAGTGGTGTATAAAAGATACTATGAGTAACTTCAGCAACTTTTACTTTTTCTAATTTAGTATCTTTATTCTTTCTAGTAAAAGCTTCAAAAAAGAATATAGACGCTAATAGAACGATACAAATAATTGGAATTATTATTTTTTTCATACTTATCCCCTTTCACAGAATAGTATATTCAAACAAAAGAAATCCGTGAGAAGACAAAAAAAAGGAACTAAAAGTTCCTATCTTGTATTTCCCCTTTGCGATGCAACTGAATATCTTGTCTTCTGCTCATCTGTTAAATAAGAAATATGATATCTACCACCTGGTAAAAGATTTTCCCCTCTTTCAGCAGCTAATCTAGCACTATCCTCTGCTGTTAAATACTCATCATCTGGTAAGCTACTCCAATCAACTTGAGATACTTGTTGAGGCTGTTGTTGGGGTTGTTGCTGTCCTGTTTGTTGACCTGCCTGCACATTTTGCTCAGATTGAGGCTGTTGTTGGGGTTGCTGCTGTTGAGATTGATTTTGCTGCATAATCTGATTAAATAAATTTAACATAAGGGTCATATCATATGCATTTCCCATAACTCCTGGTGCTTGTTGAGATTGTTGTTGAGCTGCGGCTGCTGCCATAATAATGGTATGAGGATTAGTTCCATTCACTAATTCTTGATTAGCAAGCTTAGTTGCAATTTGTTCATTTGTCATACCTGCTGCTATCCAACCAGCGATATTAGATGCTAGTGCAGCACCCTTTAATCTCTCTTTTTCTGCTTCAGCCTCAGCTGTAATTCTTGTTGCTTCCGCTTGACCACGTGCTTCTATTTCTTTCCTGATACGTTCTTGCTCTGCTGTTCTAGCTGCCTGCTCTGCTTGTTTAGTTTTTGCTACTTCATCAATTAATTCTTGAGGTGGCTTTACTTTGAAAGTAATCCTACTAACCTCTAAGCCATAATTCTCTAATAATTCTTGATTTAAAGATCCTGGAGGAAAAGCTCCATTTATTCTAGCGCCTATTTCTGATAAGAAATCTACTGAACTTTGTCTTACAAGAGAATCGTATGGTTGATTTCTAATATAATCTTGAACTTTTTGGTCTAAGATATCCCCTATATTTCTCTTGATATCATCTGCAGATCTAGAATAAGCAACATCCATAAACTTTTCTGGATCAACTATTTTAATAAAATAGTCAGTATCATAATCAACCATAGGCCCAATATTATTTCCACCTGTACCTAAAGTGGTTGCTCTTCTACAAATAGTATCTATTTTATGTTGATCTAAAGAAATCTTTACTGGCTTTTTTCTCCATGGAAAATTAAAGAAGAAGCCGCCTGATTTTACATGAATTTTTCCCGTAAATAAATTTGTATAAACTACTTTTGTTTTCGTACCACTAATAGTGTGGAATAATCCAACAACACCTTCTGTAAATTCACCAGTTTGTTGTGGATTTTGAGTATTATTACCGTTTTGATTTGCATTATTATCTGCCATAAAACACCCTCTTTTCTAAGATTTATAATAGCATACTTGCCCTTTATTGTCAAACTTTGTTGTCAAGTCTTTGTGCTAATAACTGAATAGACTGTAAACTTTTTACATCATAATAATTTCCAACTATTTCATAAACATATACTGGTTTTATATTATATAGATATTCAACAAAATAACCTGGATAAGTAGTTTTATTTCCTTCACTCAAATAATATTCAAAATCTCTAAGAACATCTCTAGGATAAATATAGGCCGCCAAAGAAATAATGTTGCCCTTAGGATTTTGAGGTTTCTCTTGCATTCCTACTACTATTCCATTTTCATTCTCAATAACCCCATACTTACTTAAATCACTTTGATTTAAAGAAGCAATACCTGCAATTGTAGAAGCCCCATTATCATGATATTTTTTAACAAAATGTTTTAATGAAAAGTCAAAATAAATATCTCCCGCTAATACCATAATATCCTCATCTATATTCTCAGAATTAATAGCATAGCGTATATCCCCAATAGCTCCTAATTTAGCATCACTAGAAGTTGTATTATCATTAATTACTTTAATATTTTTCTGAAAATGATATTTATTTTGCCACTCTATAAATTTAGAATAATAAACTCCATTAGTAATAACAAAAATATCATCAATTTCTTCTATTTCTTCTAAAGAATGAATTGTATAATTAATTAATGGTTGCTCATGAATTTCTATTAATGAACTTGCAGTTTCTCTTAATTTTAGATTTTCATCCATGGAATAACCCGCACATAAAAGAATACATTTCATATATTTTTCTCCTTTCCATTTAATGGAATAATATATAAATCTATTTCTGAAAGAACAACTATACCTATTCATTTTACTAAATAGATTTATATATTATTTCTCATCCTTCAATTCTTTAATCATCAGTAAAGCATCATTGCCATGATAATAATTTTTTCTTTTAGTGCCCTCTAAAAAGCCAAACTTTTTATAAAGTCCTATTCCCATAGCATTATGTTCATTTACTTCTAACGTGACATTTAAACATCCCTTAGTGATAGCATCTTTCACACAAAAATCTAATAACTGAGATGCAATTTTATGATTTCGAGAATTTTCATCCACATATATATAATCTACTTCAGCTCTATCATAAATAATACTATAACTAATAAATCCTACAACATTACCATCAGACTCATAAACCATTAATACAGAAAAAGGTCCTCTATTAAATAAATCAATACCATTATCATCAAATTCCTTATAATATTTAGATAAAACAGGAAAATCAGAATAAATTGCCTTTCTTATCATACTATTCACCTACTAATCTTTTTTCTTCAGCATCTGTTGGCTTTAAATAATTTGGTTTTAATTTATGAGGATTTACTCCATATCATTCTCATATCAATAAAAGAATCAGTCCTAGTTACTACAAAAATTTTACCTTTACTGAAAAAGAAACATTTTGAAATGCTTCCTCTATCACTGGCATTATTCTAGAAGCTTGACCCACCTCTATCTCCCCGTTATAGAAATATAAAGGTTTATCAACTTCAAAAATAGATACACACATAAAAAAGGAAGATGTATCTATAAATAAACTTCTTACAATACTGCCTCACATAGTTCCTCATATTTTTGTCCATGTGGCATAATAACTAAAACACGCTTATTCTCGCCAACCACTTTAAATTTAATATCTAAGCGCTCTTCTGGTAATATTGATTTAATAGTGTCAGCCCATTCAATAACTACCACTCCGCCTTTTGAAAAATATTCCTCTATTCCAACACCATTTGTATCTCCATCAAGACGATATACATCTAAATGATAAAGAGGCAATTCTCCATCATATTCTTTAATAATATTAAAGGTAGGAGATGTTATAGTATCTTGTATTCCTAATGCGTTAGCAATACCTTTCACAAACATTGTTTTTCCACTACCCAACTCTCCATTTAAACAGATAATCATATTTGGAAATTTTTCTGATTCAAAATTCTGCGCTAATTCGATTGTTTCTAATTCACTATTTGTTGTAATTTTATACTCCATTTCTAATCACCTATTACTATTATAACAACAAAAAAGTATTATTGCAATAAATTTAACATTTCATTGCTATATGATGAAATAGATATATTATATTATAAAGAAAAGTAATCTTTTTGTAAGTCATATTTCAGTTTGACAAATAATTGTAAAAGAAAAAAAAGAAAGAATTAATCTTTCTTAAATAACAAAAAAAAATTTGCAACTTCCTATTTTCGCTTACACTATCTTCGGCGTGAAAGAGCTTAACTTCTGTGTTCGAGATGGGAACAGGTGTATCCTCTTTGCTATCGTTACAAATTTAATATGGGAAATAATTCCCTGAAAACATGATAATGTGGACCCTTTTCAAATTTAATAAATAACTATAGGATTAAATCCTCGATCTATTAGTACTAGTCAGCTCAACATGTTGCCATGCTTCCACCTCTAGCCTATCAACCAGTTAGTCTTTCTGGGATCTTACTACTTAAAGTATGGGAAAACTCATCTTGAAGTTGGCTTCCCGCTTAGATGCTTTCAGCGGTTATCCATTCCATACATAGCTACTCTGCACTGCCACTGGCGTGACAACAGATACACCAGAGGTATGTCCGTTCCGGTCCTCTCGTACTAGGAACAGCTCTCCTCAATTTTCCTACGCCCACGACGGATAGGGACCGAACTGTCTCACGACGTTCTGAACCCAGCTCGCGTGCCACTT
>CAJUTK010000003.1:5246-270995 GCA_910589375.1 uncultured Bacilli bacterium | reverse complement strand
CCTCTATACTGTTACGAATATAGTATATCACATTATTACCCTTTTGTTCAAATATTATTTTAGTTCCTTCTATGTAATATTTTGTTTCTACATTGTTTACAGTCTTAGATGTTCTAATACCATTTACATTGTATTGATATTGATTTTGGTTATAGCTTTTTAATTGTCTACCATTAATCCATTCTAATGTGTTATTTCCAATCGTAATTGGGTTTCCTATCTCATCATAAGTAATAACAGTATTGTTATAACAAGTTAATTGATCTTTCCAATTAGGATTTTGATATTGATACTCTTCCTTAGACAATAAGGTTTCATTGGTAAGATTATAATATTTTTTAGTAAGTAGATTGCCTGAATTATCATATAAATAGCTAATCTTTTGATTTGTTTTATAATCTTTTTCTTCTAATAGTTCATTATAATCATCATAATAGTATTTTTTTTCTAGTATTCCATTATGATAAATTTCTTTAATATTTCCTATTTCATCATATCTATAAGAATATTTATCACCATTGTTTTCAACACTTTTTACTAGTAAAGATGTTCTATTACCATGAGATACATATTCATAATTTGTTTGAATTTGATTATTGATATTGCGATTGATTAATCTACCTAATTCATCGTAGTTATAATTTATATCGTTATTATCAAAGGTAGTTTTTGTTACTATATTGTCTTCATTATAAGTATTAGTAAGTTCACTAGTAAATTGATTAAGATAACAAGTTTTACTCTCTACATTATTGTTTTTATCATAAGTATACTTTGTTTTTAAGTCATTATAACAGAATTCGTTTAATCTTTTAGATAAATCATAATTGTAAAGAGTTGTATCTCTATCAGACTTTATTTTTGTTAAGGATCCATTACTATCATACTTATAGTGATATGTATTATCTTCTTTAATTAAAGTTTTTACTCTATCAAATTCATCATAAGTATAGTTTATTTCATCCCCATTTCCATAAGTTATCTTTTTTAAATTACCATCATTTTCTTCATATGTATTAGTAACTAAAGTAGTATCTCCTATTTTTACTTCTTTTCTATTACCAAAATCATCATAGGTAAAGTGATACTCTTTATTATCTTCACGAATAGAATCTAGTTGATTTTGTTCATTATAGGAATATTCTATTTGTTTTTCTCCACGTGTTATGGTAACTGGTCTTTCTTTTTCATCATAGGTAGTACTAGTTTTATTTCCTTTTGCATCTGTAATAGAGTTTACTAATCCAGTATTAGTATCTATATCGTAAGTAGTAACATGAAAGTTTGTATCTGTTGTACTGGTAATAAACTTTCCATCTTCTGTATAAGTGGAACTACTTTCTAAGAATAGTTTAAATTCTGTATCTTCAAAATAAAACTCAAAAGAAGTATCATCCTCTAGTAAGGTAGATAACTCTATCTTATTTTCATTATAACGGGCATATAGAGGGTTTTCTTCCTCATTTAAGGTCCAATATAGTACCTCTATCAAATCTTCCTTAAAAAGAGGCTTTTCTGCAATTATTTGGGATAGTGCCATTAACATTATAGAATCAGATAAGATATCTTCTTCTTTTGCTTGTTTAATATGTTTATCCATAGTACTAGCAATAACAAATCCTTCACTTACAAAACTATAGAGGAAATCTGCTACATTCATTTCTTCTTGCATAGAAGTATTTAATTTATCTTCTATCTCTTCTTTTGAAATAACTGGCTTTAATTCATCCCCTTTTAATTCCATATAGTAACTATTATTATTTCTTTTTAAAAGACGAAACTGGGAAGCATTTTCTACTCCTTTTATTAAAGCAAGCGTATTAGCTGCTTTCGCTAAATACTGATTTTCTAATATTGGATATTTGAAACGATAATAGTTATCATCTACTTTTTCTAATAACCATTTATCATGTCCACAATCATCAGAATTTAAAACAAGAGATTTATGAATACATCTAATATATTGATTCGTTCCTTTTGCTCTAATCTGATAACACTTACCATCTACTATACTAGAACCTATATTTTGAACTCTAGTAATGATTGGATTACCAAAAGAATCATACTGAATAGTATTAGATAAACCACTTTCTGAAATACCTCCAATTACTCTATCTGTAATCTTATTATCATATTCATAAGTAAATCTATCTCCCTTTGGATTAACCATTCTAACTAATTGATTATTCATATCATAGTTATATTTACTCTTTTCTTGATCTAATCCATATACTTCTTTTAAATTACCTGATTCATCATAATCAAAATAATTTTCTCTTAAATCTTTAAACAAATATAAATTCGTTACATAAAAATAATTCGCATTATGTTCTTGATCAAAATAAAGAGTAAGTGATTTAAAATCTCTTTCTGCTACAAAACTAGTAGAATAGTACTGCCAATCTGTATCATTTGGATTAAATGTTGGTGAATTAATAGTACCATGTCCCATTTCATTATCTTCTGTTAGATAATCATAAGAAATAGTAACATTATTTCTAAGAGGATCCCCTACTATACCACTTGCATAAAATCCTTCATCTTTATACCAAAAATTAATACAATAAGTTTCTCCTTTTTTACCATTTACTTCATAAGTCTTAGAAAAATAAGATCCTTGTGATGGATTCATTTTTACTCTTAATGCTTTATCCCCTAAATCATTGATTGATACAATAGAAAATACTTCTTCTGTTACATCTAAGAAGCTTCCATCTGAAGTTAATTCTTCATAATCAGTAGCACCTATATCCCAACTTTCTAAATTGTTAGAAAAGTCAGAATTTTCTAACATGTTATATTTATTAGCAACTTCCCCTTCTTCTAACTGGATATCATCCATATAATAAATTCCTTGATTTAAAAATAGAAAAGATATTGTAAGATTGCTAGTTGCTTCTTCTGGATAATAAAAAGTAAGATACTGTCTAGAAAACTCATCTTCACTACTCTTAATAGTTTCTGATACTACGATAGAATCTTCTACTGTTTGATAAGAAACACTCATACTAAAGTCTTCTGAACCACTAGCATAAATACTTAAAGTATAATACTTTCCTTTGGGAACAGATACTGTTCTATGACATTCCCCACCATGTGTTGGATGAAGAGAAACAGTTTTTAAACTATACTTTCCACTAAACGAAGTATCTGAAGAACGCATAATTCTGAATTCTTCTTCATAACAATTTGTTACAAATCCTAATTCTTCCTCTTCAAAACTAGAATTACTAAGATAATTCTTTACATATTTAATAGGAATACCACTAGAAAGTAACTTATTTTTATGAGACCCTACCTCATCTAGATATTCTTCCCCTCCATATTTTTGAACTACCCCATAAGCACTTTTTAAATCTCCTAGATTTTTTAGATTACTAGTAGAAATTAAATTTCCTAAATTGTTATAGGTTAAAATAGTAGATCTTCCTTTATAATCTAAAAGAGTAGTAGAATTAAATCCATAAGTAACACTAAAATATTGACCTAAAGTATCCTTTAATCCATACTGAGATATTTTCTTAATTCGATAAGGAACTTGACTATAATATTCATATTTTATCTTTCTACCATTAGTATCTGTGATAGATTCTATAATATTTTGATTATAATAGCTAAAAGAAGTAATTCCCATCTTAGAATGAATACTTGTAAGTCTATTATTACTATAATTTAAAATAACAGTCTCATTTGGGCTTACTACTGTTACTTTATTCGTTTCATAAGTAATCCCTATTTCTGCTTCATTAGCATCTACTACTTTTATAACCCTATGATTAGAATCATAATATATCGTATTTTTATAATCACTTACATCTATGATTTCTTTTAAATAGCCTACTTGATTCTCAATTATAAACTTCATCTTATTATTTTCTTTATCTGTTAAAACATACTCTGTATCACTTTTCTCTATTGTGAGATTTAGCCCATCCTCATCCTTATAGCATAAAATAGTACCATTTTCATCTTGTTCTTCCATAAAGTAATGGATGGTACCATCCCCATCTACATATTCTAAATAAGAAGTTTGTCCAATAAGAACTTCTTCAATCGTTTGATTAAAATTCAATTGATTACCTAGTCCTACACCTACATCTTTCTTTAAAATCACATCGTTGGTATTATAGATAAGACTTAAACTAGCAGGAAATTTTCCACCAATAGTTTCTCCTAAATGAAATACTCCTGTTAAATTACCATTATAAGTATTAAAATGAGTAGTCCCTTCTGTAAAACCTTGGTTCTCATAATGCATATAATTTTCTAAACCATTTTGATTACGATATCGAATCATTAAATAAGCTTTAGGATTTCCATTTTCTACATGATTATTTTTTGAATAAAAGGCAGGAACTTCCTCTCCTTTATAAACTTCTTTATTCGCTTTTAACATGATTCCATAGTTTGGCTTATCTGCATACCATTTTTTTACTAAATTAGTAATATCACATTCGTTAGAAACGGGTCTTAAAACGTAAGTTCCATCTTCCTTAGGAATTAATATACTTCTATGATTTTCAAAAGAAGCTTCTATCCTCTCATTATATTGATTATGCATAGTATCCCAAGTAGCAGTAGCTTCACTCCAATTAGAAGTTACTTCATGTACATTAATAATTTCAGATTGTTTTGGTAATATCTCTCCATAACCTATTAAATTTAAAGTAGCTGCTATTACCTGACTACCTGTTCCAATCGTTGGTAAATCAAATTTAAGAAGAGCTCGGTTAACAATATCTTGTCCAGCTACTTTCTCCACGCCAACTTTTAAAATATCTTGATTATTTCTATCTATACTAGTATCTTTTGGATAAATATAAGTATCATAAACATCTTTATTTTCACTATTAGTACTAATAGTAGGATCAATAATAACAGGATAAGCTGCTGTTTCTAACCATTTTAAATCTAAAATAAGTTCTAACTCATATCCGCCTTTTGTTTTCAATAAATGATAATAAAGAGAATCATTTTTATTCTCATTCGCATCTATCATAAATGGATTTTCAATTGTAAAAATTACTTCATTTTCTTTTAAAGCCTGAATAGAATTATTTACAATCTCTAGCATTAAATTTGTTTGAATATCAAAACAAATTTTTTCTTGAATGGCTTCTTTTGTATGAATAATAATATTTTCTTTTACTTTAGTAGGTAATAGAATATACTCAAAATCAATACCCTCTTTGATATTTTCATATCGAATACAATTATCTTTAGTAACAGGTAAAACATTATTATAATCTTTCAAGATAATATTTAAAAAATAATCCTTACTGATTAATTTTAAAAAGTCATGACACCCATAATCATTAAAATAAGCTTGATAAGAATTCTCTTTATTTTTATAATAATTATTTTCCCTTACAATAGTATTATCAATTTCTTTATATTTTCCATCTTCTAAATAGTGAATATCTTCATTATATACTTGTGCGACAATATCTCCATTCTCTTGTAAAAAATGTTTTTCTCGTCTTTTTCTTAGACCTTTTAATTCTATTTCCTTCATAGTCTAAGCCACTCTTTTCCACATATAACAAGTAATATAAGGCTGTAAATTATTATGAGATTGTCCACCACCAGTATTAGTAGGTGTATGCGTATGCCCACCTGATGAATTCATAGAAGCTGGTGTTGCTGTTCCATCTGCTGTATATCTTTTATGAGCAATGGCCGTATAACTAGTAGAACTACTAGCACTACATTGAATAAATCCTGTATAAGTATGCTTATGAGCACCAGAACTTCCAATGGTATGAGTATGCGCTGGCATTTCTTCTGTTATTAAAATATGCTCTTTTTCACCACCTGTTTTCTCTACTGTATCGAATTCTGTTTGAGTAGTATCAACCCCAATAGGGCATCGTCCACTTCCCCAAGCTTCCCAAATTCCTCCAAATAAAGAACCAGGGTTAGCATTATTTACTGATAAGTAGATACTTCCAACAGGATATACATCTAATAAATCAATAGAACCTCCTGTACTACTATTACAAGTAAGAGTATTTACAACTAAATTTCCTTCTTCATCTAAACTAAACTTATTATTTTTAGAAGTTAAACAATTAATAGAAATGTTATCTACTTCTAAATTAACCTTATCTTCTGTTTTTGTAAAAGCATTGGCAACATAAGTAGGCGCTAACTCATAATCTAATGGGGAAGCACTTGCTTCATATTGTTCATTTTCTAAATTCATTTTCTCATTCCTTCCTTTCTTGAATTTAAAAAGTTATTTACTCATAATTAAACGATTGAGTGCTACTCAATTCCATAGGAATCTCACCTTCTTGAATCTCACAAGACTATTGCTAGAAGTATCATTATACCTACTATTTGTCATCGCATTAGAAAGGGCTCTTTCTATTTATAATCTAGTATCATTCGCAAGCGTACTAATTAACGTGCTAGAATAGTAGGAACGTATTTAATTATGTTATTCAGTTGTCAAAGAACAATTATTCCTATAAAAAAGGAATATAGAGAGTTCCCTCTCACTATATTCCTCACTATTCTTAAAAAAGTTAAGTTATCTTTTTAAACTTTTAGAAATTTTCTTTAATGCATGATCAATACTATATTTGACTGCTACTTTAGAACAACCCTCTATTTTAGCGATACTCTCTAATGTCATCTCTTCAAAATAATAAAGCTTTAGCCTTCTTTTTTGAATATCTGGTAATTTCTCTATTTCTTCATATAATTTTTCATAAATCATCTTTTTTAAAACAAGTTCTTCTAAAGATATATATTTATTTCTTGTATTTAAAAATAAAGTTTCATCAGTCTGTTCTAAATGTTCTATATGTCTATCATATTCATTCATTTCCTTTAAGTCAGATAATTCAAAAGAATTAAACTCTTGATAGATTTCATCATTTACAAGTATTTTTTGCATAACACCCCTACTATCTAAAAAAGTAATCCTATGATTTACTTCTAAAGTATAGGGATTATATTTATTTTTTCTTCTTTTCATACTTCCTCCTATTAACAAATCAAAGCCTGTTAATGGAGGACTTCTTATACACTTCATAACTACCTCAAGAGCCAAAAACTCTTGTCTTTAAGCTATAATGTGTCATTAGAAAAGAACACTACTTGATGCGATATAAAAGGTATCGCATTAAGCGAGTTTAAAAAATCATAAAAAAAGACATCTATTGATGTCTTACCAAGAACCAGTCCATGTTGCTTCTGCTGGGGATATTTCATCGTAGCTATCTTGAATAGAATTATCAAGTTTAATCCCTGCATTACTAACACTAAGTTTTACAGCATCTGTGATTTTTACTGTTTTTATTTCATGAGCATAATCGGCTGTAACCACTTGTCTAATAATAGTTTCATCTACTGCCTTTTCTATATCAAAATAAAAAGTTTGGGTTAAAGAAGTTAAATCCCCTGTCGGCAAATGAAAGGTCGCAGATGAACCAGTTACAAACGTCTGTGGATAGTAAGTACTAGAAGTTTTACATACACCATTAGTCGCACAATATCTTTGTTTAAAGAATGCTGTACCAGATGGTTTTACACTAGCATAATGACCAATTGCTATCGTATCATAACTTCTTACTGTAGGAATTGTTTTCCAATCTAGGGTTACTTGATATCTAAATTTACTTGTATCCTTTAAAATCTCAATCGTTAATTTTTTATAATTTGTTTCTACATAACCATAAAGAGATAAAGGAGTAATAGAGTTCCCATTAAAAGAATTATATTCTTCCTCTGTTACTTCTTCTGTAGTAGTAAAATAATGAGTATTATCAAAAGTATAATTACTAATTTTAGAATCTACTATAGTAGTTTTATAATACTTTTCTACCTTAGCTATTACTTCAAGTTCTTCCGCACATACATTAAAAGGTACTACTATGAAAGCAAATAAAACAGATAAGAAAAATTTTTTCAAAGAATCAGCCTTTCCTCTAATAAAATAATTTGGTACTAGATATCTCCTCTACCGCATATAAAGGAACTTCTATACTACCCTTTTTTCCTTCTATATCAACATAACAAATTTCCATAATAAAATAATTTAGTTTTCCTTTCTTAAAATCAATATAGTCATTCTTCATATACATATTATCTACATAGATAGTTTTGTTATTGATATATTCACTTAAAGATTTTGGCTCTTCCTCATGATATATGCCTGTCCCTGTTGTATATAAAACTTCATTATTATACTTTAAAAAGATATCAATAGAAGTTGTAACTATTTCCTTTTTAGTACCAATATACCTATCAATATATTCTATTTCATTAATCATAATAATATTCATCTTATGGTTAAAAAGAATATAACCACTTACAACAAAATCCTCTTGATTACTACTTAAAGTATAAACTTGAAACTGATTATAATTATTGATTAAAAAAAGGGTAGAAAATAAAAAGCTAATTAGAATTAAAATTCCAAAAAAGTATTTCATATACTTTATTTTTGCTCTACCATTATAAAAACGGATACTTTCAACACTAACTTCCTTATTATTTCTTTCTCCATTTAAAAGTTCTGTCGTAGTAACTCCTAAAATAGTCGCCAGTTCATTCAAAATAGAAATGTCTGGAGCATTCACTCCACATTCCCACTTTGACACAGACTTGTCACTAACATTTAATTTATTTCCAAGCTCTGATTGTGTCATTTTCTTCTGTTTCCTTTGCTCTGAAACAAATTTTCCAATCTTATTTAAATCCAACTTACATCACACTTCTACTACTCTTTGTCAAATAACCAATACCCCTATCATAAATTTAAATTTATAATATCATAAAATAGGTATATTCTAGACAAAGAAAATATTCTATTACCCCTAGTTTCCCCACAAAGAGAAAAAGAAATGTAATAATAGTATGGAGATGATAAAAATGATGTTAGTTGTAAATTTAAAAAAAAGCAGAACCTATTTAAAGAAAAAACAAAAAGATATCGCAGAATATTTTCAAGTAGATATTTCTACTGTATCTGGTTGGGAAACTGGGAAAGATTCTATTCCCCTTAGGAAATTAGTACAGTACGCTAATGAATATCAATATAGTCTAGACTATCTATTTGGATTAGAAGAAGAAAGTAAAAATTATAAGCCACTGATAATTGATTTAAAGATTATTGCCAAAAATTTAAAAGACATTCGAAAAAGAAATCATTTAAGTCAAGAAACAGTGGCTAAATTAATTAATACTAGTCAGTCGGCATATTCCCACTATGAGACAGCTACAAACCTAATAACGACTACTTTCTTATATAATCTAACTAAAATATATGAACCCTTTTCAATAGATGAATTACTAGGAAGAGAAAAGATAGAATAAAAGCATAATTAGAAATTGGAATTATGCTTTTTATCTATCAAATCTACTAATATTTAAAACTACTCCCATACTACACATAGTAATAAGTAAACTAGAACCTCCATAAGAAAGAAAAGGTAGTGTTACCCCAGTAACAGGAATAAGACCTACTACTACCATTAAATTCATAACCGTTTGAAAAGAAAAACAAAACATGATTCCAAAACAAAGGTATTTTCCAAATAAATCTCGTGAACGATAAGCTATTTTAAAACCTGTAATAATAATTGTTAAAAATAAAGTAGCAACTATTAATATACCAACAAATCCAAACTCCTCACTGATAATAGAAAAAATAAAATCTGTCTGTGGTTCTGGCAAATAAAAATGTTTTTGAATAGAATTGCCAAATCCCATTCCAAATAATCCTCCGGGACCTATCGCATAAAGAGATTGAATAATTTGAAATCCACTTCCAAGAGGATCACTCCAAGGGTCTAAAAAGGATAAAATACGCGCTAAACGATAAGGCGCTATTAAAATCAAAATAACAACTCCTACTACCCCTACTACACCAAGCTTTACTAAAAAAGAAATATTCATACCTGCTACAAATAGAATACCTAATATAGACATTACTATAATAGATCCTGTTCCAAAATCTGGCTGTAACATAATAAGGCCAAATAAGCATAGAGTAAAAATTAAAACAGGGAAATACTTTTTATGGGTACATAAATATTTAGAAGTAAAAATAATGAGACCTAATTTTGTAAACTCACTAGGTTGTATACCAAAAGAACCTATTCCAAACCAACTTCTACTACCATTTCTAACACTACCTATTCCAGGAATTAAAACTAGTACTAATAAAATAATACAAGTAATAATAATGACATTTGCTTTTTCATAATAAAAATAGTAATCAATTTTACTAATTACCCACATCAAAAAAACACCTACAAAAAAGAATATCGCTTGATTCTTAACAAACTTAAAAGGATCACTATACTTATACTCTGCCCATATATAAGAAGCAGAATATATCATAATAAGACCAAAAAGAGCTAATGCTATAATACTGATAACTAATAACCATTCTACCTTTCTTTTCATATCCACACTCCAAAAATAAGAGCCACTAGACTAGCAAATAGTCCCACTATCCAAAATATTTTTACAACTTCCCTTTCTGGTAACATTCTTTCAAAAGTATGATGAATAGGCGTCATTGGAAATATTCTTTTATGCGTAAATTTATAATATACTCTTTGAATAATACATGTAGTTGTCTCTATTACAAATACAATTCCTATAATTAGTAATAATAATTCATGTCTAGTTAAAATAGCAATCATTCCAAGTGTCGCCCCTAGTGATAAGGAACCTGTATCCCCCATAAATATTTTAGCCGGATTAGCATTAAAAAAAAGAAAACCAGTTAAAGAACCAACAAGTGTAAAAATAAAAATAGAAATTTCTTGATATCCTTCTAACCATCCAGTCATAGCAGTAATAATTCCCATTGTAAAAAGAGCAATAATGGAAAGACCTGCTGCTAGGCCATCTAATCCATCTGTTAAATTGACAGCATTGCTACTACTAATTAAAACAAGTAAAATAAAAATTCCATAAAGCCATCCAATATTCCACTTAATTCCTAATGTATGAACCCATAACAGTGATTCATTTCCCGCAATCATAAAAAAATAGAATAAAAAGATAGCAACTATTATTTGCAATATTAATTTTGCTACTTCTGATAACCCTTTATTATTATTTTTATAAATAATTAAATAGTCATCGATTAATCCTATAATAGCATAACCTATAAAAGCAAAAAGACAAATAAAAAGATTATACGTCATCTCCACTTTCCCCATAATGACTAAAACTGTCATTAGAAAAATCGTTGGAAGTATAAAGATAAGACCACCCATAGTAGGAACATTAGATTTATCATGATGGGTATCTTTCAAATATACACTAAGTCTTTGATTTAACTTTTTTTCTCTTAAAATTGGTAACAAACAAAAACCTACAATTAGTGAAAGAAAAAGACCAACCATCATAGCCATAATACATTTGATAAAGAGTAGCATAGCAATCCCTCCCACTAGAGTATATGAAAAATAAAGTTGGATAAGCACAAAAAAAGAGTTAAACTCTTTTCTTTTTATTTTTTTTCTTATTTGTTTTTACTGGTTTTTCCTCTTCTAAAAGAGCACTTGATAATATCTCTGGATTTTCTATAGTAGAATCCTCTTTTTTCTCTTCTATTTCTTCAATAGAATAGCTTGGTTCTTCCTCCAAAATAGTAGCCTCTTCTACTTGTTTTACCACAATAACATAATGAGTATTTTGAAATACCATAACAATTAATAATGATATAATTGCAGAACCAAGTAGTACATAATCAAAAAAGTCCTTTGTATCTTTATAAATAATACGATAGTGCAAATCCTCTAAAAAAGTCATCTTTTTTTCTGTAACTTCTTCTTTTTGATAAGATATCATTTCTACTTTTTTTTCATTTGCAAAAACTGGCATCAAATGTAAACTCATACATAGGAAAAGTAGTAACCATATATTTTTTATTTTTAAAATACCAAACACCTCCCTGTACCCTATATACATCATACCAAAAATAAACTTGCAAATTCAATACTTTTCAAATATTTTTTCTATTTTTCCTCCATCTGATGTGCTAACAATTCTTCCTGATCATATTCATCAAAAACATTTCCAACAATTTCTTCAATAATATCTTCTATCGTAATAATTCCTATCCAATTTCCTTCCTGCACTACTTTAGCGATTGGTTCATGTTTTCCATTCAATAAAAGAAAAGCATCATCTATAATCATATCTGATGAAATAGTAGTAATCTCTCTAACATAATCTTTTAATGAAAATACATTTTCCTTCTTGATTAATAAATCCTTTACATTCAATACACCAATAACAACACCATTTTCCAAAACAGGAAATCTAGTATATTTGTGTTCTTTAATCATCTTCATAACTTGTTCCTTAGAGTCCTCTACATCTAAATAGCTTACACTATCTTTATTAATCATAACATCTTTTACTTTAGTATCATTAAATTCAAAAACATTCAGTAAAATTTTCTTTTCTAATTCTTCTAAATTAGCATCCTGAATACTACTCTTAATTTCCTCTTCTTCCTCTTCTTTTGCCTTTTCAATTTTTAATAGTTTTAAAATAAAGTTAGTAGAAGAACCTAAAATAAAAATAAATGGTTTGAAAAAGAAAATAATAGCATAAATAATATTTATCATAAAATAAGAAATCTTCTTAGGATAAGTAAGACCTATTCGTTTGGGAACTAACTCTCCAAAGACTAATGTAAAATAAGATAAAATAACAGTAATTATGACAATTAAAATATTCGTTAACGCTTCCATAGATATCCAAGTGAGATTTAAAGAATAAGCAATCTCACGTGCAAAGCTATCAGCAGCAAAAGCACTTGCTAAAAAGCCAGATAAAGTAATAACAATTTGAATAGCAGATAAAAAAGTACTAGAATCCTTTAATAGTTCAAGAATCCTAATAGCCTTTTTATTTTTCTTTTTGATATCCTTATTCAAATCATAAGTATTTAACTCCATAAAAGCCATTTCTGTTGCTGAAAACATACCATTTATGAGAACTAAAATAACTAACACAACTATTTTTCCTAACATATTATCACTATCCTTCTTTATTATTATAGCATATTTTTTAAGATTCGCTTAAATAAAGACGAATAGTTTCTCCATCTGCTATTTTAATGCCTGCACTAGGAGATTGATGATTAACACGTCCTTTTCCTACATATTCTACTTTAAAATTTTTTAACTCTTTTATAGCCTCCTTTAATTCTTTTCCCGTAACATCAGGAACTACTGTATACGTTTTATCTAAATAGACATATTCTTTTTCTATTTCCCCTTTTTGAGGTTCAATACCAAGAATAGAAATAGCAGAGAGTAAGAAATTTTTAGCAATAGGAGCTGCTACTGTCCCTCCATACTGACTTACTCCTTTAGCGTTATCTACTGCAATATAGACAACAATCTTAGGATCATTT
Organism: uncultured Bacilli bacterium; assembly: GCA_910589375.1. Lineage (GTDB taxonomy): Bacteria > Bacillota_I > Bacilli_A > RF39 > UBA660 > UBA5578. The sequence goes on along the minus strand of CAJUTK010000003.1, from coordinate 257,593 downwards.
GCTGGCATAAAGCCAATAAAAGAAGTAATATAGTTTCCTGTTAAATAGTGTCCATTTTCTGCCTTTTGAGCAGTTCCTGTCTTACCACCTACTCTATAATTTGCGATATAAGCATTATGACCTGTTCCTCTTGCTACCACACTTTCTAAAGCATATTTTACTTTATTACTAGTATCTTCACTAATAACTTTCCTAACAATTTTCTCTTGATGAGACTCTACTACTTGATTCGTTTCAGGATCATTTAAGCTCTCTACAATATAAGGTTCATATAAAACTCCTCCATTAATAGCAGCACTTACTGCTGTTACTTGTTGAAGAGCAGTTACAGCAACACCTTGCCCAAAAGCAGTAGTCGCTAATTCCAAGTCTCCTATTTTATCTACATTAAATAAAATTCCACTAGATTCTCCACTTAACTCTATACCAGTTTTAGAACCAAAACCAAAATTCTTAATATAGGAAAACAGTTTCTCTTTTCCAAGCCTTAATCCTAAATTAACAAACCCTGTATTACAAGAATTTTCAACTACCTCTAAGTAAGTTTGATGACCATGTCCACCATGCTTCCAACAGTGCAAAGTTGCTCCCTCTACTGTTACTGCCCCACTATCAGAAAAAGTATCTTTATCTAAATCGACCATCTTTTCCTCTAAAGATGCCGCTAATGTAATAATTTTAAAAGTAGAACCTGGTTCATAAGTCATCCAAATAGGCAAATTACGATTAATCTCTTCTACACTGTAATCTTGATAATTCGTAGGAGAAAAATTAGGACGTGAAGAAATAGCTAAAATAGCGCCAGTATTTGGATCCATCGCAAGCCCAAATGCTTGATCAGCTTGATACATAGAAATAGCATTATCTAATTCTCTTTCTAAAGCTTCTTGTAATTCAAAATCTATCGTCAATGTCATATTCATACCATCTTGAGGTTTCTCATAAATCTGACTCAAATTTAATTTATTCCCTTTCGCATCACTAAAATATTTAATAGCCCCATAACTACCCGTTAAATAATCATCATAGATAAGTTCTAATCCACTTAATCCTTGATTATCAATTCCTACAAATCCTAATGTATGAGATAAATAAGTATCATAAGGATACTCTCTTTTAGATTCTTTTACAAGATAAACACCAGGTAATTTTAAAGCAGAGATTTTATCCGCTATTTCATTGGATAATCTTCTTCCTTCTGGATGGACCCTTTCAATAGAAGTTTTTTTAGAGACATGAGAATACATATCATCATAGCTAACATTTAAAATAACTGCTAATTCTTTTGCGGTTTTCTCCTTATCTTCTATTTGATTAGGAATTAACACTAAAGAAGTAGTAGTAATATTCCCTGCTAATACGATTCCATTTCTATCATAAATGATTCCCCTATTTGCTTCTAATGGCAAATTTCTACTCCATAACCCTGTTGCATAATCATTTAATTTATCATAACTAATTACTTGAATATAAAATACTTTTCCTATTATTACGATAAATAGTAACACTAGAACAACCAATACAAATTTCATACGAGCATTCATCTTTTTTACAAACATAGAATCACCAATTCATTATATGAAAAAAAGTCCAAGTTAGGACTCTTCTACAAATATCTTCTTAATCTTTCTTATTTTACTATTGTGAAAGATAAAAAGTCTTAAAATGTCAGTTAACAATTTATATAATTCTTCTTTTACTTTTTCTTCTATTAATTGTCCCTTGTTAGAATAGATATCAAATTCTATTTCCTTTGCTGTTAATTTATATTTTTCAAACTCTGACAATTCTTCTAATATTTTAATAGATTTTTTATAATCACCATGAATAATTTTTGAACGATAATTATAAATTTTACTAAGCTCTATTTTCTCATAAGACTTATTAGGTAATAATTTCGTAATTTTCCACTGAATTTGACTTGAAATTTGTCTATCATTTTCTACTAATAAAAGATCTAAAACAGAAATATAATTTATAATTGCCTTTTTATCACTGCTTCTTTTCTTTAATTCTAAAATTTCTAATAAAAACATAAAATTATAATAATTTTCATCATCTTCCATAATTTGATCAAAATACTTATAAAATGATTTATATTTTATTTTTCTAGCTCTCCTACTACTATATAATGATATTTTTTTTAAGCTAAATTGATAACTATTATCCCATGAAAACCTTGCATTTCTTATCATTTTATAAAAAGATAAAAGCTCATCAACAAATGAGTATGATAAATCCTCTGATTGAATTTCTGTAATGTAATATTTCATAATAAAATTTTTTACCAATTCATTATCATACTCAACAACAATATATTTACTAAAATAATTATCCAAATATTTAAATAGCATATTATCATTAAAAGAAGGATTTTCATAATTAATTCTATTATCCACTTCTTTTTCATATAAATGGATTATATTTTTTATAGTTTCAATATAACAATACTCATCAAAAGTACCCTTTATCACCCCTCTTTTCATTTTGGACACTACACTATCAACATATTCATTGTTACTTGCACTTTGATATTGTCTATAAAAATCATCAAAATCATACTTATATAATAACTCTTTTATTTTACAATAATGATAAGCAATCAAAGCATTCTTAACAGTTCTATCAATTCTTTTTATTCTAACATTCATCTTCTTAGATAAATAAACATCTCCATCGAGTTCATATCTTTTATCAACATATATACAGTCTGGCTTTTTTTGACGATCAATTGCATAATCTACTAAAAATTTTATAACTGAAAATTTCTTTTTAGATGTCATTTTACTGTCCATCACAATGCAAAAATATTTCTCATTTTGATAATCAAATTTATGATAGGATGCCGTTCTTTTCTCTTTATCAGCTAGCATTAAAACAATTTTATTTTCAAATAAAAATTTAGTAATAGATTGATGCTTAGGTTTATATGGCCTTAAATTTTCCATTATACTTCTCCTTTCTACTATTATAGCATAATAAAAAAGACCATAAGGTCTTTTTTAGTCTCTATTCTTTTTAACAATAAGTACAATAATACCTGTTAGTATATTTGGAAAAAAGAATTTCTAGAACACTCATTTTCTTCTTTCTTCCATATCATTTTCTTGTATACTCTGTAAATACTCATATTTACTTTGACTTCCGCTATTTAAGTGGGTATCCATTAAACGCATCCTATTACTAGTATCTATTTGATAACTTTTCGTCTTTACGAGTACAATTCCAATCCCCATATTTTTAGCGCTTATAACATCATTATCCGTTATTGTATCGTAACAATAGATTCCTAGTAGTTCAGGAGCTTCTAGAGAAGCTTGTAATTCATCTTGCGGTTTACCTGGATTTGGAAGTGCCATTAAAATTTCATTATAGCTATTACTCTTACCAACTAATTCTTCTGGAGTCAGAAGTTCATAAATGCGCTTCGTTGAAGTATCCAAATTTCTTTTATATAAACTATAAGAATCGACTGGATAAGTATGAATAATCTGACTCTTTGGAATGCTTTTATAAATAAAGTTATAGACATCTCTTGGATCTTTAAATGTTTTTAGTTTATTAGAGCCATCTAGTGAATAGGAACCACCATCACCGCTATAAGTACGATAGTTACTATCTAATGGCATATCTTTAGAACTATGGCTACTTTTTACGAAAGCATAGAATTCATCACCATCTAATACATAAATAGGAACACCTGCTCGTGCTGATAAAGTTTCATTTTTATATTTTTGAACAGAGCTTTCTGTAAGCATTGCCTCTTCAATTAAAGAAGCTTGCTTATCTTTCGCACTTCTAAAATGATCATAATACTTTTCAATCATATCATATTCTTTTAAATGAGCATGTAGCTTCATAGCTTCCTCGTATGATAAATCATCTAATCTTAATAATTTCGAATAAACATCTATTTCTTCTTGTGATAAGGTTCTACCTTCTCCTTCTTGAAAATGAACTAATTCTCTTAAGTCTAAAAAGAAATTATAAGGAATTTCAGCAAAGTGATAATCAATAACCATATTAGTAATTTGTAGTCTACTCTCTTGCCTAAAGAAATTTTTTAATCCTTCTTTATCTTTATTGTGATAAAAACCAACTATTTTATTTCGGATACTAAATTCTTCTGATCCTATTCCATAAAATGGTACTAGATTTTCATCTAAAAAAGGATACAATTCTTCTCCGCTTTCCATTCTTTTTGAAATTTCTTGATACCAAATAAGATGAAGCTTTAGCATTTGTTCTTCTTTATCATAGCTAGAAAATTGTTTCTCATAGTACTCTTTTCTTGCCAATTCTATTTCAGAAACATCATTTGATACTGAAAGTGCATTTATTAAATAACGATAATCTTTTACATTTCCTATCGTACTTATTTTTTCTATAAAACTTTTTTGATGTAAAAAAGGAAATGGAATAGAAACTTTTTTAGTAGCTAATGTATAAAGTTCTTGGAAAGAAAAATCACTTAAAGTATGAACTCTAAAATCATTTGTAAGAATGTATTCTATAGCTTCTTTTCTTCCTGCTCTTAAAAATCTATTAATTCTATCTAAAGAAAAATCTATTGTCTTTAATATTTCTACCTGTGTTTTAGCACTGAGTTTTGGAAATAAATCTAATACCTTATTAGGATAATCTCTATCTAGATACTGTAAAAAAGGAGTAGCTTCTTTTTCATTTAAGCTATGGAAAAGAGTACCTAAGCCATACCAATTTAAGAGTACCATCTCACAAAATGTATCAGATTGGAAAGCAAAATGGCAAGAAGTTTCACACGTTATAATAGCATTTAATTTATCTACTACATCCGTAGAACTTTGCAAAATATAAATTCCTTCTTCATCTAAAAGACTAGCAAGAATAATCTCATTAGCACCTTGCACAAACCAAATAAAATCATATTTTCTAGGACTATCAATTAATTTTTTCTTAATAGAAGATTCTTTTAATAAAGGAGTATCTGGATTTCTATAAATATGTTCTTTTAAGGTATCATAATCCATAGCAAGATAATCTTCTACTGTCATTATTTGCTTATTATCCTCTTTAGGAGTAAACCAATCTTCATCAAACTGAAATGTCATAAAATCATTTGCCATATCGTCACATCCTACTATTATCATTGTATCAAGAAAGAATCTTTTTATCAACAAAAAGAACGGTTTTACCGTCCTATTTTTTCTTGCTTTAAATTTTCTTCCATCAAGCTTTTTACTTCTTCATAGAGCTTCTTATTAGCAGTCTCTAAATCCATATCTCCTACTTTAAAAGGAGTACCGAAACGCATAACTAGATTTTTACTTCTAAATTTATAATCTCCTGTTATTCCAAAAGGGACAATGGTAGCATTCGTTTTAGATGCCATAGATACTGCCCCAAATTTAAAAGGAAGTAAAAACTCTTCTGTTTTATTCCTAGTTCCTTCTGGAAATAGTCCAATTGCTCCCCCATCATTTAAAACTTCTAAAGCAGAAGTAGTTGCGGCATCATCCTTTTTACTACGATCTACTGGAATACAACCTACCATTTTAAAGAACCATCTCATTTTTCCATCAAAATATTCCTTTTTGGCCATATAATGAATCATTCTTTTCGTAGAGATAATCGCTAAACACTGATCATATAAATGTTTATGATTGCCAACAATTAAAATTGGTCCTTCTTTTGGAATTACTTCTTTTCCAATTACTTTTGGATGATAATATAGTTTAAAGATAGGCCCTAAAATAGGTTTTAATAGGCGATAGCCAAATGATCCTTTACTCTTCTTCATTGTTTTCATCCTCTAACTTTTTATAATTAATTTTTCCTAGTAAAGTAGTAGGTAATGATTTCCTAAATTCATATTCATATGGCAAGGAATAAGTGGCCATGTTCTTTTCACAGTGTTCCTTAATACTCTTTTTAACAGACCAAGAATCTTTATATCCTTCTTCTAATACAATGTAAGCTTTCGCTACCTGTACTTTATATTTATGAGGAATTCCTATAACAGTACATTTTAATACTGCTGGATGTTTCTCTATGATTTCTTCCATATGAGATGGGTATAAATTATAACCAGATGAGACAATCATTCTTTTTAATCTCTGATCAAAGTAAAGAATTCCATCTTCATCCATATGTCCACCATCACCTGTATGTAGCCATATCTTCTTATCTTTATGAATCTGTAATACTTCATTGGTCTCTTTTTTATTATTTAAATATCCCATCATGACAGTTGGACCTGATACACAGATTTCACCAGTTTCTCCAAGAGAAACTTCTTCTCTAGTTCCTGGAACTACAATCTTAAAATCGTTCCCTGGAAATGGTATTCCAATGCTTCCAGCCTTATATCCTTTCCCATAAGATAGGGAAATAGCAGCAAGAGCCTCTGTCATGCCATATCCTTGTAATACTTTTACATTAGCATTATGCTTTTTTAAAAACTTATTTAATCTTTTCGTTAAAGAAGGACTTAAAGTATCTCCCCCACTTATCATGTATTTAATATAGGATAAATCTACATTATCCATACGACTATTACCTAGAAGTCCCTCAAATAAGGTAGGTACTCCCATAATGGCACTTGGTCTATTTTTCGTAATTAATTTATCAAATGTTTTCGCACTAAACTGCGGTATTAAAATAAGCTTAGCTCCAAGCCCTAAAGCTGCATGCATAGAAACGCCTAACCCAAAGCCATGGAAATTAGGCATAATTACTAATACTCCATCTTTAGGTCCTATATTTTTAAATACTACACGCGCTTGTAACGCTAAAGCATTAAAGTTACCATTTGATAATAAAATACCCTTAGGAACTCCTGTAGTACCACCACTATGTAAGATAATAGCAGCATCATCGCGCCCTCTCCTAACTCCTGGATTTTTAGCTTTACGATAACTTCTTAAAAGAAACTCATTCCAATAAATATACGTATCTCCTGCCTTTGGTTTCTTTACTTTATATCCTTGCGTAAAAGTATATCCAACACTCATTAGAAACGGCATAGAATCTTTAGCAGATACTACAACTGTTTTTGTTACATTTGTACCTCCAATAATATTTCTTACTTTCACATAACAAATATCTATCATTACTAACATTTTACTATTTGTACTTACTAAATAATGTTTGATTTCTTCTTCTCCTGATAAAGGATGAATCATATTAGCAATCGCACCAATTTTATTTAATGCATAAACACAAATCAAAGCTTCTGGTGTATTCGGCATACAAATAGTAACAACATCACCAGGAGTAATATTTTCTACTTCAAAAGCACGTGCACACTTATCAATTAATTCTATTAAATGTCTATAAGAAATCGTTTTTCCGAAATAATCGATAGCAGTTTCCTTTTCATACCTTTTAGAACATTCTAATAATAATTCATACATAGAAATGTCTGGTATCTTCATTTGTAATTCTTCTTTAGTATAGTACTTCTCCCATGGTTTCTTTTTAAAAAACTTATCTAATAAGCTCATAATGCCTCCTTGTTCTTCTCAAGTGATAAGAAATGATTTCTCTTAATTTCTTATTTTCTTCTTCTAAATCAGTACCTACCTTATAAGGATTTAAAAACTCGATACGAATTTTTCTTCTAAAAAGGTGATACTTGCCAGTGATGACAAATGGTACAATAACAGAATCTGTTACACTTGCCATTTTAACAGCACCATATTTAAAAGGCAGCGTAATATTCTCTGTTCTATTGATAGTTCCCTCAGGAAATATCCCAATCACTTGTTCTTTGTTTAATACATCAATCGCATTTTTTAAAGCTTCAGGATCCTTTCTAGAACGGTTAACAGGAATAATTGCCATCCCTTTAAATATAATTTTTTTTATTCCCTTCATTAGAGAATCTTTCGCTAAAAAATGAATAGTTCTCTTCGTTGAAGATATTAGTAATAAGCAATCAAAATTGTTAGTATGATTACCTGCTAATACAATACGACCTGTCTTAGGAATAAATTCTTTTCCTACAATAGTTGGACGATAACAAATTTTAAAAAGAACACTAATAACTGGTCTTACAATACGATAAAAGTAAGGTTCTTTCATATACTCACATCCTATTACTATTTTATCATATTTTTATAGAATATGAAAAAAAAGAAGTTTCCTTCTTTATTTTTTCTTATTCTCTTTATTCTTGTCCATTTCTGGTTGAGCAGTTTCTTTTAATAATAATTCTCGTATATCCTTTAAAGTAGAAATTTTAGTAGATGCTTTAGTAGAAGGACCTTTTTCTAATTCCTTCTGTTTCTCCTTTTCAGAATCTTCCTCGTCTTCTACTAAAACTATTGTCTCATCAGTAGTTACATTCTCTTCTCTTTCTTTTTCTTCAAAATGATATTTTTTCATATAAGAGAACGTCGCCAATACTTGTAAGGTAGTTGTAACCCCAAAAAATGCTTTAAAGATTGGCTCTATAGATAATACATCAGAAACTAAAGAAAGTCCAAGTAATGGAAATAAAAATAATGTTTTTGCTTTTCCAATATAAAGTGACTTAGTTTCTTTTCCCTCTAATTTTGCTTTAATATTAATACTAGCAATCATACTTTCTAACAAAAGGGAAACTAACATAATAGGATTTATAAAACTAGAAGCTACTAACAAAGTACCTGCAAATACTTTATCACAAAAGGCATCTAAATCTTTTCCTAATTTACTTGTCAAATGAAATGTTCTAGCAATCAATCCATCTAACATATCTGTTACGGAAAATCCTACTACGAATCCTAAAACTAATGAGATATTACCCACGAAAGAAGCAGGTAATATAAAAGCAGGCGCTAATAATCTTAAAGAAGTAAGAATATTAGGAATCTGTTTTACTCTTCTTCCCTTTGTTCTTAAATCTTTCCAAGCTTCTTTTATTTCTGCTTTATATATTTTCCATTGCTCCTTTATCATATAATATACCCCCATTAATCTCACTATTTTATACTATATTCTAAAAATAGTCAATTTAGAAAATATTATCAATCTAAATGATACTTATTATTTAAGGTTACTTTAAGAGACATTCCATCTTCTATTTTAGTCCCTGCTTTTACACTCTGCTCTTTTATATATCCATAACCATTTATTTCATATGGAATATCTAATAACTTCATGTAAACAATAAAGTCATTTTTAGACCAACCAACAACTTTCTCTAATTTTCTATCATCTCCATTGGTGACTAAGAAAACTTTATCCCCTGTTACAATATTAGAACCTTTCTTTGGATATTGATTTACAATAGTGTCTCCATCTCCAATCACAATAATTTCTAACCCCTCTTTTGTAAGAGATTTCTTTACTTTTTCTATGTTCTCATTTACATAAGAAGACATTTTATAAGTCTTTACAGTAGTTTCTACTGGAGCAGTAGTATTAATATTACGATACTTCGCAATATTTTGAATCACGTCCTTAACAGCGGGCGCTAAAGTCCTACTACGATAATCAGTTGGTTTTTTCATAGCTGCATATAAAATAATTTGTGGATCATCCTTAGGATAAATAGCAGCAATAGAAATCAAATAATTACTATCACCTGACAAATAGTGTCCATTTTCATAAATTTGAGCAGTTCCTGTTTTTCCAATAACATCATAACCATCAACAGCATAAGTATGAGCAGGAGCCCAACTATTGTTAACAGCTCCATACATTAAATCCTTCATTTTAGCAACAGTTTCTTTTTTTACAATTTGACCCGTTTTTTCCACTTTTGTTTCAATTACTTCACCTGTATTGTTATTTACTATTTTCTTAATAATGTGTGGTTTTACCATTACTCCATCATTAGCAATAATGGTTAATGCCTGTAATTGTTGAATAGCAGTAGTAGAAAAACCTTGTCCATAACTTGGAGATAACCAATCTACTTCAATCTTGCCATTGAAATTAAGAGATCCAGTTGCCTCTCCACTTAATTCAATTCCTGTCTTAGAACCAAAACCATAACTTTGTAAACATTCTTTTAATTTACCAGCGGATAGGTAATCTTTGGCAACATTAATAGATCCTACATTACTAGAATATTGGTATCCTACATCATAGGTAATATTCCCCCATCCACCCTTCTTCCAATCGTGTACAGTAACATTCGATATTTTATAAGAACCAGATTTATACTTCTTTTCTCCATCGTAAAGACCTGTATCAATTGCACATAAATAAGTATAAGTCTTCATAACAGACCCTGGTTCATATTCATAAGATATTAAAGGGTTCTGATAAGACATGTTACTTGGCAAATTATTTGGATCAAAAGAAGGACTAGTAGCACTACCTAAAATCTCTCCTGTTTTAGCATCCACAACTGCAAAAATCATCCACTCTGGCTTATACTTCTCCACAGTCTCGCGTACTGCAGTCTCTAAAAATCTTTGAATATTAGAATCAATTGTTAAATAGATATTGCTACCATCTATAGCATCAATTCTCTGCTCTGGAGTATCTGGAATTTGAAATCCTGATAAATCCTTCTGATAAGTTAAAGAACCATTAGTACCTTTTAAAATATCATTATATCCACTTTCAAGACCTAATTCTCCAACAATATTGTTATTATCATCCATTTTAGCATATCCAACAATGTAAGAAGCAAAGGATCCATTTGGATAAAAACGTTTACTAGACTCTATAAAATCAATTCCTGGAAGCTCTAATTCTTCAATAGCTAACTTATGTAGTTCCGTAAGCTTTGACCCATAAGAACCAAACTCTACTTGATAAGCACCTTCCTTTTGAAGTCTTTCTAAAATATACTCATAAGGAGCATCTAATTCTTCTGATAAAACTTTTGCAGTATACTCTTTATCCACCACATGCTGTGGATTTGACTCATCTGTTGTTCTCTCTGGATTCAAATAGGCAATTAAAGTATAGGAAGCTACATTGAGCGCTAAAATATTGCCTTCATTATCATAAATACTTCCTCTTTTTGCTACTAATTCTTTTTTTACTGTAATTCTCCTATTCGCAAATTCTTTCAAATCTAAATTGAAAACCTTTTTTGATAGAGAAAGATACGTAAAAGCAACGATTAAAACCAAAATAAAAAAGAGAAAGACCAGTAACACATATTTTGGCTGTCGCCAATTTTTAACAACTGTATCATTATCTCTTTTCATATTATCACCATAAACATTATAGCATATTTTATTTATTTATAACAACAATGTTTTCATTATTATAAGCAAGTCCTAATTCTTTGATGACAGTACTTACATTTTCATAAGAAGTAAGTTCATTTACTTGCATTGTCAAAGACTCATTTTTCTTTTCTTGACTTTCTATTTGATAATTAATCTTTTCAATATTCATTTTCATATTACTAATTTGGGTACCAAAGAATATTTCACTAGCAAATAGAGCAACAAAAGAGAATGCCCCAAGTGTATATATTAATTTTTCTTTTCTTGTAAATCTACTATTTTTTTTCTTCTTTAACATATTCATCATCCTATTCTTTCTATTACTCTTAATTTTGCGCTTCTAGCTCTAGGGTTTTCTTCTATTTCTTCCTTACCCGGTGATACCGTTTTTATTACCTTATAGTTAGGGAGGTATTCATCTGGTATCACTGGTAAGTTTTTTAAAGCAGAATCTATTTCAGAAACTTCTTTAAATACTTCTTTACAAATTTTATCTTCTAGAGAATGGAATGTTATTACACATATCCTTCCTCCTACTGATAATAACTCTAGTGCTTGTCTTAAACTATCTTCAAATACTTCTAATTCATTGTTAACTTCAATACGAATTGCTTGAAATACTTTACGTGCTGGATGTTTTTCTCTACGATATTTTTCTGGAACATTATTTTTAATTACTTCTACTAGTTCTAATGTTGTATCAATTGGTCTAGATTCTATAATACCTCTTGCAATACTAGTAGCATACTTTTCCTCTCCATATCTTCTAAAGATATCTACTAAAGTATCATAATCATAGTGATTTACTACCTCATGAGCCGTTAAAAATTGATTTTGATCCATTCTCATATCTAGTCTGGCATCCTGATGAAAACTAAATCCTCTTTCTCCCTCATCTAACTGTGGACTAGAAACTCCTAAGTCATATAAAATACCATCTACTTTAGAAATACCTCTTTTTTCTAGTTCCTCTTTTAAATGGCAGAAATTAGATTCTATGATTTCAAAATTATGATTACTAGCTACCTCTTCTAAGCGTTTCTTACTACTAGAAATCGCTTCCTTATCTTGATCAAAGGCAAAGAGGAAGCCCCTTTTTATTCTTTTTAAAACCTCGCTGCTATGTCCGCCATAACCTAATGTACAATCAACAATTTGGCTATCCTCTTGTAAGTTTAAATATTGGATACACTCTTCTAGTAAAACACTTTTATGCATAAACCCTCCTAATTATTTAAACTGCTTGCAAATAAGTTATCGGCAATCTCTGATAAATTGGACTCATTTTCATCAATAAATCCATCCCAGCGGTCTTTACTCCATACTTCTAATCTCTCATCTACACCAATAATAATACATTCTTTTTCTAAAGAAGCATATTCCACTAATGGTGCTGGGATATTTACTCTTCCCTGTTTATCAAGTTCACTAACAGTAGCGCCTGATAAAAAGATTCTCATGAAGTAACGGCGGTCTTTCGTGTCAGGTAATTGCTTGTACTTTTGAATGATGTTATCCCACTCACTCTTAGGATAAATAAACAAACATCCTTCTAGTCCTCTTGTAACAATAAATTGATTACCCAAATCTTCTCTTACTCTAGAAGGAATAATCAATCGACCTTTATCATCTATGGAATGACGATACTCACCCATAAACATAAAAATCACCCCACTTTTAACCACTTTCATCCACTGTGTACCACTATTATACCCTTAAACTTACCATTTTGTCTAGTACTTTAACGTTATTTTACAAAAAAAATGTAAAGAAATTCGTCAAAAAAAGAGGTTACCCTCTTTTAAAATAAACATGACCCAATAATAATTGCTAGTAATATGTAAAGAACGATGATAATTACATACCCATTATTGCTTCTACAACATGGTTTTTGAGTCACTGTTTCAGTACTTTTACATGAATCTCCACAAGCCATAAAAACCTCCTTAAATCCAAGCTCCAAGTATAATAATTAAAAGAATAAATAATACAAGTACGATTGCAGCAGAAGATACTCCAGAATTACAACACATAAAATCATTCCTCCTTTTTGTCTTTTCACAGTTATTTTATGAATATTTTGTGAAGATGTGACCAAAATCGTTGAATTTTATAAATGGATTTGATATGATATGTTTGTACGTTGAAGAATGAAAGTACATTTGAAAGGAGAAATTATGAAAAATAAGTTATTGATTTTATCATGTTGTGCTCTTTTATTAGTTACAACAGGATGTGGAAAATCTATACCAAAAACAAAAAATGGTGAAGAAATCGTAGCTTCTATTGATGGAAAGGACTTTACTGCTGATGAATTATATGCAGAATTAAAAACAGAAAATGGATATAATAAATTAATCAACATGATTGACAATTACATTGCAGATAAAGAAGTAGAAACAACAGAAGACTTGAAGAAAAATGCTCAACAATATGTAGACTTCTACAAACAATATGCAGAAATGTATCAAATTGATTTAGGAACATTCCTAGAAGCAACTGCTTCTGAAACTGGAATCACTGGAGTTACTACTGAAGAAGAATTATTAGAATTCTTTATTAAAGACTTAAAAATAAAAGAAGCTATTAGAAAGCAAATAGAAAATACTCTTACAGATAAAGAAATAGAAAAATATTACAATGAAAATTATTCAGAAAGATTAACTGTTCGTCACATTTTAATTAAACCTGAAGAAAGTGATAAAGATGGAAAAAAAGCTTTAGAACAAGCTAATAAGTTAATTGATGAATTAAAGAAAACAAAGAAGGATAAATTAGAAGATAAATTCATCGAACTTGCCAAAGAATATTCTGATGATGGTACAAGTACTAATGGAGGTCTTTATGAAAACTTCATGTCTGGTACTGTTGTAAAAGAATTCTGGGAAGGTTCTTCTAAATTAAAAGATGGAGAGTATACAACTACTCCTGTTAAGACTACTTATGGATATCATATTATTTTAAGAAAATCAAAATCTGATAAACCATCTTTAGAAGAATCTAAAGATGATATTAAAGAAGCTATTGTTAATGATAAGATGACAAATGATTCTGTAGCGCAATATACAGCAATGAAAGAATTAAGAGAAAAATATAAATTATCTATTAATGATAGTGACATTAAAGATTCTTATGATGATTTCTTAAAAGATTTAAAAGAAGCAGCTAATTCAAATTCTTCATCTAACAAATAAAAAAATCAGAAATTCTCTGATTTTTTTTTATCTATTAAATTTTGAATATCATGAATATCAAAACCCTTACTATAAAGTTTTTCTTGTATCTTTCTAAATAATTCTTTTCCGTTATATTTTCTTTTTAACTTCTCATAAAGTTTCTCATATTCTCTTTCTAATTTATCTTGATCTGTAATAGATACATCAGAAAGGATTTCCATGATCATATCTCTATCATATCCTAAATTAACCATATCTAAAATAATTTTTTGTTTCAACTGATAGCTAGAATGCTTTTTATCATTTTTTAATTTTTTATGAATTAATTTTGTTAATTTTTCTCTTACATAGTCCAAATCTATTTTAGACATTTCTTCTTCAATGAAAGATTCCTCTATTTCTTGATCTAACAATTCTTGTTTTATCTTATAAGGGCCATCATTACTTAAATATAAAGAGTCTGATAGATAAGCTTTCACAAAAGAAGCATCAGATAGTATGCCAATTCTCTTTAAATGAGATATATTCTTTTCTATCTCATTTGGTGACATTTCTAGCTTTTCCATATACTTTTTCATTTCATAGACACTTCTTACTTTTCTAAGAGCATAAGCAAGAGCTTTATGATATTGTCCAGAATGAAAAGTATCCTTATTTATCTCCTCTAATGTTTCGGGAGAAATTTCTTTTTGATATAACAAATGATGATCTAGAATGACATCATCATAAGTAGTTATCACAGTTCCATCTATTTTAATTTTATATTTACCTGACTTTGTTTTTTTTATTTCATCAATCTTCATGCTATCACCAAAATCATTATAGCAAACAAAAGTTTGATTTTCAAGCAAGTTAAGAAGATTTTTCTTTTTCTCTTAGTCGTAACTCCTCATATTCTTCATCAAGCATCTCTTCTATCTTTAAACATTTTTCAAAATAAGCTTGTTCAAAAGTTTCTAAAAGGTCTTCATACTCACTTTTATGCTCTACATAAACCTTTCTTCTAAGCTCATTTCTTGGTACTTCTATTAACTTATGTACTTTCGCTACATATTCATGTATCATATTCATCCTTTAGCACCTCTTCTCTATTATAATGGTTATACAGCCAATAGTCAAGCAAACAATAAAATTGTTATGATATTTTTGTAAGGGCGATGTCATATGGTAAAAATTAATATGGAAAAAGGATATTATTTATTTAAACTTGACGATTTATTAAATGCTGATAATATCAGTAAAAATAAACTCATGCGTGAAACAAATACAGATTTCAAAGTATTACAAAGAATCATTCGTGGAGAAATCACGAAAATAGATGTTACTGTATTTGCTAGACTTTGTGATTACTTTGACTGCTCTCTTGATGACATTGTAGAATACGTACCTAATGAATAGCATTAGGTTTTTTTATGCAAAAAAGTAGTACTGAATGGTACTACTTTTCTTCAGAGTTCATAGACTCTTTATTATTCTTCATGTCTAATGTTGCTTCATTAATCGCATCATCTATTGTCTTAAGAGCATCATGAATCGTACTTGATCCAATTGCTGCTCCAAATCCATGGCTAAGTTCTTTAAACTCTTTATTTAATTTACGTACATAAGAAGAAACTTCTTTCTCTTCGTATCCAACTAGATAAACTAGGAATTCATTTCCATCAGTACGAATAATTTCAGAACGTGGCATTTGTGTTTGAATTAAAATATTAGCAGCTTCTGTAATTACTTTGTCTCCCTCTTCATGCCCAAAGTTATCATTAACGTAGGCAATGTTATTCAAGTCAACAATTACAATCATCTGTGGATAAACCTCAGAACTATCCCACTTTTCAATGGTATCATTCAAATAAGCACGGTTCTTAAGAGATGTTAAAGAATCAATATAACGTATTTTTTCATTCTTAGTAAATGTCTTTTTACGTCTCTTCTTAAATGCAGAAATCACTCTCTTAGTATTATATAGCAATTGAATAATAGCTATAAAAGCAAGAGAAATAATTGCTATCCAATAATAAATCAAATTATTTTCTACTTCAAAGATAGATTTATATCCACTATGAATAATTCCTTGAACTGGAACATATTGCAAATAGAAATTAAATAATTGTCCAAACAATTTATCGCTTCCATTAACTGTATATCCATAATTATCATCTAAAGAAAATAAATAACTAATCTTATACTGCGCTAAAGAAGAAGTCTTATAGTATTCATAATTTTCTAAATCAATTGCTAATATACTATCTCTTTTTCTACTTTTTAAAAGTTCAGAAAGAGAATTATAAGAATCTACTTCTATTCCATTCTTTACTAAATAATTCTCTATCTTTGTTCCCCTTACTGCCATTACTTTCTCTCCTACTAAAGAGTGAATAGAAGTAACTGGTAAAGATTCATTTACATTTGTTAAAATTACAATATTAGCTTTAATTGGAGAAACCGTATTATAGTAATCAATTGTTAATTCAGAAACATCATTTCGGAAAAAGAAATCTACTTTTCCCTCGTTAAAAGCGGATACTAATTCTGCTTTATTAGAATATCCTTTTGCATACTCCATATCGATATTAGCAAATTCTGCAAAAGACTTAACTACTTGATAATTGACTCCTCTTAATTTACTCTTCTTTTCTTGATCGTATGCTCCATTTTCATTGAATGCATAAACATAAGATTTCTCACGAAGAGTGGTTCTCTCCTTTTCAGTAACCCCTTTATATTCATAAAAAGTATCTAATAAATTTTCATTATAAGATAATTCTAATTTATCACTAGACCAATTAGAATAAGTTTTTTTAATAATACTATTTAAGGTATCTTCCCCATTTAAAGTGATTACAAAATCTTTTGTCATCTCTGTTATATGATAAGATACATAAAGATTATCTTTTAATATATCGTCTAAATATAGACTTCTTAGTCCTACTAATGCATCTAGTGCTCCATCTGCAGATTGGAAAGCTTCTAATAATTTTTCTTCACTTTCATAAGAAATAAATTCTACTTTAGATCCCGATAAATATTTTTCAACATTTTCTCTATCAGAATCTAATACACCTACTTTTAAGTCTTTCATTTCACTAGGAACTGTATACAAATCATTTTTCTTAGAAACTACTACATAATTATCTCTCATTACGAATAATTGATTAGAAGAAGCCTCATCAACAAGCTCTATCGCATAAATTCGTTCACTAACATCATCGTAAGCATCATAAGGAACTTTATTAAATGTTAAATTTGTCTTTTTTTCTAGGTCTGCTATAAAATCAAAAAAGACACCCTTTCCCATATAAGTAAAACCAGCAATATTTCTAGGAATATAAATATCTACAACATTATTTTTATTAGAATCTAACCATCTTTGCTCTTCGGCAGTAAAAGTCTCTCTTCTATTGCTACTAAAATAAAAATATCCACTTACTGCTCCTGCTATCACTACTAAAATAGCTAAAATTAAGAATATTTTCTTTTTCATATGTTCTCCTAACTACCACACAAAATGATCATTCATTTCTCCATTAATCATTTTATGATGTGTTCCCATCATTGCTTTTTCTGGGTCATCTGGCCAATTTACCATAAGTTCTATTTCATAATATTTTAATTCTTCTTTTGAGAATGCTTCTAATACTTTATCAGACATTGATTTTACTGTTTTCTCTTCTACACTATTATCTACATTTATTACTATATCAATTAAATTACACTTAATATCAATAGTAGAAACTTTCATATTTTCGTAAGACTCTATTGCCTCTTTTACTTTTTCTTTTCTCTCATCTGTAATCATAATACTTTCAGTTAGTTCACATCTATCTCCGTAAACACTTTCTTTTTTATTAGGATTCAAATAAGATAAAATTTGTTTAAAGGCAAATAAACAAATAATAAATACTATTAATACGATTGCTGAAATAATTAATTTCTTTTTATGTTTTTTCAAAAAATCTTGGAAATTTTTCATAATTCACCTCAAGTACTATTATACTATATTTTTACTAGATAGTAAAATTTTTTTAGTTTAGCCATTTTTTACTTTACAGAAAAAAAGAAGAGGATTATTCACCCTCTGTTAACGCTTCTTTTTCCTTTTTCTTTAACTTATCTAGTACTTCTTTACATACTTCATTCGTCTTATCACGAACAGCAGTTGCAGTTTTCTCCATAACTGGAGTTCCCTTTTCTACTACATAGTCTACTAATTCTTCTCCTAAATCTTGAAGTTTCTTAGCTTTTGACTTTGCTATAGAAATTACTTTTTCTTTGTCTAAATCTTCGATACTTGCCTTTATTTCTGCAATTTTAATTTCAATATTTTCTTTTACTTCATCCATATCTAATTCTTTTGCTTTTTTGTAAAGTTCTTGCATCTTTTCTTTTAATTCAGCTCTCGTTTCACTACCCTTTTTAGGAGCAAATAAAACTCCAATTCCTGTTCCAATAGCAACACCTGCTATAAACTTTCCTAATCCGCTTTTTTTCTTCTTTTCTTTACTCATCTTTCTCATTTCCTTTCTTTAACTTTCCAAATACAAAATGAACAGCATTTGCAAGACCGCTAATTACTTTATCACTAATGCTAGTAGCATAATCCGTTACTCGATCAATAACATCAAATAAACCATCTACTCTAGTCATTTTACTATTTACATCATCTAAAACCTTATCTACTCTACCAAGTGTACCAATTAATTTTATGACTAGTACAATAAGAGTTATGACAAAAACAATTAATGCTAAATAAAGAATAATAGGTAATAATTCTTCCATTTCTATAGTCATTACTCATCCTCTCCTTCTTCATACATAGAATCTATCAAATTAAATAAGTCACTTTCTGGTAAAGATTCTTCTTTAGTCTTCTCAGTTGGAGTTACTTTTTCAACAGCTACTTCTTTTAGCTCTTTTTTCTCTTTTTCTTTCTTTAATAATAGATTATCTAACTCTTTTGTTAAATCCATTGTAATTTCTTCCAATTTACGAACTTCTTTAGGAGCTTTAGTAACTTTTTCTGCTGATTGTTCTAATTCATCAAATAGATCAACATCTTCTTCTACTGGACTTTTTTCCTCTACTTTTTGATATGGTTTTGCTACAATAGTTTCCTCTAAATCATCCTCTAAAGTACCATAAGCTTTATTGCGAATAGAATCAACACTAAGACCATCTACAGACTCCTTAGGAACATTTTCATTTTTATCAATAATATCTTCCTTATGATAATTTTTATCTAATACCCCATAGACAGGAGAGATAATTGGAGTTGGCTTAAAATTTTGTTTCTCCTTATGAATAATCGTTGTACTATTATAAGTCCCTCCATATGGTTTTGGAGTTTCCTCTTTCTTAGGAGCCTCAACTTTCTCCGCCTTTACTTTTTCCCTTGTCTTTTTAGGAGCTACTAAATCTTCAAAATCTCTGTCAGTAAAGAAAACTGGACTTTTCGATTTTTCTTCCTCAACTGGTTCTTCCTCTATCAAGTCTTCATTAGGTACAGGAACACGTCTCTTTTCTGTTCTTGTTACTTTTTTCTTTTCACGTTCTACACTAGGAGATTCAATCGGAACACTTCTAACTTCTTTTTTTATCTGTTCAACTTTGATTTCCTCTTCTTCTTCCTCTGTAACTTCCTCTGTGAAAATGTTTTTTAATTTATCTACTAATCCCATAATCCACCTTTTCCTTTTTAATCATCCTCTATTATTTGCAATTTAGAATTATCATTTTCCTCATTTTTTGCAAATACTTCATATTTTTCTTCTTTGTTCGTAAAATACTCATCATCCAACATCAAACTAATTACATCTGAATTAAATTGAATGGTAGATAAAATATAAGCAGAATTTAAGATTACATCATTTAAAGAATCCTTACTAACTGCCGCTTCTATCCTCGCATGATTATATACAAATTCTACATAATATAAGTCATCTTTTTTTTCTATTTCTATATATCCAGACCATTTAAATCCATCTTCTGTTGATATCTTTCTAGAATAATAAAGATCATCTTTTTCTTTATAATCCGTCTTTGTATTATTATAATAACTAATAGCATCTACATATAAGTAATAGTAGTTTCCATTAGAATATAGTTTATCATTTAAATCGTCTGTATCAATATAGGTAACTCCTCTTGGCACATAATATTTATATCCTTTGCCAACACGATTATAAAGTCTATTATCTTTCGATAGTACTACATCTACAATGGTATCCATGTTGTTAGTATCAATCCTAACAACAGTACATCCTGTTACCAAAAAGATGAGAAGAAAGGTTAATATTCTTTTCATACCCCACCTCTATATTTCATTATACCAAAAACATTGCACAATTTCTAGCATTTTCTATTTTTTCTCTACTTCTTTCCTAACTTCTATTCTATAAATAGGAAATCCTAAGGCATGAAACCTTGTTTCATACTCTGTTGGAATATTATTTTCTAAATTTTCAGAATAAATATCTAAACATAAATCTTCAATATGATATCCATACTCTACCAATTCTATCACAGAAAACTCAAAAAGATGTCGATTATCCGTTTTCATAATAATCTTTTTATCATTCTTAAATATAGAATCATATCTTTTTAAAAACTTAGAACTTGTAAGTCTTCTATGAGTATGTCTTTTCTTAGGCCATGGATCTGAAAAATTTAAATAAATAGTATCAATTTCTTTTTCAAAAAACTCTTCTATATGTTCAGCATCTGCCCTAATAAGTCGCAAATTAGGTAAACTTTCCTTCTCAATTTTTTCGATAGCTCTTACAATAACACTATCAAACTTCTCTATTCCTATAAAATTAACATTGGGATTTCTCTTAGCCATTTCTATTAAAAAAGTACCTTTTCCCATTCCAATTTCAATATGAATAGGATTATCATTTGAAAAAAGTTCTTGATAATGACCTTTATATTCTAAGTAGTTTAAAACAATATAAGGGCAACTCTCAATTTTCTCACTTGCTCCTTTTACATTTCTAAGTCTCATGTTACCACCAATTTCATTATACCACAAATTCATTATTTACAAAAAATAAATTAGGCACTTATTTTTAGTACTTACATATAATGAATTAGACTAGGAGGGAATTATGAAAAAAGATAGAAATTGTTCTGGAGGTATGAACGCTATGCCAGTATATGGAATGAATATGCCTATGATGATGCCACCACAACCACCAACTATGATGTATTCAAGTCCAAGTTATTCTACAACACCAAGTTATTCTCAAAATACAATGACAAATGCTTATAATAATGTAGAGCAACAAATGAACAATATGCAACAACAAATTAATATGTTAGATAGCCGTGTTAGTAAGTTAGAAGGAAAAACTGGCTCTACTATCACAAATAAATATAGTGACTCCAATTACTACATGTTATAATTTTTAAAAATTTATTCATACTATCCTTAGAAAGGATGAAACATGAATATAGATATTAGAAAAAGCATTATTTCCAATTTTAAAGATTCAGACATATCTGAAATTAGTAGTTCTATTGAAGAAGCTGTAAATGATGAAGATGAGGTAACTCTACCAGGTCTTGGTGTATTTTTTGAAATTCTTTGGAAAAATAGTACTAAAGAAGAACAACAAAATTTAGTAAATAAAATAAAAAAGAACCTATAGGTTCTTTTTATAATTCTATTCTTTTAGAAATATAATCTGATAATTCTTCTAAAGAAACAGTATCCTGCTCCATAGTATCCCTATTTCTTACAGTAACTGTATTATTATTTAATGTATCTTCATCTACTGTTACGCAAAATGGTGTACCTGCTATATCCTGTCTTCTATAACGTTTACCAATATTACCAGCCTCATCGTAAGTTGCCATAAATTTCTTAGATAACATCTCATAAATCTCTGTTGCTTTCTCACTATGGAATTTCTTCATAAGTGGTAAAACAGCCACCTTATAAGGAGCTAGGAATGGATGAAAACTCATTACTTCTCTTGTTTCTCCATTTTCTAATGTCTCTTCACGGTAAGCATCGCATAAAACCGTTAAAGTCATTCTATCACAACCTAAACTTGGTTCAATAACGTATGGAATATACTTTTCATTTGTCTCTGGATCTAAATATTCTAAGCTCTGTTTAGAAACTTCCATATGTCTAGATAAATCATAGTTTGTACGACTTGCTACGCCCCATAATTCTCCCCAACCAAATGGGAACTTATATTCAAAGTCAGTAGTTGCATTACTATAGAAAGATAATTCTTCTTTAGAGTGATCACGCATTCTAATATTTTCCTCTTTGATACCTAAATCTTTTAACCAATCAAAGCAGAAACTCTTCCAATAACTAAACCATTCTAGTTCTGTTCCTGGTTTACAGAAGAATTCTAATTCCATCTGTTCAAATTCACGAGTTCTAAAGGTAAAGTTACCAGGTGTAATTTCATTTCTAAAGCTCTTACCAATTTGACCAATACCAAATGGCACTTTAAGTCTCATACTTCTTTGTACATTCATAAAATTAACAAAAATTCCTTGTGCTGTCTCTGGTCTTAAATAAATCGTATTCTTAGAGTCCTCTGTAACTCCTTGAAATGTTTTAAACATCAAATTAAATTGACGAATATCTGTATAATTTACTTTACCACATTTTGGACAAGCTATTTTATTATCATTAATAAAATGAACTAGTTTTTCATTAGACCATCCATCACCTGTTTCTTTTCCCTCAGTAAAATCCTCTACTAACTTATCAGCACGATATCTTGATTTACAATCTTTACAATCAATTAATGGATCTGAAAAAGTAGATAAATGTCCTGATGCCTCCCATGTTTTAGGATTCATTAAAATAGCACTATCCATACCTACATTGTATTTACTTTCTTGAATAAATCTTTTATTCCAAGCTTTTTTTACATTATTTTTTAACTCTGCACCTAGAGGACCATAATCCCAAGTATTAGCAAGTCCTCCATAAATTTCACTACCACTATAGATAAAACCATATTGTTTACAAATATTTACTAATTTTTCCATTGTTAAGTTTTCCATTTTTTATTCCTCCTTCTTTCTCAATGAATATACTTTCTGTAATGGTTCTTTAACCTTATCAATTCCAGATACTTTTAGACTTCCAACATTATATCCTATACAGCTATTATCATCTTCCTTAAGCATGCCAAATTGCCCATATTTTTGAACAAATATCTCTATTAGCCCTAGAATATTTTCTAAATCTCCTCTATCTACTGTGCCATCAGGTAATAAGTTTGTATAGTAATAAAGTGCATTCTCAGGATCTATTGCATGACCTTTATTTTCTAATTGCATAATCATTCTACTTCTAGTATTTTGAAAACCTTCAGAAATAGATAAATGTACGTGCTGCGAGTTTCCACTTTCTATACGATCCTTCATGAACTTAAAACTATCTCTCTTACTTTTCTCATCTAATTTTAAAATCGTATTTTTAAAAATAGAAATTGCATAATCATTAAAATAAACTTGATAACCATGAGTTTCAAATGAAGTACATCTTTTATAAAAAGGGTGTTCTCTAGTAGGTAAAATAAGAGATGCCTCTCCATCATACATACCAATTATTTCTCTATCAGAAAAAAGATACCCTAAAATTTCATCTACTGCTTTTCTAGGATTTTTATAAAATAAGCTCTCTAATCCTTTCCATCTTTCTTCAGGAACTCTAGACTGACTTATTTTTCTAGAATATTTAGACTGAATCAGCAGTTGCATAATAGGATTTCCTAGTTCATCCTCTGGCTTACAAGAAATCATGGTAGATATTGGATTATCCTTTAACATTTTCTGTATTTTTGTTGTCACTATTTCACCTCCTAATAATAAAAAAACTCCTAGAATAGTAATAGGGACGAATAATAATCCGCGGTTCCACCCTACTTATTCTAGAAGAATCACTCTTTGGTATATTGCTCGAGGTTGCCAAGCCCGTCATCGCATTGATAAATTGATTTTATTATAAATTATTCTAGATGTCAAGTCTTTTTTATTTTTCTATCTCTTCAAAATAACTTGCTAACTCTTTCCAAGAGTCTACTCTAATAGAATTTTTTTCTTTTAA
Organism: uncultured Bacilli bacterium; assembly: GCA_910589375.1. Classification (GTDB taxonomy): domain Bacteria; phylum Bacillota_I; class Bacilli_A; order RF39; family UBA660; genus UBA5578. Next base: position 233,177 of record CAJUTK010000003.1, on the reverse strand, counting down.
AACATCTTCTTTGATATGTCTATTATGATACCGTGTGAATAGAAAATTTCTCTTTTTTCCTATTTGGTCACTCATACTATCTCCAATAGAAATATCTACATTTATCATATTCTTACTACCAAGAATTAAGAACTTTTCTTCCCCTAAAAAAGGAAAATGTTTCTGCAAAAATTCTATTTTTCTTTTACAGAAAATAGACGATGTTGATTCTATACCAGGAGTAATAAATATAGACGCAATATAAACATCGTAATGTTCTGATATTTTTTTTATAAACTCTATCGTAAAAGAATCTAAATAACCATAATCATATAAATTATGTATCATAAAATAATTGATAAAATCTTCACTTGTTAGATTTTTATTAATATAACTTCCAGGCTCTAAAGAATTTACATCAATGGAATGCCCAAGATATTCTTCCACTAATTCTTTCCAAGAATCTATTACAATAGTATCATCTAAATCAATTAATAGTTTTTCTTTCACGCTACCACCAACTTCATTATAACAAAAAAAATAAAGATTTCCAATCTTTATTTTTTTACTTTCTCTTGTTCATTTTCTTGTCTATAAAGTTTATAATCTTCTTCGCTAGTCCAATAAGTTCCATCTTCTGCCATATAAAAACTACCTGTTACTTCTATTTTCGTATAGCTTGGTCTAGAAGGTAAGAACCAAGAATATTTCGCTACTCCTCTATTAACAATACTAATGCATTCTCCTTTTTCTTTTTCTATAAAAACCCCTTCTTGTTTTGGTAATATTACATCACTAACAGAGTCTTTAGACACTTTAAATGCTCCTCTACACATATTAATTTTCGGAGGAACTTTTTCCCATATTCCATAATCTTTCATACTTTCCTTGCACAATTGTTGTAACCAAATAGGCATGTAACCATCATGTAAGTGTCCCCCGATAATAAACGTTAAATAATCATATAAATCTCCATACTCTGAAACAATAGAAGGATGCGTAAAAAATTTATTTTCATGAGACATTAAAACATTAATAGTTCCTTTTGAAAAGTGAAAATTACATTTATCAAAGCATTCTTTAACACTTTTTAAACAAGATGGCATTGCATTCGGACTATAGGCATCCCTTCTTGGAGAAAATCCTGTAATAACAACATCCTGAAATTTTACTTGCTCATTATCAAGCACATAAATGCCACTTCCACGATTATCTAAATAATAACCTAAATCTAACTCTTGTTTTTCTTCTTCTTTTAATTTTTCTTCATTTAAAGGTAAATCATGGTTTCCATAAGAAATGAAAACAGGCGCTCCTAGTTTATCTACCAAATCTTTTAAATCATTTATTAAGGCTGCTAAAAACTTTTTATCATGAAACGAAGTTAGATAAAAAAGCAAATCTCCAGGTATCAAAATAGCAGTAGCATCTTTATTATTCCTAATTAAATAATCAAAGAACTTTTTCATGGTTCCCTTATAAAACATTTGCTGTAACACACCATAATGAAGATCAGCTAATGATAAAAATTGCTTTTTACCTGATGAAACATCAACACCAATTTTATAAAAATCTTCAGTAGCTTTCATAAAAATCCCCTTTTCTTGCGGTTTATTCTATTATAAAAATAAATTTTTGTCAAAATAAAAGAATTAGGAAAACTTCGCTAATTCTTTCATAAAACTTTTACTTTTTAAATAAAGGCCTGTATACCTATCATAGTATCTATCTAAGAATTCATTTATTTCTCTTTTTACTTCTTCACTTACTTCTAATTTTTCTATTTTACTAATATCTACATAATAGTACATTCGAATCAATTTAATTGCCTTTTTAGAAATAATAGGTTCATTTGTCCTACACCTAGAACATAAATAGCCACCCTTATCACTAGAAAGTGTTACAATATCTGTTTTTTTAAAGCAGACAGAACAAGAATCTAAAACAGGAAGTACCCCTAAATAATCTAAATACTTTAATTCTATAATATTCATAATTACTAGTGGGTCAAATTTTTCATTTATTTTTATTAAGCTTTCTATTAATAAGCCATAAATAGCTGTACTAAGAGAAGTTTGCTTTACTACTTGTTCCGATAAATCTAATAAAAAACTAGCATAACTTAATTTAGCAATGTCTTTTTTTATTTCTTTAAAAGGATTTAAAATATTTACTTCTGATAAAATAGATAATTTATCTTTTTTGTAATAGATTGTAAATTTACCATAACTTAATTTATCTGTAACACTTCGTAAAGGACTTTTTAATGTCCTACACCCTTTTACCATCATGCCTATAATACCGTACTCTTTGGTAAATACATTAATAATTTTACTAGTTTCTCCATAAGCTTTTTCGCTAATGACAATTCCTTCTACTTCTTCAACCATGAATCACCTAAACGTAATGGTATCATCAACTAGTTCAAAACGATACTCTTGAACACAGTCTGGATATTTTTTCTTATCAACTTTTTCTTGAAATAACTCATAAGGTCTTACCCAAAAAGAACGATCTTTTCCAAGAGATTCATATACTACCATCTGTCTTGGTTCTTCACCTTTAGGAGTTTCTGAATCTTTTGCAATACAAATGACACGGTAATAATTACCGCTCATATGTCTATAAATTTTTCCTACTATAATATCCCTCTCCATTACGATCTTTCCTCACTTCTTCTTTGTATCGCATATAATATTCAATTTTTCCTGTATGCATAAATAATTGCCATAATAAATCTTTCATGTTATCACCTATTACCATCATGAGCAAATAGTGATTATTTTATTCCTCAAAATCATGAAAACCGTATTCTTCTAAATACTTTTCTTTATCTCGCCAATTTTTAACAGTCTTTACACGTAATTCTAAGTAGACATTCTTTCCAAGTAACTTTTCTAAATCATATCTAGCTCTAGTTCCAATTTCCTTAATCATAGATCCTTGTTTACCAATTACAATTTTCTTTAAAGATTCTCTATCTACGATAATATCAATATAAATAGTATAACTTGTTTTTCCTACTTCTACAGCATTCGTTACACAAGTTAGAGAATGTGGTACTTCCTCACTTGTTAAATCCATTACTTTCTCACGAACAAGCTCTGCCATCATAAACTCTAAAGAACGGTTGGTTACATCGTCTTCTCCATAATAACGAATTTCATCTGGCAAATATTTCTTTAATGTTTTGATTAATTCTTTAATATTATCTTTTTTTAAGGCTGATAAAGGAACAATTTCTTTAAAATCATAGTAATCTTTATACTCTACGATTTTCTTTAAAATCTCTTCCCTACTAATCTTATCTATTTTATTAAGAACTAATATAACAGGCTTTTCTACTTCTTTTAGTTTATCAATAACAAATTGATCTCCTTTTCCAAATGGTTCTTTTACATCTACTAAAAAAAGTAATACATCGGCATCGTTCATACTATAATAAGCTTGTTTATTTAAGGATTCTCCTAGTTTATGATTTGGTTTATGGATACCTGGAGTATCAATAAACACGATTTGAGTATCCTCTTCATTATAAATTCCTTGAATAATATTTCTGGTTGTTTGTGGCTTTGATGTTGTAATCGCAACCTTCTTCCCAATAATACTATTTATCAAAGTACTTTTTCCTACATTTGGTCTTCCTATTAGTCCAACAAAACCACTACGCATAATTCACCTACTTTAAATCCTCATCTGAAAAAGGATATGGACATAATTCTTCTACTGTATGAATTTCTTCATCCCCTTTAGGATTCATACAAATAATAGAAGCTTTCTTATCAAAAAATTCCGTAATAACCATCCTACATATAAAACAAGGCATTCCTATTTTATCGTTATCACACATAACATATAATTCTTTAAAATCACCTCTTTTATAACCTGCACTAACGGCAGATAAAATAGCACTTCTCTCTGCACAGATAGTAGCGCCATAAGAAGCATTCTCTACATTGACACCATAAAACTCCCTACCATCTTTCATAACTGCAATAGCTGCAACTCTAAAATGGGAATAAGGACTATAACTATTTTCTAATAATGATACTAATTTTTCTCTCATAATAACTCCTATAATAATGACTCTATAAACTCTATTATTTTTGGTACATAAATAATTAATACTACTACAATTCCAACTAACGTTAAAACACCTGTTGCAGCACTTCCTGCATCTTTAGCGACCTTAATATTCATATTGTAATCTTTCGTTACTAAATCACAAACTTTCTCTATCGCTGTATTTAAAAGTTCTACAGAAAGAGTAGTAAATAAAACCATAATAATAACTAACCATTCCATCGGTGACATCTCTAACATCCAAGCACCTAACAACATTAAAATGGCTGCTACTAAATGAAGAATCGCACTTCTTTCATATTTATAAAAATAGACTAATCCATGCCAAGAATTCATTGTTACTTTCCATAAACTCTTTAATCCAAAGTCACGTAATTCTCTTTTTTTAAACTCGTTTGATTCCATATTCATTTAAAATCATCTCCTGTAAGTTAAACATTTCTTTTTCTTCTTCATTCGTCATATGATCATATCCTAAAAGATGAAGAATACCATGAATAGTTAAAAAAGAAAGTTCCCTTTTTAAACTATGCCCATAGCTTTCAGCTTGCTCCTTTGCTTTATCAATAGAGATATAAATATCTCCTAACACTCTAACATCTGTTGAAATAAACGTATCGTCATCTTCTAAAGCAAAAGAAATAACATCTGTGGGTCTATCCACACCACGATACTCTTTATTCATTCTATGTATCTCTTCATTATTAATAATAATAACATTAAAAACTACATGTTCTAGTTTTAAATAAGTAATAGCAAAATCAATAAAATCCCTTAAAGATTCTATTTCTTTTAATTTTTCGTCCGTATTATTTATAAGTTCATATTGGTTCAAAATAACCACTTCTTTCTATATTCATTATACTCAAAATTGCTATCTTTTACAAGAAAAAAAGAAGGGTTCCCTTCTATTATTCTATCCTACTATCAACAAAATGATAGCTTCCATCACTATTCTCTTCAAATGTATAGATTACTGTCATAGCATTATCACTATATTGTTCTACTAATGCATTAGTATCAAAGCCTTCTTTGTCATAATCAGATACTTTTATTTTACCGATTTCTGTTGTATGATTATAATCCGAATAAATACTATATTCAGTGGGTTCACTAACATCCTTTGGATTAGAATCTACAAAGATTACTTTTTCAGTAATAGTGATTCTATTTTTCTTTTTAGAGGCACTTTCTACTGTGCTAAAAATTCCATTATTACTCCATCCTCCACCTTGAATTTCAAAATTTCCAGTATAAACTTTTTTTTCTTCATCATATTTAAGAGTAGCAGACGCTACACTAGAAAAAGTTTCATTTTCTATCGCCTCTTCTAATCCTTTTTCAACATGCAAATCCTTTAGTTTAATATCTGTGGATAAAGGAAACTCAATTTCCTTTTCTATTTTATCTGGCACAACACCTTGTCCAAAAGCATTAGCAAAAGCTAATGCAACAGCCTCTTCCTTTATCTCAAAATGAAAAGACCAGCAACTTTCTAATCCACTTCCTTCATCAAGAGTTGATCTATCACAAGTAATGGTAATATCTGTTCCCAGTTTCTTAAAAGCTAAAGTATACTTTGTCTCTATATTTAAAGAGGATACTGTAGTTTTTTTAGCCTGATAAAAAGGATAGTCTCTATCCTCTAAAAAATTCATTAAAGAGAAAACTACCGTATCACTTTTATCAATAGAAATAGCTTGTTCTTCTTGACTATTAGAATTACTATCTCTTTGTACCTTCTCATCTTCGCTAATCTTACTAAACACTAAGTAAGTTCCTACAGCAGCAAATATAATTACAACTGCAACAATAATTCCCATTAAAACTTTATTTTTACTTTCCATAATTCTCCTCCTATTTTTAGGATAACATAAATGTTTTCTAAAAAAAGAAAAAGTTTCTTTTTTGGAAAAAGTTAGACAGTACATTGACAAAAAGTGAATACTCTTTTACTCTTCCCTATTAAAAACTTTTTTTATTTTATAAAAACACATATAAATACCATAACCAATTAAACCACCAATAACATTTAAGATAATGTCATCTATATCAAATACTCTTCCTATTTGCAACTGAATATATTCAATAGAAAAAGATAATATCGTAGTTAGTACAAAAATAATAATTCCATTTTTTTCCTTTAGAAAATAGGAACTAAAAAATCCATATGGAATAAACATAAGCATATTTCCAAGTACATTTTTTATAAATAGTCTACTTCCGAAAGAATAACGAAACATCTCTCTAAATGGCAGAAAATTAGACGTAGCCCAAGAACCATCTATATCCTGAAACGTTACTGCATAGAAAAGACAAATAATATAAATAATAAAAGTAAGCGCTAAAAACTCTTCTATTATATGAAATTTTTTCTTATTACGAATTAAATAAGTTACTCTTAAACTTACCGCAATAATAATACATATGATAACAGTAGGCATAACTCCTGCAAATATATCAAGAATTGTCTCCTTCATCTTTTTCCTCCACATAAGGTGCAATTTCTAAATAATCTGTAATATCTTCATAAACACTAAAGAATACTTTTAATCGAACACCATTATTTTCTATTTCTCTATTTATAATTTTGTATTTTAGTACATACTCTTCTTCATTTAACTTAGATTCTATTTTTTTATTAGCTAAATCTACAGCCTTTAAAGTAGCCTCTTCTACCGTCTCAATGGAGGATATAATATTTACCTCTTCTTGTTTTTCTTTTGTAAAGCGGATTGGAAATCCCCTTTTTTCAAGTATGGTACTACTATTTATAATTTTATCATAAAATGGATGAAAGTTAAAGAGTTCTATACGATGAGATAAAAATTCTATAACATAAACCTCTTTTTTTCTTCCTGTCTTTGTTTCCTCATAGTAACCAAAAGGATAAAAAACATCTACCTCATACCATACTTCTCCGTAAACAGTCCCAGTTGCACTCACTGTTTTCTTCACAGAGTCGTTTAAAGAAATATAACCACTAACTATAATATCCCCTTTTTTTACATAATCATTCTTACCCTTTACAATCTGACCTGTAGAGCTTTCTACCTTTTTAATAATAGCGTTTTTCTTTGCTATTAAATGTCTTTCTTTCGTTGTCTTTTTATCTGGTTCTATAATACGAGGTTCAAATCTCACTCTATATTTTGTCCCTATCCTCTCAATTTCTAACCATTCAATATCATCATGATGAGTTTCTAATAACTTCGTTTTAATAGTTTGTAACTCTTGATAACTTTTCTGAAAATGATATTTATCTATTGATAATTCTTTTAATTCTTTCAGTAATCTATTTTTCATTGCTTGATCATTTGTTACAATTTCTACCTCAAAAATAAGTCTAGAAAGGAAAAATAAAAAAAGAAGAGAAAAAATAAGCGCTAAAAAAATCCATTTATTCTTTTTTAAATATTTTTTTTCTTGTTCCCAACCACCATATTCTATAATATGAATATCATAAATGGTATTCAACTTTTGAGCAAGCTCATAATCTTTAAAATAAATAAGAATATCATATTCATCTTTTGACTTTTTCAAAACAGATAAAAGAGAAATATGATTTTTAGAAAGTCTCAAAAGATACCTATTTACATTCTTGCCAGATACTCTCAATTTTATTTTACTCTTTATTACTTCTAAACTCTTATTTTTCATAGATCACCTGAACTCTATTTTTTCTATATCACCACGAATCAATATTTCGTCATCTAAAAGTTTACTAATAGAAAGATTATGTCCTGCGACTATTAATACTCCACCTTTATAACGAATCCTAATTTTTTCCTCATCAAAAGAATCAATTTCTTGATAGTTGATAATGTCTATTTGATTCTGCAAGTAAATTAACTGAAATTGTTCCTCTAAAAAGTAAGAACGAATAGACATAACATCACCTATATCATTGTATTTAAAAAAGAAGAAAAAAAGACTAATAAATTAGTCTTTTGGTTTAAAAACAAGAGCAAATAGAAAAGAAAAAATAATAGCTGCCACAATTCCTGCAGAAGTAAGATCAAACATTCCCATAAAAAGTCCCATTAGGCCATACTGATTAACAGTATCAAGTGCTCCATGAATAAGAGAATGTCCAAAACTAGTAATTGGAACCATAGCTCCACCACCAGCCCAAAGTACAATCTGATCATAAATATCAAATATATCTAGAAACGCACCTGTTACTACAAACATACTAGTAATATGCCCTGGTGTTAACTTTGTATTATCTAAAATAATTTGACCAATTAAACAAACAATACCACAAAATAAAAATGAATTAAGATAAATCATCGTTTACCTCCAAACTAATCGCATGAGAAACACTTGGAATAGATAATTTTTGATTTGTCATAGTTGGTGATAAAAGAGCACCTGTTGCCACTAAAAGGACTCTTTTTATTTCATGTTTCTTCATACGTTCTAAAATATAACTATATACTACTAATGGCAAACAAGCAGGACCACTACCACCAGCAAATACAGGTTGATGCTCTAAATCATAAATCATACATGCTGTATCATCGTAATTTCTAAGCTCAATATGATATTCTTGGTGCAAATAATCTGCTAATATTTTCTTTCCATAAACACCTAAATCCCCTGTTAATACTAAGTCATAATAAGAAATATCCCTATTCGTATCTTTTAAATGTTGATAGATGGTAGAAGCAGCAGAAGGTGTCATAGCAGCTCCCATATGGTAAGGGTCTGTAACTCCTAAATCTACTACCTTTCCAATCGTTGCACTTTCTACCTTAATAGGTGATTTCTCACGACTTAAATATGCACTTGCAGCGCCCGTTACTGTGAATGTTGCAGTCTTTCTTTTAGGTCCTCCATATTCTACTGGTTGTCTAAATTGCTTTTCACTTCCATTATTATGAGAAGATACACTCACAACACAATTCTTAATCTGTCCTGCTTCTAACATATTACTTCCTAAAATAAGGCCTAAAACACTCGTAGAGCATGCAGAATAAATTCCAATTAACGGAATTCCAATAGTAGCACTTGCATAATTAGTAGAAACAATTTGATTTAATAAATCTCCTGATATGTGTAAATCCACTTCATTTTTTACTTTCATTACTTTTGATAAAACAGTATCTACACTCTCTACTAACATCTTACTTTCTGCTTGTTCCCAAGTTTTTGTACCACAATAAAAATCATTATAACTTTTATCATAATACTTATTAAATGGGCCTTTTGCTTCATATGGTCCAGTAATAGTACTTGTCCCATTAAGATATACATTACTATATTTAAATGTCATATTATCCTCCCATCAATATAACTCGGAGTAGTCCAAACAAATAAGCACTAACTACTCCAAACATAATAACTGTTCCTGCTAATTTAAAAATATTAGCACCTATCCCAGTTACAAGACCTTCTCTTTTATATTCTAATGCTGCACTCATCATAGAATGAGCAAATCCAGTAATAGGAATAATAAGACCACAGCGTGCAAATGATACCATCTTGTCAAAGAATCCTAGGCAAGTTAAAAAACAACCTAAAAATACTAAAGTAACAATCATAAATACACTAGCTTCTTTAGAAGGAATATCAAATTGATAAGAATAGAAAGAAACTAAAAACTGTCCTAACATCCCCATTAATCCTCCTATTATGAAAGCAACTAATCCATTATAAAGCCGATTCTCTTTTGGTGTATGTTTATCTACTAAAATTTTATACTTCTTTTGATCCATAAAAAAACCTCCTATTCCTATTATGGAATAAGAGATTTTGTTTTATTCATTTTCTTTTGCTTCTTGTTTCATATAATAATCCTGACATGCTTGAATTTGATTTTCTGTTTCTGCTAAGGCATAAGAGAATTGATTAGTAGGTTCATTATAACTCATAATTACATATTTATCATTCAAATATTCTTCTGTTAATTCTATATTTTTGCCTAAATATCCGCCTTGTTGTAAGTCTCTTACCTTAACACAAACTTCAGATACTTTAGTAGCTTCCGATATTTCTGTTGCAATCTCCTCGAAATTAGCTTTTAAATCTTCTAGAGAAACACTATTTAAGAAAGCCTTCGTAACATAATTATAATCAGTTTTTTTAGGCGATCCATCTGTAGGGTTAATAAAGTTATATAACTTTTCACTAATATCTACATGCCATAAAGTATCCCAATATTTTTCTTCCGTTTTTGACATACTATCTACTCCAGTAGTAGCCCTACTTGTACTTAAATTAGCTAATCTTGTAGCATTTGGCTCAAGCATAAATTTTCCAAAATCAGAGGTTAAACCTATACCTATTGTATAGAAATACATTGAAGCACCATAGATTTTAGAAAGATTTTTTTTAGAAATCACAGAAGTCTGAATAACATTCCATACCATTTTTACAGAACGATTGGTAGCTTCACTAATTGGATAATTAGTGACTGTAGCACAACGGTTTGATACATAAGGAAACTCAAAGTAATCTTTAAAGTTTGGCCAAACTGCACTGCTTAAGCACCAGGTAGTCCCTCCATGGCCTTGATCAGCATCTGTTACCTGTAAATAGTTAGATTCATTAACATCCCTATTAGCTACACCTGTACTAGGTTCCCCATCAGTAACTAAAATGACAACTGGTATTCTTCCTTTTTTTGTAATCCCATCAGACTGCATCAATAATTGTGTTGCTTTCTGTAAGCCTAACATAGTATAAGTTCCACCCACAAATTCAATTGGAGAATTTGTATCTCCTGGAATAGTCACATACTCTTGGGACCCATTTGTTGAATGTACTAATGTACCAATCTGATTAATCGGAATAAGTTTGTTAGAAGAATGTAAAATAGAAGTATTTGCGCTTCTATAAGGATTATTTCCACTAGAACCGCCACCTGCATCACGACCACTGAATAGAACAAAACCTACTCTATTATCCTCATATTCTCTTAATGTATCTAACGCAATATTAATGGAATTAACAGTTGCAGCAGTTTTAGCATTGCCATCATTCATTTTTCCTTTCATACTACCAGACATATCAACAATAAACACAACATCCAATCCAACCTTTATTTTCTTAGTTTCAAAATCATCAAATTTATCAGAATTATCAATAGACCATTTTTCAGCAGCATTTAATATTGCTTTCTTTTTACTCTCATCTAAATCATCTTTTGCTTGATTTATGCTTCCTGTAATAGCTTTTCCTACTAATAAAGCTAAAAGCGCTAATATGACTAATACACACATTAGCTCTACTAAGGTAAAACCTTTTTCTCTATCTCTTTTCATAATACATCACCATTAGCATTTTAAATAATAAAAAACGGCAAAAAAAGAGTATTACGGGAGCCCTATCTTACAAAAATATTTCCTTTAAATATTTCCTTTATATATATATCCTATTTTTAAAGTATTTATTTTTTTAACAATAATTGACATTTTTTGACATTATCTTTCTGTTTTTTGCATCATTAAAATTTTATTTCATTCTATCTTTCTATCGCCCCAATATTTATACTTTAAAAAATTATAATAGAAGAAAAAAAGAGGTAACCATTATACCTCTTTTTTATACTAACACTTTTTAAGGATTTAAATTAGATGTTTCATTTTCTCGTTCTTCCTTTGCTGCAATTAAATCTCTACATTGTTGTTTCTGTTCTTCTGTTTTAGCAATACTAAATCCATATTGATTAGTAGCAGCATTCTCACTCATAAGCACATAAGTACTTTTTGCTAACTCTTCATTTATTTTAGCATCTTTTGATAAATATCCTCCATCTTTTAACTCATCAATCGTTACACATACTTGGGTTATTTTTGTAGCTTTTACCACTTCATCTGAAATTTGCAAAAATAATTCCCTTAATGCATTTGCATCCATGGCTCCAATAAAACTACCATCTGCATAATCGTAATTTTCTCCTGTTGCTTGTAACTCTTCTGCTAGCGTTTTTGCAGAAGTATTATGATCAATTGCATATTGAATCGCTTCTGGTGTTGGATTAAGTGTTAGTGCTGCTTTGCTACCATTACTTATACCAAATCCAATAGTATATACATACATAGTACTTTTATATTTCGTTTCAATTACGCTTCTACCTTCTTTTATTGTTTTTATAGCTGTTGATGGTCGAAAATCATCACCATCTGTTAAAATAATAACAACAGGAATTCTAGGCTCTTCAAGTGTTTGGTCCATAAATTTTTGCTGGGCTATTAACATTCCATTAGTTAATTCTGTTCCACTACCATCATATTTATAATTTTTTTCATAAACAGCACCATCTTTTAAAGCAACTAACCTACCACTTTCTAAAGTTCCATAACTTCCGCTAGTAGGAGCTATATATCTAAGATAGTATGTGCTCATACGTTCATATTTATCTAATGGAAGAAAATCTTTTCCAGAATTACCAAACAAAACAACTCCAATTCGTGTATTAATATTACCTTTATATAAAGCTACTATTGAATCATTTGTAGCCTCCGCAACAGCTTGATTTCTAGTCATGCTTACACCATTAACGTTTCTAACTGTAGAAGTCATACTTCCAGAAACATCTAGTATAAAAACAACATCTAAGCCCACTTGATTAATTACACCTTCAATATCATCAAACTCACTAGTATGATCTAGTGACCACTTCTCTGCTGCATTTAAAATTGATTTTTCCTGTGTTTCTGTTAAATCTGTTTTTGCTTCATTCACACTTCTAACTATACTTCTTCCTACAATAATCGCTAAAAGCGCTAGAATAACTAATACACATAATAATTCTATTAATGTAAATCCTATATTTTGTTTTTTCTTCATATTTATATATCCTCCTAGTATTTATTCTCTACAGAAATTATAACAAAATACTACAGGTAATACAAGTACCTTATTCATTTTAATAAGGGTTAAAAGAAAAAGGAGTATTTTTTATACTCCTTTTTTATTAGAATTTTTTTGATCAATTAAAGCTTTACATTGTTTCTTCTGTTCATCTGTTTTAGCAACACTAAATACATATTGATTAGTGGCAGCATTTTCACTCATTAATACGTAGATGGTTTCTCCTAACGTATCATTTATTTTAGCATCTTTTGACAAATAGCCACCTTTTTTTAATTCATCAACAGTAACACATAATTGAGTAACTTTTGTAGCTTCAATTACTTCATTTGAAATATTTAAAAAAATATCTTTTAATTGCTCAGCGTCTAAGACATTAATGAAAGACTTGTCTGCATAATTATAAGCAGAAGAACCATTATGTTGTTTTAAATAATTTGCTAACTCTCTCCTCTTAGAATCAGATGTTGACAATTCGATATTTTCCTTTGTTGGATTTAATACTAATTCTCCAGGGCTACCAACACCTATTCCAAGACCCACTGTATAAAAAAATAATTGGGATTGATAATAAGACTTAATACTGCTTTTAGCATATACACCTGCTTCTATCATGTATCTAGCAGCTGCTAAATTCCAACTTCCACCACAAGATTGGCATCTAGAGACAAATTTATTTCCAGGATAATAGGCAGTTGGCTCTCCATCAGTAAATAAAACAATAACAGGAATTCGATTTACAACATTTGAATTAGATAAAAGAATCTGAGTAGCTCCCAAAATTCCACCCTGTGTATAGGTTACACCATTTTGCATTTTATATGTTTGTGTTATTTTTTTACCACTAGAATTATATAAGTTTGGGAAAGAGATTATCCCAAAATCATCCCCAGAATTAGTTTTAGTCCATTTGACAAACTAAGATCCTTCCATCTTATATTTATCAAGAGGCAATATTGTTTTAACTGTCTCGCCATAAGAAACAATAGAAATTTTATTGTCACTATCTTCTGGCATTAAAATTGGGACTGATGAATCTAAGGCTTCTATCATCGCTTGGTAACGACTTATTTTTCCAGTTGGCGTGGATATAAAATTACTAGAGAATCCCATACTACCTGAAAAGTCTAAAACAAATACAATATCCGCACCTATTTGTAAACTGCTTCCCTCTATATCATCAAACTCTCCAGAGTTTTCTGTTGCCCATTTCTCTGCTGCATTTAAAATTGATTTTTCTTGTGACTCAGATAATTCTGTCTCTGCATCATTAATTATCTTAACAAAGCTTCTTCCTACTAAGGTTACTAAAAGGGCAGGTATTACTAGCACACATAATAACTCTATTAATGTAAAACCTAAATTACTTCTTTTATTCTTCATAAAACATACCTCTATTATTCATTCTAAAACAAAAAAATATAAAGTAAAAGAGTAATGCAAGTACCCTATTTTCTTTCTATTAATAGGAGAATAAAAGGAAAATTCATTTTTTTCTTATTAAGTATTTGAAATATTAAAAAAATGTGCTATAATTAATTCTGTCAACCAAATATGTCTCCTTAGCTCAGTTGGTAGAGCAACAGACTCTTAATCTGTGGGTCTAGGGTTCGAGCCCCTAAGGGGACACCATTGTTGAAATAAAAAGAACTGATTTACTAGTTCTTTTTTTGTAATCAAAAGAAGACCAAATGACTCTTAATCTGTGGTCCTAAGGGAGAATCTCAATTGAACAGATACTAGATATTTGCTATAATAAGATTGTTAGGAGGAATATTATGCCTAATTGGAGAATTCATTTAGAAGTAGCTAAGAGACTGAATCAAGAAATACAATATCCAGAAAAAGACTTTGAACTTTTTCAATTAGGAAATATTCTACCAGATATCAATAATGCTTACAGTTTAGAAGATGTATCTAAAGTAATAAATCATAGGTATACACACTACAAGCATGAAGAAAAAGAAATACATTTAGCATTCTTAAATCAATATGGGAAAGAAGTGAAAACAAATCCCCTATTTTTTGGATACTTTTCCCATCTTTATACTGATTATTTATGGAATATTCATTTTAAAAAGAAAGCACAAAGTATTGAAGAATTAAAAAATCTTTCTAAAACAGAACTAAGAATCATAAAACAACGAGAATTTAGAAGTTACAATAATAATTATATGGATAATCATCTAGAAATAAAAAAGACTAAAAAAGCCGCTAGAGAATGTAAAAAGATTGATAGAATTTCTATCAAAGAAAAAGATATTAAGAAAACTATTCAATTTATTAGCATTCCTAGAATTAGTTCTAAAGTTTTAAAATATTATACAAAAGAAGAACTAGATAATCTCCTAGAAGAAACTATTCAAAACATTTTAAATTATAAATTTCCATTTTAAAAGACTATTTAAAAGATAGTCTTTTATATTTTTTTCAAAACTCCTTGTTGTACTAAATTTAATAGTTTTGTATTTTGGGTGGAAGTACCTCTATAATTACTAATGCCATTCTTATTAGCAATTTTTTCTCTATTCGCAAAAGAACTGTCTATTTTTAATTGATTAAGCGCAGTAGTAATAGAAGTTCCCTGATAATTCGATTTTGGATAATACTCATCCTTTTCTTTTGGAAGCATTTTAAATTGTAAACCACCAGAATCTTTAATGGTAGTAAAGTTAGAATCTACATAAAAGGCATCTTCTGGTTTTATTGCTTTTCTACTAATTACCCAACTTCCCTTTGAATTTTTTCTCCAACCATTATTTTCAAGTTCTTCAAATTTACAAGTTGCTACTTCTATATGGAAGTGATACCCACTTGCAAATCCTCTATCAAAACCATCACGACCTTCTTTAAAAAGATATTCACCTTGTTTAAATACTTTTCCAACTTTTAATTTTTTTAAATCTTCATCTTCTCCATGTACAATTAATATTGTTACATAGGATTCTTTATTATTCGCTAATTTCACTTTTTCTTTTGACTCTAACCATACAGCATTAACTCCTGCATTTCCTACTCCATAAATTCTTTTTATTTTCAAATCACAAGGTGCATAAAAATTACTTCTTTTTGCATTTCCACAGTTGTCATCAATAGGATAAGACTTTGGGCTACCTAATGATGCACTACTATGGGATGTCGTTCCACTATAGTTTTGAGTAATATTCATAACCTTAGTTGGATACTTTAAATATTGCATATTATTTCTCCCTTCTAAAACTACTATAGTATATGAAGCAGTAAGAGAAAGTCTATTGCAAATTCATTATGAAGATATAAAAAAACTCCTTCTCAGGAGTTAATTTACAAATTGGTGACCCGTACGGGATTTGAACCCATGAATGCATGCGTGAAAGGCATGTGTGTTGAACCACTTCACCAACGGGCCAAAGAAATGGTGGGCCTGAATGGACTTGAACCATCGACCTCACGCTTATCAGGCGTGCGCTCTAACCAGCTGAGCTACAGGCCCATTGAATCCTTTTTTCAATGACTATTTCATTGTACCGTATTTTTTTATTTTTGGCAAGACTTTTTTTATATTTTTTTGTTTTTTCTCTATTTTATTAATATTTATATGAAAAAGCAACAAAATTACTTCTGTTGCTTACAAATATAGCCATCTTTTTCCATATCTGTTTTTGCCTCTTGATAAGAGTATCCTAGCTCATCCAAATTATTATTTGGATTGAATGGATCTGCCGTTAAATCGACTGTATAAACAGCCGTAATTCTATCCTTTGTTGTACGCATTTCAAATGTTGTATTATCAAATTTAAATTCATCACTCTCTAATGTTTCTTTTAAAGAAGTCTCATAAGCTGAATAATGTTTTAATCCCTCTTCTTTAAAATGGACAGATTCTTCATCTATTGTTTTTATTAACTCTTCATCACGGAAAATAAATGTAATAGACGACTCTCCAGTAACTCCCTCTGCATATTCTTCCTCTAAAACACAGTTTAATTTTATGGTGTCTTTTTCTTCTTGAGTGTTACTATTAGAAATAGATGGGATATTACTATTATTGCTGTTTGCATTTTTTAGTTTTTCTTTCTTTTTATCTCCTTTAAAAAATAATAGATAAATTAACAGCATAGCCAATAGGCAAACTACAATTATAAAAATTATTTTTTTCTTACTTTTATGTATAGGAGGATTAGAATCTAAAGAAAAATTAGAAAAGTTTTTTACATTATGCCTCATTCCAGATTCTGGAATTGGCATAACACCAGGAACATTCATAGGGTTAATTGGTGGCGTTATAAAACTTTCACTATCTTTTGGCTCTAAGTCAATTACTGGACTTTCTTTTGGATCTACTAATTGTTCTTCCCCTAAATCTGCTTGTAACTGTACAACTTTTTCTTTTGATTCTGCATTATTTTTCTTACTAGTAGAAGGCGTACTCTTTTTAGTTGTTCTATTTTTCTTTTTTGACATAACTCACCTATTTACATTGATATCCATCACTAGCAAGCGTCTCTCTTGCACTATTATAATCTTTATAATTTACTTGTTTTTCTAAAAATTTTTTTTCCTCTTCCGTCAATTTTTCAGGATTTACTTGCAATTCAAAATGAATTCCTTCTTCTATATTCGTAAAAAAGTATTCTACACCAGAAGAATCCTTATAGTTAGAAAACTGTTCCTCTAAAGACTCGCGTGTTAATTGAGCATTAGATTCTACATTATTTCCATAATAATAATCTAATGTAAAAAAGCTCTGTTTTAATTTTTTCTTTTCAAAATTTAAACTAATTTTTTCATTTACTTTCACATCTTCTGTATCTATGATTGTCTTAGTACATGATAAATTCGTACTTTTACAACCTACCACTAATAAAAGTATTCCGACCATCCATATATTTTTTTTATTTTTCATAATGAACATTCCTTTCTAGCGTTATAGTTATTATACCACAAATCTAAAATTATTTATATGTAAAAAAGAGAAGAGTTAAATATTCTCTTCTCTAATTGTTTCTATAATATTCTGTTTATTAATCTTTTTTAAAGAATAACGCATTGTCATATATACAATAAGGAAAACAAATAAAATAGAAATTAGAATAGCACCCCATGGTAAAGTAAAGGATGTTTCAAGTACTCTCCCTAATGCTCTATGGATAGCATAAGATAAAAGCACTCCAATTGGAATTCCAATTATTAAAGATTTTAATCCATATAGAAGACTTTCTAAACGTATCATTCTATTAAATTCTTTATTAGTCATTCCAATTGCTTTAAGCATTGCAAATTCTCTACTTCTTAAAGCCATATTAGTAGTAATAGTATTGAAGATATTTGTTACTCCTATTAATGTAATAACTGTTATAAAACCATATAGGAAAATAGATACAACAAGTACTAAAGCACGTTGCTGTTTTATTTCTTCATGAATATTATTATATCCAATATAAGAATTATTTTCTTTCAATTTATCTAATTGCTTTGCAATATTATCTACATCTTTTGTTTTCATAATAATTTCAAAAGAAGTAGCTGGGGTTTCTTTCGTTAATTCTTTAAAATAGTCGTCACTTACAATAAGTACTGGTCCTTCATAAAATTCTCTATGATTTGGCATTCCTAAAATTCTTTCTTTTGTACGCTCTAAGATTTTTATAGATATTGTCTCTTCTGTAAAAGTACTTTTTAGCTTTAAGGTTTCATTTGGTTTTATATTAAGGGCATTAATTTCATGATATTTTTTGTCATCTTGATTATAGTATAATACATCATCAACTAGAATAGCGCCCTTCTCATAATCTTCTACTTTTCCACCTAATTTTTGAACAAATCTTTCATATTCTTCTTTACCGACTGCCATAACATATATATAAGAATTTAGACTTTCATCATCTTCTCTAATATTCATCTGTCCATGTTCTAAAAAGTCATCTGTCCAAATAGAAGAATCACTGCCTAAATAATTCTCTTGTTTTACAACAGCATATCTTCCTGGATCACCTATATTTAACAATTCTCTTTCCATAGATTCTAACTGTTTTATAATTTCTTCATTAGTAGTCTCTTCGTCTACGTTAACTCTATAATAAACAGAAATGTCATAATCAGCAGAGTTAAAATAATAGGTACTAGAATCGAATACAGTATTCATAAACGCATTTAACGAAATAAAGATAACGATACTTATCACTAAGGAAACTACTGTAGTTCTATACTTTTTCTTATTTCTCTTTAAATTTTTATGAGCTATTTCTCCACCTATTCCAAATAATTTAGTAATATATCTTGGCGTTTTTAATTTCTTAGACTTTATTTTAATAGAATTATTACTACGAATTAAATCAATAATAGATAATTTTGAGGCTTTTCTAGCAGGCAAATAACAAGATAAAAAAATCGTAATAACAGAAGTAAGCAAAGCTACTATAATTGGTAATGAAGTAATATAGAATATAATCATATCATGATCTACAAAATCTTTTAAAATGAAATTTACTAAATGTACTAAAATGAATACCGCTAATAATCCACATAATATTCCTATTGGAATAGCAATTAAACCAAGTAAAAATCCTTCAAATAAAACACTTCTTTTTATTTGCTTAGAAGTAGCTCCTACACTAGATAACATACCAAATTGCTTATATCTTTCCACAATAGAAATACTAAATCCATTTTTAATAACAAATACACTTGATACCATAATGATACCAATAACAATTCCCATCATAATATAAAGAGCTGTCTGTGTATTCTTACTAAAACCTGCGCCTATTACATCTAGTAAATAATCATTCGTATCTTGCACGTAAGTTCTAACATCAAATCCATCTTCATTAACAATTTTAGGATTGATTTCATCATTTAAAGTTCTATAGTCTTTTGGATTTTTATATTGAACATATAAGTTAACAGAAGAAATTTCATCTTTAGAATCTAAAAGAGTATAGAGGTCATAAGAAGGAGTATAGAAATTTCCATTATAATTCATTCCATAATCAAATATTCCAACAATGGTATATTCTTTTGCTTTAGTATTAATTAATTTTTCTTCCTCTTCATAAGACTTATAAATAAAATTACTTTCACACATACCATTAGCATCACAAACATAAGCACCTTCTATTAAGGAGTCCTCATTGTTTAAAACAGTTCCTTCTTTATTGACACGTGTTCCAACCTCTAAAACAATTTTATCACCAATATTTAAACTAGTATCCCCTATCTTTTTATCCTCATAATCCATCAATAATTCGGCGGATAAGACAATTTCACTACTATTTTGTGGTAATCTTCCTGATGAAAGAGGGAGTGGATAATACTTAACTGTATTATCATCAAATCCTACTATTCTAAAGTAAGGTTTACTCTCCGCTTTAATATCTTCTTTCTTAGTAGAAAGAAGTGCATATCCTAAATCACTAAAAGAAAAAGTATCTTTGATTGCCCTATGTTGCTTGATAACATTAGCTTCTTTTATAGGAACATCTTTAAAAGCCACATGATAATTTCCAACATCTTCAATTGCTTCTTCATAAAGAGATCTTTGAAAACTAGTAACCATACCTGCTACTGCACAAATAAGAGCTACTGATAAAATAATTCCAATCATGGTAACAATAGTTCTTTTTTTATTTAATTTTAAATTTCTATAAGTTAAACTGTAGAGAGTATTCATAATTAATTCCTCTCATCTTTCACTATTTGGCCATCATCAATAGTAATGATTCTATCAGCAGCTGCTGCAAGTTCTAAATCATGAGTAATCATAATAACTGTCTGTTTATACTTCTTATTAGATAGTTTTAACAAATCTAAAATTTCTTCACTAGCCTTACTATCCAAGTTACCAGTTGGCTCATCAGCAAGCACAATAGCTGGATTATTGATAAGAGCACGTCCTATAGAAACTCTCTGTTGTTGTCCACCAGATAATTCATTTGGTAAATGTTTAACACGTTCAGATAAACCTAATGTTTCTAGCAATTCATGAAGTCTTTCATCTTCTACTTTAACTCCATCTAATCTACAAGGTAATGTTATATTTTCTTCCACATTTAAAATAGGAATTAAATTATAAAATTGATAAACAAGACCTACTTGTCTCCTTCTAAAAATAGCTAATTTATCATTATTTAAACTATAAATATCCTTACCATCAATATATACTTTTCCACCGCTTGGTCTATCTACTCCACCAAGTAAATGAAGCAGTGTACTTTTACCACTTCCAGAAGATCCTACAATAGCAACAAATTCCCCTTTTTCTACAGAAAAAGAAATTCCATCTACTGCATGGATTTGATTCTCACCACGTCCATATGTTTTTTGCAAATTTTCTACTTTTAAAATTTCCATATTTTCCTCTCCTTTTTATCATCATACTAAAGTTTAGTGACAAAAAAGTGACTACTATCTCTTCGCATATTTTATCTCAAAAGTAGTCCCTATCCCTTCTTCTGACTTACAAGTAATATAACCATTATTTTCTTCAATAATAGTCTTCGCTAAAGATAGACCTATTCCAATACTATTACGACTAGCATTGCTACTTTTATAAAATCTTTCAAAAATATGCTTAATATCTTTTTTAGAAATACCTTCTCCATGATCTTGAATTTGGATTCTAGAATAAAAAGGAGTTTCATGAAAAAATACTTCAATAACTGATCCTGGTTTAGAGTGCTCACTACAATTTTTAACAATATTAGTAAAAGCCTCTACTTGCCAGTTGTAATCTCCCTCTAACTCAATATCATGATTTTCTTCTATCAACAATTTTTGATTCTTTAATTCTAATAAAATTGCTAAATCACTTTTAATTTTGGAAAAAAGATTAGTAGCTGAGATTTTCTCTTTTTTCATAACAATTACCCCAGCATCAAAACGAGCAAGTTTTAAAAGAGTAATTGTTAGAAAGTTCATATTCTCTAATTGCTTACTAATATCACGAATACATTCCTTACGTGTCTTTTCATCCATCTTCGTTTCTTCTAGATTATCTAATAGAATACGAATAGAAGTAAGAGGTGTCTTAAGCTGATGTGAAATATCTTCCACTGCCTTACTTAAACATTTTTTCTCATCACCAGCATTTTCACTCTCCTCTTTTAACATGACTGTAATTTTATAAAGTTCATTTTTTAAAATAGAAAGCTCAGATTCTCCCTGTTCTTCTATTTCTAATACATAATTTTTCTTATTTAATTCCTTTACAGAATTAATAATCTGATTGATGATTTTATTCTTTTTATAATATAAGTATAAAGTAAGTACAATAACCATGAATTCTAATACTAATAATGTAAAAAATCCAACAAAAAAAGCCCTACTCTTTCTTTTTTCTAGTGTTAAAATGGCAATATTTTCTTCGTCTATTCCTATTTTCTTTAAAAGTTCATTGTCTTTTCCCTCAGTATTTAATAAATAAAGGACTTCCTCTTCTGTTATGTCTGGATACTTTTCTTGAATGGTACTAATGACACCACCAACCCAAGTATTTACATCTTTTGTAAGTTGTTTAAAAGATAATTGATTATATACATATAAAAATATACATGCAATTACAAATAAAGAAAAATGAATACTTATCAAAATAAAAACACTTTTTCTTTTTATATTTTTCATTCTGCATCCACCCGATATCCTATCCCTTTAATGGTTTTAATAATGTCATCCCCTATTTTTTCTCTAATTCTTTTAATATAAACAGTAAGTGTATTATCATTTACAAAGTTTCCAGACATATCATAAATCTTATCTAAAATTTGTTCCCTTGTAATAATAGTATTAATATTGCTAAAAAGCATTAATAAAATCTTATATTCTAACGGAGTAAAAGAAATTTCCTCTCCATTTTTAAAAACACGTCCACTATCTGTTTGAATTTCTATTGTTTTATAAGTTAAAGATTGATGATTTTCCTTCTTTAACAATCTATTTATTCTAGAAATTAATTCTCTAGTACGAAATGGCTTTGTTATATAATCATCAGCTCCTAGTTCAAAACATTTTACAATAGTGTCCTCATTATCAATAGCTGTTAAAAAAATAACAGGAACATTTAACTTTATTTTAATGTCTTTAAAAATATCAATACCACTGCCATCTGGTAAAGTAATATCTAGAATAACTAAATCCATTGAATCGTCTAATCTTACTTCTGCACAAGAAGAAGCAATCTCTACTTCCATATTCTCTTGCTCTAAAGAAAACTTTAATCCTTTTGCAATCATTTTATTATCTTCTACTAATAAAATTTTAAACATTTTACCACCTAACGGTATCATAACACAAAAAAAGCGAAAGTTAAAGTAACCTCGCTATTCATAATTCCTCTTAATTAATTCTAACATAGCCTCTGCACTAAAAGATAGAAAGCTATCCTTCAGCTCTATAATTCCAAATTCCCTTGGAGGAATAAGTGGATCTACTTTAATCTCTATTAAAGAACCACTTTCTAATTCTTCTAATACATATTGTTTCGTAACGAAACCAATTCCATAGCCTATCTTTACAAAGTCAATCAGTAAATTAGAACTAGCAATATCCATGATACTTTTTAATTCCACATTTCTTTCTTTACAAATTGCATCAATATATTCTCTAGAGCTAGATGGCTTCTTTTGTAATAGTATAGGATATTCCGCTAATTCTTTTAGAGGAACTTTTTTATTTTTTAATGACTGATAGTTATCATTTCCAATAAAAATATCCTCTAGTTTTCCTAACGTAGTATATTGATAATCACTATCTTTATACTGCGGCATTTTGGCAACTATAAAATCAATTCTACCAAGTTTTAACTTTTCTTTTAATTCGTCCGTTGGATCTGTACTAATCTCAATAGTAATATTAGGATATAATTTATGATATTCTCTAATATATTTTAGTAAATACTTCTTCGTTAAAGTAGTTCCTATTCCGATACGTAAAGTGCCCTTATACATGTTTTTCATATCTTCTAATTCTTTTTCTCCATAAGAGATTAAATCCATTGCTTGTTTAATATAGAAAAACAACTTTTTACCACTTTCTGTTAAGACAACACCCTTCCTACTACGGATAAAAAGAGACGTACCAAGAGTACTCTCTAAATCCTTAATATGCTTTGTAACAGCAGGCTGTGAAATATTTAAAGATTGACTAGCTGTTGTAATATTACTTGCTTTTGCTACTTCATAAAAGATGCGATAAAGTTCTAAATTTACCATATGCCCCTCCACATTACGATTATTATATCACACTTTTATATCTTTTTTCCTTTATTTCATCTACTAAAGAAAGTCTTTTAATAGCAACATTGCCATGATATCCTTTTCCAATCTCTACACCAGGTTTAATGTTTTCTCCATGGAAATCTGTTCCCCCACTTTCTAGTAAGGAAAGTTCTTGCGCTAGAGTGTGAAGCATTTCTCTAAATGGATTATCTTGGTGAATATGTTGTATCTCAATAGCATCTAATCCTACCTGCTTCATTCTAAGTAACCTTTGTCTTAACTCTTCATAAGTAGTTTTTAAACTTTGTCTTTTATAAGATGGATTTAAACTAATAGGATGAGCAATAGAAACATAACCCCCTGCTGATTTAATAAGCTCTATACATTCTTCTTCTGTTAATCCTTTTTTCTTTTTTCTTACTTGTTCATTAATAGGGTGTAAATATTTTTGAAAAGCTTCTTCTTGATCAGATGCATACCCATATTTTCTAAGGATGTTAGATAAATCCACTCTACCAACATTGCCAACACGATTTAAAACTTTATCAATATCCTCTTTAGGAAGAGTAATTCCGAATATTTTCTTCAAAGTTTCAATATAAAGAATAAAGTTTTCTATATCTCCCTTTTTTTTCTCCCTTAGAGTAGTATTTAAAGTAGGATTATTTAAATCGATATCATACCCTAAAATATGTTCTCTACCAACAGGAGTTTTAGCTGTTAATTCTACACCTGGAATATAAAGAATACCCTCTCTTGAAGTCATCTTTTTGGCTCCTTCTATCTCATCATGATCAGTGATAGAAAAAACTTCTAAATTAGCCTCTTTTACCTTTTCAAATATCTCTTCTGGTGTATGCTCTCCATCTGAATAAATAGTATGAATATGCATATCTATTTTTCTAGTTTCCATATTATCCCTCCTCGTACTTACATTATACGAAAAAGAAATTTTCTAGTAAAATACAAATTTGATATACCCATCATAACCAAAAATTATGAAAAAAAAGAAAGCTTTATACTTTCTTTAATCTAAAGGAAAAATTTCTACAATCGTTCCTCTTCCACAATCCATATATAAAGTAGCTATTAAATGAATCTTTCCATCTTCTCCAAGATAATAAGCAATAGAATCATTTCCCTCTTCTACTGGGAATGTAGAAGTCTGAAGTCCTTTTTCTAAACTAGTATAAGACTCTTGCAAATTTCCAAAATAATTACAAGAATCAGTATTATTATCTAAAGCAAATTGTTCCATTTTTTTCTTTACTTTGTCTAAGAAAGATTCCTTTGTCATATTCTTTTGATGAAGTAAACTATCTATCGTTAATAGTTTGCCTGTTGTAAGGTCAAAATTATAAACCCAATAAGATGGTTCAGGAAAATCTGTAACACCTACTAACTTTATAATTACTATTGAAAGTGTCTTATCATTAGAATATGTTTTATATCCTAAAGAATAACTAGCACACATTTCATTTTCATTACAAAGTAAAGCCTCCTCTATATTCTTTTCTAAATCAATATATATCCTTTTAATCTCTTCATTTACTTTCTTTGCATCTTCTGATTTTAAATTAATATAAGGTAATTTAATATTTTCATTATTTGATAAAAATCCATTAGAAAATTCTTCCTGTCTATTTAAATATTCCACTTTTACAAAATCAGCATCATATACATAATCTTTATCTTCATTTACTTTTACGGTATTCTTTGTTTTAGCAACTCCCTCTTCATTTTCAAATATCTTAGTTCCTAAAAACCATCCACCTACTCCTACAAGGAGCGCTACTACAACTCCAAGTAATATAAGAAAAACTTTACTAATACTCTTTTTTTCTGTTTGCATCATTACACCTCTTACTACGCAGCCTCAATAAAATTATTAGTATATATCTTTTGATATCCATTTTGTGATTGCATTTCCTCATTTGATAACTTTTGCATTTCTTCTTTTGGATCAAATTGAATATCCATTACATACTTTGTAATATCTTCCCCTTTTAGAGACGCTAATGTTATAAAATGAATTTGTTCTGGAGTAAGAAAAATATTAATAAATTCCTCTAAGTCTACTCCTAATCTATTCGCCACAATCATTTCTTTTAACTGTTCCTCTTGATATAAATCCACACGAATATTTGGGCTTATTTCTCTTTTTGCTATATCAAGATAACTATGTTTCATTTCAATTCCCTGATGATATTTAGTAACTAAAGTATTTTCACCAGCTAATTCTATTTTGGCCTTAGCACTAGCATTTTCATAAGATAAAGTTGTATCTTCCGACATTAATGAAAGTGCACGTGTTCTTATATCATCAATTAACTTTAATCGTTCCATAAATACCACCTTCCTAGATTTATTATAGCATATCTTTTTTTATTTATAAGAAAAAGGAAGAATTAATCTTCCTTAACTGTCAATTATTTGTTAATCAGATACACCTGGAACTAATAATACAACAGAACCACTTCCTACATTCCAGAAAACTGTAGTAATCGTTCTAATAGAACCACTTTCATCCATAAAACATGCTACTCCAGATTCTTCGGTTACTTGGGACTTATTCAAATTGATGTTATCTTCTAAGAAAAGTTCTGTTTCCAACATATTTTCTGCTATTCCGCTTTCTTTATAATCCTCACTTTTTTCTAATGCTTGAATATTTTCTAAAATACTTGCTATAAAATCTTTTTTTGATATCGATTTCCTATCTAATAAATTGTCTAATGTCAATAAACTTCCAGTATTTTTATCGAAATTATATACTAAATATTCAGGTACTGGTAAATCTGTTGCTGAACTTTGCATTAACACTACAACAGAAACAACATCATTATTTGAATAAACTTTATAACCGATAGAATATTCTCCACATGGCTCTTCTGCGCCTTTTCGTTCACACTCCATTGAAGATTTTATTTTTGATTCATAACTTACATATAATGATTTTATTTCATTATTTGCTCTTGTAGCATCTGCTGTTGAAAAATTAATAACTGGAACTTTAATTTTTTCACCTTTTGTTATAAACTCATTTGTATCATGAGCATTTTTATAATCAACTGCTACATAACTCGCATCTTCTACTGTTGCTTTTGTAACTGGATTTTGATTAGAATTGCTGTTTGTATTTGTGTTAGTATTTGTATTTGAAGTCACATTCGAATTAGTGCTAGAATTAGTATTGCTAGTACTAGAATTTTCCTTTTTATCTAACAATAAAACTACTATGATTGCTACTACAGCAACAACAATAATACCAGCAATAATACAATACATTTTCTTATTAGATTGTTTATTTGGTTGATTACTAACTGGTTGCATATTTACTACTTGATTTTGATTATTTTCCATTTTTTACCTCTTTCCTACAATAATATGATTATATCACACTTTTACTTTAAAGTTAAAAAAAGAAAGACTAACTTTCTTTTTTTGTAGACTTTTTGTCAATTTTATTTTCTTTTTCTTTCACAGCTTCCTTTTTTGGTTTACTTTCTTTCTTAGTACAATTTGGGCAATCTTTACCAATAGGAACTAATCTCTTACACTCTGGACAACGATAATTTTTCTTTAAGCTGGATTCCTTTCCAAAAATATCCATCCTATTTTCTAAATAAGTTTCATTAGTACGAATCCATACAACATAACAAATGGCAAAATAAATAGCAAAAGCAATAAAGATATTATAGCCTTTGTTAATCTGTTGTGTATTAGCATATTCAAAACTTGTCTGAATAGCAGTTACCCAAAATAATGCCCTTAATAATTTAGGCGCTAATGAAGTTCTTTTATGAGTATGGTAAACAGTAACAGCATAAAAAATAGTAAGAGAAATTTCTACTAACATTAAAACAATCGTATAAACTTGCCATGTAATATGGAAAATAGTTGTAAAAATATTAATTGTGCTCACTAAAATAACCAATGGCAGGATAATATATGTTAATAAATCTAACCAAATTGTGGATTGTATTTTCTTATTCATTTTATCTACCTCTTATTCTAAAAATATTATACCATAAAAAAAAGAAATATTATTATATTTCTTCTATTTTTAAAAAGTTCGTACTATTAGACTGTGGGAAACCTCCCGCTACTACTACTCTTTCACCCTTCTGTAAACCAAGAACTCTTTTTCCAACACTCACTGCATTTGCTATAATTTCATCTGTTGTATTTGCAGTTGGAACAACACTTGGATATATCCCAAAATGAAACGCTAAAGAGCGCGCAACACTTTCTTTCGTACAAGTAGCAAGAATAAGTGACTTAGGTCTTAAAGCACTAATATGAATAGCAGTTTCTCCACTTAATGTAGCAGCTAAAATAGCACTCGCATCAATACTGTTAGACGCCACCACTACACTATGGGCAATAGTAGACATAATATCATTATTCTTTGGATAAATTGTATGCTCATACTCTAAATAATTTTCTGTATTTTCACAAATCTCTGACATGATAGAAACTGCTTCTACTGGATAAAATCCAATAGTAGTTTCATTACTTAACATAACCGCATCTGTTCCATCTAGTACGGCATTCGCAACATCAGATACTTCTGCACGAGTTGGACGAATTTTTTTAGTCATACTAGATAACATCTCAGTTGCTACAATACAGATTTTTCCTTTTTCACGGCATTTTTTAATCATCATTTTTTGTAAGATTGGTAACTCTTTCATAGGAACTTCTACTCCTAAATCTCCACGAGCTACCATGATACCATCACTTACTTCAATGATATCATCTAAATTAGCAACTGCATTCGTAGATTCAATCTTAGAAATAATTTTCATAGAAGAACCTTCTTCTTCAATTAGCTTTCTAACACTTAAAATATCTTCTTTACAAGATACAAAAGATAACGCTATAAAATCCCCACCATGACTACATGCATAGTGAATATCTCTTTTATCGATTTCACTTAAGAATGGTTCTTCTAAATCCACTCCTGGAACATTGATTCCTTTATGAGAACCAAGAATACCCCCTACTAAAATCTTACAGGTTAAAGATTCACTATCTTTATCAATTACCTCTAATTTAAATAACCCGTCTTCAATTAAAATAATAGAATGCACTGGAATTGTATCAATCGCACTTTTATAATTGACACTAATTTTAGAAGAAGTTCCTAAAATATCTTCTTTTACTAGTTGAACAGTTTCTCCCTCTTTTAGCTCTACTGTTTCTTGCGCTAAAGCACCTGTTCTAAAATCAGGGCCCTTAGTATCATACATAATCGCAATATGATTACCTTGCTTATTTACTTCCTCTACTAAATGAACTACTTTTTCGCATCCTTCTTCTGTCTCATGAGAAAAATTGATACGCGCTACATTCATTCCTGCTTCTACCATTTTAGAAAACGTTTCTAACTCTACACTAGATGGACCAATACTACATACAATCTTTGTCTTTTTCATATTTTTACATCCTTTCAAAACTACTTCATTTTATCATTATTTGTAAAAAAGTTCAATCATTTAAGACCACTCTATTAAGTTGGTTAACAGTTTTTGATAGTTTATTTTTTTAGACTCCCATAACTTAGGATACATACTGATAGTAGTAAATCCTGGAATCGTATTAATCTCATTAAAGTAAATAGTATTCGTATCTTCCTCGTAAAAGAAATCAATACGTGTCATTCCCTTTAAAGAAAAAATTTCACTAATCTTTTGAGCTAATTCATAGACTTTCTTTTCTACTTCTTTGGGAATAACTGCATTTGTAGTTGTAGACATACTATCTACATATTTTTTATCATAATCATAAACATTTCCATCTGTTAAAATTTCTCCAATACTAGAAAAATAAGTTTTCTTTTTATTCGTTAAAATGCCTACTTCTAATTCTCTGACACTCGCATACTTTTCCATGATTACTTTAGAATCACAAGATAAAGCTTCTTTATATTTATGCATTAATTCTTTTCTAGAATGGGCTACACCAATTCCAATAGAAGAACCGCCTGATGCAGGTTTTACAATGACTGGAAAATCTGTAACATTTTTTAAGTTTTCTTTCGTTAAAACTTGATAGGGCAACATGGGAATATTGTGTTCTTTAGCAACCATCTTCATATATTCTTTATCCATACCCAACATACTTGTTTTACTATTACAGCCTACATAAGGAATATGGAATAATTCTAAGAAACTCTGTAACCTACCATCTTCACCAAAAGTACCATGAATCATAGGTAGTACAATATCGTAACTTTTTAAAATTTTAGGAATATTATCCATTACAGAAATAGGACCTTCTTCCCAATTTAACAGATTGCTAATTTCTCCATGATACTCATACCAAGTACCATCTTTACTTATAATAACAGGTAGTACCTGAAACTTTTTTCTATCTATATTTTCTAAAATGGATTTAGAAGATTCTAAAGAGACATGATGTTCTAAAGACTCTCCACCCATTAACAAAACAACTTTTTTCATAAGACACCTCACCATAGTGTATGCGAACACAAAAAAAAGGTAACAGTCGCCTATTACCTTTCATAAATCTTACATGGTATAATGCCTTCTAACTCTTTTTGAAACTTTAACGCATCTTCCTTTGTTCCCACTACCGTTTCATAGTGAGTTGGGATTGCTACTTTAGGATTTATCAACTTAGTTGCAGATACTGCTTCTTCTACATCCATTGTATACGTTCCCCCAATAGGAATAAATAAAACATCACATTTTGTTCCTACTAATTCTGGTGTTTCATCAGAATCTCCTACAATATAATAAGTAATATCATTGTAATCTAGTAAATAACCTACCCAATTATTCTCTTTTGGATGATATCCTTTATTGATATTATACATAGGAACTGTATGGAATCTTAAGTCTCCTACTACATAATCTTGATTTGGCTCTACTACCAAAATATGATTTTTATCAAATTGATCAAGCGCCCCCACTAGACAATCCTTCGGAATAATTAAAATAGTATCTTCATTTTTTACCTTTGCAATATCTTCCTTTGAAAAATGATCGTAATGCGAATGCGTAATAAAGATAGCTCGAGCACTATGTGTTTCACTATCTTCTAAATAAGGATCAAAATAAATATCCTCTATTTGAATTGTATTTTGTTTTCTAACAATTACATTTTCTAATAATTCTTCCATTTTATTCCTCCATTTTATCGTAATTCTTTTTTTACCCCATAAGCAGGCACATTTATGGTAACGGCCTCAAAGTCACCACAAGCAGAATAAGTAGTACCCTTTTCTAAATATAGTACATCTCCACTTTCACAATGAACTTTTTCATCATCTATTATAAAATCTACATTCGCTACTATAAAATAGTAAACTCTTTCATTTTCTATCTTACTAGAATCTAAATTTCCATTCAATTTAGTGACTGCTAAACTCACATTTTCTGTTATCTCTTTTGTTAGATAATTATCTGCAGAATGAACTTCACTAATCTTTCTTGTTACTTTTTCATTCTTTGATATTTTCTTATACATATCCATCCTCCACTTTTCCATTATAGCACATTTTTTTATCAGATTTATACATTTTATGATAAAATAATTGTGAGTGGTGAGTTGTATGAAAATTGGAATACCAAGAGCTTTCCTATATTATAAATATCACTATTTATGGGAAAGTTTTTTTGAGGAATTAGGACTAGACTATGTAGTAAGTCCCTATACCAATAGAGAAATTTATAAAAATGGAACTATTTATGCGATAGATGAAGCATGTCTTTCTTCTAAAATCTATCTAGGTCATGTCGCTTACTTGTTAGATAAATGTGACTATATATTAGTACCTAGAGTATTTGGATATGGTAGTGATGGAACTGTATGCACAAAATTTCAAGCTATCTATGATGTTGTCAATAATACATTCAGAGAGAAAAAAATAAAAATTCTTTACTACAATATCAATCCAAAAGAGACTGCTAATGAATTTAGAGCCTTCTTAAAAATGGGAAAATTTCTAGGATTTAAAAAAGTTGCTATTACAAGAGCTTATTTGATTGCTAAACAAAATGAGAAAACAAATCAAATTATGGATATTAGAAAACAAGAAACTCTATTAGAAGGAAATTCTTTAAAAATACTATTGGTTGGACATCAATACAATGTCTATGATAGATATATAGGAGATCCTATTATCCAGTATTTAAAAGAATTAGATGTTGCTCCTATTATTGCCGATTTATGTGATAAAAAAGAAGCTAGAGAAGCATCCTCTAAAATTAGTGAAACACTTCCCTGGGCTTTTAATAAGGAATTGGTAGGTGCAATAGAACTATATAAAGATAAAGTAGATGGTATCATTTTAATGAGTTCTTTTCCATGTGGTCCGGATTCTTTAGTAAATGAAATTATTTTAAGAAGAGTTAAAGGAATACCTATTTTAAATTTAGTACTAGATGGACAAGAAGGAAGTGCTGGTTTGGAAACTAGATTAGAAAGCTTTGTCGATATTATCAAAATTAAAAAGGAGGATCAACATGGAAAAATGTAAAATAGCATTCCCCCGTTTTGGTAATTATCACATCGCACTAGAATTTTTATTTACCAAAGGATTAGGAGTCGAATATATTACTCCTCCCCCTTCCACTAAAAAAACACTAGAAATAGGAAGTAAGTATAGTCCTGATTATGTATGTTCACCCTTCAAATTTAATTTAGGAAACTACATTGAAGCAATTGAAGCAGGCGCTAACACACTAGTGCAAACAGGTGGTGTTTGCAGATTAGGTTTCTATGGCGAATTACATGAACAGATTCTAAAGGACTTAGGATACAACGTAAAATTCATCAACATGTCTCGTGCAGACTATCAAAAGCCTCTTACCTTTTATGAGGAATTTAAAAAAGTAAATCCAGATTTAAGCGTGAAAAAAATTGCTTCTTCTCTATTAACTTTTTTAAAAATGGTTGAATGCATCGATGAAGTAGAAGATTTTGTAAGACAGAATGTTGGTTTTGAAAAAAAAGATGGAGAAATGGAAAAAATCCATGAAGAATATTTAAATGCCTTGAAAAGTGTTGAAACAAAAAAAGATGTAAAAAAGATTACAAAAGAGTACATGAAAAAACTAAAGAATGTAAAACTAAAGAAACCTAAAAAATTAATTAAAATTGGAATTGTTGGAGAGTATTACACAATTATGGAACCTTTCAGCAATCACTTTATTGAAAAAGAACTTGCTAAAAAAGGTATCGTTATCTATCGTTGGATGAATGTTAGTAATTCTGTTATTCATAATGATGGTAAAAAACAAAAGAAATTTATTAAACACTATGTAAAATATTATATGGGCGCTACTTCTATGGCAACTGTTTATAAAGCACTAGAATGGGCTAAAGAAGGATTTGATGGAATCGTCCATGTCAAATCTTTTGGATGTACCCCAGAAATAGATGCTATGCCAGTACTACAAAAAATTAGTAATGACTATAAAATCCCCATTCTTTACTTTAGTTTTGATTCACAGACAAGTGAAACAGGAATTCAAACTAGATTAGAAGCTTTCTATGACATGATTATAATGAGAAAGGAGAAGAAAAAATGAAAAAAGCATATTTAGGAATAGACATCGGTTCTATCTCCACAAAAGGTGTTATTATTGATGAAAACAATAAAATACTTGCTAGTGAATATCTTTGGACAGAAGGAAATCCTATGGATGCTGTAAAAAGATTATTAAAAGTATTAGAGAGTCAATTTAAAAAGAAAACTTATAAAATTGTTTCTGTTGGTACTACAGGAAGTGCTAGAAAATTAATTGGTGCTATGGTAAATGCTAGTGTTGTTAAAAATGAAATTACAGCACATGCAATAGGAACTACCTCCCTTTATCCAGATGTTAGAACTATTCTAGAAATTGGTGGGCAAGATTCTAAAATCATTTTAGTAGAAGATGGTGTTGTTGTAGATTATGCGATGAATACGTTATGTGCAGCAGGAACAGGATCATTTCTTTCTAGTCAAGCAAAAAGATTAGGTGTAGAAGTAGAAGAGTTCGGTAAAATTGCCCTTAAAAGTAAAAAGCCTACCAATATAGCAGCTCGTTGTACAGTATTTGCAGAATCAGACTTAGTACATAAAGCTCAAATTGGTCACAAAAAAGAAGATATTATTGCAGGTCTTTGTAAGGCTGTTGTTACAAACTACTTAAATAATGTTGGAAAAGGAAAAAAGATACTTCCCCCTATCGTTTTCCAAGGTGGCGTATCTAAAAATATTGGGGTTACCAAAGCCTTTGAAGAAGCAACTGGTCATGATGTTATCGTTGACCCTAACAGTCATTTAATGGGAGCTTTAGGAGTTGCTATTCTAGCTAGAAAATCAAAAGTCGAAAATGACTTTTCATTTGATATCGTAGATATGGAATTTTCAACAGTTGGTATAGAATGCCAAAAATGCGCTAACCACTGTGAGATTATCTGTGTTTATAAAGATAAGAAAATGATAGACTCCTGGGGAAATAGATGTGAAAATGGCGCTATCCCAATCAAAAAATAAAGAAGTGAAAACTTCTTTTTCTTTTCTATTCATTGTACTACATCCTTATTTTTTATTATTTTTTTAATTTTAGGTATACTTTTTTCTTTTTTATGATATAATTAATA
Source organism: uncultured Bacilli bacterium (assembly GCA_910589375.1). GTDB lineage: Bacteria > Bacillota_I > Bacilli_A > RF39 > UBA660 > UBA5578. Next base: position 198,480 of record CAJUTK010000003.1, on the reverse strand, counting down.
TGTACTTATTTGCAGGTGTAGTACAATGGTTAGTACACGGCCTTGCCAAGGCTGGGATGCCAGTTCGATTCTGGTCACTTGCTCCATGTATGTATTTAGCTAAGTGTAACAAACTTAGTTTTTTTATATTATTTTTTCGAACTGGCATCATCTAGCCTTGATACTTTAAACGAAATAATATCCTCCCTAATAAAATTCCATCTAATACAAACTAAATATCTATCCTTTCTATTATTAGGATCTCCATCTAAATTTCTTTTCTTAGGTCCGATTGTTAAACATGCTACATGAGGCGACGTAAAATCTAAACATCTTTTAGACAAAATTAAATCATACAAATCATATTTCATAATCCAAACATAGTCATTTATAGTACCACATACTAACGTATCTATATCATAATCAGAATTTCTTCCCCTTATAATAAACCTATCAATCATATCAACTATTATTCTTGTTTTGTTGATAGAATTATTAAATATATCTAATTCTTTTTGATATAATTTTTTATATTCCTCTGCACTCAACAATTTTGAATAATCTGTTTTGCCATTATCATCTCTTGGATATCCATAATGATAACTAACATACTTTTCAATAGTTTTATAAGGAATTTGCAATTTTTCTAAGTATCTTCTAAATTCTTGTATTTGTTCATGGTGTATGGAATTACTTTTTCCACACTTTAAACTAATATTTTTAACATAATTTTTGTATTTTATAAAAATATCTGCTTTCTGATTCATCTTATTTTTCCACGACTTGATTAACTCAGTATCATCCATTATATCTCCAAATAATTCTTTTAAAAATTGCTGAGAATTATCATCTAATTCATAAATATATTTTCCATTAAACAATTCTACAAAATCATACTCATTTTGATATCCATAATTCATTCTATCACCCTTTCTAATATCAAAAAAGGGTATACCCTTTAAAGGTATACCCGAGTAGATATATTCTTCTTGCCTAAGAATATAAATTATCGTCCTAATTGTAGCCACTAATACTTGGCACAGAATTAATGTAACTATATTATAGCAGAATGGGAAGATAAATGCTACTATAATATCAATTCTAATCTTTTAATTTATGCGATTTATCTAGTTTTCTATCAATCTACTTTACCACAAACAAAAATATATGCTATGATAATAACAATTATTTGAGGTGAATTATATGGATAAAATTATTGTAAGTGATACAGCACTTATAGGATTAGATTATCAAGATACCAAAGATGGTTTTAATCTTTTAAAAGTATTCCAAAAAGAAGGATGTAAAATTATTGTTCTTTCTAATAGGCCAGAATTATGTATGAGAAAAATTGGTGCTCATATCAATTTAGATTCCAGTATGTCTTATCGTTATTTAGGTGCCTGTGATAAAAAAGGAAATGGTATCGATTTAATTATCCATGATGATATGGGTTTACAAGAAGAATACAAATTGAAGCCAGATTTCTCCATATTCGGTAATGGTATCTCTGCTTTTGATAAAAATGATCAATTAATTTATCAAGGAGACTTTCTAACTTCTGAACAACTAGATAAAATGATTCAATTATTTAGAGAGCATGGTTATCGTTCTTTCAAAGAATACGCTAGTTTAACTCAAGATTCTTTTGGAGATAGATGTTTTCAAGGTCGAGAGGATGTATATAAATTCTTTACTCCAGAAATAGGAAGCGATTCCCCAAATAGTAGAACCTATGGTATGCAATGTAGTAGTCGTGGAATAGAAGAAGATGAAGCTATTGTTGGAGAAGTAGAAAATAAAATACCTGAGATGGTCGGATATGTCTTAAATGGAAAACCTTGTTTTTACCAAAAAAGAGTAAGTAAATTAGAAGCACTAAATTCTGTTTTAAATCTATACGGTATCCATATTTCAGAATCTCTTATCATTTTAAGTGAAAAAACTGATAAAGTAATATTACAACAATATCCAAATTTATCTACCTGTGTTGGAGAATTATCAACAACCATTGATAATTCAAAAGCGCCTAATTCTCTTGCTAAAGTTTTAAGAAAAATAAAATAACATAAAAAACTTACAAATTCTTTGTTTGCAAGTTTTTTATTTTACGATGAAAAGATTATTCTTCTATGTCGATAGGAAGATTTAAATCTTTTTCAGAAATAATTTTTCTAGCAATCTCCTAAAATGTTCCTTTATTCATTTAATTTAAAGTTCTTCTTTTCTTCTTCAACAACACTAATTAATTCTTCTTCTGTTGGCATATGAAATTTGTATTCTGATGAGAAAATAGTTCTATTGTCTTCTGGAAGAGTATATTTTACAACCGTTTTATTTTTATCTGTTGATAGTAATATACCAATCGTAGGATTTTCATCTGACTGTTTTATTTCTCTATCATAATAGTGAACATAGAGTTGCATCTGTCCAATATCTTGAGGCATTACTTTTCCAATTTTTAAATCCATTATCACCAAGCATTTTAAAAGTCTATTGTAGAAAACTAAATCAGGATAAAAGTGATCTTCTCCTATTGTTATTCTCACTTGATTTCCTATAAAACTAAATCCTTTACCAAGTTCTAATAAAAATTCTTTTAAATGATTTAGAATATTCTTTTCTAAATCATTTTCTAAATAATTAGTATTTTCTTTTATATCTAAAAACTCTAATACAAATGGATCTTTTATAAAGTCTTTAACATCTCCTAAAATTTTTCCTTCTCTAGATAATCTTAATACTTCTTTTTTATTTGTAGATAATGTAAGTCTTTCATATAATAAAGAATTTTTTTGCCTTTGAAGTTCTCTAACACTCCACCTTGATTCTATACATTCTTTCATATAAAAATCTCTTTTTACCTTTTCTTCAACTTTCAATAATTCTAAATAATGTGACCAACTTAATTGCGACGACAGTGTTGTCGCAATTGGGAAAAATATATAAAGCTTTCTCATTCTCTCTAAATTTCTTTTTGAAAAGCCCCTACCAAATTCATTTGTCAGCTTTTTAGATAATTTTTCAAGAACCTCATCCCCATAACTTGCCCTTTCATCACCTTTTTGAATTTCCATAATTATTTTTCCTATATTCCAATATAAGTGAATCATTTCTGTATTGACAGTAGTATATACTTTATTTCTACTACTAATCACCATTTCTTTGATATTGTCAAATATAGAATTAATTTCATCATTTCTTATAAAATCTTTATTCATATGTTATCTCCTTTAAAAATTTTTATAAAAAAAAGAGTATACCCCCTTAAAGGTATACCCGAGTAGATATATTCTTCTTGCCTAAGAATATAAATTATCGTCCTAATTGTAAACATTAATACTTGGCAAGGAATTAATGTAACTATATTATATCATAAACAAACTACCTATACTAATAATTTTTAATCCTGATTAATATAAAATCCTCTTTCAAATTTGATATTAAAATAATCATTCCTTTTTTTACAAATTTGTTTGCCATTTTTATAGACTGTAATCTCATTATCATTAGTATCAATTTCATAATTTGGAATGACACTAATGTCTTTTATTTCAATTGTATCTTTTGGTAAATACTCATGTAAATATAAACCGCCAATATCTATACCAAAATCAATTTGGTGACAAAAATCATCACCAATTGCATAAGCAAAATAATCTGATTCTCCAATTCCACCATTCCCACTAGAATAATAAACTAGTATTAAATTACTCTTATCTATAGTTAACTTCACTTGTATAAATTTAAAAGAAACAAATAAAATAGGTAAAACTAATAACATTACAAAAATAGCAGTAACTCTTTTTTTATTCGGAGATATCTGTGTTAATTTTTTTCTTTTTTTTATATTAATAACAATAGATACTATATAAAGTATAACCGCTACCAACATAGCTAAACTAATCATCAGAGATTCTAAACCATATGGAATATTACAGAATCCTAAAAGACTAAATAGAAAAACAATATAAACAATATAAATGGTAGCAAGCAAAATACTCTTTTTACAAATATCCTTATATGGATTACTATATATAGAATACATTAATACAGGAATAGAACCAATACTAAACAGAATTTCAATTAAGTAGATACAATTCTTTAGTAGCATACTTATCTCCCCGCCTTTAAAACGCCGCTTTGCTTTTTTACAATAACTGAAAATTGATTAGTATCAACACTAGGTTCTTTTACTTCTTCTGCATTAAAAATAGGATTATCTAATATATCTAAAATTTCATAATTTTTATTTTTAAACCAATCTATAAAAAAGGATTTAGGATATCTATTAAAATAGGTATTATATTTTAGATTAAATGGTTCTTTTTCATATATTTCTTTATCACCGCTAGTATGTTCCATAACATTAATGATAATAATTCCATTACTATTTAACATAGCATCAAATTTTTCTAATATAGAAATAGCAGTATTATCATCAACGTGAATTAAAGTAGCTAAACAAATAATAGCATCAAAACTATTTTTAGGCATTGATAATTGTCTCATATCCATTACTTGAAAATCAGCCTTAGGTGCTTTTTTTCTAGCTACATTAATCATATTAATAGAAGAATCAATGCCAGTAACTTTGAAATGTTTATTACATTTTTCTGTTAAATATTTAGGGTAATCACCAATGGCTGTACCAACATCTAAAATGCTACTTCCCTCTTCTAAATGATCTACTAAAATATCGATTTCCTTTTGAAATTGAACATTACCATGTAAATCTTTAGAATGAAAATATTGAATGTACTCTTCTACTATATTATTATAAGTAGTAATTGTCTCTTCTATTTTATCATTTGTTTTCATACTCATTTTCTACTCTCCAATCTATTTTATTATATCATCTTTTTATACAAAAACAAAAGTCTACTACTTGATTGTAATAGACTTTGTCATCATCATAATAAATATTCTATTATTAAACAATGCTAAAACAATCAATGGTAACTATTGATTTTGTTGTTGTATAAATTGTTGTCGTTATTGAATTGTTTAACATAAAAATCTCCCTTTCAAAAAGTAATTTGATAATATCACAAATGCTAGTACGTATCAAATTTCTTAAAGTTCTAAATAGTTTCTAAGCGCTTGGGCAGTATAAGTATTTTCTTTTAGAATATCTTTTAAAGTTCCTTCATAAACTATTTTCCCACCATTTTTTCCAGCATCAGGTCCCATATCAATGATATAATCTGCGTCCATAATAAAATCTAAGTTATGTTCAATAACAATAACAGTATTGCCATTATCAATCATACGTCTCATAACCCTTTTTAAGATTTCAATATCTCTTAGGTGAAGTCCTTGTGTTGGTTCATCAAAGATATAAATATTTCCCTTTTTAATGAAATAGCTAGACATATTTACTCTCTGTACTTCTCCTCCAGATAAGGTATCTAATGTCTGCCCTAATTTTAAATATTCTAATCCAACACTCTTTAAAATAGTTAAGCGTTCCTGAATCTCTTTATTATCAAAAAATTCTAAAGCATCACTAACTGTCATCTCTAATACATCATAAATATTTTTACCCTTATATAAGTATTTTAAAACATCATCTTTATATCTTTTTCCATGACAGATTTCACATACTTGTTTGACATCTCCTAAAAAGTGCATATCCATCTTTAGAATACCTGTACCATTACAATTAGGACAAGCGCCTAGTGAGTTAAAACTAAATTCACTAGCGCTCACATGATTTTCTAAAGCAAATAACTCCCTAATTCTATCAAATGTTTTCGTGTAAGTGGCAACATTGCTTCTACTAGTTAGCCCAATATTTTCCTTCCCTATTTTAATAAGACTATCATCATTTTGAATAAGATAACGAACCAAAGAAGATTTTCCACTTCCTGATACTCCTGTGATACAAGTTAATACGTGAAGTGGTATCTTAATATCTAAATCTTTAATATTATTGGTAGTAATTCCTTTTACTTCATAATAATCTATCATTTCTTTTTCATTACTAGGAAGTGTTTTCTTTTTCTTTAAATAAGTACCTGTAATAGAATTCTCGTTTTCTAATATACCTTTTAAAGACCCATTATAAATAAGTTCTCCGCCATTACTACCAGAGTTAGGTCCTATATCAATTATTCTATCTGCACTCATAATAACTTCCCTATTATGTTCTACCACAATAGCGGTATTACTACGTTTTACAATATTTTGAATCGCTTCTATAATTTTATGAACATCTCTACTATGAAATCCTAAGCTAGGTTCATCCATAATATAAATTAATTCATTTAACGTATTATTCATACTTTTCGCTAATTTTATTTTCTGTGCTTCTCCACCAGATAGAGTTCCTACTCCTCTATTTAAAGTAAGATAACCGATTCCTAAGTCAATTAAATTCTTCAAATCTTTTTTCATTTTTGATACTATCTCTGCTGCTTCTACATCTTCAATCGTCAAAATGAAATCATATAAATCAGCAATTTCTAAATTTAATAATTCTTTTAAACTCTTACTGTGAACCAATACATTTAAAGCATTTTCATTTAACCTAGAACCAGAACACAAAGAACAAGTATCTTCTTTAAAGAATTCTCTATCATAATCGTTAATTTGTAATCCTCTAGAGTCTCCCTGGCGTTTTAATAATCTACTGACAATTCCTTCATAAGACCAATTTTGTACAAAACCTTCATTTTGATTCATAAAAGTAGTTGGTTCTTTATAAAGTAATAAATTCATTTCTTCTTCTGAGTAATCCTTTAACTTTTTATCCATATCAAAGTAACCAGTAGACTTTTGAATATTAAAATATCTAGATCCTACTTTCCATGTTCTATGTTTAATAGCGCCCTCATTTAAAGACAAATCAAAGTCAATTAATTTAGATAAATCAATTACTAATTCTATTCCTAATCCTCCACAATTTTTACAAGCTCCTTTGGCTGTATTAAAAGAAAAGTAACTACTATCATAAATTGGATAACCAATTCTAGAGTAAAGTAGCCTTAAATAAGTATATATCTCTGTATAAGTTCCAACTGTGCTTCTAGGATTAGTGCCAAGTTTTTTTTGTTCTACTAATACACAAGGAGATAAATTACTAATTTCATCTACATTCGGTTTATTAATTTTTGGAAGGTTTTTCACAACATAAGTAGATAAAGTTTCATAAAAAGAAGTTTGTGCCATCGCATAAATACAGTCAAAAACCAAAGAAGATTTTCCACTTCCTGATACTCCCGTTACAACATGAAATTGATGTTTCTCTATTTCTAAAGATACATTCTTTAAATTATTCTCTTTTGCTCCCACAATCTTTATTTTATTTTGATCATCCATAAAACTATCCTTCCTTTCTACTAGAGAAATCCTACCAAAATTATACAATATTCTAGTCTTTTTTTCTACTAAAAAAATAATTCCTATGAATTATTTTTTAACTTTTTTAGGTGGCAAGATAATACCATACTCTAATAGAGCATCAGATAAAAACTGTCCCTTTTTTACTACGATTTTCTCGTAATTTTCTGCTTGATTAAATAAGTTTACTAAACTAGGAAATTCTTTTTCTCTTCTAGCAATAAATTCTTCCCCATTTCCTCGATCTTTAAATCTAGCAACATATTCTTGAAAATTATCCTTTTCAGGAAAGACCAAAAGAATTCTTAATCCTGCTACTTCTGACGTTATAGAAGATTCATTGTAAGCTTTAAAGACATGGTCAATAAAAGGCGATACAACAATCTTACCTTCTTGAAGTAATCTTACTGCTTCCATAAGAAAATTATTAGGATAGTCTGGATTTTCTGTTCTTAAAGCAGTATTTCCTTTTCTCATTTCAAGTGGTAAATGTCTAATCGATTCATCATAGATGTATTTATAATCCTGAAAATCAAAATCAACTACATTATCATATCTATTTTCTAATTCTGTTTTTCCTGTACCCATATAGGCCATTATTAGTAATTTTTCCATAACTTTCTCCTTTTAAAATATCCCTTTTTTTTCATTATACTATACTTCTTACCACTATGTCACTAATAAAATTTCAAAAAACAATTCTATTTCTAGAATTGTTTTTATTACATATGTTTTTTTACATATTGAATTGGCTTTTTAACACCCTCAAGTTTTTGTGCGACCGCTGCTGCCATATCAGATTCATAGGCTATGTGGCTATCTAATAAATCTATAATTGCTTTATTCGCATCAGCAGCATTAGGATGGAATAACTGTAGAGAGTATTCCTCTATCATTAATGCTCTAACAGCAGTAAGTAAAGTTAATTTATTATAAAATGAAAGTTTCTCATCATCACTCATAATAAAAGCATCAGGATTCGTAATGATAATACCATTAGAATCTACTCTTACATCATCTTTTCTTCTAAAATTAGCAGATATTCTTCGTTGACTAAAATCATCAAATAATGCTTGAAGCTCCGCTATATTTTGTAATAAATAGTCTTTATCTCTTTTTAATATCTCTATTCTTTGTTCTCTAATATTTTTTCTACTATAAGCATCAATTGGAACTAAAGTTGGTCTAGTCTGTAACTTTTCTATATCCGCATCTTTAAAACGGCAATAAAATCTTCTTTGTAATTTTACTAAGTGAGGATTTTCGATTCCCTTTAAGATTTCAAAAACCATATAAGGAATTGGTTCTGCTAAATCTGTATAAGATTTAAGAACTGAAGTACCAGTTGGATCTATATATAACTCACAGTAAGGTCCTTCATAGCCTTCATCCCATCTAGTATATTTAGACATATTTGCTACCCATATTTCTCCATCTTGTTCACCGTAATATTCTCTTTTTAATGTTTCTCTTTGTCTCATAAAAATCTCCTCGCTATGCCGTTTATTCTAACATAAATTTTTTAAATGCGCAAATAAAGAACAAGAACTATTCTAAAGAATATAAAAATATGCTAAAATAAAACTAATTTTAGGAGGTAGTTATGCTAAAGGAAAATGAAACCTGCGCTTTATTCGAGTTTGATAGAGAAACCATTTCCACTAGAATGCCAGAAGTAAAAAATATAGAACTTCCCAAAGTAGCAATCATGTGTTTCTTTAAAGAGATTGTAGATAAGTATGCAGAAACTAGTCAATTAATCATGGAAAGTTACCATGATATCATTCCATGGAAATTTTATGAAACAAAATATAACAATATAGAGATTGTATTTTGCTATGCACCAATGGGAGCTCCCCTTGTCAATATTATGGAAGACTTATACACGAATGGTGTAGAATTTATTATAGCCTGTGGGGGGTGTGGTGTATTAGAAGAAATTCCTGTTGGAAACATTTTACTTCCTACTTCTGCTGTGAGAGATGAAGGAACTTCTTTTCATTACGTCAAACCTTCTAAAGAAATTCTATTAAAGAAAAGAAGTATTCAAAAAGTAAGTAAAATATTACGAGAATTAGAAATTCCTTTTTTAGAATGTAAATCTTGGACAACCGACGGTTCTAAAAGAGAAACACCCAAAAAGATAAATCTTAGAAAAAAGCAAGGGTGTTCTGTTGTTGAAATGGAATGTTCTGCTTTAACAGCTTGTGCAAAATTTCGAAAAAAGGATTTCGTAGAATTACTATATAGCGGGGATATATTAGCAGATACCTCTAAATACGATAGTAGAAATTGGCAATTTGAAACATCTGCTAGAGAAAAATTATTTCAAATTGCTTTACTAATTGCTTTTAAATTATAAAAAGTACTTGCTAGTACTTTTTATTTTTTTATAGTGTAAATCCAACCTGGTTGCCAGGCTTTTATTTTACGCCAATCTTTATCAATTGCCTCTTCCCAAGATGCTCCTTCTGTAAGAACTTGGAATGCTAACTGAGGTGCTTTGTGCGCAACAATAGCAATATGTTTACCATCATAATTTTCTAGTAAATAGCTACAAAAATCCCTAATTCTAGCTTCTACATCTAACATGCATTCCCCATTTGGAAAACGATTTTGAATATGACTTTCATAAATGGCTAAAGAACTATCTAGTCCATTATAATCTCCATAATTACATTCCCTTAATCTTGCATCTTGGATAATCTCTTTCATTCCTTCAAAAGTATATTTTGCAGAGTCTATCGCCCTTTTTAAATCTGAACAAAAGACAACATCATACTCATTTATATCTACTTGTTCTTTTAAAGCAATGCTTTGCTCAATTCCTTTTTCTGATAATACACCCGGTAGCCATCCCGTTGATTTATGTTCTAAATTATCTAATGTTGTGCCATGCACAAAATATGTTACTTTTACTGACATATTTTCCTCCTACTTTACTTTCCTAATTTCTAAGTTCTTAACGTATTTTTTTAAAGCTTCCCTCATTTTTTTATAACCCTCTTCACTCATATTATTTTTAACGAAGTCATCATGTGGATAAATACCTTTTCTATCTGCAAAATGATTTTCTCCAAAGTCCCAAACACTATAATGGTCCCTAAATTCTTGAAAAGATTTCCCCTCCGATGCTTCTAAGAAACTATTTGCAGCATCAATAAAAGAGCCCCCATTTTGTAAAATCCAACTTTCTATTCCTACTCCACCTAAGCCACCTTCAGGAACTTCTCCGCGATTTGGTTTATAAGCCCCTGCTTCTTTTAATACTCTTTTAGCAAGTAGGATATTAGCAAGTACTAAAGAATACTCTCTTTCGTCTTGCTTTTTTAAAGTAGATAATCTATCTCTTAAAGACATATCTGTAGAATAAGAAACCTTATCAGTTTTCTCAATAAAAGTGATATCAATATCAATAGCTTGTTCTAAACATTCTAACTGAACGCCCTTTAATCTAAAATCACCGTTACCCGTTACCTCTTTTGAATTATTCTTTCCTAATTTCTTCAATATTTTATCCTTTAATTCTTTCATTTTACTAGTATCTGCAATGGTCTTTTTATCCAATCTCATAATAAAGTCAAAATCTCCTGATTGTGGTAAATTAGTGCCACGACCAGTTGATCCAGTATCAATTAATTCGACAGTACCTTCTTTTAAATTCCCATCAATAGCAGTTTTAAGACCTAAGCCAAGTTCCTCAATCGCCTCTAAAATATTTTGATTGATGACTTCTCGTTTTAGTTGAACAGCTTCTTTATTTCCTACAAAAGATTCCACTACTTCTTCTATACCATCAAAATAAAGGTTTTGAGAAAAAGTATATTCTGTTTCTCCAAAATAAGATAATCCACCCATCTTTGCTCTTAAAGAATCATAATCCTCTGGAGTAAATAACAAATTGCCAGAAGTATCTACAATGGGAATATAAAAACCGTTCATAGCAATCTCTAGTCCTATTCTTGCATCATATTCTTTCGTCATAATATAATCAATTTCAGAAGAAGCAAAACCAGTACGAATTCCATAATGATCTTTTCCGGTAGCACCTGTATAAAATGCCTCTATCTTGTTAACATCTACCTCATCTACATTCTGGGTTTCTGAAGGACTTCTTCTTGTGATACAGAATCTATCATCATCTTTAAGGATTAAATAAATAGGTCCATAATCTGATGCTTTTGTTTTAGAAACAGTTTCACTAATAGAATTTTCTACTTTTAATATACGTGATAAATCTGTATCCAATGGTGTACTATCTTTATTAGAAGAAGCTCCTAAAAATTCTACAGCCAAAGAACCATTTTGTAATATATTATTTAAATATTTAATATCTCTTATCCCTTTGATGAAATCCCCTTGCTCTAATTGAAAACTATTTCTAGAAGACTTTCTATTTCTTTGATCTGCTAAAATAGGTTTTTTAGTAGCATACGCCTTTGCCTCTTCAAAATTGTCAAAACCCGCAAAATGGCAGAAAATCTTAATAATTCTATCTGGTAAATCATAATCTACCGATTCCTGTTTAGCATAAAGAGATACAAAATCAGAAACATCTTTCTCGATATTATTAGATAATTTGTGAGGTTCTTTTTTTCCTTTCTCTGTATTATTATACAAAGTATTTAAATGGGTTAAAAAGATAGATAGAGTAGTTTTCTCTCTTTCTTCTAACCCCTCTAAAGAAACCTTACCATTTTGTATTTGTAAAAATGTCCTATAGCCATTTTCAATATTTTCTAAATAAGATTTAATAGACCTATTATTAGAGCCAAAAGCAGTTTTTAATAAGTCCGAAAAAATAATAACTTCTCTACTTCGATTTGTTTTGCTTTTTAAAATTGGAGATACTTTAGAATCTTCACTAAAATCAAATCCCCTAAAATCAGGGTATAAGGTTTGAAATACTAGAAATACTTTACCAACTGTTGGAAGATTGTTAGCTACAAAGATATCTTCAATTCTATCCAACTTTTCTTTTGGATTCTCTAAATTGATTAACTGATTGGCAAGTTCTGCTCTACATTTTCTGATCTCACCAGAATTAGAATAAGAAAGCGTAACTAATAAATTCGCTAAACTATCTATTCTATCAAAATTAAGAGTACTAATATTTTTTAATACAATCTTTTTAAACACTTCTTGAAGATCTTTCGTTTGAATTTTCTCGTAGAAGGTTGCTATCTTTAATTTATCCTTATTATTTTGTAATTTTTTTCCCGTTAACCAAAGATATTCATCTTTTAGATAACAAGCTATATCTAGATTTTCAAAATAAGAAAATAGAAAATCATTTTCCTCAAAATCTATAGGAGTTAATTCTCTACTATAAAACTTTGTTCTTAATTCCTCACTAATCGTTTGTGGTAAAAAAAGATGTGGATATTTTTCCTTAAAAGAAATAGGCATATCGTCATCATAAGGAACGCGATAAAGATAGATATGATTATAAATTTCAGTTTCTATATCTTTTAAAATTTCTTCTACTGGCATATCTTTAAAATGATAAGAAAAAAAATACATATCTGAAATAACTGTTCCATAGCCTTGGCATAACATCAAGAAATTCTCTTTTCCAACAGCAGTATATAAATCCCTATGAGGATATTGTAAAGCTGGAAAAAGTTCCTTATCTTTCATCAAATGAGTCCACTTTTGGTTCTTTTTTATTAGAATAGGAGTTAGTTCTCCACTATAAAAAAGATCTCTTAATTCTTTTGGAAAACTATTATCCAAAAAATAATTAGGGATTTTGGAAGTAATCCCCTCTACGCCTTCTAAGTCTTGATACTTACATTTTCCTTGTACGATACTATTGATAATCTCTTGTTCTAATCTTTCCTCATAAGTCTGATTTTCATTTTCTAAAGTAACAGGAACCAAATGAGAACCATATTTTAAACAAAACTTAAAAAACATATCATTTCCAATAGTTTTAATGAATGTTGCCATATCCTGATCCTTAAATCCAAGGAAAACTTTTTTATCTTTTAAAAGTTCAACATAGATTGGCCTTTTTTGAATCATTTCTGGAGTTAATTTTTTTCGGTAAAAATCATCTGCCAAATTGTAATCAGATGTAATAAAAAATTCTGGGTATAATTCTTTAAATTTTTCTGGTAAAGTTCCATCATATTCCAAATTAAATTCTAATATTAAATGGGCAACATAAGCCTCTATACTATCATAATCGGAAATAGAAGAAGTAAGGGTTAAAGAACCATTTAAAAACTGCGAAAAAATAATTCGGTATTCAGGATATTGATCTACTAAGGATAAAGAGTCATAATCTATGTTCTGTCCAAAAGAAAATTTGTGCTCTTTTCCCATATTATATTTACTAATATAGTACGCATTTGGTTTTAACCACTGTTGATCTTCTAGTCTTTCTAAACATGCTTTCTCTAAAAAGTCATGAGCGCTTATTCCAGGATTAGAAGTTAATATTTGAAGATAGCTTTCATATTCATAATGAAAATTACTAAAAACGATTCCAAGTAATAAACCTTCCTCTTCATAAGTATTGCCACTTTTTAAATAAGGGTTTAAAAACTCATATAATTTTATATCCGCACTACTTTCAAAGGAAGATTTAATTACTTTATCTGGTGCTTTTGCATACTCTTTAAAATGCTCTATATAGTCATTAATCGCAAATCTCTTTGAAAATAAATCTCTAGCTGCCTCATTAGTAGTAGCATAGAAAAGTTCTGGCACTTCTCTTTCAAACTTTTCCCCTAATCTTTCAAAATGGAAATCATAATGGCTATCTGCCAATCCAGATATGAGCATATCATAAGAACTGACTCTCTCTAAAAGATTTTTAAAATATTCTTCTTTTATTGTACCATATAACAAAGTATTCCATTCTGATGCACTAGAAGCGCTATTATTTTGAAACCAGCCTAATATCTTATAATGTTTGAAAGGTAAAATCGCATTCCAATCTAAACCTACTGCTACTTCCATTCCCACAATAGAAGCAATTTCCCTATATTGATAGTATAGACACTCTACTGGTACTTTATCTTTTAAATCGTATTGGATAATATCCTCAATTGTCGCTGTTCCATGATAAATACGCTTTAATACTTCTTTTGGCACAGGCAATTTTTTTCTAAATATTTGAAATCTTTTATATTTATATTTCATAAAAATCTCCTATAAATTATGAAAGTTCTATTATTTTATCAACAAATGTAAGAGCTGTTGGATCGTTTTCAGCAATTAAAACTGTATTATTTCTTTTTACAAGTTTATCAAACATAAACATTACTTGCTCAATATTTTTCTCACCTAATCCTCTTACTGGGTTATCAAAAATATAAACACTTCTATCTCCTAATTTTTTGCATAATAACTTTGCTAATTTTATTCTTTGACATTCTCCACCTGATAACGTATAGGAAGGCTGATTTAGTTTTAAATAATCAAGACCTATATCTTCTATATGTTGTAAACGTCTCATAATAAGTGGATTATCCCCATATTTTTTTATTGCCTCTCCTACTGTTATATCCATATCTTCTCCTTTAAAAAAATTACTAATTCCATAATAAGTAGCTACAGTAGATCTAGAATTTTTTGAAACAGGAGTTGCATCAATAATATGTGGTCTTCTAATATAATTTTTATTTTTTACTTCTTTTAAATTTTGTCTTCTAGTACTTGCTCCAGCAGATTTATCAAGAGATTTAAAAATGGCATCTAGATATGTACTTTTTCCACTACCACTTTTTCCTGTTACAGCAGTAATCGTATTTAAAAAGAATTCTACTTGATAATTTTTAATACCAGAAAATTGACTATAGTTAGCACTTACCTTTTTCGTAGATTTATTTTGAGTTCTTGTAGAAGAAATGGGAGGAAGTTCTTTCAAATATTCCTTTCCACTTGTTATTTCTAATAGTTCTCCTCCATCAGGACCAGAACCAGGTCCGAAAGATAAAATGACATCCGCATATTCAAATAATTCTTTTCTATGTTCTACAACTACTACAGCATTTTCATAAGATAACTCTTTTATCATTTTAGAATATTCTATTGCTTCTGCATGAGTAGTGCCAGCAAGAGGTTCATCAATAACAATTAAAGATTCTTTTATATTTTTAAGTTTTAATAATTCCTCTAATTTCTCACTAGTACTAAAAATTCGCTGTGATATAGAATAAACTCTTTTAGGATAGTTTTCTATTTCACAATTTTCACGTCTAATTAATGTATCGAATGCAAAAGAACTTTTACCGCTACCGCTAGGCCCTACACAGACAGTTAACTTTCCATATTCTATTTTTGCATTTACCGATTTTAAGTTATTTACTTGTGCATTCTTAACAACAATATCATTTAATTTTATCAAGAATATCACCACCTATTAAAATTTTATCATATTTTTAGATTTTTTGATAATGTTTGGGCATAAAAAAAGAGCCAAATTTTTAAACTTTAATTAATCTATCCACTTCTTTAGAAGCACGAAGTTAGCTATAGTACTATAAAGAATTCCCTTTATAACTAATTCCTTTAAAATAAGATTACAAAGAAAAAAGAGCATTCGCTCTTATTAAAAATGATAGTATACATCATCATTATCTAAGGTAATTCCTTTTAGTTCTGCCATCTCACTAATTGTTACAAAAACATAACCTTGTTTTTGTAATTCTTCCATAGCCATAAAGGCTCCCATAATAGATTCTTCATAAATATCATGAAGAAGTACAATTCCTCCATCATGAGCTGTTTTTAAAATTCTATCTTTGATTTTATTTCTATTTTTATATTTCCAATCTAGTGAATCAATATCCCAACAAATAATATACATATCCGTTAATCCATTAATTCGTTTATTCACATTTCCATATGGGGGGCGTAAATAAATTGGACTGTTACCTATTATTTCTTTAATAGATTCATTATTTTTATTGATTTCATTCAGTATGTTAGTATTTTTTAAACGAAATAAATTCTTATGACTATAAGTGTGAGAGCCTATATCATGACCATCTAAATAAGCCCTTTTAATAACTTCTTTGTTTTTAGAAATTCTAGTACCAGAAATAAAAAAAGTAACTTTAGCATCATATTTCTCTAACCCATCCAACAATAAATTAGTAGTAGAGCTATTAGGACCATCATCAAAAGTAAAAGCAATTAATTTTTTTCCTTCGTACTTTGATAAATCTCTTTTCAAAGGTATATTTTTGGTTTGCTCATTTTGTATATCATAAAACTTTTCTAAAATAGACCTAATATTTAAAATAGAATGAGTATTACTAGCTAATACAGTAGTCTCTTTTTTATCTATACAAAAAAAGGCTAGAATAAATAGTAAAATTGTGGGTACAACTAATAAAAAAATAAATTTTTTATATACCATTATTTTTTCTGTTTTCATATTACATCTCCTATTTTATTATCTATTAATTATCATGGAGCAGTTAAAGAAAAATATAATAAGTATTAAAAAAATAGTTAAAAATTTAACTATTTCCTATATCAAAATTTTCAATAAAATGATATATTTCATCTTTCGTTTCTTCTATACGTTGATAATAAACTATTTTGAATATTCCTTTTGAACCTTTTATCAACCCCGATATTTTACTTCCTTCTTTAGCAAGTACTAAAATAGGTTTTTGATAGTTGATAGCTTCTTGTATTTCCATTCCTTGTCCAGTAGAAGGAATACTCATCTCTGCAATTACATATTCTGCTTGATGTAATAAATCCATTGCTCTTATATATCTTTCTTCATCATTTCCTACAAATTTCATAGTATCGAGCGGGCTAGAAACTATATATTTATCATTCAAAAAAGATACCAATTGATTATAAGTCTCTATAGATTCTAGGGAAGAAGAGAGAACTGATCCTGTAATTAATACTCGTTTTTTTAAATTATTCATTTGTCATCGCTCCTAGAGAAGAATCTTTCTGAATAGGGATTAGTCTTGTTTTAATACTATTGATAAAGGCACAATAATGTTCTATCTCAAAAAATTCCTTATCCGTTGTTAATTCATACTTAATGAATAATTCTGGCATAAACTCATACAAACTATTTTCAAAATTTCCATAAGAAGTATCATTCTCAGTATAGCTACCCTTTAACATACTATATAAAAGATTCCAACGATCACAAGAACCCGTATCTATTTCCTCACTGGCATCGCAACCATTATAAATTGGTTTTTCTTTTTTATCAATAGTAGTAGATTTAATCTGCAACTCCTTATATAAATCTAATAACAATGTATCATGAAAGTACTGGTTCAAAGCAATTTCTATACATTTCTCTATATTCGTATTCTTATTTAATACTACTAATCTCACTGGAATACCGTTCTTATAAAAAATAATGCTGTGATGTTTATTTGTAATCTGAATGCTTTTTGATTTTACAGTAATTACACAATTACAGTTTTTAACAATTTTATATTTGTCAAATGGTGCTTCCTCTCCTTCAAATCCATCGATAAAAGCACCATTAAAACATTCATATTGGTTAGGATATTGCTCTGTCCATAAATCGATTGTATTTATTTTTTTCATATTTCCTCCTATAAATAGTTCAATAGTTGTGGGAATTTAAGATAGCCATTCTTTCCTGTAAAATGTCCAGCGTTTTCTACTAATAGTTTTTCTGCTCCTATTTTATCTGCAAAACTAGTAGCGCTATTTTCTGACACATAAGGGTCATTGTCTGAATAAATACAAAGAACCTCGTCACAATAATCTTTTAATTGTTCTAATTTAGAATCTTCTATATAAAAGGAATCATAAAAAGAATTATCTTCACTAAACACTATGTTATTAAAGGCGGATACTAGAATAAGCTTTTTTACCTTCAATTTATTTTCTAATAAAAACTTTACTAAAAAAATTCCACCTAAACTATGCGTAATGAAAATAGTTTCTTCGGTTATACAGCCAGCTCTTAAATAAGACTCTAATATAGTGCTCCAATTAAAATAATTCTGTTTTTCAAAAGAAGGAAAATGAGGAACTATATACGTTTTTTTTCGAACACCAAGTTCCTCCTTTAACCAAGGAAACCAATTTTTATATGGATTACCATAAGATCCGTGAATTAGAAAATAATTCATTTTATTCCTCCTCTATTAAGTCTCTTAATTTAACTGCTACAACACCAAAATTCTTATCCTTCTGTAATTCATTTATATCTATCCATTTATAACTTTCATGTTCTTCCCTATCTATGTTAATCTCTTCTATCTTTTCTATAAAAAATAAATAACGAAAATCAAAATGATAATGACTTGGTAAATTTAATCTCTCATTGCAAGGGATAATGTGAGTATCAATATCTATTGGAAGTACCTTATTAGAAAAGATAAATGGTTCTAAATGTTCTATTCCAGTTTCTTCATAAACTTCCCTTTTAGCAGCTTCCAATACAGTTTTATCTATTTCTTCTATATGCCCTCCTGGATATAAATACATTTTTAAATCCTTATGATATAGGCATAAAAACTTCTTTTCTTTTTTAGCATAAAGAAATCCGCTTGCTACTACATGACCATCAAAATTATTCCAATCTCTAATCTCTTTATCGTTATGCCCCTTTAAATAATTAGAAAGAACTTCCTGTCTTCTTTTCTCATCTTTAAAATATTGCAGATAAGAATCTAATTCTAACAATATTAAATCTTTCATATTTTCTTTATCTTTTCATCTGACATAGATAGTAGTTCATCTAAGCTTTGAAACTCTAAAGAAGCAGAAATCGGTTTTTCGATACATTTTCCATCTTGCCAGTATACTTTCAAGCCAAAAGCTTCAATACCATAATTAGAAGCATCTGTTACTAGTAGACGATACTTATCATCAACAATTTCTAAAGCTGAACAATTGGAAAGAAAAAATCCTATCATACCATTTTCTTTTAAAATCTCTTTAGAGGATTCCATTCTTCCTGGGTCATTAGAATGTGGAACAAAAAATCCAGGAATAAATCCTAAGCAATCACAGCTCGTTAAAGGTAAAGTTGGATCATTCTTTTGAATTCTTAAAGAATCAGTACTACAAGCCTCAAACCAGCAATTAGCACCTGCTGATACACCACACATAACTTTTCCACTTTCCCATGCACCTTTTAAAAGAGCATCAAATCCTGTACTTCTCCAAAGGGACATCATAGACATGGTGTCGCCACCACCTTCATAAATAATATCGGCCCAGTCTACATAACTTTTGGCTTTTCCCATATCTTTTAAATCTTCACTTGTTAGCATTCTACAGTCACAGTGATATTGCCCTTCATAAATTTCTTTCATACCATTGAAATAACCAGTTTGTACCTCTAATTCTTTTTGAGAATGCGCTAAAAAAAGGAAATGAGGATTTTGTTTTTCTGTTAGTCTTATAATTTCTTGGTCCATAAGTGCTATTTCATATGGCATTCTAACACCATCTTTTAATCTGCCATTATGACCTCCTGCTATAGCAACAATTTTTCTCATATGTGCATCACCTCGATATTTAAATTATACTATATTTTTTTATGAATTACTAAAAAATAGTCAAAATTTATTTGACTATTTTCTAAGATACTTGTTTTATCTGTGTATTATTTTTTGAAGCTACCATTCCTTGTATAGCTTCTACGCATTTATCATAAATATCATTATTATCCCCAATACTAATTCCATGACTAGTTAACAACTTAGCGCAAAAGGAAGAAAATTCTTCAGGAGTAACAGTTGCTAAATAAGCTCTAAACTGATTATTACCATCAGTAAAATAATTATAATCAGCTGTAAAGCCACATTCAATAGCCTTTCTGAGTTGATTGTAACCATACTTTTGATAAGTAGCTATACAAGCATTAACAAATATTTCATAAAGCTTTTCTGGAGTTTGTTCAGATACTTTGCTTCTTATATATCTCTCGACATAAGCAGAAATGTCCTGATTTGTAATTTCTAATAGTTTACTTGGTGGCAAATACTGAAGAAAACGACCTCTAAAATTTTGGTCCCTTGTTATACAGCCTAGACCATCAGATACATACTTATTTAAATACGCTTCTACATTAGAATCTCCATACTTTAGTCTAGCAAAATCAATATATTCCTGAAGAAAACTTTCAGCAAAAGACTCTTTTTTAGTAAGATCTTCTGTTTTCTCTTCTACAGAAACCTCACGAACATAATGCTCCACGTTTCCTTGCATAAGAAGTAAAGCCTTTTTTGGAGTCATCCCTGTTTGAAATCTTTCTCTAAAATTATGATCTCTTGTAATTGCATTCAGGTTTTCTTCTTCTGTATATTTTCTTAAATATGCAATAACATTTACAACATTACTATATTTTTTTCTTGCATATTCAATATAGTCATCTATTAGATTTTTATCTGCACTATCAGAAGAACTATTTAAATTTTTTTCTTTACTCTCTACTAACTGACCATAATAATCTGCCATTTGCCTATTCTTAGAATAATCTTTTACACTAACATAGAAAGAACGAAATCTTTCCATATTCATATTTCCATCTAATTGCATTACCATTAGTCTAAGAACATGTTCATAATTAAGCAAGCATTCTCCTATACTTTGAAACCTTTTAGACGCTCTTGCGACCTCTGGTAAAGACTGGAATGCTAATAAATTTTTAGGATCATTAAATGTATTTTTTAAATAATTATGTACATAATCTCTAAAATGCTTATGGCTTACTTTCTTTAGCAAATTATTTTTTCTACAATACTCAAAATATTGAGATAGCATAAGAGCTGAAGTAGCATTGTAACTAATATTATCATCATAGGATACCCCTACTTTTCCATTCTTCATAATAAAAGGATTCGTAGGTTTAGCATACATAACAAGTTCTGGATCTCTATTAATAAAATCCATTACCTTTAAAGCATCATCATAATCTGTCATTCTAAGTACAATCGCATCTGAACGTATTCTATTTGCTACTTTAGATTCTGTTCTCATATGGTGTAGAGCAATATAATCAAATATTTTATTTACACAATATTCTATTTTTTCTTTTGGATAAGAAAGATATAATTTTACATGTTGTGAACCAAAGTCACTTCTACTTTGAAACTGTAAGAAGTCTTCTTGTCTCGTATCATGAAAGACATTTAGGGAAGTATTTCCCCTAAAGTGATTTAGCCAAGAAGAAAATATAGGCTGAATATCAAAACTTTTCTTCTCTTCAGAGGTTAGACCATATTCTTTTAATGCCCCAGATAAAACATTAGCACTTATGGGATAATTTGGATTCTGTATATAGACTTTTGCCCAATATTGCAAAAAGTCATCCATCTGTTTACTTCTATTCATCTTTACTCCAATCCAATTCTTTTGTGTTTTCTATAAACTCTGATAAATCTTTTGTTGGCAAATCTTCATCTAACAAACGAAGATCATCATCTATTTCTTCTCCGTCAAAGAATTGCGGTAAGTCTATTTTTTCTCCATCTAAAAATACGTCTTCTTTCATTTTCATAGTTCACCTATTCTATCCTATTTTTTATTATAGCATACTGACTATCTAAAAAACAAATAAATTTCTATTTTTTTATATTTTTTCATAATCAAATAAAAGGCAAGTGTTCCCTATCTTGGCAATATATAACTTAATCATCTTACTATCCTTTATTTCTTCATAACAATGTTTATTTAAATAAATTTTTTCTCCATCTATCATACAAATAAAATGATTAGTCTTGCTTCCATTAGTTTTCATATTCGTTTTAGCACTCACTCCAATAGAATCATAAATACCATCTATATGCCCATGATATTCATAAACTTGATAAGATTTTCTCATCATCTTTTTTATCTTTTTATAGGATAAGATATCCATTTTCTTCATAAGCAAATAAAGTGAAAATAATGACACTAAAGAAAAAATAAAGATCGCTGTAAAAAGAGAATCTAATAAAGAAAAGTTTCCAAAAATAACCCCCATCAAGGAACATAGCCACGTTATTAGCGCTATTAGAAAACCTGTAAGAAAAGCAGTATAAGGAACTTTTTTTAAATACCTAATATTAAAACTAGAAAGGGAAATATCCCTTTCTACTTTCTTAGATTTTTTTAATATTTCTTTATAATTAAAATGTATTTCAGCAATCATACTTAATCACCATAGACAGCACAAGATTCTAAATTCTCTGGAATATCCTTCAAAAATTCCTCTAATTCTTTATTACTATTAGAGACAGTATACTTTTTTCCATTATAATCCTTTAAAGAATAGATAATATCTCCTTCTTTTCCATAAGTACCTATATTTTTTAAAATACTAGTAGCATCTTTTGTATAAGTTCCTACTTTCTTATCTACTGGTTTTCCATCTTGGAAAGTATGATAGAACTCATACGTCTTATCATTATAAATATATAAATAGACAGTTGGGCATTTCACGTTCGTATTAGAGATTTCAAACATGAATTTATCTGCCTTTTCTAAATAGCTTTCATCATTATAAGATAAACTATTTAAAATAAATTGAGCTTTGCCACTAATATCTATAGAATCTAGAAAAAAATAATTTTCTTTAGAATCCTTAAAACGTTCTTCTAAATAATCTACAATTATTTTTTGATTAGTTTCTTTAAAAGTAATATCATAAGTAGTAATATCCTTCGCTTCCTCATTTTCACTATAATTAATTCTCTTTACTTTAATATTATCTTTATTTTGATAAACAAAAAAGCTTTTATTTCCATTATCATAAGAAATCATATGTTCATAAGGCTCACTCACTAAAGAGAACAAATCATCCCTATTTTCTAATAATAACGTAAGTGTCTGTAACTGAATTTCTGTTAAATCTTGTTGATAAATCTCTAATTCTGTTTTTTCAGATCCCTCAAAGAAGCTTCTAATAAAACGTACTGCATACTTCTTATTTTCTCCAGTTAAATTAATACTAACTTCTTTAGGCGCTGATTGTGGGCAGTCTACTGCACTACAGAACCTAGTTTCTGTAACCTGTATATTTTCTTCTTTATCTAACACAATATCGTATTTTCCACCAGGTGTATAATCATCATGAAAAGTTAATTTATAATCTTTTAAAGCAGGACTTTCGCCTTGTTTTTTATTATTAAAAATGAAAATTAGACCTACAGATAATATCACCACTAAAAGAATCCCTAATACTATCCAAATATATTTTTTATTTTTCATAATTTCACTCCTCTACTATAAGAACAGTATACCACATTTTTTTATTTTCTAAAATATTTTGGCATACTTTTAAAATTTATGGTATAATGATTTTTCTAGGAGGATAAAAAATGACAGTACAAAAACTTGCGATTTTTAACATCACAGATATCGCTAAAAGAAAAGTAAGTATACATCAAAAAAATGCATTTATTTTTCCAGATGGAACTTTCTGTTTATCGGAAGGTTATATAGGTTTTAATCCATCACAACAATTAGAGACAACAGCCCAAGAAATAGCAGATAAAATTATAAACATACCCTCTTTAAAGGAGTATTATAATGTGCAACTTCATTTATTGCTTCAAAATGGTATGAAAAAAGAAGAGGTAGATGCTAAACGTCTATATTTTCTTAGAGATATCTTAGTTCACTATTATGGATATTGCTTATTCGCACGTGTTCAAAGAATGGATATTCTTCCTAAATTAGAGTTTTGGGATGCCTCTATTCTTCCTGACCCTCATTACTTTGAAAAATCTGCTACTATAAATCAACTACGAACCTTGCAAGCGCTTTTTGAGCTTAACAAAGGAAAAATGATGTTACCAAGTTGGAACGAGACCTCTATTCAAAAAGTTTTAAAAGAAAAAAGAGAACAAATAATGTAAACGTTCTCTTTTATTTTGCTTTTTCAAATACCCATATATTTTTAATTTGAGGTTCTATTTTATCATAATCCCATAATTGACTACTTCTTACAACACTATTTGGATCATTCACTTTGATTTTACCATCTTGTACTCCTGTTAAAACAATAAAGTGACCACTTCTTGTAAAATCGCCAGGTCCCATACTAGCTATCATAGGATGTCCTGATTCCAAATAATTATAAATAATAGACTTTACTAAAGGAACTTCCTTACCATTAATCCCAAAATACTTACTTCCTTCAGACATTAATGACCAGTTACTCCCTATTCCAGAAACATAATATCCATTTTTATAAGCATAATTAGCAACTACATAAGGAGTTATGGTTGGATCATTATTCAAATAAGAAATTACCATTGCTAAAGATGTTGGAGCACAACCTTCTATTGCAATAACATCATCTCCATAAATTCCATATCCCCATCTCTCATCATATTGTAGCAAAAGAGGAATCTCGCCCTTTTTGATTTCCCCTATTGTATCACTATAAACATGTCCTTTTTTTTCAGGATAATTAGAAACATATCCTAACATATCGATATTATTTTCTAACATAGTCATAATAGTCTCTGGATATTCTTCTGGATGCTCTACCATTTTAAGCATCTTTTTAGGCATCTCTAAAAAGGAATCAAAGGAAATATCCAAAACTTCTACTGGTTCTTTAGATTTTTCACGAAAACGAAGAAATAAACTGGTTATTACTACTAATATTAACAATTGGAAAGCTCTAACAACACTTTTTTTAAGCTTTCTTCTTTTTCTCTTTTTCCTCTTCTTTTTCATAAACCACCTACTTCACACTTATTTATTTTCTTCTACTTGGCAAAATCCACTTTCATATTTCATTAATTTAGGGCCAATATAGATATCCCTATTACCATCTAAAGTAGAACACATTAAAATGGAAAAACCAGTTGTACTTAACTGCTCATAATCACGATATAAAATAGATTCACCATCCTCGTACTCATCATCTATTGTCATCTTTCTAACCATTTCTTCTATTTCATCAGAATGATTCTGAACATAATTTTTAAGTTCTAATAAATTATTATTTTCTTTTACTTTTATACTATTTAAACAATACAGATATACATTTCTTTTTTCTTCTTGATAATATAGTTTTGCTTTACTATCACAACTAGACAAAGATACTATCTCATATCTATACTCTTTTTTCTTTTCCGTGATATTATGTCTAATTAACAAAGCAGAAGACATTCCAAAAGCGATACCAACGCCAATCCCCAGTATAAAAAATAATAACAAATCTAAAGGTTTTCTATTTTTTACCTTTTTCATACGTTTCCTACTTTCTAAAACATTATAACACAAATAAAACTAATTATCATAATTCCTTAAAAAACTAGTATATTCTCCATCTTTTTTAACACCAAGCACACAATTTAAATTAATATTATCTAGACTTTTGAAAATATTATGATCAACTTCTTTATTAATTTTACGGAGATTATCAATCAATTCTTTAATTTCTTTTCTCTTGCTAGTCGCTTCCCTATCCGTATCACTTTTCTCTGTAAATTTACATGCACAATTTAAAAATTGGAGGTTGTTACCCTTACACCAAGATAAAATGTCCTTTTCTTTTATTAAATATAATGGTCTTATGAGCTCTAATCCACTAAAATTCTCACTATGTAATTTTGGCATCATTGTTTTTATTTCAGCGCCATATAACATGGAAAGTAACGTGGTCTCTATTACATCATCGAAATGATGACCTAAAGCAATTTTATTACATCCTAATTCTTTCGCTTTATTGTATAAATAGCCTCGTCTCATTCTAGCGCATAAATAGCATGGGCTTTTAGAAGCCACGGTATTTACTACTTCAAAGATATCAGAGTCAAACATTTCTATTGGAATATTTAATAATCTTGCATTTTCTAAAATAGCATCTCTATTTTTTTCTGTATAACCAGGATTCATTACTACATAATAAGCATCAAATAAGATTTCACTATGACGTTTTAGTTCTTGAATACATTTAGCAAGCAAAAAGGAATCTTTTCCTCCACTAATACAAACCATAACTCTATCATTTTCTTTAATTAATTCATACTCTTTTACTGCTTTAACAAATTTACTCCAAATATCTTTACGATACTTTTTGATAATACTTCTTTCTATTTCTTGATATTTTTCCATAACTCACTTCTTACTTTTATAATTTTTTTTCTAAATAAATACTATTACTTTCAATTGAAGCAGATTCCTCTACCTTTGTAAAATCCCAATCATTCTTTACAAGATAATTTAACATATTTCTCTTATCATTACGAGTTTTAATTTTCATTTTTTGATAACCATTTTCCTTAGACCAATTCATATGATATTTCATTAACTCGGTTAAAGCTCCTAACCTTCTATAGCGATGATCTACTCCTGCCATCCAGCAATAAATACTTTCTGAATCATCTTTAGGATGATAACTAATCATATACCCAATTGGGGCATTTTCATAATAAGCTGCTGTAATTAAACTTTTTAATCCATCAATTCTATCTGTAAAAAAAGTCTTTGGTGGGTGCAAATCATCCATTTCCAATACATATTGATGTATATTTAAGACTTCTTCTAGTTCTACTTCTTTAACTTCTATTTTATTCATATATACTCCTAATCTATAATTCCAATTTCTTTCATTAAATATTTAGCATTCGTAGTTTTACACTTACCCTTTTTCATTTTATAATCAAAAGATATTTTATTTTGTTTATATGTCTCTTCAAAATGATAATTATGAATCTTTTTATGATTAATTTCACACAACTCAAAATCATGAGTAGTTAAAAACACAATACAAGGTAAATCTGCAAGTTTTTTCAATACTTCTTTAGCACCTAATATTCTATCATTATAATTTGTACCTTTAAATATTTCATCTATAAAAATAACCATTGGCTTATTATTTTCACTATAATCTAAGACTTCCTTAATTCTTTTTAATTCTCCATAAAATGTAGAAATACCATTGCTGATATCATCCTTCACATTAATTGAAGTAAATATTTTCATGATAGAACAATGAAAAACATCAGCATTCACATAAGTCCCTGTATAAGCTAATACAAGATTAATACCAATAGTTCGCATAAAAGATGTCTTACCACTCATATTTGAACCTGTAATGATTTGAATATCTTGCCTACATTGAAAATCATTTGAAATACACTTTTCCTCTTCTAATAATGGATGCTTTACATTCTTTACTTCTAAAGAAATATCACTTTTAATAGTTGGAAAGGAAACATTATCTTTCACAAAAGCAATAGTAGATAAACTAATTAATACTTCTAATTCTTCTAAGGCAATAATACTATTTTTAAAAGACTGATGATCTTTCTTTACTAGTTCAGTATACTTATACAGAATTAAAAAGTTAAGGGAGAAAAAGGCATTAAAAAGAATACTAGTAATAAAGTTAAAACGATACGAGTTCAAACTGACAATTTGTTCTAACTTTAATAGAATTTCCTTACCTTCCTTTACTTCTCTTTGTAGCCTTTTATTTTTTAAAGCAGTAAATCTTTGACTTTCCACGTACTCATAGGCACCTTTTAAATTGCTGAAATATCTTGAACACTTCGATATTTTATCAAAGTCTTCTTTGTATATCATCGCATAAAAATAAGAAGAAGCCAATTGAAAAAGAAATATTCCTATGAAATATGCTATAGATATCATCTGCAAAAGAGCAAGTAACAAGCTCATAATAGTAAAAATAGAAAAGAAAATAGAAATTACTGCTTCTAATTTTTTCCCTTTTTGATTTCCATCCAATAAATAGAAATATTCCTTAAAATCTATCTTAGAAATATTTTTAACATGTGTTAATTTTTCTTGAAAGAAGAGAACGAATTCAGGATTATTTTTTAGTTCCTCAATAGATTCTTGGTTTTCTATAATTTCTTGTTTATTTACTCTCTTCAAAGAAAGAGTCTCCAGTAACCGATTTCTTCCACCTAGACTATAAGTAAAATTCAAAAATTGAAAAAGAGAATTCTTCCCAACAATATCTAAATCCTCTAAAAAAGAATCATCAGTAGATAAAATAACTGTTTGTTCACTTCTCCACTCATTGGTTCTTCTCTTTTCATATTGTTCTATAATACTTATACAAGTTTCTAAACGCTTTACTTCCCTATTGATATAACCATGATAAAGCGCAACTAGTAAAAAAGCTAGAGCAACTATCCATAATAATGCAATAATGAAAAAAATAGAATAATTACTATATAAAAGAACTAGTCCTATAAATAATAAGAATAAAAACATTCGTATCTTAGAAAAAATATTACTTTTTCTTTGAAAATTATCTTTTTCTATCCCAAATTGTTGTTTTTTTTCTAATAATAGTTGTTTCATTTAATATATCTCCTTTAAATTATATTTATTATAACATACAAAGAAAAAAATTACTTACTAGAAGTAATTTTTCTTTCTTGAATTGTACTAACGTAAGTAACCTTTATCACATAATCATAATACATTTTCTTATTTTTCAAAAGAATAACAATATGATAAAAATAAAATAAGCAAAGGAATAAAAGGAAAAGAATACTCCTACTTAACATCCATAAGAAAAGTGGAAAATAGAAATAGTAAAAGAATAAAAAGAAAATTCTAAATATCAATCTTAATAGTTTATTATTTTCAAACTCTAATTTTACATTTAGAAAACTTCCAGCCAAAGTTTTTCCTGAAAATAAATAAGGAATGGCAATATAATAAAGTAGAAAAATAATAATTCCTATCTGTTTTCCGTGAAAAATAGATTTCATAAGATTCGTTATTAATAAAAACAAAAACATATCTAAGCAAAAAAGAGTAATGCGTCTAAGTCCTGATACTGTTTTTCCTTTTTCAATAGAAGCATTATCTATTTCGTCTCTACTCGGTAAAAATCTAGTAAATAATCCCATCAGCCCATATCCTAGAATTCCTCCTAATGTATTGATTAATAAATCATCGACATCAAAAAAACGATATGGATAAGGATATATATAATATAAACCTGTTAATTGTGTTAACTCAAAAAATAAACTTAAAAGAAAAGTATATAAAATTGTCTTTTTAAAATTACATTTAAAATAGTAACGTAAATACATTCCAAAGGGAACTGTCATTAACATATTAAAGGCTACCGTATAAAAGCAAGGCTCTTTTAAGGCTCCAAAATAAGTAGAAGGATTTGTTATTACCAAAGAGGATCCCCTTAAAAAATCAGAAATAAAAGTAAAAGGGACTAATCTAATCATTCCTTCTTGATAAACAACATCTTCTATTTTGGGAAGAGGTAAAATAACTAAAAAATAAACTGTCATCATGTAAAGGATAAAGGAATAAATAATACACACTCTAAACTTATGAATGGAACCATACTTATGATATTGGTGCAAAATAAAAGGAATGGTAAATAATAAAGCAATTATAGGAAACACAATAAGTGCTGTTTTAATAGAAATAAAGTAACTCATAAACAAAAGGGATTAGTCTCCTAATCCCTATCCTCCCTCCTATAAAGATTATCTTCCTCTAATAATATTTTTGCTACACCAATAAGTAATGACAAAGTATCCACCATAAATTCCCACTAAGAAAACAGAGGTCATAATAATAGATTCTAATAGTTTTTGATTTCCAATTGTCTCTAAAATATAATTACAGAATATAATTCCAAAAACAGAATGAATAATAGCTAGTAATAATGGAAATAAGAAAAAGATAGCAATTTGTCTAAATAAAGCCTTAGAAATCATTTTCTCATCTGCCCCTATTCTTCTTAGCATCCTAAATCTTTCTTTATTATCACTACTTTCTGATAATTCTTTTAAAGCTAAAATAGCCGCACTACTGATTAAAAAGATAATTCCTAAATATAGACCAATAAATGTTACCATAGCTCCTAATCCAATACTATTTTCATATAATCCTAGTTTACTTTCAATTTCAATTTTCGTATTTTTAAAATAGGGATGACTAGTCAAGTTTCTAATCATATCTTCTGTTTCCTGTTTGCCCTCTTTACTAGTTTCTTTATAGTTTGCAAGAAAAATACTTTCTTCCCTAATAGAATTATCTACAGCATTATCTGGCACAATAAATATCCCCGTATTGATATGATTAGAAGAAATATGAACAAACCCATTTTGACATTCTTGATATTTTGGGTGATAAGTTTTCCCAAGGAGAGTAATATTCGTATTTTCTTTTAAGGCACCATTTCGAATCATCACCATAGAATCAAAATCCGCAAGTAAAATATATTCATCACTTTCTAAAGTAAGTTCTTCTAAATGATAAAGACGAGCAACCTTATTATAATCACTTACTCTCATAAATTCTTCAGCACTATCCAATTTTAAATAAGGATAATTCTTTTTTACAGTTTCTAAATAATCTCCTAAAGTATCTTCTATCGTTACATCATCGGTTGCAAATACTTCCACTTCTACTATATCCTTAAAGTAAGTATCAATATCAACATCTAATTTTTCTAAAGTTTCTCTAGTAGAAATTTTAGAATCTTCTATTATCTCTTTTGTATAATTTTTATTTTTTCCTGTATATTCTTCTGGAATATCTACTGCTTTATAGAATTCTATATCAATAGGAGCTAATGTCTTAAGGTTAGCAGTCATAGAATTTTTAATAGATAAAGCAGAAGATAATACACAGATTGTTACAAATAACATTAAACAAATAATAGTCATAGAAAATACAGTCGTATTAATCTTACTACTAATCTGTCTTAACGTAAAACTATTTAATCCTTTATAATAAATAGTTTTTGTTTTCTGTACTAATCGTAATAGTAAACCTGATAAAGACCAGAATATTCCATAAGTGGAAACAATTCCTAAAATAATGGGAATAAAAATCTTATCTACATATTCTAATGTTTCATTAATACCCGCAGTTACCATATAGTAAGCATATCCAAGTAAAGTAGCTGAAATCAAGAAAACAAGCGTAGAAATAGCAGGATTTTTCATATGTACCTTTTCTGCCTTTTTACTAGCATGTAATAAATCAATTAATTTACATTTACTGATATTTATAGTATTAAATAACATGACTAAAATATACATGATACTAAAATAAATTAATGTTTTAATGCATGCACTAAGAGAGAACACAAAAGAAAATTTTGTTAAATCAGCTTCAAACATATTCGCTACTAACAAACTCATTCCTTGAGATAAAAGAGTTCCTACTCCTAATCCTACAATCAATGATAAAATACCTATTACTAATGTTTCAAAGAATAAAATCATGGATATTTTTCTTTTACTCATTCCAAGAGTTAAATAAATACCAAATTCCTTATTCCTTCTTTTAATTAAAAATCTAGAAGCATAAATAATTAAAAAACCTAATATAAAAGATACAAATACACTAACACCAGATAACATATTGATCATAAGATCAATGATTGATCTAGTAGATTTCGTTACATCCATCATAACAGTTTGACTATCAATGGCATTAAATACATAAAAAACTGCAACACCAAGAATTAAAGTAAAGAAATAGATGGCATAATCTTTAAAACTTTTCTTGATATTTTTTAAAGATAGTTTAAAGAGCATCATTTAAATCCCCACCAAGTAAAGTCACTACATCAATAATTTTATCAAAAAATTCTTTTCTAGAAGATTTTCCTTTTCTAATTTCATTAAAAATTTTGCCATCTTTGATGAATATTACACGAGTAGCATAAGAAGCTGTAAAAGCATCATGAGTAACCATTAATATAGTAGCTTCTAACTCTTCATTTAAATAGTTAAATCTCTCTAGTAACATTTTAGCAGACTTAGAATCTAGTGCCCCTGTTGGCTCATCCGCTAAAATAAGCTTTGGATTAGTAATAATAGCACGAGCAGAAGCTACACGTTGCTTCTGTCCACCAGACATCTGATAAGGATATTTCATTAGTACTTCCTTAATATCTAATTCATCAGCAACTTCTCTAATACGTTTATCGATTTCTTTTGCTCCAATATTCTGAATAGAAAGTGCTAGAGCAATATTTTCATAAGCAGTTAGGGTATCTAACAAGTTAAAGTCTTGAAAAATAAAACCCAATTCTTCCCTTCTAAATTTATTTAAACTGTTTCCTTTTAACTTTGTGATATCTTCTCCAGCTACATAGATATGTCCTGAAGTAACTTTATCAATAGTTGAAATACAGTTTAAAAGAGTTGTCTTTCCACTACCGCTTGCACCCATAATGGCAACGAATTCTTGTTTTCCTACCTCAAAAGAGATATTATCTATCGCTTTTGTTAAGGAAGATTTATTTCCATAATATTTTTCAATTTGGTCAATTCTTAAAATATTTTCCATAAAAAAACTCCTTTCACTTACCATCATAAAATAAAATACATCGTTTGTCGCTTTTCTATTCTTACAGTATCTTACAATTTTGTAAGATTAGCATAGTACATCATAATATTTATTCTTAAAGAAAATAATAGAAACCTTTGTATACTCTCCTTTTCTTGATTCTATTGTTACTTTATGACCTAATTTATCACATAGTCTTTTAACAATATAAAGTCCCATCCCTGTAGACTTTGCGCATCTTCTTCCATTATTTCCTGTAAAAGATTTATTAAAAACTCTAGGCAAATCTTCCTTACTAATGCCCATACCGTTATCTATGATTTCCAATATATATTTATTTTTTTCTTCTATTGTATTGATTTTTATATAAGCATTTTTTTTATCCTTGTATTTCATACTATTTCCAATAATTTGATTTAAAATAAATTCTAACCATTTAGAATCTGTATAAACACTATAATCTACATTTTCTACTATCAAATCAATATTGCGTTCTAAAAATTCATTTTTATTTCTTAAAGCAACATTAGAAACTACTTTTTTTAACGAAACAGCATTGATCAAATAGTCTTTTTCAGCAAATTCTTGACGTACATAATAAAGCACTTGTTCTACATAGTCTTCAATTCTTCTAATTTGTTCTTTAGAGTTCTTATCGAATTTATCCGGATGATTATGAGCCATAAGTACCAAACTAGCAATTGGGAGTTTTACTTCATGAATCCATATTTCTATATACTCCTTAAAGTCCTCTGTCTGATTTTCTAACTGTCTTATCATTTCACACATAGATTTATTAATATCATATAAGGCTTGGTAGATCATCTTTCCCTCATAAAAGGAAGGCTCCTCTAACATTTCTATTACAAAATATGCTTTATCTAATTTTTCAATAGTAGAAAGAAGTAACTGATAAAAACTTTTCTTACGAAAATAGTCTATTAAAATAACACTGAATAACAGAGAAAATAATAAAAAAGTAACTGCAATAATAAGAGAATTCGGTATTTTAAAAGCACAAAACAAAAGAAATAAAATGCTATAAGTAAATAAAAATAGAATGATAAAAATAAGTTTATCTTTCATATAATTTTTTAAATTCATGATAATATATACCCCATTTTCTTTCTAGTAGTAATGGCATCTTCATAACCGATTTCTTTTAATTTAGAACGTAATCTACTGATATTTACTGTAAGGGCATTATCATTGATATACTCATTATTACTCCATAAATCAGTCATGAGTTCATCTCGTGTGACAATTCTATTTTGATGAGTGACTAAATAACAAAAAATAATCATCTCATTCTTCGTTAAAATAATTTCCTCGTTCCCTCTTCTTAATATACCTTTTTGTATCAATATATCGATATCCCTATAAACAAGATTTTGAGAATTAGAATCTACTCTTTTTAATATAGCAGCAATTCTTAAAAGTAATATATTAGGATTATACGGTTTCGTAATATAGTCGTCTGCGCCAAAACTCATAGATAGTAACTCATCTGCTTCTGAATTTCTACTAGTTACCATGATAATAGGAATACTAGATTGTTTTCTAAACTCCTGCAATAAGAATTCTCCATTGATATGTGGAATATTAATATCTAGTAAAATCAAATCTACCTTTTCTTTTAGTATCTCTTCCAAAGCATTTTCAAAATGACTAAAAATAGTAGCCACATAACCAGCATTATTTAGTAAAGACTGTAACTCTTGCGCTATAATCTCATCATCTTCCACAATTAATATTTTTTTCATACCTATCACACCACTTTTCTTTTTTTATTATATCACTTTATTAGTGACTATAACCTTACAATATTTCTTATTTTTTATTTCTATAAATGCATACTTGGTGTATAATAGTCTTTAAAGGAGTATAGGTATGTTAAAGTGTAGTAAATGTGAAAAAGAAAATATTTATAGTGCAGATTATTGTCAAAATTGCGGTTATGAATTTCAAGAAATAGAAAAAAAGACCGCTAAATTAAAAACCGCCATAGGAAAAATAGAATGGGTAGAAGACAAATTTAAAGATACAGGAATCAAAGATATATTGGATAAAAAGTTTCCTAAAATTGTTGGTTTTATTGTCCTCATATTAATCAATGTTTGGATATTTTATAATAACAATAAAGATTTTAAATTATTAGAGAGTAATGCTTATCAAATTGAACATAAAAAGAATAGTAATGAATATTACTTACAAGTTAGTGAGAATTTAGAAAGCATTGGAGTAAATCTTTATGCTCCAAAAAGAATGAAAAATCTAAGTATCCAAAAAGAAAATGATAATAAAGAAATATTAGAAACAATCAATTATAATCCAAAAGAAAAACTAACATTAACTATGAACGGGAAAAATGATTACTATCTATTCAATATTACTTATAATGGTAATAAAAAAGAGCAAATAAAAGTCTATGTCTACGGGGGTATGTAATATGAAAAAGAAAAAACAAAATAAAAATATCTACTGTGTATTTTGTGGAACTATTAATGATATAAAAAATGAAACTTGTAAAAAGTGTAACAAAACACTTACTCCAGAAGATCACTTATGGAAAGATTACTTTAAAGGTCATGTAAAAGATAAATTAAAAGGAAAAGTAGAAGACAAAGTATCTTCCATTATTACCAATTATATCACTTCTCATTTATATGGAATTGCTTTTAGTATTTTATTTATCGCAACTGTTATAACAGGAGTCACAAGTATCTCTAAAGATGATAGTTACATAAAAGAAGTGGATGAAAAACCTACTATAGTAAAAGAACTAGCTTTAAATGATGAATTAGTCCAAAGTCTTTATAAATCTATCTCTTTAAATAAATATGGATATTTTCAAGAAGGATTTCATGTAGATAAAAAAATTACGTATAGTGATTTAAAAAATCCAAAAGGATTTGCTTATTACTATGGACATTTAAAAGGTGAAAAAATTACTTTTACTTCTTGTGATGATGCTAAAGACTATCCTAATATCTATAAAATGTGTCAAGATATTCCTTCTTTTGTTGTAGGAGAAGATGGATTAGGTTTTTATACCTTTGAAGCAAAGAATTTTGAAGATACTTATAAAAATTTCTTTGGAAATGAATTAACCCATGGTGACTTTAACGGGCCAATCATAGAAGAATGTCACTACTATGAAAATAAAAATCGCTATATCTGCTATTCTCAGCTATATGGTTGGGGTGATTCAACAGAGTACTTAACAAAATTAGCAAAAGTGGAAAAAATAAATAATACTATCGAGTTATATAACTATTTTATTGTTTGTCGTTACGCCGAAATATATGCATTTAATGACGATAAAGTTTATTATGTTGGTACTTACAAAGATAAAAAAGAGACTAAAAAAATAAGTGACAAAGTAATTTTAGAAGATGGAAGTAATGATGAATTGTTTGAAAAAGGTCAACTTTATAAACATGTTTTTAAAAGTAATGGGAATGGCACCTACCATTGGCTTTCTTCTGAACCTGTAGATAGTTTAGAGGATTAAAAAATAGATAAGTTTTCTTATCTATTTTTCATATACTTTTATTTTATCTCTTTCACGAGCAAGCTTCATAATTTCTTTTCTAAGCATACAATCATCTAATTCTAAATAAGCATCCCCTGCTATTTTGGAAAACAAGGCTTCTAATCTCTCCTTTGCAGAAGTACTACCATAAAATAAATAACTTTTCCCATCTCTTAAAGAAATAACGTTTAACATCCACTCTTCATAACCTTCAAAAGATCGTTTTACTCTATCTATATTTTTTAAAATATCGTTTATATCCAAGGTAATTAATTGTCCAAATACTTCTGGTAAATAAGAACTTACTTGCTCTATTTTCGTATCATTTTTTAAATATTCCTCTAAATTACTATCTAAATCTTGATAACAATCTTGAAAATAAGAATCTCCCCAGGTTTTCTCTAACTCAGCAATTCTCATTAATTTTTGATAAGCACTAATATCTCTTGATGTTGTAATACCACTTTTTAAGTTTAAAGTATTATCTAAAATACCAGCCATTAATAATTTACATAAAGAAGTATCTAATAAATCTTCTTTTTTATTTTTTTCAAACATTTCAAAAATGATAGTAGCAATACTTCCAATAAATTCTATATGTGCTTTCACGCCATGCTCTTTCCAATACTCTTCATATCCTGTATGATGATCTATTATCTCTATGATATCTTCCTCTGGGACAAAAGTATCTATAAAATCCGGATGAGATACGTCTAAAACAATATATTCAGTAGGTCTTTCAAAATCAACTTGATCAAATGTAAATCCTAATTTTTTAATAGATTCAGGAATACTCTCATTTAAAATAGCAGTAGTAACAACATATACTTCATATCCCAAACTTTGTAATAATTTTTTATAAGCAAATATTCCTGCATAAGCATCAATATCAATATACTTTCTACCTGAAGTAATAACAATTTGTTTTTTCATATA
Source organism: uncultured Bacilli bacterium (assembly GCA_910589375.1). Lineage (GTDB taxonomy): Bacteria > Bacillota_I > Bacilli_A > RF39 > UBA660 > UBA5578. The sequence continues at coordinate 161,441 of CAJUTK010000003.1, read as the reverse complement.
AACCTGCTTTCTAAAATCCATTATACTAAAAAAAGTAAATCTTATCAATTTACTTTATTTTAACTTCCAAGAAAGTTTTAAAATTGTTCCTGATGCAACATCAATCTCATAATCATATTCTTTATTTCCTTTATAAAACTCTATTTCATAGGCCTGATAATTTTTTTCTACTTCTAACTCTATTTTTTTGATAACTACATCTTTTTCACTCAAATTAGCATCTTTTAATGCAATTTTCTTTGCTTCATCTTGTGTAATATTTTTGTTTCCATCTACTACTTTATTTCTAAGTTCTATTTCTTTTTCTAGAATTTCTAAAGTTGTTGCATCTATCTCATATTCATACTCTTTTGTTTGTGTAAAAAATTGAAACTCAAAAATAGGTTTTCTATTCTCAATATCCTGTTTTTGTTTTGTAAATGTAACTTTACCCTCACTTAAAGCTGTATCTTTTAACACTACCTTTTTTGCTTGCTCTATACTTTTCCCTTTGCCTGTATTGCTACTATTAGTATCTGCTTTTTTATTAGTTGGTATTTCTCTATCTTTATCTATAATTTTTCCATCTGACGTGGTTACTTTATATTCATAACTAACACCATCTAAATAAAAAGATACTTCATAAACTTCCTTGCCATCTTCACGATCTAATTCAACATAAATATCAGTATCTAAAGACGTATCTTTTGCAAAATCTTTTTTTGCATCTTTTAATGCAATATCCTTTGCTTTTTCTGCACTAATTTTTTTCTTCGTATTAGTATTATCTTTATTAGTTGGTATTTCTCTATCTTTATCTATAATTTTTCCATCTGACGTGGTTACTTTATATTCATAACTAACACCATCTAAATAAAAAGATACTTCATAAACTTCCTTGCCATCTTCACGATCTAATTCAACATAAATATCAGTATCTAAAGACGTATCTTTTGTAAAATCTTTTTTTGCATCTTTTAATGCAATATCCTTTGCTTGATCAACTGTTATATTAGCACTAGTTGGTGTCTTAGAATTTAATTTTGAATTGTTTTTATTGTTAAAAGAAACGCCAATAGCAATGCCCATAACCAATACAATAATCAGTGTAATAGCAATCGTAGCATATTTTAAAGAATTTGATTTTTTTTCCATAATAACCTCTTTTCTTAAGATATTATATCATATATCTATGCTTTTTCAAATGCCCATAAACCTTTAATTTGAGAAGATAAAGTTTCATAATCCCATAAGGTTTTACTACGTTCAGGACTATTTGGATCATTTACTTTTATTTTTCCATCTTCTATTTTAGTAAGAACTATAAAATGACCTGTTCTTGTAAAATCTCCTGGTCCCATACTACAAATAATTGGATGTCCACTTTCTAATTCTTGATAAATTCTATCTTTCCATAACGGAATAGTATTACCAATAATTCCAAAATGAATACTACCAGTAGTCATTAAATTCCAACTACTACCAATACCTGTTTCATAATAACCATGCTCATTAGAATACTGGGCTACTACATAAGGTGTTATCGTATTATTATCCGTTAAATATGCAATCACCATAGAAAGAGCAGTTGGACCACAACCATTTATGGCAATAACATCATCTCCATAAAATCCATATCCCCATCTTTCATCATACTGTAATAAAAGAGGTACTTCCCCTTTTTCAATTTGTCCAATCGTATCACTATATACTTTACCTTTTTTCTCAGGATATCCTAATATATATCCAGCCATGTCAGGATTTCTTGAAAACATATCTATCAATTCTTCGGGATAAGAATTATACTTTCTAGCGAATACAGAATAGTCTTCACTAGAGTTAAAATAAGAAACTGGAATAGTATCAACCCTCTTTTTATCTAATAAAAACGAAAAAATGAAAAATCCAGTAACAACTACTAATAACATTATTCTCTTTATACCCCTATTTCTTTTCATGCTATTCACCCAATCCTTGAATGTATTATAGCAATCATAAGAAAAAGATATCTTCATTTTTTCTTACCAAAAGCTTAAATTTTTCTTAATATTTTTAGATTTTTCTTATTACTTGACAGGGATTACCAACAGCTACTACATTTGATGGAATATCATGAGTAACTACACTACCTGCACCAATCACAACATTATCCCCTATTGTGACACCTGGTAGCACTACAACACTTCCTCCAAACCAAACATCACTTCCTACTATAATAGGATTTGCATATTCTAATCCTTTATTCCTAGAAATTTTATCTATAGGGTGTCCAGCTGTATAAAATCCACAATTAGGTCCAATAAAAACATTATCACCAAATCTCACTTTTCCAGGATCTAATATTGTTAAATTATGATTAGCATAAAAGTTCTCTCCTATTTCAATATTATAACCATAATCACAAATAAAAGGTTGCTCTATTAAGAATGAACCTTTTGTTTTCCCTAAAATTTTTAAAAGCAATTCTTTTCTAGCATCAAAATCTGATGGTTTTAACTGATTATATTCATAACACAAATCTTGTGTATTAGTTCTTTCTTTTATTAATTCTTCATCATAATTAGCATTATAAATTTCTCCTAACATCATTTTTTCTTTTTCTGTCATATTATCACCTATTATCATTCTAGCACAATTTCATAACAAAAAAAAGCAAACCTTTTTAAAGCTTGCTAATGACAATAAAAATTTTTTTCTATTGTCGCCACGTTTTCTTTTTCTTCATTTACTTACTCTTAATATCTATAATTCCATATTCTGATATAGTACCTGTTTTAAACTGAATAGCCCAATCTCCTATTCCAGAATTGACAATAAAAGTAGTATTTTCTATTTCTTCTGATCCATAATAAGCATCATTAAATCCAAATAGCACACCAAGTGGACCCAATGGAAAAAATTGACCTCCATGAGTGTGACCTGAAAGTACTAAATCAACACCTACTTCTGATTCATTATCATAATCATTTGGTTGATGATTTAAAACAATCATATATTTATTTTTATCTAAATCTTTTGTTAAATCCTGTATAGAAGCACGATTTAAAACACTTCTATCTTGTCTACCAATTAAATAAATTGAATCCGTAACTAAAACACTTTCATCCTCTAAAATAACAACATTATTTTCTTTTAATTCTCTTCTTAAATCTTTATCGTTAAAATCTCTTGTATTAAAATATCCTTTATCATGGTTTCCATATACGAAATAAACACCATACTTTGTTTTTAATTTACCAAGTCCAGTACACGCTTTTTTCATTTCTTCAAAAGTAGTGTCATCATCTACAAAATCCCCCGTTACAACTACAATATCAGGATTCTCTTCATTTACTTTTTCCATGTAACTAATAAATTTATTTCCATCCATAGTGGCGCCTATATGACTATCCGAGATTTGAACAATACGAAAACTATCTACTCTAATATCTTTACTAGTTTCTACTACATATTTTGTTTCTACTACATGATGCGCTAAATAAAAACCATAGCCTAAATAAAGGATAGTAAGAAGAACTGAAGTAAGAATCTGAATACTATAATCTATTTTTGCTTTTCCTATTTTCTTCATTAAAAAAGTTAGAAAGTCTCCCAGTAATAAAAATAAAATGAAATAGATATATACAATAATCGTATTTATACTATCTACAAACATAAATATTGTAAAAAGAATTAAAGGTGTAATAGATAGTAACCATGAAATACGATTATTTTTAATTTTTCTAATAACTGGTATTTTATGAATTTTTAAGATACTATAAACAATACCAGATGTTAATAACAAAAGAACGAATGCTACTAAAATATACATATACATTTTAACCACCACCAATATAATATATTTTACCTAATAGAATTTATCATTTCAAGTTTTATTTTTTAATTCGTAGAGAATTAAATACTACTGTTAAGCTACTTAATGTCATAGCAAGACTTGCTACCATAGGATTTATAAATATTCCTAATGGTTTTAATAATCCAATAGCAAGCGGTATCATACAAGCATTATAAAAGAATGCCCAAAATAAATTTTGCTTAATAATCTTCAAGGTCTTTTTACTAATAGTTAAAAGCTTAGAAATTTTTTCTAAATTATCATGCATTAAAATAACATCAGAAGAATCTGCTGCAATATCAGTTCCGCCGTTCATACTAACACCAATAGAAGCAGTTGCTAGAGAAATGGCATCATTAATTCCATCACCAACCATCATCACTCTTTTATTTTCTTTTAATAAACCTTTAATAACGTTAGCCTTCTCCTTAGGAAGAACATTAGCAATTATCTTTTTGATTCCTAAAGTCTCAGCAATGATTGCAGCGGTAACTTCATTATCTCCTGTTAGAATAATTATTTCTTTACCATTATTTTTAAGAGTATTAATTACCTCTTTCGCATTTTCTCTTACAATATCTTTAACTCCAATAAGAGCAATACACTTTTTATTTTCTATGACATAAACTAAGCTATTTGCTAAATTAGTTAATTCTTTTTCTTCTTTTAAATACGGATTATCAATAGAAAATTCCTTAAAAATTTTGTTATTTCCAACTATAAACTCTTTTTTATCTATAGTTGCTTTTAATCCTATTCCAGCCATATTTTGAAAATTACTAACTTCTTTTAATACTAAACTCTTTTCACTTGCATAGTCTAGGAATGCTTTAGCAATTGGGTGAGTAGATTTTGCCTCCATACTAGCCATAATAGTCATCAATTTTGTTTCTTCTTTATCACTATAAATTTTAGATACCTTTAAATTTCCATACGTAAGAGTACCCGTTTTATCAAAGCAGATCGTATCTATTTTAGAGGCATTTTCTAGTACTTCGCTATTCTTTACTAAGATTCCATTTTGTGCACAATGCCCTTCACTCACTACAATCGCAAGTGGTGTTGCAAGACCTAAAGCGCAAGGACAAGCAACTACTAATACTGTAACAAAAGAAACAATGCTTTCTTCTAAAGAATTTCCAAGTAGAAAATATCCAAAAAAGGTAAGAAGTGCAATTACCATAATAGTAGGAACAAAATAACTACTTACTTTATCCGCTAATCTTTCAATTGGAGCTTTCGTGTTAGTTGCTTCTACTACCAGTTTTACAATTTCTGAAATCATAGAATTTTTTCCTATTTTTAAAGCCTTATATTCTATATAACCATCTACATTGATACTTCCTGCAATAACATTTTCTCCTATTCCTTTTTTAACAGGGATAGATTCTCCCGTAATAAAGGATTCTTCTAAATGAGACTCTCCACTTGTAATAACACCATCTACTGCTATTTTCATACCTGGTTTCGCTATCAAAATATCATCTACAGAAACTTCATCAATCGTTACCTCTATTTCCTTATTATCTTTCTTTAGGAGAGCTTTCGTCGGTGTAATCTGCACTAATTCTTTTAAAGCATCTTTCGTTTTTTCTTTGCTATGATGATCTATAAATCTTCCTAATTTGATAAAGAAAATAATCATACCACAGGATTCAAAATAAAGATGGCCTACTGATATTTTATCAAGTAGCATAAGGATCATTTCTATAAAACTATAAGAAAAGCTAGCTAGTACCCCTAGTGTTACAAGAGTATCCATATTAGGACTTCTATGAATAAGGTTTTTTATTCCACTAGTAAAAATATCTCTTCCATAAAATAGAATAGGGATGAGTAGTAAGAATAATGCCACTACATAATTTTTAGAATGTCCCTCCAAATAAGGAATAGCTGGCAAATGAATCATTGGTGCCATAGAAATATAAAATAGAAGAAAGGTAATTACGCCAAAAATAATTAAGTTTTTCTTAGAATCCTTCTTTTTTCCTTCTAATTTGCCTTCTTCATAAATTCCTAGACTAATAAATCCTGCTTCTTTAACAAATTTTTCTAGCTCCTCTACCGTTAAGTCATCCTCATACTCTATTAATGCTTGCGCTAAAACAAGATTAACATTAGCAGTTATTACACCCTTTTGCTTTCTTAAATATTTTTCTAATCCGGAAGAACAAGCACTACAAGTCATTCCATCAATCGATAAAATAATCTTTTTCATATTAATCCTTTACTACCGTAAATCCTATAGTTTCTATTTTTTCTTCTAATACTTCTTGTTCTACATTTCCTTTTACAGTAACGATTCCAGTTTGGAAACTTGCCTCTACTTCACTAACTCCTTCTAGAGTTTTTAAAGCATTCATTACCCTATTTTCACAACCATTGCAAACCATACCTTCTACTTTTAAAGTTAATTCTTTCATATTTATTTCTCCTCCTTATAATCATAATCCCAAAAACTTAATTTACCATTTACGGATATTGGCTCTATTTTTTCTATATTTTTTAACTGAAAACCATAACCATCCCAATCAATAGATGTTTTACTGATAACACCTTTATAGATAGTAGAATCCTTTTTTGCCAAAGCATCTCTTAATTCATCATCTACTTTTACACAGTCAGTAAGAGTCGCTTTAGCAATAATACTTCCCAAAGGATACTCCAAATGTAAGTACTCAAATCTTTTCATCGCTTCTTTATCAATACCTTTTCCAGCATGAATTAAAAATTCCCCTCTAAAATTTGTTTTCCATGTACGAAATTCATACTCTTTATAGCCTTCCGCAATTAGAGTTGCCCATGGTTGTTTAATCGTTAAAACTTTCATATTATCACCTATTAAATCTTTTAAATAAACTAATTAATTCATCAATCGCATCTAAATTACCACGTTCTAAATCTTTTGATACACAGCTATATAAATGGTTTTCTAAAATGGTATTCGATAAACTTTTAATAGAATTTTCAATTGCTGATAATTGAATTAAAATATCATTACAATACGTATCTTCTGCAATCATTTTTTTAATTCCCCTAATTTGTCCTTCTACCCTACTTACTCTATTGATAAGCTGTTTTTTCTCTTCTTCTCCACGATAAGTCTTTCTTTTTTCTAAAACTTTCTCCATCCAATCACCAATTCTATTATATACCCTACCTAGGTATTAGTAAATAGAGGGGTATCAGGCAAAATACTCTATTTTTCATATCATTATGGCTTTCCTAATAAATTTATGCTATAATAAATGACTAAATGAGTGAGGCATCAAAATGGCAAAGAAATATGTTGCTACTAGAAGAGAAGTTTGTGGAGGACAACTATTAAAAACGCAAAAAATTTCTTTCAAAATATATGATCAATATAATAGAGGAATTAGTGAAGAGGAACTTGAAAAACAAGGAGTCAAAGGTATTAAGGTTTCTGGAGGTCTAGTTTGTAGAGGAATGCTATTCAACATTGATGATAATGGATTAGCTAATGACTTAATTTATACAACACCAGTAAAATATCCTGTAGAAGGAGTAAGGCCAAATATTAATGTTGAAAGTGAATTTGTCATTAATCATTACGTGGAATTAGAAGAACTCCTAAAATATTTAAAATATGGAGTAGACTTAACGCAAAAAGATTTAGATCAAATTCATAGAAAATTAATTTCTCATAAATGGTGGCTAGAACATCATAAGGAATTATTCGGTTGGGAAAAGTTAAGAGATGAAAGAACCGGTAGTCCAATGGGATATGGAAGTGGCGGTATACAAACTGTTCCTAAGAATATTTATGAAAGTTTAAGCTGGATTAGTTGTTCTGAACAAGGAAAACCACATAGAGAAGAACCTGGTTATAGCTTAATAAAGAAAAGACAATTTTAATATTAAAAAGAATTATTGAAAACCAATAATTCTTTTATTTTTTTCTATTTTGTTTACCAAGTTTCATTGCTATTTTTACAGCATCTTCTACTGTACTTACAGAAATGCATTTTAATCTATTTCTATCATCTAGGTAAGTATCAGCTAACTTTTCTGCCCATCCACCAAACTTATCTACTACAATAATTGGAATACCTGCTTGATAAGCAATAGCAATTTCTGTTAAAGTTCCAGATCCCCCACTAATGGCAATAATAACATCACAAGAAAGGATAAGGGTAAACTCTCTTCCTCCCCCTATTCCAAGTCCACATGGTATTAAAACTGTTGGTCTATAAGTCCCATAAATATTTTTATCTTTTCCTCCTGTGATTCCTACTGTAATTCCTCCATTTTTACTTGCTTCCATCGCAGCATTCGTAGATAATGAACTATATTCTTTTTCCGCACCATAAACTAAAATATTTCCGGTTTCGGCAATTTTCTTTCCTAACTCTTTTGCAAATTTTTCTGCCTCTTTGCTATAATTTAAATCTTGGGCTGAACCCATCACTCCTATTTGTAATTGTTTCATAAATTTCTCATTCCTTTCTTTAAAACTTTTACTACCTTTTCTTCCTTTTTTGTATTGATAATTGTTTCTGGCAAGTCTTCTACTTTAAAACTTTTTCCTGATAGCTTTTCAATTTCTTCCCATAATGCGATGCTACGCCTTAAGCATCCTTTTGAAAACTCCTTTTCTTCCTTTTTTGGTATAGAAGCTCTTTCTACAGGATTACCAAATGGTTTAAAATAAGGAGATTTATAAATCCCAGTTTCGCCCATTACAGATATTCCTGATTGTGCTATTCCAAAATAGAAATCTCTTTCACAGATTTGATCAATTACCCCACTACCTAATAGATAGCCGCATTTTAAACCAAGTGGTAATTCTCTATTAAAACTTTGATAAGATTCTTCCATCGAAATAGAGCCTCTAACTCCAATAACAGAAATACCATTTTGTTCAAATAAAGCTTTTAATGTTCTTAAAACAGTTCCTGTAAAAATAACATCATCTACTAACACAATTTCTCTTTGTCCTTGCATTTTTAAAATATCTGATATTCTTTTTACTTGTTCTTCCACAGCCATAAAGGAATTCGCATTATTTCTAGATACTAGTTTTTTAGAACCATCTAACCTTGTACAATCTAGAAATAAAATATCTTTTCCCATTTCTAGATAAATTTTATCTAGTGATACAATGGGGAACCCTCCCTAATACATCTTGAATAGAAATAGACATAGCTTCTTCCATTTCCTCTTCCTCTATAATAATTACTTTACCATTAAATATTCTAGAGGTATCTTTTTTAAAACTCTTTCTTAATTCTTTAAAAAAAGAATCACTTGGTAACACGCAAAACGATTGATAATCAAACTGTAAGGCATTATTTCCCTTCATTATTCTTTCAATATCATTACTAAATACTATACTATTTTTTATACTTTTCATCATAATCATCCTCTCTTTTATTGATAGGTGCTTATTGAAAAGAAAAAGACTATACATTCCTGTATAGTCTTTATTTTATACAGGCAACAAGCACCACAAATAGCACTTGTGCCTACAACTTTAATGTCGTATTAACAAGTGCAGATTATTATGATGATGTTGTCTATTATTATTTCTTTTTAACATAACAATCTTCCCTTCATTACGACCAAGTATATCCTAATTTTTTTATTTTGTCAAATAATTATATTTTTCTCTTTAATTTAACAGCTGTTCCATAAGCAATAATTTCTGCTGCTCCATTCATAACAGAAGAGGATCCATAGCGAATGTTGATGACTGCATCTGCCCCTAATGATTCTGCTTCATCTACCATTCTCTTCGTAGCCATCTGACGTGCAGTAGCAATCATTTCTGTATATCCTACAATCTCTCCTCCTACAATTGTTTTCATTCCAGCCATAAAATCTCTACCAATATTCTTAGACTGAACAATTTGTCCTTTTACAATTCCTAAAGCTTCTATAATCTCTTCTCCAGGAATATAATCAATATTTACTAGCTTCATCTTCTTCTCCTCCATTTATCTCTTTAATTCTATTTACTAGATTAACAATAATTCCTACAATTGGAAAACCAAACAGGAACATCAAAAATGCATATACTAACCATGGTATTTTATCTGCTTCAGTTACTTGAAAATAAGTAATAATACTTACTAAAAAGATAAAAAATGAACCAAAGATTAAACTAGATAGTACTGCACCAGTAATTTTTTTTCTTTTACTTGTCCTTACATCTCTCATAGTAAATCCCTCCTTATTTAATGTATTCATCGATTGAAAATATTGGGTAATATCAATATTAGAAAAAGTATCGTTAGATTCTTCTATTTCCATACACATTTCTTTTACTTTTAAATATTTCTCTTCTTGCTCTTTTATTTTATAAATTCTACTTTCCATACACTCTTGTAATGTAAGAGTTCCTTCATTTAACATTTTTAATTCACGAATAGGTACATCTAATTCTCTTAAAAATTTAATAATCTTTAGTTTTCTAATATCTTCTTCTGTGTACATACGATAATCATTTTCCGTATTTCTTTTTGGACTTAGTAACCCATTTTCTTCATAATAACGAATGCTCTTTCTAGATAACCCAACAATGTGACAAACTTCATTGATAAACACAATTTTCCTCCTTTCAAGTATCACTATAGACTATTCCCTAAGGGTAATGTCAATACTATTTTTTGAAAAAAGAGACTTTTTTTCAAGTCTCTTCTAATATCCTTTTACACCTTCTAAAGATTCATCATTTTCTACATATTCACTAACTAAAATATGTCTATATTCTGTTTTAGAATCACGAATATAAATATCTTTAATTCCAGCATTAATAATCATTCTTTTACAAAGAGCACATGGATTAGAATTTGCGACATACTCTCCATCTGCATACGTTTTTCCACATAAGAATAAAGTAGAACCAATCATTTTACTTCTCTCAGCGCTGATAATAGCATTTTGTTCTGCATGTACGCTACGGCACATCTCATATCTTTCCCCTCTTGGTACTTTTAATTCTTCCCTAATACACTTTTTTAGTTCACAGCAATTTTTTCTTCCACGAGGAGCTCCTACATAACCAGTAGAAACTACTTCATCATTTTTTATAATAAGTGCTCCATAATTTCTTCTAAGACAAGTACCTCTTTCAAGAGCTACTTCGGCCATATCAAGATAGTAATTAATTTTATCTATTCTTTCCATCTTACTTCCTCACTTCCATTTTCAATTTCATTATATCAAATAGAAATTAAAATGTAAATACGTATTTTATACACTTCTTATTTTTACAATATCAGTATCACTTACATTCCCTATTAGAATAGTAGAATTAGGATCATGCTTTAAAAAATTATTTTGTACTTTCTTTTCATCATAATTTGCATAACAGTACTTACAGAAATGCTTACAAGAATTATAATCACCTATGTCCACCATTTTTACACATTTACACTTATTCCCCTTTCTCGCTTTCCAGTTTGAAAAGGTTTTACCAGTAAGACGCCAAGCAAGCTCATGAGATAAACATTCTCCTTTTATAAAACCATACTCTACTAAGTTTCTATCTTCAAAACAAGTTTGAACTGTCATATTATGCTTTTTTGCACTTTCGCTAAATGATCTTCCTATTTGTTCATAATCTTCTTCTGTTAAATCTCGATTATTTAAAAATTCTTTGTTATTTCTCACATTTTTATAATCGTCTAAAAAAGATACTATAATATGATTTACATAACCATCTAATAAAGAACACATATGGAAAAAAGCTTTCTGGTGATACTCTACTGTATATTTATCACTAATAAATATAGGATCATATCTAACATATACATTTTCTTTCCCAATGATAGAAGATATTTTCTTTATACATTCTATTACTTCTCCCTTAGGAGGAACATTAGGCTCAATATCTTTCTTGTAAGGAGTTAATGTGATATGAAAAAGAATAGGCTTTTCAATTTTATCTAAATATTCTAAAATTGGTCTAGGATTCTTTGTACAAAATAATATTAAGTCTACATCAGAAAAATAGATTCTACTAATTAACTTCGCATTAAACGGATTTCTAACATCGAAAAATCCTTCTTTATAACGATTCCAAAACCATCTAGAATAAAATGCGACTACATCTGTTCTTCCACTTACATTTAAAATCATACTTCACCTCTAAAAGATTTTATCAATCCATTCTACATATTCATTAATTAAGTTACTAGTTCTACTAGCATGAATCGTATCTTTAGCAAGTTTGATATCATCTGTAATAATATTATCCACTTTTAAACTAATCATCTTTCTAATAGTATCTTCTGCATTAACAGTCCATACATAGAGTTCTTTTCCCTCCTTATGAACCTTACTGACAAGTTTCTCTGTCACACTAGTTGCTTCAATGCTAAAATGATCTGCTTCCTTTAACTCTGTAATATCTCCATACGCTAAACTCATAACATAAACAGTTTCAATATGTCTATCATATTTTTTTACATTTTTTAAAACTTCGTACACTTGAGAAGTTACAACACAATTTTCACTGAATGAATATTCATTAATAATATCAATAACCGTCTTTTCAAAATCTTTTTCATGACCAGTAGGTTTTAATTCGATATTTAATTTGATATTATTGTCTTTTGCAAATGCAATAACTTCTTCTAATAGTGGGACTTTCTCTCCTTTAAACTTTTTATTTTTAAAACTTCCAACATCTAATTTTTTTATTTCTTCATATGTTAGTTCCCATGTATGCTTATTAACACCTGCTGTTCTTTTAAAGTTAGTATCATGAATAACAATAATTTTTCCATCCTTAGTCTGCTGAACATCTAACTCTATCCAATCTGCTCCTTCATCTTTTGCAGCTTTAAAAGCACTCATCGTATTTTCAGGATAATGAATAGAAGAACCCCTATGAGCAGTTACCTCTTGTCTCCTAATATGTTCAATATTTAAATTATAAGAGCCCTTATAAACCCCATATGTAAAAATAGATCCAAAGAGAATTGCTAATACGTAAAATAGTACTGCTACTTTTCTCAATTTTAAGTTAGTAGCTTTATTACTATTCGTAATGTGAAAAGAAACATTTTTGATTTTTTCTTTTTTTTGTTCTTTTCTAAAATAGTATAAAACACTAATAGTTGCATAACTAATTGGTGTCGATAATACTGTTACAATCAAAAAAGAAAAAGCAATGAAAAGCCAAATAATTGTAGTTGTAATACTTTTTAAAATGACATTCGCAAATATTTTATCAAGACCTACGATAATTAAGATTCCAATAACCAGTAGTAGCAAATAAAAAATAGTTAGAGCAAGCTGAACAAAAACAATAGAAAACCAGTCCCTTGTATGGCATTTTTTCCCTAATGAAATACTTCTTTTTTTAGATTCATTAAAGGAAACATCTTCTAAAACAAAATAATGTATGGAATATATCCATCTAAGCAAAAGAATACTTAAAGAAATTACTAAAATGTTAAATAATGAAAACAAAAATGGATTTTGAAGAATAAATTCATTAATAAATTCTGGTATTTTTATTGTAGAAATAAAACTAGAAGCTAACCCAAGATTTAAAAAAGGAATCATAAATAATACTAAAAAAGATAATGAAAAATTCTGAATATGAAATAAATTTCTACACTTATTTAAAGAAATCCGAATAGCATCTACTATCTTTATTTTTTTCTTCTGATAAGAACTATCTAATATTACAATAATAGTAATAATATCAAACATTGCATAAATAGTCATTAAAAAAAGAAGCAATAATATCATTAAAAAAGTAAATGGATTAAGAAAAAAAGAAAAAATATTTTCAAAAGTTAAATATTTATAACCTGTCACATTCATAATCCAATCAAACATATGTAAAAAAAGTGGTGTAAAAATTTAAAAACTAATAATTTTAAATATAGCTTCAAACCCTACTAATCCCCATATATTATAGCGAATAATTTCTATCACTTTTCTTATTTTTTTCATACCACATACACCTATAATTCTAATTCCATTTGAACATGCATAATGCCTTCTTCTAAAAATTCTTCAGAAGTAACATCAAACCCAAACTGCTCATAAAAGGAAATAGCATGAGTTTGAGCATCCATCATTATTTTTTTAGAAGGTAGTCTTTTCTTTATCTCTGGTAAACTGTTTTCTATTAACTTTTTCCCTAAACCTTTACCATGCTCCAGTGTTAAAACTCTTCCAATCTGAACAATTTCCTTATCATCGTCTTTATAAAATGCTCTTAAATAAGCAACTACTTTATCATTTTCCATATAAAAGAAATGAATACTTTTATAATCTATATCATCCATATCTTGATAGTTAATATTTTGTTCCATAATAAAAATAGATGCTCTAGCTTTTAAAATTTCATATAATTCTTTTGTATCTAATTCCTGAAATGTTTTTATTATTAAATTCATATAGTACTCCTTAAAACATTATCATTATACAATAAAAAAGAAACGATTACTAGTTTCTTTTTGGCTATGAAACATTGTTATCAAATATGTTTCATTTATTTATCATTTGTTTCATCCCCATTACCACTAACAGGGATACTTTCTCCTACATAAGTAGATTTTGGTTTCAAAATAGATTTTACAAAATCCTTATCACGAGCTAAAATTTCTCGTAGCTCTCTATAAAATTGTCCCGAATATTTTGTTGGTTCTGCCATCACCCCATAAGCTTTTACATCTAATGCTTTAGAAATATAAAGAGCTCTATAAAGATGAAACTTTTGGGAAACAACTACTATTTTTTTCACTTTAAAAACTTCTTTTGCCCGATAAATACTATCATAAGTAGAAAATCCTGCGTGATCCATAAAGATATCCTCAGATGGAATGCCTTCCTCTATTGCATACTTTTTCATTAGATTTACTTCGTCATAATCTTCTCTTCCATGATCTCCACTCATAATAATCTTAGGCGCTACTCCCTCTTTATAAAGTTCAATCCCCTTATCTAGCCTATCTTTTAACATAGGGCTAGGCTTATCACCCCATACACCTGCTCCTAATATTAAAATACAATCCACATCATTTAAATTCTTTGCTTTATCCAAAGTTATCATTTGATTTTTAGTAGATAATTTTACATAGAAGTTAATACCAAATACAAGAATGATTCCTAGTATCATAAAAGATACTATTCCTATTATAAATTTCTTTTTCATAGTTCCTCCTATATCTATTTATTATATCATAAACAAAAAAATAATAGTAATTCACTATTATTTTTTAGCTTGTTTTACAGATCCCACTGAAGCAGTTGAGACTGTTTCATCTGTTACTTTTAAAGCAATATCTCTTAATACTTCTTCTGGTATTTCTTTCGTATCATTTTCAAGTCTCCACTCTATTAATCTTCCTAAATAAGTACTAACATAAGGAAACATATCGGAAAAATCTTCTGTCTGAATGCCATATTCTTTTACGGTTACAAATTTTTTAGTTGCCAAAAGTTTTGCTAAGTTAGAACTATAATCATCACATTTTGGAAAACTAAATAAACTAAATGTGTCACAAGTTGCTTTATCAACAATTATTCTCGTCCTAAAGGCTTTACCTTCTACTAATCGTTGACGTGGTTCTGCTGTTGCAGCTAATTCTGCACCACTTACTCCGTATTGCCCCTCATAAGGAGAAACCCAAAAAGTTTCATAATGATCTTCTTCCATAGAGAAAACATGATCAACATATTCTACCCCTTCTATTTTGCTAATCATTGGAACAACATGTTTTAAAACAGCATCTGTTGCTTCGCCAAAAAATATTTGGCATGACTCATAAAATCTTCTTTTCTTCCTTAATTCCTGTTGTCTAGCACCTAAGGATGACTCTTCTTTCTCTAGACGATCTAAATAACTATTTTTTCCTTTCATTTCACATCACCTAAGACATATTTTACATATATTTTTTAGAAAGTCAGCACAAGAAACGTATTTTCTACATTTTTTATTCAAAAAAGCGTAATTTAAACACTTCTTTATACAAAAAACAAGATTTTTAAGAGTATTTCACTAAAAATCTTGAATAATGCTACTAAATATCTCTAAAAAAGATTTCTGGATTTTTACTAGATTCTAACGTTAAAGTTATACCATTTGCTAAACTGATTTGAATAGTATAAATTTTTCTAACCTTTACTGTTTTTTCTGTTGTAAAAGTAGTAGCATTATGACCTGCAAAATATCCTTTAGAAGCATCATAATTAAAATCTACAATAGTATCTACTGTACCAATACCGTTTTTTTCTTTTACTTCTACAAAAGTGATTTCCTCTTTCTGAAATGAGAACGTATAAAGCCCTTTACCATCTTCTGTTTCCAATAAATACGAATCCCCTTCTTTTGATAATACGCCTATATTAGATTTTAAATCTTTATTTCCATATAAATAGTAAACACATAAGTATTCTTTCTTATCTTTAAAGTTAATTTTTCTGTACTTATTTTTTTTCTTATCCGAAAAAACTATCCAAATAATCCCACCGGTTAATATAAGAAAAGAACCTATTTGAAAAACAAAAACTATATTCTCCATATAAAAACACCTACTCTATTTTCATTATACAAAAAAAGAAAAGAACTACAATATCATTCTCTCCTTTATTAAAATATCCATACAATCATTATAAAGAATATTTGCTTCTTGATATGGAATAGATAGACTCTCAATAAAGTCATTTATCATTTTCTCTTTATTCTTCCTGCCTATAATAGAGTTTCTCTCTAGAATGTCGCAAATAGTAGAATAATACTCTCTACTTTCTTTTCTTTTTTCTTGTAGTAAAATGATTACTTTTTCTCTATTTATTTTAGCCATATATTTTTCCTTTAGAATCTAATTGAAGTTCATAACCATATTCAAAAATGTAGGCAATACTAACAATGATAAAAGCGAGTAAAAAACTGCTTATTTCTAATTCTATTTCTAGGTTTATATGTGTAAATAGTTGAAATAATAATCCAGTTACATTAGGAATGACTATGAATAATACTAGAAGAATTGCAATTTTTTTAATATAGGAAACATTTTCTAAAGTAAATGGTGTATCCAACCTATGAATATTTAAAAATAACTTCTCAATCGTATGAAATAAGAGAAAGAAAAATATTAAGCTTACTACAAGAGAAAGAACTACATATTCAGTTGCTAAAATATGATACACTTTGGAATGATTTAAAAGATAATCTTCTATATCAAAAGAAGTTGGAATATCTACTTTATAATCATCAATAATGAAAAAATGATTTTCCACTCTATAAGAATACTCACTATCAAAGATTTTTATTTGATTTTTTTCTATCGTAACTCGATTAAAAAGAAATGGTATGGCTATCATGGAAAGAATTAATAGTATAATTGCTCCTCCAACCAGGCACTGAATAACGCGGGATGCTATATAGATGGCTTTACTTAATCCCTTTACTTTTCTTTGTTTTTCCTCTTTAAATTTCACTACATTCATTTTAATTTCTTCATCTAATGAACTTACATCCATTAAAGAATCATTCACTAGTTCATTAATATTGCAATGGAATATTTTACACAACATTAAAATATTATTCATCTCAGGATAAGCTTCCCCGGTTTCCCATTTTGATACAGACTGCCTAGACACTCCTACTTTCTCTGCTAATTCTTCTTGTGATAATTTCTTTGATTTTCTAAGATTCTTCAAATTATCGCCAAATTTCATTAGACTACTCCCTCCTTACAAGAACATCTTACGTTTTAAAGAAGCAAAATTCTACCAACTTTCAGTTGCATTTTTAAAATAGCAACCATTCTTTACAAAAAAGAAATCATTAGATTTCTTTTACTGTAGCGCAAAATATAGAATAAATAATAGAAAGAAAAAGAAAACAATGATACTAGTTTTACTAATAGTTACCTTTTTTAAATCATTCTTTTCTAATTCTTCTTTCGTTCCTATATAGTTAAGCCCAAACAACTTTTCATGACTTAAATCAGTTTCTGAATAAAGTCCAAAAGCAGTTGGGTTATCATATTCTGAATATTCAAAATCTTTTAGTTTTAAAAACGCTAAAAACATCATTAAATCACCAGAACAACCAGAAATATTAAAAATAGAAAGAAGAATAAGTACTAAATTATCTGTTGCAATACCAATCATATAGGTAACAAGTCCTAACCAAATGAAGGGCGTAATAACAGAAATTAAAATATTTTTTCTACTAACATTTTGCTTACATAAACAACATAGTATTCCTTTTTCTAGATGGGCACCAAACGTAATGTTTTTTAATTTTGCTCCATTTAGTACATATGAAGCTCCATGAAAAAGTTCATGCAAGATAAGATAAGGTACTATTAGTATTAATGTAATTGTCCATGCATCTCCATCAAAATCTAAATCTATCCCTATTAAAATAGTCAATAATAAGGGAAGAATCAATAATATAATAGAGACTATATTTAACCACTTTAAATTCATTTCAAATACATAATATTTTTTCTTTTCTTCTTTCATATTTACTCCATTAGTTATAATCTACAACATCAATCCAACGATTTAAGATTTCTTGATTTTCTTTTGTTTCATTTTTTTGAACAGCTGCTACAATTGGAATCCACTGCTGAATGTTAGACATTGGAATACCACTTTTTTCTGAAAATAAAGCTAAGTATTTATTTCCTAAATTTTCCTCTCCATTCATTGCAAATAATAAAAATGTTTTAGCAGCATCTCCTGATGCGTTTCCAACAGTTACATGGGCCCAATCGATAATATAAGGAGTACCATCCTCTTTGATAATAATATTACTAGGATTATAATCTCCATGGCAAAGTTTTGTATGTTTTTTCATACCTTCTAGTCTTTGTAACAATTCATACTTTGTATTATCGGGAAGATTTGTTGCATTAATTTTTCTTCTATACTTTTCTTTCATGCGATTTAAAAGAGGAACACTGTTTGATAAAATGTTCAACTGAATATCAACAAATAAGTTTAAATATTCCTCTTCCTTTTCTGAATGCATCATCATTAGTTTATCTAAAGGAGTCCCTTCTATATGTTCAGAAATGAGCGCCCATCTATTATTCACTAATCCTACTTCTAATAGATGAGGAACATTTAAATCAGTTCCTTCTTCTACTCTTGCTTGATTTAAAGCTTCATTTAAAATAGCTGCTTTGGAATAATTTTCTACAAATAGTTTAACTGTTTTTCCATCTTCTTTATAAACCGTTTTCGTTTCTCTTTCTACTAATACTTCCATTAATTTACCCCCCCATAATAAGCTTCCATATACATATCTTTAATTTCACTCATGAGTGGTAATCTAGGATTAGCACCAGTACATTGGTCATCAAAGGCTTGCTCTACCATTTCATCTAATGTTTCTAAGAAAGCGCTTTCTTCTATACCATAATCTCTAATTGTTTTCTTAATACCAACACGTTCTTTTAAAGCTTCTATTTCACGAATTAAATTTTCTAAGCTCTCTTCGTCTGTAGTACCACCAAAACCAAGAGAACGAGCAACCATTGCATATTTTTCTAATGTGCATGGATGATCATATTGTGGGAATGTTCCCATCTTCTCTGGAGTTTCTGCACTATTATAACGAAGAACAATACTAATCATTAAGGCATTCGCAACACCATGTGGTAAATGATGAAAAGCACCTAACTTATGTGCCATAGAATGACATACCCCTAAGAAAGCATTGGCAAATGCCATACCTGCCATAGTAGCAGCATTAGCCATTTTTTCTCTTGCCTCCTTATCTTCTGCCCCTAATTCATAAGCACGTGGCAAATAAGTAAAAATATTTTTTAAACTCTCGATTGCCAAAGCATCTGTATACTCAGTAGCCATCATAGAAGCAAGTGCTTCTAAGTCATGAGTTACAGCATCTATTCCTGATGCTGATGTAAGTCCTTTTGGTGCATTATCCATCATATTCGCATCAATAATAGCCATTTTAGGCATTAATTCATAATCTGCTAAAGGATATTTCGTACCTGTTTCTTCATCTGTAATAACAGCAAAAGGAGTTACTTCAGAACCTGTTCCACTAGAAGTTGGAATAGCGATGAAGTAAGCTTTTTCCCCCATTTTAGGGAATGTATAAACTCTTTTTCTAATATCCATAAAACGCATTGCCATATCCATGAAATCTACTTCTGGATGTTCATACATCACCCACATAATTTTAGCAGCATCCATAGCAGACCCACCACCAATCGCAATAATACAATCTGGCTTAAATGCTTCCATCGCCCTAGTTCCCTCTTTTGCACATGCTAAAGTTGGATCTGGTTCTACATTAGAAAATGTGGTATGCATTATTCCCATTTCTTCTAATTTATCCGTTACTACCTTTGTATACCCATTTTCAAATAGAAAAGTATCTGTTACTATAAATGCCCTCTTCTTACCCATTACATCTTTTAATTCTTCTAATGCAACAGGCAAGCAACCTCTTTTTATATATACCTTTTCAGGTGCTCTAAACCAAAGCATATTCTCTCTCCTCTCAGCTACTGTTTTAATATTTAATAAATGTCTTACTCCAACATTTTCAGAAATAGAGTTACCACCCCAAGAACCACATCCGAGTGTTAAGGAAGGCGTTAGTTTGAAATTATATAAGTCTCCTATTCCACCTTGAGAAGATGGTGTATTAACTAGCACTCTACATGTTTTCATACTACTATAAAACTTCTCTAATTTTTCTGTTTCATTTCTCTCATCAATATAAATAGAGGAAGTATGACCTAAACCACCATCCTCAATTAAATGAGATGCCTTTTTGATAGCTTCCTCAAAAGTAGAGGCCTTATACATTGCAAGTACTGGAGATAACTTTTCATGAGCAAACTCTTCACTTAATTCCACACTACTTACTTCACCAATTAATATTTTAGCAAGTTTAGGAACGGTAATACCCGCTAACTCTGCAATGGTATGAGCTTTTTGACCAACAATTTTAGCGTTTAATCCACCGTTAATGATAATCGTTTTCCTAACTTTTTCAGTTTCTTCAGGATTTAAGAAATAACATCCTCTTTTCTTAAACTCTTCTTTTACTTCCTCGTAGATATCATCCATTACGATAACAGATTGCTCAGATGCACAAATCATTCCATTATCAAATGTTTTAGAATGAATAATAGAATTTACTGCTAGTAAAATATCAGCTGATGAGTCAATAATAGCTGGAGTATTTCCTGCTCCTACACCAAGTGCTGGCCTTCCACTAGAATAAGCAGACTTTACCATTCCAGAACCACCAGTTGCTAAAATAGTATCTGACATCTGCATTAATGTATTAGTAAGCTCTAAAGATGGCACATCAATCCATCCAATAAGGCCCTCTGGCGCTCCAGCTTTAACAGCAGCTTCTAAAACAATTTTAGCGGCTTCTATCGTTGATTTCTTTGCCCTTGGATGTGGACTAATAATAATCCCATTTCTCGTTTTCAATGAAATCAATGTTTTAAAAATAGTCGTTGAAGTTGGATTCGTTGTTGGAATAACGGCTGCAATTAAACCAATTGGTTCTGCTACCTTACGTATTCCATAAACGGTATCTTCCTCAATTACCCCACATGTTTTAGTATCTTTATATTTATTATAGATATATTCTGCAGCATAGTGGTTTTTAATAATTTTATCTTCCACTACTCCCATACCAGTTTCTTCTACTGCCATTTTAGCAAGTGGTATTCTCATCTTATTAGCAGCAATAGCTGCTGATGCAAAGATTTTATCTACTTTCTCCTGTGAATAAGTAGCAAATTCTAACTGTGCTTTTTTTACTTTATCAATTAATTTTTCTAAATCTTCTACTGTCTCAACAATACTGTAATTCATCTTCATCATCCTCCGTATATTGTTACTTACCATAAACATTATATCATAAAAAAAGAAAATACTTTATATTTTCTTCTTCACTCTTTAATATAAACCATCTCTATAATATTTTTTAAACCCCAACAGACATTGTCTCTGGTAATGTACTTCCACCATCAATTACAAATTCATGACCTGTAATATAAGAAGACTCATTACTTGCTAGGAAAGCTGCTAATTCTCCTAACTCTTCAATCGTTCCTAATCTTTTCATAGGAATACCTGCTGCTATTCCACGAATAACTGACTCTGGATCTTCTGGATTAGATTCTTTTCCAATTCCTTCTACCATAGGTGTTAAAATATAACCTGGTAAAATAGCGTTAGAACGAATATTACTGTCTACTAATTCCACAGCTAATGCTTTTGAAAATCCCATAAGTGCTGCTTTGGTTGTCGCATAAGCGACTTCTCCACTATCTGCAACCATTGGTCCTGTTACACTAGATAGATTTACAATACTAGAAGATTCATTTTTCTTTAAATAAGGAACAACTGCTTTTGTAACATTCCATGTTCCTTTGATATTAATATCAAAATGAAAATCTCTTAATTCATCTGACATATTTTCAAACGTTTCTAGACGAGCTACACCAGCATTATTGACTAGTATATCAATATGACCTAATGTATTCGCTGCGCTATCAACAGCTTCCTTCACTTTCTCAACATCACGAATATCTACTTGGTATCCTAATATTTTAGATTCTGGGTATTCTGTTTTTAAATTAGCTACTGTACTTTCTAACTCTTTAGCATAATCTAAAATAACAATACTAGCCCCATACTTTAAAAATACTTTGGCAATTCCTAATCCATTACCCATAGCGCCACCAGTAATGATAGCTACCTTATTTTCTAATTTTCTCATAACATTCCTTTCTATTTGCTAATCCATAATCCATGTAGATTACAATAAGCATAAATTTTAGCATTTTCTTTATAAGTAAATGTAGCAGCTGGTTTATCTCCTGGGTTCAACTTAACAATCGTAGATTCATTTTCTGCAACTTGTGCAATAAACATTATATAATGTTCCTCTTGCATAGGATGCTCTACTTCTCCCACTGTTACTTCTACTTTATCTCCTTCTCTTTTACAAACAGGAATATGCTTCTCAGTAGCAGCTTCCTGTGTATTAGGAACTAGTTCTTCTAATTCTTTTCCACAACATCTAACTACTTTCTCATTTCCTTCTATTACAGTAATAATATTTCCACATACTGGACATCTATAAAATTTCATACTACCATCCTTTCTTACAGTATCATTATAACATAAAAAAAGAATATACAGTCAAGATATTTCTATTCGTATATCCTAAAATAATGTTATCTGTTCACTTTTCTTTATTTCTTTCTTATAGGCTGCAATAATATCCTTCATATTATAAAGAATTCCATACTTATCGCATTCTTCTGTAAATATTTTATATAATCGTTTAAAATTAGGAACAGTACAATTATACCTATTCCCGTAATACTTTATATACTTTTCTTTTAAATCTGGATAGTACTCTTCTAACTTATCAAAATAGTATTCACGTTGATTTTCTCTTAAGGTCACTCCCATATACGTGTGAATGAATTTAGCGCCATTTTCATAAGCAATTCGAACTAATTCCTTTATATCTTCTTCCTTATCAGTAATAAAAGGTAAAACTGGATTCATTAAGATACCAACAAAGATTCCATTTTGAGATAGTGTCTTTATTGCCGCTAACCTTTTAGAAGATACACATACATGAGGCTCTATCATTTTAGATTGTTTATCATATGGTGTTGTAATCGTAAATTTTATAATAACATTATTCTTTGCATTTATTTCTTTTAATAAATCTATATCACGCATGATTAAATCACTTTTGGTATCAATCGATACTCCAAATCCATATTTCAAAATTAGCTTTAAAGCCTTTCTTGTTTCTTCATACTTTAACTCATTAGGATTATAAGTATCTGACATAGCACCTATTCCAATAACACCTTTTTCTTTTTTCTTAGAAAGTTCTTGTTCTAAAATAGAAAGAGCATTTTCTTTTCCTCTTACAATATCAAAGTTCTCAATATGATAACAATTACTTCTACTATCACAATAGATACAGCCATGCATACAACCCCTATATAAGTTCATATTATAATCAATACCAAACCAGCTATTTCCATACTTTACTTTTGTAAGAATAGTTTTTGTTTTTACGAATTTCATTTTATTTCACTTATTAATTTTTCAAAGGAACTGGCATTTAGTATCGTATTAGATATAAATCTACCCTGATAGAAATTCGCCCAATTTTGGAAAATGCAAGGAGCATTCTTCGCCTCTTCTAACGTATCTATTTTTACAAAATGGATTTTAATGTTCTTATCTTTAGCATATTCACTAAGTTCTTTTACTTCATATTCTACATAAGGGCACTCATTAGTATAATAGATAGTAAAGTCTTTATTACTAATTTGCATAAGTCTTGCACTCTCATTAAATCTAGGAAATTCAGAATTATTGAAAGAGAGCACTAATAACTCATAATCTCCTACTTCATCTACTACTTGAAATCCATAATGTTCATAAAATTTTTTATCTCCTATAAAAGGTTTCTTCTTTTTAGAAGATAAAGTGCATATTCCATTCATTCCTTTTTCTTTAGAGTCATTGATTGCATATTCTAATAATTCTTTTGCAATTCCTTTTCCTTTAAAACTTCCTGCCACCCATAAACAGTAAATATATTCATAGTTTTTTCCATTTATTGGAACCCAAGCAGTTTCAATTGGTTCATATTCAATAAACACTTTTCCTCTAGCATTTAGTTTCCTAAATACATGGCCATCACTCAATTTACTTTTTATCCACTCTTTTTTTCTATCTACACCATTTTGGTGTTTTTTATCCCCAATTGCACAACAAATATGTTCTTCATCAATATTTTCTTTTGTTAAATTAATATATTCATTCATTTTTATTCTCCCTTTTAATAGGATGTCTAATTACTGTTTTTAATTTGCTTACATCACATCTTCTTGGATCACTTAAATAGATTTCATGATGATATCTTTCTTCTGTGATATCTAATTCATATCCAAATTCTTTCATATAATCATGCATTAATTGAACTGTTTTTGGCTCATCATCATAACTTCCTATATGCATAGCTTGTACACAGGTTCCTTCTTCATAAGTTAAAAATTCTACTTTAGAAAAGTCTTGTTTTTTCTTTAATGTTGCCTCTTTGATAGCCCAATCAAAGTCTTCTTTCGATACAAAATCAGGTAGTCTAATAATAGAGATAAATTTTAAATCTTCTTTTCTAGTATAGTTCATTCCTTTAACATGTTCCTGCCACCAGAATCCTTCTAGAGGTGGAACTACATAAGAAAAATAACCATCTATTTTATAATTTCCTTTATAACTCATTTTAATTGTAAATGCGATACTATAAAGTAATCCAATTGATTCTTTATATTCTCCATGCTCATCATTTGGATTTCCACTGCCACGTACTGCTAAATAGTTCATTTTAGGAATTGTTACAATGCTTGGTTTATTTTTAGGCATATAAAATTCCTTATATTCCTTTTTATAATCAAATGCCATAATATTCTCCCTTCTTTGTAAAATGTGCAGTAATAATGGTATAACTATAAGAATTGATTGTAATCCTTATATTATTTCCTTCCACATAATAATTCTTTCCTTTTTTATATATAGTACAAGAGTTTTTTATAGTCCTTTTACAAAACTCTACTACATCTTCTTTGATATTTAAGTTTCTTTTTATTCTATCTATACCCATTTTAGTAGTATGAATTTTATCCATATTTTGAAGTAATATTTTTCTTTCCACAGCAACACCACCAATATCACTATACCAAATAGAATATGACACTAGTATGTCATATTTAGTAATAGTTGAAAAGAAAAAAATGTTTACTATAATGTATTTGTCAAGGAAACGTGCATACAATAAAAAGGAAACATTCAGTTTTAAGAGCTGAATGTCTACCTAAATTGGTTGGGACATTTAATCTATACGATTAAGTGTCATTTTTTTATTGCTAAAACTAGACAATTGTTTTGTATTAATTTTCATAATTATTTAAACTTTTTTCTAATTTTTCTTTTATAATCTCTTTTATTCTTATTGGTTCTAGTACTTTCAAACCTTCGCCAAAAGAGAGTAGATAGCCATAAAGCCAAGCATTTTCTGGAAGTTCTAATTCTACTAAAAAGTTACCATTTTCTAACTTTGTAATAATAGATTCATCAAATTCATCATACACTCGGTAAGCTTCACTAGATTTTATTTCTAGTTTTAATTTCGTTATCATAGGAACTTCTATCTTTTCTGGTTTAGGAAGTTTTCTTCTTTCAAAAGTTTCTTCTAATAGTTTTAACTCACGAATTCTCATTAATTTGAAAATTCTCCCCTCTTCTTTTTCTCTATCATAGGCCACTAAATACCAAGCATTATATTTAAAACTTAATTTTAAAGGTTCTACTATTCTTTTACTAGTCTTTCCATAAGAATTAAAATAAGTAAACTCTAAAACTCTACTTTTTAAAATAGCTTCTTTAATCAAATCAAAATTATATTGGTGTGCTTCAGAATTCTCCCACGAATTAAAGTCTATTTCAAACCAATCTTCTTCATCAACAGTAGAAAAAATTGCTTTCATCTTCCCCAGTAGATGATTATCATGAATATTTATTTTTTCTAAACTTTGTAAAGAAAATAGCATTTCTTTTTGCTCTTCTTCTGTAAAGAGTGATTTATCAAACTTATAATTTTCTAATAACTCAATTCCACCATTTTTTCCTTTACTAGCATAAATAGGAATAGATAGAGAACTTAAAATATCAATATCCCTATAAATCGTTCTAATAGATACTTCAAAATAATCTGCTAATTCTTTAGCGGTTACTTTGTTTTTAGCAAGTAATAAGTAAAGGATTCCAAATAATCTATTATTTTTCATAAAATATCTTCTTTCTATTTTTATTATAACTTATCTATCATAAAAAGGCTAGAATCCCTAGCCTATTTTTCTTTTACGATAAGATATCCAATTAGTAATCAAAATGAATATTATAGAAAATAATAATAAAATAGAAAAATTAATAATAATTGGTCTAATAGAATCCACGTTAAATACCTCTATTTCTTTTATTGTTTGATTCGTATTAATAAACCAATAAGATGGTAATACATGAGCAATTTTTAAAACAGTATCTGGTAAATACTCTGGTGGTACAAAAGCGCCACATAGAAAACTACTACCTAGTGCGATAACATTGACTAATCCATTAATAGCATTTTTATCAATTAAGAAATTTCCTATTAAGAAAGCTATTGTTAACGCACAAATCATAAACAAGAAAGAATTTAATATATAGAAAAGTCCATGTATACTAAACATGATATCTCCTACTACAAGAAAACTTAAAACCACATAAAATAACCACAAAACAAGTGCGAATAGTCCATTAGAATAAAGTAGATAGCGGTTGTGTTTTTTATGACTCATACTACTAACAATGGTTCTCTTTCTGATTTTTTCTTCCTTAAAAGTAGAAAGAACTAAGCAAATAACATAGATAGATCCTGCTAAAATACAGTAATTTGTAAAGTTATAGTACATCGTTGCTTTATCAAGTGCACTAGTATCTAATTTAGAAGTTATCTCTACTTTAGTTTCCACTTCTAGAGTATCATCTATTTTTTCTAATAATGCATCTTCATCTTCTATTATCGTATGATAACTATTCGCAACTTTTAAATATCGTTCTAAAAGCAATTCAGCTAAACTTGCTTGATAATCACCTGTACTTTTTATTTCTATCGTAGGATTTTTAAAATTTAAAAAATCTTTTCTAAAATTTTTAGGAATATAAATAATATAATTTACATCTCTGTAAAATAAAGCATCTTCTATTTTTTCTTTCTCATTTTCTATTGTTTTAATATTACTATTTTTTCCTATATACCCAATAAGATTTTTAGTAATTCCTTCTTCCTCATCTTGATTAATAATTAAAATATCTGGTTTAGTTGCTACAAAACTTGTAGAATTATCATTCGTAACAGTATTAAATCCCGAAAAGAATACTAAAATAACAGTATAAAGAATAATCGGTATTTTGCACTTATTTACAACCTTCAAAAATGTTTTAAATACTATCATACTTCTGCCTCCTTATACTCCAAATAGAAATACTAATACATAGTGCTGAAAAAAGGAATAAACCAATGATATTTCCATAAAATCTGTCAAAAGTATCATAGTAATATAAAGAATAAAATCCATCTGTAATCATATTAACAGGATTTATTTTATTTACAATAGGAATATTCTTATCGACAATATATTTCATAGTAATTCCCATCATTCCTGATAAGAAACAGCCTAACATAGTAACAGAAATCATAATCCCCACTTTTAAATCTTCATTAGATTTTATGAGGCAGGCAACGACTATTCCAAGAGATAGTCCTGCTAAAGAACCTAATAAAGATAGCACCACGATTTCTGGAAAATGAGTTCCATAATCTACTTTTAATACAAAAATTGTATAGAGAAATAATAGTACTAATCCAATTAGTTGTGTAAGATAGCCAGCAAGTACACTACTAAAAATAATATTTCTTTTCTTAGTTGGAGAAACAGAAACTCTTTTACCAGTACTACTCATATTTGCTAAACTTTGATTAATTGCTACGGTTCCTAGAATTCCTCCATATAGACAAGTCATAGCAATTAATGTATAAAATTCTATCATCGTATAGCTTAAATTAGAACTAGAAATATTTTTAATATTTGCTTTCTCCTTTTGAACAAGTTCTATAGCATTTTTATAAATTTCTTCAGGATTTATAGATGAATTATTTTTCAATTCTTTCTCTATATTCCCTTTTGCAATCGCATCTATCAACTGACTATTTTGATTTACCTCATCTACTACAGACTTAAAAACGGTTTCATTAATCCCATTGGTAGAAACTACTACTTTAGGAGTATCCACTATGATTAAATATCCACTAATATCTCCTTCTTCTAATAAAGATTTTGCCTCCTCTTCATTTGTATATTTTGTAGAAAAGAGTTGAGCCTCACTATCCTCATCACTCAAATAACGAAATGTTTCTTTCAAAACAGAATTAGATTCAAAAGATTCATTAGAAACGATAGCAATAGGAATAATATCTAATTTCTCACTATTTTCAATATCTGAAAAAGCCATATTAAAAAATGTTCCTAAAATAATAGGAAAAGCAAATGTCCAAAAGATTAACATCTTATTCTTAAAAAGAACTTTGAAAGTATACTTAAAATTATGAAAAAACATATTAATCGCGAAGTCCTTTCCCTGTAAGGTCTAAGAAGACATCGTTAAGAGTTGGTCTTTCTGAAAATATTTTATTGTAAGATATTTTTTCTTTTTTCAAATGTTCCATTAATTCTACTAAATTATTTTTTCCCTTTTTATAAGTAACTAATAAAATAGGCTTATTATAACTTACCAATTCTACATTTTTTAATTTTCTTACTTTTTCTATATATTCATCATCTAAATCTAATACCTCAACGCTTACTTTTTCTTCCATTTTAGCTAAACTTTTTAATTCATCAATCGTTCCACTAGCAATTACCTTTCCTGCATCTAAAATGATAACTCGATCACAAAGGATTTCTACTTCTTCCATATAGTGAGTAGTATAAACGATAGTAGCACCATTATCTCTTAATTTTTTAATACCATCTAAAATATTATTTCTACTCTGTGGATCTACTGCGACTGTTGGTTCATCTAAAAAGATTAGCTTTGGCTTATGAGAAATACCACATGCGATATTTAATCTTCTAAGTAACCCCCCAGATAGTTCTTTAGGATAAAACTTTTTAAATTCTTCTAAACCTACTAGTTCAATTGCTTCCTCTATATACTTTTTTCTAGTTTCTTTATCTTTAATATATAAACCACAAAAGTAATTAATATTATCGTATACTGTAAGTTCTTCAAAAACAGCTACATCTTGAAAGACAACACCAATTTGTCTTTTGATATCATAAGCATCTGGAGTAGCTTCTTTACCAAATATTTTAATACTACCTGATTGATAGTTTAAAAGAGATAATAAGCAGTTAATAGTGGTTGATTTTCCACTACCATTAGGTCCTAGAAGGCCTAATATTTCACCACCTACTACATCAAAACTTAAGTCATCAACCGCTTTTAATTTTTTATATTCCTTTGTCAAGTTTTTTACTTCAATTACTTTTTTCATTTGTATTCTCCTTTTTCTTTTTATAACCCATTAACATTTCTCTTACGCTTTCTTCTAGTAGATTAGCTATTTCTTCTTCACTTAAATCTATTGTTTTATTTGCTACTAAACAAGCGAGTCCATGAGTAAAAATCCACACTTTAATATGAAACTTTTTTTGTTCTTCATAAGTAAAACCAGTTAATTTCTGTCCTGCTTCAATGATTTCTTTTCCAGCCTTATCTTTCAATAAAGATTTAGAATTTAAATCTATTTGATGCATAAAAATAATTTTAAAAAACTCTGGATATTCTTTAGCAAATCTAATATAGGAAAGCCCCATTTCTTTATATGCTTTCGGCTTTTCTTTTACTTCTACTACAAAATTTTCATAAGTTTGATAAATTTTATTATATAGTTCTTGTTTTAAATCTTCCATAGACGTAAAGTTATGGAAGATTGGTTGTACAGAACAACCAATCGCAGAGGCTATCCTTCTCGCATTAATTGCATCCATTCCCTCTTCTTTTACTATCTCATAAGCAATATCTATAATATCTTTCTTACTAAATTTTGGAATTGGTGGCATCTCATCACCCTTTCATAACAATTGTTATATAACATATGTTATTTTATCACAAAAAAAACATCCTGTAAATAAAATTACAGAATTGTTTCTTCTTTTAGACGATTATTCAAATTTCAGTTACCATTTCTTATTTTTAGAATATATCCACTTTTTCTCTTTCAAAAATAGATATTTCTTTTTTTCTCTATTTTATGATTCAATAGTACCTGGCATGTTTGATTGTCAAGTGTATCTTATCCTTTTTAGGGGGATGGTTGATAGAAAGTGGTGATTACTATGACTGAGAAATGTTTTCTTAGAATAATAGTCCTATTACTTCTCCTAACTTTAATGGGAATTCTATTTATATAGAACAAACACTTGACTAATGTCAAGTGATCCCGATAAGAACATTTGACACGAGAAAGTCAAACATGTCCTTTTTTATGAGTTACTCCTCATACTTACATTATACTATTTTTTCTATTTTCTTTCAACTACTTTTGAATAGATGAAAGTGGTATTTGTTCAATATCATAGGAACTATCTTCATGTAGTGTTATTAAAGTAGCGCCCCTTTGTTTTGTATCACTACTAATTCCTGGCATGGCTAAATAGTCAATACTCATACCATAAGTAAGTCTAATTCCCTGATATTCTAATGACATATTATTATAGTGATCATGTCCACAGAAGAATGCTTTGGTACTTCTAAGTTTTAAAGCTGTATTAAACATTTTACTAGGATATTTAGAAGCACATACTTTATCAATCGTCTCTTCATCATTAGATCCAAAATAGTAAGTTACTTCGTCACTACCCTTTTCATATAAATCATATGCAGTTTTATATTGTTGTAAAGGAATATGAATAAATACCATAGAAGATATTTTCTTATGTTCTTCAAGTTCTAATCTTAAAACATTTTCTTGATACCATTCTACTTGGTCATCATGGATATAATCATATTCATTAATTCCTTCTCCTGTATAGGCATTAGAATCGATTAAAAACAAGGCTTGATTTAAAGTGCCATTCTTATTGCGTATTTCGATTAATTGATTATTTCTTCCCGTAATATTTGGTTGAGTATAAGGATATAATAAATTCTTTGATGTTTTATAAGATAGTGATTGATATAAACTATCTAAATCCTCTTTCGAATAAGTGGCTGTTACTTCTGTATCATGATTACCATAAGTAAATGCCCATGGGATTCCAATATTTCTCATGAAAGAAGCAAATTGCATAACAGGAGTATGATTGTTTAAAGAAAACGACATGATTCCAAGAGGAAAAGTTAAGTCTCCTGTAACAATGACAAAATCTGGTCTCATATAATCAATTAACTGATAAACAGCTTCTAAAGCCTTCTTATCTTTGGTATAAGAAAATACACTCCCACCTAGATGAATATCAGTTAACTGTAAGATTTTAAAATCCCCACCATCCTCATCTGTTATCGTATAAATTCCTGTTGATTCCTCATAGAAAATAGTATTTTTGTTAGTACCAATATTAGGAACAGAATTAATATAAGGTTGAAGTAACCAAAACTCTCTTTGCATGGAAGAATAAAGGAAAACGAATATTACTAGAATAGAATAAAACACTATTCTTTTTTTATTAACTACTATATTTTGATAAGTAATATTTTTTCGATAAAAAAATGTAAAAGCAAAATAAATAATTGCATAAATAAGTAAGAAAATTAAAAAGATATTAATAAATGATTTCTTTACAAAGAAGAAACAAAATAGTAAATATCCTATCCAATATAGAACGGAAAATCCCATAAAAGATTCGAAAATCTTTTTAAAATATTTTTCCTTTTTCTTCCCTATTTTTTGATTAATCCATCGTACTAATAAACTATTTTTAAATACCAATAAGAAAGAAATCTCTACATAAAGCCCATTACTATTCATGGTTTCTATTACTTCTTCTAGTTTAGAATGAATTCCTAGTGTATAAACTTCTACAATATAAAAAGTAATAAATAAAATTAAAAAGCAAGTGGAATTAAATAATTTCTTTGTATATTTATCATGTAATACTTTAATGTAGTCAAAAGATTCCATAGAATATGTCTCTACAATTTTCTTTTGTTGTCTAGATTTTATAAAACTGTGTATTAAAATAAGGGAAAATAAAATAGTTAACAATAAATAGAGAATATGAAAATTAAATATTGTATTTACACAGTAAATAAAAGCAGCAATAATAGAAAGTCCTATGCCATAAATTTGTCTTCTTTTCCTTTTGAAAGATTTTTTTAAATCCTCATAGGAAACA
Organism: uncultured Bacilli bacterium; assembly: GCA_910589375.1. Lineage (GTDB taxonomy): Bacteria > Bacillota_I > Bacilli_A > RF39 > UBA660 > UBA5578. Next base: position 128,645 of record CAJUTK010000003.1, on the reverse strand, counting down.
ATATCCTCTGGAGACTCCATTTTTTTTACATCCTCTTTTGTATACCCAGCAAACAAACATAATTTTTCTAAAGAATTATATTTTTGTGTAATTTTCTCAAATGAAAAATTTTCTTTTTCTAATTTCTCAATAATATCTTCTTTTATTTTTTCATTTCTTTCTGAATATAAAATATTATCAAAAAATAGTTCTACAAAACTAATCATTCGAGAATCTTTTGCATCTTTAGAATCTTGCATATTCGCCTTCTTTAAATAAATCATATTAATTATCCTTATTTTCTACTAATACTAACGCCTTTTTAGGGCAAAAATTAGAACACTTCCCACATTTTATACACTTTTCATAGTCTACAGTGGGTGCTTCAAAATCTTTTTGGGTTAGTGCTCCAACTGGGCAAACCTTAACTGCAGGGCATGCATGATTTTTAGGGCAATTTGCATGTATCACTTGTAACTCTTTTTTCATACTTTTCAACTTCCTTTACTAATACTATCCTCTGGGTATTCCTTATCTTTCCAATACCACCATTTTAATTTTTCTTGCTCATGAGTTTCATGTTCTGCATAATAAACTGCTTGGCGAAACACATATAACTGGCATTTATCTTCTCTATATTTTTTGATTTCACAGTCTTTCTCATATAGTTCTTCTGGGTTCTTTCCTTTTAAGTCTTCTACACAAGTAACCCCTAATTTTAATAAATCTTCTTTCGTATTTTTACCAACATTAGGAATGGTAAGTAAATCTCTTTTCATCTAAAAATTCCTTAACTGTATATCTTTTTACTATTTCTAATATTTGCTCATGGGAAACCCCATTTGATATAATGGCTCCCCTAATACCAGTATCATATCTTTGATTATTTCCATACAAATCAGTTACTCTACCACCTGCTTCTTTTACAATTAAATAAGAAGCAGCGATATCACAATTTCCATGTTCAGTTCCTGGAAAAATATCACAAGAAAAATATCCTTCCGCAATAGCCATAGCACTTCTAGCAACACTTCCAATAGATGAAATTTTAGATGGATCTTTTAGTTCTTTTATTAAAGAAACTTCATCAATAATACTGTTATGAAATATTTCTACATTCGTCTTATATCCTAAATCCCCTAAACGTTTGGAATTGACATGGATTTTAGTGCCATTACAATAAGCACCTTCCCCACTAACAGCTGTATACAATTTATTCTCATTAGGGTCATAAACAACTCCTACAATAGGCTCTCCATTATGTACTAAAGCTAAAGAAAAGACGAAAACAGGAATATGATTAACATAGGAACCAGTTCCATCTAAAGGATCACATACCCACATGTATTCTCCATCACCCTGATAACTTTCCTCTTCTCCATTTACAGAATGGGTAGTATATTTTTCTTTTACTCTTTCAATTAAATAACTATTGATTTTTTTATCTACTAAAGTAACAACTGTCTTATCTTCCTTATAGTCCAAATCTATTGGATTATTATAGTACTCCATCATTACTTTTCCAGCATAATAAGCAATTTCTTTTGCAAATTCTAAATATTCTTGATACATATATTACCTCCATAAAACTATTAATTATTACTAAGTTTCTTTTGTTTTCTAACTTCTATACTATAGCTTATTAATAACGCTAACGCAATAATATTGACTGGCAAAAAAATAATAAAATCAAACACTATAGCTGTAAAAAAAGCCTCAACCCCATAACTGGTATTAAAGAAAAACGCAAATCCATTTATCGCATCATATACCCCATGAATTGCCATTAAAACATAAGGAATCAAACCTAAATATAGTTTCATACGACTACTTTTTTTCTTCTTTTTTGAATCTTGATTGTTATTTTCAGTTTTTATTCCTTCCTGATTACTCTCTTGACTATCTACTAAGACTTGTCCTACAGTTTCATCTTTTGTATTTTCAAAATTACACAACAATATAATTGCTACTATGATGGATGCTATATAAATATCTGAAGAAAATAATAATTCAGCATAATCCATTTTAAAGGGATTTAGCATTTGATAAAAAGGATTTTCCTTCTTGTATCTTCAAAAGATATTTCACTATTACTATAATTATAAATATCAACATATTCTCTGTAAGTAGTCTTTATTACTGCTCCAAGTAATATTAAAATTATGATTATTACTTTTAATTTCTTCATTTTTACCTCATTACTTTTTTAATACATACACTAACCATTTATTATTTTCTTTTCCGCCTTCTTGGTGAAAGTCTTCTACTTTAAATTGAGTTTATCCAATAATACCATCTAAATCCGATTTACTAAAATAACTATAATAACGTTCTTTCCCCATGTGATATTCTCCTTCAAAATCTACCCATTCATTATCGACAGATTTTATTTCACGATTAATGGCATTAAATATAAAAACTCCACTTTCTTCTAGTGCAGCATAAGCTTTTTCAATTACCCTTAGCGCATCTTCTTTAGTGAAATGAACAAATACTCTCCAACAAAATATAGCAAAATATTTCTCCGGGAAATTATCTTCCAAAGCATCAAACTGAATAGTTTCTAATCCTTGGTTTCTTGTTGCTTCTACAAAAGCAGCTGTTGTATCACTAGCAGTTACGGTAAATCCTAAACTTTCTAAATATTTAGCATTGGCTCCATCAGCAGAACCTATTTCAAATACTTTAGCCCCTTTTGGCAAAAAGGAAAGACTATGTTTAATAAAATCTTCTAATTCTTTCTTTTTCTCTTTTACTCTTTCAGGATCTAAACTATCATGTACTTTATTATTTTCTAAATAAGCAGTAGCTGTTTCTTTATATACCTCTATTGTTTTTCGATTTTCTATACTCATCTTTTTTTCCTTCATTCATTTTCCCACTTTTTAGGATAAATATATTCTATTATTTCTCTTTTGGGAGTATACTTTTTCTTAATCTTTTTTCGATTAGATTTTAAATTAGGAAAAGCTACTCTACAATACTTGTCTAATTCACAAAAAATATTTTGGCAATCTATCAATTGCAATGGTCGATTACCTATTCTTTTAAAATCTAAATGTAATCTTTTAAATTCTTCCTCTTGATGTTCATACATATATTTGATGATATCTTCATTGTTTAATGCCCCCTTATCAGTAAAGCATTTACGAATTCCTCTTATAGAGCCTGGGCCTGCTACTGTAAATTCATCTTCTCTAAAGTTTACAACATCACTATAGTTAATATCTGTTACTAATTGATAGGCCATAAAGTTTCCAATTAAGGGATAACTTTTTAAAATACAAAAAGCTTCTTCCATACTTTTACACTTTAATATTTTATTTTGCATATTATCTTCCAAAAACATTTTTTGTAAAAGCGCTAAATGGTTATCATGCTTGTGATTATATCCAAAAACTTTATTCGCACAACTAATATAGGCATCATTATAAATCTTAATACCATTTTTAATAGCATTCTCAAGTACTTTTGAATACTTTTCTAAATCAAATGTACTTAAAGTAATATCTTTAAAGTGATTAACTAACAGTTCCCAAGTAGATTCTTTATTAAATAATTTAAACAAAATAATTCTAAATATCATATCTTCTTTTGAATACGCTTTTTCAGTATAAATTACATTCTTAAGAAGATATTGACTAACTCTATCATTTACTCTATAACTATTGCAAAATTTATACTCTTGTAAGATAGCATCACTAGTCCATGGAGCTTTCTCACCACTAACTTTCTTCCAAAAGATATTTTGTCTTTCACTTGCAAAATACCAATATAAATCATATACTTCTTGTCTTTTTTTCATATTCCATTCTAATATAATTTAGCCCCAGCTGGAATCGCATCATCAACCATTAGAAGATGCAACTTTTCTTCTCCATTTTCATTATGAACAGCAGATATTAGCATACCACAAGAATCAATTCCCATCATATTTCTAGGTGGTAAATTCAAAATAGCAATTGCGTTTTTTCCAATTAATTCTTCTGGTTCATAAAAAGCATGAATTCCACTTAAAATAGTCCTATCTACACCTGTTCCATCATCTAATGTAAATTGCAATAACTTTTTACTTTTTGGTACTTCTTTGCAATCTTTAATTTTTACTACTCTAAAATCTGATTTACTAAACGTTTCAAAGTCTACATATTCCTCAAATAAAGGTTCTAGTTCTACACTAGAAGTTTCTAATTCCTTTTCTTCATTTTCCATAAATTATCCTCCTATTATAATTTTTTAAAATTTATTGTTTGTTCTTTCATCGAAATTTTTTCAACTTCATAACCATATTCTTTTGCTTCTTTCTTATAGGTTAAAAATGAATGATCAATTTGAAATCCTAAGATGTTTTTTATATCTTCATAAGAAAATTGATAATTATCTTTTTTATTTTTCTTTAAATAGTTCCATAATGGTTCATACTTACTCATAATTAATCCTTTAAATCTGTATAATATAAAATTTCTTTATGTAATGACTTGGCAAATTCTATTTCGCTTTTAGTGCTATTCCCAATATATCCATCTACATTTACTACTAATATAGCAGCCGCTAATCTAATTTTTTCTTTATGCATTTTATCAATCGTCATAGCTTCCTCTTCTGTATAATCCTCTTTTTTAGGTCTTGATAGTTCTATTGGAGTTAACATACAATTTCCTTTTAACGCCATCTTTTCTGTAATTTCTGTCATTTCTTTTTTAAACTTATAACTTCCACAAACTGTTATTATTTTCATATTTTCACTCCTTAAAATACTAATCTTATTATACAATAATGCAGCAATAAAAAAAAGACATTATAGTCTTTCATTTAATTATCTAATTTAGATATTACTACTTTTCCATCAGTGTTTAAAAGAGGAACTATTCCAAACCCATAAGGACTTTTTATAACAAGATAATTTACACCAGTTTCTCTATCTACTAAAATTTGTTTTACCCCATCATCCTTCATAGTACTCCCCTCTTTTAAAGTTACCATAAATCTTTCTTCTTTCTTTTGAATATATATCCCTCCTTATAAATTTTCCATTATAAATGCCACAATGATACAGACAATAAGCGTTATAATACCTGATAAAATAGCAGCAAAAATCTTTTGATAAATTCTTTTACCTCTTTCTTGCTCTCCTTCATCATGTGTTAATGGTTTCCCATCAATAAAAGAAATAATTTCCTTATAAGTTTGAATGTCATTGTTCTTCTTCATTTTTTCTATCTTATGAGCAGTAATAAAAGTAATGCCAAATACAATTCCCCAAATGATAACACCGATATATTTAGTTAATTTAAATAATGGATATGCACTAATAACTAATACTATTAGTTCTAATGTAAAAATAGTTCCTAATTTATTAAACTTTTTTATTTCCTCTTGCGTAACACTCTTTCTCATTTTTTCTATATCTCCTTTCACAAAGTCATCTAGAGATACATTAAAAATGTTACTTAACATTATTAAACTCTTAATATCTGGATAGCTTTTGTTCGTTTCCCAATTTGATATTGTCTGTCTAGAAACAAATATTTTTAAAGCTAACTCATCTTGGCTTAAATTTTGTTTTTCTCTATACTTTTTAATTCTTTCTCCAACATCCATTTTGCACCTCCACTATCATTTTACAAAAGAAAACATTTTTTGTCTGTCAAAGGTCTTTGACATCATAATTTAATAAAAAAGTAAATCACTAGACTTACTTTCTTTTCTATTACTGGCAAATGGTTTTAAATGATTCAATAGAATTTTTTACTTTTGTAAATTTTCCAAATTTTTTAAATACTTGAAATTTTAAATTAGAATCACTTGTCTTTATTTTAAGCATATAAGAAATTAATATATTAGATAATTTCATACTAGTAATTTCATTGCGATTAATCTTAATAAGTTCTGTCACCTTTTTATTATCAACCTAGATAGCATCACTAAATTGATTTCTATATCAGAAAATCAAACGATAGCATATCTACTTGTAAAATCCACAACATTTCCAATAATTGCTCTACTTAACATACTAGGTTTTGTCATAGCAAAAAAATAACAATTAGGATTAAATCCTAAACTGGTAAGGAGATATTCTACATTAACCTCATCAAACTGTGGCATTTGATATTCTAATTTCATTACATTCATAACTTTCCTCCTAATCTTCTACTGGTTCAACATCGATAAATCGAATGTTAGTATTCATAGATTTTAAACGTGTTTTTATCTTTTTTTCAATTGTAAGATATTTCTTTATTGTCAATTTTTCATCTACTATTACTTGCAAAAAAACACTATAATAAGTAGCCATCTTTATAATTTTTAACTTTTTCACTTTGATTCCTTTCATTTCTTCTAAAGTCTTCATAATACTTTCTCTGATCTCATTGTTCTCTTCATCATGTGTAATCATTCCTCTAATATTAGATACCATCATTTTAATAGAGATTGCAAATACATAAATAGACATTCCTAAGCTACCTATTTTATCGACATTAATAAAACTTGGTAAATATTCTTCAAAGAAAGTAAGTACCATCACTATAAATACTACACAAGTAGATATAAAATCCGCTTTTGATTCTTTAAAAGATTCAATCATCAATTCGCTCTTATACTTCTTTCCAAAGTATTGTAATAAAGAAATTACAACTAATTTTAAAAGTAAAATAACCACTAAGATAAGTACTAAGACATAATTAGGTTCAAATTTTCCATGAAAGAAAAAGAATTGATACAAAATAAATAATCCAATTAAGAAAAGTAAAAAACCTGTAAAAAGATTGGCAATATAATATACTTGTCCATAGCCAAATGGATAATTCTTATTAGCCCTTTTCTTTCCTATTTTATTTGCTATTAAACTAGTAATATCTGTTATGAAATCAATAAAGGATTGAATAGAATCCGCAATTAAGGTAGAAAATGAAAAAAGAAGTCCTGAAATCAATTTTAAAACTGCCACGATAAAATTAAATATCATTGTTATGATGATAATTTTATTTTCTTTCATATTCTCACTTCCCTACTATTTTCATTATACAAGAAAAAACAAACTATTTCTAGTCTGCATTTTTATAAATAATTACCTTTTATACTAATTCTTTCCTATCATAATGAAATATAGTTAATGTAATAAATAGAATCGTAATACCTATAGAAAGTACTATCATAAATGGATTAATAAAATTTTCTATCATAACATTTCTAATATCTGCTAAGGTAAAAATAGAAATGTATTTTAAAAATTCTGTACTCTCACTCATTTCCGATACAATATTTAAAAAATAACTCATAAATACAATTCCTAAACTAATTCCTATTGTTTTTTTAGTTTTATGAAAAAAAGTAGATAAAAATAAGCATAAAGAAAAGATAACAATAGAAGAAAATATTGGAGTTACACTTAGTAATAGATAGCCTGTTTTATCAAAATCTCCACTTAGCGTTAGCCCAATAAAATTAAATATTCCAACACTTAATACCATCAATACTATATAAAAGATTGCACAAGCTACTTTATGAAAAACAATCTTCTTTCTTGTGACAGGAACACTATTTAAATATTCAATAGTTTTATCATTTTCTTCTTTCAATAAAATGGTTGATCCTAGTATTGCACTATAAATTCCCGTTAATAAAAGAACAAATACAAACCCTTCTGTTTTTAACCAACCATAAGCAGTATCTATACTAGAAATATCCATATTAAAGGCCTTTATCATTTCTTTTGGAAACATTTCTAGCATTGCATTAATCGATTGAACACTATCACTATTCATAATAGAAGGATATACCAAATATACTACTAAAAAAAGAAGCATTAAGATAGAGGTCCAAATCATAAAACTTTTTAAATTAATTTTCATTTCTCTTTTAAACATAAAAACCTCCTAATTATAATAATGTAGAAATATATCTTCTAAAGTGGCTTCTTCCATTAATAATTTATCAATTTTATAGTTAGATATCACTTTTATCATTTGATTTAATGGTATATCATTTTTAAAGCGAATGGTGTCTTCTTCATCTGCTTGCATATCTAATTTTAAATCTGCGATTATTTTAGAAATATCCTTCGATTTTATGGTAACAAAAGTAAGATTTTTCTTCTGCATTTCTTCTATTGTTTCGATTGCTACCAGTTGACCTTCTTTAATAATTCCTATTCTATCACAGATTTTTGAAATTTCGCTTAGTATATGAGTAGAATAAAAGATTGTTGTTCCCTTTTTTCTCTCTTCCCTTAAAAGTTCATAAAAAACTTGTTGCATAATAGGATCTAATCCACTTGTTGGTTCGTCTAAAATAAGTAATTGAGGTTCATGCATAAAGGCCAATACTATCCCTAACTTTTTAGCATTTCCTAATGATAATTCCTCCACCATTTTAGTTTCATCTAATTTTAATTTTTCAACTAACTCTTTTCTTCGTTTATGGCAATCTTTCTTATAAAAGGATTCATGATAATCTAACATACTCTTAACAGTTAAATCATCATACAAGTGAATTTCACTAGGAAGGTACCCTATTAATTCTTTGGCTTTAATATCATCTTTATCTAGTTTTTTTCCATTTAATAAGATATCTCCACTCGTTTTATTAATAAGATTCATAATAGATCGAATGGTAGTAGATTTTCCTGCTCCATTTGGTCCAATAAAACCAAATATCTCCCCCTCATAAAGAGTAAGCGATAATTCCTTTACTCCCAAGATTTTACCATAATATTTTGTTAAACTTTTTATTTCTAAAATTTTATTTTTCATATAAACTCCTATTTCGATTGTATTTTTATTACTTTGTTAATACTTTTTTATGCCAAGTTTTCTGATGACATTTAGGACATTTCATTTTCCTATTTCTATTGATATGTTGAGCAAAGAATACACTTTTATATAATGGTACATATTTATATTGGCAATGATTACACTCATAATAACCTGCTATCTGCTCAATCCTAATGGCATAACCAATTCCCATAGCAAAGGGGATAATTCCAACAATAATAAGTATTACCCTTAGCCAATCGGATAGTTCAACAAAAGAAGCTACAAAAATGCAAGTAAGCATTATAATAGATACCAGAATACCAATAAATATTTCCATAGATAAGAGTTCTCTATCTCTTTGCTCTTTCAATTTTGTCATCTCTAATAAATTTTTTTCTAATCTTTTTTCATTATCTTTCATATCTACCAATTCACCACTAAATAGATCATTTATAGTAATACCAAGTATTTCACATAAAAGAGGCATCGTACTAGCGTCAGGTAAACAGATGCCGTTCTCCCATTTGGAAATAGCTCTATCTGTTATATTTAACATTTCAGCTAATTTACTCTGCGTAATATTTTTTTCTTTTCTTTTAGAACTGATAAATTTCCCTATCTTTATCTGATCCATATAGTTTTTCTCCTTTCCTAATTTAAATATACCTGAAAACTAAGAAATAGAACACGAACTAGAAGTTGAATGAATAAATTTCTTTATAAAATACTTTTCCATTATATTTCTCTTAATTTATATTACTATGTCTATTATAACATAAAAAGCAAATCATAATAATGACTTGCTAAAACAATTAAGATAAATGATTTTTAATCCATTCATAATATTTCTTACGTTTAAAAATAGAAAGTTTATATTTATCTCCATTTTTCATAGTAATTAAAATACCAAAAGGAAAGAATGGTGGTGTCGTACAAGTTTTAACACTCTCTATATCTTTCATTTCAATTTCAAAGCTTACACTTTCTGTTCCAATAAGACCAGAGGCTAAAAAGGCAATACGCTTATCTGTAAAATAATACTTTCCAGAAACCTGTCTGTTAATGCTTAATTTTGGCATCTTCCAACAATCTCCTGATACCTTAGCAAATAATTCTTCTCCACTTGGAACTTCAAATACTTTTTTACTCATAATATCTCCTCCTTTTTTAACATTCACAATATATCACAAAAATTTTATTCTTTCAATAGATTTATTTTACATTACAATTTATAATTTACTCTATTTTATTTCAAAACTTTCTGTTTTTAAATCACAATAATATCTGCCACTTATAGCAGTAAACTTTAAAACACAGTAATCAGAATCGGTTACTCCATTTTTATAAAACATGGTATCGCCTTTTCTCCATAACTTATTTTTTATTTCTTGATCTGTTAAAACTTCCATTTTTCCTTTTAACATAACACCAACATATTTTACTAATCCTTTATGATAAAAGTATATACTGGCATTTGGATTTTCTTGATATTGGCGTACCCTCATGGAAGAAGTATTGGTACTAAAGTAAAATTCTTTTATACCATTTCTAATTCTTGGCTTCAGCATAGCCTTTACATTTGGATACCCTTCTTCGTCAACAGAACAAATAAAACTAACTGTTTGCTTATTAATAAATTTCTCTATTTTCTTTAAATTCACTTATTCTCTCCCACACCAACTTTTACAATTTTCAATTCTAAGTCCATTATCCCCTTGCTTTTCATCATACGCAAAAGAATTTAATAAGTCGCAAGGAAATTCTGAACATTCCCCACAACATTCTAAGTCTTTTTCTTCACAACAACTTTTAACAGGGCAAGATTCTCCCCAAAAAGGTTTAGAAATATGAGTGCATCCTTTACAATTTACTTCTTCTTGAAAATGACACTGACTACAACAAATACCACATCTTGATTCTACTTTTTCTTTTACTACTACCATAATATTCTCCTTCTACATTATTTTTAAAGATTCTTATAAAACAATTGACCAAATCCACCTTCATTTTTTTCTACTTCCTGTTTATAAGAAAAACCTATTTTTTTATAAAAATCAGGAGCTTGATCTGTCCACAAGTAAGCATATTTATAACCAAGTTGTTTTAATACATTTTCTGCATATCCTACTAACTTTCTTCCATACCCTTTTCCGCGGAATGGTTCTAATATCATAACATCTGATATCCAAGGAGTAAACTCTGGATATTTTTTTAAACATTGCACTTTAAAAACACAAAAGCCGATAATTACATCATTCTCTAATAAAACTATGCCAAATGGCAATTCATTCTTAGTATAAATATTTAAAAATTTATCTATCGTATCTTTTTTACCATTTTGGGATTATATTGAACCCAATGATTATAATGAATATCACTAATAAGATGTAACTCACTTTCTGTTAATTCACTAAATTTTTTTATTGCTAACACAGTATACCCTCCTATCCTTTCAATCTTATTTTATCTAATATAATAGATTGTCCATTTTCACCTATTTTCTCTATATAAATAGCATCAATTTTACATTCAAAAGTTTCTGATAAATTAATATCATTCTTACAATTTTCTTTTTGGCCTAAAGTTATATGAGGTTTATAGATTCTATTAGAAAAATGATTCTTTAATAAATTACTATAAAGTAAATCATGCAATGTTTTCTTCTCCCTCTAAACAATTTAAAAATATATAATCATCTTCCGAATAAGAAATTCCTTCAAACTTAACAAAAAAGCTCTTTTTATTTTTTACAAGACTTCTTACAGAATCTATTAATTCTTCATCACTAATCTATCATCAAAAGGAAATACAACAGTGATATGTGGCTTTATAATCCCATATAAACAATCACATTGTTTTCGAACATTCTCTATTTTATTCTCATTCTGAAACTTTGGAAATAATAAAATATCCCTCTTATTATTCACTACTTCTTTTCTTTTTTATATATTTGGCTACAAGATTTACAAGTAATCTTCATTTCATAACTAGCTACTTTTTTATCCAATATTGTAATTAATGGTTCCTGGTCTTTCGGACAACAAAATCTATTTTTTATAATAATTAGTTCTTCCTTACAAGCTTTTCCATCTTTACTATCTTCAAAATCCAATAAAGCTCTGCCAACACTTCCACAATTACACAGATAATTTAATTCTACCTTATCATAAGTAGAATAACATAAATATCCTATATTTTCATTACACTTATCACAATACATCCAACCACCATAATTGGTTGCTAATCGTGTATTTTCTAGTTTTTTAGTTTTTAATACTCTTGCCATAACACTCACATCTCCTCATTATTTTTCCTTTTAAATTCATAAAAATTTAAATGATAATTAATTATTTCTAATATCCAGTATTCTTTTTACATCTTCATATCTTTTATCATTATCTTCTAAATCAATCATAAGCCATTTTTGATGATTTCCCTCTTCCGTTTTTTCATAAATTTGTTTTATCTCAGGACTAAAGGAAAATAGTATTTCTTCCAATAATTCTTTTTCTTTTGGGCCAATAACAACTAAAATAGTAAAATAACCTTCTCTTGGATACAAAGTACATAAATTCTTATTTCCTTTTTTGAATTTTACATTCCATCCATATTCCCAACTACATTTACTAAACTCAAACTTAGGAATTACCCTATATGCGCTTTTCATATATTTACAAAAATCATTCCATAAAGCGTTATTTATATACTCTTGCATACTATATTCTGTAGGAATATAGTTAGGATTTTCCCTCTCAAACATAAATTTCTCCTCTCACAAAAATTATACTATTTTCTGAAATGATAACTTCACCAATTTTTTATGGAACTTACGCAAAGATTTTTAACATTAAGGAATTAAAATGTGCTGCTCACTACTCCATGCTGGTGTACATGTCATCGTAACTTTAGCATATTCTGTATCCCAATAATACTTTTCTTCCCTTTGAATTAAAATGGCATCATCTTTAGAAAATTCTACTTCTTTATCTTCAAAACAAATCTTTCCAGTACCTTCTAATACATAAATTAATTCTTTACTTTCTAAATTCATACAATATCCAGTATCTGGAAATCTACCTGTAATAACTGCTACTCCCACATCAATATCCAAATCTTTAAACGAATATTCTAACGTACTACATACTTCACTATTCTTTCCTCTTTCAGCCTTTTCATATTTTATTACTTCCATAAATCCTCCTTTAAAATAACAGATAACTATGATTTCTATTTTCTATAAATTTTATTAAATCTTCTAATGTAATAGAAATGGTTTTCGTATTCACATTAGGGTGCAACAACACTTTTTGTCCTATTAATTCCTTATCTAATAAAATAGTAACTAAATTATTCTTATCATTTATAATTCCAAGTGGTGTTACACTCCCAACTTCTAGATTTAGAATGTTTTTTAATTCTTCCTCACTAGCAAATACTAATCTACTATCTTCTACTTTCGTAGATAGTGCCTTTAAATCTGCTTTTTTATTCGCTTCTATAAAAATTAAATAGTATTTTGTTTTACTTTTTACAAATAGATTTTTACATTCTACTCCATCTATTTTACTGGCAATATTTTCTTTTAAAGCATCTTCATAGGAATAAATCGCTTTATGACTAACTTCTTCATAAGAAATATTCAACTGATTTAAAATATCATATATATTCATACTATCCCTCTATTTTCCATTTATGTTTTTTGATATCTACATGATTTTCATCTCTAAAAGTGATACCTTCTTCTTGTAACAATCGCTTTTGTTCCTTGAAATGAGGTGCAACTCTACCACTATGGTCTACTACTCTATGACAAGGATATTTTCCAAAATATTCTGACATGGAAAGTATTTTACCAACTAGTCTAGCATTTTTAGGTCTTCCTATTAAAGCTGCGATTTGACCATAAGTAGAAACAAAACCAATCGGTATTTCTTCTACTACCGATAATACCAAATAAATAAGTTCCTCATCTAATACTTTTCTATGCATATCATTCACCTGATACATTTATTATACCAATAAAAAAGCAAATCTGAAATACGATTTGCTTTCCTTTTTATTTTATTAAAGATTCTAAGAACTTTATAAACTCTTTTTCTGTAATTCCTGACGTTTCAATATCAAAATTATAACCTTTATATTGGAACTCTGTCATGTAAATATCTTTATATTGGTATAATTTTAATGTTACACCATGAATAGTAGATATTTTTCCACTATCAGGTAATCTATAATCCCTAACTGGTTTATTAGTATCAGAGAATGCTACTGTAATATTTCTAGTATTGTCTTCATTAAAATAATGAAATTGATATTGTACTAATTTATCATAAACTTTAGAATTTTTATCACTTCTTCCAAATAATTTTTCTCCACCAACCTTATTCATATCTTTAGGTAAAGATAAATCTGATAATACTTCAAAATCTGGAATATTAAAATAATTTTCCTGTACATCTAATCTTTCTAAAGCACCATCTATTTTAGGGGCACCAGCATCATCTATTTGATTAATACTAATATTATTTTCTTCTATTTTACTTGACACATCCCCTTTTAATTGAGTATTTGTTTTCGTTTCATTTAGAAAAGTTATTCCACAAATAATAAGTGCCACTAAAGTTGGTACTGCTATTTTAAATACATTTTTCATTCTATTTTCTTTCTTCCCTTCTATTTTTTTCATAATATTTTCATGCATCTTTTCTTTATTTAATTTTTCATTGAAAATATTCTTAATTGTCTTTTTAGACATTTATTCCCCCTCACTTTCCAAATAAGCATTTAGTTCCTTTAAGGTTCTATATAGGTAATATTTTACATTGGATTCTGTTACTTCTAATTCAGTAGAAATTTCTTTTATAGTAAGTTCTAAATGAAAATAAAGATAAAATATTTTAGCTACAATTACTTTCTTTTTCTTTAGATATTTCCAAACACATTCTGTATCATATTTTAGAAGCATACTTTTTTCGGTATCAACATCACTAGGAATAGCATCTATAAAAGAGTTATCATCTCTTTCAAAAAAAGAAATAATCTTATTTTTATATCGAAATCGATAATAATCTTTCACTTTGTTTTTAGTAATGCCAATTAAATAACTTTTGGAAATTTCTTCACCTTTTAATAATTTCTTATAAACTTCCACATAAACATTTTGTAAAATATCTTCAGCATCCGCTATATTAGAACACTTACAAACTATATACTTTAAAACATCGTTATAAGTTTTTTGATATAACGAGTTAAATTCTTTTAAGGTTTCTTGATTAATCATTTTGTTCACCTCACCCATATAGTCGTACAAAAGAGAAAAAAAGTCTGATAAAATAGAAAAAAAGCAAAATGAATTTTCAATTTGCCTTTTTTAATACTCATTTTCTAAACATTGATTTAAAAACTCTACTAAACTAATTCCTTTATTTTCATAAAAAACAGTATTGCCAACTTCCCCATTTATTAGTAATTCACCAGAAAACAAATTATATTCAACCATGCATACTTTATCTACTAAAATACTATTATTTTCTAACTTTATCTTTGGAATATCATAAATGATAGAAAGTTCATTTCCTATATTTCTTTCTTTTACGCGAAATAAATGGCCACAATATAAACATAGATGAGTTCGATGTGGAGTATAGGCAAATTTTCCGTTATCTGAGTGATAATGTTGACAATGACTACAAGTTACAACCTCTAATGGTATATTATTTAAAAGAGATAACATAATTCCACCTAAATCTTTATAATGTAGTATAGAGTTATCATAAAGTAACACTCCATAAAATTCTTTTTCATTAATAAACACCTTAGGAACTTGATTTTCTAAAACATTTTCATAGACTATTTTAATACTTTCCACTGGATTGTTCTTCAAGTCAAATGATTGCTCAAATAAATCCTTACACTTACATAAACAACTATCTAACTTATTTCCATCTTTATCAGATGCAAAAGATTTATGGACACTACAATAATACTTTGGAATACCAGTTCTTAATTTTCCAACATATTTAATATCACACTTCATCATCTTATTTTACTCCTAATTCTTCCTTTAAACTGGAAATAAGTGCTTTATTCCCTTCTTCTGATAAATGTACTTTATCTTTTAATAAATATTCTTTATGCTCTTTTATTTCCTTATAAAAATCTATTATATGAACGTTTTCTTCTTGGAAGTCTAATTCAATATCAACATTTTTTACAATATAAATATCGCTATCTCCACATAGTTCTATTAGTTTTTCATAATCTGATTTTTGAATATTAGATTTGTTATCAAACGATACAACGATTTTATTGGATAGCCTGTCTTCTGAAATCGAATTCTTTAATTTTTGCTCTAAATCACTATAAGACATATTTAAATCTATATTGAATAATGCATTAGGAAAACTTTCTACTAATAAGTCAAAAGAATAGAAAAATGCACTATTTCCATAAAAGGAAATCTTTTCTCTTTGATTTTGATTATATTCCTTCTGAACTTTCTCTTGTTCTTTTTGATAAGTCTCTTTCATAGTTTCTAAAAGAGCATCTGTAATTGCATTAGTATAAGCCGTTCTACCTTTACTGGTAAGATGAATGCCATCTTTATAAAAGTATTCTTCATGATTTTTAGATATTTCTTCCCAATCTATAATATGAAGATTTTTGTTCTGTTTCGCTAAATCCTTTATCTTATCATTAACATGTACCTTTTCATCATTCGTAACAGTTACCCAAAAGATATCTCTATCCCCACAGTCTTCTAAAATTTGTTTTTTACATTTCTTAGAACAATCTCCATTAGCACCTAAGTTTAATATAATTGGTCCTTTTAATTTATCTTTACTTTTTAAATCTAATAATATCTCATGTGCTGCCCAGATACTTCTTGAAACTTTCGCATCAAAATATCCATTTGGAAACTTCTTAGATAAATTACTAACAGCACCTAACATAACAGAATCTCCAACACCCACTATAGAGAGTTTAGAAAGTTCTTCTTCTAACTTTTTTTCTCTTTCTTTAATTTCTTGAATAGAGTTCTCTAATTTCTCTTTTTCATTCTGTAATTTCATTAAGTATTCCTCTTGTAGCTTTAAAACTTTTTCTTCTTTTTCTATTAAAAGATTCTCTATTCTTTTCATTTCTTGGTGATAATGAAAATACTTTAT
Organism: uncultured Bacilli bacterium; assembly: GCA_910589375.1. Classification (GTDB taxonomy): domain Bacteria; phylum Bacillota_I; class Bacilli_A; order RF39; family UBA660; genus UBA5578. The sequence continues at coordinate 111,742 of CAJUTK010000003.1, read as the reverse complement.
TCCGCCATAACAACCTAAAAAAAGAATTACTAAGCATACACTTATCAAAGATACTTTAAAAAATAGTTTCTTCTGCTTCTTTTTTTTATTCATAAGTTCCTCCATATTCGATACTATTATATCACAAAAAGCAAATCAAACGACTTGCTTTTACCCTTTTTCCACTAATCCATCCTTAGTTAATATGTAAAGGTTACCAATTACTTCTTCTATATATTTTCTATCATGAGAGATACTAATAATAGTACCTTTAAAATCTTTTAAAACTTGTCTAATAATTGGATTCGATAACGGACTTACATTTCTGGTAGGTTCATCTAGTATTAGAACATTATACTTTCCAAGTACTAATTTCATTAAAAATAATTTCGCTTTTGTGCCATTACTTAAGTCTGATATTCTTCCAGTCATTTCATCTCTTGTAAATTTCATATTTCCTAGATACATTCTTGCTTTTGTAATCTCTTCTTTATCTCCACTTGGAACTAAAAAATCTAATACATATTTGAAATTTTCAAAAATATCTTCATAATTTTGGGGCATATATCCAACAGAAATATCATCCCTATTTTCTATTTCTTTTACGATTCTTTTTATCAAAGTAGACTTCCCTACTCCATTTTTACCAATAATACAAATATGTGTATTCCCAATAACTTCTAATTTTATATTACGCGATAACACTTTATTTTGTACTTTTAACTCTGGAATATGTAATTTTAAAATAACCTTATTTTTAGGAATAGAAACATCTTCAAAAAAGAAATGAATTTCTTCTTCTACATCAGGTAATTCTGTAAGTTCCCTTTCCTCTAATTTTCTTTCTTGTGACTTTAAAGCATGCATTTTCTTCTTTAATAATCTTCCTCCATGAGGATCAGCTCTCGTAATTGTATTTTGTTGATGTTCTACTTTCTGCATGATTTGTCTTAATTTTTCTTGTCTTTTATCGAATTCTCTTTTTTCTGATTTAGCGACTTGTGTAGTTTTTAAGATAGTCTGTAACCTTTTTTCAACATAAGTATCATAATCAATTTTTAAAAGAGTATGTCTACACTCTGTTTTATTTTTTATTTGCTCTAAATGTAAAATCATATTAGCAGTATTAGATAATAGCGTTTCATCATGAGATACATAGATAATTGGTTTATCCGTACTATTAATAAATGTTTCTAACCATTCTAATGATTCAATATCTAAATCATTCGTAGGTTCATCTAAAAATAAAATATCACACTCTTCTAATAGTAATCTAAGAATCCCAATCTTTACCTTTTCTCCACCTGATAGTGTAGAAATCATTTGTTCTAATATACTATCATCTAAATGGAATAAATCCAAATATTTATAAAACCAATTTATTTTTCCATAATAATCTAAATCATCTAAAAACAAGAAATCGTATACTTTCTTTTTTTCATTTTCTAGACTCATCGACTGTTCTAAATATCCTACTTTATTATTTTTAAATTGAATTATTCCTGTTACGGAAGCATACTCACAAATTCCTAATAATGATTTTAATAAAGTAGACTTACCATTTCCTTCTTCACCAATAATTGCTAGCTTATCTCCTTTATTTAACGAGAATGTTAAGGATTTCACTAAAAACCTAGTAGATACTAAAATATCTACATTATTTACTTCTAACATATTATGCCTTCCTTTCTGGCATAATCAAAGTTTATGCCACACTTATCTATTTACTATTCTCATGTTCTCACCTCTTCTAAAAGTTTTTTCTTTTTCCATTATAACATAAAAAAGAAAGAAATTACTTCTTTCTATCATCTTTTTAAAAGATAAGCACTACCAGGAGTTACACTAAAAGATGGCGTATAAATAATCCAATCTGTAACGTCTTCTACTGTAAAGGTTCTCTCATCCCCTTCATGAATATCTTTTACATCATATGGCTCTTGTAATAATTTGGCTTTAAATTTATCCCCAACAAACTCTAATAGTTCAAACCAAATATGTTCAAAATTACCATCATCATCAACTGGTAGACCAATTTTAATAATAATATGATTATCTTTATTTTTAAATTCTTCTTTTACGTAATCAAATCTTTCCATAGCAAGACTTTTCATTCTAGCAGTTTCTTCATCACTAATAAAGAAAATTGGATTCTCTCCCCATAAATCATTAAATTCAGATACTTTGGTAAGTACTTTATTTTCTTCATCTTCTTCACTTTTATAAAGAAAAATGAGACTAGTTTTAGTATTGTGTCCATCTTCTCTATCTTGAGGACCACCTAAGTCTAAATTTTTATATTCTTTTAAACCATCTACCCATGACTTAAAAGTCGCTACTACAGGCTGTCTATTTACAAGTATTCCAATATAGGCACTACCATTATAATTATCTCTCTTATCTAAAAGAAAACTTGCTAAAGTGGAGATTAAATTGTAGTGATTGTTATAATTATCTTGATCTGAATTTAAAATTTCAAGTTCTGTCAAGCCACACCTACAAAGTCCATGAGTGTGTAGCCAAATCTCTCCAGAATCATTAGATACTGCTTGCACGTTATATAAATCATTCGCACTTGGTAATACTTTAGAACTAGCTGCCATCCTCACCCAATTCGTTGGTAACATCTTCTCAGCGCTTTCATCCATAACACCAAGCATATCAGGAATCATTACTACCGCAAGTTTCAGCTGTAAATGATAAGACTTTTTAGCATCATGACGAAACTTCATAAACATTGTTAAAGATGCTTTTGCATTTCTTAATTCTTCTTTTTCTTCTTCTGTAAAATAATAATTCTTATTTAAATAAAATTCTGGAACTGAAAAACCTGATGGATAAAATCCCACCTCAAATTCTTCCTTCTGGTAAATTAATTTTATTCTTCCAGGAGACTCTTCTGTCAAGGGATTACTTTCTTTTATTTCTACTTCTTTTAAGGAAGATACTCTATCTATAATGCCATCTAATAGTTCTTCATTTGCCTCTCTTGGAACTATTAACATGTAAGATTCTTCTTCCCAATACCCTAATGGTTGCTCTTTTAATTCTTTCATAATTCCTCCTACTTTTCTTAAATACTATATTATTATATCATATTTCTTTAAACTTTAAATCAAAAAAGAAAAGCACTAATCCTAGCACTTCTCTTCTTTAAAGAAATATTATTCATCCTTTTTTCTTACCACAAAGTAAATAACTCCACCTACTAATAGAATTGCTACTCCACCTATTATATATGGAAGATAATTAACAGAACTTTCTGCATCCTTATTTTCTATTATATTGGTATTATTACTATTCGTATTTGGTTTTTCTTCACTATCAGTTTTGTAAGCAATGATATATTTTCCTAATCCACTATCTTCAAATTCAACTTCATTATTAGTTACTTTTGAATTTAGTTTTACAACACTTCCATCATCTCTTACCACATAAATAGCATCAAATTCTTTATTAGAATCTAATTTTACTGTTTGCGTTAATTTTGTAGTAGATAAATTTATTTCTTTATTATCTTTTGTTTCTAAAGATACCCTATAGATTTCACTATCTTTTCCATAACGATTTTTCTGTGCATCGCTTAATGTAAGTTTTTGATAATCTAATGTCGCATCTTCATATTTTGATAAAATTGAATTTGGAACTTTAACAGTTACATTACCACTAGACATATTTTTATATGTTTCTTCAGGTATTGTTGGTTTATCGTTTGGTTTCGTTCCCGTATTTTCTCCTGGTTTTGTATTACTGTTTGTATTACTGTTTGTTGGTTTATTAGTAGGTTTGTCATCTGGCTTTACATCAGGATTTTCAGCTTGTTTTTTCTCTATCCAAGTAACACTAGCTTTTGCAGTTCCTTTATTTCCAGCCTTATCGATAAATTCAAATGTAAACGTTCCATTTTTTGTAAATGTATAAGAAGCCTTTCCACCATTATTTGTAACAGTAACTTCTTCACTTGGTTTTAAAGTTGCTACTACAGGACCTTCTGTTTTTTCAGTTGTACTATACTGAATTTTTGCAGTAGGTGCTTCTTTATCAATGTTTTTTACAGTAGCTTTAATAGAATAATTTCTATTTGTCACTTTATCTTTATATTCAAATGTAAATTCTCCATTTTTTGTAAATGTATGTGTTTTAGATCCATTATTATTAGTAATCTCAATGTCATCCTCTGTTATTAAAGTAGCAACTACATTCTTGTTAGTCCATTTTGTTGTAGAGTATTTAATTTCTACTTCAGGTTCTACAATAGGAGCTTTCGTTAAATCCTCATAAATATTAATCATTGCAGCAGTTGCAAAAATATTATCATATGATTGCATAGTAATTTTTACATACTGTCCATACACAGATTCATCAAAACTAATATGTCTAGAGAAATCTTCTTGTGGATGATTTTGTACACTTGCAACTTCAATCCAATTTTCTCCATCTTCACTAACAGAAACAATTGCATTTTTCATATAACCAAATGATTCTTTTTCAGCAGCGATATGAAAATAATCAACCGCAGATATATATCTTGGTTTATCTAATTTAATAGAAATATAAGAAGTTTTTTCAGCAACTTTAAAATTCGTATGCCACTGAGTATTAATGCTTCCATCTATTGCATTAACTGCATAATATGGTCTTTTTGAATCTTGAGATTGTGATGAAAATCCATGAATGCTTAAATGCTTAATAGGGATATAAGTCTCTTCTTTGGTATTATTATCTGTGAATTTATATTCGAGTGGCTTACTAGCCATAGAAATTCCAGATGCTTTTCTTCGTACTAATACAGTCTTATTTCCATCTACTATTCCTGGTCCCTCTTCTTGATAAGGGCTCCACTCATTTTCATCCGCAAACTTCCATTCAAGAACACTTTTATTAGGTTGATCAATTATGATATTTTCAAAATCATTTAGGAATCCTGCTTCTGGAATATCAAATTGTTTAATAGTAATTGTATAAATTTCGTTATCGTTATCGAATTTAACTTTAATCATACTATTAATATCAATTTGTTCAATTTCTGATTGTGTTAATTGATGACTATCTCCCTCTGTAGAATGCCATGTTTTTCCACTATCAAGACTATATTTCCACTTTGTTCCTTTATATTCATCATATAAAGATATCACTCCAGCATTGGCTCCATCAAATGAGAAAGTTGCAACATTTTTGATTGTAGTATCTTCGTAGAAATTAAATGCTCTTGCGGCAAACCAATTACCATTTGTTCTATCAGCAACAATCTTAACATATTGAACTCTTTGTGGAATGTCTACCTCAAAACTCTTGATATTATTGGTTAATTGTTGAAGGGTATCTGCTTGATTTGTGTATGTTAATCCTTTTTGTTGAGATAAAACAAACCAGTTTTCTCCGTCCATACTTCCCCAGACAGTACCATCATAAATCTTACCATTACCTCCACCTGCTGGTACAAACTCAACAGCAGATATATTGTAAGGGTGATCTAATTTAACAGTGATGAAACGCTTTGTATCTCCACCACTCCAATCAGAGTGCCATCTTGTATTATAATTTCCATCAAGTGCATAGATAGCATTTCCATTTTGACCACTGCCAGTAGCCTCCGATGATACAGCATGTATACTTAAATGATCTACTGAAATATATTTTCTTTTCTTATCAATTACATCTTCTGTAAATGTGTAAGTTGTACTAGTATTAGATGCAAGATACGTTCCTGTTGCTCCCATTTTTAAAATAACTGTTTTATCACCAGTTAAATCTGGTTGGGATTCTCCATAAAACTTCCACTCATCAGACTCTTTATATTTCCATTGTACTGAATCAACTGCTCCTAATATTTTATTTTCTAAATCACTTGCAAATAAAGTAGAAGGTAATCCAACCGATTCTTGAATATCAATCTTATAAAGATTTTCTTCTGAATAGTTTACTCCAACTATATGGACATATAAATCATTTTCAGAAGTAATAGATGCTATTTCATCAGCTGTTAATTGTAATTTGTGTTCTTCTTCTGCAGAAAAGCTTACTTCCTTCCAAGTATTCTTTCCATCCAAACTATAATCCCATCGTACTCCATTTCCATCAAATCTACTTGATAATACTATTTTTCCAGCATCTTCTCCATCAAATGAGAAGGTTGCAATCGTAGTATCCATTTGCCCTAAAATATAATTTGCCATTAATCTAGTAATATTTGGTTGTAGTACTGCAGTTGAACTATTTGGCAGTACACTTCCTTCCTTCAATATTCTTGTTTGAAGTAAAGTAAATTTATATGATTCTTGTTGACTTGTTAATTTTGGTTTAATTTGATTTGTCATTTGATACATAGGAAGTGGATAATATTTTAAATTCTCTGCAATTTCTTTTGCAAGTTCAAAATATTGTTCTTCTGTTTTATTTCCAGAGGCATTATATGTTAGTATTAATCCATACCACGCATTTAAGTTTAAAGGTTGAACTTCTAATGCTTTTCTATACATCTCTTCTTTTTTTGCTAAATCTTGATAAGAATCTGCAAGATAAACAAACTTTTGGCTTTGTTCATAGGTATCTTCATGGTTAATAACTTCTTGTGCTAAATGTATATATGTTCCTGTATATCCACTTGCATATGGACCATTTGCCCATCCTAAAAGTCCTGATGACCCTGTGTATGCCCATCCACTAACATCATTATCAATACCCCAGAATCCTTCTCCATTACTATTTTGAAAATAATTGATATGAGCTGCATGACCTGGTTGTCCTACGACTGCATCTGGTAGTCCAAGCACTCCTCTAATATTTGAGCCTGTCTTAGAAATACCCCCACAAACTGCGCCAGTTCCAAATTTATTTCGCATGTTCATCCATACTTTATAAATTTTATTATTTGATGTCCCTCTTGGTATTTGTAAAATATATTCTTTCTCATCTACTCCGCCTGGAATTTTATAAACTACGTCCCATAATCCTATTCTTTGTCCTTCATGTTCCTCATCTGGTACAGAGAATAATTGATTAAAATATTCTTTATTTTCTTCTGCATAGTAAACTGGATTTCCATAGTTTGGCCAGACATATTCTATATATTTATGTGGCCATAAACGGGAACTGCCCTCTTTTCTTATTAACTCTCGAACGTATGCATTTAACCATAGCATTGACTGGTCATCTATATTGTTTGCCATAACATAACGCATTTCTTCTACAGTATAATTTTCAAACCATTTATTATAATCCATACCGTCTGGGCCTTCAAATAGATTATTTTGATGCATATATTTAATAATGGCATATCTTCTAACAGAATCTGATTGATTTTCTGGAGTAGAAGCATTATTCATCCATAGTCCAACAACACTAGCATGGGTTAATGATAAAGAAGTCGCCATTCTTAAATATAAATCCCCAAGTACTGTACCATACTTTGTAACTGTTGTATTGTTAAAATCATTCTTATAGTTTCTATATAATCTAGAATATTGTGTTAATGATTTATAATAATTATTTCCTGATGGCTTACCTCCTAAGATGTAATATTTTAATGCTTTTTGGTTACTCATTAAAAAGTCAATAGCAATCTTATTATCTTCACTTTCATTATAGAAAGAATTAATTGTAAATTGCCCAACATTGCTAACAAGTTGTCTTTTTAATAAATTAAATTCTATTTCATCAGTTAAATCAGATTGACCATGATATTGTGACTTAATAATTTCATCATATTCTTCTAATGATTTAAATGCAGAATTCTCTGATAAATCATTTACTAGTTTAGCATCAGCATAAACAACATGATCAGATGCATTATTTTGAAGTTGGTCTGCTACTAATCTAATATAATTAGCGTTCCCTAACTCAATTTCAACACGAGTAGCTTCTTGACCTGGAAGTTTTGTTTCATTAAATTTAGCTTCTCCCCAAGTTGTGCCATCTTCTGAAGTATAAATATAAAATCTTACTCCATCTCCTCTTGTAGATGTTGTATTTAACCCTACAAAGGCAGTAAAATATCTATAATTATAATTGCTGATATCATAAGTAACTTGAGAATTAGCATGTGCCCAAATTCCTTTTTCAAATGTAAATGCATTATTCTCAATTTTAAGAGTTATTTTTCCTCCACCATTTACTTCATCATATCTAATCTTATCCCATTCTGTATAAGACTGATTAGACATATAATCTATATCAGATAAATATAACGTATCTTCCCCTTTTCTAGCATTATAAGAAAGGGTTTCATACTTTTCAACTGTCAATTTCATATCTGTATTTTGTTTGTTAAAGCAATAGGTAGCACCTGAAAAAATAGTGCTTCCCAAAATCAAAGCGAAAAGAATGATTACAAATGACTTTTTTAATTTTCTTCTTTTTTTCATATACAACTCTCCCTCACACTCTCTCAAAGCATCATTTTACTATTGTTTTTTTCTACTATTTAGTGCTTTTTTCAATATAAGATAATACCTCATTTTTGTTCTTTTGTCAAAATGAAAAAGAAATACTAAATATTGATAAAATCTATTAAAAAAAATACTATAGACTTTACATAAATATTCTATCATATTCCTATTTTCCATTCAATATGTTTCCTTTTAATTTATGCATCAAATGTAAAAAAGAAACCGCAAATTATCTATTTTTTAAAGACTTTTCTAACAATTATTTGACAGGTACTTTTCTCTATTTTTTCAAAAAAACCACATTACTAAATGTGGTTTCATTCTAATTATCTTTCTTTTTTCTTACTACAAAGTAAATAACTCCGCCTACTAATAGAATTGCTACTCCACCTATTATATATGGAAGATAATTAACAGAATTTTCTGTATCCTTATTTTCTATTACGTTTGTATTATTACTATTAGTATTAGTATTTGGCTTCTCTTCACTATCAGTTTTGTAAGCAATGATGTATTTTCCTAATCCACTATCTTCAAATTCAACTTCATTGTTAGTTACTTTTGAATCTAGTTTTACAACACTTCCATCATCTCTTACTACATAGACAGCATCAAATTCTTTATTAGAATCTAATTTTACTGTTTGTGTTAATTTTGTAGTAGATAAATTTATTTCTTTATTATCTTTTGTTTCTAAAGTTACTCTATAGATTTCACTATCTTTTCCATAACGATTTTTCTGTGCATCGCTTAATGTAAGTTTTTGATAATCTAATGTCGCATCTTCATATTTTGATAAAATTGAATTTGGAACTTTAACAGTTACATTACCACTAGACATATTTTTATATGTTTCTTCAGGTATTGTTGGTTTATCGTTTGGTTTCGTTCCCGTATTTTCTCCTGGTTTTGTATTACTGTTTGTATTACTGTTTGTTGGTTTATTAGTAGGTTTGTCATCTGGCTTTACATCAGGATTTTCAGTTTGTTTTTTCTCTATCCAAGTAACTTTGGCTGTTGCATATCCAATATTTCCCGCTCTATCTACAAACTCAAATGTAAATTCAGCATTCTCACGGAATGTATAAGATAATTTACCACTATTATTCTTAACAGTAACTTCTTCACTTGGTTTTAAAGTTGCTACTACAGGTCCTTCTGTTTTATCTGTTGTACTATATTCAATAGTCGCTGTTGGTTTAGTTTTATCAATCCAATCTACTCTTACAGTTGCTTCTCCTGAATTACCTGCCCTATCTACAAATTCAAATGTAAACGAACCATTCTTTGTAAATGTATAAGACTTTTTACCACCATTATTTTTAACAGTTACCTCTTCACTTGGCTTTAAAGTAACTACAATATTTTGATTAGTCCATTTTCTAGTACTAAATTCAAATTCTGCTGTTGGGTCCTCTTTATCAATCCAATCTACTGTTACTGGAATCAATTCGTCATATCCATTTTCATCTTTGTATTGAAAATCAAATGTACCATTATTTTCAAAAACATATTCATTACTTGCATTATTATTAAATATTCTATATCCATTTTCTAATTCTAATGTAACCTTAACATTTTGATTAGTTAATGATTCAGTAGAATATTTAATCTCATACTTTGGTGGTTTTGATATCCAATCTACTGTTACAGTTGCTTCCCCTGCATTACCTGCCCTATCCACAAATTCAAACGTAAACTCTCCATTTTTTGTAAACGTATAAGTATCACTACCATTATTATTTGTAATAGTTACTTCCTCACTTGGTTTTAATGTTGCTATTACTTCCCCTTCTGTTAAATGAACAGTATTAAATTCAAATTCTGCTGTTGGAGCCTCTGTATCAATCCAATCTACAGTGATTGTTTCGGTACCAACATTTCCTAACTCGTCAGCAAATTTTAATTCAAATGTACCATTTTCCAAGAAAGTAAGTGTTTTACTACCATCTACTGGATTAGTTGCTAAATCAACATCAGTTGATAAGATTGTTATATTATTCTTATCAAATGAAAGTGTGGCAACTACATTTTCATTTGTTAATTCAGTAGTACTGAATTGAACCTGAGCAGTAGGTGCTTTTTTATCAATCCAATCAACATGGGCAGTTGCTGTTCCTTTATTTCCTGCTTTATCAACAAACTCAAATGTAAAATCTCCATTTTTATCAAAAGTGTGAGTCATTTTTCCATCATTATTTGTAACTGTAATAGATCTTGTTGGGTTTACTAATTCTGCTACTACGTTTTTATTAGTTTTATTTGTAATATTATAATTTACTTCTGCTCTTGGAGTAGGATCTTGTGTTGTATCTTCATATAAATAAATTTCACCTATTGTTAAACTAGTGCTTAAAATCGTATCATATACAGTATCTGCTGTAAATCTAACATATTTAGCTTGGAAAACTTCATCAAATACTATTTGTTGTGCACTATCATTATTATTTGCAAGTGTTTTAGAAGCCACTTTTGTCCAATTTGTTCCGTCCATACTAACTTCTATTGTAACATTTTTAGCATAGCCATAACGAATTGACTGATTAGAAAATGTATTATCTATGGAACTACTATCATGAATGTAATCAAGCGCAGTTACAAATTTTGGCTCATTAAGTTCTATAACTACCCATGCTTTAATATACTTTGGATTAAATCCACTATTACGTTTTGATCTCCAATATGTTTTAGGGTTACCATCTACAATATTATTCATATTTCCTTGTTGAGTAGCTGAAACCATCGGTACACTCAAGAATCTACTTGGAATATATCTTTTTTCTTCTTGTCCAACATTATCAGTAAATGTAAAGTATACTGAATCACTTGCAATATTTGTGCCATTAGCAATCGTTCTTACATATACTTTTTTATTACCACTAAATAATGGATTAGAATTTGCAAAAGAAGTCCATTCACCATTAGGATCTAATGTCCATTCCATTGAGGAATTTGTACCATACATACGATCTTCAAAATCGTTAATTGTTACACCAGATGGTTTAGATGCTTTCGTTATATCAATCGTATAGATATTGGCATCTGTCATTGGTAATCCTGTAATATGAATCTTAATATCATTAGTAGTATTGATACTGTTAATTTCTTCTTGAGTTAATTGTGCAGAATGCTCAAAACAATCTTTCCATGTTTTTCCACCATCTAAACTATAAGTCCATGCTACTTGAGCACTTTGTAATTGTTTAGATAATACTATTTTACCAGCATTTGCTCCATCAAATGAGAAAGTGGCGATTCTATTGTCTACTACTCCTAAAAGAGCATTAGCAATTACTGGAACTTCTTTGTAATATAATGTATCTTTATCAGTTGCTTTTGTAGCTTTTCTTAATGTCTCATCCTGAATCATCATCAATTTGCTACGATATTCTGCCGACGCAACTTTAGTACCAATTCTTCTTGTTAAATCATACATTGGAAGTGGATAATAAGTATAAACACTTGCTATTTCTTCTGCTAATCCTACCAATTCTGCTTCTGTTTTTTCAGTATCTGTAATATATAAATTTACTAATCCAATCCATGCATCTAAATTAATAATTTCTTCTTTTAATGCATCACGATAGATTTTCTCTAATTTTTTTCTATCATTTTTATAAACATCTTCTAGTAGCATAATTAATTGTGATTGTTCATATTTTTCATATTCATTTTGGGCATCTTGTGAAAGTAATAAATAAGAACCTGTTGAGATAGTATTATTATTAAAACTATATCTACTTCCCCAACCATTATAGCCTCCACCAGTAGTGTTAGTCCATCCTGTTGTAGACACACTATTGGATAACTGCCAAGCGTATTTTCCGCCACCTGCATTATAAAGATAAACATAAGCAGCATGACCTGGTTGACCTACAACACGTGCTGGATATCCCCAAACACCTTGTAGATTGGCTGCCGTTTTTGATAAACCTCCACAAACAGCACCTTCTTCAAATACTATCCATAATTTTGGTTTTCCAGATTGATAAGGAACATTATACTTTGACAAATTGTATTTTTTATCCCACATAGCATAATTTTCTTGACTATAGTATTTTGGTCTATAATAACCATAGCCTAATGTGTACTTAATATACTTATAAGGATTGAATCGATCTCCTACTTGTCCTTGGGATGAATATTTTTTTGAATAATCATGTAACCATAATATTTCTTCATCATCTATGTTATTAGCCATAACTCCACGCATTTCATCTATTGTATAGCTTTCAAACATAGCATTTGAAGCGAGCAATCCATTCAAATGCATCTCTTTATATATTTCATAACGATTCAATGCATTAGATTGTTGTCTTATATCTGTCCATAATCCAACAGAACCAGCATGAGTAAGAGATAAAGATAACATCATTTTTAAATATAGATCTTTATACTTTATTCCTGTTCCTGAAACGGTTACGTTTTCATTGGATAAATCTGCTTTATGTGCATGATATAAATCACTAAGTACTTGTAATGATTTTTGATAAGTACCGCTAGGTTTTCCACCTATTGTCCAAAGACGAAGGGCCTCTTCATTATTTATAAACCAATTTAACGTTTCGTAATTTTTAGAATCTGCCTCTAAGAAAGAACGTAATTGATATTGACCTACATTTTTAATAAAATTTCTTTGAAGTAAAACTAATCTTAATTCTTCAGGAATAGGTCCTGATTGATAATTAGCCTTAATAATTTCATCAAATTCTTCTACAGGCTTCATAACATTATCAGAATAACCTTCTTTTACTAATTTTGCATCTCCCCAAACAGCATGATCACTTGCATTAGAGCCATTATCATGTGCATAAAGTCTAATATAATTAGCGTCTCTAATATCAATTTTTACACGAACGGCATTATTAGTCCCTTTTAAAGCAGCTGGATTTTCTTCTGTACGTAAAGTCCATTCTTTTCCATCTTTAGAAGTATAAATATAGAACTTTACACCATTGCCATTACTTCCAGCAGAAGTATTTAAACCATAGTACGTAGTAAAATAGGTATAATCTTTATAAGCACTGATGTCATACTCCACTGTAGAAGTAGCATGTGCCCAAATTCCTTTTTTTACAACGACAGAAGAATTATCAATTCTCATCACTAGATTAGCATTATCATTTGTTTTATCTAGTCCAATCGTTTTCCATCCTATCTGTGCTTTCATATAAGGAATATCAGATAGATATACAACATCATCAGATGCCTTACTATTATAAGATAGTACATCATATTTTTCTATTCTTATTTCCCTATTTGCGTTTACCGCATCAAAACAAAATGTTGCGCTTGCGAAAATTGTGCTTCCTAAAATTAAGGCGCAAAAAATTATCGCAAAAGATTTTTTTTAGTCTTCTTCTTTTTTTCATATACAACTCTCCCTCACACTCTTCAAAACATAATTTTTACTATTGTTTTTTCTACTACTTGGTGCTTTTCTCAATATAAAATAATACCTCATTTTCGCCATTTTGTCAAAACAGAAAATATATGCCAAATGTTGGTAAAATCCATAAAAAAAGCACTATATCTTTACATAAACATTTTATCATATCTCTATTTTCTATTCAACATATTTCTTTCTAATCTATGCAGCATCTGTCAAAAAGGAAACCTCAAATTCTCTATTTTTAGCACTTTTTATTCTACTTTATTTTACACTCTTATCATTTTCCTTCTACATAAAAAAAGTTCAAACCTAGTTGAACTAATTCTTCTTTAAAAATCTATTCTTTGATCCTGATAAAATTCATTATTTAAAATTTCTGCATCACTACCTAAAAAAGCCTTACTTGCTTCCTCATCATTTTGTAAATGCCACATAAACCATGCTGTTACATAACCATCTGCTATATATACCATCTGTCCATGTTCTGCGTCTCTCCTTCTTAACATTACTTTAGAAGAAGGTATTTTATCATACATCGCATTCATCTTCTCAATAGGAATAACAGATTTAATTTCAAAATCTCCTTTTGTACCTGCTATCATAAGTACTGGAATATCGACTTTTTCTAAGTCATAATTCCAACCAAAAGCAAGTGCTGTTTCCTCATGTGTTGGAGATAAAGATACAGCAGCTTTATAAGCTTCTTTCTCTTCCATTATAGAAATTGCTGTAAAAACTCCAGCTCCGCCTTGAGAATGACCAGTAATACCAATATTTTCAATATCTATCTTTTCATAAAATACACTATCCGTATCTTCGTTCGCTTTCTTAATATATTTTATTGTTTCATCCGCTGACTTTCCAAATCCTGTACTTCCATCATCATTTCCTACAACAATGAAACCCCAAGATGCCAAATGTTCAAATAAAGCTCTATATTTTTTAGGAAGAATTCCTGTTCCATTTAATACCACTACTACTGGATACTTTTTATTGCAATTCTCTAATTCTTCAGGATAATAAACGTAATTATATTTTGTTAACTCTGTTGCTTTACTCTTTGTGCTCTTTACTTTATATTTTCCCTTACTCAAGTATTTTGCTTCGATTTCTCCACCAGTTTTCACTTCTTTTGTATAATTTTTGGGTACTGCTGGAACAAAGGACAATATTATTAAAAAGCCAACAATTAATAAAATAGGTACTAATATAATAATTCCAATAATCTTTAACATCTTTTTCATTACACCTCAGCCTCTTATGTTGCAATTGTATCATAGAATATAGTATGATACAATTAATTTAGCATTAGATGAAACAAAGGAGGCTATTTTGTAACATTATGAAAACGCAAAAAGAAAAGTATGTAGAAGAATATATCATATCTGCTTTATTTAAGCTCATGGAAAGAAAAACATACGAAAGTATTTCCATTACAGAAATTACAAATAAAGCTGGTGTTGGAAGAATTTCCTTTTACCGCAACTTTGACTCTAAAGAAGATATTGTAAAGAAATGGATTCATACTACTACAGAAGAATTTTTACAAGATTCTAATCTTAGTTATAAAGAAGATACTTTAGAAGAATATTTTACAAAACTATTCATTCATCTTAATCATTATAAGAAAGAAACTTCTTTAATTTACCAAGCTGGTTTAATTCACTTGTTAAAAGATGAATTTGAAAGCACTTTCTTTAAACGTAATAAAACAAACTATGAAGACTATAAGTCCTATTTTATTATTGGAGGAATATTCAATATCTATTACTACTGGCTTATTAACAGATATAGAGAAACACCTCAAGAATTAACCTCAAAATTAGTTGATCTTTTAGCAAAATAAAAGACCAACTTTTTTATTGGTCTATATACTATTTCTTTTTAATAGGAATCCAAATTTCACAATAATAGTTTTCATCATCTGTTCCTTTTTGATAATCATTCGGATTAGAATACATCTCAATATTATATCCTGCTGCTATCTCATAATCGGTTGAATTGGGTAGCCATTCTTTAAAAATTCTTTCATTGATTTCAGGCATTCTAATACTAGTAGGTCCAATACAAGAAAATATCGCCCAAGTAAATTTTGGGATTTCTACTACTTCAAATTCTTTAGAAACTTTTATATCTTCTCGATAATCATCACATATCATATAGTCAAAAGTATCTCCACTCATATCAGCATCAAAATTCACAGCATACTTTGGTGCTATTGAACTACCACGATTACTCTCAAAAAATGTTGTCCATATTTTTGGGATTTCTATACTAGCACCATCATATTTCAAGTTTTTCTTTAACCCTACTACCTTAAAGGATTCTTTTTCTTCTAATTTATATTCCATTACATATCCTCCTTTCAACAGTAGATTTACTTGTAGTGGTAAAAACTCTTTTATTTTTGTACCACTACGAACTTCTGTTGGAGTAGCTCCATGAAATCTAGTAAAAGCTTTCGTAAAACTATCAGGAGATTCATAACCATATTTAAGAGCTATATCGATAATCTTATGGTTGGTATGAAATAACTCATACCCTGCTAAAGATAATCTTCTATTTCGGATATATTCACTAACAGAATAGCCACATATAATAGAAAATCCTCTTTGAAAATAAAAGGGTGATAAATAGGCATGCCTTGCAATTTCTTCTACCGTTAATTCTTCTGTTAAATTATTTTCTATATAAGTAATAGCTCTACTAATTGATTCACTCCAGTTCATCGTAAATCCCTCCTGTCACTATTCATTTTACTTTAAAAGAGTTTCTCTTACCCGACTTTTCTTGCACTTATTTGTCTACTATATTTTCTAACAAATTTTTATCAACATATTCGTAATTCAATTTATTATTAGTAGTAACAATAGATTCCCCTATTTCTTTTTCTAGTTCATTCCTTGCTACTTTGGCAATACTTCCACCTTTTCGAGCAACCTTTTTATTCTCTTTTAATCCTTTTGGTCTCTTTTTAATAGCAATTTTTTTCGTTGCTTCCTCAGAAAGATCAGATAGGATTAATTCAATACTATCCATATTATCTCTTAAATTCTCTTTTTTCAACCCTTTATGCTTCTTATATTCTTTAGCTGTCATCCCCGACCAAGTTTTATAAATCTCATTGGTAAGAATAGCAAATTCTACCTCATCTGTAATACCATTTTCTTGCCATACATCTGCTAATTCTTTTCTATCTTGAATACTTTTTATTCTTTTTGCAATCCATTTTTCATCAAAACCTTTTGAACGATATAACTCTAAAGATCTTTCAATAGCCATCGAAGGATTAAAAGTTTCATCAATTCTTTCACTCCCTAAACTAGCTAACCACTGCTTAATTGGTTCTGCATTTTTACTAGGTATGGATTCAATGATTCTAAACATTCCTTCAATGTTAACTACATCAGTCATACGATATTTGCCATCTTGCGCTTTAAGTTTCAACTGGTGACAATTTGTCACCGTTTCATTTCCTTCTTCTTTTAAACGTTGTTTTAATTTATTCCAATATTTTCTACCATCCTGGCTTTCAGAAATAATTCCTACAATATCTACAACACTGATAAAATATTTTTCTTGTTCCTCATCCCATACTGTTCTAATTGTTTCACTATGGAAAATTTTATTTACTAAATGTATCTTATCTGGATTCATATTACCATTTCTCCTTACAAAGTTACTGTAAAGAAAAGTAGTTAGAAAAGCAAATGTCAATTTTTCAAAAATAGCATCAAAAAATTAATAAAAAGTTAGATTTTATTATACCAAAATAAAAAATAAGAAAATAAAATTTCCTATATATAAAAAATAGTATTTATAAGCTTAACCTCACCTAACCTTATTTTATTTTCTTAAAATTTGTTTTAAAAGCAAAATCATAAGCTTCTATACACTCTTTTCTAGTAAGTCCTGTTTCCTTCACTAAATAAGCGATAGCTTCCTCTTTACTATTAAATTTAGAGACTACTTCTTTAAACTCTTCTAATCTTTTAATAGAGTTCTTAAAGTCATCAGCAGAAATATTTAAATTTCTTCCATAAGCATTGCTTTCAACGTAAGCCATCATCCTATTATTTTCTATAATACTACTGATAAATCCTAAAATCATAAATAAATACTGTAATCCATTATCTTTAATAAAACCGTATATAATAAAAAATACAATAATTATCATTACTAACATTAATTCTAAGAAATGTTCTTTTTGCCACTTCTTTTTAAAATAATCTATCTTATCTTTTATCGTAAAAGCACTATTTTCTAAAGCACTTAATAAATTACTATCAGCAACTTCTTTATATTTACTATCTGGTATTTTTTCTCCATTAAATAGTTCATTTAAAGTAATTCCTAATATTTTACAAAGTTCTGACATAATAGAAGCATCTGGTAAGTTTAACCCTCTTTCCCATTTACTAACAGCATTCTTACTGACACCTAATTTAAAAGCAAGAGCTTCTTGTGTCAAATGATTCCCTTTTCTATTTTCAGCAATAAACTTGCCAATCTTCTCTTGATTCATATAATCCTCTCCTCAAGAATAATATTATCACTTTCTCTAATAATTAAAACACACCTATGGTTTACTATGGTAGCCAAAACAAAAAATCTA
Source organism: uncultured Bacilli bacterium (assembly GCA_910589375.1). Lineage (GTDB taxonomy): Bacteria > Bacillota_I > Bacilli_A > RF39 > UBA660 > UBA5578. The sequence continues at coordinate 93,369 of CAJUTK010000003.1, read as the reverse complement.
ACACACATAAAACGGTATCTTTTAATTTATCATTCATCTTACATAGTTTTATAATTGCTCCTATTAGTAAATAAATACTCAAAGTAATAAGAATAGGCGCTACTATCTTTGTATTAGAAAATACAGTAATAGATATTAAAAATAAAATGATAGAAAAAACAATGAAACCATAATATATTGCTTATTCCCTCTCATCTGTTTGTGATAAACAAAAGAAGTAAACACCTAAACACAGATTTGTAACTGCCATATTGGTATTGTCTTTAGTCAAATAATAGAACTAATACAGTAACATATAGAAGCTATCAAAAAACCAATTGATATTTTTTTTATTCTTCTTATTCATATGAACGCTCCTTTCAAATTGTAATTTACCTCATTAAACTATATTCTCACCTACAACTTAACTATTATTTTAAAAACTACAAATTTACAATTTGTAATTATCTATGACCTATATAATTTAATATTTTAGTTGTTAATGGTTTGAATATTAAATACATTATATATCCAATAATTCCGCCTGTAACATTAGTTATTATATCAGTAATATCTGAAGATCTAATTCCATTTATCAATGGTTGTAATATTTCTATACCTAAACTCAATAAAAAAGTATAGAAAACAACTCTTAATAATTTAGTATTTTCTTTTTTCATTAAAGGTAATAAAAAGCCAAAAGGAATTGTCATTATAATATTTAATCCTAACTGCCTAGTAAAATCTCCTCTGCCAAAAGTAACATCAATAAAGGGTACTAAATTCATTGGAGTATATGGGTGATTAAATATAAATGGTAAAGATGTTATTATAGGCATTAAAGTAAAATATAATACAAATGATAAATATATATACATTGTAGTATTTACAAACAATACATCTTTTCCCCGTGATTTCCATTTCTTATAAAATATAAAAATATATATAATGATTAAAACAATGAAATCTATTATTTCTTTCATAATTATCTCCTCGACAACTTACTATTTTTCGCTCTATCTCTATAAACATTATAACACAAAAAAGGCAGATAATTCTCTGCCTAACATATTTATTTATAATTTCTGTTATCTATAACTAGCAACTGTACATTTACCACTTTCTCTGTTAAAAGTTGCTCCCAATTTTTGACCTGATTTATCTACCCAAGTATAACTAAATGAACCTTTTGAAATACTTGTGAGTGTTCCTTCTCCTCCAACTTTTTGAACCAATTCTTCATAAGTGAATGAACCATCATTTAAATCTTTCTGTAACTCACTTGATGAAGGTAATTTAATCTTGTCATCTTTTAAGTTTTCTTTATCAATCGTTGCTTGAATTGTGATATTGTCGTTCCCAGAAGTTTTAAAACTTATCCAATTTTTAGAATCAAACTTCCAAATAGAATCACTACCAATCATAGCATCTGTAGTAGATTCAAAACCTATAATATCATTAATTTCTTCTACAGTATTGGTAGCCTCTATTTTTTTCATACATTCTGCTATAGAGCACTTTGCTTTCACTTCTTCTTTCTTTTCTTCTACTTTTTCTTCAGTACATCCTGTAACAAGAAATAAAGAACATACAAATATCATAAAACTTGATAATACTTTTTTTAATTTCATAACTATTCCTTCTTTCTATTAAATTGTACCAAAAAAGAATAAATCGTAAATCTAAAATTATTTGGATTTAATCTTTCTTACGTGTTAAGACAATCCCAATAATGGATACAATAAAAACAATTGGTGCTACTCTAATAAATAGCCATTCAAACGAATGAAAGATAACTCCTAAAACGGCATTTTCAGGTTCATTATAATCCCAACTAAAATAAGGGCTATTTAATAAGAATAATACAGCAAAAATTAGTAGAATAATGATACATAATGAGATTAGTATCCAATGAATCCATTTTCTTCTTGTATGCTTTCTTTGCAATAATTGTAAGTTTATAATCTCTAATTTTTCAGAAATTACTTTCAAATCATTTACTTTAGCCTCTTCTATATTTTCGCCAAGCAAAGTACTTACAGGCGTTTCAAGAATCTCAGAGATTTTAACTAACAGTTCAGAATCAGGAACAGATAATCCTTGCTCCCATTTAGAAACAGTTTGTCTTACTACATTTAGTTTAATTGCAAGTTCTTCCTGTGAAAGTCCTTTTGATTTTCTTACTTGTTTAATGTTTTCTTTTAACATTTTAAAACAACTCCTTTCTTTACAAACTATTATATAAAGAATAGTCCGTTGCTACAAGCAATGCGTATTAACATTTAAGAATTGTCGGGTAAATTAGACTTCATCTATTTTGTCTATCCACAAATATAGGTTTTGAACCATCATCAAGTTCAAATTTGTTATCATCAATTCTTATATAAGCACTTCCTATTTCTGACTTTAAATAAGGTATAATATCTTTATCGTAATTACAAATGGTATTAATAGCAAATATATGATGATTATTAGGATTATTCATATACTCCTCATCTTCATCTCCAGCCATAAATCTCCAACCGCTATCTGGATTAGCATCTGTTGGTTCTTCCCTATACATATATCCAACTTTAAAACCATCTTTGGTTATTTTATCAGAAACGATACAACCTTCCCCATTAGGTTCATTCCAATCTATTAATTTTTCCACTTCTATTTTTATAAATTCATCTCTTTTGTCATGAGATTGTTCCATACTTATCCCCTTCTTCTATCAATATTACTAGTTTCTAATACTTTTTTTGCATAGGAACATTCTGAAATAAGATTCTTATTCCACTTTTTTGCATTTTCAATAACGCAATTTACCAAGTCTTTAGCAATTCCCTTTCCTTGATATTTACTATCAACCCCAGTATGAATAATATTCCATACATTCTCTGTTTCTATAAATTCGCATTCGCCAATTTCTTTATTATTATCATACGCTACTGCTCTATTTTCATTTTTAATAAATTGTATTTGAATCATTTTTCCTCCAATCCATTAATTTTTATCTTTCCATTCATGGTAAAGTATATCTTTTAAAACTAACATACTATCTAAATCATTATATTTATAAACTATTTTTAATTCTTCTAATAATTCTCTAATTTGAATAGAATACTTTTTAATATCAACTTGTTTTTGATAGCTAGCAAGTACTGGATATTTCTTACTCCAAGCATTTGTCCAATCAATCTTTGCTTCTACTTTTTCATCAGTATTTTCTATCGCTTCCTCTATTTCTTTCACATCAATATCAAATTCTATTAATTCATCTAATGATAAATGATATAGTTTAGAAAGTTTCTTAGACTGATAAATATCAGGTAGTGTTTCATCCGTTTCCCATTTTGAAATAGTCTGTCTGCTTACTCCTAATTTGGAAGCAACTTCTTCCTGCGATAAGCCAGCTTTTTTCCTTGCTTGAAACAAATTATTTCCTAAATTCATTTTTACACCTCCAAATTAAGTATACAATTTTTATGGTTATTTTTCGAGTGATTAATCTTTACAGTTATGCTAACTTTATTAACATTTTTTGTTAAGAATGATTACTTTTATAATCAATATTTGCTAATTTAGCCTGTCTCATCAAATTTTTTGTTTCTATCTTATATTGTTTTCCATTTTTTATAAAATAAGTACCACATTGTCTAAATTCAAAACTAACATTTTTTCTAATACATTGTTCTCTAATATCTAATACCCATTCATAATGAAGAGGTCTAGCATAATAATCAGATTCTCCACCTACTACAACAAGTTCAATATCATCTAAATATTTTTCTATGTCAATTGCTGCTAATAAAGGTTGTGCAGTAATACATTTATGTTTGATTGGTAAATCTTTAAATATAGATAATTTATAATCGGCATTTCTTTGATTTTCAATAGTGCAACATACAACTACATTATCATATCCATCATTCCAGTCTTTTGGAACACATTTCATAAATCTATCAATCCTTTTTGTTAGAAATAAAAAAGTACAATCCTGTCGCATCTTTATCATTTTCCAGCATTCATCTCTCCACTCATCTGCTTCCTCAATTAAAAAATCAGTAGAGAAACATAGATAGACTATTCCAGACTTCATTTTAAACTCGCCATTTTTTAATTTTTCTATTGGCTTTTCAAAATCTTTTGTTTTAATAATTTCATTAGTATTTATATTCCTTTTGTAATCTCCTTTATGAATATAACAATGCAAACACCCATCACTACATTTTTTACACCCTCTCCAAGGATTCCACATAGCCATATAAAATTCCTCCTAATTTTTCATATCATCTTCTAATTTCATATATAAAATTGGATAAGGATTGCCTTGATCATCTAATTCACTTCGTTTATACACTTTAAATCCAATATGTTCATAAAAACCTAAAGCAAGAGGATTTTGTTCATTTACAGCTAATTCATTAACGTGATAATATTTTATACCATAATTCAATAACTCTCTACCTAGCCCTTTTCCTCTTTCACTATTTTTAATAAATAGCATTTCTAATTTTTGATTTTCTATTCCCATAAAAGCAATAGGATGATTGTTATCACCTTTAGCAATCATTAGATGAGAAACTTCTATAAGAGCTTGTGGCACATATTTTTTAATATTTTGTATTTCTTCTTCTGATAAGAATAAATGGGTTTCTCTTACTGCGCTTTCCCATACCTCTAATAACTGATTCATTAGAATTTCGTCTCTATTTTCTACTTCTATTATTTTCATATTTTTAGTCTCCTCTTTTTAAATATAAAATTCTTCTTTTTCCATAAATATTATACCAGAAAAAAGTCAACTCTTCTATCTTATTGGTTTGCTTTAAAAACTATTACAAATTCTAATAAGTAATAAAAATATTCAAAATTTATTTTCTTTAATTTTCTATCCAACTTTGCTAAAAGAATATGGGAATGTAACCATAAAGATAATAAAACCTAAATAAGTAGATAAAATGTGTAGATTTTTAAATGTTTGAGTCACAGAAATAGTAGATTAAAGCGGCTATTTTTTATTATGCTTATCTTAAACCATCTTCTCCTATATTAATTTTTTCACATATACTGGATTTTTTACTTCCTACACTTCGTGCTGAAAGTTTTCGAAAATCTAACAAAAAGAACCAACTAATGTTAGTCCTCATACAATAATTTAATAATATTTATCTTTCTGATGAAAAAGGATAAAAGAAAATCTGCTACTAATAACGCTATTAAACAAACCACTAGAAAATTTAATACCATAGAAAATTGTAATATTATTAAATTTTTAAAAATGGCAGAAAAGAAAATGGAAATAACTATTCCTGGTATTAGGGATAATAGTAGTATTATAAATACATAAATACTCATGAGAAAAGATATTTTTAAATTTGAATATCCCACACTTCTCATAATAGCAATATCCTGTTTATTATCATGAATAATAATAATATTTACCAAAAATATTATGGCAAAGCAGAAAAATACTAATATGTTAGAAAAGCAATTCATTATATTACAATAAGAGCGATATCTATCTAATACTCCATCATTACTACCTTGAACACCTGTATTATAACCTTCCATTTTAACAAGAAGATTTAAAAATTTCTCCCTATTTTCATAATCGTTAATTTTAACAACTATTTCGTTAGTATATTGTACATCCAAAGATTCTAGTAATTCTTTAGAAATAATAACAGGACTCGTAATATCATCTGAAAAACTAAAAGATTTACTACGATATTTTCCTACGACATTCAAATCTATTTTTTTTCCATCCAAAGTTATAGATATTTTATCGCTACCGTTTTCTTGATAAAAGTTTACTAAGGCCTCGTTTTTATTGGAAATACAATTACCTTCTAAAATAGATAAATTTTCGCAATCATCATAAACAAAATAAGTATTATCTACTTTTGCATACATAACGGGATAATATTTTTGGACAAATTTGATATCTTTAATTTCTTCTATCATTTGATAATAACTTTTATTAGAAGATTTTAAAAGAACATAATTGTGATCAATACTTTCTAATTTTACTCTTTCATACTTTTGCAACATACCATTCTTGATTCCTAAAACAGAAAAAAATATAATCATCATCAATATAAACATCATACTAGAAAATCTACATATTTTTTTCTTTTTTAAAATATTAAATATTAAAAATTTATGCTTCTTCATCTACAAGCTCCTCAATAATACAATTGCCATTATTTCTTAAAGAAATATAACAAGAGAGTAAAGATATCCCCAACATAGCTAGAAATCCCACAAAAATAGAACTATAAGAAATATCGATAGAATAACCTAATTTTATGTGAGCGCTAAAAATATTCATAATTAGTACATATAATAAAATGATTAATAAAATAGTTATTAGAAAACTAATAATAGAACGAATAATATTTTCTAAATAATTTATTTTGATTAAAACTTTATTACTATAGCCTAAAGCTTTATAAATCAAATTATTCTTTTTATTATATTGAATAAATTTATTAGAAGAAACTGCCAATACTATAAACGTTATTATCATAACAATAATAGAAATAGTAAGTAGAATTTCATTTAAAGTTTTAATTCCTTCTGTATTGTATTCCATAACAACACTAGTATAATAGCCTTTACTTTCAATAGCCTCAGTAACACTTTCTATATTATCTAGTTGATCTACTAATACTACTCCACCATTATTATCAGTTGAATCAACACAAGAAAATGAATCTTTTTCACATTCTTGTTTATAATATTCTTCTTCTTTTGTATGTATCTCTTTAATATTAGATTGGCTGGTAAAACATACATTATATTCTCCAAATGAATAATTAGAAACATCATAAATTCCAACTACTTGATATTCTTCTTGATAGTTTATAGAATTGATAGATAAAGTTCTATTTAAATAATCTTTACCTTCTTTTATATTTTTCATAAATTCGTGATTATATTCTTCTGGATCCTCTCCAAAATAAAACCTAGATGGACAAATCAAACTATGACTGTCATTAAAATCATTAGTTCCATAAATAGTAGAAATATACTTATTAGGAACACCTATTAAAGAAATAGAATTTCCATCTACAGACACATAATGGTTATATTCCGACGAAGAAGAAATAAATTCTAAATGAGGAATATCTTTAAAATCGTTTCTATCAAACGCTTCTTCTAATTTATTTACTAATAATAAACGATGCTTTATATTTCCTTCTGATTCCTTGTAAAGAATATTTGTAAAAGTTTTAGAAAAGCTCATTACTGAAATAAATAAAGTCATAGATAATACTAATAAAATAACATTAATGATGTTAATTTTTTTATGTATAAAATTATTAAAAGATATTTTAAAATAATATTTAGTTTTCACTCTAATTTCCTACAAACTTTCCATGACTCATAGAAATAACAACATCAGCATATTCCTTTATTAAATTGTTATGACTAACTACAATGACACATTTTCCTTCACTCGCTAATTGCTTTAATTTTTCTAAAACATATTTTTCATTTTCTTCATCTAAATTTCCAGTAGGCTCATCAGCTAATATAATTTTTGGGTTATTAGCTAAAGCTCTAGCAATCGCTACCCTTTGTTGTTCTCCTCCACTTAACTCTTTTGGTAAATGATTTTTTCTTTCTTCTAAACCTACATCTTTTAATAAAGATAATGCTTTCTCTTTTAAATCTATATTTTTATATTCTTTATTAATCAACATAGGAAGCATAACATTCTCATAAGCTTTCATTGTATTATTTAAATAATATTTTTGAAAAATAAATCCTATTTTTTGATTACGGTAATCATTTTTTTCATTAGAAGATAATGTTTTAACATCTTTTCCATCGATAGATATCATGCCACTATTTGCATTATCTAACATCCCAAGACATTGTATTAAAGTACTTTTTCCACTTCCAGAGTGCCCCATTATTGCATATAATTTTCCATATTCAAATACATAGGAAATATTATTAATAGCTATTATTTTTTCATCTGGTAAAGTAAACATTTTTACTATATCTTTTATTTCAATTGCTTTCATAATACCTCTTTTTTTCAAGATAATATATTTCATTATCTAAAAAACACTTTCTATTGATAATTTTTAATTACTGCATCTGCATCCATGCTACCCCATCCAGCACCATTCTTTCCTAATGTACTGAAATAAAAGTAAAGTTTTCCTTTTCCACATCCCGCTTTTTTTGTTTGAGTTGTTCCAATACCTTTTTTTTCATCAAATTCAACATAATGTGCATATTTAGTTTGATGCCCTGTTTCAATTCCTAGAGTATAAGTGGGTCTTCTCATTTCTAAAATTACACGCACTTTACCAGATAATAACATACCAGCTTCCAACTTTGTAGGAGTAATGTCAATTTGATAGTTAGAATAATTATATGTTCTAATTTTTCCCTTTAAAGTAGAATTATCTGATATAGAAATACTAGTATTAATCCAGTTACCATCTGCTTTTACAACAATATTCCCTATAAGAATCAACATTAACATTAGTGATAGAAAAATACTTCTTTTTAATATTTTATTCATATTCTCACCACCTTTCCTTTTAAAATATCTATATATTAAATTTTAAAACATACATCTTAAAATCTAATACCAGTATTCAATTACCAACTTCCAGTCCAAATCCCTTTTGAAAGATTAAATGTCTCAAAATACTTGGAAGTTGAAGCCAAATGTATAATACTACTTCCGTCAATACTATGATTTAATGCATTTTCTTTACGCACACTACTAATAGAGTGAGCATAATCACTATATTCAAGCGAGCAATCTTTGAATTGGTATTCTTTGCAACAACTGTACCTTTTAAGTTTTTATTTTGTTCTAATTCTTCTACATACATATTTAATATTTCTAACACTGTGAATCCTAAATTTTCCAATTTTCTCTTGATTCACTTTCAACAACGCCTTAAATACCACTATCCATATTTTACCATTTTGAAGAGAAAGTATCAAGATTATCCAAAAGCAAACTATTCTTAGTTTGCTTCCTTGTTTGTTAATTTTTTATTTGCTCTTACAATCATATAAATTGCCGTGAAGTAATTAATGAAAAAGATTCCTAATCCCATAGAAGAAATCGTAATCACTTTAGAATCAGTAAAATAGTACTTTTGATTTTCTAACCAAAGTCCAACTAATTTATTATTTTGAACTGCTATTAAAATATCTCCTAACAAGGAGGAATAATGAGAAACAATAATCATACATCACTTTCTATTTCCCTTATTATAACATAAAAACAAATCTAAGTTTTTAGATTTGCTTTTTTAAGACTATTCTTTAGAAAGAGTAACAGTTACATTTCCACTTCCTAATATATTTTTTAAGTCTATCTTTGAAACATTATCGATATGCCCTAATTTAGTAAAATTCCAATTATTCTTATCATAGTAAATAACAAAGGAGTTTCCTTGATATAAAATAATGTCCCCAGCATCAGTAGAAATTTCTTCATCATTCGTTGGTAAATCAAATCCTAGAGGTCCTACTTTTTCAAAATTTCCATAGTCATGCATTTCAATGGTAATAAGACCATTTTCTAATCTATCTTCCATTCTGTTTGCAATATCAATTAGTTTAATTGTTTTTTCTAAATACTCTAATCATTTTTGATTAACTGCATAGCCCTTTAATAAATAATCTTTTAAAATAGAATTTGCCTATTAGTGGTAGTTGCAAATTTTGCAACTACCACTCCATCATTTAGCTCCTCTTGTAAGGCATTCTTAATATGTCTCTAAATAACAGATTTATCTCTACCAAATAATTTACTCATTGTTCTAAAGATAGCCATACTGCTTCATCTTGCACATTTACTCCTAATTTTACTTGTTGATTTTCAAAAATAATGATTTCATTTTTCGTTTTTACATCGCCTAATCTCTTATTTAGATTATTATTGACAATTTTATTATTTCCTTCTTTTAATACAAAAAAGATTGAAACTAAATTTCAATCTTTCTATATTTCTTTCTTATATTTTTCTAATAATTCTTTCATCTTTTCTTTTTCTAATGTAATGTAGAAATGAGTAGCATCATAATAATCGCTTTGATCTACATTAGAAATAAAATCAGAATAGGAAATACTTCCACTAATATTGTCATCATAACAAAAGGTAACATACCAATCTTCAATTTTTTCATCATTGTTCATAATAACAAGTGGTTTTGTGGGGAAAACAGATTTTACATTTTCTGTTAAAACATACATACCAAATAAGGTTCCATTTTCTCTTTGATAAATTTTAGCGCCAGCATAATAAGCATCTACACTTTGTAAATTGTGTAAGAGTTCTCCTAATTTTTTGGGACTATCATCAATAAAATCTAATTCTTTGGGACCTATTGTAATGGGATTTAATACCCCAAAAATATACATTTCTTCATATTCTTTCTTTTCAATAGATTCTCTCATACCGCTAATAGCGCCAATACTAGCAGTAATATCCCATTTAATATAGTCTTCTATTCTATCAAAATAGGATTCCTCTTCATATCTAAAAAAGGTATCCACTTTTAGGTATTTACATAACCTTTCTACATATTCATAAAAGAAGCGGATTTCATTTTCTCCTGTTGGTAGAGGTAAACGTAATAAAATATATTCCTTTTCAGAAACAATTTCTATTCCTCTTTCTAATACATTATGACTATAAACAATTGTCGGTTCTCCTACTTCATTTTCTAAAAGCCTCCAATTATCATCCATTGTTCCATATCCCATATCTTCAAATACAATTTTTGGAATTTCTATTTTTCTTTTAAAGAAACCTTTTTTCTTAATAGTAACTTCTACAGCCATAAAAACCTCCTAGGTTTATTTCTAACTAATATTATACGAAACAATTGCAATGAAATCAATATAAAAATATAACTAAAAAAGTAGAATTCATTTTCTACTTTTTTTATCTCCTTTTTTAGGTAAGCATTTGCATGTATCTAGAACAATATCTCTAATGAGTTCTTGGTTATCTAAATCTTCTATCTCATACATTGATTTTGCCCCTTCATAAGGAATCGCACTTGGAAGTTCATATTTTTGATTACCTTCTACTATTTTAATGAGTAGTCGATTATCATAGATTCCCCCAAATAAGATATCATCATAATAGAGAAGATATTCTCCCATCATTGGTCTACAGACAATATTTTCTAGTATAGATAATTGTCCTACTAAATACTCTTTATAATCTTTTGTTGTTGCCATATTCTATAACTTTCCATGTAGTTTTAACATTTCGATTAACATTTTATCACGATATTCTGCTAAAGAGGCATCATCATTACCTATTTCACTAGAACGATTTTTCATCTCTTCATTTACTCCAGTTTGCGCAATCATAGCAAATTCATCAGGAATCTTTTTAAAATCAGCCATATCTTCAAGCCACATATTAGCAGATGGTCCCATATGTTTTAAAGCACCAGCTATTCCATATTGACCTCCACCTAATTGAAATACTAAAGATGGTCCCATAATTCCCCAACGTAAGCCTGGTCCAAAAGTAACTGCTTTATCAGCATCTTCAATAGTACATACCCCACGCATTACTAAATCACATACTTCTCTATAAAGAGCCATTTGAATACGATTACAGATAAATCCTAATGCTTCTTTTTGTAAAACAACTGGTTCTTTTCCAATTAAAGTATAAAATTCTTTTGCAGTCTCTACTACTTCATCTGTACTTTTTTCACCCTTAGTAATTTCTACTAATGGAATTAAATGTGGTGGGTTATAAGGATGTGCTCCTATAAAACGTTCTGGATTTTTCGCATACTTAGCAATCTCTGTAATGAGTAATCCTGATGTAGAACTTACAATGATTGTATTAGGACTAGTAAATTCTTCCATTTCTTTAACCATATTTCTTTTAATATCATAGTTTTCTGGGCCTGATTCTACAATAAGTTGTACCTCTTTTACAGCTTCTTCCATAGAAAGTGTATAAGAAATTCTTTCTTCTATTTGAGTACTTTCACTTTCTGTTACAACGTTATTTTGAATCAATGATTTTAAACTTTCGTGCACTCTTGCCTTCGCTAAAGATAAAGCCTCTTCTGTTATATCATAAACAGTTACTTCTAATCCTTTTAATGAAAAATAAAGCGCCCAACTATATCCAATAACACCTGCTCCAACACAGGATACTTTTTTTATTTCATTTGCTTTCATATTTTCCTCCTATTAGTAATATGGAATAATTCTCATATTCTATTATCAATATACCCTTATTTATTTAGGAAGTCAATTAAGATTTTATTGAAAACAAATAGTTTACAAAAAAAGAAGAAAATATTTATCCTTCTTTTTTCTTAAATAAACTCTTATCCACTCCACATATTGGGCATTTAAAATCATCTGGAATTTCTTCTCCATAATAAACATAACCGCATACTGTACAAACCCATGCCGTTTTACCAGTTTCTGTTGTTATTTTTATCAGTTCCTCTTTATGCTCTTGATAATACCCATAACTCATAGCAATACCTTCCTTATAGACATCTGCTTCTATTAACTTACCAATAAATAATGTATGCGTATCATTATCAATAGAATCAATTATTTCACATACCATATATCCTAAAGAATCAGTTAGTACTTTTACTCCTTCTACTTCTTCAGCAGTTACTTTTTCAAACTTATTCATATCTCTCATAGAATTCATTCCAAAAGTAGATATAATTTCAGGATTTATATCTTCTCCTAAAATAGAAAGAGCAAACTTGTTATTTTTCTTAAGTAACTCATTCGTATAATTTTTCTTCATAACAGCAACTGCTATTAAAGGATTATCTCCTGCACTTACTTGTGATACAGCATCTACCATACAACCTCCACCAATAGTTGTAAGTACATACATTCCTTGTATAATCTTTCTTGTTATTTTTTTATTTTTCATAGAAATCGCCCCATTACTTTCATAAAAATATTATAACATAATTTTTACTACTACATAAAAAGGAATAAATCAAAATTAGATTTATTCTTATTTATTACAATCAGAACAAGCATTTAAAGACTCATCTACTTCTTCTATATATCTTTTTAATCTAGATTTTAAGTCTTTTACTTCTTCTTCTGTCCAATATTCTTTTGGATCTTTTAAATTGTGAGTATCTTTAGAAGATTCATAATCATTTCCAATCAGTTTACCATTTACATGGAAAGATACATTAGGAACATAAATCCATTCATTACCCTCATCATTATATTGTAAATAACCACTTAATAGAGAAACTAATTTTTGATATTTTTCCATATCAGTTTCTTTTACCTTTTTTGTATTACAATAATAGATTTTTTCAACGCCCTCTTCTTTTGCTACTTCATTTAAATATTTTACATAAGCCTGGCACCAAGGACATTCAGGATAACCTAAATAAACAATACCAGTACCATGTTCCATAATTTTAATGATATCATCTACTTCTTTGTAGACAAATACATTGTCTTCCCCAACTTCTTTATATTCTTCGGCAAACTTTTTAGCATCACTTACTTCTTCTTTATTCTTAGAAGTAGAGCATCCTACAGCTCCTAATAACATAAACATTATCATAGTAAGTGTTAAAATCTTTTTTTTCATATTATCTCTCCTTCCAATTTCATTATAAAATAGAACTACTAAATTAACAATAACGTATAGGTTGAAAAAATCTCAACTTTAAGTTGAGATTAATGATTACAGTTATCTTTTAAATTTAGTGGTATCTTATAAGTAATAATTTTACCATTTTGATTGGTGGCTTCTATTTCTACAAATAAACTATTTTCTTGATATACTTTACAAGCTTTTTCATAGTTATCAATATGAAAATTCACATCCTTTAAGAAGTCTTCTAAAGTAATACCCAACTCATTTTCATAATGATATTTTTTTATTTCTATTTTAGCATTTCCATTATCTTCATATAATATACATTCTATTTTCTTATAAATGTTAGAATCATCTCCACCACAATAAGTTATATTAGAAATATAAATAGATGACTTTAAATCATTATAAGCAAGGCTTCCATAGAGATTAAAATCATCACAACTAGTTGATAAAGTTTTGAATTCAAAACTAGAATCTTTTAAAGAAAACTTTATAAAAATTGTAACAATTACTGTCAATACTAAAACAGCAACACAAGAAATCCAGATTCTTTTTTTCTTCTCTTTTTTAGGAACAATATTTGTCTTTAAAAAATCATCTAAATTCATATGATATTCACTACACATTTCTTTTAAAATAGAAATATCAGGAATATTTTTTCCATTCTCCCATTTACTTACTGCCTGGTAAGTAACTCCATATTTATCTGCAAATTTCTGTTGACTTAATTTTTCCTTCATTCTTATTTCTTTAATAAACTTTCCAATTTTTTCTTGGTCCATACTACCACCAAAAATATTATATCACAACAAAAAGACAATGTCTTGTCTTTCTATTTTTCATATTCAAAATTTGTACTATGATCTAATACTTTTTGGAGCACTCTTTCTTTTTCTTCCCCTTCTAGGATAACAGGCTGATAATTATTTCTATTAGTTTCCCCAGATAGTGAGCAAGGTATAATTTCAATAGACGTATCTGTTAAGTATCCATCTTCATAATGGAAGGTTTGCTGAAAAATCATAGTATCTTTATCTTTGGGATTCTTATTTCCACCAAATACAAAATTTCCTAAAGAATAAACAATATATTTTCCTTGATAACATTCTATTCCTTGCAAAACATGTGGATGGTGACCAATTACTAAATCTGCCCCTTGTTCAACAGCATATCTAGCAATATTTTGCTGTGTCGCATTTTGATCATAATCTCTTTCTATTCCCCAATGATAAGTCATAATAATTAAATCAATATTATTTCTATGAAAATATTCAATTGCTTTATCAGTATTTGCTTTAGCTGTTGCTTCATCCCATCCAGTAACACCAGCAAGGCCTACTTCTATTCCATCAAATTCTAATACTACATAATCATCATATCCAAAATAAGGAACACCTACTTCATTTAAAGCCGCAATAGTATCGTTATAACCAGTAGCTCCATAATCGTAAGTATGATTATTAGCAAGATTAACAGCTTCAATACTTCCTTCAGTCAATATAGAAGCATAATCACTATCTCCTTTAAAATTAAATGTTTTATCTACTCTATTATTAGAACTAGTAAAAGTTGTTTCTAAATTCGCAATCGTTAAATCGTCATTTTGAACAACTTCCTCTACTCCTTTAAAAAAGTAACCAAAGTCTCTATTATTATCATCTAATACATTTGTAAAACTATTACCATATCCAAAATTAGTATCAGTTCCAAGAGTACAATCCCCCACTGCACTAATAACAATATCACGAACAACCGTCTCTTTTTCTAGTACTACTGCTTGTTCATCCTCTACATGTTCTACGTATTCTTCTTTTTATTCTTCTACTGGTTCTTCTATTATTAATTTTATCTCATCTAAGTCTACAGCTTTTTCTTCTTCATTATGACTACATCCACTAAATAACATTAATGCACTCAAAACAAAGGATAAATATCTTTTTTTCATACTAACTCCTTTTCTGATAGAAACTTATTATAGCTCAATTCTTTCTAAATGATGCTTCACTTTTAAAATTTACCTTGCGATTTAAAAATACTTTCACATCTTCAAGTTCTATTTCCTCATCAGGATAAGGTACATATTCACTAGAATCCATTTTATCAATAAATTTATTTCCTCCTGGAGCAAAAGTCTCATACTGGCAATTTAATTCTACCCAATCTGCCCTAAATTGGATCCAAGAATGACTAGCTTCCCTTGTATAAAGAGCATCAATAGCGGCCCTATACCCTTCTAAATGAATATCTCCTAAAAATTTTAAATAGTTACCACTAATTTCTATTTCATATTGTCCTGGTGCTTTAAAAATAGAATAGAAATTATGTCCATATTGATTTACATACCAAGCACTATGACTTCTATTTACTAAGGTAGATGCAACTGCATAAGCATCATCATAACAGTGCTCACCACCCACTGATTCTCCAGTAATTCCTGCACACATATAATCAAGTTGTTCGTAAGTATAACCATCTCTTGCCATTATAATCAAAAATTTAATCTCATAACTTTTATTTTCTCTAAGCAAAGCTTGTAAGGCATTTCTATAATCTGAATATAATTGACCAAAAGGTCCATTAACTGAAACCATACTATTTAATAAATTTTGTAAACTCTCTATAGAAAGATGTTCTCTATCCATGAATTCATATATATTTTTAAAAATTTCTGCATCCTTTACTATTTCTTACTTATTAATCCCTTCAGGCATTATTCTTTCTCTATTAGTTATTTTCGAAAAAACATCAATAACCTGAAGCCCAATTTCACAATCACTAGATTTAATAGTTTCTCCATTAGCATCTAATAATACGTTGCTAGTACTATTAAAAGAACTATTTCCTCTTAACTTACTTAAAGGTGGCAAAGAATTAATAACTAGGGAGCAAAAAAAGGAAACACAAATAGCTTTATTAAGTACTAGCTTCCATTTTTGAATAGGCATTGTATTTAAATTACTAGCTAAATATAGTTTTTTTGTATTCTTATAAATCTTATATGGCATAGTATTCCCCTTTCTAAAAAACAAACTTAGACATTATATCATAAAAAAATGTTCTTTTCAAATAAAAAGAAATTAGTCTTTAACTAATTTCTATTAATTCATATTCACGTGTTCCATATCCTAACTTGGATGCAGCTTCTATCGTATGAATGCCATGTTTAGAATCTACTCTTTCCATGAAGTGCTCCTTACCTGGATCTTCTGACTTTTCTACTAAATCGATACAAGCTTGATCAATAGCAATTGGATCTAAAGAAGCAAGAATACCAATATCTTTCATACAAGGATCTTCTGCAACATTACAGCAATCACAGTCTACTGACATATTACACATTACATTAATATATACAATATTTCCTTTAAATTTTTCAATAACAGAAGATGCGGCATCTGCCATCGCCTCTAAAAATTTCAATTGATCTACCCTAAACATATCTTCAAAAGTTCCATCTTCTTTTCCAACACAGTGTATATAGCTTTTTCCATGTCCTGATGCAACACCAATAGAAAGTTGCTTTAAAGCTCCACCATATCCACCCATTGGATGTCCTTTAAAATGAGATAATACTAACATAGAATCATAATTATTAAGATTCTTTCCAACATAGTTTTTTTGAATAATCTTTCCATTTGGAATGTCTAGAACAATATCCCCTTCAGCATCCATAATATCTACAGTAAATAAATCTGACCATCCATGTTCTTTCATTAAGGCTTGATGCTTTTCTGTTGTATCTCTAGCACCTTCATAAGCAGTATTACATTCTACTACCGTTCCATTTACGTGCTCTACAATATTCTTTACCATCTCTGGCCTAATATAATTTTGATTTCCCTTTTCTCCAGAATGTAATTTAACAGCTACATTCCCTTCTAAGTTTTTTCCAAGTACATCATAGATTTTAACAATGTTCTCAGGTGTAATCTCTCTTATAAAATAAACAGGTGCTTTTTCCACACTATCAATCCTTTCTTAATACCAATAGAATTATACCACAAAAATCTAAGCTTTAACAAGTAGAACCCCTATAATAATGATAATGGCTGCCACCATCTTTTTTAAAAATTTATTTCCATTAGGATTTATAAAATACTCCACAACAGCATTTAAAATAGATGTTAGTGCAAATAAAGGTGCAATTACTATAACACTACCTAATTGATAAGCTCTAACAGATGAAAGTAACATTAAACACCAAGTGAAAGAAGACAGTAAAAAATATTTTTTATCATAAGTTCTAAATTCTTCTTGTAATGACTGAAAAGAATATCTACCAAAGATAGAAATAAAAAGTGCTGGGAGTGATACTGTTAATATAGTATAGAATGCTAAATTAAAAGAATCAGAAATGTTAACATTAATCATCATTGCTATTGCAAATAATAAATTAGAAATAACACTAATTAAAAAATATTTATTAAGCTGAAACTTTCCTTTTTCAAATGCCAATAAAAGATTAGCAAATACAATCAAAATAGCTCCTATTATTTTATTGAAAACAAATTCTTCCTTGAAAAATAATAGACCAAAAATAATCATAAATACAGTTGATAATTGCTTTAACATACTAAATGTAGAAGGTTCCAAACCATATCTTGCTTCTATATTCAACCTATCTGTTACAGCATATATGATAGTTACTAAAAATAAAGTACCATAAATAGTCAAATCAGTCGGAAATATAAACTTAAAAAAAGGAAGAAAGAAAAGAGCAAAAAAAGCTGTAAAAAGTTCTAGCAAAACAGTCATTTGACCTACATTTTTCATCTGTCTTTTAGAAACTCTAAAGGATTGCGCAAAAATAATTGCAGATATTAAATAAATAAGTACCCACACTTCCCAAGATTCTAATATCTTCATATTATCACCATATTCATTATATAATGAGTTATTTAGAAATGCAATTAAAAAAAGATATCTTCTATTTATATTGATTAGCCCCTCTTACTGTTTTAACTCCTCTACAAATCCTTTTATATTCTCATAACGATATCCAACAACGCATAAACTCTCTATCATATCGTCTCATTCTCCCCACTGACCATCAGCAACTTCTCTAATAATCTCCTATACTGATCTTAATTGATTAAAGTAATATCTCCATCCATGTTATCAACATATTTATTTTTTCCCATACGAAGCCTAAATAAATATTCTTCAAATGAGAAATTTACAACCTCATGATCTCTACTACATGCATAAATTTAGCATCGTTTAGCAACTTTATCTCTACATTTGTACATAGGTACTCAACTCTTACCTTTGACATTTCTATATCCCCCTAACAAATGCTATTATAATACCGATTTCTTCTCCTTTGGTCAAACGAAATATGATATAATATCTTTGGTGATGTTATGATTTCAAATGGAATAGACATGATAAATATTCATAGATTTCAAGATTTAATGAGAAAAGAAAAATTTATGAATTCTATTTTTACAAAAGAAGAATTAAATTATATAGAAAAGAGCAATTTTAATGTTTCTACTATTGCTGGAATATTTGCTGCTAAAGAAGCTTGTTTAAAAGCTCTCAAACAGGGTATTCAAAATTATAAAATGACTGATATAGAAATCTTACATAATCAAAATAATGCGCCCTATATTCTTCTTCACAATCAAATAAAAAAAGACTTTCCAATTGAAAATCTTTCTTTATCTATCTCTCATGATGGGGATTATGCGATTGCTGTAGTATCAATTCTTATTTAAAGTTTTTTGATATTTTTTCAAATACATTTGATATGCTTTATGCCATGAAGCATATTTTTTTTCATCTCTATGGTCTTGTAACAAATTCGTATTTTGTAAATAAGTTCCTATATATTCTGAAACCTTTTTAGCGCCTAAATAATTTAAGTGTCCACCACTATCCTTAGTATCCGTCTCCCAATTGATACCTAAGTCTACTAAATTTAAGTCAACAAACTCTAGTTCATACTTTTCTGATAACTGCTGTATCGCATTATGCTTTTTAGAACTCCAAGTTAATTGTGTTGGAAAACTAACAAGAACAAGTTTTGTATTGTTTTCTTTACATAATTCCAAAATCTGTTCAAAATACTCTATATTCCCTTTAGGTATTTCTCTTGACTTTTTAGAACCGCTCATATATTTTTTAGGCTTAGAAGGTTTCACTTTAGTTATAAACTTATACCCTTTATAATAATTAATCCAATTTTTCTTACTTCCATAAGAAATATATTTTTTCCAATTATCATGATATTTAATAATAGGTATCCTATTTTTAATTCTTTTTGTAATAATTGTTTCTGTTTTTTTCTTACTAGGATCTCTAAATAAAACATTAGCTTCCATTAAAATTATTTTAGGGTGCTGACTTTCTATAGCTACCTTTAAATAGTCCAATGTATCTGGAATAATCTGCGCTGGTTCTGCACAGTCAAAAACAGTGTATCCAAGTTGATTCCATATTACCATTGGAGATAAAGAACTATAAATTAAACTATCTCCTACTGCTATTACATCAATAGTATCTGTATCTTCAGCTAAGATATCATAAGCAGATACTTTATATAAACCATATTTTTTTATATTATTCCCTGGAATAAAAAGAAAAGAAATTCCTTCTACCAATACAGCTAGAATTATTAAAAATAAAATACTCTTCAAAAAATTCTTCATAATACGCACTCCTAGAAGTCAGCATAAATTGGATCTACTGGAATATATCCAGGTCCATATGCTCCAAATATAATAATAGCTAAAATAAATGCATAATAAATAAACCACCTAATAAAAACATTCTTTTTACTAATAGATTCTCTAATATTAATTTTTTTCTCACGTAATAGACTTATTATAAAAATGAAGACAAGCGCTAAAAATACAATTAATACATCCTTTTTATCCATTCCTAAAGAGAATAATTCACCGTTTGTAATAGCAGAAAGCTGAAACTTCGTAAATAGTCTTTTGAGCATACCAAACCCTACAGCTAATGTAGGTGCTCTAAAAAATAATTCTCCAATAAAGACGAACATTGTCATCTTTACAGATTGCAAAATTCTATAAACTAAATTCTGTCTATTAATTTTTAACTTTATACAAACTGTTTTAATAAAAGGTTCTAAAAGATTTCCGCCTAATATTAAAGTAAATTGATATAATCCATAAAATAGAAAGGTCCATCCAGCACCATGCCATAATCCGTTTAAAAACCAAACTGCAAACAAAGCTACTGCACCACTAATTAATGGTCCAAAATGATTTCCTAAAGTCTTTCTCGCTTTTATTGTTAACTTTTTCATTGGTTTAGATAAAGATACAGGATAAAATATATAATCTTTAAACCATGCACCTAAACTAATATGCCATCTTGTCCAAAATTCAGATATATTTTTAGCAAAGAATGGCTGTCTAAAGTTCTCTGGAAGCTTAACATTAAATATTTCTCCTGTACCAATTACAACATCCATTGTTCCAGAAAATTCCATGTAAAGCATAATCGTATAAGCAATAATAGCACAGGCAATAGCAGCACCACTATAGCATGTATAATTTTCAAATACCTTTCCGACCACTACATTTAGCCTATCTGCTATAACAAATTTTTTAAAGAATCCATATAAAATTCTTTGATAACCAAAACATAGATTATGATAATTCACACGAACTCTTTCATATAAACTCTTAGCAGTTTCACTATATCTAGCAATTGGTCCTTCCATAATTTGTGGAAAGAAGGATAAGAAAAGAGCAACTCTTAAAAAGTTTTTATCAGCTTCTATTTTCTCATTATAGACATCTATTACATAAGATAAAGCCTGTAATGTATAAAACGATATTCCAATAGGCGCTATTAATTTGAGAATTTGAAAACGCCAGCCAACTTTCATACAATCTAATAAAAAATTAGCATTTACTGTAAAGAACTTTAAATACTTAAAAACAAATAAGAAAGTAATATTGAATAATATTACTAAAATCAATATTGATTTTTTCTTTTTTCTATAAGCATCTTTTATTTCCTTTTTATCTTCTTTTGAGGCTACTTCTAATAGTTCATTTTTCTTTTTATCTAAACTTCCCATTTTTCTAGCACCCATGTAAATGGATACAATGGATAGTAGTAAAAAGATAATAAGAAACTTACTAATCATAAAAAAGAAAAGAAAACTAGCTAACAATAAAATAGCAGGTCTAATCTTTTTTGGCATTATATTATAAATAATGATAACAATTGGTAAGAATAAAAAAGCATAGGTAAGATCAAAATAATTCATGATAATTCACTATTCTTCCTTTAATCTCTCAATCAATTCATAAATTTTCTTAGCTGAATTAAAATTAGATGGAATAATTTCTACAGTAGGAATTTCTACATCAAATTCTTCTTCTATTTCAGCAACTAAAGATAAGATTGTTAAAGAATCTAAATATCTTCCATCAATCAAATCCTCTGTAGTTAAGTAATCAACATCTGGCTGTAAATTTTCTAATATTTCAATTAATTTTTCCATTTTAATACACTCCTATTCATAATTAGGGAAATTCATTTCACTTGTTTTTATTCTATCCCTAACAACATTAATCTTTTTATCTCTACTACAAATTAATACCTTTGGCAAATCTCTACTTAGGAATAAAGAAATTCCTTCAGTAGAAGAATATGCACCAACATTTTTGAATATAAAGACATCTCCTAATTCTAATTTAGGTACTGTAATATTCTTTACTAAAATGTCATTGATAGTACATAACGAACCATATAAATTATAAGTTTGCAATTCACCATTTCTCTTTGGCAATACATCAAAGAAAGGAACTCTCATAGCCATTGTTTGTCCATAGTATACTAACTGATGAATTCCACCATCTACTATTGTAAAATTACCATTCTTATTTGTTTTCATATCTACTACTTTTGTTAAATAACTACCACAACTAGCAGCAATACTTCTTCCAATTTCTAAAGAAATGTGTTTTCCTTCTAATTTATGTAAAGCTAAATTTATTTCCATTAAAAATTCTTCTTCATCAAATTCATCATCTTGAAAATAGAAAATAGGAAGTCCTGGACCAAACTCTACCTCTTGTAAAGAAATCCCTAATTCCTCCTCTACTCTATTTAAAAACTCTACTAAGTAATCTACTTCTCTATTAATTTTCTTAATAGAATGTTTCTGAGTACCTGAGAAGTATTCTATTCCATCTACAGTGATATATTCACAATTATCTTTTAGGATAGAGAAAAACTCCTCTTCGTTTACTCCAAACTGATTTCCTGATGTCAAACGAATTAAAATGTGAATATTTCTCTCATATTTACTAGTTAATTCTTTTAATAGCATATATTGCGAGACAGATTCTACTGTATATTTTCCAATATCATCATAGCTAGAAATCATGTGACTAATCGTCTCATAATCTTTATATACCCCAGATATTACCATTTTCTTTCTATCAATAGAAAGATTATTGCAAATTCTAAATTCTCCTGGAGAACAAATTTCATATCTATCGACATCCTGTTCTAATTCTTTTGCAATAAAAGTATTCGCTTTAACTGCATAGACCATATGAATACCGTCATCAAATTTACTTTTTAAGTAATTGACACGATTGATAAGCGTTTCTATGTCATAAAGGTATGTTGGTGTTCCATGTTCTTCTATTAACTTCTCATAATCCATTATTTTTTCACATCCTTTAATTCCATAAGTTTCTTACGATCTATCTTTCCATTCTTAGTCATTGGAAACTCCTCCATTTGAACTAGAACAGTAGGTATCATATAAGCAGGTAGTACACTCTTTAATTTAGCATGTAAATCTTTTTTTGAAATATCTCCAATATAGAAACCATATACTTTAGATTTTTCTTCATCAAAAATAGTACAACTTCTAATAACTTCATCATATTCCATAATCGCTTTATCAATTTCTTCTAGTTCAATACGATGACCTAAATATTTGATTTGGAAATCTTTTCTTCCATTAAAAACTAGTTCTTCTGCTTCATTATAATAAGCTAAATCTCCAGTACGATAAATATATTCTATATAATTTTTAACATTAGGGTTCTGCATAAAGTGACTATTTGTCTGTTCTTCATTATTATAATATCCGAGCGCTAAGCTAGTTCCTGCAACACATAATTCCCCTACTTTATTAGGCTCATGAACTTCTTTATTGTCATCATCTAATAAAATAACTCTTTCATTTGGAAATGCTTTACCAATTGGTATTTTGTCATCATATTCACGACTTCTATCGATAATATGATAAGTACAATTACAAGTAATTTCTGTTGGGCCATAAATATTTACAAACGTTGTATTCGGCAAATGTTCCATCCACTGTTTTAAATGTTTTAAAGGCATTACTTCCCCACTAAAAATAATTTTATTAACACTATTTGGTACTTTATAATCTAATCCATGAAAAGTAGTTATCAAACATAATGCAGATACTGCCCATGTCATAGTAGTTACCCGATTATCACACAAATAATCTAATAACATAGAAGGATTTGAAAAATACTTTTTAGGTACAATTACTAAGGTTGCTCCCACTCTAAGTGCAGAATAAATATCTTTTACAGACACATCAAAATCAAATGGTGCTTGATTAGCAATGTAATCTTCAGGAACAAAGTGAAATATCTCTGTAAACTTATCAATAAAATCAATTACTGAACGGTGAGATATTACAACTCCTTTAGGAACTCCTGTTGAACCTGATGTAAAATTTACATATAACGGATCATAATCAATATGCTTAGATTTTGCCACTAATAAAGCTTGTTCATTTATAGCATTACTTTTTAATGTATCAATATTTAAAATTTCTATATCTTTAAAGTAATCATCAGCAAGTTCTAAATGTTCATAATCAGTAATAACAAATCTAGAGCCTGTTACTTTTTTTATTTGCTCAATTCTAGTTTCTGGTAACTCTGGATTAATCAAAGAATAATAACAGCCAGCATAAACAGAGCCTAAAAAAGCAATTAACGTATCGATTCCTTTATCCATAAAAATAAGAATTGGTTCATTAAATACTTTTTTCTTTGCAAAATAAGAGCCTACCATTTTACTACTATTTTGCAATTCAAAATACGTAATTTTTTTATTCTCTTCAATAACAGCTATTTTATCTTTATCATTCATAACTGTGTTCTCTAAATAATCAATTACGTTATACATTATACACTTCCTTTTTCTAAAATCATGCTATTCCAAAATCATTATAGCACTATTTTCTTGAAATGGCTTATAAAATATACATTTTTTCTTATTATTTTACTCTTTTTTGATAGTAAATTAGATGAAAATAAAATACTACATTTTACAGAAATTATTATAATATTGCAAAGTGACTTTAAAGTGAACTTCAAAAAGACTATTAATAGTCTTTTTGAAGTTCACTTTTCCCTGTTTTATAATTTATAGAAATACCATCTTGGACATTGTAGACAAATACATGAAAGCTAATCTCATGATCTTCTATAGATTGTGCTTCTATTTCAACACCAGTAGCTAATAAATTATCATTTTCATAGATAGGTGTTACCCGATAAAGAACATGATGATTCGTTTCTTTTATATAATCTGCCACTTTATTTTCAAAAGAAAGCATCCCCTTAGTATTCATTTGTCTTGTACAAGTTATTAAATTCTTTTCATTAGCATTTTCTCCTGTTAATTGATATCCAATTAAATGACATCTATTATATAAGTATTTTCCATCTACTATATCATATTTAATAGTATGCCACCCACTTGGTTTAACGCCACCAATACTTCCTCTTTTTTCTATTGGCATTAGGCTAACTCCTATATTAGCAAATGCTACTTGGGTTCTTCCTAGAGAATCTAATTCGCTATAATATTCAAATTCTTCACTAGCATAATCTTCCTCTTTAAAATGTGGTTTATTATTATCTAGTACCACATAATCCTTTCCATCATAAGATGGAATCTCCTTAAGCGAATAGGATGGTATTTTTTCTACCTCTTTAAAAGAGTCATCTTTTTTTAAAGAGGCACCCGCTTCCTGCATTCTATTTTGATAAAAATATCCTATTACTAAAACAAGAATTACAAGAAGGGAAAAAAGAGTACTTTGCTCTTTCTTTTTTCTTTTTTTCTTGGCCATATCATCACCTATTTTTATCATTATAACATATTCTCTAAAACAAAAAAAGATATAGTAATTTATATCTTTTCCCATAACATTTTATTATCAACAAACTCATACTTTATTTTACCTTCTTCATAAAGATAAGATAAATAAGATTTGATAGTACTCCCAATTAATACATATTGATTAGTATTCATCACTAAATGATAATAATCAAATACATTCTTTAATATTTCTTCAAATGTATTTTTCATACAACTATTCATGATAACATCTAATACTTCTTCTATTTTCTTTTTATTCATTTCTATTAAAGGAGTAATATTTCTAGTAGCTTCTACATGAGAAGGAATAAATAATTCTCCTTTTAGTGTACTAAGATATTCCAATGTATTTAAAAATTCTTTCACATCATAAATAAAAAATAAATGATATTTTGTAATAGTTTCTTCACTAAATAAAGAATCCCCTAAGAAATACACTTCATCACTTGTCTTAATTCCTATCATATCAAAGAAATGTCCACGTACAAAAAAGTATTCTAAACCAGCTGGAAGATTATTTTCAATATCAGTAACCATAGATGGTTTTGCACATAAAAATTTATTTCTTAGCTCTTTAAAAGGATATCCTCCATATAAGAAGGAAGGTTCTAATAAAGGATTTTCTGTAATACTTTTTTCAATTCCATATCCTAGTATTTTACAACCAGTTCTATCTTGAATAACCTTATTTCCACCAATGTGATCAGCATTAGAATGCGTATTGATAATTCCCATTACTTTTAAATTTTCTTGTTCTAATAATTTTAGTATTTTTTTACCAGCATCTGAATCATTTCCTGTATCTATTAAATAAACACTATTTTCATCTACTTTATAAACACCAATGTTAGTAGCATTCTTTATATAATAAGTATTCCCTTTTACATGTACTAATTCCATAATATCACCAATTCCATTATACCATAAAAAAAGGATTAATCTAATAATCCTTTATCATGTAAGTCTTGAAAAATTAATTTATCTACTGGCGAAATCTTATCTAAGTCTTTGTACTCTAACCATACCACTTCTTGAATCTCACTATCAGCTTCTAAATTTCCATCAAACTCTGCTTCATAGCAAGTCATTTTCACAATAATTCCCTCAGCTTTTCCATGAGCTTGTGCTTTAAAAGTTCCATAATATTTTATCGTATCTTTTTTGATATCAATGGTAAGTTCTTCTTTGCACTCACGAATTAAAGTTTCTTCATCAGTCTCATTGCCATCTCTTTTCCCTCCTGGAATATAGTAGGCATCCTTTCCTTTTGATAAGGTAGATAATATTTTCTTATCTTTTAAATAAATAAACGCTATTTTATCAATTTCTTTCATACTTCTTCTTCCTTTCTTACTACTTTTACTTTTGGTTTCTTTTGGTCTAAAGATGTTTTTATAGCATCTAATCTTTCTATTCTTTGTCTTACTTTATCAGGATGATGCGCTAAAGCATCCGCATATTGCAATTGTAATCTTTTTTCTACTAAGTTAAATTCATTATCTAAATTATTTGGATCAATTGGTGTATCATGATTTTTTACTAGATAAAAAATATGTTGTATAAATATTTCATCATACTGTAATCTTTCTAATATGCCCTGTGACATTCTAGCAGATACTTCTGGATGACCATAAAAATGTCTAACTTCCCCTTCTTGATAAGAAAAAGGTTTGCCAACATCATGAAGAAGTGCTGCCATTCTTAACTCTAAATCACTATCTACATTTCTTACTACTTCTAATGTATGATTCCAAACATCTAAATGATGATGGGGATGTTTATGGTTAAATCCTACCATAAATTTAAGTTCTGGAATAACACTTAATAAAAAGTCCATATTTTCTAAAATATTTCCGGAGAGTAGTATTTCATTTATCTTTTCTTTCATCCATTTATTCCTTTTCTATCGTAATGATTGGCACTAACATTTCATTCTTAGTAAGTCCACAATGAGTAGAAGCTTTTTTCATTTTTCCAAAATAATAATCATTAGTTATCTTAATGGAACTAGAACTAGTTGATAAAGCAACAAAATCACCAAGAAAATCATCAACCTTTTTATGTTCTTTTCCATACCCTAAAAAATGATTTTCTAAAAACTCTTCTTTTGTTAAAAGTACATAAGCATGCCCAAAGCATTTGTTAAATTCCTCTTGAAAGTATTCTCTCATTTTTGGTTTAATCCAAAATGTCATACATCTAGATTCGAGTGCTGGAGGCATAATAAAACATTCCTTTAACGTTTCAAAATCATTAATATCATATTCTTCTTCTACATCCTGATGCCCATGGTCTGCTGTCACAATTACTAAAGTATCTTTTAAACTTTCAGTCATTTCCTCAACTTTAGCAATTGTTTCTATTAAATAATTTTTTACTTCTTCTGATTTTGTTCCATGGATATGTAATAAAACATCTGGATTATCTTGATAACAAAAAATAAATTTTCTTCCTTCCGCACTACATAGTACCTTTATATGTTCTACCATCTCATCAACAGTATCTGCTTTTAAATACCTCTTTGCCTTTTTTAATACATAAGATGGTGAAACTTCAAAAACTTTCACATCTTGTGATGCATTTTCTATTCTATCATAAATTTGTTCATATCCAATAATCTCTAATAAGTCCTTTTTAGTATCATTATATACTTTTCCAGTATAAGAATCTCTTTTTTGAAAAATATCTAGATATCTTCCATATTCTTTCATATACTGTGACCAAGCTATCCAAGCAGTTTCTATTGGTGGCCTTCCAGAGTAATAAGTTGTCATAGCAGCAGTGGTTGTAGAAGGATATACAGAAGTAACAACATCTAATAAATGATTACTAAAGTAATTATTAGGTAAACTATCTAATATATTCTTTCCCATTCCATCTAATACAATCAAAACAACATTTTTATAATTCTTCTCTAACTTTTTATCTAATAAATCTAATGATACATAGGGAGTTTCTACACTATAATATTTTAAAATAGAAGTTATTGTACTTAAAATAGAGTGATTATAATCAGGAAATAAGATATTCTCTTTTTCTTTTAATAAATCTATTCCGCTTTTACTCATAGTCATTCTCCACATCTATATACTTTTCTAATTCTTTTTTAAAATCTTCCCGTGAAAGATTCCTTAAATATTTATCAAAAGCAAGAGGAGAATTAGTAATTTCTTCTAACATCCAATCTTCTTTTTGATAATCATTCATTTCTTCTGCACTAGAAAAAGTTACTTCTACTCTATAAAGGTCTTTATAAAGTCCATAGTATTTCTTAATAGACACTCTATTATCTTTTAAGTAAAGATAACTATCTCTTACAATTTCACTAGTAGCACCCATCTTTAATTTTAAAAATTCTGTTTCCGATATTTCTATTTTCTCTGTTACAATATTATCTTCATTCAATACTTCTTTTTCATAAAGATTATTCTTTTTTTGAATACGTAAACTATCATTTATATAGTACCTTTCATAACGAATTGGCTCGCTTATAGAAAGACTATCCAAACTTCTAACAATAAATCTCCTTGTTAATCTTTTCATTTTTTCCCTACTTTCTCTGCCACTAACTTCTCATGATAAAAGTAATTGTTGTAACAAACTTTATTTTTCTTACAATACTCTTCTATCTCTAAAGATAATCCTTCAAAGTATTTTTTATTTCCTTTCTTGTAAATCTCCTCATAATCATTTAAATATTCTGGATAGTTATTCTTTATATAATTTAAAATATCACTTTTATAACTACCTCTTAAATTTAGATTTTCAAACCAATACCTATCTACATAGTTTTTACTTACCTCTATTATCTTTTTAAAATCTGTAATATAAGGAAATATAGGTGACATAAATAGCACTGTATAAATACCGTTTTCATGTAATATTCGTAATGTTTCTAATCTTTCTTGAATAGAGGAAGCATTATCCATATCACACCTAAACTTTTCATCTAATGTATTAATAGAAATAGAAACTTCTAAATGTTTCATTTTCTTTAATAAGTCAATATCTCTTAAAATCAAATTAGATTTTGTAGAAATATTTAAGTAACAATCGATATCTACTAATTGTTCTAATACACCCCTTGTTAGTTCATACTCTTTTTCATAAGAGTTATAACAATCTGTTACAGAAGATAAAAAGACACGTTTATGTTCTAACTTCTTTTTACTTAATTTCTTAGAACATCTTTTAATATCTATAAAAGTTCCCCAATCTTCTTTATGATTCGTAAATCTTTTCATAAAAGAGGCATAACAGTATTTGCACCCATGGGGACAACCAACATAAGGATTAATAACATAATCACTTACGGGTAAATTCGATTTCGTAACTAGATCTTTTACTTCTATTTCTTTTACAACCATACGTATAACCTCATCACCATTATATCAAAAAAAAGAAAGATTTCCTCATCTTTCTTAAAATTCTTTCTTTAAATAAATATGAATAGAAATTAGATAAGAAATTCCTATAGTAATACAAATAAAGAAAGGAAGCACAATATAATACCAGTTGTCTATAAAAGTCCCTACATCAGCAAGAAAACTAGGTCCAATAAGTTTTCCAAGCGTTGCTATTAAAAAGGTCCACCCAAAAATAATTCCCATTACTAGAATTCTTCCCTTTTCAATTCCTATTTTAAAAATAATAGGATACATAATGGATAAAACAAATACCATTGCTGTAATAGCACTAAATAAAGAAATTAAGGTTTCCTCTAAACGAAAAGTTTCTTTATATACGCCAATTCCCATAGAACTAATTAATGCAATAATAGAAGTAATTAGAAGAATAAGGAAACTCGCTAAATACTTTCCTCTTACAGCATTTCTTCTACCATCTGGAAGTGTTACACTATAGGCATTCCAATTATTAAATTCATCATAACTAAAAGTTGAAATAAATAGCATAACAGAAATAAATGGAAGCAAGAAAGTCATATCAAATCCATCTTCCATAGTAAGACCCATTATAATATAAAATACTAAAATAATCAGAAATGTTTTTAAGTTAGCTTTAATGACTAATAAGTCTTTTTTAATAAAACTCATCATATTACTTTTCCCCCTTTATCATAAGTACCATTAATTCTTCTAAGGTAATTTTATCAATTACATAATCTTTATACTTTTTCTTCATCTTCGTAATATCAGAAACTAATACTTCACAGTCATAACGATTCTTTTTAACAGCAAGAATATCAGTTTTCTCTATTTTTTCCAATTCCTCTTTTGAACATTTTAAGATTCCATAATACTCTAATACTTCTTCACGACTTTTATCTAGTACTTTTTTCCCCTTATCTATAAAGACTATATGATCTGCGATATGTTCTAGATCACTAGTAATATGAGTGGAAAGAAGAATTGTATGTTCCTCATCCTGTATAAAATTTAAAAATAAATCCAATACTTCGCTTCTTACAACGGGATCTAATCCACTAGTTGGTTCATCTAAAATAAGTAATTTAGGATGATGAGATAAGGCAGTTATAATTTCTAATTTCTTTCTCATTCCTTTAGATAATTTTTTAATTTGCTGCGAACTTGGAATATCAAATTCTTTTAAATATTGAAAATAAAGTTTACTATCCCAATTTTTATAAGCAGAACTCATAATAGGATTAATATCTTTTACCTTTAATATTTCAGGAAAAAACATATTATCTAAAACAACCCCTATATCTTCCTTAATTTCCTTTTCATATTTTCGGTAGTCTTTGTCAAATATTTGAATATCTCCTTTATCCGCTTTAATAATCCCTAAAATAGATTTAATAAGAGTTGTTTTTCCTGCTCCATTTTCTCCTATAAGACCTACGATAATACCACTTGGTATTTCTAAATCGATATTACCCAATTCAAATCTGTCATATTTTTTTACTAAATCATGAATTTCTATTGCTTTCATTCGTTTTCATCCCTCTCATATAAAAAATTAAATAATTCTAATATCTCTTTTTTGGTAATTTGATACTGATCTGCTATTTCTATTATTTTTGTAATATATTCTTCTATCTCTCTCTGTTTTTGTTCCTTTTTAAATTCTAGATTAGTAGGAGTTACAAAAGAACCTTTTCCCTGTCTGGTAACGATATACCCTTCTGCTTCTAATTCATCGTACGCCTTTTTAATTGTCATCACACTAATACGAATATCCTGCGCAAGCGCCCGAATGGAAGGAAGCATGGTATCACTTTCTAATTCTCCTGATAAAATCTGATTCTTAATAGTGTTTTTTATCTGTTCATAGATTGGTACACTACTATTGTTACTAATGATTATTTTCATACATCACCCCTGACTGTTATATTTAATATATAACAGTATATAACATTTGTCAATAATAAAAAAAGAATTGTGTAAAAAACACAACTCTATTTCCTTTTTAAATACAAATTTCTAAACTTTATAATCGTCCCAATCAGCATAATCATACCACAAAGAAGTAATAAAATAGATAACAATTTATTATCAGAAAAAGTAAGAATTCCAGTAAAGAAAATAAGTCCTATAACTGTTAAGAAAAAGAAAAGAATAAAAGCCATTAATGGATAACGAATCCATTTACTAATCTTTTTATTAGAACTAATTTCCATACTCCCTTCTAGAAAAAGTTCTAAAATAAATTCCAATAAAAATTCCATTACTTTTCCTTTGATTGATTTATTACTAAGAGGTCTGCTTGATAAGTTTGTAAAGCCTTTAAAATGTCCTTTTTATTTCCAATATTCACGAAAATTACTTTCTTTGTATTGGTTACAAAAGTTACTGTGTATTTTCCTACTACTACAAGTAAAATATTTTCCCATGGCATAGATGTTACTTTTCCATTTTCGTCTTTATCCTCTAAACCTTTTTCATCTATTTTTAATATACCTTTATGAGTAGAGCTTTTATAATTAATAAAATAAGTAGCAAAAATAAGAATGAAATAAAGGGCAAGAAAAAGAATTAAAAATAGTAATAAATCAGATATTACATTTAAAAATAGTTCTTCTACTCCTATTTTTTTACAAACAAAATAGAAAATGGAAACAATTAAAATTCCTATTCCATAAAAAATTCCAGACCGAAAAATATTTCCAATTCTTGCATTTTTATTTCTTAGTAATTTCTTCCTCATCATCACAATTGCCTGTGCCTCATTATGAGTATTCCAATAGTTTTTACTCATATCATATTTTATTTTCATCTTTACCCTTCCTTTTCTTTTTTAATTCTTCTATTCTCTTTAAGGTTTCCTTAGCTGCTTTTTCATTTCCAATATCTGTTGGATAATAATATTTTTTTCCTTTTAAAGAATCCGGTAAGCAATCCATTGAAGTAATACTATCCTTATATTCATGAGCATATTCATACCCTTCTCCATACCCTAATTCCTTATCCAGTCTAGTAACTGCATTTCTAAGATGAAGAGGAACTTTTTCATTGGCTGTTTTAATAGCATCTTCTTTTACCATGCCATAAGCTTTATATAAAGAATTCGATTTAGGGCAAATGCTTAAATAAACTACCGCTTGCGCTAAATTAACGTTACATTCTGGCATTCCTAAATAATGACAGGCTTGATAAACAGCCGTTGCTTGTACTAAAGCATTAGGATTAGCAATACCTACATCTTCTGATGCAAAACGAATAAGTCTCCTAGCAATATATAGAGGGTCTTCTCCTGCTTCTAACATACGTGCTAAATAATATAAAGCAGCATCTGGATCACTATTTCGCATAGATTTATGCAAAGCAGAAATTAAATTATAGTGTTCCTCTCCTAATTTATCATATAAAAACATTTTATTCTGTAATACTTTTTGTAAAACTTCCTTAGTAATTTCTTTCTTATTCTTTTTAAGAGGAGCAATATTAATAATATTCTCTAAAGTATTAAGAGCAGTTCTTGCATCTCCATTACTCATTTTAGCAATGACTGAAAAACACTCCTCTTTCATATCTACATTAGAATAACTATCATTCTTACTAAGAGCACGTTTCAATATTCCTATAATTTCTTCCTCATTTAAGCTTTTAAGTACATAAACCTTACTTCTTGAGAGTAGTGCGGAATTCACTTCAAAAGAAGGATTTTCTGTAGTAGCTCCTATCAAAATAATATTACCACTTTCTACATGAGGCAAGAATGCATCTTGTTGAGCTTTATTGAATCTATGAATTTCATCTACGAAAACAATTGTCTTTTTCCCGTTACTTTTATTATATTTTGCTACTTCTATTAATTCTTTAATATCTTTTACACCAGAAGTTACTGCACTTAATTCATAAAATGAGGAATTAGTACTACTAGCAATAATTTTTGCTAATGTCGTCTTTCCAACTCCAGGAGGTCCCCAAAATATCATAGAAGTAATAGTATCTGTTTCAATCATTTGTCTAATTGGAGAATATTCTCCTACCACTTCTTCCTGTCCAAAGAACTCATCTAAACTTTTTGGTCTCATTTTATCAGCAAGAGGTTTAAATTCTACAGTAGTTTCTTCATCAAATAAATTACGCATAAATACCTCCCTTATTACCACCTATTATACCATAAAATAAAAGAATAGAAATCAATCTATTCTAATTATCGACAATAATATCTCCACAACTATTTTGTAATTTCAAAGTAATGGAAGCATCTCTTGTATTCTCATTAATTTTTACTT
Source organism: uncultured Bacilli bacterium (assembly GCA_910589375.1). Taxonomy (GTDB): domain Bacteria; phylum Bacillota_I; class Bacilli_A; order RF39; family UBA660; genus UBA5578. The sequence goes on along the minus strand of CAJUTK010000003.1, from coordinate 58,951 downwards.
TTCCTAAATCAGTTTCAGCATCGATATAAATATCATTCGTAAATCCTATTTTAATTTTTCCTAAATCATTAGCAATAGAAGAATTTTTTGTAATTGTAATGTCATCAATCACAATGTCTCCACAGTCATCTTTAATTTGAAGAGAATTGGTTACCTTTTCAATTTTGATATCCCCTAAATCATTTTCTGCTTTAATATCTCCTACTTCTCCTACTTCAATCTTACCACAGTTTTGTTTGATTTCAGCATTACTTGCAAATCCTAATTCGATATCTCCTAAATCATTTTCTAATTTTACGATATTTCCTGCTTCTACTTTAATATCTCCACAATCATTTTCTACAGTAATTTCCGCATTTTCAAATGATCCTATAATAACATTTCCATAATCATTTTCTACTTTGATCTTACCTTCATAATCTTTTGGAAGATAAACTTCTATTTTACTTCTCTTTTTATTAAAACAAATAAAGTTACATTGCATGTTAGACGTAATCGATAATCTTTCCCCTTTAGTCGTAACAAAGATATTCTTTTCTTCTCCATGAATTACTAATCTTACTTTGTCTTCCTCTGTAGAATAAAATTCTATTTCACTAGCATCTGCATCAATTTCAATCATTCTAAAGTTTTCTTCATATACTTCATCAACTGCAACATTTTTACTAATACTTGCAAACATAATGAAATTCAAATTTTTAAATCCACCATTTAAAAGTACTATCATTAGTACAACTAAAGCAATTGCTAAAACAGATAAAAAAGTAATAAGAGCAATAATCCAACCTTTACTTTTCATTTTTATCACTCCTTAACATAAATATTAATTTTACGATTTCCTCAATACAAGCATAAACACACCATAAAATCCATGTAATATGCCAAGCCATGGTGATAAAACTAACAGCTAAATAAATCACTACAAATACCATTGCAATAATATCATTAACTTGTCTTACTAATTTTTTTGTTGGGTCTTCTTCTTTTTTCTCTTTTGGTGCCTTATATACCATACAAGTATAAATAATAATGAATGTAGCAACACCACAAATTAGTAGAAAGATACCTGATGCTAAAATAGGATTCATTCTAAAAACAGGAATAGCAATGGTTATCCATACAACTGCTAAAAAATAAAAAAATACACTAAAACTTATTCCAAATGCTCTTTTTCTTTTATTTACTGATACTTCCTCTTTATTAGTACTTTCCTCTGATATTTTAGTTTCCTCTTTTTTACTTCCTAATAAAAGTTCATCTGTTGTAATAGAATAAAGTTCACAAATAGGGACAATCTTATCAAAGTCTGGCATGCTCTGATCTGTTTCCCATTTAGAAACTGTTTGTCTAGATACATTTAGTTTATCAGCTACTTCTTCTTGAGAAAGTCCTTTCTTTTTTCTTAAATCATAAAGTTTTCCGCCTATACTCATTTTTCCACCTCACAAAAAAAATTATATCCTATTCGCTAGTTGCGTACCACCAATTCTAGTTAGAAATTTGTCAACTAACATTAACATTACCATTATAACACATAATTCTCATCTAATTATGATATAATAAAAAAAGAAAAAAGGAAGTGACTTTTTTGAGAACAATTAAACGATATTTTCCAGTTTTATTATTATGTTGTATCATCTATCTTGTAGTAGATAATCAAGAAGTTGTTACAAATTTTTTTGAAAAGGCAGAAACACATCTTACTAACCATCTAAATGAAATTCAATCAAATGGCTACCTTATCAATGAACAAGATCTTTCAGGATTAGAAGATTCTGGTATTACTGGAAAAGATTATTCCTTTGATACAGAATACTGTCCATATTATAATTATCTTACCATTGAGGGACAGATACTTTATAAACAAATTTATGCAAATATGGAACACTTAGCTAATACTTTTGTTCCAACTATTAATATTACCAAAGAGGAAGTAAAAATGGTAATGGAAGCAGTTTATAATGATCATCCTGAACTATTTTGGATTAATACTAGTTATAGTTACAAATATATTCAAGATGATATTGTAGTTCAAATTACATTAAGCTATAATGAAGCAGCAAAGGATATAGAAGCCTCTAAACTAAAGTGGGAAAATAGCACGAATAAAATTATAGAAGGAGCAAAAAAGTATAATACTGATTATGAGAAAGAATTATATGTTCATAATGAAATTTTAAAACTTGTACATTACAATCCAAACGCCCCTATGAATCAAAGTGCTTACAGTGCTCTTGTAAACGGAGAAACCGTATGTGCTGGATATGCTAGAGCTTTTCAATATATCATGATAAAATTACAAATCCCTACCTATTATGTAACTGGATATTCTAATCAAGAACATGCATGGAACATTATAAAATTAGATGGAGAGTATTACAATGTTGACTTAACATGGAATGATACTAGCAACAACTCCTATCAGTTTTTTAATTTAAGTGATAACGAATTCAAGAGAACACACATAAGAAATTCACTATCTATGAAATTACCTACTTGCAAAGGAACCAAATATAAATATGTTAATACTAATAATGAAGAAACTTTAACAAACAATAATCCTATACAAGATACTATTATAGAAAACACAAATATAAATAATCCGCCCCTTACTAACAATAATGAACACCATGGAGAAACTCATTATGACCACAATTCCAATCATCATGTAGAAATATATCATTAAAAAAAGTATGTTAAAATAACATACTTTTCTTTTTAATCAACAAGTGGATTTTCTATTTCTACTTCTATTACATGACCTTTAATTGGAGAATCTGATAAAAGTTCTTCAGAGATAAGAAAATGAATTTTGTCTTCTTTAATATACCAATATCCAGGAGTGTAAATAGTATTATCTAATATTTCTTCCCAATTTTCTTTCAAAGAAGCTTTTATATTCTTATAATTTTCACTCTTTTTAAATTCTTCTACTACTTTATCTGTCACTTTTTTCCCACCTGGATACTCATATATTTCCCCATTAGCAACATTAAATACGAATCCTTTTTTCTCCCATCGTACAGTACTATTAAAAGTTCCTGCCATAGAATATGTAAATGAAAGATTAGAAGCACCTAAATCTTCCATCACTAAAGAAAATTCTATTAAATCTTTTCCTTCAAAAGAACCACCAGCAACAAGCATCTCGGAACAGTCTTGTTCTAATAAAGACCACTCTTTTTCAACTATAGAATTTAAATAATTAGCTATATTATTTACTATTTGATTATTACTAGAAGCTATGGTAGTTTTAGACATTTCAAAAATAACTTTTCCTGTACTATTTTTTAATTGCTTTGTCTTCTCCTCAAAAATTAAATCTTCTTGAAATGTTACAATATCTTCTGAATTTAGAAGAATAGCAAGTTCAATTCTCTCTTCTTCTTCAGACAATTCTTTCCTATCTAAAAGAAGAAATTTAGTTCTTTTATTTTTGAATAAAGAAGTAATAAATTCTCTTACTTTATCCATTGATTTTTCTGAAAATGCAATACTTTCTTCCTCATATTGGAATTCTCCTGTCGTATTTAAACAATTGGTACCCTCTATACAATTTTCAACAACAGGAGTCTTTGTTACAACCTTCACACTATTATCATTTAATAGATAAATAAAAGTATCTGCCCCAAAGTATGTTTGAACTACATACTTGTAATCATAATTATAATAGTTTTCGATTTTTATATCATTATCTGGCTTTTTCTCCTTTTTACTATTATCAGACCAAGTAGCAGCAATAATGATGATAAATAGAATTACAAAGAGAAAAACAATACCAAATACTATTTTTTTTCTCTTACTATCCTTTTTATTTAGAGTTTCATTCATTTCTTATCCTACACCTCTCTACTATCGATTATAGCATAAATCGGGCATTATAGAAAAGTCCTAATTTGAAAATAATACTTTTTCTGATTTATATTGCTTAATAATAAATGCAAGAACTACCATTACTAATAAAATAGAAGTAATAAATGCTAATACTAAATTTAAAACATCTACTTGATTTAATAAAATATCATTATAGAGTAGTGAAACATTTAAAAATGGTACCATAGCTAAGAAATGAGTAGTTTCAATAGTAGCCATTGTAGCAATAAGGCCTGGGAACATAGCAATAAAAGAAATTGGAGTTAGAGCACTCTGTGCTTCTTTATATGTTTTCGTTTTACTGGCTACTGCTATACATAAGCCACTTACAAAGAAAGAATAAATCGCTATAATACATATAGAATAGATAATTGTTGCTACTGATGGAACTAAATTCATATCTTTATAAATATCAAATGCACCATCTGAGAAAACTAGAGCCAAAAGCATTAAGATTAAACTAACAATTCCTGAAACGAAAGCAGAAAGAGAAATACTTAAAAATTTTCCTAAAATGATATCTTTTGCTTTTACTGGGAAAGTAAGTAAAGTCTCTAACGTTCCTTTTTCTTTTTCTCCAGCAATAGAATCAGTTGCAGCATAAACAGCAGCCATGGTAAGTGCCATGATTACAAATAAAAAGGCTTCCTGAGTAATTACTTTAATAAGTGGATTTTCTTTAACTACAATATCCTCCTTGACAGATATAATTTCAATTATATCTAAAGGATTAATTTCATACTCATTTAAATATTCAGATTGCAAATAAGCCTTATAAGCTTCTAAATATAACATCGCAAGTTGCTCTGCATTGCTAGTATTATCACTATATTCTCCATGTAAAGTATAAATATTCTCTTCTTTTGTAATATATAAATTTACGTCCCCATTTTCATATTTCTGTTTTAAATTATCATAGGAATCATAAATAGGTTTTATCTCTAATTCCTTTAAAATTGCTTTTTCTGATTCTGTTGTTTCATAAGCGATTCCTATTTTATTATATTCATCAATCGATGGATTTCCCACTGTTTCAAAATATAAAGATAAACCTATAACAATTAGTGGTACCATAAATGGTATTACAAACATCATCATTAAAGATTTTCTGTCTCTAATTGTTTCTCTTAATTCTTTCTTTAAAATATTAAAAACATTATTTTTCATCTTCTACCTCCTCTATTAAAGCAAAAAAGGCATCTCTTAAATTTGTTGTATTCGTTGCTTCCTTAATATTGTCAGGTGTTCCCTCTTTAATAACTAATCCCTTATGAATCATTACTACATAATCACATATATTTTCTGCCTCTTCCATATAGTGGGTAGAATATAAAACAACTTTTCCTTTTTCTTTTTCCTTTTTTATAAAATCCAAAATAACTTGGCTAGAAATAATATCAAGTCCACTAGTAGCTTCATCTAAAATATAATATTTTGGTTCATGTACTAAACATCTCGCTATATTTATTCTCTGTGTTTGTCCAGTAGATAAATTACCAATTCTATTATGTAAAAAAGAGTCCAACTCTAATTCTTTAGAAATTGCTTTAATTCTATTTTCAATTTCATCTTTTGGAACCCCATATAAGTCCCCACACATTTTTAGTAACTCATAACCTGATATAGACTGATAAATCTTAGTATTTCCAGATAAATAAGCTATTTTTTTCTTAATTTCAATTTCATTTTTATCGTAGGTAAGATTGTCAATGGTAATAGAACCACTAGTAGGCTCTAAAATACCGCCAATCATTCTAAGTAAAGTTGTCTTTCCTGCACCATTAGGTCCTAATACTCCTATAATACTACCTTCTTTGGCAGTAAGAGAAATTCCCTTATCAGCATAAAATTCTTCTTTTTTCTTATTCTTTGTATACCTTACAAATTTCTTTTTTACATCCTTAATCTCTAACATAAGTTCCTCCCATCTTTATTATTATATCACTATCAATAGTAAATGAAAACAAATAAACAGCAAGTTAAAGCTTGCTGTCTTCAATAGAAATCATCTGTAACCTAGAGCCTAACCTACTTAATAGCTCATTAGAAATAGTCCCTGCTTGATAGGCAATATATTCTGCTCTTATTTTTTCTTCTTTTCCAATTAAAGTTACAATATCACCCTCTTTTACCTCTATGCCAGTTACATCAATCATCATTTGGTCCATACAAATGCGCCCAACAATAAAAGCATAACTGCCATTTACAAAAACTACTGTTTTATTAGACAAAACCCTTGGATAGCCATCAGCATACCCTATGCTTAAAGATGCTATTCTTCTTTTAGCCTTTGCTTGGTAAGCTCTATCATATCCAACAAATTCACCTTGCTCAATCACTCTTACACTAGTAATTTTTGCATGTAATGAAAGAACTGGCCGCAAATCTAAAGACATTTTTAAATCCATTTCTTTTTCACTATGACATCCATATAAAATCATACCTATTCTTGCATAATCATACTCTAATTCTGGATAATTCATTACCCCATAGCTACTTTGAAGATGGACACTCCCAAAAGATATGTTTAATTTTCTAAGATGATCTAATAATCTATTAAATCGATTAATTTGTAAATGGGTATATTCTATATCTTTTTTATGATATTGCTCTGACGAAGATAAATGAGAAAATATTCCTAACACTTCTAAACTGGGGCTTACTACTATTTTTTTTATGCTATCTATATTTGTATAATGAATCCCTATTCTATTCATCCCCGTATTAATCTTAATATGAACCTTAATTCGAAAAGGTAAATTCAATAATTTTTCAGCATACTTTTCATCTACTATTGTTTGAATGAAGTCATATTCTGCTACTTTCTTTAAACTTTCAATACTAGTATATCCTAGTATTAAAATACTACCACTAATACCACTTTCTCTTAGTTTTATTCCTTCCTCTAAAGTTGCAACAGCAAAATTTTGAATTCCTAATGTACTTAAATAGTTAGAGACTAAAACAATTCCATGACCATAAGCATTTCCTTTCACAACTGCCATTATTTCTGTTTTAGCAGGCAAAATTTTTCTTATTTCTTCCACATTATGTTTTAAAGCTGATAAATCTATCTCTATCCATGCACGATTTTTCTTTAAACTATCTTCCACAATGCATTACTTCTTTCATTTTTTCTATTATACATATAAAAATTACGGTAGAAAAAACTACACAAATATAGGTAACCAAATTATTACTTACCAAAATATTTTCTATATGAAATACTTTGGCTACTAATCGCACTAAAATTAAAAAAAGTGGATGAAGAATATATAGCCAAGTAGATAGATTACGAAGTTTTTTATTTGTTTTACACTCTGTTGTTAAAAACAATCTGCCTAAGAAATAAGAAGTTGGTAGTAAGAAAAGATACATGCTAGTATGTCTTGGAATAGCATATTTATAAAGTAGCAACCCTTCAGCAGCCATAGAAATTGAAAATACTAAAAAATAGTAAAAATTGTTCTCATCAGATTCTCTTCTTTTTGTTTGTGAAAAAGAATAACCAATATAAAGAAATATAGGAGTATAAAACAAACCATTTCGTGTATAGTCAAATATTGTAAAGAGCAAAGTATAAAACTCCTTTAAAATAGGAAGATTATCAATAAATCCATAATAGCTATCTCCAAATAACCCAATCATATATAGAATAAGAAAAAAAATAACAGGATTCTTTATCTTTTTTATGATGAAATAAGTAATCCATAACCCTAGAATTAAAGCAGGAAAATACCATAAATGATAAAAAAATCCATTAATAAAAATATCTTTCAAAAATGCTAAAACGTCAATATCTCTTAGATATCCATTATAAACATTTACAGGGAAATAAATAATCATACTAATAATATAAATCTTGATTATTTTTAGTGTGTATTGTTCTAATTTACTCTTATCTAATAGAGACTTAGGTAATATAAAAAATCCCGTTATCATTAAAAAGAAAGGTACTGCTATTCGAAAAAGAACTCTTGTAAAAGTATAATCAACATCCATGTTTATATTAGCAAAAGGAAAAATATGAATAGCAACAATCATAAGAGCTGCTATAAATCTAAAAAAATCAATAGGTTTCTTTTTCACTTTATTTTCCTTGTAATAATAAATCCATCAACATTATTCCCTGATACTTGAGTATTTTCTAACTCTATTTCAATTTCCTCTATAAAAGGTAAATAAGAAATCTCATAATCACAATATAAAAATGGATTTTCTCTATAACGATATTGCTTTAGATAAGAAATATATTCTTCTAGACAAAAATGATTATTTTCTATAATCTCCGAATGTGGATATCCAACATAACGGAAATGCCATTCCTCTGCACTAATATGGGTAATATCTTCCTTATCAGATTGATATCTTTCTATAAAACCATATTTTTTTGCACATTTTCTAAAACTATCACAAACCTCATTATGGGGAAATGATGGTCTAATAAAATCTATTATTCCCACATTCCACCCTAGATCTATAGCTAATCCTGTTTGATGTTCACTAGCATCTGGAAAAGCAACATATTTCAATGTAAATTCCTCTCCATTTGCTTCTTTAGAATCTTTAAAGATTTTTTCTTGCTCTTCTCTTGTTCTATACCCACTAACTGGAACTATTTTATCATTTGCTTGAATTTCTCTTAATACAAATCGTAGAAACTTATTAGCATTTTTCTCTAGCAAAATCATTTCATTTTCATCACTGATAATTTCTAAATCTGGAAGCTTTGTTTCTTCCTTTAATAAGTAATCCCTATTTACTAAAATTAAGTTACCTCTATAAATATCACATCTTTTTAATACTTTTTTCATCTTTCTAACCCCAAACTTATCCATTCATCAATAATATCACTAAATTCATATCCCACCTCTTTTAGCATAGATGGATATCTACTATGTGAAGTACATCCTGGAATGGTATTGACTTCATTGAAAATAATTTCTTTATTTTTTGTATAAAACATATCTACACGCGCAAATCCAGTACATCCTAATACTTGATAGATTTTAAGTGCTAATTCTTTTATTCTTTCTCTTTCTTCTTTAGAAATTCTAGCTGGTAAATGAATCGCGCTTGTTTTTAAAGTATATTTTTCTTCATAGTCAAAGAAACCACTTTCTAATTCTATCTCATCTACTTCCCCTATTTTTAAATTCTTATTTCCTAAAATGGCACAGCCTACTTCAAAGCCATCAATTGCTTCTTCTATAATAATTTTATCATCATAAGTAAATGCTAAAGAAATAGCTTTTTCTAATTCATTTTCATTCTCTACTTTCGTAATACCAAAAGAAGATCCTGCTTTTAAAGGCTTTACGAAAATAGGATAATTTAAATTTATAATTTGATTTTTTATATCTAAATCCCACTTATCAAAAAGATAAGAGATAGGTACTTTAATATTATACAGTCTAACTAATTCATGTGCAATAAACTTATCCATACAAATTGCTGAAGAAGTCATATCACACCCAATATAAGGAATTCCAGCAAGTTCAAATAAACCTTGTATTGTACCATCTTCCCCGTTCTTTCCATGCAAAATCGGTAAAACAATATCAATTTTATAAAGTTCATTAGTATCTAATACCCAAAAACCATGATCACTTCGATTGGTAGAAAAAGTTATTTTCTTTATGCTATCAGAATCAAACCATTCATCTATTTCTATTAAATTAATGTCCCCTTCATATAAATAAAAATCCCCACTCTTTGTAATTCCAATTAAATAGAGTTCATATTTTTCTTGATTTAAATTTCTAATAACAGAAGTGGCAGACACTAAGGATACATCATATTCACTAGAGCATCCTCCAAATAAACAAGCAACTTTTATTTTATTCATACAATCTCCTCTATTTCTACATTTTTTGGTAATTCGTACTTTATTTCAACTACTTCATCATAAAGTTTTACTCTCTCAATTTCCTTTCCTGTCTCTCTTTCTCTAATTATTTTTATTACAGATACACTTTCATACACTTTTTCCTTCTTCTTAATATATTTAAAATTATCATTGATAATAGTATGACAAGTATTCATCCTTTCATTAGAAAGGATTTTTCCATACATGTATTGTTTGTCAAAATCAATACTAATTTGATAAATAACATCTGTATCATTTCTTACTTTTAAATCAAGCCATCCACTATTAATAGTAGCATCTATTCCTTCTAAAGATTGAGAATCTGGATTAGGAAAAGATTTTACCTTATGACCGTGCCTTTCAACAATAGTAAGCGGTGTTTGTAAAAAGAGTTGATAAAGTAAATTGCTTAAATGACAAATACCCCCTCCCTTTTGGGGCACTATCTTATTATTGACAAGAACTAATCCATCTTTGTATTTTCCATATTTTTTAGCATATCTAGCCAAATAGCAGAAAGAAAAAGTTTCTCCAGGTTTTATTAAAATAGAGTTCATTGTTTTACTAATAATTTTTAAGTTGTCTACTTTATTTACTTGATAGATAATATCTTGTCCGCTATTTTCATTAATCATGAATGTTTTTTCACTACAAACTTCATATGGTAATAACTCACCCTTTTCTTTAGAATATTTATTTTTATCAAAATACAGCTTTATTTGATACCATATATTTCTCTGCCAAATTCTAATGGGAACTAAGAAGGGAAATAATTCTGTTACTCTTTTTCTTGCCATAAGAATCTCCTTTCCAATAAAAAAACAATTATTCCTAAATACAAATTCATTGTATCAATCTAGAAATAATTGTTCTTTAAGTTCTTCTTACAAATTTCTTAAATTTTTCTTAAGATTTTTGAATAGGCAATTCCACATAAAACTTTGTATACTCTTTATCACTTGTTGCTTTAATAGTTCCTCCGTGAAGCTCTACAATATCTTTAGCAATAGCAAGACCTAATCCGCTACCACCTGTTTTAGTAGTACGAGAAGAATCTGCTCGATAAAATTTTTCAAATATTCTTTTTAATTTTTCATCTGATATTTTTCTTCCTTTATTACAAGTTACTATCTCTACCTTATTTTCTTTCTTCGTTACTGTAATAGTAATCTTTTTATCTGTACTATAGTAAATAGAATTTTTTATTAAATTATTAAACACTCTAGCCAGTTTATCAGGATCAGCCTCTAATAAAATCTTGTCAGAGATAGAAAGTTCTATTTCTTTCTCATTCTCTTTTAAAACTGGATAAAAATCATCTATAATTTGCTCTAACATAAGATTTAGATTTACTTCAGTAGGCTCTAATACCATAATTTCAGAATTAAACCTTGTAATATCGAAAAGCTCATTGATTAAATCTTCTAACTTATATGATTTTTCTAATGTAACCTCAATATATCTTTCTCTTTGCTCTTTTGGCATATCTTTTATTTCTTCTAATAAAGATAAATATCCAATTAAAGAAGTAAGTGGGGTTTTTAAATCGTGAGCAAGATATACTACTAAATCATTTTTCTTTTGCTCGTTTTCTCTAGCCACTCTCTCATTTCTAGCAGATTCTCTTTTTAAGTAGTTAAGATTCCTTTCAATGTCTTCAAGATCATCTGGTAATTCTATGTATTCTACACTTTTATCTAACAATAAATTAGCAGAGTCTGATAAAGCTTCTACATAGCTAAATACCTTCTTTAGTAAACAATACAAAAAAATAAGAACTCCTATTAGCCAAATCAAAAATATAACTAAAAAAATGATTCCATCACCAAATAGAAGATTATAAATATCTAACATTCTACGATATAAAAAAGGAGAAAACTGATATACCCAGCTATAGTCTAAGCGAAGAAGTATCAAGAAAAGGAAATAACAAGAAATGGGAAAAATAGTAGACCAAAGAAAGATTTTCGTAATAAAATTCCAAAAAGTTTTGCGAACTAATTTATTTTTTAGCGTTTCTTTATCTTTCAATCTTATAACCTACTCCCCATACAGTTTTAATATACTTTGGATTCTTACTAGTATCTTTCATCTTTTCTCTTAAATGTCTAATATGTACTATAATAGTATTATTATCTTTTTCTAAATATTTTTCTTTCCATACTTCCATAAATAAATCTTCTGTTTTAACTACACTTCCCCTATTTCTACATAAACTCCATAAAATAGAAAATTCAGTAGGTGTAAGTTCTATTTTTTTCTCATTAAAATAAAATTCATGAGTATTATTATTAATAACGATTCCTCTAAAATCTACTACATTTTCACTAATTTCACTATTTTGATTATAATTTTTATAACGTCTTAATTGAGCTTTTACACGTGCTACTAATTCTAATGGTTGAAAAGGCTTTGTTATATAATCGTCAGCTCCAATAGTAAGTCCATTAATCTTGTCAATATCTTCTACTTTCGCCGTTTCGAAAATAATTGGAAACGTATATTTTTCTCTTATCTTACTGCATAAAGTAAAGCCATCCATATCAGGCATCATAACATCTAAAATGGCCAGATCAATATTTAAAGTATCTAATTTCTCTAAAGCTTCCTTACCACTATAGTATTTATAAACATTATAAGATTCATTTTTTAAATAAATTTCCAATAAATCTGCAATGGCAATCTCATCATCTACTACCAAGATATTCATAGTTTCCCTCTTTTCTGTAGTCATTATAGCATAAATCAAAAAATTATTACATTTTTTTTAAATTTGCTTTACATCATTGCCGAAAAAATTATATAATAGACAACTAAGAGAGTGATACTATGAACAAACTAACGTTTCTTGAAATTATGAAACAACTTATCATCTTATATAAACAAAACCAACTTACTGCAGCAACGTATCAAAAAGTAGTAGAAAACACTTCTACTCACTCTATAAGCAACGATTTTATTTCTTATAAAGAAACTGAATTCATTTGTTTTATTTTTAAAGAATTACCCTACTATCATATTCTAATCTTTGTAACTAATTTATGTGCTGAACTAAAAAAAATAGCAAATGAAAATCCTGAAGTAGATAAAAAATTTATCATACCATTAATAATTGCTTATTTCTCTGACTTATTTCTTAATATTAATGGAAGAGTTAGTACAGAAATAAATGTACACATTTATAAACTATTGCTTCAGTATTATCAAAATGGTACTTTAAATCCCGAAAGAGTAATTGCCAATCTAAAAGAGAACTGCTGCAATCCAAATACTCTAACAGGATTTTCTATAGCAAGTGGCATTGAATTTGAACAAACAACTCTTTTAGGGTTTGAAAAAAAGACAGGTGAACTAAGAGAAAGTATTGATCGTAACAATTATAATAAACGTACCTCAGTTGAATATAGTGTTAAAAAAATTATCACAAGATATTTTGATGAAAATAGTTTTGAACAATTTTTGTTATCTCTACATGATTGTTTTAAAATTTATCGAGAAGAAAATCCAGCAGACTGTGATTTATTAAAGGATGAATTATTAATGCATCTAACTTCTCTTTATAAAGATGCCCAAAAATCATGGGAAAAACAAAGAAACAAACCAAAAGATGATGGATATCAATACACAATAAGTCTCTTTACTAATTAAAAAGCAAATGATTAGTTTCATTTGCTTTTTTATTCTTGCTTTTCATTATCTACTTTGTTTGATGACACATTAGAGTCGTCTCTATTTTCCTCTTCTTTATTAGAAGGCTCCCCTGGCAAAACAGCGTGTTCTTTCATATAATTTGTCCAGTTAACATAGTATTTTGCGTAAATATGGGTATTATCAAAAGTATAGTTAGCCTTCATATTTCCTTTACCATCATCAAATATTTCATTAGCATCAAAATAGAATACTGTTTTAAAATCAGCTATTTTAGATAATTTTTTATTATATTTATCAATTCTTTTATTACTGAAGGTAGGATTTTTTTCACTTTTTTCCTTGGATACATGTAAATTACCTTGAATAAAAATGATAGCATCTGGTTGGGCTTTCTTTATATAATTAACAGTTTCTTCAAATTTAGCTGCACTCTTATCCATATTATAACCAATCTCATTAATGCCTAACATGATATAAATTTTTCCATACTTCTTCTTTTTTAAAAGTTCTTTTAAAGAAACTTTTCCAACACCAGAAATAGATAATTTTTTAGAATATAAATTATAAATACTCATACCAGTATCACAGAAAAATGTTGCTTTTTTTATTTTTCCATATTCTTTTATTCCTACCGTTCTAGAATCTCCAATAAATAATGCATCTTCAAAATAATCATCGTCTACTTTAACAAAAGACTGGTTTACAATATTAGGATTTGATGGATTCTCATTACTAGGTTTATTACTATTAGAATTTGTAGGCTCCTTATTGGAATTACTATTGGTTTTAGAATTAGAAATATTCGTATTCGTTTTATTAGTAGAAGGATTACTCACTGAGTTAGTATTACTATTATCCTTTATTTCTTCCTCATAATTATCCATATTTTCTGAAGGTGAAAAATCTTCTTTTTTAAAAATAACCTGTTTTATTAAAAAAGGAGAAGCCACTACAATACTCAATAAAAACGTTCTTATAAATAGTAAACTATTTTTTTGTCTCATAGATAAACCTCCTAAAATCTAAAATATAAAAATGGATCATTTGCTTCCATACACAAGCAATAGATAGATAACCAAAAAATTATTAAATATAAAATGATTTCTAGTATTCCATTTTTACAATTTTTCAAGATTTTATCTGGAATTCTAGTACAAAATAGTAAACCAATTAATAAAAGAATACCATAAGAATTCAAATATTTTACATAGTCTAATGCATAAACATTAACACCTTTTGAGAATGGATTTAATCTCACTAAAAATGTTCCTAAATCTTTCAAATTGGTAATAGCAAAAATAGACCATGTAAAAGGAATTAAAATAATCATATAGATTCTAGAAAAAATCTTATGTTTCTCTAGATATGGTTTTAACCATATTTTCTCTAAAGCAATAAACGCAAAAGTTACTAATCCCCATAGTACAAAATTCCAAGATGCACCATGCCATAAACCAGTAAATAACCAAACGATTAATAAATTTCTAAGCGTTTTCAAAATACCGTGTCTATTTCCCCCTAGTGGAATATAGACATATTTTTTAAACCAGCTACCTAAAGTAATATGCCATCTTCTCCAAAACTCAGTCATACTTCTAGATAAATAAGGATAATCAAAGTTAATTGGTAACATAAATCCAAGCATCTTTCCAAGACCTATTGCCATCAAAGAATAACCGTAAAAGTCAAAATAAATTTGGAAAGAAAAGGCTATAATACCTAAATAAGCAAGTGGAGTTGATATACTATCAAAACCTATCATTTGAATATCACTCCATAAACTTCCAATTCTATTAGCAAGTAATACTTTATATCCTAATCCCATAATAAAATATTTTAATCCAATATAAAAATTATCTATCTTATTCTTTCTATGATTTAATTCTTTTTGAATACTTTTATAAGTAACTATTGGTCCTGCAATCAGCTGTGGAAACATCACTATATAAGTACCAAAATTAACAAAGCGCTTTTCCGCTTTCACTTCCCCTTTATAAACATCAATTAAATAAGAAATAGTTTGAAAAGTGTAAAAACTAATTCCTATTGGCAATATAAAATCAATCTCAGGAATTTTAATAGAGAAATATCCTAGTAAAGAATTAAATTCTGTCGCAAAAAAGAAATAATATTTAAATAGAAACAACCATCCAAAATTGTAAATAATTCCGCCTATTAAATACTTTTTACTATTTTTATCACCCTCTATCTTTAGCGCTAAAAAATAGTTTACTATAACAGACAGCAAAATTAATAAAATAAAATAAGGCTGTTTTAAACTTCCATAAGCATAAAAAATAATACTAAATAAAAAGAGTAAAATATTTTTATACTTCTTTGAAATAGGAAAATAGAAAAGTAAAAAAATAGGTAAAAATATAAATATAAACTCTAAACTGCTAAATACCATTTTCTACACCTCTACATCTCTCTATAACTTACTATTCTAACATAAGAATAACATATTGATAACCCTTTTTCTACTTTATTTTCTATTTTTACGAAATATTTACAAAAAAAGAATAAATTCCATTATTCTTTTTATAAAAATTAATGATTTTTAACTACCCCATTTGATTTAATAATTTCTATTTTTTCTCTTCTTAAGCAGAAAACTTTCATCTCTGTTTTACACTTTGGACAAGTTGTATTTTGAATACCTCTCTCACTTGGAAGAGGAAGCCTTAATGTTGTCTTACACTTATGACATTTTTTATACACAAAATCATGTCTATCTTTCCAATTTCTTTTTATATTTTGAAAAGGTTTTCTAATATTGGAGCGAACCTTTAAATAGAAACGATTTTCTCTCTTTCTTTTTGCAATATTTTTAGAAAAAACTCTAGAAAACATAATAACAAATAAAACTAATTCTACCCAAAATAAATAAGGGACTTTAAAGAATAGGCTAATACAAACTAAAATAATATAACTATAAAAGAACAAGTAATAAAGTTCATCTATTCCATATCTTCCATACATAAATCTATAAAACTTTTCCATCCATTTCATATGAATTTCCTCCTTATTACTATTATAACAAAAAAAGAACTAGATACCATTGTACTAGCTATTTCTTTAGAATTTTTAATATTTTATTTGTTCCAAAACTGGAAATTCTATTCTAAACTCTCTTTGTTTATCCAAATCTAAATCTACCGTTACAATCCCCTCTTCTTTTTCTAAGCTCTTTAAAATATTTCCTTCATAATCTACTACTTTTGTATTTCCATACACACTTTTTCCTGTTTGATTACATGCGCAAAAAAAGGTTTGATTCTCTATAGCTCTAGCATTTATCAAAATATCCCAAGCTCTCTTTCCAGTATCTTCTCTAAAATGAGATGGTAAAAATATAACTTCTGCACCATTTTTTACCAGCTCTCTAAAATATTCAGGAAATCGCAAATCAAAACATATTCCTATTCCTACTTTAATTCCATCAATATTGGCAAGACCAATTTTATCTCCTGGAATAGTATCATCATGCTCATCAAAACAAAAACTTTCTCTATTTACTTTATACATATATATTTTATCGTAACGACTAGTTATTTTTCCTTCTCTATTTATAACAAAAGAAGTATTTGTTGTCTTTTTAGAATCTGCACTCTTTAAAGATACTGTACCTAAAATAAGATTTACATGGTTTTCTAAAGCGAATTCTTGATATCCCACCAAATCTTTCTCCTCTACTTTCGAACAATCAAGATCAGGCCCCCATGATAAAAATAACTCCGACAAACAGATAACATCTGGTTTATCCTTAACAGCTTCTTTTAACATATCATAAGACTTACGTTCATTTTCCTCCTTTGTACCATTAGAATGCATTTGAATAAGACATACCTTCATATATACTCTCCTCCATACTTAATTATAACATTTTTTTCAGAAAATAAAATAAAAATAAAGGGTTGTAGGGACTACAAATATCTTATTTTCAGTTTCTAACTCCTTTAAAATAAAAATGAAGGGAGGTGCACTATGGTCAAAATAAACATAGTAGAACAACTAAAAAAGAGAGGTAAAACGAAATATTGGTTGTGCCAACAAATGAATATTACCTCTAGAAATCTAAACAGAATTATACGTGGAGAAACAACATCTATATCATTTAAATATATAGAAGAATTCTGTGAAAACATGAACTGTACACCAGGAGAACTTTTCTCCATAATATCTGAAGAAACTGGAAATTATAGTAGTTGTAACAGTGGCACAAAAACAAAGGTCTCTAATTTTTAGAGTTCCTTTTTTTCATTGCCTCTTCAATAAAAGGATCAACATACTTTCCAATATTTTTCCCTAAAGAAAAAATTTCTTTTACCATGCTAGAAGAAATATATTGATGGTTAGTATCCGCAAATAAGCAAATAGTATTTACCCTATTATTACTAATTTCCTTATTAATTCCAGCCATTTGTATTTCATAATCAAAATCAGTAAGCCCCCTTAGGCCTCTAATAATAGCAGCGCATTGATACTCTAATGCAATATCCACAGCTGCGCCATTTCCACTAATTACTTGAACATGAGGATTATTGGCATATAACTTTTGAATCAAAGTAACTCTTTCCTCTTGCGTAAAAAAGAAGTCTTTCTTTTTACTGTTCTGTAAAACTGCAATTACTACTTCATCAAATAAATCAATAGCTTGAGAAATAATATCCATATGTCCCTCTGTAATTGGATCAAAACTACCAGTGTATAATACTCTTTTCATATATTTTTAAAACCTCCTCATCTAACTTTTCTCTATCGTCATTATAAACAATATAATCAAAGTCTTCTTCATCAAAAGAAAGTGATGCATGTTCTCTCTCCTGAAATTTCTCTTCGGTAATGCCATCCCTTAACATTGCTCTTTTCATTCTAATATCTAACGGAGCCGTTACTAAAATTTTCATATTACAAGTTTTAAAATATTTTGTTTTGGGAAGTAATTGCCAATCAAGTAAAACAATTCTATTACGATGATCAGTTATTATCTTATCAATCTCACTTTCCATAGCTGGCCAAGTAATATCTTCTAACTTTTGCATACATTCTGTGCTATTAAAAACAATTCTTCCTAATTCTTTCCTATTTATTTGATTATCTTTCAAAATAGAATTTCCAAAAGTATCAACTAGTTTAGCAGATACTTCTTTTTGATTCACTATTTGATGACTAATAGTATCTATATCAACATGCAAAATATCATTAGAATGCATACATAAAAGATTAGCAACTGTGCTTTTTCCACTACCGCTTTTTCCAACTAAACATATTAACATGCTTCACCTATTCAAACTTCATTTCCCTTTTTTCAAATTGAGACTTTCCATATCTTTCGTATACTTTATCCGCAGTACAAGAAATAGTATCCTCCATAGTATATCCTAACTTTGATAAAAACTGGTTTAAATCTTCCAATGATTTTCCTTCCACCTCAAAATAAGTAGGAATTCCTGGCCAAGTATCAATATCTATTTCATGATTATCCAAAAGATAAGTAATTCTCCTTTTCTCTTGATAACTTTTATAAGAAAAACCTAATGCTTCTAATAAAGAATTAGCTTCTTCAATACTAGGAACTACTATTTCTGTTTCCTTCATTTGCTGCAACCGAGTAGAATTAGGCGCTAAAATATGTTTTACAGCAATTGTTGTTTTTCCATTTGTTTCTCTTACTCTAATCCACTTAGAATCATTGTTATGATATTTCTTAAAGAATTTATCTACTTTTTTATCATTTAAAATTTCAAGTAAATTTTCTCTTTCTAATAAATTTAATAAATCTTTTTCGCCTACTATTTTTTCTAATAATAATTTTTCCTTTTCACTTAATAAATTATCCACATCAAAGAAAAAAAGTCTCAATTTAGCAAGAGCTGTATCATATTTAATATCGCTTACAGGATGATTTAACTGTGTTAAAATATCTACAAATCTACCATAAATAGTCGCTAAATCATAGGTATATAAATACTGGTTTGTCTCTTCTATCTTTTTAGCTCCTAACTTTTCTATTTTCTTGATAAACTTTTTTTCATCAATATCTAATACTTTTACTTCTAGTTCTAACTGTTCCATAATTCACCTTCTAATAACATTATAACATACTATAAAGCTGTACAAAAGTACAGCTTTAATCTTTTATCTTTACACCCAAAAGTCCCACTAAAACAGATGCTTGCATAGAATCAATAACCATGTCCTTTAAAGAATTAACATCGAATTTAGCTCCATAAATATCAGAATTAGAAAAATCTACATCTTTTAAAGCAGTACTGATAAACTCTGCTCCTTTAAATTTAACATTATCTATTTCTAAATTTTTTATTTTAGTACTTAGAAAAGATGTCTCTTCAAAATCACTATCTTTTATTATGACATTTGTCATACTTGCACTAGCAAAATTCACATATTTATTGCTACATTCTAAAAACTGAACATTTTCTAATTTGCTATCCATAAATGTTGTACCAGTCATCTTACAATTTTTAAAAATAACTCGAATGACAGCTTCTTTATCAAAACATTTATTAGACAAATCACAGTTTTCAAAAATAACATCTACTAACTCTACACCTTCAAATGAAATGTTCTCAAAAGAAATATTTTTAAAAATACAACTATCTATAGTACAATCAAAAATATTATATTTCCCCAATATTTCTTCTTTTTCGTATTGAAAAAACGACAAATCACCAGTTTGAATAGTCTCTTTTAAAGACCCAACTTCTAATTCTTTTATTTTAGGATTCACTAATTTCATACTATTACCTCATCAATATCTTTATCATCTTTTATAAAGTATTTTATTCTTCTTTTAAAAGTTCCTCTAATGCTTGTTTTAAAGCACAAAAACGATAAGTTTCTTTTAATGTTTCTTCATTTAAATTTCTAAAATTAATGCCTTGATAGTTAAAAATAGAATAAAAGTAAGGCCTAACAATAGGCTCTGTAATCTCATCAGCAATTTTTCCCTCTGTTCTTCCAATGGTCTGTTTAAAACTGCCATCAGGCTTCATACAAGTAACAGCGCATCGATAATAGGCTTTTCTATTTTCTATTTTTTCTAACTCACGTAATACTTTATTAATACATTCATATGGTGGTAAAGACGGATCTTTCCTTCGTTCTTCTTCTGCATAGCGTGCTGTGTATATACCGGGTCTTCCATCTAAAGCATCAATAAATAATCCAGCATCATCGGTTATAATAGGATAATTAATAGAGTGATTTTTACAAAAAGAATAAATAGCTTGTGCCTTTATGAGGGAATTCTCTTCTAAGGTTTCTCCATCTTCTTCAATGTCTCCTAAATCCCAACCAATATCTTCTAATGTTAAAACTTCTAAATCAAAATTATTTTCTGCTATTACTTTCTGAATATCTTCAGTTTTTCTTTTATTACTAGTACCAAATATTATTTTCATAATTGTTTCCTCTTTCTTAATTTTACAATAAAAAATCCTTCATATAATTTAGATGGCATTACTACCATTGCACCTGATATTTTACTTGGAAGTTGTGGAATATCTGGAATCTTGGAAAAGTCTAATGGAACTACCTCTACTAAATTTTCCTTTAATAGGTTTTCTATAGGGACTTCATTTTCTTCTTCCAAAATAGAACAAGTAGAATAAATCATACTAGCTCCTGGTTTTAGTACTTGAACAGCTTTTCTAAGTAACTCTCTTTGTAGTCTTTTTGTTTTTTCAAGTAATTCTTCCTTAAAATATAAATTATCATTTTGTGATAAAAGTGTACCACTCCCACTACAAGGTGCGTCTAATAGAATACTATCAAAAGAAAAATAATCATCTAATTTACTAGCGTCACTTTCTAACACAGTTGCTCTTCTAACCCCTTGCTTCGTTATATTATAACGTAATCTGTCTGCCCTAATTTTATTTTTTTCAACAGCAGTTATTAAAACTTGATCTTGGAATAAAGAAGCAATTTCAGTTGTTTTCCCTCCAGGAGCAGCAGCCATATCTAAAATGCTTTGTCCATCCTGTAAGTCTAAAAACAACACTGGTAACATGGACGATAGAGACTGTAAGTATATTTTTCCATCTTCATAAATAGATAAAGATTTAATATCATCTTCCACTCTATTTTCAATTATAAAAGCATCCTCAAACCAGGATGTTTTTTGATAAGATATTCCTTTCAATTGTAAAAAATTCTCAACCTCTTCTACTGTTGTTTTTAGTCTATTAATTCTGAAAGTAACAGGTTTACTCTGGTATCCTAATAATATCTCATGTACCAAATTATCATCGTATTGTGCTTTTAATTTTTCTATTAAAAATTTTGGAATACTCATTTCATCACATCCTATTATTCTACTAAATCTTTTATTTCTTTTGAAAATTTTTCAACAATATCTTTCTCTTCTTTCATATCATTAATATTTAACGCTTGAAAACTATATTCTTTTCTAACATCTAATTGTAAATACTTTACCATTCCCTTTATAGCTTCATGCATTGCAGTAGCAGTACCACTAACTTTACCACCACCTATAAATAGGAAAATAACTTTTTTATTCTTTATTTTTTCGCTCTTATAAAGGGGATGCAATCTATCTATAAAATTTTTAAATATTCCTGAGACATTATCAAAATAATTGGGTACACCAAAAATAATATAATCAGATGCTTTTATACTATCTAAAATAGAACTCATATCATCCTTGATAATACAGTTCTCTTTATTATGGCAATATAAGCATCCCTTACAAAATTCTATCTTTTTTTCACGTAATAGTAATAATTCACTATTTTTAATTACTCCCTTTAGTTTTAATAAAAGATATTCTGTATTGCCTCTTCTATTACTTCCTGATACTAATAACACTTTATTCATATTATCTATTTCTTTCCCATAATTTTCTTATTGACTTTAAAGATAATGTAGATAAAGTAAAACCAATAACAGGTACAAAAGAACTCAAAAATATATTATCACATTTTTGAATAGTATATGTATAAATTACTACCACAATATAGGTAAGTATCATTATACAAATTCTTCTAACCAGGCTAGTTTCCCATGATTTATCTAATTCTACTTTTTTGTTTCTCTCTTCAATCTTTGAAATTCTTTCTTCTAAATTCATATTTTACTCCTTTACTACTTTTATTTCATAAACCATTTTAGGCTCATGATATTCTTTTTCTTCTCTTATAAAAGAGGTCCTTTGATATTCTAATTTTCCCAATCTTGAAAAAAACTTTTTAACATCAATCTCATCAAAAAAACGCTTATAATAGTCTCCTTCAAAATAATAATGTTTTTCTAATTCTTCACCAACACCAGCACCATAGGCATAATCATCTACTCGTGCAACACGCGCTAATAAAATACCATTTGGCTTTAATATTCTTTTAATTTCCTCTATAATATGAAACGTATCTATCTCACAAAAGTACTGAATACATAAATCAGCAATAATAATAGAATATGTGTTATCTGCAATTGGAAAAGGCTTTGTCATATCAAAACAAAGCGTTTTACTATTAGAAATGTTTTCTTCTATATTACATAATGCCTCTTTTGAAATATCGCAAGATAAAACAGAATACCCTCTTTCTAATAAATATGCTGTATTAGCCCCTATTCCACATCCTAAATCTAATATCTCAGATTTTCTAATTTGTAAATCTTCATCGTATTTTTCCAACCACTTATCATAAGTCGGATAACTTTTTCTTTTTTTAGACCAATTATCCCATAATTCTACTAACGCTTCTTCTGTTACTCTATTTTTTAAGTTCATAATTTTTTCCTTTCATATAACGCCATATTCTTCGGTACTGCTCTAACTGTTTTTCTTTTATAATTTGCGCAGTAGGATGATACAGAGGAATAATAATAAAATCCTCTACTTTAATTTCTGGATATTCCTCAATTGTTTCCGATAAAGTACTACGAATAGAAAAAGAATAACTAAGAGACAAACTCCATAAAGGATAATATCCCAATGTAATAATTACTTTTGGTTTTACTAATTCTATTTGTGCTTTTAAATAATTTGAACAGTTTCTAGTAGATTTTTTTAAATCTATATTATCTCCTCTATATTCAGATCCCCGCCTAGCACACAGAATAGCATTCGTAATATAGATATCGTCAAGAAAATCTTCTTCTAAAAAAAAACTTTCTTGGAATGCTGAATCTTTCAAATATTTTGTAAGCATCTTTTTAGTTAAACTCTTTTCGCTTTCTATTAGCGCTTTCCAATTTATTTCTGTCTCTTTCTTTTTATATTCTAAATACAAATTTTCCATATCACAGTAGGGTCCCCAATCTTGACCTATAATTACAACGTTAGAGTTTTTTCTTCTTTTCCAATCTGTCCAAATAGAAGGAATCTTCTCACGCATATCCATATCTTCATAGAAATTAATTAAGGAACAATCTTTACCATTTTTCTTTTTTAAGGAAGTACATTTTTGACAAAAAGATAATTGATAAAAAAGTTCTTCTAACTTCTTTTGCATAGAATCTACCTCCCTAACTTTTAAAAAATGTAAATCATTTGTATTTTTTTGACATTTCTAGTTACATTTACATTTTTTCTTTTCAAAAGTTATACACATAATTGTCAACAACTATGTGTATAACTTTATATTTTTATTATAACACAAATAAAAAGACTTGTATCATTTTACAAGTCTTTACTTAAATAAATTTTTTACTCTATCCCAAAATGATTCCTTTTCTTGTTTTTTTTCAACTTTTTTTATTTCTTTAGGAATAGTAATAGAATCAATTACAGAAACAAATCTTGTATTTCCATTTACTTTGTCAGGTTTCAAAGTAAATGTCTGATACTCTTCAGATAACTTCATTAAAACCTCAATTTTATTAGTAACCTCTCTTACATCATTGTCTAAAAACTGAGTAATAGGAGTAATTCCATCCTTATTAAATTCATGAACCCCCTTTTGTAAAGTATCTATTCCAGATTTTAATTCTGTAGTTCCATTCTTTAATTCTTTTGTTTTCGAAGTAATAATTGTTACTCCCTCTTTTAGTTTATCTGTACCATCAGATAAGCTTTTTGCTCCACTTTCTAACTGTCCTAAATAAACATTTAAAGTCTTAATTAGTTGTTCTACTTTTTGTTGCATTCCTTTTATACTAGTTAAGGTTTCCTCTAAAGCTTGATTATTCGTAGTTAATAAAACAATTAATTGTGTATTACTTTCATACATGTTTTCATAATTCATTTTAACATTATAAAGAGTTATATCAGTCTTAAGAGCTTCTTCATAAGTCATATCTTTTAAATGATAAGTTTCATACGCAGTCTTTAATTCTGTATTCGTTTTCGTTAACTTTTCAATAGTAGCCACATTAGTTGCTATTAACTTTTCTAAGTTCTGAATGCTTTCCTCACTCATACCACTTTCTAATTCCTGATTTACTTTTTCTAATTCTTTTAATATATTAGTTAACCCTTCATCAAGCGCAATGGCACCATTTTTTATATTGCCTAAATTTTCTACTACTAATTCCAAATTTTCATATAGAAGACTAGATCCACTTTCTAATTTTTTACTACCTTCTAACAATTCTTTGGCTCCATCTTCTATTTTATCAATTGATGTTTTTAATACCTTTGAATTATCATAAAGTTTATCTAATTTATCAAATATTTCTAAATCTTCTGTTTCCAATAACTTAGGAGAGGTTAAAGAATAAATACTTGATAATTCAAACTTTTCAGTCTCATAACTAAGAACAACAGTATCTATTTCTTTCAAAGTAGAAACATTTAAACTTTCATACAATCCTGGAGCGGAAAGCGCTACTACGACATACGAAGCTCCATTATTAATTACTTTACCATTTGTTACTTCAACATTTTTATTATTCTTAGACGAAATCAATGTTGTTGTAGTTACTACAAATGGAGTATATAAGGTTTCACTTTTTCCATTAATCTTTTCTACATGCTTATCATGATTCTCATAAGTAATTTCTATTTTTACCTTACCACTTTTTCCAATCATATCTAAAGCAGTACTTTCTTTACCATCTAAGTAGTATTTTACAGACTCTGTAACAGGCATTTTAGAATCAGTAGTTCCCCTGTAAAAGATATCATTTCCTAAAGCAGCCCAACTATATCTATTATTACTCTGTTTAAAAGTGTGGCTACTATTTATATTATAAATATTTTTTAAATTAGATAAATCTTCAATAGTATCTAAATTTTCATCATTTATCAAATGATTTTGTACAAATGAAGATTTTTTACTTCCATCACTATTTAATTTTGTATAAACAATCTCCTCTTTCGTTAAAGCAGAAACTGGAACAGAACTAATAGCAATACAAGCAACTAAAAAACTTGCTAAAACTTTTTTCATTTTTTTCTCCTTTCCTTGATAAGTAGTTTTAAATATAATCTTATCAAATATCAACAAAATAGAAGGAAGAACAGTAAGTACTACTAACATACTAACAATCGCTCCTCTAGAAATTAATGTACAAAGACTTCCTACCATATCAATTTTAGAATAGATTCCTACTCCAAACGTAGCTGCAAAGAAACATAAACCACTAACTACAATAGAAATACCACAGTAATCTAATGTTTTTTGCATAGCTTTTCTTTTATCCTTTTCATGATGTCTATTCTCTATATAAGTTGTTGTCATTAATATAGCATAATCAATCGTAGCGCCTAATTGGATAGTTCCTAATACGATAGGAGCAACAAATGGTAATACAATTCCCCCAAAATAAGAAACTGACATATTCGTAAATATTGCAAATTCAATTGTTAAAATTAATAAAATTGGTAAGGATAGTGACTTTAAAATAACAAACATGATGATTAAAACACAAATAATAGAAGAATCATTTACACTCTTAAAGTCTTGATCACTAATTGTTACCAAATCGTTCATAAGAGGTCCTTCTCCTGCTAAAATGGCAGTCTCATCATATTTTTTTATAAGATCATTTACCTCTTTTATTTGTTGATTTAATTCTGGGCTAGCTATTTCATAACTAGAATTAATTAAAAGCATCTGATATTTTTCATTTTCAAAAATAGAAACTACATCATCTGGAATCATATCTTCTGTTAATCCTTTCTCCTTCAATTTTGAAAAAGAAAGAACAAATTCAATACCATCTAAATCTTCAATACAATCTACCATTTCATTAATAGTGTCGGTATTCATATTACTATCAATTAATATTATCTCAGGAGAAACAATATTAAACTTTTCTTTTAATTCTTCATTTGCCATAATACTTTCTAATGATTCAGGTAGACTCTCATCTATCTTATAATAAACATCCACTTTTGAATAAGCTAAATAAGCAGGAACTAATATTATTAGAAAAATAATAAATATAGGTATATGATGTTTAATAATAAAACTATTTAATTTTGAAAAATTAGGGATAATAGAACGATGTCTAGTACTTTCAATCCATTTATCGAAAATTAATAATAAACTTGGGAAAAGAGTTAATACGCAAATAACACCAAGCAATACTCCTTTAGCCATTACTAAACCTAAATCTGTTCCTAATGTTAATTTCATAGTACATAAAACTAAGAAACCCGCTATAGTAGTTAAAGAACTACCTGTTACTGACGTAAAAGTGGAGTAAATAGCATTGCTCATTGCTTCCTCTTTAGTTTTACAGATTCCTTTTTCTTTTTCGTAAGCATGATACAAGAAAATAGAAAAATCTGTTGTGACACCTAACTGAAGTACTGCCACTAAAGCCTTAGTTATATAAGAAATATCCCCAAAAATAATATTGGAACCTAAATTAAAGATAATAGCAAATCCAATGTTAGCTAGTAATAAAATAGGAACCACATAGGAATCTAACGATAATTCTAATACTAGTAGGCATAAAACTACAGCAATACAAACATAAATAAAAATTTCTTTTTCAGATAATTCCATAGTATCTAGTACCATAGAACTCATACCGCCAACTTTGCAAGATTCTTTTGTAATTTTACGTATCTCTGCTACAGCATCTAAAGTACTTTCTGATGAAGTAGAATCTTGAAAAGTTATTAGCAATAAATCAGAATCTCCTTGATGTACTTTATCTACTATTTCACTTGGCAAAAATTCAAGTGGAATCGTAGTTCCAACTACATCATATAAGCTAACTACTTTGTTAACTCCGTCAATTTGTTTTAACTTCTCTTCTAATGCTAAAACATCTTTAGGAGACATATTTTCTAAAACTGTGATAGAAAAGGCTCCCATATTAAAATCTTCTGTCAATGTATTTTGACCTTTAACAGTCTCAATATTCTCTGGTATATATACTAAAATATCATAATTAATTCTGGTCATAGCATTTCCAAAAAAAGAAACAACTAATAAAACTAGTGATAAAATAAATACACAGAGTTTATGTTTACATATAAATTCACCAAATTTTTTCATATCTGTTTTTTCCTCCATCCGTCATAACATTTTATTATGTTTTTTGACAAATATCACGCACAAAATTATTCCTATTGTTTTTTATCCAACAAATTTCTTTAAATGTATGTATAAATATCATACTAAGTGTAGTTTATCTTTACTTTGTGTTGAAATTTAGTATAATAGTTTTTAGGTGAGATTATGAAAGAAAAAAAGACTGATTTGCGCATTATTAAAACAAAAAACTTATTATATAGTACTTTAATTGCTCTATTAAAAGACTATACTTTTGAAGAAATTAAAGTATCTGATATTTGTAATAAAGCATTAATTAATCGTTCTACTTTTTATGCACACTACTCAGATAAATATGAACTACTCTCTTCTTGCATTCAAGACATAAAAGAAGAATTAGCTAGTAAATTAAGAAGCAATACTAATATTTCCAACACCAAGGAATACTACATGGAAATGCTAGATTTATTTTTGACGCATATTGATGAAAATAGAGAATTATTTTCTTCCATTATCATTAATAATAAAAATAGTGTTATTATGGATATTTTTTATGCTACTATAAATGCTGATTTAACAAAAAGATTGAAGGAAGAAGATAAAAGATACGAATCTATTGTCCCAGAAGAAATTATTACTAATTTTTATGTTGGTGCAGTTGTAAATGTTTCTATGAAATGGTTAACAGATTACCAAAAATATACAAAAGCAGATTTGATAGGCTTTTTAGATTGCTTAATTCCTGATAAAATAGGAGAAAAAAAATAGAGTTTTACTCTATTTTTTCAAATATATCTACTCTTCTTTTTTCCCGATTATTCCGGTTTTCTCTAATAATTCCATACAACGACTTGCTCTGTTATAGCCTACTTGAAATTTCTTTTGAATAGAAGAAATTGATATCTCTTTTTCCTCTTTAGCTAATTTGACTAATTCCTCGTAAAGAGGCTCATCGATACTATCAATTTCTATTTCTGCCTCTTTTTGGACTTCTTTCTCTTTTTTTAACTTCCTTTTTATAGGAATTCGGATAAAACTCCAAAAAACAGTTAAAATGACTACTATTAATATTACAGTTGCCCAAGTCGCTGTAAATATAGAAACTAAAATACTAGATAAAAGTGCAGATAATAATCCTCCACCCAAATTAGAAGATAAGTTAGGACTGCCAACATCCCATAAACTAAAAATATTATCTACATAATTTTCAACCACAAATCTAGTATCCTCTGCAAAGGAAAAATGATTCGTATCTATACTATTCATATCCTTCAATACACTAATATGTGATAAAATCAAAAGGCAAAATATAATACCATAAACCCACATATATTTTTCCTGTAAAAAATTAATACGCTGGTTTTGAACAATAAGAAAAACCCCCTAAATAGCTACAACTAATAAAAGTAAATTGTACCAATCTCCTACTAAAGTAGCACATACTAACTTAATCAACAACGAAACTCTTCCAAAAGAGCAATATCCTAAAATAGAAAACGATAATAAAATAACTCCTATCCATGGAAAAGATACTCTTACATAATCATTTTCTTTCATTATTTCTTTCTCTTTCATACTAATCCCTACTCTTCGCTATCATTATCTCCAAATTTAACTAACACTTCTCTTGGCTTAGAGCCATTTTGAGGACCAACTATTCCTCTTTCTTCCAATAAATCAATACAACGTGCTGCTCTGTTGTATCCTAATCTAAATCTTCTTTGAATTAGAGAAGTACTTGCTTTTCCTTGCTCTACAACAAAATCAACTATTTCATCATATAAAGGCTCATCAAAAGCATCTGAATTTCCTTCTGTACCAGTAATGGCATGAGCCTCTTCTGGCATTTGCTCTAATGACTTATCATAATTAGCTTTCTGTTGTGCACATACAAAATCCACAATAGCCTTTGTTTCTTCTTCTGAAATAAAGGTTCCTTGAATACGAATTGGAGTATTCACTCCTTGTGGTAAAAATAACATATCTCCTTTTCCTAGTAATTTCTCAGCACCTACCATATCAAGAATGGTTCTAGAATCTATTCCAGATGATACTGCAAAAGATATACGTGAAGGAATATTTGCCTTTACAACACCCGTAATAACGTCAGTAGAAGGTCTTTGTGTTGCTACTATCAAATGAATTCCTGCTGCACGTGCCATTTGTGTAATTCTCATAATAGAATCCTCTACTTCTTTAGCAGCTACTAACATTAAATCTGCTAGCTCATCGATAATAACCACAATATATGGCATTAACTTCACTTGTTCAGATTCTGGCCTTGTCTCATTTTCTTTTTTTAAATGATTATTGTAACTAGTAATATTTTTCGTTCCACTACGTTCAAATATTTCGTAACGATTCTCCATCTCTACAACAATCTTTTGAAGAACCATATTTGCCTTTTTTGGATCTGTCACTACTGGTGTAAGCAAATGAGGAACACCATTATATACAGATAATTCAACTTTTTTAGGATCTACTAAAACTAGCTTTACTTCATCTGGCTTAGTACGCATTAAAATACTTGCCAAAATACTATTGATACAAACTGATTTACCACTACCAGTTGATCCTGCTACTAAAAGGTGAGGAGTTTTATCAATTTCCATTGACCTACATTCTCCCTCGATATCTTTTCCTAAAACAGCAAGAAGTTTCTTATCGAGAGATTTATCACCTTCATTAGCTTTCTGTAATACTTCACGTACTCCAACCATAGAAATAGTTGGATTTGGAAGTTCTATACCTACTGTATTTTTCCCAGGTATCGGCGCTTGAATACGAACATCCTTAGCTGCTAAAGATAAAGCAATCTCTCTATTAAGTCCTAAAATTTTACTTACTCTAGTACCTGCTTTAATCTCTAATTCATACTGAGTTACTGCTGGGCCTACTTTTGCTCTAACTACCTTTGCCTCAATTCCAAAATCCCTTAAAACCTGCTCTAATGTAGGAATATTCTTCTTAATGGCATCTTGATTTTCCTTACTACTATTTTTTGCTGTTTTATTTAATAAAGTAAGC
Organism: uncultured Bacilli bacterium; assembly: GCA_910589375.1. Taxonomy (GTDB): domain Bacteria; phylum Bacillota_I; class Bacilli_A; order RF39; family UBA660; genus UBA5578. The sequence continues at coordinate 28,090 of CAJUTK010000003.1, read as the reverse complement.
GGCGGATATTCCCAATTGGTTGCCTCCTCAAAAACTTCAACTTCTGTTACTTCTCCAGTTTCCTCATCCACAACAGTTTCCATTTTAGGTTGATGTAACTCTCCTCTTGGAATTACTCTACGATTATCCTCCTCAGAATCCTCTTCTTCTTCATCGTCTTCTTCCTCTTCCTCATCATCAACAATAACCTTATCTTTATGTTTACTTTGATGTTCAATACTACTTGTTAATTTATTTACCTTTTCTTTTGCCTTTGTAAGCATATCATAAATAGAAAGACCAGTAAACATCAAAAATCCACATACAATAAGCGCAATAGCTACTACTATCGCTCCATCTAATGTTAAAAGAGCTACAAAGATACTACAAAAAAGAGCACCAATGATTCCTCCTCCTAAATTAGACATAGAAGCAACTAACGTATTTGCATCACTATTCACAAAGTCCATAACACTATTTACTGTCTCGCTTAAAACAGTAACAGTATCATCTACAAACTTAAAGTTTTTAACGTCTATACCTTCCATTCCTTTTAAATATGCAGTATGTGATAAAATTAATAATGATATTATAATAATATAAAGTCCAAAAAACTTAACATCTAGAAATTTTGGTTTTTCTCTTTTTACTATCATAAAAATTCCACAGATACCTATAAACACTAAAAATACTGCCCACCAAGTACCTACTAAAAATGCTGCAAAACCTTTTATAATATCTGCTACAATACCAAATGGACAACATCCAATAATTGCAATTAATAATAATCCGAATCCTTTTAATTCTGATAAATTGGTTGATTTTTCTTTATCCGAATTTTTTCTTTTTTTCTTCTTAGCCATACTATCACCTTACAATCTAAGTATATCATAAAATCAAAGGTTAGAAAATATATAAAAGAAAATTAGACACTTTCTATTCACAAAAAAATAGAGAACAATACAGTTCTCTATTTATCTCTAATTGGGTTACTTGTAGGCTTACCATTTTCTGCTCTATCAGTTGTATCATTTAAATTGTCTTGATAAATCTCATAAATTTTTGGGCCAACAAAAATGGCTAATAAAATTACGATAATTGCTATTAAAATATACTTCGGTGTTGGATTTTTCATATGTGGGTCTTTACTAGTTCCAATTGGATCATGCATAGCCATTCATTATCACCTATCTTCCTAATTCTTCTTCAATACGGATTAATTGATTATATTTACAAACTCTATCTGTTCTAGACATAGAACCAGTTTTAATTTGACCTAAATCTAATCCCACTGATAAATCTGCAATAGTAGTATCCTCTGTTTCCCCACTACGATGTGATAAAACAGTAGCATAACCATTAGCGCGAGCAAGTTCAATTGTCTCTAATGTTTCTGTTATAGTACCAATCTGATTTACTTTTAAAAGAATAGCATTACCAGCATGTTTATCAATTCCCATTTGAAGGCATTTTTTATTTGTAACAAATAAATCATCACCTACTAATTGAATCTTACTACCAAGTCTTTCTGTAATTCTAGTAAATCCTTCCCAGTCATTTTCATCCACTGGATCCTCAATAGAAATAATTGGATATTTATTTATTAAATTCTCATAAAAGTCAATAAGTTCATCAGTTGTAAATTCTTCCCCTGTTGACCAACGAAATTTATATTTCTTTAAATCCTTATCATAGAATTCAGAAGCAGCAACGTCTATTGCTAAGCAAACATCTTTACCTGGTTCATAGCCAGCCTTTTTAATAGCTTCTACAATTAGTTCAAAGCCTTCTTCATTACTTTGTAAATCTGGTGCAAAACCACCTTCATCACCTACTCCAGTAGAGTATCCTTTAGCGTTCAATACTTTCTTTAAATTATGGAACACTTCAGCACCAATTCTTACTCTTTCCTTAATAGTATCTGCCTGTGGAATAATCATAAATTCTTGGAAGTCTACCTTATTATCAGCATGAGCACCACCATTAATAATATTCATCATTGGCTTTGGTAAGATTGAACCATTTCCAATGTAACGATAAAGTGGTAATCCCTTATACTGAGCAGCAGCCTTCATAGCAGCCATAGATACTCCTAAAATAGCATTAGCTCCTAATCTAGACTTGGTATCAGTACCATCTAATTCAATCATTGCATAATCTAATGTCTTTTGATCAAGGGCATCCATACCAATTACTAAATCTCTAAGTTCATGATTTACATGATTTACAGCATTCATAACGCCTTTTCCCATGTAACGAGTTCCACCATCGCGCATCTCTAATGCTTCTCTTTCACCAGTAGAAGCTCCACTTGGAACAGCAGCTCTTCCTACAATTCCGCTCTCTAGAATAACATCTACTTCTACTGTAGGGTTTCCTCTAGAATCTAGAATTTCTCTTCCTATTACATCTTTTATTTTTGACATATAATCATCCTCTCTTATTTCATTTTATCACAAATCACATAAAAAAAGAATATTTTAGTTATAATAAGAAATTTTTTTACATACAATGTAACAGAAAAAAGGAGGAATCAAATGGTAAATAAAAAAGGTGTTTGGTTTTTAACATTATTCAGTTTAATTTTAGTACTTAGTGTCTACTACATTACAATGCCACCAGAACTACTCATTACAAATGGAAAAGTGAAAAAAGAAGACGATTCCAAACCTGCTGCTAAAGTAGAAGAAAGTAGTATTCTAGTTGCTTTAAGAGTAGAGTCTGATGAAGAAATGGAGGCCGAGATAGGCTCATTAAAGAAAATTATTAGTAGTGCAGATAGTACTGTAGAAGAGAAAAACAAAGCTTTTGAAAAAATTAAAGAATTAAATTCTAATCGTAGTGGTGAAGAAGCTATTGAATCCAAAATTGAATCTAATTATAAATTGAAATCTTTTGTAAAAATTGAAGGTAACAATATAGAAGTTATTGTGCAAAAAGAAGAGCACGATAACAACTTAGCAAATGATATCATGAGAACTGTACAAGAAGAGTTTGATACTTCTAAAAATATTACTATAAAATTTCAAAAATAATAACGAACTATACACCAATAACTTTTTTTCTCATAAAATATTATGAATATTATAAACCACCCTATCAGGAAGTGAGGGAGTAATGAAAAAAAATATTTTAACGAATAGAGAAAAAGAAGTATTTGATTTATTGATTCAAAACTATACTACTAAAGAAATTGCTAAAAAGTTAAATATCAGCGAAAAAACTGTTAGAAATCATATTTCAAACACTATTCAAAAGCTTGGTGTTAAGGGGCGTGCTGCTGCTGTTGTTGAACTACTAAGATTAGGAGAAATTTCTTTATAAAATGCATTTCTATGCATTTTTTTCATATACTTAAGTGAGGTGAACTATGTTAAAGAAAATGTCTATAAAAAAAATTATTACCTCTTCTATTGTCTTAATGATTGTTTTTTTAATTTATATTGTCCCTACTCCATCTAAAAAAGAAACAAAAATCCCCACTATTGTTGAATATGTAAATGTAGATGTGAAAACACACACTATTTATCTTTTAGATAATAATAATTACGTCAGTAAAACATCTATACGTATAACAAACACTAAAACAGAAGAAATTGCGCGTGAACTAATTGAATTAATGACCCAAGAAGGTAAAAATAGTGATCAAATTCCAAGTGGGTTCCAACCACTTATCAATAGCAACACAAAAATTAATTCTATTTCCTTAACTAAGGATACATTAAAAGTGGATTTATCAAAAGACTTTTTAACGACATCAAAAGATTTAGAAGAAAAAACGTTAGAATCTCTAGTATATACTTTAACTAGTATTGATGGAGTAAATTATATAATTCTTTATATAGATGGGAAAATTCTAACGAAATTACCTCAGAACAATATTAATTTACCCTCAACACTAAATAGAGATATTGGTATCAATAAAAACTATCAACTAAAAAACACAAAAAATATCACATCAACTACAATCTACTACATTCATGAATATAATAATGACTATTACTACACACCTGTTACAACTATTAATAATGATGAAAGAGAAAAAATAGAAATTATTATCGATGAATTAGGAAGTACTGTAAAACAAAATCATTTAATGAGTTTTCTAAACAATAAAACAAGTGTAGTGGACTATAAAATACAAAATAAAAAAATGAATGTTTGTTTTAATGAAAATATTTTCAATGACTTTGACAAAAAAGATATTTTAGAAGAAGTCTTATATACCATCTCTTTATCAATTTATGATAACTACGATGTAGAAGAAATAATTTTTGAGGTAAATAACCAAGAAATTACGAAAACTACCTTAAAATCTCTTGAATAATAGACAATTTTATTGTATAATGTACTTGTTCCTTGGGAACGGGTATGTCTCAGTAGCTCAGCTGGATAGAGCATCGCCCTTCTAAGGCGAGTGTCAGGGGTTCGAATCCCTTCTGGGACACCACTTTAATTATAAAACCTTTTATAAGGTTTTTTTATTTAAAAAAGCAAGATTTATTCTTGCTTTTTAAGGTTTAATTGGCCTTTCTAAACTACCATTTTCTCTTCTTCCTCCTGGCATTCTATCTGGCTTTCTATCGCCTGGTCTCATATTCATTCCACCCGAAGAACCAATTTGTGTAGTAATACTAGAAATAGTAAAAGTTTCATATTGATCACCGTTAATGAAAATTTTATAATCTCCTTTTGTCAACAATGGTGATGCCAATACTAGTGAAGAAAAACTCTTATTAGATTGATAAGAAAGAATTTCTTTATTGTTAGCATCAACAATTACTACTTTATCATCTTTTCCATAATTAGAAGAAAAATTAATAAATAAATTATAGATTGTAGAATTTGAGCTTACACATTGTGCCATACCGCTAGAACCACCAGCAAATAAGGTTCCTCCCTTTACAATAAATTCTTTATCATAGTCTAAAGCTCCATTTCCACTATTTTCTGGTCCATCTACAATAACTGTTCCACCAGTCATGTAAATAGAACCATTGGCATCTAATCCATCGCCAGAAGCATCTACATAAATGTTTCCTCCATTGATTGTCAAAATATTTTCACTACTAGAATAGTTGTTAGCTCCTGGCCTATTCATTGTCGAAGAGTCTTTTCCACCAGCTACATTGATTCCATCATCTGTAGAAGATATCTTAATATCACCATTTTCGATTGTAATTTTAGAAGCTTCTATGCCTTCATAACTCTTTTTAATATCGATAGATCCATCTCGAATTAGAATTTCTTTATCTGCATGTATCCCATCATCGCCAGAAGAAATTGTAAAAGTTCCACTTTGTATCTCTATAGAATTATTAGAATGAATAGAGTCATCAGAAGAATCTATTTCAAATACTCCATTTTTAATTACTGCGTTTATTCCTGCTTTTAGTCCTTTAGCGCTATTATTAATATTCTCTTCTTTTCCCCAGTTTCCCCAAGTATCTTTATCACTACTATTGATGCTTCCTCCTCCTGTAGTTATTTGAAATGTACCATTTTCTATTACTAATTGTGTTTCTGCCTGAATACCATCTAAAGAACTATTCAAATTAAATTTTCCATTTTCTATATAAACAAATCCCTTAGAAGTATCCTTAGTATTTGTAGATTTTATAGCATCCCCTCCCGACTCTATCGTGAAATTTCCACTCTTAATATAAACAGAATCTTTTCCGCGGATACCATCATCAGTCGATATAATTTCATAATTTCCATTAACAACTTTTAAATCGTCTTTTCCTACAATAGCATCTTCACAATTTGAACGAATTCTTAAAGTTGATTCTCCATCAAAAGTAATATCAGAACTGCTATAGATTGTGCCAATTACATCAGAATCATAACCTACATAATTTTTGCCATCTTCTAAATAGGCATCCCCTTTTGTCACAATTACAACATCCTCTGCCTTCTTGACATAAATAGCAGGCCCTTTAGAATTTGTAATAGAAACTTTATCTAAAATCAATCTTACATTCCCATTACTTTGAATAGTAATAGAACCATCCTTAATTGTACCAGTCAAATGATAAGTTCCTTCTTCAGTAATAGTAATACTATTCTCTAAAGTAAAATTTTTAGTTGGATATTTAGTCCAATCTATTTTTTCATCACCATTGTCCAAATCAAGTGAAACTTCAATAGAATCTATCCCATTTTGACTTTTGCTACGGTTCTTTTTAATACTATTTTTATGATAAAAGAAAAATAACGAAGTTGTTACAACGCATATAACCAAAACACATATGCCAATATATTTTTTATTCATTTTATTCTCCTATATTTCTGTAGTATCTATTGGGTGACTAAAAGATATCTTTAAGTTTCCATTTTTTACTCGAAGTTCATCTAAAAATTCTTTCTCATTTTTGCTTCTATCAAATACAAGGCGATAATGAAGTTCAAATAAACTTCCCATATTAGTTGTTTTTACTGACTCTAGTTGCACCTGTTTTGTATATTCTTTAAAAATATCTTCAAACATATTAGTATAATCCAAATTTTCTGGAACAGTCACTTTTAAAATTCTCTCTTGATTGCCTACTTCAAAAAAATTAATTTTACTAAACAGTACAATAGAAATAGATGTAAATGCTGTAACAAGACACGCAAAGAAAATATGTCCCATCCCAAGAGATAGTCCTACAGTCATAGCAAAAAATACACTTAATATTTCCTTAGATGTTCCTGGTATACTACGAAACCTAACTAAACTAAAAGCACCTACTATGGCTACTGAAGTTCCTAAATTTCCATTCACCATAATGATAACAGCATTGACTAGTATTGGAAGTACAATAAGAGTTACTAAAAAGTTTTTACTATACTTTGATGTTTTCATATGAGTAAGCGCTATAATAAACCCTAAAATAATGGCAGTTGCAGAACATACTGCAATTTCCCACAATTCTATATTTCCTGTAGAATTTGAATAAATACTTGTTAACATATAATACAATCCCTCCTATAAACGTTTCCAATCTTTGAAAAAGAAATTGGAAATATTTTTAATTCTGATAAAATTCTTGCTAACCATAATGGAATAGAATCCAATGTCTTAATCTCCATAATATAAGTATCTTCTTTAAAATATTTTTTTCCAGCATCTCCCAGTTCTAATTTCAAATCTTCTTTTCTGCTTCTTAAATTTCTATCAAAGGTAATTCTTAATTGTGATTCTTTAATTCCTTTATAACTTTTTCTGTCATAAGCTAAATAATAACTTGGTTGTAAATTATAATATTGAAAAAAATAATTTACTTCTTTCATAATCTGATTATTAGAATCATATATTCCTTTATTCATATAGTTATAAAAATCCCCTAGTTTTAATTTAATTCTTCTCTTCCCTACAATATCTTTATATTTTAACTTTATTTCTAAAAAAACATCATCCTTTTTTCTAGGAATTCCATAACTTCTTAGTCTAATTTTCATTTTATATAGTGGCTTATCAATTGAACGGATTAATAAATCATTAGAAGCAGAATCAAAATAAATATTACAAATAGTAGATTCAAAATATTCATCTTTTTCAATAAAATTATCTATTTTTTTTAAAAGAAAATCATGTTGCTCCTTAGTTATTAAGTACTTTTCTTCTATACGTCTAAATATTTGTCTATACATAAGTTCTTCCCTTCTGATAACATTCTACTCAATTTATCTGTTTTTTTTATGGATAAAATCAGAAAATTTAGTGAAAAAATAAGGAACGTATTTTACTATCTTTAATATTATTAGTAAACTGATGAAACTTCATTAATTCACTTTTTTCTACATCATATGATATCGTAGGAGGTAAAAAAATGAATGAAGAAATATATAGAAATGCTATAGAACGTATTGAATGTGACAGTCAATTTAGACCCATAGGTTGTTGTTGTGGTGGAAGAAATGTTCCTGGCCCTACTGGTCCAACTGGGCCTCAAGGACCTGCTACTATTACAGTAGGAACTACCACTACAACTGCACCAGGAACTGCTGCAAGTGTTACTAATTCTGGAACTAATGAAAATGTTATATTAGACTTCTCTATACCAGCTGGAGCTACTGGGCCGACTGGTCATCAAGGTTTAGTAGGTCCTACTGGTGCTACCGGACCTACTGGTCCCCAAGGCTTAATTGGTCCTACTGGTGCTACTGGTGCTACTGGTCCTCAAGGTTTAACTGGTCCGACTGGTGCCACTGGACCTACTGGGCCTCAAGGCTTAACTGGTTCGACTGGTGCTACTGGACCTACTGGGCCTCAAGGCTTAACTGGTTCGACTGGTGCTACCGGACCTACTGCTCGATTTAGTTATTCATAATTTTGCAATAAAAAAGCGAAATTAAAATTTCGCCTTTTACTTTGTTCCAAATATCCGATCTCCTGCATCTCCGAGTCCCGGAACAATATACTTGTTTTCATTTAGTTTTTTATCTATACTACCACAGTAGATTTGCACATCTGGATGAGCTTTTTCTACTTTCTTAATTCCTTCTGGAGCAGCAATAATACATAAAAATTTTATTTTCTTAGCACCTTTACTCTTCAATAAATCAATAGCATCTATAGCAGAACCACCTGTTGCAAGCATAGGATCCAACAAAATTATTTCTCTTTTGTCTATGTCCTTAGGTACTTTGAAAAAGTAATTTACAGGTTCAAATGTTTCTTCATTACGATACATACCGATATGTCCAATTTTTGCATTTGGTACTACACTAATAACACCATCTAGCATTCCCATACCAGCTCTAAGAATTGGAACAAATGCATACTTGTCCTCATTCAATTTTCCTGTTTTCATTTTCTCTATTGGAGTTTCTATTTCTACTTTTTCCAATTTAGCATCTTTCATTGCCTCATAACATAAAAACATTGCTATTTCTTTTACTAACTCTCTAAACTCTTTCGTTCCTGTTTCTTTATTACGTAAAATAGAAAGCTTATGTTCAATTAAAGGATGCTTCAATTCTATTGCTTTCATTAAGGTCCCTCTTTTCTATCTATTTATTTTTTGTACTTTTGCTTGTTTTACTTTTTGAAGTTGTTTTCTTTTTAGGAGTACTTTTAGTCTTTTTTTCAGTATCTCCTTTTACTTTTTTAGCTGCTTCTTTCTTTGAAGCACTTTTAGTTTTTGCAGTACTTTTTTTATTACTTTTACTTGCTGTTTTCTTAGTTTCTTTTTTTGTTGCTTCTATAGAATCTTGTTTTGCATTCTTCTTGTTTCCTTTTGTGTCTACCTTTAAATCGGAAGAAGAAATTACTTCTAGTACTGTTTCATTTTCTTCTTTTCTATTTGGTAAGAATAAATTTAAAATAATACCTACTACAGCAGCTAAAGACATACCAGAAATAGTTACAGATAAATCTCCACTATTAATAGCAATAACAGCTCCACCAAGTCCAAGTACTAACATTGAAGAGGCTACTATAACATTTTTAGGGTTTTCAAAATCAGTTTGATTTTTTATTAAAACTTTTAAACCATTAATTCCTATGAAACCATATAAAAGTAAAGATACTCCTCCTAAAACTGCATTTGGTATAGTAGATACTAAAGCTGTAAATTTTCCTAAAAATCCAATAACAATTGCCATAATAGCTGCCAAGCCAATTACCCATACAGAAGCAACCTTAGTAAGTCCTACAACAGATGTATTCTCACCATAAGTAGTATTCGCAGGTCCTCCGATTAATCCAGCTGCTATTGTAGCAATACCATCACCTAATAAAGTTTTATCTAATCCTGGATCCTTTATTAAGTCTTTTCCAATGATATTACTTAAAGAAATATGATCCCCAATATGTTCACATAACGTTACTAAAGCAATTGGCGCAATTGTAATAAGTGATGCAAAACTTGGAGTATAACTTATAAATGGGAATACAAAGTGTGGTACACTAAAGAAACTTGCTTCCATTACTGGATCAAAATCTACAATTCCAAATATACATGCACAGATGTATCCTGATACAATTCCTACTAAAAATGGAATAATTCTTAAAAATCCTTTTGCCCTAGTCATTACAACAGCAGTTACTAAAAATGATACTAGTGCAACAACTAATGGTTTCCATTCTAAAACTGCATCTGCTGTAATCCCAATTTGACTGATAGCAGATGGTGCTAATCCTAAACCAATAATCATTATCATTGGACCAATTACTACTGGTGGCAACAATTTATCTAACCAATTTTTACCAACAAAGCGAATAATAAGTGATACGATAACATAAATAATACCAACAGCAATAACGCCAGTCATAGCTCCTGCTATACCACCTTTAGCATAAGCTGCTGCAATTGGTACAATAAAAGCAAATGAACTTCCTAAATATACTGGTGATTTTCCTTTCGTACATAAAATATAAATAAGTGTTCCTATACCAGAAGCTACTAAAGCCACAGGAATAGGAAGAACTTCAGCTCCAGCTGCCCCATTTACTAAAATTGGAACTAATATAGTAGCACCAAACATAGCAAATACATGTTGAAGTGATAAGATTAGCCACTTCGCAACTGGTGGTTTTTCATTGACATTTAATGTCATTCTACTCTCTTCCATAAATCCTCCTCAAAATTTTGAATGTAGAAAATGAACAAGAAAATAAGCGCCATTTTTTCTTAAGACACAATAAAAGAAGGAATTAAAAACAAACCCCTTCTTTTATACATAATACGACAGACAAAAGTAAAATAGAAACATCAAAGAATACAACTTTTTCCATTGTATTTACACTACTCTTATTATTTGAAGTTTCAGTTCTTACTCTTACCTTTGTCACATCTCTACACCCTTATATTGAATATAATATAATCAAAAGGAAAAAGCAAGAGTTTTCCCTTATTTTTTTAATTTTTAGTAGTTTTTCCACCATTTTATAGAGATTATCCCATAATTTCTCCGCCATTATTGTGAATAACCTGTCCTGTCATATAACTAGAATCATCTGACGCTAGAAAAACAAAAGTTGGAGCTAGCTCATATGGCATTGCCCCTCTTGCCATTGCTGAACTTGAGCCTAACGAAGGAATTTTTTCTTTTACCCAACAAGCAGGTTGTAATGGTGTCCAAAAAAATCCTGGAGCGATAGCATTAACTCTAATATTTTTTAACGCCAAATTGCGAGCCAAAGCTCTAGTAAATCCAACAATAGCTCCCTTAGTTGTTACATAGTCAATTAATTGTGGGTCTCCATAAAAAGTAGTAACTGAAGTCAAATTAATAATGGAAGCTCCCGATGATAAATACGGCAAAACCTCTCTAGTTAAATAAAACATACCGTAAATATTTACTTTCATCGTTCTATCAAATTGCTCATCAGTTATACATAAAAGATCATCTTGCTGATACTGAACACCTGCATTATTTACTAAAATATCTATCCTTCCAAACTCTTTTAAAGTCTCAGCTACAATTTTTTCACAAAAAGTTTTTTCACTAATATCCCCTGATAAAAGTAAACATTTACCGCCCATATTTTCTATATATTGTTTTGTTTCTTCAGCATCTTCATATTCATCGTAATAAGGAATAACTACACAAGCGCCTTCTTTTACAAAAGCAATTGCTGCAGCTCTGCCTAAGCCACTATCCCCTCCTGTTATAATAGCAACTTTATCTTTTAATTTATTGCTCCCTATATATTCAGGATTGTCAAATACAGGTCTAGGAATCATTAAATACTCTTTACCAGGCTGAGAACTTTGTGATTGCTCAGGAGCCATTGTATTATACTTCACACTTTTAATTCCTATATTATCATAGTAATTAAAATATTGATTTCCATAATGATAGTCAAAATTCATATAATCCTCCTAACTATAATATATGAAAGATTTTATAGTTAGTTAAAAAAATAAAAGCTCGATATTGAGCTTTTATTTTTTTACAAATCTCATAATAGAAGAAATTAAACTTAAGCTGTTATTCTCTTCCTCATTTGAATCTAAACTTTCATCTTCTAAATTAGAAGCATTAGATTCTTTTTGTACTGAATCATTAATGATATCTGGTGTTCCTACAACACTTGTAGTACTTTTTACAGACTCTAATGATTCTTGTACAATCGCATTAGCCTCACTTTGTTCAGCATTTGCTTGATTAGAATCATTACTCTCATCTGCAGATGGACCTTCAATATTTGGAGTATCATTTGATGCTGTTACTAAAGATTGATAATCCTTAGAAACAACAAATGTTGCAACCCAACCATCTGAATTAGCTACAAAAGTAGGTACTCCATAAGTTGTTGGTGTAGTCCAAATTCCTTCTACCTCACCCGTTGTAGAATTTAAAGTACCAATGTCTGAGAAATATTTTCTCAATGTTATAGCAACGTTTTCAGCATCCATACGTGCTTGACTTTCATTAACTGTAACAGTATTTCCTGAATCATTAACATAAGAATTATAAATATATAATTCAAGTGTCAATTTATCTGGATCTGTAGGATCATTTTCAAAGGAAATATCCATTTCAGGAGGTAACTCTAATTTTGTAAATTGATACATATTATTTTTATTATCACTATTTAAAGTAACATCAGAGAAAATTTTTGTAACTATAAAATAATTGTTTACTTCATCCCATGAGAAATAATAATCTACAAATGATTTTGCATTATTTAAATAATCATCTGTATTATTTTTAATGATATTAGCAACACCAATTTGTCTATAAAGTGCACTATCATTTCCTGTAGTTCTATCTTTTAATTTATCTGAAACAATATCTAATCCATCTACAATTGTCCAAAAACTTGATAACATTCCGGCATCAGTCTTGTGCTCAACAAATGCTACATCACCATATTTACCCATTGATTTTGCATAATCTAATAATTTAGTATCTAAAACCAATCTGTTATCTGATTTTACATATCTAAGTCCAAGTATTACTTTTCCATCTAAAACAATTTTAGCAATACCACCACGAACATTAATATATTCTTTAATTTCTGCAATTTCTTCTGCTGTAAATTTAGCCTCAGTTAAATAATAATCAAATGCTTTTTCTACTTCTTCTGCTGTAGTAGCAGTGAAATACATATTTATCTTCTTATTAGGTTCTTCCGCTGTTCTAGCATAACCTATTAAATTATCTTCAATCGTATAAGTATAAGTAGTAACACGATTTTTACTACCACCAGTAACAACTGCTTCTTTCTTTAAACCTAAAATTTCTTTAGTCCAGTTAGTAGCACCAGAAATAATGTAATTTTGATAAGAGTCATCACCTTCACCCATGTGAAGATAATTTTTAACAGTTTCTGCATGTGGAGAATCTTTTAAATAATACTCCATCCACTCTTTAAACTTTTGTGCAACTTCTAAAGTACTAGTACATTCTTGGCCATTACCATACTTTACAATTAATGGATTAGACCATTTTACTATACCCATTATATCATCATAATATTCTTCAGTTATTTTGAAATCATAATCAGTATAAGCAAAATCAATTTCATTTCCTACTTTTTCGCGAACGCCAATTGAAAATTCAATAACTCCGTTTTCAGGTTTAACTGTATCATTACATTTTAATTCTACAGCAATTTTTTCATCATTTTCATTTTTATGGTCAAATGTAATGGAATTAGTTGTACTAGCAAGTGCATTCGCACTACTAATATTAGTTATTGTACAACCTTGTCCTTGTCCTAAAGAAACATTAAAACTATAAACATCTAAATTTTCAGGACTTACATCTGAAGTTACATTTAATAATTGTCGTGGAAATTCAAATTTAAGGGTAAATGTTTTAGTAGCTTGATCAGCTTTTAAACCTGGTATTTTATCATCTACATAAATATTACCTATTCTATATAGTTGATAAAAACCAACTTTATACTCTAATGCAACAACGCCATCAGTACCTTTTCCACCAGCCTTTTTAAATTTAGAATTAGTTGGAAGAACAAATGAAAAATCAATTATGCTTAAAATTAATAATGTTGTTACAAAAGATAATATAACACTAGTTTTTAATTTTCTTTTAATTTTCATTTTAAACCCTCCTTCTAATTATTTTTTTGCTCAGCTGTGTAACCAACTTCTAGTACATTTTTAGCTTCTAAGAAATCATTACTATCTGTTTTACTGTTGAAAGAATCTAAATCTTTATACTGAACAGTAACTTCATAAACCTTTTCGATTGGTTTATACTCATTAGTAATAGAATCTTGTTCATTTTCTAATTTTACACGATAAATACTTTCTGGATTGTTAGTAGAATCATTAGTAACAGTTTCAAAACCGGTTACTTTAGATTCTTTAACACTAACAATTTTAAAATCATCTCTATATGCCTCATTAATTCTTACTAAAAGTAGTATTTCAGCTGAAACTTCAAGATCTGCTTTGAACTTAAAATAATATTTTATTTCACTAGTAGGTCTATAGATTCCTGTAGTTACACATTCCACTTTCGTGCAATCATTTCCTGCGCTATCAGTATTGGCTATTTCCACATCAAACTTAGCAGGAAGCGCCTTTTCTTCTGTAGGTATTAACTGCGTAACATATTTAGAATAAGTTATTACAGTAGTAAGAAGTGCTATCACTCCCACATACATAAATAACCATCTATATAGATTCTCTTTAAACCTCTTACTATGTAATAATCCTTTCATATATTCACCTACTCTTTTTATTCATCTAAATTAGAATCTTTTTTTTCATTTTTCTTTTTTTCTTTTAAGTATTCTTTAAATTCAAGATACTCTTTTTCTTCCTCATCTAAGATGGGATTACCTTCCTTGTCTGTGCTAATAAAAGCACAGATCAATATTCCTATTATCAAAATCATAATCATGGTAAAGGGGCTCTTTAATGCTGATAGCATTTTTCCACCCTTACCAATCTTAAACTTATATTTACCAATAATACTTTCTACAGTAATTGGGTCATCTGCTATATTATTGTTATCTCCTTGTGTAACTATTTCAGTACCTTCAATTGAAACAATTCTGTGTGTTACAAAGGAACCTTCTTCATCATAAAAAGTAATAATATCATCAATTTTATAATTTTTATCCTTTGTGTTTATAAAAATGATGTCCCCTTTATGTATATTAGGCTCCATGGAACCAGAAACGACTTCTAACATTCCATATCCACCAATAGTTGTTATTTTCTTATTTAAAATATTTACGCTAACAAAGTTATAGATATTATACATCAATATAACTGCAATAAATATTGAAAATATTATAAATAACGTTTTTTTTAATATTTTCACTTTTCAACACCACTAATTCGTTGGACAAGAATTATTAGCTTCGTAGATAATACCTACTGATAAAGAATACTTGTCATTAATAGAAGCGCCCTCATTTGTTACATACTCTCCTATTGTAGTATCAGCAATATCATCAACTTCTACCCATTTCCAGAAAATTGTAATAGAAATTTGATCTCCTTCATTTAAACTAATTGGAGTATCAAATAATATATCTGCTCTGTTTTCTGTATCTAATTCTTTTTCTGTTTTGTTTTCATCTAAATAAGTAACTTTATCATGTTTAATTATACCATATTTTTGATTTAAAATCCAGTAGTCTTCACTATTCTTCTCACCAAATAATATGTCGCCTTTAGCCTCATATGAAGTACCATCAGCACGTCTTATTTCATTATAACGAACACGATATCCCATATTTAAGCATTTACCTTTTACACAAATATTATTTTCTTTTAAAACTAAGCCATTCAAATTCATGTCTTCCTCAGCTTTAAAATTCATAACATATGATCCATTAGCACCAGGATAAATAATTTTATCTTTATTATACTTATCATAATATTCTTTGTTATGGAATAAAGGAAGACCCTCAGCATAATCATCAGCCTTTAACCAAAGTGAATTTGTCTCTGGAATTTTTTCATCAGAAGGATCATAAACCGCATAAATCGTAATGTCATCATCTAATGTTGAACCATCAATAATCTTCTTATCGGTTCTATTGTATACTTCCTCATCATTTGCTACATCTAAAGTACTATAATGTTTAAACTTAAAGTAGTTACAATCATCATCAATTTTATATGGTTCACTAACTGTAGATAAATCGATAGATTGTTTTGCTGATATTTCAAACACTTCTTCTTTTGAAGCGGCATTGAATTTACCGCCTTCCTCGCCTGGCTTATTAGCTAAAATAGTAACTCTATATAACCTTGTAACATTAATAGTTATTGTAATATCTTTATTAATTGATTTTCCATAAACACTTCCTGATACATGAATCTTAGAAACACCATCACCATTAGCAGTTACTATTATTGGTAAGTCGTTTACTCCAATTTCACTTTCAGAATCTTTACCATATGATAATGTAATATCTCCTGCGTCTTCTGTAGCATCAACAGTTAAATCTACACAATAAACTTTATCTGAAGTACATACTTTTAAACTTTTACCATCCTTAGAAATTTCTTTTATAAGAGTTGCATCAGTTGACTTCATTAAGTTAGTACTTACAATAATTCCTCTAGTATTTCCTTTACTAGAATTACCCATATCAAATTCATTATTAGCTGTTAAATCATATTCATCAATATCAAATGTTAAATTAGTAGTAACTTTTTTACCATCGTAATCTAATGTTAATACATCTGTATTATCTAATAGATTTTTTGGATTTTTTGGAATAATTCTTACAAAACCTTGATGAACTTCAATAGTTACATCATCGCCATATTGAGATAAACTAGCTTTCATAACATCAGCAGCGTTATCTAATTCAACATTTTTTGTACTTCCATCTTCTGCTATTTCACTAATTGTATACTTAATATCTGTATATGGTTTCTCTACTAAAACTTTATTTTCTGTATTTTCAAACTGAATTGTACGAATTGGTCTATAAATACTTACATAATGAGTATCTGTTGTCTTTCCATCTTCTGCAACTACAGTAATAGCAATTGTATTCTTACCTTCTTTTAATTCAACATTATTTAAATTATTTAATGTTTTCTTTGTGCCATCAGCATACTCTATCTCATAAGAAATTTTACTACAATCAGTATTTTCACACGCAGCACTTAAAGAAATATCTTTTTTATCATAAGGAACATTATTAATTGTATAATTATTATCATCTACTTTATCTGCTACATAACCATCATCTAGAACATCTAAAATAATATTGGTATTATCACTTGGTGCTTCTCTCTCAATAGTAATAAAGTAAATCATACTTAATCCAAATCTATTACCAATAACAACTTTTACTGTATTTTTCCCTAATTTTAAATTAAAATCTCTTAAAACATTCCCGTTACTAGCAACTTTTCCATCTACATAATAACGAACTGTAGATCCTTTATCATCAAGATTTAAAGTAATATCTACTTTATCTACATCCGTTGCTACCTTACCACTATAAGATGTTGGAGATACTGCACTCAAAACTTTTCCACCACTAATAGTAACACCTAAAACATTAGTCGCTAATTCAGCATCAGCTCTATTAATAGCTATTCTATAAGAAGTCGTACTACTACCATCTTCTGATGTAACTGTAATAATAACTTCTTTTCCTCCATCTTTTAAAGGAATATTCTTCAAAGAGTTAATAGCAAGACCGTCTACTGTATAAATAACCTTAGCATTCGCATTTGTTTTTTCATAATCAATGCTAACGCTCTTAACATCTTTATCCACTACAATACTATATGCAGTAGTAGCTGGATGAAATTTCAAATCTCCATTTGAAACTGTCAAACTGCTAAGAGTACTAACACGACTCTTTTTCTTTACAACAGGTTTATCATTTTTAATGTTATTTTCTTTAACAACTTCTAATTTATACACACTCGTATATACTTTTTCATTATAGCTAATAGAAACTGTAATATCAACATTACCAACTTTAGCAGCAGTAATCTTTAATACTCCATTTTTATTAGATACTTTTGCAATTGATTCATCACTAGAAGTAACTTTTACTTTTCCATTCATTCCAACTAAATAATATGCTACCTCTTTTGTCTTATTTGTACTCAAGTTAATAGTTCCTTTAGTACTATCCAATTTTATGTATCTATCTGCTTCTGCTACAACAACATTTGCAGTAGCAATATATTCTTTTCCATTAGCTTCAGCACGTAAAGTTACATTCGTACTACCAACACTCTTAGGATAAACAACGATATAACCATCAGCAGAATAACAAGTGGCTACAGTTGCATCGTCAGTATCACAAGTATAGTTTGTTGGCACAATCTTTTTATAAGAATAACTCAACTTACCACTAGAATCACTTAATGAAAGGTTTAAAGAACTAGTATCAAATTTCAACTCTTGGTTCTTAACAACCTCTTTTTCATTATCTTCGGTATGTTTAAGTACAAAGCTACCTTCATTTTTAAACGCCGTACCAATTCTACCAAAAATATTAGTAGTTAATCCCGTAGTAATTAGTGAAAGTATAAGAATAGCCACAAGTAAAATAGCAAATTTCTTTTTCTTACTATCTTTATTCTCTTCTTCTAAATTAATGTCTTTCTCTTTATTATCAATATTAGAATTTTTTTGCATACCTTTTTCATCCTTTCTTTGTTTAGAAAATTTAGTTTCCAAGTAAGCTTATGAGAAATCATAAGTTTACTTGGAAGTTAAATTAACTTCCATTTTAATTAATTATCTTGTCATTGTTAATTCAGAATAATCAATTGTATAAGTTGTTTCAGATCCATCAGCAAATCTAACTTTTGCTACTGATGAAGTTGCTCCATTACCACCTAATTCAAGGAATAAAGTAATTGTTCCATTAGCATCAACGAAATCATTGTCTGCTCTGTTTACAACTTTTTCAGTTCCAGCAATACGGTTATTTAATACTAATGCTGTTACATCATCTGGATTTTCAACTCTAATTGATACTGGATAGTAATATCCTGTAGCTTGAGCTGCTGCAGTTGCTCCCCAGAATTTTGTATCTACATCACTGCTTGATTTTAAAAGTTCACCACTTAATTTAGCTCCTGTTGCAGTTGCTTCAAAAACAACATCTTCTGCTACAGTTGCATCATATCCGTAAGCACTAGCTAATGCTACTTTTCCTTCATTTGTAATTGCATTACTCATTGCAAATCTTGTAGCATTTCCATCTGTTGCAGCTAACTCAGATTGTGTTACTGTTAATTCTACATCTAAGCTTACTGTTCCATTTTGTCCTGCTAAATATGTATCTGTTTCATCATTGCTTGTAAATCCTGCTGGTGCTGTTGTGTCATCTGCATCAAATGCCCACATCCACTCAATTTTGTATGTTTCATTTAATTCTTCATTTGCTGCATATACTTTGTTTGTATCATTTGTGATTGTTTCATTTAAATATGTTTCAAATTCTTCTGCATTCATCCAGTTTCCATCGTTTAATCTGAAGAAAATTGGATTATAATCTGCTGTTTTAATTGTATTTACAATTGTTGCATTGAATGCTACTACATAGTTTGTCTCTGCTGTTCCTGTTAAGTTAAATGTGTATTCTCCTCTTGTTCCTGGAGCTACTACTTTTTGTCCTTTTACTTTTGATACTACATCATAGTCTCCACTATCTTTTGTAATTTCATATGAATCTTGGAATAAATCAATATTCATTTCTTTTACTTCTTCTGGAGTTTTTCCATTTAATTTAAATCCCCATGTTGCTACTCTTGCTTCATCTGCAAAGTCTAATGAAGAAGTATACTTAGCGTATGTTCCTGCAACTGAGTATCCAGTTACTACTACGGCCATTAATAGTCCGCCTAAAATTCCCATTTTCTTTTTCATTTTCTCACTCTCTCCTTCTTTTATTTTTTTATGGGATTTGGAGGTTTCCCTCCTATATGTAAACTCTATTTCTAGAGAGTCTACCTAAAACTAGTTTACGGAAAAGAAAATTTAGCTTCCAAATAAACTCATGAACTATTATCATAAGTTTACCTGGAAGTTAAATTAACTTCCATTTTTTCACAATTAAGCAGTGAAAGTTAAATCACTGTAATCAATTGCATAAGTATTTGTTTCACCATTTTCAACAACAGTTATATTAATTTTCTTATCCTCTGCTGCTTTATTTGGATCAATTTCAAATAAACAAGTTATAGTATTATTATCAAAATAATCTGCTGTTAAATTGTTAAATGTTTTATTTCCAAAACTAATTGAATCAACATTTTCCCAATTTTCTACTCTAACTGTTACTGGATAGTAATATCCTGTTGCAGTTGCTTCGTATGCTGGATTATTCCAGAATTTTTTTGCAACTTCTGCATCTTGTTTAGCAATTTCACCAGTTAAACTTTTACCATCAAATACTACTTTTTCAGATTTTGTTGCATCATATGCATATTGTGCTACTAAACCTTCTTTATAAGCATTTGTTGGAACATTACTAATAGGTGATCTTGTAGCATTTCCATCTGTTGCAGCTAACTCAGATTGTGTTACTGTTAATTCTACATCTAAGCTTACTGTTCCATTTTGTCCTGCTAAATATGTATCTGTTTCATCATTGCTTGTAAATCCTGCTGGTGCTGTTGTGTCATCTGCATCAAATGCCCACATCCACTCAATTTTGTATGTTTCATTTAATTCTTCATTTGCTGCATATACTTTGTTTGTATCATTTGTGATTGTTTCATTTAAATATGTTTCAAATTCTTCTGCATTCATCCAGTTTCCATCGTTTAATCTGAAGAAAATTGGATTATAATCTGCTGTTTTAATTGTATTTACAATTGTTGCATTGAATGCTACTACATAGTTTGTCTCTGCTGTTCCTGTTAAGTTAAATGTGTATTCTCCTCTTGTTCCTGGAGCTACTACTTTTTGTCCTTTTACTTTTGATACTACATCATAGTCTCCACTATCTTTTGTAATTTCATATGAATCTTGGAATAAATCAATATTCATTTCTTTTACTTCTTCTGGAGTTTTTCCATTTAATTTAAATCCCCATGTTGCTACTCTTGCTTCATCTGCAAAGTCTAATGAAGAAGTATACTTAGCGTATGTTCCTGCAACTGAGTATCCAGTTACTACTACGGCCATTAATAGTCCGCCTAAAATTCCCATTTTCTTTTTCATTTTCTCACTCTCTCCTTCTTTTATTTTTTTATGGGATTTGGAGGTTTCCCTCCTATATGTAAACTCTATTTCTAGAGAGTCTACCTAATTTTCTGAGTCGTCATCGAAATCTTCGTATCGACTACTTTCTCTAGAACGTCTTTCTCTTAGCTCCTTAGCTTCTTTTAATTTTGCTAATTTTGCTTCTTGCTTTTTGAGTAAATATTCTAGATATTCATCATCGTCATCATCATCTTCAAATTCAACCTCTCTACTAACGCGTTTTCTAGGTTCTATTTCTTGAGTTCTCTCTAATCTAGAAACTCTATTTTCACGTGTAAATTCTTCAGTTTTTTCTATTTTAGGTTCAACTTGCTCTTCTTCTTTTTCAGAATCTTCAATGACTTCTTCTTTTTTCTTAGGATGAGCTTTTTCTAACTCTTCCCTTTCTCTTTTCGCTTTAAGCTTCTTTTTTCTTAGTTGCTCTTCTTTTTCTTTTTCCTTCATAAGCTTAAATTCCATGTATTCTTTTTTCTCAAGTTCACTCTGTTTTTTGGTAGAAATCATAAATCCTACTACAAATATAATAGTAACCCCTAAAATTAATATGATAATTGTAGTTGGTTGAGCTAACTTATCCATCATAGATCCTAGCCCAGGTATTCTTCCAACATAGATACCTTCTACAGAGTCTTCTGATACAAGGTTTCTATCTTGTGTGGAGTTATTATCACCTTTTGTAATAAAACTTCTTTTACCATCTTTTTCTACCACATCTATAATACGGTGAGTGGTAACAGTTCCAGCAGAATCCCTAAAGGCGATGATATCTTCAACTTTTAAATTTTCTTTTTTTACGTTTTTAGTTATTATCAAATCGCCTTTATGAATATCACTTTCCATTGATCCAGAGAGAACTATAAATGGTTTATAACCAAATATACTTGGTACTGCATCTTTATTAGTTTTTGACTGAAAAATAATAAACAAATTTACTAGTAATATTGGAACTAATATAATACAAGCTATAATTATCATCCAATTACTTGGGGATTTATACCATTTATTTTCTCCCTTTTTCATTATTTCACCACTTTCGTTTTTTCTAATAATAGTATTTATTATTATCGAGTGTTAGTACTTTATCGTCTTCTGCTTCCTCATCAAAAACATGTTCTTCAACAATTTCTGCAGCAACTTCTGCACTAACTTCTTCAACTACTACAGCTTCTTCTTGAGCTTTAGGCTCAGCTAATGTTTCTTCTTGTGCCTTAGGTTCGGCTAATGCTTCTTCAAGGCTAACTTTAGCTTCTTCCATAACTTGTTCAGCCATACCTTCTGGAACCTCAAATTCAACAACTCTTGGTTCACCATCTGAGCTTATTTCACCTGGAATTTCAATTTGAACAGTAGTTTTTCCTGATTCTAAAGATTCTGCTCCTTGAATACCTTCTGTCATTTCTGTTCCAGCCTCAGCAGTTTCTGTAGAAATAGTTTGCTGAGTTACTTCTACCTCTGGTCCACTATTTTGCATTTTTTCTACTTTTTCATGTCCACAGTTTTGACATACATAAACAATTTTGCCTAAATCTGGTACTTCTGTTCCTCCGTCATATGCATGTGGTCTTACTTCGATTTTTCCACAAGAACAGCTATATTCATCGCCAGCCTCACTAGAATTTCCATTGAATGTATAAGTATGATCTGTATGTTCTTCACCTGGCTCTTCAATACCAGGTTGTTCATTTAATTTTTCTACTTTTTCATGTCCACAGTTTTGACATACATAAACAATTTTGCCTAAA
>CAJUTK010000003.1:0-5146 GCA_910589375.1 uncultured Bacilli bacterium | reverse complement strand
TTTTTCATGTCCACAGTTTTGACATACATAAACAATTTTGCCTAAATCTGGTACTTCTGTTCCTCCGTCATATGCATGTGGTCTTATCTCTGTTGCTCCACAAGAACAGCTATATTCATCGCCCTCTTCTGTATGATTTCCATTGTAAGTATAATGGTGTTCTGTATGAATTGGTGGCTTTTCTAATTCTTCTGTTTTTTCATGTCCACAGTTTTGGCATACATAAACAATTTTTCCTAGTTCTGGTACTTCTGTTCCTCCATCATATGCATGTGGTCTTATCTCTTTTGCTCCACAAGCACAACTGTATTCATCACCATCTTCTGTATGATTTCCATTGTAAGTCATACTATGACTACCTACTACACTAGAAATAGTTGTAGTTTTTCCATCTTCTGGACATGTACCTGTAATTATTGTAGTATGAGTTCCATCGCCATTATCTACAACTTTAGTATCCCTTTGACTATAATCATGAGTATGTACTTTAGTAGCACCACAAATACACTTATAAGTTACAGTACCATCTGCATTTTCAGTGCCTGCATCCCATTGATGTGCTAATCCTGGAGTTGTTGAAATTACTTTTTCAGCTTGGTCTTCTGGACAAATACCAACTATTTGTACACTATGTGTATCTCCATCATTTATATATCTTGTTTCTTGTTTACTATAGTCATGTTCATGATTATACAATTTTTTGTATCCACAACCATCTGCAGTACATTCTTGACCAATTACTTTTCCTGATGCATCTACAATATCTTTTAAAGTATGAGGTATTGGTTGACCATATGTAGTAATAACCCTTTGATCTTCTGGACATCCTGGTTCTGTACATATTTTTACAGTAACTAATCTATGTGTTTGATCATCCACTTTTTCATAATGAGTAGTCACTTCATAATTATGTCCATGTTCTTTTACTATTACTTTTTGATATCCACAGTCTGTACAAGTGTAAACTGTATTACCATCTTTATCCACAACAGCAGTACCAAAATGGTGAGCTCCTACTGAAGGAGTTACTTTCTTATAATCATTACAACTTGTACATTCTTCTGTAGTAATAATTCTATGGTTTACTGCATCATTAGCAATTTGTTCATACTCTACGGTTGTTTTAATAGTATGTTCATGTCCTGGTTTTTCTTTTTCTACTATTTTCTTAGATCCACAGTCTTTACATGTGTATACTGTGTCTCCCGTTTTTGGATCTACCACTCCAGCATCATAATTATGAGCTTGTGGAGTTCCCTTTCTTAATACTTTAGTAGCTCCATCTACTGGGCATGTTCCAGTAGTAACTAAAGTATGTGTTCCGTTTCCATTGTCTTCATAACCAGTTCTAATAACACTATAATCATGTGTATGTTCACCTGGTTTTTCTTTTTCTACTATTTTCTTAGATCCACAGTCTTTACATGTGTATACTGTGTCTCCCGTTTTTGGATCTACCACTCCAGCACCATAATTATGAGTTTGCGGAGTTCCCTTTTTCAATACTTTAGTAGCTCCATCTGCTGGACAAATTCCAACTGTAACTAAAGTATGTGTCCCATCATAATTGTCTTCATATTTACTCTCTGTTTGACTGTAGTCATGTGTATGTTCACCTGGTTTTTCTTTTTCTACTACTCTAATAGAACCACAATCTTTACATGTATAAGTTGTATCTCCTGTTTGTGGATCTACTACTCCAGCATCATAATTATGCATAACTGGAATGCCTTTTAGTAATACCTTAGTAGCTCCATCTTTTGGACATGTACCAACTAACGTTCTCGTATGGGTTCCATTACCATTGTCCTTATATTCAACTGTTAATTGACTATAAACGTGAATATGTATATCTTCTGGATCTGTTATTACTTCTCCAGGGCCTGTTACCTCTCCTGGACCTGTTGTTACTTCTCCAGGACCCGGTATTACAACACTTTGTCCCTTGTTTTCTTCATCCTCTTCTGTTTCATTTGGAACAACTGTATCAACAGGTTCTCCTGAACCTGGCGTTGGGATAACTACTGTATTATCTTCTGGATTGTAAATATGATTATGATCGTGATCATTTTCATGAGATGGATCATACTCTGTAACATTAGAATCAGGTGTATTTGGTACATCATGCTCATGCCTTTTATTAATACCATTTAATATAGCAATAGAACTAATACCTACTGTAATCGCAGTTGCAATTGCAATAACTCTAGTTCTATATAATTTGAATATACCCTTCTTCTTTTTTTCTTTTTCTTCTTGTTCTACTACTTCTTGTTCTCTCATTTGCTCGTCATTGTTTTCCATTCAATCATTCCCCCTCTTCTTGAAAATCTAACGGAAATTTAATTTTAAACCAGGCATGTACATACAATTTTATACCATTTTTTCACATTTTTGTCAACTCCAATATTTATTCTAATTTTCCTTGGAAAATAATGGAAAAATAAGGATTTTATTGGAAAAAATGGGGATATTTTTTTAAAAAAATATATATACAAAATGTAAAGTTTCCAATTCTTATGAATAAACAATACTAAACAATATTTATAACAGGAGGCAAATATGAAAAAAAATGGTATAAAATTCATTTATGAAGAAAAATTTATAACAACAAAGAAATCAATAGACTTATTAGAAATGAAAAAAATATTTTCCCAAAAATACTATCAAATGCTAAAGGAAAAGAATTGAGAGTAGCTTTATATCTTAGGCTTTCAGATGAAGACATAGACAAACTTGACAAATACCAATTCTCTGAAAGTATTAAAAACCAAGAAGTAATGCTAAGAAACTACGCAATTGATAACAATTGGGAAATTGTTGGTGTATATCAAGATGAAGATTACTCTGGTGCTGATAGAGATAGACCAAATTTCAACAAAATGATTAAAGAATGTGAAATAGGCAACGTTGATATTGTCTTAGTAAAGACACAAGCTAGATTTGCACGTGATATTGAACTTATTGACAAATATGTGCATAACAAGTTCTATGAATGGAATGTAAGATTTATAACATACTTAGAAAAAATAGATAATTCCAAAAAAGAAACAAAAAAAACTAGTCAAATTACTAGTATGGTAGATGAATGGTATATCGAAGATACTTCTATTAACATTAGAGAAACATTAAAGGCAAAAAGAGAAAATGGAGAATTTACTGGTTCCTTCGCTCCCTATGGTTATAAAAAAGAAATAAATAACAAAAATCATTTAATAGTTGATAATACTGTATCCCATATTGTAAAAAATATATATTTAGACTATTTAAATGGAAAAAGTCTTACAAAAATAGCAAATAACCTCAATCAAGAAAACGTACTAAGTCCATTAGAATATAAAAAAAGCACTGGTAGCAAATTGCAAATTCCCTTTGATAAAAATATCGAAAACTATACTTTCTTAAAACAAAACGGATTTTATAAAGTTTTTATAAGCTATATAAATAAGGAAAGAAAAACAATAAAAAACAATACTATCTATCAGCAAATAATAAATTATGATAATCATTTCAACATAACTTTAGTTAACTACTCTAAAGATAAAATAGATTTATTTTACACTAATAGTAATTCTATAATTGAAGATTCTCTTGAATCTAGTGATTGGAAAAAAATAACAATTGGAAATACTCTACCTCCTACTTTAACTTATATAGCAATCCATATAAAAGAACTACAATTTAGTCAGTCACTCTTTTTCAACTTTGATATACAAATAAAAAATAATAGTCAACATCAAATATACTATTTTAATTTTCTATATCCAAATCAAATTCGTTTTCATATAATTATAAGAAAAAGATACAACTGGTCTATTCAAACCATAAAAAAAATACTCACTAATGAATTTTACATTGGAAACTTAGTGCAATTTAAAAGCACCCATGTTAGTTATAAAAATCATACGCTTATTCATAATGACGAATCCAAATGGATTAGGGCTAGCAATACTCATGAAGCAATTATAGAAAAAAGCATTTGGAATCAAGTACAGCAAAAGTTAAATAGGAAGGCTAGAAGTACTAAAACAGGTGATATTCATCCACTCTCTCAAAAAATATTTTGCATGGAGTGTGAAAAGAAATTTATGAAATCAGGAAGAAAACACAATGGATATGGTTATTTCTGTTGTAGTGATAAATTAAACAAATGGGAAAATTGTCATAATAAAAAATATTTAAAGGAAGTAGAAATAGAAGGATTTCTCTTAGAAAAAATTAATATCCTTATTCAAACCTTTTTAGATCAAAATGAAATTATGAAACTTCAAAAGGATAATAAAGAAAAATCTTCCACCATAGATGAAGAATATCAGTTCCTTTTAAATAAATTACAAGAAAAGGATAGCTATTTCATAAAAATATATGAAGATTATATGAATGGATTTTTAAATGACTCAGAGTTTTTATTATTAAAACAAAAATACAATGATAATATTGATAAAATCAAAAGTAGAATATCATCCATAGAAAATAAAATACAATACATATCTAAAAAGAAAAATGAAAATCAAAATGTTTCTCTTTGTCTTAAACAAATAGACCCCCTTTTTATAGAAAAATTTATTTATAGAATCTATATTGGCACATATAATCAAAGCAATAATTCTAGAAAAATAAAAATAGAATGGAATTTTAAAGAAGAATAAAAGATTTATTCTTTTACTTTTTGTTTAATTAGAAGAATAAATAAATCTACCTACTGGTCCAACAGGTCCAAGGGGCGATGATGGTGAAGATGGTTTAACTGGTGCTACTGGACCTACTGGGCCTACTGGGCCTGCTCCAGGATTTGCAATTGGAACAGTTACTACTGGTGCTCCTGGTACTGACGCGAGTGTCACTATAACTCCCGCAAACAATTAATATTATAAAAAGAAAGGTTTGATTAAAATGAATACTGACTACTTATTAAATTTTGTTATTCCTCAAGGACCTACTGGTCCTACTGGTGCTACTGGCGCTACTGGACCTCAAGGTTTAATTGGTCCTACTGGTGCCACTGGCGCTACTGGACCTCAAGGTTTAATTGGTCCTACTGGTGCCACTGGCGCTACTGGACCTCAAGGTTTAATTGGTCCTACTGGTGCCACTGGCGCTACTGGACCTCAAGGTTTAATTGGTCCTACTGGTGCCACTGGCGCTA
>CAJUTK010000002.1 GCA_910589375.1 uncultured Bacilli bacterium | reverse complement strand
ATTAAAAAGTAAAATGTTTTGTGAAAGGAGTGATTATATGAATATAGGTCAAAATATTATGAATTTAAGAAAAGGTGCAAAACTTTCACAAGAACAACTTGCTGAAAAAATGGGAGTAACTAGACAAACGATAAGTAATTGGGAATTAGATGAGTCTAGTCCAGATTTAAAACAAGGCAAAGAATTATCTAAAATATTTAATGTAAGTTTAGATGACTTAACTGGAGATTCAATATTTGAGTATTTAGGCGAAATAGATAACGAAAGAAAAATCACTATAATATCATCAATAGAAAATGTTATAGTAACTTGCAATAAAATTCAATCATCAAATAAATACAAAGGTGGAAAAGATTCACCAAAGTATGCTTTATTTGGAATTGACGAAAGTAATAATACTGTTTTTGGAGTTAATAATACTTTTTTAGGTTGGTATGAAGATAAAGAGCAAATGTCAAAAGAAATTATGGGAATAAAAGACGCCTTTATGTCAGGGACTTTATCATACGAATTAAAGTATAATGTTGAAGTAGAAAAAAAATTAATGGGAATGAAACTTGTTATTAAAAAGTAACTCAAATTACAATTTGTGGAGTAGATTATTTAATATTTACTCTTTTTTGCTACAATTAAGAAAAATAATTTACTATAATTCATTACTAATAACTAGATGTCAAAGACTTTTGACAGACAAAAATATTTCTTTCATATAAAATGTAATTGGAGGTGCAAAATGAATGTTGGAGCAAGAATTAAAAAATACAGAGAAAAACAAAATATTTCACAAGATGAATTAGCATTGAAAGTTTTTGTTTCAAGACAAACAATATCTAATTGGGAGACAAATAAAAGTTATCCTGATATAAAAAGTTTAACTATGTTATCTAACATTTTTCATGTAACTCTAGATGATTTTATAAAAGGAGATATAGAGGAGATGAAAAGGATAGTAAGTAAAGAAAAAATAGAAAAATTTAATATAATGAGTTATATTTTCCTAGTAGAAATGCTAATTGTTATGTTTAGTGCATATCCATTATTTACCTTAGATGGATACATTGGTGTTATTATTTGGGCATTATTTTTTGTAATAACATTTGTAACAGCAATAGTCATTGAGAAATTTAAAAAGAAGAATGATATTCAAACTTATAAAGAGATTATTGCTTTTATGGAAAATAAATCATTATCTTATGAAGAAGTACAACAAGAAATTGGAAAAAGAAATTATCAAAAAATATTGTTAGCGATTTTGACAGGTTTAATAACATTTATTATTTTTATAATTGAAATATTCATAATGAAAGAATTATAGTAAAAAGAGATTTTAGGAGGTAGAATATGGAATTTTGGATATTTATGATACTATTTATATTTATTGGTGGAGGCTGTACACTTACTGGTACTTGGTGGAGTAAAAAGAAAAAAGAAAACAATCAAAAAAAATAAGTTATTATTAAAAATTACAATTTCTCTCAAAGATTAGATTATTAGGTGCAAAACTATATAAATGATGTTATAATTGATTTAGAAATTAGCCTGTATGCGAATTTCCAAATGTGGTTTACTCACGCACCAGAGAAGAAACTGCTCGAACTTTTATAGTTTTGAGCTTAATAATAAATATCAATTCTAGAAATGGAATTGATATTTTTTGCTTTTAAAATAAAAAAGATAAAGATGATTTTGCTATAAGTAGATAGTAAATAAGGCAAAAATACTATATAATAGTAATATCAAAAGAACAAACTTGCTTGATTAAGGAGAAAATTATTATGAGTGAATTAGAAATTAAAGTTAATAATTATATTAATGACCAACTATTAAATTTTAATAATATAGAAACTAATGGATTAGAAGGAAATACATTAAAAGAGAAAATATTAAATAGACTTTTTTCAAGAAAATGGTCTCGTGAAGCACAATATGAAGAAGCAAAAAAATATACTGAAGAAAAGGTTGATAATATTTTAAATAACAATTTAAATTTTCTTTTTTGTTTTTGCTTTGGAGGTTATAAACACTTTTGGAGTCCCACCTATCCAGAACCAGATTGGGCTGAAATTTTTACGATTAAATATTTGATGGAATATATTTTACCCATAGCTTAAACACAGAATAAAAAAGTTAATATTGAATTTGAATCTGAGGAAGTTGCACTGACTTATATGAATAATACACCTCAAGAAGGAATGGACAAATATAATAAAGCGTTTCAAAAGATTATAAATTATGTTAATAATAAAACTGAATATCCAATAGATTTAAGTGTTGTATTAGCTAGAAACTTCTATGATAAAGAAGAATTATTAAAAAAAATGTATGATTATTTACCTAATGTACAAGAAAGGTTTAATAATCTTGATGAGAAAGAAAAAGAAATAAGACTTAAAAGAGCAGAAACCAATATTATGTGGGAAGGCAAAGAAAATCTTACAAATATTTCTGATGAAGAAAAAAGAAAATTCATATATAACTCAAGAACTTTAAATGAAGCTTTTTTGGATATAGATTATGAATTGAGGGGCAAGGAATATTTTGAAAAAGAAAATTTAATTCCATTACTTGGATCTTTTGGATTAGGAGCAGGAGGAGAATTGTGGTTACATTTAGCCTCTAATAAATCTTCTTTTGTAGATTTTTGGGCTGGTATGGGAATCCTAGAAATTAGAGAAGATAAAATTATTGAAAAAACTATTTCACAAAAACAGTTTGAACAAATTAAAGACGAATTAAAAAAGTAAAATTGAATAATGATTTAGTTGAAATAAGTGATAACTTTTCTTGGATTTATGTTTATGAAGGAAAATTGCCTTTTTAAAACATAGTTTTAAATTTTAAAGAAACACAGAAAATAAATCTAACAATAGAATTTATTGAAGGAGAAGAAAATGATAATAAAAAACAAGTGTGGTTATGAGTTATTAGAGTATATTTCTTGTAGTGAAGAAGAGATAGAAAATTATGATAATGTTACAGGGGCAGGGATTGTTTTCAAAGTAAATAATAACTATTTAGTTGGATTTAACAATTGGAGAAAGCAATGGGAAATACCTGCTGGTAGAATAGAAAGCGGAGAAAGAGCTAGAGAAACAGCTCTTAGAGAATTGCTTGAAGAAACCCATCAACAAGTTGATGATATTGAGTTTAAAGGGTTATTCAAGAAAAGAAGACCAAATGGAGAAATTGTTTATATGGCAATATTTTCTTGTGAAAAAGATAGCATCGCTCCATTTATAAAAAATGATAATGATGAATTTGATACTATAAAACTATGGGATTTAAATGAAAATATAGGCTATGTAGACGAAGTAGATTTAAAAATTATTCAAATATTACAAAGTAAGTGATATTGCTTTAGTTCAAGATAAACGACATAAGAGCTTTATTTTATTATTTATGAAAGTTATTAGTTATAAAAAATTTTGTAACAAAAGGTGATATTTTTTGAAGGGAAAGAAATTTATTATGAGAGAAACTTTGATTAACAATTTTTTAAGAATATCTAGAATCCCTAGAGAATCTGGTCATGAAGAGGAAATAGCAGATTTTTTTATTAATACTGCCAAAGAAAATAATCTGTACTATTTTAAAGATGAAAATAATAATGTTTTGATTAAGAAAAAAGGCAATATTGACTCTGATCCAATAGCATTGCAGGCTCATTTAGATATGGTCTGTGTGAAAAAGGAAGGAAGCAATCATAATTTTTCTTGTGATGGCATCGAGGTAATCATAGAAGAAGATAAAGTAACTGCGAAAGATACTTCTTTGGGAGCAGATCAAGGTGTTGGGCTTTCTATGATGCTAACGATTATGGAAGATAGCAGTTTAAGACATCCAGATTTAGAGTTTTTACTTACTGCGGAGGAGGAAACGACGTTTAATGGAGTAGTAAATTTTCCATATTCTCAAGTAGAAAGCAAAAGAATAATCAATCTCGATAATTCAAAAGATAACGGTGTATTTACAGGAGCAGAGGGGGATATCTGCAATGAATATATTTATAGAGCAGAATTTATTGATAATGATTTTGCTAGTTATAAAATATTACTGGATGGTTTTCCTGGTGGAAATTCAGGAGAAGATGTTAGTTTATCTGAAAACAATGCTATAACGACTATGGCTAGATTATTGGAAAATCAAGATGTATTTTTGAAAAGCATAAACGGTGGAACTTCTGAAAATGATTTGGCTACATTTTGTGAAGTAATTATAAATACTAATATTGATGTAAATAACATTTTTAAGGGAGTAAATGCTACTATAAAGAGAATGGATAATAAGGTTAGCTTTTCTAAGGAAGATACTAAAAATATATGGAATCAAATATTAGATTTAAAATGCGGATATATTACTAACAATAAAGCTTCTGCTAATCTTGGACTCATAAAAACAGAGCAAAATAAAGTTACCATTTACTATGTATTTAGAAGCATGAGTGAAAGAGAACTAGAAATGATTAATAGGAAAAGTAAAAATTTAGAGAATCATTTTATAGTAAAGAAAATTTATGAGGATCCTATATGGAAACCTGACAATAAATCAAAATTATTAAATCAATATAAAGAATTATATTTTAGAAAGTATTTTGAATATCCTAAGGAAGAAATATGGCGTGGTAGTATTGAATGTTCCTCTTTAAAGAAAAGAATAGACGATTTAGATATTATTTCTATAGGAAGCATTATCAAAAATTATCATACAATAGATGAAGTTACTTATATAAGTTCATGGATAAAAATATATGATATGTTAATTCAATTGCTAGAAAATATTTAAGGACTACTTCTTAGAATGATTGTTTAGTATTAGTCAAAAACAGATAGATGGTATTAAAAGTAATTATTAGTTTTTTATTTTAAAATAGAAATTATTATAGTATAATGTTCTTAGATGAAAAATGGGAAAGTATTGAGGCTGTTATGGAAAAAATTGCAATTATTTCAGATATTCATGGGAACTTAGAGGCATTTAAGACTATTATAAAAGATATAGAGAAAAGAGGGATTAATAGAATTTTTTGCTTAGGAGACATAATCGGCAAAGGATCTCATCCCCACGAATGTATTGAACTAGTAAAAAAATATTGTGAGGTAGTTTTAAGTGGTAATAATGATGTTTTTACTGCTAATAAAGCCAATTTTTCTATGCAAGAAGTGGATTTAAAACGTCTTGAGTGGAATCATACTCTTTTAACGCAAGAAGATATAAGATATTTAGAAGATTTACCTTTTTCCTATGAGTTTTATATGAGCGGAAGTTTAGTTCGATTATTTCATGCTAGTCCAACAAAGATAAATGGCTTTTGTGCTTCTTATCATAATTTTAATGAAAAGTATGATATGTTTTTACCTTCCCCTAATACAATGAGTAAGGAAAAAGCAGATGTTGTAATATTTGGGCATAGCCATACTACTTATGTAGAAAAATTATTTAATAGAACGCTTATTAATGTTGGTAGTGTTGGTGATAATGTATGCATTATAAGGAGTAAGATAAGGGATGCTGATCCTCGTGAGATTACTAGAGCTTCCTACCTATTATTAGAAGGCGAATTTGGTAGTAAAGAGTATGATGCTTCTTTTAGTTATCAATTTATTGATATTCCTTATAATATTGATTTAGAGCTAAAAGAAATGAAACCTAGTTTTGAAAGTGAGAATTATATAACAGAGTTAAAAGAGGGACAGTATCGTGATATGGAAAGGGTTCATAATCAGTTGCGAAAACAAGGGATTAATCCTGAACAATTTAATGAGTATTAATAGGAGGTAAAAATGAAAAATACATTTGCAATTATAGAAATTGGTAGTAACAATACCAAGACTCATATTTATGAAGAAGGAAAAGTAGTTTATGAGAATAATACTACTATTGAGTTTAAGAAAAATTATCAATTAGAAAATAAAATAATGGAAAGGGACTTCAATTGCCTATTAGATGTGATTAGAAAGGCATTTGCTTTTACTTCTAATGTTCACGTATATGGTTGCAGCATTTTTAGAAAGTTGTCAGATAAAGAATTAGAGGAGATGAACAATCAATTAATGAAAGAATTTTCATTAGAAATAGAAGTAGTATCACAGGCAGATGAAGCCCTCTATACTGCACTTGGTTGTTATAGTAATATCGATTATGATGGTAGTGTTTGCGTATTTATTGGAGGCGGTGGTTCTATTGAACTTGTTTTTGTAAAAAATAAAGAAGTAGTTGATAAAAAGTATTATAACTTTGGAGTTGTAGATGTTACTAAGAAATTTCCGGGTTTAAAAGAGGATATTCCTGATTGTACGTTTGAAGAAGTATATCAGTATATTGGAACTTTAATAAATGATTTATCAATCGAAGCAGAAGTTCTTATTTTAGGCGGTGGAGATCATTTATATTGGTATAATAATGCTGAGTATGATTTATTAGAGAATAGTTTATATTCTAGTGAGAATCAACCATGCATGCTTACAAAAGAAATGAGTGATCAATACGATCAAGATGCACTTGTTACTTCATTAGATAGAATCAGAGAAAATAGTGATAATCCTTTATGGTTTGATGGCTCTAGAGCGATGAAAGTAATTACTAACTTTATTTCTCATCAAATTCATGCGAAATATATTATTCCAACTAAAATTAATATGGAAGATGGTTTAAAGGATAAATTGATGTCAGAGATGGAAAAATAATTTAGTAGTAGTTTTATGGAAAATATAAAAATAGAAAGATTTTTAGATCGAGATGCATTTTCTTTATTCTATCAAATATTTAATGAGCGTAATGGGTGTCATTGGACTCAAGAACAATTTAAGCAGTCATTAAGAAATCAACCTTATTTGAATTTCTTAGTTTTTAAAAAAGAGGATGAAATTCTAGGAATTGTTAGTTATTCTATTATCAATCCTTGGAATAAAAAGATGTATGATATAGAATATGCTAAAGATGATATGATAACTAGCTATATGAAATCTTATCAAAAAAAGGTTATGGGAGCATAGTAGTATGAAAAAGTACAGGAAAGATACACTTGATTATTATGATAAAAATAGTAAAGGGTACTATGAGGAGTGGAATAACCGGTTTATCAATAATTATAATTTTGATGTGCCAGATATCTTTTTAAAGTATGTAAAACCACATTCTTCTATTTTAGATTTAGGGTGTGGATCAGGTAGAGATAGTCTTTATTTTAAAGAAAAAGGATATAAAGTAACTTCTGTTGATGGTTCAAAAGAAATGTGTAAGATTGCCTCACAAGTATTAGGAGAAAAAGTAGAGCAATTAGAATTTTTAGATATGACTTATAGGGACGAGTTTGATGCTATTTTTGCTTGTGCATCTTTATTACACTTAAATGATGAAGATTTAATTTCTTGCTTGAAAAAAATAGTAGTTGCATTAAAGGATGAAGGCTTTTTATACATTTCTTTTAAATATGGTGAAGGAACAAGAAATAAAGAAGGTCGTTTCTTTAATGATATGACAGAAGAAAAATTTCAAAGTATTTATAGTAACATTCCAGAATTAGAACACGTTCTTACTTTTTCTAATCCTATCTATGATGGACATAAACCTTTTATTAATTTTATATTGAGAAAGAGACAGTAAGTCTTTTTTCTTGTTTTTAACTTTATTTATGTGGTATAGTAATTAAGGAAGTGAAGTATATGCAAGAATATATGAATTTGTTTATTGACAAAGAGTATCCTACTTTTTTAGACAAATATTTTTCTACAAAAACATTGAAACGACTAAAATATGTTACTCAGTTTTGTGGCGCTGATTATACGAAATTATATAGTCCAACCTGTCTATATACAAGATATGATCATAGCATTGTAGTTGCTCATATGACTTGGCATTTTAACCATGACAAAGTTGCTACTATAGTAGCTCTCCTTCATGATGTAGGAACTCCTTGTTTTGCTCATACCATTGACTATGTATTTGGAGATTATATGAATCAAGAGTCATCAGAAAGAGATATTTTAGATATGATAAAAAAAGATGTTACTTTATTAAAATATTTAGAAGAAGATAATGTTACTTTAGATTCTTTTTCTGATATAGCAAAGTTTCCAATACTAGAAAATAAATCTCCTAAATTATGTACAGATAGATTAGATGGTGTTTTACATACCTGTTATATTTGGTTACATACGCATCCTTTAGAGGATATTGCAGAGGTGTATCAAGATATGGCTGTTTTAATAAATGAAAATGGTAGGGAAGAAATTGGCTTTAGACATAAGAGAATTGCCACTAAGTTTTGTAAAATGGTTTATGTTTATGCTAAAGAATTATGGAGTAATCGTTCTAAATATGTTTCTAAATATGTATCAGAGATAGTAAAACTAGCTGTAGAAGAAGAAAAAATTACTTTAGATGATTTATATACTAAAAAAGAAGTAGAGATAGTTTCTATTTTTAAAAAAACTTTTTCTTCTTGGAATTTATTTGAGGATGCA
This sequence comes from uncultured Bacilli bacterium, assembly GCA_910589375.1. Classification (GTDB taxonomy): domain Bacteria; phylum Bacillota_I; class Bacilli_A; order RF39; family UBA660; genus UBA5578. The sequence goes on along the minus strand of CAJUTK010000002.1, from coordinate 525,988 downwards.
ACTTGTATAATGGGAAGTGAAGAAGAGCCTTCTTTCTTTTCTATATCTTTTCTTGCTAAAAAAAGAAATGTGATTCCCTTAGTGCAAGTAAGAAAATCTTCTATGAGAATTTGTGATACATCTATTATTGCCAAAAATATTTATAATCAATTAGAACAGTATCAAGATTATAAATATGGTTTTGTTGAATCTATAAAAGAAATTTGCTAAGAGAGATAGAATTATATCTTTCTTTTATTATAGGTAATTTATTTGAAAGATAATGATTGCTTTTTAAAATGTAAAGGGATGTCAATTTACATTATTCTTAAAATTAGGTATAATAAAGAAAATGTTAAGGAATGTGATAATATGATAGAAGAAATTATGACTATCATGGATGAAATCCATTATGGATATTTAGATACAAATGGAATTAACATTGTAGAAAAAAATCCAAAAGATTGGGATGTAGAGTTTGAAGAAATTTATCATTTATTATCACCTGAAGAATTATTAGAGAAAAAATACGGTGTCTGTTATGACCAAGTAGAATTAGAAAGATTTCTATTAGAGGAAAGAGGCATAAAATCATATACTTATTTTATAGAAGCAGTAGTAGAAGAAGGAACGTATACGCATACTTTTCTAGTTTATGAAAAAGCTAACTTTTATTATTGGTTAGAACATTCTTGGGGAATGTTTAAGGGTATCCATAAGTATTCTTCTTTAAAAGAATTACTACTAGATGTAAAAACTAGTTTTCAAAAAAGCCACTCTATAAAACGTAAAGATTGTACGTTTATCTATGAGTATGAAAAACCAGTAAGTGGACTAGGTTCTCATGAATTTTATGAATATTGTATAAACAGCAAATTAATAAAAGTAAATGAACCATTCTATTTTTATCATGTTGTAGATAAAGATGCTAGTTTATCACCAGGTTTACTTAGTTTACAGTATATGTATGATCATCAACTATTAGAGTTATTTGACAAGTCATCCAATAAATATAGAAAAGGGATTGTTAGTTACTGGGAATTAGATAAATATAAAGGAAGCGATTCTGCTTCATTAACTCGTGAAGAAATACTAGATGCTTTAAATTTATTTCGTGGGGAATATACTTCTTCTTATATTTATTTTTTTAAGTTTCCTCCTTATGCATCACTTGGGAGTAAAATGGAAGAGATGCTAAAGGAAAAAGACATATACCAAATTAATATTAATGATGAAGAAGTACAGAAAAATATTTTAGATATTTTTTATGGTTATGAAAATAATCATGGAGATAGTAAGAAGTTAACGAGAGAGTATTATGAAGATGTAGTGGAAAAAGAATACTTTCAAAATTATGAGGATAGTGAAGAGCGTAACTTTGCTACATTAAACCATATAGCAATTGCGTTTAAAAATGATTATTGTCCAGTATCCTTTTTAGAGAAAATTAGTAAGTAGGTGAGTTATGCTTCAATATAAGAACATAGAAGATAGAGAAGAAATGATGAATTATCATAGAGCTCGTGATATGATTAATTTGCTAATCTATTTTCCAGAATTAAGTCCTATTTTAGATTTAACAATTGTAAAATCGTTAGAGGACTATTATGAAAATTATGAAGAATTAAAAGATTTAAAAGGGGAAAGAAATGATACATTAATTACGAAACCATCTATGAAAAGTGTAGAAGGCTCTGGTAAGAATCCTGATATTCCAAGTATTTTTAAACGAGTAAAAGAATTGGATGAAGATGGGGTATTAATTTTATTTCGTTTGAATCATCCTTTTAGTGAGAGATATGAAAGATATGCTGGTATTTCTCTTGCTGTAAGTGTTGGAAATGCTATTTATATAGAAGCAGTAGGAAAAGGTTTTGATGGAAGAGAAGTATCTAAAGGAATCTGTGTTCATGAAAGATATGTAATTCCTTGGTTAAATCTTAGAAGTTGTCATATTTCTAATTTTAAAGATTATCGAACTTATAAAATCTCAGATGATTTATATGAACAAACTAGAATAGATAGAATTCAATTTTTAAAAAGTCTTCACATGCCTATTGAAAAGATAGAAAAGGAAGTTCCGGAAAAATATGAGGATATTCCTGATTTCATTTGGCAAGATATTATTCAAAATATATTAAAAAAACTTCCTGTTATGGAGGAAGAATTAATAAGTGGTAATTTAATAGAATTTGCAATCAGTGGTCATACAGAAGGAAAAAGATTCTTACCATGGCAAATTTTTGATAAAACAAGATATGATATCGGGAGGAAATAATGGCAGGTTTTCATATTCATTTAGCGATAGCAAAAAGATATGCAGAAAAAAATAATATTAGAGAAACAGCTGAACTTTATAGAGGAACAGTTGCTCCGGATTTAGTGGATAATAAAAGTATCAGTCACTATAGTGGACAGCAAGATAATACAAAACTAATAGAATATTTAGCTAATAAAATAGGTTTATATGACTATTTAAAAAATCATACAGTAGATAATGATTATGAGATTGGAGTGTTCTTGCATTTAGTAACTGATTATTTATTCTTTAATGATTTTATAGATAAAGGCTATTTAGGAAAAGTTACATATGCTGACTTTTGTAAAGATTTATATACTAGCTATGATATTACAAATGATTACTTACTGGAAAAATATAAAATTGACTTTGGAGAACTGAGAGAAACGTTAGAAAGTAATATTTCAAAGTCAAAAAAAGATAAGAAAACAGAAAATAGTGTTGGAAATACAATATTTTCTACTGAACAATTAGATTCTTTTATTGAGTACGTATCAAATATTGATTTAAAACAGTATGAAGAAAAAATTAGAAAGGCGAAGTGTAATATTTTGCCATAGAAAAAAGTATTTTTTAAAATACTTTTTATTTTGTCATTAATTCTAGTAATTTTTTAGCACTATAATTAGGAATTGTCTGTTTTAAAGTAACAGCTCCAATATATCTTTTAGGTACACTAGGAGTAACTTTAATTTCATATAAGTTTTTTTTCTTTAACTCTCCTATAACAAATTCTTTTGTCGCATACCCAATTCCAAAACCACTCTTAATAAAGTCCATAATGAGGTTATAACTAACAATTTCCATTTTTGGTATTAATTCTACTTTATTCTGTTTTAAATAATCATCTAAGTATTTTCTAGTATTTGAGGGGGATTTTTGAAAAATTAAAGGGTAATTCTTTAATTCTTCTAAATTTATTTTTCCATTTGTTAAATCATAATATTTTTTATTCCCAACAAAAATATCTTGTACATCCATAATTTTTTGAGTAATTAAGTCTTTTGTCTCAGCCATCGGTAGATTTAATAATAGCAAGTCTAAGTTACCATTTCGAAGTTCTTTTAATAATTCCTCTGTGAGAGCATTTACAATTCGAATATCAATATTAGGATATTGATCATGAAATTTTTCTAAATAAGGAAAAAGTACATATTTGCTGACGGTAGTGGATGCCCCAATTCTAAGCATGCCACTATCTAATTTCTTTAAATTTGTTAGGGCATTTCTACCATTTTCAAATGCAGACATTCCTTTTTCAATATATTCTAAGAAGATTTTTCCCTCTTCCGTTAGACTAGTTCCTTTTTTAGTACGAATAAAAAGGGTAGTTTCTAAGCTGTTTTCTAAATTTTTAATATGCCAAGTAACAGCAGGCTGAGAGATATATAAATTTTCTGCTGCTTTAGAAATACTTCCGCTTTTAGCAACCATATAAAAGATATAGTAAGAATCTAGATTATTATTCATATATAAACTCCTTTAATAGTTAAAATAAATAATATATATTTTATTTATACCAAATAAAGCGATACAATGTAAATAGAAAGAGATGCATTTCTTCATAAAGGAGGAATTATTATGGCTAGTCAAACTGGATTAGTATTATTATTAGAGACAAAAGAGGGATATTTTAAAGAAGATGGAAAAATTACGAAAGATATAGAAGAGGCAAAAAAAATTTCAGACTCTGAGATTGGTTCTAAAAGTGCCCTTGCCATAGCACGTGAGTTAGGACTAACAGTAGAAGAACTTAATGAAGAAGATATTCATTTATCTACTTATCTTCCTTCCTATGAAAGCAGGATAAAAGAACTAGAAGAAGTTTATAAGGATATGGGATTTAGCCCAAAATCGGCTTACAATATGGCTATTAGTGCTTTTAACAGATATTCTTTAGAATTTTATGATGCCTATTTAATTTTTAAGGAGGAATTGTATAGGGAAGTAATGGAATTCGCAGAGGGAACTGAATTGATGGTTACAGTACCTACTCCTGAGAAGAAAATAGAACTCTGTATAAGAAATAAATCTTCTATAGTAGAAGGAGAATTGATAAGAAGACCTTATTTTTCAGAGGAAGGTACTGCATATTCTTATCAGATGAGATTAAAAAATCCTCACGTTGAAAAATATTTTGATTGCAAAGAGGAGGTAAAAGAATACTTTAATCATTGGCAAAATCAGGGATTATTAGATTTTCTAGAAAAGGGAATAGAAGCAAATAGATTTTCTTGCTATTTAAGTAGAAATTTTAAAATCTATAATATGGGGATAACAGATGGAGTTTTTTCTATCTACGTGAATGAGACTTCAAGTGAATTGGAAAAATTTATAGCTACTAAAATTAGAGAATATTATAGTATTTGTGAAATGCATATTACTAGAATGTTTGGCAGTTATATTTTATTACAGAGAAATGGTAGCAAGTTAGAGGCTGTAAAAGCAACCCCAATTCCTATTCAGTATTGCCCACTAATGGTAAAGCTATTAGAAGAAGTTGGGGGAGAAGTAGCCCTTACTTTGTTAGAAACATTAAAAACGGAAGATAAAGAACTACAAACAAAGGCAATGTGTCATTTAATTAATGAAGTGGTTATTAAGGGTGGATATTTTGATACCTCTAGACCTTTAAATTCTTGTGAAGCTAATGTATTATTTGGAGCATCAGAGATTATGTCCTCTGCTTTTAAAAGTAATTTAATAGATGCTGCAGTAATCGTATCTAACAATTTAGGAACGATTATTACAACCAATGATTCTAATACACAAGGGGCAGTAAAAAGAATGACAGGGCTTTTCTATACAAGCCCATCTGCGGATATTATTAAAACAGCAAAAGAAGCATCTATTATTCCAGTGTTCCCAGTAACTGCTAGTATTGATCAATTAGAGGGTGTTAAAAGGGCTATTTCTTTAGGATATAAAAAAATTGCAGTATCTGTTGCTGCTTCTGATAATATTTTACATGAGGAGTTATCGAAATTAGAGACAGATGGTGTTGTAATTTATAAGTTTGGATTATGTTCTAAAGGAATTAGTGAAGAAGTAGCGCTTGCTATGCAAAATCATGCAGATGTTATTTGGTCTTGTGCTTCTAAGTATGTAAAGGAATTAATAGAGCCAAATGCTATTGCTCAAGTGGGTCTTAAGATACCAGTTCATATTATGACTAAAAAAGGTTGGAGCTTAGTTAGAAATCATCTATTATTAAATGGAACTGAACTATCCAGTGAGGATTTGACACAAGGAGAAGAAAAACCAGTTTATCTAAATGAAAAAGGAAAAATAAAAATGATTAAAAAAGGAGAAATTAAGGGATGTTTAGATTGCCCACATCCATGTATTTAATATCCTTTATAAAAAAAATAGAAAGAGTATTTATTTGAAGGGATAAATACTTTTTTATTTTCTAATAAGATTCTTGAAAAAGGTAGAAAAGTATGGTATTATTTTTGTATATGGTAAGGAAGTGGAAAAATGATAGCAGTCCAAACGAATGAATACTTATATGTAATTGAAATGAGTATTCCAGAATTTTTAGAAAATGTAGCAAAAGATGGTCTTCATTCTAGCGCTATTCATGCAAAAACAATAGCTAATATTAATCAGAATAGGTGGTTGCATTTAGCCAATGCTGTAATTCCTGAAATTACTTGTTGTTTTCGTCAGATAGGTGATCAATTTGTAATTGATACAAAACCAATTAATTCTTCAAAAGATTTAGAATTTTTTATTGCTCCAGATGGTTCTCAGTACTCTTGTGAGTCTGCGTATCTTTTAGAAGCCGCAAAGGGCGAAAAAGCAAATCAAACAGAAATAGTGGCCCCAGTTGTAGAGGGTGCCCCAATAAATTCTGGTCAAGAAGCAGGAATTCCTAATCCAGTTTTAGGGGATAAAGATAAAAAAGATATTCCAAACCCTGTAGGTGAAGGAGCTCCAAATCCAGTTTTGGAAGGATCGTCTACACATGGTCAAAATGTTATAGAATTACCTGCTAGTTTAGAAGATGATTTTTATAAACCAACTGGCTTGGTACCTTTTGTTCCACCGCAATTAGAGCAAGATGAACCTCATGTGGTTGAAGTTAGTGAAAATCAAAAAAGAGCGGCTGGGCAATTGGATAATGCCATTAGAAATTTACCTCATTTATCTTCTATTCCATCTGAATTTTTAAATGGGGTCATTAATTATGTAATGGCAGAAAGAGATAAAATGAAAGGCTATGCAGAAGCTTATTTAAGAAGTTCTAGTCGTTTAGATAGAGGAGATTTAGAGACTGATTTTCCAGTTCCAAATGCTTTAGGAAGTTCTTATGACATGATTGATTCCTTATTAGCATTCCCTGTTTATACTCGTGTGATCTCAAAAAAAGATTTAGCAGCTCGTTTTTCACCAATGGATTTAGTAAATTCCACTATGCTTAGGGTATGTCCTATTGGTATAGAAGGAGATAGAGTTCATAGCTATGTTCAAAGTATTAAAATCACTAACCAAGATGTAAAAGATGCAGAAGAATTATTGAAAAAAGAAGGAAAGAGCAAAAAAAAGCTTAGCCCAAAAGAAAAATATGAAAGAATGGAAGCTGCATTAGAACAAGTTTTCAAAAATAAAAAGGGAAGCTTAGCTGCTTCAAGAGAGACTCAATTAGTAGGAGATTTAGGTCAATATTTTGATGAATTAGTTTCTAATAAAAAGGCTTATATTCCTGCTATGGAAGAATGGCAATCTTATGATGTAGTAGCATTAGATGCAAGAGAAAAAGTAGAGCAATTCCCAACACCTTTATTACAACAATTACAAAGTATCAATGGAAAAACATTTGAAGAATTAGGAATTGTTGAAGGTTCTGCTTTTGAAAGCCCATTTGAAGAGGAATTAGATTCCCCTGAAGAGGCTTTAGATGTCCCTGAGGAGACGGCACAATTAAGAGTAGTTCGTATTAATCAAGTAGATAGTGATGCTAAAGATGATAACTTAGGATATATAGAGGTATCTGAAAATTTCTTGAGTGCAACAGAAAGAGATTCTATTGTAGCACTAGATGGTGGAATATATGTATTGCAAGGATATTTCTATGACATGGCTTCTGGCAATGTAATTACAGATATTGAGTATGAAGAAATTATTCAAAATAATGCATCTAAGGAAGAACCACCTATTGAAGTTAGTCCTATGAATAATCAAGGAGAAAATTTAGGGCCAGTTTTGACTCAACCAGAAATTGATACTATTGTAGAAAGCTTTTATCAAAATAATCAGCCAAAGCAGGAATCAGGTATTCCAAATCCAGTAACTCAAAATGGTATTCCAGATAGAAGATTTAGACCACCTATTATTGTAACTATTCCAACAGAATTTTCATTAGGGTATACACCAGAAAAGGCTGCTGCTATTCCTGATTATAGAGAGTTTGTAACGTTATCAGAAGATGATATGACGGATGCCTTAAAGTCTTGTATTGGGAAAACAGATTCAGGATACGAGTTAATAGGATACTGTTATGACTATGATCAAAGACGGCTAATGCTTATAAGCGAATTTCTTTCTATATCTACTCAGGCAGCTATGGATAAGCAAGAAAAATTTACGATGGGACCTTTAGATGGATTATCTGTTCAAAATGTTAGTATGGGTGGTGCTCCATTAGGTGAATTAGGGACTGCTCCTATTCAACCTCAAGAAGGCGAAAAAACAGATGGAGAACCATTAGTAGATTATGTAAGACCAGATGGAAAATACATTGATCCAAATGGAGAAGAATGGAACAGTAAAGATGAATGGGCTTTATATATGATGCTTTCTGATGATAATTTTTTAACTGGCGAAGAAGAAAAGGGAAAACAATTTTAAAAAGAATGATGGTGTAAACATGAAAAAAATAGTATTCTTATTTGTTTTACTTCTTTGTATGGCAGGATGTGAGGACAAAGAAGAAGTATCTAATAGTAATAGAGTAGATACAAACAGCAATTCTAATGTTGTTTCTACTAATAGTAATTCAAACTCTTTAGTAGATGATGAAAATGTTGGAAAATATGATGTACATCTTTATCTATTTCATAGTAATAGCTGTGACCATTGTAAAGATGAAATTAAATGGTTAAATAGTATAGAGAAGGATTATAAATATTTAAAAATCCACTATTATGAGGTGGGTGAAAATAGTAAAATATATGATCTTGTTAAAGAAAAAATGGGAATTGAATCAAATTCTGTTCCACTTACTATTATTGGCAATGATTATTATATTGGAATATCAGATGCCAAACAACGTAAATTTATACGAGCTGTAAAAGAGCAATCAAAAAAAGACTACTGTGATGTGGTAGGTACGATATTAAATAATGGTAATGTGAAAGAATGCATCAAGAAAAATGAGGGAATGTAAATATTCCCTTTGTTTTCCTCTATAAAGTAGGTGAGTTATGCAAAAAAATATATATGTAGTGTTGAGTGGCCCTTTGACAATGTCAGGAAAAGTCATTCGTAAAATTACAAAGAATTCTTATAGTCATGCATCTATTTCTTTGGATAAAGAATTAAATGAAATGTATTCTTTTGCTAGATTCCATTATCAAAACCCAATTGTTGGGGGATTCGTTCATGAAAATGCTGATAATTTAACGTTAAAAAAAGAAACAGATGTATTTATAAAGGTATTTGAAATTCCCGTTACTAAAAAGCAATATAGGAGCATTAAAAATATCATTGAATATTTTAAAGAGAACGAAGAAAAATATATGTACAATCTTTTAGCCTTGATTCTTTATCCAACTGGTATTCATTGTAAGATAAGGGATTCTTATATTTGCTCTGAGTTTGTAGCGCACTTATTAAAAGAAAGTGGAATTGAAAAGGATAAAATAAAAAATACTAGACTTACTCCTTCTCAATTAATCACTATTTTACAAGATTATGAATGTTATGATGGCAGTGTTCAAAATTATATTTCAACAGTACAACATGAAAATTTTGATAATCACTATTTTGAAAAAGAGAATATTTTCTTTGTTATTTGGAAAAGTATTGTCCAAATAGGAAAATTGCTTTTTCGTAAAATATCTTAAAGAAAGAGAATTCTTTCTTTTTTTTCTTTTTTAGAATATTATAATAATGGTATATTAAAAAAATGATATTTTTTGACAAAAAACTATTCTCAATAGTTTAAAAATGCGCTATAATATGTCTATATTGCCCCATGGCCAAGCGGTAAGGCAGTGGACTCTGACTCCACGATGCGTTAGTTCGAATCTAACTGGGGCAGCCAATGAATATACATCTCGTATGAGATTTTAGAAAGGGGGAAGACATATGAATTTGTTTCATTATGTAAAACAGTATGGTACCTATTCTTTTGAGGAAGAACCTTTTAATGAAGTAGATAATATAATATTATCGCAGATTGCTTATCTTCCTCTAGATAATATTGTATATGGATTTAACAAAAAAGCACTTTCTTTATCAGAAGTTGTAAAAAAGATGGTAGAACAAAATACTAAAAAGAAAGTGAAAGGTATCTTTTGTAATAGAGTTTACAAATTGATGCTTAAAATGCAATATACAAAAAGATATAAGGATATTTTATGCTACCATTACAAAAAAGAGATTGATAGAGATTCTCAGTTTGGTGCAATTACCTTAAAACTACCAGATGGTTCTATCTTTGTTTCTTATGAAGGAACAAACTCTTCTATTAGTGGTTGGAAAGAAGATGCTTGTATGACTTATCGCTTTCCTGTTCCAGCACAGGTATTAGCGCTCAATTATTTAAAGAAGACAGTTTCTATGCATGATTCTAAAATTAGAATTGGTGGACATTCTAAGGGTGGGAATTTAGCTGTATATGCAGCTATGGAAGCTCCTCATAGAATTCAAAAGAAAATTGTAAGGATTTATGATAATGATGGACCAGGATTTTTTAAGGAATTAGTAGAATCTGATAAGTATCAAAGAATAGTAAAGAAAATCTACCGAATAGTACCAAGAGAAAGCGTGGTTGGAATGCTTTTATATCATTCGGGTGATACGCTTGTTGTAAAAAGTAAATCTAAAAGTGTACTTCAACATGATCCATTTCATTGGCAAGTGGAGGGGACTTCTTTTGTAGTAGATTCTTTAAGTGAATATAGTAAAAGAGTTTCAGAGAAAACAAGATGTTGGATAGAAAATTTAAGACTTCAAGAAAGAAAACGTTGTGTTGAGGATTTGTTTGATACTTTAGCATTTTCTGATGTAGTAGATACCTATGACTTTTTCTCAATTGGGAAATCTATTGCAGCATTAAGAGAGATAAAACATTTAGAAGATAGCAGTAAAAAGAATTTAATAGAGGCTGTTAAAATCATTGTATAAAGAGTAAATAAAAAAACGACTAATAGTCGCTTTTTTGTATCATTATATTTGACGAGCAAATGCGTTAGTAAAAACTTTGCTATGTGCTTTTTTAGGTTCTCCTATTGATAAGACATATTCTTTTGATCCAATAATGTGCTCTTGCTGTAAAGAAATTTCATCAGCATTGAAAGTACCCGTTGTTGGAAGCATAATAAATTTATTTTGCTGTATGGCAGGCTTTCCTTCATGGATGAGTTTATATTGCGTTTTATAAAGACGTGCCTTTTTAATAGAATCAACACTAGTATAGATATTTATGCTAGTAAGAGAAGAAGCCAGACTGTTTAGATTAAAATCAGCATACCGTTGATTATAGGACTTTAATGCTAACTCTGATCCTCCAAAAAGAGTAATAGCGTGTACTATACCAAAAACAGAACTTCTAATAACTGTTTCATGACCCTGAGCAAGAAGCATGAGAGTAACAGGAGTAGTAACTCCTAAAAATAAAACCATTTTACTAGAGAACCTTTGAAGATTGAAACCAGTATTCGCTTTTCTAATTTCATTTATTAAATCATAATTAATAATAAGTTTCATAAAATGACCCCTTTGCTTGAGATATTTTATCATTTCATTTCTAAAAAATCAATTGAAAAACATATATTTTTTATAAAAAAGTATATAATAGATATTGTAAAATATTTTTAACTATGCTACAATTATATTGTTCGTATTTATGGCGATGTAGCTCAGTTGGCTAGAGCACATGGTTCATACCCATGGTGTCGAGAGTTCGAATCTCCCCGTCGCTACCAAATGAGTAATAACTAGATAAGGTAATATCTAGTTTTTTCTTGGCGTGAATTGACTTTTTTTTACGAGTTATGTTATATTGTTACAGTAGAGAGGAAGATAAAAATATGAATCAAGATTTAGCTGTTATGATGTTCGATGTTTTAGAGAAAAGAATAGGTGACGAAGTCGTTTGTTCTGAATGGTTTTTTGGTTCCCCTATGACACATGAAGGAGTTTTAGAGGAAGTTGTTCCTTTTGATAAAGTAGTAATTAGTAAGACAATTATTCCTTTTGTAGGAGAAAGACAAGCGATTGAATCTATTGTTTTGAAAGGAAAGGGGAAAACTGTTTATTCTAATCCAAAAGCTACTAATTATGACAGAAAGTTAGAAGAGGTGGCTTTAGCGCAAGAGGAAATGCTAGGCTATAGTATTCTAAGGGAAGGACCTTACAGTCAAGAAAAAAAAGAAAAAGATACAAAATGTTATTAGTTTTAATGAGAAGTGGGGGATTATATGCAAGCACAGTTATCTAATATAATGTTTCAAATGCTTCAAGACAATATCGGAGAAGAGGTTTTATGCTTGTCTTTTGAAAATGGTCAAATAGTAGAATACCAAGGTATATTACAAAGTGTTTTTCCGTTTAATGGAATTACAGTTGATTCTGATTTTATTAAATTTGTGAGCGAAGAACAAATTATTCATGAAGTTACTCATAGGAAAACTTCTAAGAAAATTTATTTTAATACTGATACATTGAGTTTTAGTCAGGAAGAAATAAATTCTAGTGGTAAATTAAAATAATAGGAATGGTATTGTTATATGAAGAAACTAAATATTATCGCTGTATATGATAGTAAAGAGCAAAATATTCTTTTTTGCTATCGTAAAAAGGAGCCATATAAAGGTTTATATAATTTAGTGGGTGGAAAAGTAGAAGATGGTGAAGACAATCTAGAAGCAGCTTATAGAGAATTAGAAGAAGAAACTGCCATTACTAAGAAAGATATTGAGTTAAAACCCATTGTAACATTTTATTATTATTTTAGTGATATTGAATTGCAAGCCTATGTTGGAAAATTAAACAAAGAAGTTTCATTAGTAGAAGAAGTAAATCATTTGGAATGGTTTTCGGTCAATGAAGATTTTCTGGATATGAAAAAATTTGCTGGAGAAGGAAATATTTTTCATATAATTGAGCAAATTAAAATATATCATCAGCAAATTTTTAAATAATACTTACGAAAAAATGAAAAAAATGATATACTTTAATTAGGTGTTGCTATGAAAGAGAAGTTGAAAGAAAACGTTTCTACACTTCACCTAGAAGATGAAGTGATACGAAAATTAAAAGAAAAAGAAATAAAAACAGTAGAAGATTTATGGAACTTGAATAGAAAAGAATTAAAACAGTTGGGATTCTCAGATATTGAAGTCAATAAAATTGTTATATGTTTAGAGTTATATGGTTTTGATTTGGGAAAGAGGATTTGGAAAGCGTAGATTCTCTTTTTTAATGATGGAGGATATTATGAAAGAAAAATATGCAGCATTATTATTAGAAAAATGTTTGGACTTAAAAAATAGCACTTACTTATATATTTCTTATCCAAAAGAAGTAGAAGAATTTGCCTATTTTATGAAAGAATTTGCTGAAAAAAGAGGTATAAAAGTAAAACTGGGATTAGAAGATGCTTCTCTAATTGTGGATACTCTTTTAAAGACAAGTTTAGAAGATATTGCTTTCAATCCTTTGTTTCAAAGAACAGAATGGAATGAAGTAGCAAAAGATGGTGGCGCTATTCTCTTCATAGAGACTGTTACAGAAGATTACTTTTCTAAAGTGCCTAAGGACAAGTTTGAAGAATTGATGAGGACTAGAAGAAATACGAAACCCATTTATGATGAGAAATTGAATACAAAAGAATTATCTTGGTGTATTGCTGCCTACCCATGTGAGCATTGGGCTAAAAAGTTATTTCCCAATGATAATGATGCTTATCAGAAACTTTTAGAACTTTTGTATCATGTCTGTATGATTGATCTAGAAAGCCCTATTTTAGCTTGGGAAGAGGAATTGGAAAGAAGCAGAAAAAGAGCTTTGTATTTAAATTCCTTGTCTATTAAGCAGTTACATTATCAAAATGGTTTAGGAACTAATTTTACAGTAGAATTGCCAGAGCATTATCAATTTTGTAGTGCAGGGGAGAAGAATGCTTATGGTATTGATACCATCGTCAATATGCCATCCTATGAAGTATTTACATCTCCAGATTATAGAACTACTGAAGGTGTTATTTATAGTTCTAAACCACTATTTTATCAAGGAAGAAAAATTGACGAATTCTCTCTTACTTTTTCCAATGGAAAAGTAGTAGATATGACTGCCAAAGAAGGATATGAAATTTTAAAAGGAATTGTAGAAGGGGAAGAGAGTAGTTCCTATTTAGGAGAGGTGGCACTTGTCGATTTTCATTCTCCAATATCTGATACTGGAAAAGTATTTGAGACTACTTTACTAGATGAAAATGCATCTTGCCATATTGCTTTGGGTTGTGGCTTTAGTGAAGCGATAATAGACGGCAAAAATATGACAGAAGAAGAACGGTATAAAAAGGGAATTAATAAGTCAAAGACCCATGTAGATTTTATGATTGGTACTTCTGATTTAATGATAGAGGCCATTACCACAAAAGGAGAAAAGATTCTTATTTTTAAAGATGGTGATTTCTATTTTCCGAGCAAATAAGAATTTTCTACTTTAGGATAAGGAATCCTAAAAAAGTATTGTAAAAAAAGTCTAATTATGTTAGAATGATAATGTCGTTTTGAAACGATTATCATTTTGGCCTGTTGGTGAAGCGGTTTAACACATCGCCCTCTCAAGGCGACATTCACGGGTCCGAATCCCGTACAGGCTACCAGAGAAAATAAAAGATACAATTTGTATCTTTTTTTGTAAAGTTATGTCTTCTTTCTTTTTTATGATTGACATTTTCCTCTTCAGTAGTATATACTAATTGTATAGTAGGGGTAGGAGGAATAAAATGGAAAATGTTGTATTAGAAGAGGATGCCAAACTAAGAATTTCTGCTATTCAATCATTAATTCGAGGATATTTAGAGGAAAAGGGCTATTCAGAAGAAGATATTAATATACAGATGTCAGAACCAGTAAAGTTTTCTTTACCAGCTCGCCAGAAATTATTATTACAGCAAATGATAAGAGAAAGAGCACAAAAAGATGGGCGTAATCTAGATGAATTAATTCAAGAAGAAAGAAAAAAGGCTTCTTCTATTAGTGCAAAAGGACAAATCCTAGGAGTAATTTCAAAAGTAGAAAGTGCTTATGTGGAAGTACTACTTCAAGAAAAAGAAGAAAAAAAAGTCAAAGTGATACATTAAATAAAATAGACTATAGTCTATTTTTTTTGATATAATGATAATGGTGATACTATGAATCAAGAAAAATTTTTAATGTATAGAGAAAAATATCCTAATTTTTATTTTCACAGCTATAAAGTAGAAGAGACAGAGGATTATTATTTATTAGAATATTTCTTTTCTATTCCTTCTTTAGCTGAATTTCATCCTCAAACAAAAATTTATAAAGAAGATATTAGAAATACAGATATTCAGTATATTTCGTATTTAGCTTATCAAATAGGATTAATAGAACTTGTTAGTTATTGGAAGTGTACTTGTAGCCCTAATATTATAGTGGAGGCAGGAAGCTTGACGCCTGAACAAAAAAAGTGGTTTTTAAAACTTTACTATTTAGGGCAGGGTGAATTTCGTTACGTAAATGGAATTGATTGTGATGAGGATTGGATCCATATAGAATGTAGAGAAGATGAAGAGATTCCGGAGATTCACTATTCTGGAACTGGTAATTTAGTAGCTATTGGAGGTGGAAAAGATTCTGCTGTTTCTTTAGAGTTATTAAAAAGAGAAGATAATACTTGCTTTATGATTAATCCTAAAGTGCCAGGAATAGAGTGTATGAAGGAAGCTGGATATTCTAAGTATCTAAAAGTTGAGAGAACGATTGATTCAGAACTTCTTCGCTTAAATAAAGAAGGTTATTTAAATGGTCATACTCCTTTTAGTTCACTAGTTGCATTTATTTCTTACTTATGTGCTTATCTTACTGGAAGAAAATATATTGTACTATCTAATGAAGGAAGCGCTAATGAAGCAACTGTTATTGGAACAAAAATTAATCATCAGTATTCCAAGACATATGAGTTTGAAGATGATTTTAACGAATATGCAAAGAAGTATTTAAGAGCAAATATTCATTATTTCAGTATGCTTAGATGTTTAAATGAATTACAAATAGCAATGTTATTTTCTCATTACCAGAAATATCATACTATTTTTAAAAGTTGTAATGTTGGAAGTAAGAGTATTCCATGGAAATGGTGCTGCCACTGCCCTAAATGTTTATTTGTCTATATTATTTTAAGTGCTTTTTTAACAGATTCAGAATTAGAGAATATATTTGGTGAGAATTTATATGACAACGAAGATTTACTTCCTACTTTCATAGAACTATTAGGATATGCAGAAACAAAACCTTTTGAATGCGTTGGTACTTATGGTGAGGTAAGATTTGCTGTTTCTAAGGCAATAGAAAGACAGCATACAGGATGTTTGCTTGAGTATTATAAAAAGCATTATCCTCTTAGTTTAGATGTCGATTATACTGAATCTTTTAATGAGGAGCATCATATTCCAGAACACTTTTTAAAGTTAGTAAAGGAGGAACTAGAAAAATATGTATCATAAAATCTTAGAGAAGCTAAAGGATAAAAAACTTGCCATTCTAGGTTTTGGAATGGAAGGAAAGTCAACTTATAGATTTATAAAAAAATATTTAGATATTCCACTTACCATTATTGATAAAAAGAATGTATTAGAGGAAAATCCAGATTTAGAAAATGATAAAAATTGTACTTGTGTATGGGGAGATGACTATTTAAATCATTTAGATGGATTTGACCTCATTTTAAAGAGTCCAGGTGTTATTACAAAAGATTTAGATACTTCTAAATATCCATTTACTTCAGAATTAGAGCTCTTATTAGAAGTAGCTCATCATCAGATGATAGGAATTACAGCAACAAAAGGGAAAAGTACTACTTGTACTCTTGTATATGAAGCTCTTAAAAAAAATGGCAAAGATGTATATTTACTTGGTAATATTGGAAAAGCAATTTTTGATGAATTGGAAAATTTTAAAGAGGATACATGGATAGTAGTAGAAATGTCTGCTTTACAATTAGAGTTTGTAAAATATTCTCCTCACATAGCAGCCATTTTAAATCTTTATCAAGATCATTTAGATCATAGTGGCACAGTAGAACATTACCACGCTAATAAACTCAATATTTTTAAATATCAGGATAGTAGCGATTATCGTATTTATTGTAAGGATATTGAGCCTTTAAATAGTTATATGAATGACTCTTATCTAGGAAAAGCTTATGCTATAACATTAAGTCAAGATTCTTCTTTAAATACGACATCTTTAAGAGGCAATAAAGTGGTTTTAAATGGAAAAGAATTGTTTGATAAAACAAGCCAAACATCTTTAATAGGAGAGCACAATCTTCGAAATATAATGGTGGCATTAACCATTTCTGAAATTCTAAATTTGGATTTAGAAAAAACATTACAAGCTATTTATGATTTTAAACCATTAGAGCATAGGATTGAATATGTAGGTACTTATGGAGAAATTATTTATTATAATGATTCTATTGCTACTATTCCCATGGCTACTATTTCAGCTCTTAAATCATTAGAGAATGTGGATACTTTAATTTTTGGAGGCATGGATAGAGGAATCGATTATCAAGAATTAATTGATTATTTAAATAAAGGAACTGTTAGAAATTTGATTTGTATGCCAACAACAGGACATAAAATAGGACATCTTATTACGAATCCAAAAGTAAATTGCTATTTTGTAGACCAGTTAGAGGAAGCTGTTTCTAAAGCAAAAGAGATAACTTTAAAGAATCATATTTGTATTATGAGCCCAGCCGCTTCTAGCTATGAATACTTTAAAAATTTCGAAGAAAAAGGAAAAGCTTACAAAAATTTGGTAAAAAATAGTTAACCCATTTACAAAAAAGGGGGAATATGTTAAAATGTATTTGTATTCATAGGAGAGGGTGATGTGATTGAGCGAAATGGATGAGACGAGAGTTTATGAAGCGTCTGAGTTTCAGGATGAAATGATTTCGCAAGTAATTAAAGAAGTATCACAGATACTAGAAGAACGGGGATATAATCCAATCAATCAAATTGTTGGCTATTTAATGAGTGGAGATCCTGGCTATATTTCTAGTCATAAGGAAGCAAGAAATAAACTTACTAAGTTTGAAAGAACGAAGATTTTAGAAATATTAGTTAAAGATTTCTTAAAATAATGAGATATTTAGGATTAGATTTAGGAACGAGGACACTCGGTATTTCTATTAGCGATACTACTCTAACAATAGCAAGCACTCTTAAAACAATTCGTTTTTTAGAGAATGAATATGAATCTCTTATAGAGCCATTACGAGAATTGGTAGAGGAATATCAAATTAGAAAAATTGTATTGGGATTACCTAAGAATATGAATAATAGTATAGGTGATAGAGCACAGACTACCCTAGAGTTTAAGGAATTGATAGTAGATAACTTAGGCATAGAAGTTGTGATGCAAGATGAACGTTTATCTACAGTAGAAGCAACAAACTATCTCTTAGAAGCGGATATGTCTAGAAAAAAACGTAAAAAAAAGGTAGATGCGGTAGCGGCTAATATCATTCTGCAAACGTATTTAGATAGAGAAAGAGAGGAAAATAAAAATGGAAGAAAAAATGACATTTAAAGTTATTAATGATGAAGGAAAAGAAGTAGAGTGTGAAGTTTTATTTACATTCGAATCAGATGAAACAAAGAAAAACTACATTGTTTATACAGACAATACATTGGATGAAGAAGGAAATACTAAAGTATATGCCTCTATCTATAATCCAGATGAGGATGAAACTAAATTATTACCAATTGAGACTGATAAAGAATGGAAAATTATTGAAACTATATTGGACGAATTACAAAATGAAATTCAAGGTAAAGAAGGAGAAGCAGAAGAGTAATTTTTACTCTTTTTTGTTGTATGGTTCAAAATGAAGAAAACAATTTTATTAATTATAAGTGCCATTTTTATCTTTTTATTGATGGCTGTATTAATTGGTTTTTATTGGTATAAGAATTCTTTAGGCCCAGTTAGTTCTAATTCTTCAACAGTACAGATTGAAGTAGTTAATGGAAGTACTTATATGACTTTAGCTGATATGTTATATGAGAATAAATTAATTAAATCAAAGATTAGTTATAAGATTTATGTAAAACTTAATCCTCCTAAAAACGGATTAAAGGCTGGTACTTATTATTTAAGTGAAAATATGGGAGTAGAAAAGATTCTATCTTCTTTATCATCAGGTGGGGCGTCAGTAGATCCTAACCAAATCTCCATTACCTTTAAAGAAGGTATTAATATGAGACGTATAGCATCTCTTATTGCTGAAAAGACAAATAACTCCGAAGAGGATGTCTATAAGCTTTTAAATGATAAAGAATATTTAAAAAGCCTAGTAGAGGAATATTGGTTTATTGATAATTCTATTTTAAATGAAAAACTTTATTATCCTTTAGAAGGATATTTATTTCCAGATACTTATTATTTTGCTAATAAAGATGTATCTATTAAAGAAATTTTTAAAACATTATTAGACCAGATGGGTAAGAAATTAGAGCCATTACGCTCTCAAATAGAGAAAAGTAAATATAGTGTTCATGAACTTCTTACTTTAGCAAGTATTGTAGAGTTAGAGGTTGCTACTATAGAACATCGTGGTAAGGTAGCAGGTGTATTCTATAATCGTTTAAATGCAGGTATGAATTTAGGAAGTGACCCTACTACTTATTATGGTGTAGGTGTGGATATGTCTGAAAGGGAATTAACTAGGGAAGAATTTAATGCTGTCAATGATTATAATACGAGAGCAAATGCTCTTCATGGAAAACTTCCAGTAGGACCAATTTGTATGCCTTCTATAAGTTCTATAGAAGCTTCAGTATCTCCAACTTCTGTAGCAGCTTATTATTTTGTAGCAGATAAAAATGGAGAGACTTATTTTACAAAAACTTATAGTGAGCATTTAGCAAAAATAGAGCAGTTGAAAGAAAGTGGACTATGGTACACCCGCTAGATATTAAAAAGAAAGCTTTAGAAAATAATATCCCTATTATGCAAGATGAGGGAATTGCATTTATTGTAGATTATATCCAAAAGAACAATGTTAACTCTATTTTAGAAATAGGTAGTGCGGTTGGATATTCTGCTATTTCATTTGCTTTAGCGAAGGATAACGTTAAAGTAACAACGATTGAAAGAGACTTAGAAAGATATCAAGAAGCAGTATTCAATATTCAAAGTATGGGGTTAGAGGATTCTATTACTATTTTGAATGAAGATGCATTAGAAGTCTCTATTTCTTCTAAGTTTGATTTAATCTTTATTGATGCTGCTAAGAGCCAATATATTAAATTTTTTGAAAAATATAGGAATAATTTGAATGATAATGGTGTGATTATTACTGATAATTTATCTTTTCATGGAATGGTAGAAGATATTACACTAACACATAATAGAAATACTAAACAATTAGTCGGAAAAATTAGAGCTTATATAGATTTCTTAAAAAATAATTCAGAATTTGATACAGAATTTTTTCCATTAGGTGATGGAATCTCTGTTAGTAAAAAAAAGAATAATGAATAAACTCATTATTCTTTTCTATTTTGGAAACTAGACTAATCTTTAATTCTTTGGTATAATTGATAAGGCGATAAAAAGAAAGGAGTTTTATGAGTAAGATTAAGATGTTTGCCCTAGGTGGGTTAAACGAAATTGGAAAGAATATGTATGTCGTTGAAGTTGATGATGATATATATATATTTGAGGCGGGATTAAAATATGCGGATGATAGTCTATTAGGTATTGATTATATCATTCCAAACTATGAGTATTTGATTCAAAATCGTAAGAGAATTGTAGGAATATTTATTACACATGGGCATGATGAACAAATGGGGGGAATTGCCGATATATTAGTCGATTTAAAAGATGTTCCCATTTATGCTACTGCATTTACTTTAGATATTATTAAGACTGATTTAGAAGAAGAGGGAATTACGGATGCTAATTTAGTTGAATTGAAATTACATCGTAAAGTAGTATTTGGAAAAAACAGTATTTTCCCTATACGTGTTTCTCATTCTATTCCAGATTCTGTAATGTATGTTCTTTATACAGAAGATGGAGCACTAGTATTTACGGGTAACTATGTAATTGATCCTTCTATGTTAGGAGCATTTAATTCAGATATAGGAAAAATAGCTTATGTTGGAAAACAGGGTGTACTCTGTGTATTAGGGGAGTCTATTTATGCTTCTCGTAATGGTTTTACTTCTCCTAACCATAGAGCAAGAGATATTATTAGAGAAGTTTTAAATAAGAATGAAGGCCGTATTTTAGTAAATATTATGCAAGCCCAAATTTATAGAATTCAAGAATTATTAGAGGAAGTTAAGAAGACAGATCGCGATGTTGTCATTATGGGTAGAAAACTAGAATCCATTATTTTAAAGGCAATTGATTATCACTATATAGCTTTTGACAAATCTAGAATTAAAACAATTCATGATGTTAATAAACCTGGAATTATTGTAATTGTATCAAATGAAAGAGAAGTTCCATACTCTAATATGAAAAGAATTATTAAGGGATATGATAAATTTATTACCTTAACAGAGGAGGACACTGTAGTTTTTGCTTCTCCTATTTATGATAGTATTGAAGTAACTTCTACACAAGTTTTTGATAACATTGCCAAAATTGGTTGTAATTTAATTGTACTATCTAAGAGACAATATCGTTCTCCTCATGCCTCTAAAGAGGACATTATGATGATGCTTAGCATGTTAAATCCAAAATATTATTTTCCTATTATAGGAGAATATCGTGATCAAGTAGAAAATGCTAGGTTAGCTTATCGCTTAGGTATGAAAGAGGAAGATGTTTTTCTAAAATTAAATGGCGATGTAGTTACTTTAATAAATGGTAAATACGTTGATAATGGCGAGAAAGTAAAAGTAGATGAGCTTTTAATTGATGGAAAGCAGGCTGGAGATGTTGGGGATTTAGTATTAAAGGATAGAGAATTATTAGGAGAAAATGGTATTGTTATTGTTACTACGACATTAGATAAAGCTTCTAAAAGAGTTCTTTCTGGACCAGAAATATTAACCCGTGGATTTATCTATGTAAAAGACAATAGTGATTTAATAAAAGAAGCTGAAAAGATTTCTCTAGAAGTTGTGAATAGTTTCATTAATCCTAACTATGTAGATTTTAATAAGATTAAATTAGGAATTCGTGAAAAGTTAGGAAAGTATCTTTATCAGCAAACAGCATCTAAACCGATGATTATCGTTGTTGTACAAGAAGTATAAAAGAAATTTTATACTTTTTTTCTTGCTATCAAAAAGTTGGTTTGGTATAATATATATCATATATATTGGGGGAATATAGAATGCGAAAAAATAGATGGAAAAATTTAGATGTATTAAATATCTCTTTAAATGAATTAAAAGCAGAGTTGATTATTTTTGTTAATAGTTCTTTCTTTTTTCGTTCCAAAAAATCTATATTACATAAAGAACCCAATTCTTATGAAAAAGAAGGCTTATTAGAACTAGTTTGGTCATATGTATATGAAAAAAATTATAAGAAGGCATCTCTTATTTTAAATAGTATTACGAATGATTCTAATGATTCATTATTTGCCAAATTTGTTGTTTCCTTGTTTCAGGGAGAAGATGCTTTTTCGTATTTAAAAGAATGCATTGAAAAAAAGCAAAACAGCAAATATGATAGTGAATATCAATTATATTTAGAAATTTATAAAAGAATGACGGATTATGATGCTGATAGTTTACTCGATTTATTAAATCCAGTGGGGAAAATAGTAGCGTTTAATTCAAATTCTTATCTTGGAAATTATTTAGAGTTTCAAAAATTGTTGAATGATGGGCAATATAAAAAAGCTTCTAAGAAACTTCTTATTTGTAAGAAAATGAATCCTAATTCTATCCATATTGAGATTCTTCTTCAGTTAGTGTCTTTATTGATAAAGGATGAAGCTGAAAAACTGAAGAAAAAAAGAAAAATGGAATTAGAGTTAGAACAAGAAAGATGTCAAAAGTTTATTGAACTTATTAAAGAAAAAGATTTTAAGAACGCTAAAGAACAAGTAGAAAAGATTATTTCTTATCGAAACAATGAAAAGCAAAATAATTATGTATATCAATTGTTCTTAGAAATCTTAGAAACCTATTTTACATTTAGTAAAGATATTACTTTTGAAATTCCAGAATTCTCTTATACTTATCAAAAGCAAGATGATTCCCATTATACATTTTTAGAAGCTATTTCTTTAGGAGATTTTAGAACAGCTTTAAAGGTAGGAAAGAAATGTAAAAATAAGGCAATTGATCCTTCTATTCCTAAACTGAAGGTTGGTTTATATCTCATTGTTTTGGAACAGTTATTTACTGACTTAACTAGTCGTGAAAAAAAGCAGGAACATCTTTATTATATCGTTCAAAATAATATTCAAAGAGGCCATTTTATTCATGCATTAGAGTTATATCAGAATAATCGTATTGTTTTAGAAAACTATCAATCCAATATATTATTAGATTTATTTCAAACAGGCATTGCTATTGAGAGAAAGGAAATAAACTTTCATGATTTATACAATCAAGATATTCTCGTGGAAGAAGAAACTGTACAACTTGAACTACCAATAGAACCAAAAGGGGAAGATAACGTTGAAAGTTCCCCTAAAGAAGAAGTAGTGGAAGAGGAAAAAGAACCTCATAAAGAGGATGTCAAAGCTGAAGTCTTCTATCCAGTAGAACCTTTATTAGTGCATACTGAACCAAATCAAGAGTATTTCTTATATTACTCTAAATGTATGGAATATGGCCAATATGATGAAGCTAGGTACTGGTTAACTCAATATGGAGCAATATTGAAAGAAAATCAATTAAAGAAAAGATTAGATCATCATTTCTATACTATTGAGGTTTCTCGTATGGAATCGTTAGAAGAGGGAAATCTTGTTACTAAAAAAGAAGAACTCTATCAGATGGCCTATAGTTCTATGAGAAATTATGAATATGAGAAATCAATTACTTATCTAGAGTATTATGCAAAGATGGATACTTGTAGAAATAATAAAGCACTTATTTTAAAAGGATATGTCTATACTAGAATGGGGAAATATCAGAGTGCTATAAAGTGCTTTATTGAGGCAAATTCAATATCTCCTAATCCAGATGCTTATTATTATCTAGGAGAGATTTATTATAAAATGCATAGATGGAAAGATGCCATTTTCTGCTATATTACCTACAATGAATTCTATCCAAAAGAGAATTTAACAGTATATTTAAATTTATCAGAGTGTTACCGTAAATTAAATAATTCCAAAAAGTCATTGAAATATTTAAAGATTGCCGATGAACTTAATTTAAATCAAAATAGAGGTTTGAATTTGAAAAATAGAATTCTAAGGGCAGAGATGATGAATCAGAAAAAAGAAAAATTCCATTTAGAGAAAAAGGCAATAGAGGGATAAAAAAAGATGTTTTAAACATCTTTTTATTTTACTATCCAAGCATTTGGAAGGAAACGATCTCCTGTATAGCTATATCCTCTAGGATTATTAATAAGTTCTCCTTCAACTACTAAAGTAGAAGAACCACCACCATCTAGATTAGCTGCATTATAAGCACCATATTTTTCAAGAAGTGTAATCATATCTGCAATAGAGATACCGTCACTACCATTTGCTCCTCTACCATCAATTACTAAGAAAAGAACAATACCATCTTTTCTTTGAGCAATAGCAGTACGATTAGCGACACCCCAACCGCCATTTCCTTTTACTTTAGCAGATTCCCCATTTACAATAAGAAAAGGGCCAAATGTCATAGCGTCGTTCATTCCATGTTTAATAGCAGAACTTGCACTGTCTGTTGTAAGCATTAATACATTATTTTTGGTAAAACCAATAAGGCCTCCACCATGATAATTTCTTCCTCCAACAGAGGCTATCTTTCCATTTTTAATAACAGTTCCTGTTGGAATTAAAGCACCATTTCTTCTTGCAAAACCACTTGCATTAATGGCCACTATTGCTTCGTGTTCTTTAGCCATATCAACTAACCCCTGGCCTCCGTAGTTTATTTTAGAAGAAGTAACAAGGGAGATTCTAGAAGGATCATAAACTACTACTAAAAAGCCATTATAATCTTTTTCATCAATTTCAACAACTTTATAGACATCATTTCCAGCGTCTCTTTTTAAAATTTGTTCTTCATAAATAGATTCATAAGTATCTTTTTTAGAATTATCAAATATAATATCTTCTACTTTCGTATTTTGATCAGATTCTAATATTTTATTTCTTTGAAGAGTATTTTGAATATCACTTTTAGAATATAAAACATTTGCGAAATATTTGTGATTACCAGTTGCTAAAGCAGTCGTAATCCACCAGTTTTTAAATTTATCAAACGGTCCATATACAACAAATAAGAAGACTAGAACAAGAACATCAAAAATAGCACAAACAATTGTTAATTTTGACAATTTCTTTTTCTTTTTTTTCTTTTCTTTCATTATTTATTACCTCCTAATTGGTAAGGAGATAGGTAAGAACCATCTCCGCCTTGGATTTTTATAGAAGCTTTTAAATATAGAGAAGGCCTAATATTCAATTCTTCTATTACTGTATTTTGATAGAGGCTATGAGAATTATTAACACTATAAATACTTAAATCATTATTAGGACTAGTAGTCATTAAAAAAGTATTTTCCACTTCATATGCAAAAATTTCTCCAACTGATAAAAAGCCTACCTTTAAGTCTTCGCTTTCTTCTAAAGAAGAACGATAGTTATTCTCCGTTAAAGAATATGTTCCTGTATAAAATTTACCATGAGTTAAGAAATCTTTCTCTTTTAGAGAATTATAATAATCATTATTTAAATAAGCCATTAACTCATTTCCGTTTACATCAATTTTATTTGAATAATCACTATATTTTCTAGCAATACAGTTTCCATCATTTCCTTTTAAACATTCTTCACTAACAATTTTAATTTTATCTTTTTCTTTAGAAACTACTTTCCATAAGGTATCATTGTATAATAAGTATTTTCCAATATAGACTTCCTCTAATGTTTCTGGATCTTTTTCATTTAAAGAATAAGGATTATCTGCCGTACCATTTCCACTATAAATAGGAGTATCCCCATCAAGTGTAATAACTGGTCTAATTCCTAATTTACTTTTAGAATCATCATAGCTGATTCTTCCATCTTCTGCTACATACCAAGAATTGTCAGCATCAAATTTATTAGATGTCCAAAAGATGGATTCATTGTTTAAATAGCTTTCATTGGCGTTTGCTTCTAAATAATCATAGACACTTAATAAGCCAATTTTATAGTTTTCATTTGTTTCGAAACAACTTGCTATCTCTAACTCGTTAAAACTATCTGTACAGATTTTAGTAGTTTTAAGATTTTCTTTTTGTTCTTCTAAGCTAGCTTGAAATATTCCTGTATTAGGTTGTTCTTTATCATTTAACCAAGTTAAAATATGATGCTCAATAGAATCTCCATGTGCTAGAGAGATTACATTATCTTGTGTTATTAAAGTAACAGAATTATCAGCATTAATTTTAACAACTCTCCATAATAGACCTTTATATTCTACATAATTGTATTTAGCATCTCCAACATAACGATAGATACCATTTACATGAACTAGACTATTTTCTGATTCATAAATATTTTGTTCTTCCTCTTCAATTAGTCTTTGTGCTAATTGCTTAGAAAAGACAAATTCTTTTTGACTATCTATTTTGTAATAGATAAGTCTGCCTAAAAAGTAGAATCCTACTGTTAGTACAAATACAATACTAATTAAGTTGAAAACAACTTGCTTTTTAATTTTTAATTTAACCTTTTTTTTCTTTTCCATAAAATTTTCTCCCAACTCCGAGCTTTTTTCATTATATCAAAAAAAGTCGATTTTCACAATCTAGTATGTAAATATATTGCCATTTCTTTTGTAATAGAAAATTGCTAGTATTATATATTATATTAATAGCTTCGTATAATGATTGAAAAAAGTCGATTTATGTGGTATCCTAATATAAGGAAGTAGGAGAAAAAATGAGATTGATTGACTTAAAGAAACTAAAGAGTAATGGTAAAAGTATTTTGATAATGCTTCTTTTCATTATCGTTTTAATAGCAGTAGAATCTTTTATTTCTCCAAAAGAAAATGCAGAAGAAACATTAGGAGACGGAGAAATTCGAATTGATGCTTTAGTGATTAATGAGGTTATGACCTCTAATAAAGGCGCTTACGCTGATGAGTCAGGGAATGTTTATGATTGGATAGAATTATATAATGGAACAAGTGCAGATATTGATTTATCTGGTTATGGATTAAGTGATGAGGAAAGCGGTAATACCAAATGGATTTTTCCATCTGCTACTATTAAAAGCAAAGGATATTTAATAGTTTATCTATCAGGAAAAACTGAGGAGGGATTGCATGCTAATTTCGCCCTTAGTAAAGCTGGTGGAGAAACTATTACCTTAAAAAAGAAAAATGGAAAAGTAGTAGATACAGTAAAGACTATTTCCTTAAATAAAAATACAGTTATGGCAAGAAATGAAAAAGGAAAATGGGTAGAAACAGAAGAAATTACTCCAGGATATAGTAACAATACTGATGGAAGAAAAGAATATCTTAAATCTTTATCTGTAGAAGAGGACTCTTTAGAAATTACAGAATTTTTACCTTCTAATAAAGGCAATATTTCGTTTGATAAGAAGTTTTATAGTTATATTGAAATTCATAATAAAAGTGATAAAGAAGTTTCATTAAAAGAATACTTTGTTTCTAATGATTTAAATAGACCTTTTCAATATCGTTTACCAGATAAGATATTAAAGCCAGATGAGGTTTATTTGATTTATACTTCAGAATTAGGTGCTGACAATCATGCTTCTTTTAGTTTAAATAAAAAGACTGGTACTGTTATCTTGTCAAAAAATAATAAGATTGTAGAACAAGTTAATTATGAAGATGTTACTAATGGTTTTGCCTATATAAAAGATTCTACTGGAAATTTTCAGGAGAATACTAATATTACGCCAGGCTATTTAAATTCTAATATGGAAGAGTTCTCAAAGAATGAAAGAAAGAATCCTAAAGAATTAATTATTAATGAAGTAATGAGTGCCAATCATTCTTATTTGGCTCAAAATGGTGGAGAATATTATGATTGGATAGAATTATATAATAATACTGACCATAGTATTTCATTGAAAGAGTATTTTCTAACGACTTCTTCTAATGAAAAGACAATGTATAATCTACCTGATAAGGAATTAAAAAGTGGAGAGTATTATATTGTAATGGCATCAGGAGATACTAAGTTAAGTAGTTCTAAATATCCACATGCTAATTTTAAAATTTCATCTTCAGAAAGTATTTATTTGTATCATAGCAAAGAGTTAGCAGATTCTATCTATGTCTCTAATATTCCAATAGGATATAGCTATGGTAGAAATAGTACAAATGGTTTTTACTATTTTGAAAAGCCTACTCCTGGTACTAAAAATGGAAAGTCAGATATTTTAGAAATTGCTTATGAACCAACTTTTAGCAAAGAGCCAGGTATTTATAATAACACTAAGGATTTAGCGGTTGAATTAAAGGGATCAGGGACTATATATTATACTTTAGATGGATCTATTCCTACTAGGAATTCTAAGGTATATAATAGTCCTATTCTTTTAAATGAAACTACTGTTATTAAAGCAGTTTCTTATGAAAAAAATAAAAAGCTTAGTAATGTAGTAACAGGTAGTTATATTGTTAATGAAAATCATACTTTACCAGTTTTATCGATTAGTTTACCATCTACTTCATTTAGGTATTTAACTACTAATTTAAATTCTACTACTTTAACAGTAAATGCTCATGCAGAATTGTTTGAAAAGGAAGGCTCTTTTACGATTGATTGTGGGTTAAAACTATTTGGAGGACAAACTAGATTTATTTCTAAAAAAAGTTTTGCTCTAAAGTTTTCTTCTAAATATGGTCCTTCTAAGTTAAATTATAAAGTTTTTGATAATCGTGATGCCATTAGCTATAAAACACTTGTAGTACGTAGCGGTTCACAAG
The DNA here is from genome assembly GCA_910589375.1 of uncultured Bacilli bacterium. Lineage (GTDB taxonomy): Bacteria > Bacillota_I > Bacilli_A > RF39 > UBA660 > UBA5578. Next base: position 497,168 of record CAJUTK010000002.1, on the reverse strand, counting down.
ATAGTACTGGCTCTATGTTTCGTGATGAGTTAGCTACTTCTATTATGGATGACTATAGTACTGTTGATGTACAGGCCTATAAAGCGGTTATCTTATATATTAATGGAGAATACTGGGGAGTATACTTTTTAAGAGAAAAAGTAGATGATGAATTCGTAGCTCATCACTATAATGTAGATTCTAAAGGTACTAATATTATTCGTATTGATAATGTAGTAAGTGAAGGAAGTGCTAGTGACTATAACAAATTAGTTTCTTACATACGTAGTCATAATCTAGCAAATTCTGATGCTTATGAATATGTAAAAGAGAGACTAGATATTGATAATTATATTGATTGGACAATAGGACAACTCTATACAGTTAATAATGATATTGTAAATACTCGATACTTTAATAATCCTAATGTCGATGGTGGAAAGATTAAAATGGTATTCTATGATTTTGATTTTGCCTTTTATCATCACACAAGGAATCAGTGGCAATGGTTGACAAATCCAGCAGGACTTGGAGAATATCATTATAACAATACTATTTTAAGGGGATTACTACAAAATAGTGAATTCCGTGAGAAACTTTTAGAAAGATTATCTTATAGTATGAAAAATGTATGGTCAGATGAAAATGTAATGAATCGCTATCAAGAACTTTATGAATTATTAAAACCAGAGATGAAGAGAAATCAAGAACGTTGGCGTATGACTTATAAAGAGTGGGAAGATAATTGTGAGAGTCTAAAAAATTATATTAAGCAGCGAAGAAGTTATATTATTACCCATACAAAGAGTTATTTTCATCTCTCTAGTGAGGAAGTGAAGAAATATTTTGGATAAAAAACAATATAGACATGAATTAAAATTTATTTTAAGTCAAGGAGAAGCAGAATTATTAAAAAGAAAACTTTCTTTACTAATGGATGTAGATAGCAATTCTATTAATGAGGATAATACATACTTTATAAGAAGTCTTTACTTTGATGATGATTATAACAGTGCTTACTATGAAAAAATAGATGGTCTTGAGAAAAGAGAGAAGTATCGAATTCGTCTTTATAATTTAGATAGCTCTTTTATACGTTTGGAAAGAAAAGAAAAAAATAGAGATTTAACGTATAAAAAACAAGAAAAAATTTCAGTAGAGGATTGTCATAAATTTTTAAATGGGGACTTTGAAGAAATTGAGTTAGCTAAGGATGGCCTTTTAAGAGAATTTGTTTTGAAACAGAAATTACACCATTTAAAGCCTTCTGTTATCGTTGATTATAAGCGTTTAGCGTTTACTTTTCCAGTTGAAGATACAAGAATTACTTTTGACGAGGATATCCGATCTGGTAAGTTTCAGTATGATTTATTTGATAAAGATATTCTTACATTTAACGTATTAGAACCTGGAGAAGTAGTATTAGAAGTAAAGTTTAACAATTCTATTCCAAGCCATTTGGCTAGTGTCATTAAAGAAATACCAACTGTTCGTGTAGCAGTTTCTAAATTTGCGTTGTGTAGAGAAAAAAAGGAGGTATAACATGAGCTTTTTAGATATGATTAAAAAAAGTGTAATAGAAGAATTTTCTGGTACACTATCTACAGGAGATTTATTTTTCTCCTTACTTACTGCTTTTGTAGCAGCCTTATTAATTACTTATGTTTATAAAAAAACATATACAGGAGTATCCTATACAAAATCTTTTGTATTATCGATTGTATTACTTTCTATGGTTACATCTTTAGTAATCCGAACGATTAATTCCAATCTAGCTCTTTCATTAGGTATGGTAGGTGCTCTTTCTATTGTTCGTTTTAGAACGGCAGTGAAAGACCCAGTAGATACAATTTTTATGTTTTGGGCTATTACCGCAGGAATTATGTCTGGGGCAGGTATCTATTTGACTACTCTTATAGCAACCCTTATTTTGGGAATACTTTATATGATTATGTATATGACAAATGTTAAAAGTACTACTAAATATTTATTGGTTGTAAAAGCAGATAAGGATTTTGGAGATAAAATATTAAAACTCATGAGTAAGAAGAAAAAGTGCACTTTAAAGACAGAATCTGTTAAGAAAAATTCTGTTGAATTTACCTTTGAAATTGCTAACAGGGAAATAGCAGAAGACTTATTATCATGGAAGAATAAGGAAGAGATTGAAAGCATTCATTTAGTAAGTGTAGATTAGAAGAAAATTTTTCTTCTTTTTTTATGTTACAGTTTGACAAATTTTGTCAGTAGTGCTAGAATAATTCACTAATAAGAGGAGGAGTATTATGAAAAAGAAATTATTAGTAATTGTGGCTATATTAAGTACTTTTTTAGCAACTATTGGTAATACTTTTGCAGTATCTAATGCAGTAACATTTCATAAAAGAAATTTATCAGGAGTAAGTATTCAATCTGGCGCACAAACTTACTATAAAACAGTTACATCTGGAGGTTCAACTATCATTGCTTATTGTTTGAATAAGTCTTTAAAAGTACCAGCAGATGGATCTACATTATCATTTAAAGGAGAAATCACAGATCCAGGATATATCTATATATTTGCAAATGGATATGGTGCTAATTGGAATAGTTCTTTACTAGGCAATAATCTTACTAATGACCAAAAATATTATGCTACACAGTTAGCGCTTTGGATTTATCAAGGAAAAGTATCTACTTCTGGATTAAATAAAAGCGATAAGGCTGTAAGTGCAGCTATCACTCTTGCTAATGCGGCAAAAACAAATCGTGTAGGAGAATCTTCTATTTCCATAACTAATCCAGGTTCTTCTATGACTAAATCAGGAGACTACTATCAATCTGGATATTTGACAGTAGGTGGAAGCGGTTATGAAAATTATCAAGTAACATTAATCAATGCTGGCTCTGATGCTAGAATTGTTACTTCTAATGGACAAGTATATAAATCTGGAACAAGACTTACTAAAGGAACAAGATTTTCCATTAGAATCCCTGCTTCTAAAGTAGCTAATGCTATGAATATCATTGTAAAAGTGAATGCAGTTGGTAAAACAAATAAAATTTATCGTTATGAGCAAACATCCAATTTACAAGATCTTGGAATTTTAGTAACTTCTACTAAAAATTTATCTGCTCAAACTAGTTTTTCTATATCAAAACCAGTAGGTTCACTAAGAATAGAAAAAACAGATTCTGAAACTGGAAGATTATTAGCAGGTGCTAGAATTCAAGTAACTGATAATTATGGCAATGTCATTTCTACTTTTACTTCAAGCAATAAAGCTTATGTTATTAATAATTTACCACTCGGGGTATATACAATTACAGAGACATCTGCTCCAAGTGGATATCAAAAATTAAATAATAGTGTAAGAGTTACTGTTACAGCAAATAATACAAGTAGGGTAGTGTTAAGAAATACACCAATAAAAAAATCATCTGTTATTATTAGTAAAAGAGATATCACAACAGGTCGTGAGTTAGCAGGCGCTACTTTGGTAGTAAAGAATAGTGCAGGAAGAATCATTGATAGTTGGGTATCTACTTCTACTCCACATCAAATTTGGAATTTAGAAGAAGGAAATTATACATTAACAGAGACGAGTGCTCCAAGCGGATACCAACTATCATCAGAGACTATTCGTTTCACTGTTCGAAATGGCGGTAATGTTCAAACATTAGTAATGTATAATACACCAAAGTCATATGGTGTCAGTATTATTAAAAGGGATGCTACAACAGGAGAAACATTAAAAGGAGCAACTTTAGTTTTAAAAAATAGTGCAGGTAAAGTAATCGATACATGGGTATCTACTGATTCTGCTCACTATGTTAGAAATTTAAGTGCTGGAAATTATTCCGTTGTTGAAACATCTGCTCCATCTGGTTATGTATTAGATTCAACACCAGTAAATTTTACTGTTACAAAAGATGGTCAAACAGATAGAACGATTACTCTTTACAATACAAGAAAATCATATGGTATTGGAATTGTTAAGAAAGATCAAGCAACAGGGGAAATCTTAAAGGGTGCCACTTTAGTTCTAAAAGATAATACAGGTAAAGTAATCGATACATGGGTAAGTGACAATTCTGTTCACTATGTAAAAAACTTAAAAGCTGGAGAATATAGTATAACAGAAACAAGTGCTCCAAGTGGATATGTTTTAAATAAAACACCTATCTATTTTACAGTAACTGATTCTGACACTACTAATAAAACAATTACTATATATAATTCAAAAGAAGAAGAAAAAACTGGTAAAGTAAAGATTAGTAAACAGGATGCAACTACTAAAAAAGAATTACCAGGAGCATCTTTAACTTTAAAAGATGCTAATGGAAACGTTTTAGCTAGTTGGGTATCTACTAATACACCACATTATGTTACAGGATTAAAGCCAGGTACTTATACCTTGATAGAGACAAAATCTCCAAAAGGTTATGGCCTAAGCGATGAAGTAATTACATTTACAATTGATGAAAATGGCAAAGTTGATAAAGAGGTTATCATGTATAACTCTCCAATTCCAGTAACAGCAGATCAAAATATGGCTTTTGTTTATATTGGATTTATTGGAAGCATTTCTTTGGCAATTTTTGGAATATATAAATTAAGTAAGCAAAATTAAAAGAATAGTAACTATTCTTTTAATTTGCGTATCTATAAAAAATATGATATTATAGCTTTCAACTAACAGAAAAATGAGGAGGAGTTTATGGATAATTTTCTATATAATAACAAAACATATCGTATTATTGAAATATTGAAAATTAAGAATATAGATTTTGTTATCTACTTAAATTCTTCTTTTCAGTATGCTTATTTAGTAAGAAAAATGGAAGAAGATATTTCTTATTTACCAATAGAAGAAGTAATTACGGAAAACTTCTCTTCTAAAAGATTCTATCAAAATATTCAGAGTCTTTTAGATGCTTATGTATTTATGCTAAATCAAAATAAAGATATTCGTTATTTAAATTATGTTTTACAAAAAATTTTAATTAGGGAAGAAAAATATTTTGAAATAGAAAACTATTATGGGATATCAAAGGATTACTTTGTTACATTGTTTGCACTAGAATCTATTCCTTACCATAAGAAAAGTATGGAAGAGCTTTTAGAAATAAAAATTTCTGATAAAATAGAAGAAAAGGTAGAACCTACTACTACAGTAAAATTTCCATTTGCAAAATTTGCTTATATGGTATTAATCGCTTTTTCTGCTATCTGCTTTATGGAATTTTATAGTATTTATGCCAATTGGAAAACAGAAGGAAAAGAAACTAAGAAACTTGCTAGTGATCTAATTGCGGAAACTACAAAAGAAGAAGTAGAAGAAGAGTTTTACATCCCTATTGAAGAAGAATTTGGGGTGGCAGAGGATACTAAAACGCCGACAGACGTAGTAAAAAAGGAAAAATATGGAAAAGATTATTGGAATTACATGAAAGTTCCTATGATTAGTGTCGATTTTGATAAATTAAAAAAGGAAAATAGTGATACTGTTGGTTGGCTATTTGTCAATAATACGAATATTAATTACCCAATTGTTCAAACTAGTAATAATACGTATTACTTAAATAAAGCGTTTGATAGAACAAGAAATGCTGCTGGATGGATATTCGCAGATTATCGTTCCGATTTAAAAAATTTCAAAAAAAATACAGTTATTTATGGTCATGGTAGGGTAGATCAAGTAATGTTTGGCAGTCTTGATAAGACTTTAAAGAAGTCTTGGTATACAAATAAAGAAAATCAAATTATTAAATTGTCTACACCAACACAAAATACATTGTGGCAAATTATCTCTATTTATACAATAGATGCAGAAGCTTATTATTTAACCCATAATTTTGAAAATGATGAATCTTATCAGAAATTTTTAAATACGATTGTAGCTAGAAGTAAATATGATTTTAAGGCTAATGTTTCTACTAATGATAAGATATTAACACTTTCAACTTGTTTAAATTATGAGGGAGAAAGAATTGTTATTCATGCTAAATTAGTACAATCTAAAGCAAAATAGAAAAGGAGAAATCCTTTTTTTTACATGCATACTTATATTCTTTTTTCTCATATTAATATTGTAGCCTTAAGGAGTTTTTTTATGATAAAAAAATTAAATATCCTGTTTATTTTGCTTCTTATCGCCATTCCTTGTAACATTTCTGCCTATTCTGATTACATTATAGCTAGTGGAGACAATATCGGAATAAAATTAAATACTGATGGCATTCAAATCATTGGTACTTATGATATAGAAGGTGTTGATCCTGCTTCAAAGGCAGGATTAAAAATTGGTGATAAAATTGTCTCTATTGACCACAACAAAGTAATTTCTATTGATAATATTTCATCCATTCTTTCTAGAAATAATAAAAGTATTATTTCTATAGGCTACGTAAGAAATGGTAAGGAATATACGACTGAATTAACATTAAAAAATAAAAAGACTGGATTGTACTTGAAAGATTCTGTATCAGGAATTGGAACTTTAACATTTGTCGATCCCAATACCAAACGATTTGGTGCATTAGGTCATGAAATAGTCGATTCATCTAGTGGGAAAATAGTAGAGTCCAAAGATGGAGATATCTTTTCATCTTCTATTAGCAGTATTACAAAAAGTAGAGATGGAAATCCAGGAGAAAAAAATGCAACTTTCAATACATCTGATATAATAGGGGAAATTAAGAAAAATACCAATAAAGGTATTTTTGGATTTTACCAAGAAGATATAGAGGAAAAGCATTTGTATAAGGTTGCGCAAGTGGAAAACATAAAATTAGGAAGCGCTAAAATCAGAACTGTTGTAAGTGGAAGTAAAGTAGAAGAGTATGACATTAAAATTACAAAAGTACAGGAAACAAAAGACCATACTAAAAATATTCTATTTGAGATTACAGATTCCAACTTATTAGACAAGACAGGCGGAATTATTCAAGGAATGAGTGGTTCCCCAATAGTTCAAGGGGAATATATTGTGGGGGCAGTAACACATGTAGTAGTAGATGATCCCACTCGTGGATACGGTATACTAATTACCAATATGTTAGAGGAAGCAGAAGATATAAGAGAGTAGAAATGCTCTCTTTTTTAATAAAGGTATTGAAAAAAAATGTTCACATTTGCTATAATAGAAATAGAATATGGAGTATGATAGTATGTATCATGTAAGAGATGGTTTAATAGGATTAGCAGTAGGAAATGCTATGGGAGTTCCAACAGAATCAAGCAGTAGAAATGATTTATTAGAGAAACCAGTAGTAAAAATGATGCCAAGAATTCGTGATGGTATACCTAAAGGTGCTTGGAGTGATAGTACCTCCCTTACAATAGCAACCATGGATGCTCTTATGAATAAAGGAATTAATTATGATGAGATTGCAGATAATTTTGTAAGGTGGTTTACAGCCAATCAATTCTGCTCTATGAAAGAATCTTTTGATATTGGAGAAACTACTTTAAAAGCTTTAGTAAGCTATACTCAACATTTAGAAAAAGCAGAAGAAAGCGGTCTTAATGGACTTTATGATAATGGTAGTGGTTCTTTAATTAGGATGCTTCCTATAGCTTATTATTTTATAGCAAATAAATCTACTGATAGGGAAATAGTAGAAGTAGTTAGAAACTTATCTTCGATTACTCATGCTCATGAGATTTCTGTGTGTGGTTGCTATATTTATGTTAGATATGTAATGAATTTATTAAGAGGAACAAATAAGTTTTCAGCTTTAACTAAAGTAAAAGAACTAGATTATAGTATTTTTTCAAAAGAGACATTAGATTGCTATCATAGAATTTTATCTGGGGATTTCGTAAATCTAACGATAGAAGATATTAACAGCAGTGCCTATGTAGTAGATTCATTAGAGGCTGCTTTATGGTGCTTTTTAAAGTCTAGTAATTATAAGGAATGTATTATTGCTACTACCAATATTGGGGAATCTACTGCCTCTATTGGTGCAATAGCAGGTTCTTTAGCAGGTATTTTTTATGGATATTCTAATATTCCTAAAAGTTATTTGGAAGATTTGCGCAAAAAAGAATATCTAGATAGAGTATGTGATGCTTATGAAGACTATTTAAAGAGATTATAAATTCGTTGACGGTAGATACTTTTTATGATATAATGAATAAGATTAATAAAGATTACTTCCTTTAAAAGACGGATTTTTATTGAATCGATGTTTAGAAAAGGAGGTAAGTATGGAAAAAGAAGATATTAAAATTATCTGCAAGGATTGTGGCGAAGAGTTTTTATTCACAGTAGGTGAACAAAATTTTTATGAAGAAAAAGGTTTCCAAAACAAGCCAGTTCGTTGTAAAGCTTGTCGTGATAAGAAAAAAGCAGAAAAAGCAAATTATGCACGTGATGAAAGAAGAGACTAATTCTCTTCTTTTTTTGACAAAAAATTTTTTTCTGATATAATACTTGCGAGGTGGAAAAATGTTAAAAGAATTTAAGAAATTTATAGCTCGTGGAAATGTTATGGATTTAGCAGTAGGAGTTATTGTTGGAGGCGCTTTTAGTACAATTGTTACCTCTTTAGTAAATAATATCCTAATGCCAATTATAGGAGTAATTACTGGTGGAGTTGATTTCTCAACAGGTCTTACTATTCAAGTAAAAGACGCTACGATTAATTATGGTGCTTTTTTACAAAGCGTATTAGACTTCTTAATTATTTCTTTCTGTATTTTCTTAATGGTTAAAACTATTAATACAGTTTTAGCAAAATTAGAACATAAAGAAGAGGAAGAGAAAAAAGAAGAAAAGCCTAAAAAAAGTGAGGAAGTATTATTACTTCAAGAAATCCGTGATGCTCTAATAAATGAGAAAAAAGAAACTAAAAAGTCTGCTAAAACAGTAAAAGAAGAAAAGGTAACAAAGACAGTAAAAGTAAAGACAGACAAAAAGAAAAAATAATCGAAAGATTATTTTTTTTATTTAGTAGCAGGGATAAATTATTCTCTTCTTATTTTATGAAGCTAGTGTAGACATAATAGGTAAAATTACATAAAGTCCAACTAACGCTAAAAGAAGAAGCAGTATACCAATCTTTTTTAATCCACTATTTTTTTCTGCTTTTTTCATTTTCTTTGATTTTTCTTTCATGATATCACTTCCTATACGTCCATTATAGCGTATTTTTTTAAAAATTGGAATATGTTCTTTCTAATCGCATATAGTCTAGTAGGTGAGATAATGAAAAAAGCAATGGACAAACTATTTACTGTAGATAAAAAAGTAGTAATATTCTTATTTGTTATTAGTTTTATTGGTGTCGTTACTGGAGCATTATTTATGACTGTACTAAGTAGTCAAGATAAACAACTAGTAGCAGAAACCTTATCTTCTTTTTTAGAAAATATAGAGCCTACTAATTATTTAGCTTCACTAACAAACAATGTAATTATCAATGTTTTATTCATAGTTATTATATGGCTATTGGGTTTTTCTATTATAGGATTGCCTATTGTAGTAATATTATTATTTTATAAAGCTTTTACAGTTAGTTTCACGCTCTCTAGTTTTGTTGCTAATTACGGATTAAAAGGAAGCTTAATAGGTTTTTTATATAATTTTCCTCATCAATTTGTAATATTTGTCATATACTTATATTTAGGATGCTACGCCATTAAGGTGTCTTTAGCGTTAATTCATTCTATCATAAAAAGAAAAACAATTGATTTTAAAGCTATTATGAATAGATATTTATTAGTTTTAGTAGTTTCCCTTTTAGTGGTAGTAATTATGACCTTAGTAGAAACTTTCGTAACCCCTTACTTATTGAAAATTGTTGTGAATGTGCTATAATAAGTCTGTAGGTGAGTTATGAAAAAAGTAGTAATTGGAATGTCTGGTGGAGTAGATAGTAGTGTAGCTGCTATTATGCTAAAAAAACAGGGATATGAAGTAATTGGATTATTTATGAGAAACTGGGATACTAGTGTAAATGGGGACTTTTTAGGGAATCCTGATTTGGATGATTCTATTTGCCCACAGGAGCAAGATTACAATGATGCACTAGAAGTATGCCAAAAACTAGATATTCCACTCCATAGAATAGATTTTGTAAAAGAATATTGGGATTATGTTTTCACTTACTTTTTAGAGGAATTAAAAAAAGGAAGAACACCAAATCCTGATATCATGTGTAATAAGTATATTAAGTTTGATATGTTTGTACGTGAGGCAGAAAAGCTAGGGGCTGATTATATTGCTACTGGTCACTATGCTAGAATGAAAGATGGTAAACTATTACGTGCTGTAGATTTGAATAAAGATCAGACTTACTTTCTGTCACAGGTGTCTCAAAAACAATTAGAAAACGTCTTATTCCCAATAGGGGATATGGAAAAACCTGAGGTTAGGAAAATAGCAGATGAATATGGTTTAATCACAGCTTCTAAAAAAGATTCTACAGGTATTTGCTTTATTGGTGAAAGGAATTTTACAAAATTTTTAGAAAACTATTTGCCAAACACTCCAGGTAAAGTAATTGAAATAGATACAAAGGAAGTAATAGGAGAACATATTGGACTAATGTATTATACAATTGGTCAAAGAAGGGGTCTTAATATTGGCGGCTCTAAAGAAAGAATGTTTGTAGTTGGAAAAGATCTAAAAGAAAATATCCTCTATATTTCTTATGGAAATACTGATTATTTGATTAGTGATTCTTGTATAATAGATACTGTTAACTTTAATAGTGATAAAAGGCCTATAGATTGTACAGCAAAGTTTCGATATAGGCAGCCAGATAATGATGTATCACTAGAATATTTAGATAATGGTGAAATTTTAGTCAAATATCCACAAGGAGTAAAGGCAGTAACTCCAGGACAAGCGTGTGTTATCTATGATGGAGAAGAATGTCTTGGTGGGGGAATCATAAAAGAAGTAAGAAAAAATGGAGAAAAATTGTGGTATTTATAGAAAGTGTAATACTTTCTTTTTTCTTGCTTAAAAATTTGATATAATACTATTATAGGAGGAGAAATATGATATATGTTATGGTAAGTCTAGCATTAGTGATTATTACTATTTTGTTAGCAGGTTATGATAGGAAAAAGGGAGGCTTTCGCTTTCAAAAGAAATGCTTATTTTCGCTTTTATGGCTGTTACTATTAATTCCAAGTTGCTTTGAAGTAGTTCAGACTGGAGAGGTTGGAATTAAAATAAGATTTGGAAAAATTACAGATACTTATTTGCAAGAAGGAATTAATTTGAAATTCCCATTTGAGAGAATTGAAACAGTTAATATTAAAGTACAAAAATATGAAAACGATGCTTTATTGGAAACATCTACAAAGGATATGCAAATTGTAAATAGTATTAAGGTAGCTGTTAATTATCAAATAGATGCAGATAAAGCAATTGAACTTTATCGCCAAGTAGGAAATGGATATACTACTACTGTATTAGAACCAGCTATTCAGGAATCTATTAAAAGCACTATTTCAAAATATACAGCAGAAGAACTAATTACAAAGAGAAGTGAAGTAGCTGCAGACATTCAAGAAGAGTTAATTAAAAGAGTAGAACAATATGGTATTAAAGTATTATCTATCTCTATTAAAAATTTTGATTTTAGTGCTGAATATAACGCTTCTATTGAAAGAAAAGCAGTAGCCGAACAAGATGCCCTAACAGCTAAACAAAAGCTTGAAACAACCAAGGTAGAAGCTGAGAAAAAAAGAATAGAGGCTCAAGCAGAAGCAGACGCTAATAGAATTAAAGAAAACTCATTAACGGATAAAATTTTAAAACAACAATTTATTGAAAAATGGAATGGAGAATTACCAAAAGTAAGTGGTAGTGATAATCTCATGATAGATATTAATAGTATCTTAAAATAAAAAGCAGAAATGCTTTTTTATTTCAAGGAACTTGACAAAATAAATAATTTTGGTAAACTATAATAGTCTTAGGGGGAATAAGAAAATGAAAAAATATAGTTTGAAAAAAACATTAGTAGCACTTACTTTAGCATCAGCACTGACGATTAATTTAGCAGGTTGTACTTCTAGTGATAGAAATATTGATGATAGTAATGAAGAAAAAACTTCAGTAGAAGTAGTAGAGGAGCCTGATAAATCTTTATTGGAAAAAGAGCCTGTAGTAGAAGAACCTGCATTTTCAGGAGTGAGATATCAGAATAGTGAATTATTTGTATTAGATAGTGGTTCTAGTTCTGTTGTTGTTGCTGATAATCTTACGAATAGATATTACTTTTTATTAAAAACTGGTGAAGTAACTAAAGTTGATGATGGCAGTGAAGAAGGCTATGAAGAATATACCTATATAGATCTTTATAATGAAAATGCAGATATTTCTATATTAGAGCATAATAAGGGAGGTCTTTATTTTTCCCCTGACTCTGTTGCATCAGAGACTATTTCTTATGCTGTTGTTAATGGTATTGATCCACTCTCTTCTTTTGAATACTTTTTAGCTTCTAATGGATTAGAGAGTTATATCAATAAAGATGGAAGTTATTTAAAAGAAGATATTGATGCTGTTTTCTCTATTGTAAATGCTAAAGAAAAGAATAAGGAGTATACTTATTAGAAAGGAAAACTAAATTCAAATTTCAACCATACCATAGTGATGTGGTTTTTGATATATTAATAAACAATATTATAAAACAGAAAAAGAGCAGAAATGCTTTTTTTGTTTGGTAAAATTTGGTAAAATGTATATGACAATATAGAGAAGAGATGTATGAAATGAATTTCATTAAGAAATTTTATGTAAGAATAAAAAATAATCGTGAAATGAGAAATTCCTTATGTGATGATGTTATTTTAAAGATTGAAGATGCATTACAGCATATTTTTGAAATTTTTGCTGACACCACTAATACTATAAGTTTATTAAAAATAAATACTTGGAAATCTGACACTGTAGAATTACTTAAAATTATAGAAACCAAAAAAATAAAAAAATTTAGAAAAGCAAAAAAATATCGCCTGTTAGTAGAAAAACAAAAAATGCTATTAGATTGGTATAATGGTGCAGAACAAAAAGCAATAAAAAATAATCGAGATATTATTAATAGAAAAATAGAAGATGGGTATAGAATTCTTGGAAAAATCGAGGATAAAGTTCTAGATATGCAACAAATGGAATGTGTTGTTAAAGATGATTACAATCAATTGGTCATAGCTGGTGCAGGTACTGGGAAAACTACTACAATTGTTGGAAAAGCAAAATATTTAATTAAATTGAAAAAATGTTTGCCTGAAGAAATTTTAGTATTGTCTTTTACAAATGTAAGCGCGTCCGAAATGAAAGAAAGAATAATTAAAGAGGTAGATAAAAGTATAGAGGTTTCAACATTTCATAAATTAGCTATGAATATTATTACTAAGGTTGAAGGTAAAAAAATTACTATTACAAAATTAAATTTGCATGATTTTATTAAAGAACAACTAAAACAAAATTTATCAATGGATGAATATTTGAATTTATTAATAAAGTATTTTTTATATAATAGGATTACCTATAAGTCAGAATTTGAATTTAAAACCCAAGAAGAATATGAAGAATATTTGCGTTGCAATCCTCCTACCACCATGAAAAATGAAACAGTTAAAAGCTATGGAGAAATGGATATAGCTAATTTTTTATACCAAAACAATATAGAGTATGTTTATGAGAGCCCTTATAAATATAATACTAGTACAAATGAGTATACGCAATATACTCCTGATTTTTATTTGCCAGAAGAGGATATATATATTGAATATTTTGGAATTGATAGGGATGGGGAAGTACCTTCATATTTTAATAGTAAACATGGAAAATCACCAAGTCAAGAATATCAAGATTCAATTGATTGGAAAAGAAATATTCATAAAAAAAATAACACAACTATGATTGAATGTTATGCTTATGAAAAAATGGAAGAAACTTTATTGGAAAACTTGCAAAAAAACCTTTTTAGTCAATCTATTAGAATGGAACCTAAAAATATAACTGAACTTTGGAATGAAAAATTTAATAATGATTCTTATTTAGAAAGTATAATTGAACTTTTTGGGACACTTATTAACTTAATTAAGAGTAATAATTATACAATTGGGGAAGTAAAAGAACTAAGTGATAGTTCTTCATATAATAAGAGTAATAATATAATATTATCTTTATTAGAACCAATTTATAATTCTTATGCTAGTTATTTAAAAGAACATCATGAATTTGATTTTAATGACATGATTAATATTGCCACAGATTATATAAATAAAGTAAAATATACTAGTGCTTACAAATATGTAATAATTGATGAATATCAAGACATTTCTAAATCTAGATTTAATCTAATAAAGAGTATGAGAAAATCTAATAAATTTCATTTGTTTTGTGTAGGGGATGATTGGCAAAGTATTTATCGATTTGCAGGTAGTGATATAAACTTTATATTGAATTTTAGATATTATTGGGGAGATTTTGAAATTAGTAAAATTGAAAATACATATAGGTTTAGTCAGAAACTTATTGAAATAAGTAGTAATTTTATTCAAAAGAATCCTTTACAGATAAGAAAAAATATTTGTGGAAATGATAATTGGAACAAGTCAGTAATTGGTGAAATAAATGGATATAATGAAAAATGCGCAGTAGAATTTATGTTGAATAAATTAAATGATTTACCATCAAATAGTACAGTTTTCTTTATTGGTAGGTATTCATTTGATTACAAAATATTACAAACTAGTGATTTATTAAACTGTAAATATAACAGTCAAAGCAAAGTAGTAGATATAAGATACTCAAGACGAAAAGATTTAAAAATGAATTTTATAACTGCCCATAAATCAAAAGGGTTACAAGCTGATTATGTTTTTATTATTAATAATAAAAATTCGAAAATAGGATTTCCTAGCAAAGTTCAAGATGTACCAATATTAGAATTATTATTAGATAGTAGAGATACTTATTTATTTGCAGAGGAGAGAAGGATTTTCTATGTTGCAATGACTAGAGCCAAGAATAAAGTGTTTTTCCTGACAGTTAAAAATCAAGAATCCATCTTTATTAATGAATTAAAAGAAGATCATGCAAAAGAATTAAAAAATGAAAGATATGAATGCCCCATATGTGGTGGCAGATTATTGCAAAAGAATGGACCATATGGTAAATTTATCGGATGTGAAAATTTTAATAAGCAAAATTGTACTTACAAACGTAATATAATTGGAAAATAATTATTATGAAAATTCTGTCAATGAAATTTTATAATTAACTATTCCTTTACACTTGACATTTGACATAACAGTGTTATAATGATAGTAGGAGGGTATGAGATATGGACAGATTGAATGATATCTTACATGAATTAGGTATTTCAAAAGTTAAATTAGCGAAGTTTTTAGGTGTTTCTAGACAAATGATATATAATTATCTAGATTTGGATGATATTAATAAATGGCCTAAAGATAAAAAAGTATTATTATTAAATTTATTAGGAATTAAATCAGCTGATGAATTAGACAATATTAAAATAGATACAGATTATATTACTGCTGTAGAGACTAGGCTTAATGCTATGTGTAATGATACACCATCTTCATTGAGTTCTATTGATGCGGGTTCTATTTTTAGTGGGCTTGGTAAAAAAGAAAAAGAATTAATGATGGGAATCATTGATTTAATTAAAGAAAAATTAGAGGATGATAAAGATCCAAAAAATTATGCTGCAATGAAATATTTGTTCCATTTTATACAATCAATGGATTCTTCTAAAGAATTAAAGTATATATTAGGTTATGTTGCAAAAGAAACTGGTTTTGTTAAACCTCTAGAGTTTGCATTCGATGAAGAGGAACAATTTATTTTTGAGAGTATTATGTATTCTGCATTTGTTTTATATAATAGCGGTGGAGCCTCTAAGACTAAGTTAGCAGAATGCCATAAGCGTTTCATTAATCAAATTGAACAAAAAATGGAAGATAAGCTTAGTAGGACTTTAGAATTAAATAATATTAAAGTTCAAGCTTTAAAAGAATTAGGATACACAGAAATTAATGAAAATAATGCTTCTGAGGTATTTGAAAAAATTGCTGAAATTCAATCTAGAAAAGTAGGAAACTAGGGTAATATGGATATCTTATGGATTGTAATGTTTCCAATTGCATATATAATACAGATTTTAGTTTATATTTTAGTTGTTTATATTATTATTAAAACACTTACTTCTTCTGTTAAAAGAACCAAAAATAAGACTTATTTTAAAAATAATGTAATAAATTATGAAGAGGAAAAAGAAAAAGTAAAATATACGGATATTTCTATGGAAGAACTATCTACTTTTCAGACTTCAGATTTAGATGGTTTTAAAGATTATTTTTATAATTTATTTTATGATTTTGAAATGGCTTATAATAATTTAGACTATAATACAATGAAGTTACTTAGTACTAAACAATTATTTCAAAATTATCATACAGGTCTTACTTTAGATTTAAAGCAGGGGAATAAGCGTATTATAAAAGATATTACTAGGGAAAAGGTTATTGTTTTTGAAACTATTAGTACTACTATTAAACAAGCAGTCTCTACTGTGATTACTATTAGTTATATTAGTTATGTAGAAAATGGCGATGGCAAAATTATTAGTGGTAACAAAGATTCTAAAATTACTGAAAGTTTTGAAGTAATCTTTAGAAAAAACTTTGGTGATGATACCCCTACTAATTGTCCAAATTGTGGGGCACCTATTTCAAGTGAGAAATGTGAATTTTGTAATACTGTAATTAATAATGTAGACTTTAGAATTGCTTCTATAAAAAAGATTATAAATTTCTAATGATAAATCCCCTATTGTTGGGATTACAGAAAAGTAGGGGAGGCTACCCTACTTTTTAGTATTATTAGGATCAGAAAGCTAGATCCCAATATTATTGTTAAAAACTATATACAATATACAAATATAAGATATAGTATATTAATTTTGAAAAATTGACATTTGAATTTTGCATCGAGATATGAATAGATGATGAGTTAATTACCTCGGATGCAAAATTGAACAAGCCCCCTTTTTTGTTTAAATCTTTTAGTAGGGGACTATGGCATAAAATGGTGCTGTATTTTGCATCGAGAAAAGATTAACTGAAGAACTAACCATCTAAATTTATATATTTATAATGAATATTATTATAATCAATTTAAGAAAATTAATTATAAATTAAAATAATTATTTGAAAACTTTATTTAAATTTTTTAAAATGATTATTGAAATCATAATTATTAAGATTAAAACGAAAAGCATATTATTTATAATTAAAGAATGGATATTGGATTAAAGTATGATGAATTATATATAATAAATTATTTATTATAATTACCTATAATGTATATTATGTTAACTTCTTATTTGGAGACTATTTCCTATCTATTTTATCCCACCAATATTATTAAATGCCCATTTAAATGCTGAATATATTAAAATTAGTAATCCAATACCATAGTAAATATTTTCTAAAAGTAATGGAGCAATAGATATTATTATTGCTATCATAGAAAAAAACATGACAATTAAATCTCTATTTCTTGCTTTTTTATCTTGTACTATACTTTCTAGGTAGAGTAATCCTTCATAGGTTAAAGTAAAGTCATTACTAAATACTGATGAATAAGAAATATATCCTTTTTTGTATAAATGCTTTATTAATTCATTTACTAATTTTAGTGAGACATTACATTTTGTGCTTAATGTATTTTTATTAAACTTTGTTTTAACATTATTATAGTATTCATAAATTAATTCATTATATAAATCAATAATATTATTATAATTTTCTTTTTTCTTCTTTTTCATATAAAACTCCTTGAGAGACAAATTAAATGTTTCTTTTTTTATATTCTATTAATGCTTTAGCTAATTGATCTGGGCATGATGTCCCTCTATTTCTACAAGGTATGCCATGTAGTAATTCAATTACTTCATTAATGCTTTTGCCAACACACAATTTTGATACACCTAATGTATTACCAGGACATCCCCCTGCTATCTCTACCCTTTTGATGGTCTCCCCTTCTATTTCTATTAACATGTTATTTGAACAAACCCCTTTTGGTTGATATTCTATTTTTTCAATTACTGCTTCTTTTTCCATTTTAATAATTCATCCTTTTCTATTTTACTAACTCTAGTAGATTCTCTTATTTTTTGAATACTTTTATTTTGTATCCAATAATTCATGTTATTGCTTTTTAAAAAATATAATGTTTTATCTTTTTGTTTAATATAGCAGATAGATATTAGCCAAGCAATAGCCATTTTTACATAATATTGTTCTGTTTTATAATGGTTGCATATATCCAATATTTGATCAATATATTCATCATTAATATAGTAATTTAATAAAATGATAAATCCTACTCGCTGATACCATTCATTTTCACTATTTAAGCACTTTTTTACGAATAAAAAGCCTTCTTTAGTATAGTTGCTCCAGATATGCAAATTAGCGATTGTAATGTCACATAAAGCCCAATTATCAATATGGGGTATAAATTCCCATAATAAAGCTTTTACAGTATCAAAATCTGTTTTTATATATCCAATTAAAAGCCCATGAACTAATCTTTCTTCATAAGTATTATGAGTATTTAATTTTATAAAATTTAAATAATCTTCTTTACTAATAGCTTTGGCTATTTTTTTTAGTTCAAGAGTTCTTACTCCAATTAAATAGTCTTTATTAATTCCTAAGTTAGAAGTAAATTGTTTATATTGTTTATCTCCTAATTTTTCTAACTCTTTTATAAAGCTTTGATATTTCTTCTTATTCCAAACTGTTTCCATGGTTTCATTTTATCACATTCTATTAGAATAGTAAATGAGATAAGAGTAATACTCCAAAGCCTATGCAAAAGTACATAAAAGTATGTTTTAAAGAGTAATTCTTAGCTTCTGGTAAAATATCCAATAACGCTAATGAAATCATAATTCCAGCTACTAGCGCTAGAAAAATAGCAATCATCATATCTGATAGTCTCTCTTGAAAGAATAAGGCAGCGATTAGTGCTCCAAGTGGCTCTGAAAGTGCTGATAATAGTACCATTTTAAATGATTTCCACTTGCTATTGGTAGAGTAATAGATAGGGATAGCTATACAGATTCCTTCTGGTATATTATGACAAGCAATGGAAAGCGCTAAAAAGATTCCAGCTTTATACTCCATGGTAGTGGTTAGATAAGTAATAATTCCCTCTGGTATATTGTGAAGAATAATTGCTAACATAGATAGTATTCCGATTTGATAGAGAGAACTACTATCCCCCACTCTTTTTTGTACACTCTCATTCATAATAGTAGATAGTAGTATTCCAAGTAATAAAAAGAGAATACAAAATAGAATGTTGAATCCAGATATAAAGGATTTCTTAAAATAAGAAAAAGAACTTGGAATTAAATCAAATATGGATACAAATAGTAAAACTCCAGAAGAAAAGCCAAGTGCTTTAGCAACAATGTTTTCTTGATTTTTTATCCATAATACAAAGAATCCTAATATAGTAGAAATTCCAGCTAAGGAGGTAGTTATAAATGCTACTTTATTCATAGTATCACCGTTACTTTATCATATAAAAAAAGAAGAAAAAATATTCTTCTTTTAATACTAATTTATTGTATTACTTTTTTCTTTTCTCTCTTATGGGAGTCATAATATTCTTTCTTCAAATAATACTCTTCTAAGGTTATGTCAAAATTATATAGAATGTAAGAAAGGTCACCGACATATCGATAATGCCAAGGCTCATAGTTATAACCAGTAATACTCTCTTTTCCTTTCGGATACCTTAAAATAAACCCAAATCTATGCGCATTATTTTGTAACCACTCTATTTCTTTTTCTGTTAATGCTTCTTGATATTTGCCATCTTGAAAAGATGCAAAATCAATAGCAAGTCCTGTTTGATGTTCTGAAGTTCCAGGTGGAGCAACATACTTTTTGGCATAGTCTAATCCTTTCTTTTGAATAAAACTGTCTAGTACTTGTTGCTGATAGTCATAAGAACGATATCCGCTATCCACTATAAAGCTAAAACCATCTTTTTTAGCATGCATTTGTAATTCTTGCAGTGCGGAAAAAATTCTTTTATCAATCATAGGTTTTAAAGTTGGATCAACATATTCATGAAAGTTATTTTCATTTTGATCTGTTATAGCTAATTCTAGAGGCATATCTTCTCTGTCAAGTGGGTTTTGTTGATTTACCAATCTAGTAATTTCTATTTCTTTTCTCATAATGTTTCTCCTTTTTCTATATAATCATTTATCTGTTTTGCTTGCAACAACACAGCAAGCATAAAGAAAAACAGCAATAAATAAAATAAATGTAATTAGTAGTACTCTCATAATAGTCCTCCCCTATTATAAGGATACCATATATTTTTCTAAAAATTAAAAAAATATTTAAAATCTTGGAATTTTAAATATTTTCATTGTTCAATATCTTTTCGGGATTCTCCACAAAAATTTGTCTAAAATAATTTTCATCAGTCAATTTAATTATCTTTTTCTTTAACTTTTCAAAGTTATCAAAGAATTTAGATTGACTTCTATGAACGTCACTTGCCATTGCAAAATAATTTCTTTTTTTCAACAGTTTTTTACATAGCTTTTTTGCTTTTTGGCCATATCTTCCGTCTAGTGAAGCAATATTTCCTTGTAATAGAATTCCAGATTCTATATATTCATTTAATTTATCAGGATTTTCCTGAAAGATTCTATATCTTTCAGGATGAGCGAGAATAATATGATAGCCTTTGCATTGGATATTTGTGAGCATGTCTAATGCATGACCAACTTTTTCTGATAATGGAAGTTCTATTAATAAATAATTACTATCGTTCATAGTACTTATTTTTTTAGCAGTAATTTTTCCAAGTATATCTTCACTTAAATAGATTTCATTTCCTAAATATAAATCTATTTCAATTTGAGATATTTTTAATCCTTTTTTTAACTTATTTAGTATTTCTTTTTTCTTTTTGTTACCAGTTACATATTCTGTATTATCTATGTAATGTGGTGTTGCTATAATTTTATGAAAGCCTATTTGCTTTAATCTTTTTATGATTTCAATACTTTCTTCAATATCAGTAGATCCATCATCTATTCCATATAGGATATGAGAGTGAATATCTATCATAGTTTACTCGGAATAGTAATTTCCATAGTAAGAACTTGTAATAGTATTTGTTACCCTGTTCAATACAATACCTGCGATATCTACTTCTAAATTTTTAAGACTCTTTATAGTCTTTTCAAGCATATCTGTTTTGGTAATGTTAGCAGCGCATACTACTACAGCTTTATCAATGTACTTACTAAATACTAAAGAATCAGTTAAACCAGTAATTGGAGTACCATCAAAAATAATAATGTCGAAATGTGGCTCTACAGCACTAATAAATGTTTTTACGTTATTAGAGTCTAATAGTTCACTTGGGTTTGGAGGAACTATTCCTCTTGGAATAAAAGATAAGTTTTTAATTCCTGTTTTTTGAATATACTTTTGATAATTTTCTCCATCATTATCACATAATAGGACAGATAATCCTTTATCACAGCTTGTATTAAATACTTTATGTAATCTACCTAAACGCAAATCAGAGTCAACTAGTAAAACTTTTAAGTTTTTCTGTGCGAATGAGATAGCTAAGTTCAAACTTACAAAGCTTTTCCCCTCTCCTTTACTAGTAGAGGTTACTAAAATTGTTTTACTCTTTTTTAATTTTAATGTATATTGAATATTTGTTCTAATAACACGGATGGATTCTGCAATAGCTGATTTAGGGTTTTCTCTTACTACTAATTCACTCATGCTCTTTCCTCCCTTTTTACAACACTATAAGTTGGAACAGTACCTAAAATTGGTACATCAAATTTTTCTTCTAATTGTTCTACACTCTTAATAGTATTATCAAAATAGAAAATGACAAATACTATTCCAATACTTAAAATAAATCCTACTACCAAAGCAATCATTGTTGCTTTGAAGAAACTAATATTGGATGGTGCTTTTGCAACTTCAGCAACGTCTAGAATACTAATATTAGATAAATTATATATTTCTTTTACTTCAGCACTGAAGATGACTGCTATTTCATTAGCAATCTTAGCAGCTAATTCTGGTTTCGTATCACTTACTGATATTTTAATAATTTCTGTATTGGTTACCCCTGTAACAGAAATGTGACTAGCAAGCTCAGATGCCGTGTAGTCAAGTTTTAAATTATCAATTACTTGATTTAATACCTTTCTTGTTTTTGTAATTTCTTGATAAGTAGTAACTAATTTCTGGTTAATTGTTAAATCGTTATTATTGATAGTGTCTTTCTCACTATTACTAGAAAAACCAGTAAGTATTAATGTGGTAGATGATACATATTTTGGTTTTTGAATAAACCCAAAATAAATCATACTAATTAGTACAATAATTAGTGTAGTTGCAATGATGATAAATTTTTTACGATATCCATATCGTAATAACTCTTTTAAGTCGATTTCTTCCATTATTTTTCCCCCTTAAAACGACCGCTATTATAACATAACTATAGGCTATTTGCAAATTTTTATAAGGTAAAACCTTGTATTTTAGGCAATATCCCTTAAATGTGGCTTATTATAGCACATTTGTTTGTGATTTTCAAATTTTGATATAAAAAAAGAGAGTTATTCTCCCTTTTCTTTTATAATAAAATGATAACTATCCTTACACATATCTTCTAATGTTTCTTCCGTTTTCCAGCCCAATTCTTTTAATGCTTTAGAAGGATCTGCATAAAATTCTGGTAAGTCCCCTTCTCTTCTAGCTCCAAATTTATAATTTAATTTTAATTTATTTACTTTTTCAAAAGCAGTTACAATTTCAGCTACACTTACACCATGGCCAGATCCTAAATTGTAAGTATATATATTAGGATTACTTTTATGGGCATGTTCTAAAGCTTTAATATGTCCTTTTGCTAAATCTACTACGTGAATGTAGTCTCTAATACAAGTCCCATCAATGGTATCATAGTCATTTCCAAATATAGTAAGTTCTGGTAATTCATGAGTAGCAACTTTTAAAATATAAGGCATTAAATTATTAGGAATTCCATTTGGATTTTCTCCAATTAAACCACTTTTATGAGCTCCTATTGGATTAAAATATCTTAGTATCGTAATTTTAAAAGTTGGATCACTAGCATATAAGTCTTCTAGTATCTTTTCAATCATTGCTTTTGTTTCTCCATACGGACTAGATGTTTTTCCTCTTTCCATCGTTTCAACATACTTTGGGCTTTCTTGAATCCCATAGACAGTAGCACTAGAGGAGAATACGATATTTTTACAATTTGATTCTTGCATTACTTCTAATAGTGTAAGCGTAGAATCAATATTATTGCGATAATAACTTAGAGGAATTTTAACAGATTCCCCTACTGCTTTTAAGCCAGCGAAGTGAATAACACCATCAATAGTATTATCCTGAAATATTTTATGAAGGAGTTCCTTATCACGAACATCTCCTTCATAGAATAAAACTTTTTTATTAGTAATAGTTTCTATTTTAGAAATAACTTCTTTTTTAGAATTGCAAAGATTATCAATGATAACAACTTCATATCCGTTATCTAGTAGTTCACATACGGTATGACTACCAATAAAGCCACAACCACCTGTTACAAGTATTTTCATATTTCACCTCAAACTTTATTTTCATTACTATACTTTATTATATCCTTTTTTTATGAATAATGGAAGATACTTATGTATATGGAATTTCCATAGCTAAAAAAGAGTATTATTTGTCTAATACTCTATTTAGTCTTTGCATATAAATCATTGATAGCTTTACTACATTTTTTTACACTATCTTTATCCCAATAGTAAACATATCCTCTATCTTTTCCAAATAGAATGGTATTTGTTCCATACTTTCCATCAATTTCTTGATTTTTAATTGACCATTTATCATTTAATAATGTTTTAATACCATCTTGAATAGTTTCCTTTGGAATATTCGTTTTATACATTCCTTCCATAGATTCTAATATTTTTAAGTATCTAGTAATATTAGAAGGCTTTTTAGCTGATTCTAATATATCTTCCATGATAGCGGTATTATTTCTCTCTCTTTGAGTAATCCATCCAGAGAAGGCATTTCTTTCCCTAGCTACAGTTAATGTTTCAATACCATTTAAGTGCTGACAACCCTTTTTTACATGCAATTTTTCACCCTTTGTATCATCATATGTTCCTAATACTAAAGCATGCGTAGTGGTATAAGCAACATCAGAACAATATTCAATTCCGCCTATAGCATCAACTAATTCTACAAAGCCACTTGTTTCTACTGAAAAATAGTAATCAATTTCAATACCCAATGATTGCTCTATTGCTTTTTTATTGTATTGAACTCCGTAGTAGCCAGTAGAGCTCAATCTATTTTTTCCTTTTCCTTCAATCTCTAAATAAGAAAATCTATTAACATTCGTAATCAATATTTCTTTAGTTTTCGTATTAACAGTTATAACTTTATTTAAATCGATTCTATTATTAGAAAAATCTTTTGCTGCTAAATAGATATTATAAGAATCCTTTTTCTCTTTATCAATTTCTTCTTTTTCTACTTTAAATTCTAATTCTATTTTCTTTAGAACTTTATAATCATTAGGGTTAATACCGTAATTTTCTTGTAATTCATTATAGGTATATTCCGTTATAAAGAATATTCCTTTTTCATATATTTTGGAGATATCTTTTAAATCTTTCATATTAGCAGTTATTTCTTTATTTAATTTTAATAATGCTTCTTCTATATGATCGTCTGTTGAGTTATAATAGATATCCTTATTATATAAATCCTTATCACTATAATTCTTTTTACTTAATAGTAAATAATGGATTTGAATAGATTCTATCTCATTATTAGTAAATGTTTTATCTAAAAATTCATTCGTTTTATCCGCATAAATAATCCCTATTACATAACCTATTGTTAATAGTAAATAAAGAAGTACAGTTATTATCTTTAGCCACTTATTTTTTACTAATAAACAAGCACTAGCGATGATATTAAGTAGAACTATTACTCCAAGTACTAATAACAAATATTTATTAGGAATAACATCCATACTATTTAATTTAAGCATGAATATAGCACTAAATATTACATAGATTATACTGATAATTATTTTAACTATTTTACTTTTATTCATAGTATCTTCCTCCTTTGTAAACATATATAACAATTTTGATATATAAAATTTAGTTATTTTTTTTAATTTTGTTTTTTAGTGATGATAACTTTGCTTTTATTGAGTATAACTTACTATATTTGTTTAACATTTTTGTAAAATTATTATCGCTTAAACTTTTTAAGAATTTCTCACTTTTCTTATTAATTTTAACAGATTCTTTAAAACAGGTGTTTCCATCGTAGATTTCTTTAAGATTCCTTTCTTCAAAATGGATATTTTTTTCAATACAATTAAAATATTTTTGTCCATTTAAAGAATTAATTAATACTAGAGAGGTTCCTTTATCATCATCTAAGTCTTTTGTAATTCCCCAGAAGTCTGCGAGCGTTATATCTGCTTGTCTAGGTAAATCTTTAAAATAACAATTTCCACAACTTGGTCTTATGTATAAATTAGGACCCAAATAGCCATTCATGTATTTATTTGAGTTTCCATCGTATACTTTGTAGTTACCATTAATAAAATCCACTCTAGTACATCTTGGGGAGGCTTTCCACCCATTCATTTTATATTTAAACCATACTTTTGACACTTTAGAATTTTCTAATGACTCTATTTCTGATAACCAAGATCTATATGCCTTTGGAGAATTGACACCTCTACAGATAAACTCAACTGTAATTAGATTGTCATATTCTTTTTTCAAAAATTTTAATAATCCAGCTATTTGGCAAGGAGAACCTGCAAACAATACTAATTTCTTAGTTTTTATAGCATTTAATGTCTCTTTAAAAATATTTTTAGTATCACTTTGTAAATATTTGGATTGTCTTAAAGACTCTAATTCAATTAGATTATTTACTAGATAATGTTCTACCATATTGTCTTTGTTATATCTTGCTCCGACCACGAAACCATTATGTTCTATTATGTATTTGGCCAATTCAAAAAACATGCCACCAGATGTACTAATATACCTATTCTCTGCATCATTTGACCATGTTGCATAGACTATAGGTTTATTTAACCTATTTGGTTCATATTTCGAAACAATTGGGCATGTACTTTTGCATAATCCACAATCGACACATAACTCTTTATCAATTATAGGATATTTAAAACCGCAATCGTCTTCTACCATTTTAATAGCACCTTTAGGGCATATGTTACTACATGCTCCACAACCAGTACATTTATTTTTTTCTAGCCATATTTCCATAATATTCGTCCTAACTATTCCTTCCATTCAATATCTGTTTTTATTATCTTAGCTGGGTTTCCTACTGCTAAACATCTTTCTGGAATATCTTTTGTAACTACGCTACCTGCTCCTATAACAGCGCCGTCTCCTATTGCTACACCACTTAATACTGTGACTCTTGATCCAATCCAAACATGATTTCCAATATTTACTTCAGCTGTCTTATTTGTTCCATTTAGTGTATGAACATTAGAATCCATCACTGTAAAATCATGAGATATTGCGCAATTATCTCCAATTGTGATGGCTTTGTGACATCTAATTTTAGAATTACTATTTATAAAAGATTTTCCAATTGTAAAAGTACCACCTGGAAAAATAATAATATCACTATCATAAAAAAATGCAGCTTCTCCATTAATAATCATTTTAGAATTTTTATCCATTCTAATGGTTGTTTCCCTACTACATCCAAAACTATTTCTTCCTAATCTTAATTTAGAGTTTAAATAAATTTTAGAACCTCTTTTTAAACAAAAGTGACATTTTCCCTCTACTTTTATAAATCCTTTATTTCGAATAATGTTTTTATAATAGAAAATATTTATAAATATTGTTCTTAACATATTTTTCATTTTACCACCATATTTTTTAGTTTTTTTAATAAAGTAAATAGATTAAATAATAATGAATAGTATCCAACCATATATTGAACTTTCGATTTTATACTTGGGAATATTTTTTCTTTTTTAGAATTACACATATTATCCATTCGTCCATACCAAAGGTAATCAATTATTTGAAATTCTTTATTATTTTCATAAAAATTTAACGTTTCAAAAATACCCTGTTTTAAACTTATAGCGCATTTGAAATTTTTTACTACCCTTTTAATTTTTGAAGAATCAAAAACCATTTGGTGAGCTTTATCTCCATTCAAAATTGGATTATATAGTGGATATTTTTTTACAATAGCATTTATCTTTAAATCTTTTATTAAAACCTGCTTATTATAATATTGCCCAATATATTCAATAACATTTCTCCATGTTACAGTTTCATCCGATGTTATATGAAATGCATTATTGTATGCATTTTTGTTTAAATATAATCCTACTATGCCATTCGCAAAATCTTTTGAATTAGTAATTGTAGTTCGCGTCATTCCATTGTCAAACAAGACAATTGGTTTATCATCCTTAATTCGTTTTATAATTGAAAACTCGTGTAATGGATTCCCAGGAGCTAATGGATATGGAACTCGTGTTTGATTATATGTTACATAAGGTCTGACTATCGTATATTTTTCAGTTCTATTATTGAAGTATGTTTCCAAATATTTTTCACATTGATATTTTTTATATGCATAAATCCATTTATCATTTCCTACCTCAGTTTTATTCTCAGATATTACTTCTTTCTCTCGACTTTTCTTATATACAGTGGCTGTAGAAATAAAAATGTATTGTTTATAATGATTTTCTATTATTTTTAGAGTTCTTTTTAAATCTTCTAAATTATAGGTGAGAAAATCTATTACTACATCAAATTGTAATTCACTAATTTTTTCTTGTGTTTCAGATATATTTGTTATATCACTATAAATCATATTATAGCGTTCATCAATAAATTTTTTTCTTTGAGAACTTCCTCGTGTAATTAAATAGACTTCATTTCCAATATCCACAGATTTCTTAGCGATATCGCTACTTAATCGACCTGTTCCTCCAATAAATAGTATTTTCATAAACTCACCTTTTCTTTATCTTAATAACATATTTTTAATTTTCTTATAAGCCATTTTAAAATTATTATTTTTTCTAAATACTAAGTACCATATACTATTAAAAATTAAAAATACGAGTAATGCTTGAATAAAAAAATCTTTTACAGAAAATCCAGTATAAAAGTTTGAAATAAAAATGCAGATACAACTAATAGCAAATATACAAATGGTATACTTACATAAATCAAATATAAACTCTCTTTTGTTTTTAAAAAATACTTCCTTAAATAAAGAATTTAATAACCAAGGATAACCAATTAATAGTAAACTAAGTATTGTTGAAAGTAAAACTCCAAATAAACCAATAAAATGAATCAAAACGATATTTATAATTAAATTTGTAATACCAGTTACTAGTGGACGTAATCTATCAGAATGCCACATCCCTGCAGCATCTTTATAAACACATAGAATTTGTATTTGTGAATAAATGTAAAAATATATTACTAGTAAAATTACAATATTATATTCTAACATTAATTCTGGGCCAACCCATAAATGCATAAATGTTTGATATAGTACTAACATTTCACAACATAGTAGTCCATAAACCCAAGTCATGAGAAATGTAATTTTGCTGAAATCATTATAATTTTTATTATCTGTTTCCAATAAAATACTATTTCCAATACTTGCAGTACATGAATTTAGAATCACTGTCATAATTCCATATAAAGCTGAAACTATAAAAAAATAGTTTTGATAAATAGCTAGTGTATTAAGCCCTAAAAAGGCTGAAATGACAATTGTGTCTGCAGAATTTAATATAATTGCTCCTACTTTTGATGCAAACAAATCTTTGACTCTCTGATTAATTTTATATATCTCATTTTTATTTAGACTACCATGTGCTTTATATTGAGGATATTTTTTACTTACTACTAAAGAGATTAATAAATTATTTAAGATTTGCGTGAATACTGAAACTATTAAATATAAATAGTAATTCTTATATATACATATCACAAATATTTGAAGTAAATATTGTATTGTATTTGTAAAAAGCGCAACTTTACTAATAATATCTAATCTTTGATGAGCTTGCAAAATACTATTTTTATATGCAAATAACCAATAGGAGATTACTGTTAAAAATAAATTTATTAAATAAATTATATATATATTTATGTTTGGCGGTATATCACTTTTTATAAAAAATGGAATAAAGGGACATAGTATTAATCCAAAAGCAAAGATAAAAACTCCAACCATTGTATAGTATTTTTTATATAGTCTCATCATCGCACATATTTTTTTTTCATCTTTATCAGCGACTGGTTTGTACATGCTAAATACCATTGCACTCCCTACTCCAAGTTCTGCTAAATTTAATACTGACAATATAGATGTAAATAAACTATTTAACCCCAGATAATCTATCCCCATAAAACGTATCATTACTGTTCTTATTAAAAAAGGAACAAATATTTGATACAATTTTAGAAGTGTACTAAAAATCATATTTCGAGATACGTTTTTTGTTCTATTTTCCAAGATTAATCACTATCCTTTATTTCTAATGCATTAACAAAAAATGAATAACTTCTTTTTTGTTCTTCTTTTAATATATTAAAAGCTCTATTATAATCATGTTTAAGATTGTTGCTAGATATATTTGTACCATTGTAAATTTGATTTGACAGTTCAAATTTATCTAATAATGTTTCTATTCTAGTGTTCATAGATTGCATATGATTTTGTTCTCTTTCAAAAACAACAAATGGTTTGTCAAAAATTATTGAAAAAACACATGAATGAAATGAATCAGTACAGATTAAAAAAGCATTTTTTATCAAATATAGAAATTCCCCAGGACCATATTCATAGTATGAAGATTCCTTATCAAGTACATTAATTATTTTACAATCATATTTAGCTGCAAATTCTTTTATAGAGTTTTTTCTATAAGTATTTATTTCGCCTAAAAAATAAAGAAGGATATATTTATCTTCCAATTTTTCTTTTGGCTTTTTTATTACATTATTCCATTCGTTGGAAGAAATCAGCATTGTTGGATCCACTAATACCTCTATATCATTTCTTACGATTTTCTTCCTTAATAATTCTTCTCCGGTCTTTTCTCTAACGGAAATGGCTTTAAATTTTTGAATTTCTTTAAATTTAGAATTATACTTTTCTGCGATATTAGCAACACCGAATGAAGCAGCATATGCTATTCTTTTTGAGACGGGAACATTTTTTAACACATCCACATCTCTTAACCGTCTAAAGTAGGGATTCCAGACTTGGTCACTTCCTACAATTATAAAGTCATATTCTTTTAAAGTTGAAAAGCAATTGATTTTTTTGCTTGTAAAGTTAATATTACTATTAAAAGATGAAAAGCTAGCATATCTTTTTTTATTTAAAACTTTTTTATACTTTTTACCAACTAATATATGTTTTATTTTTCTAATAAAATATAATTTTTTTTCATTAGAAAAATCATCATTTAATAAAGTTGTTACTTTAACATTAAAATTTTTTTCTAAATACCTTCCTAATGCATAATTTTGAAGCCTATTCCCATAATTATCATTATCGATAATAGTGATTAAGCCAATATTTTTCATTTTAAATTACCTCTTTTCATTCTTTGCATAATGTCTATGTATTAAAAGATAAGCTTTAGGGGATAAAAAATATAATAAACTTTTAAATCTTGTTTTTATAAAATAGGAATTTTTTAGTGGTAAAGCTCTATTGATATTTTCTTTTTCCTCTAAAAAGTTTGAAATTTTCCATACTGCCTGTAAGAATATATTAGCACTTCTATCCCTTAGGAATGCCAAGTCCTTTCTATTAGATAAATCGAAAATTTTAAATAATTCAGTTGCAACTATAAAGTCGCTTCTTCCACATTTCTCCATTTTGGTAGAATGCATAACAGAAGTGCTAATCATAAAATGATAATAAATGTTTTTATTACTATAATAAATTTTTTTACTTTTCAATAACAACTGTGGAATCCATAGTTCATCTTCATAAATAATTCCTTCATAAAAATACAATGAATTCTCTATAATAAAATTTCTCCTAACAATATAATATTGTGGGCAGAAGATTACACTCTTAGGATGTTTCTTTAATGTGCTCATCAATTCTTCACTTGTATAATTGCCTTTAGGAATTGTATATTTACATTCATCGTATATGTCATTATTTTCATTTACAATTTTTGATTGACAAACTATAATATCAGGAGCTTCATTTTTCATAATATTTATAAAGTACTCAATACAATTATCAATTTTATCATCACTGTCTATAAACCATATATAATCTCCAGTTGCTTTTGTTATCCCATAATTTCTAGCACTAGAAGCTCCTCCATTTTTGGTATGAAAAGCTATAATGTTGTCGTATTTTTTTGCGTATTCGTCGCATATAATAGGAGATTTATCTTTAGAGCCATCATCTACTAAAATGATTTCACAATTGTTAATACCGTTGTTTGCTAATATGGAATCCATGCATCTATGCAAATATTTTTCTACATTATATACAGGTATAATTATACTTAATTTAGTGTTCATACTTATCCTCCTTTAAAGATTAAAAGTAAAAGGGAAAACTCCACTACCGCCAGCTAGTAATTCCAACATAAATATATATATGGCATAAATTGAAATCATTGAAAGATTTAGACTTTTGTTATAACTGTTTTTGACTAGATATCCCCAATATACAAGTTCAAATATAGCATAGTAGTATCCTAATCTTGCCATAGATGTATAAAACATTCCAACGGAACAAAGTACTAAACCTATAAAATACATATAACAAGTATTTTTAAAACTTATATCTTGATTTATCTCTACAATTTGTTCCTTATCAGAAGTTTTATTAAAAATAATTTTTTTCTTACTTTTATACAATAATAAAGAAAAAATAAAAATGGAAATTCTATAGATAAAAGTAATATTTATATTACTAGTAGAATTTTGTGAAGATAGGTAATTAGCGATATGGTGCGATTCAAAATTAATTACATAAAAAACGGCGGCTGTACAGATAAATAGTAATGGTACTAACAATAGTAACCGTTTGTTTGGGGTTAAAGAATTCCATAAATAAACTAAAACCATCAAAAGTGCTAGTAAGGAGGATGTATGAATAAGAGTTGTAGCTAGGACTACACAAACAAATAATATATAATGTTTATTATCTAATAATTTTGTAGAATAAAATATTATTGCTATTGCTACAAACTGTCTCATAATGTTCATTGTATCTATATAGAATGTTAAAGAGTATAAGAAAAGCATAAAAGGAAAAGAACATTTTTTTCTAAAATCCCATAAGCGTAATATTATCAGTGAATTAATTACTAATGAAAAGAATAAAAATATGTATCTAGTATCATGAAAACAGTTCATTAAAAAGTTAGAAATAGCTCTAAATCCTACCTCTTCAAATTGCCAACTATAGGGAAATTTATGTATGAAAGCATAATCATAATAAATCGTATCAATTCCTACTGTTATTCCCCTCAATCCTGAAACCAAGGAAACAATTAATATTACTAATAATAAATATTTTCTATTGTTTTTTCTATCAGCTAAATTTGAAAAATATAATGCTAAACAGATGGAAAATATAAAAAGCAAAGTTTCCAATATTAATCACCTTTCCTTACTTAAATTTTTTTCTAATTTTAGACATAATTATAATTATAAAATAAAAGTGAATTTTTAATAATAAACATAAGATTTTTGAACTATTGGATAATAGTTTAGCGTTTATCTTTTTAAAGTCAAATTCTACCCTATATTCCTTCACTTTTTCTTTAATTCTATAATATGCTTCCTTAAACGGAAGAGAGTTTGATATTCTATATGCTGACATAATTGTAGAGTTTAATGCTAAAGTATTTAAAGCATCCTCATATTCCATATATAAATTTCTCTTTTCTAAATGATTTTTTATAGATTCAACAACATTTTTCCATGGATCTAGTCCACCTCTTGTGTGTTGCCCATTATCATTATGAACATAGTGATACATTGGCTTTTTCAAAAAGTATATTGTTTCTGATTTCTCCAAAACATCAAAGCTATAAATTGCCTCTTCCCCTACACTAATACTAGAAAAAGAGCATTTTTGAGCTATTTCTCTTTTTACTACTTTTGAACAAGGTCCCCATGGAAGCTTTCCTGTCATTTGTAGTTTTATTAATTGTTTTTTAGTACATTTAGAATACTTATCAATATTATCGCAATAATCAATTTTTCCACTGTTCTTCTCGTTAATAGTATTAATAAAGATTAAATCATAGTTTTCTTTTTCTAAAATCAAATTTATATTTTCTAGAAAGTCAAGTTCATAATAATCATCGCTGTCTATAAAAGCAAGATAGTCTCCTGTTGCTTTACCCATTGCGTAGTTTCTTGTTTTTCCTGGACCACTATTCTTCTTAGTGTATATTTTTATTCGTTTATCTTTGAGAGCTATTTTTTTTAACTCTTTATAGGTATTATCAGTTGAACCGTCATCTACTGCAATTAATTCCCAATTTTTATAGGTTTGATTTTTAATACTATTAATGCTCTTATACAATATATCTTCTGAATTATATATAGGCATTATAAAAGTAAATTTCATTTTTCGTTATCCTTTTCATATAGTTTTTTTATTTCAATTTCTAAGCCATTACAAAAATTTGTATTATTAGAATCATTTATATTACGCATATTGTTCTTTTTTTTATCATAATTCATAATTGCATCCATAATTTCTTCATCAGTTTCAGCAACAATAATATTTCCCATTCTCTTTTCTACTTCTTTGGCGAATTCTAACTGGTGATTATTTACATGCTCATTATAATCTTTCTTTCTTGGAACTACAATAGGAATTTTACCTATTGATAGTGGAGCTATAAAGCTAGCAGGCCCACCATGTGTAATTATAATTCTTGCTTCATTGATATATTTTTGCATTTCATCGTATGGGATTAATTTTTCTGCCTTGCAATTTTTCATTTCATAATCTGTATAACCTTTTTGAACAATTACAATTTCTGTAATAATTCCATCTTCAATCATCTTATCAATACACTTTAATAAGCGGTCGAATGGCTGCTCATGAGTTCCTACTGTTACAAATATCATAAATCCTCCTAAAATATACTACCTAAATTGATAGCCTTTGGATATACTTTTTTCATTTCTTCCCATTGAACTATAAATTTATCTGTAACTGGGTACACTAGCTTTCCAGTTAAAGTGTGCTTATTTATTCTATCAAACACCTCTATATAGATAGTTTTAGCACCATGCAACTTTCCAAGCCAAAAGAAAGGAACTGCGACAGCTGCGCCTGATGAAATAATTAAATCTGGTTTTTCTTTGTGCAACACTTTAATAGCTAGAAATGTATTTCTAAGTAAATTCCATAAATTCCTGTTTGTTGGAAAATAGCAATGATATACTTTTTCATCCTTCAAAATACTGTTGACATCTATTTTATCAAATGTTACCCAGAATCTATCATTTTCTTCCCATAATGGCTTTAACATATATAAGTGAGTTAAGTGTCCTCCAGAAGAGCCAACAAGGCATATTTTTAAATCCGTTATATTCTTCTTTTTCATATACTCCCTACTTCCTATTACAATGAAAAAAGGATACAATAAAATACTTTGGAGCATTATTATGTATCCTTTAATCTGTATTAACCCCTTTATTCATTTTTGCTTTTTACTCTTTATTTTGCATTTTTTCCAAATAGAACTACTTTAAATGTTTTAAAGAAAATTCTAATATCTAAATCTAAACTACAATGGTTGGAATAGTATGTCTCTAATTTTAATCTGCTTTCAAATGAAACATCACTTCTACCATTTACTTGCCAATAACCAGTGATACCTGGTTTTGTTTTAATGATATGCTTATAGTATTCACCCATATCATCTTTTTCTCTTGGAAGATATGGTCTATTTCCTACTAAGGACATGTCTCCTTTTAATACATTTAGCAATTGTGGTAATTCATCTAAAGATGTTTTTCTAAGTAAATTTCCAGCCTTGGTAATTCTAGGATCACTTACTAATTTTTTATTGCGTGTATATTCTTCTCTTATTTCTTCATTTTCTTCTAATAATTGGAATAAAATCTCATCTGCACGAGGTACCATTGTTCTAAATTTATAAAATTTAAACTCTTTGCCATTTTTACCAATTCTCATTTGTGTAAGAAAAATAGAATGATAATCACCATTTAGAAGGTATAAAACTTTTACAATAATAATAATTGGAATTAGAAAAATCATGCCTACTAAACTAATCATAATATCCATTACTCTTTTAATAACAAGGTAAAAGGAAATACTAGATTTTGCTTTAGTATTTACCTCATCAACAGTCGTTACAACATTTTGATACATAAAATCCCCCTAAATTTCAATAGATGTCGTCTATAATATCAGAAATTGTCGAAAAAAGCAACTAGAAGTGCTTTTTAGTATAGAAAAACAAGAAAAAAATCAGAAATTTATTCTGATTTTCATTTTTATTTTTGAATATATGGCTCATAGTAATTTAAATCAAACTCTAAAGAAGCTGTTATTCTAAGTGGTCCAGATGGATCAGACCCTCTTTCTGCTGCATTATAATATGCATTTGGTTTGATTACACATTTATCCTTTTTACATTCTAAATCAACGTATCTTTTCTCTCCTGGAAAATTATTATCATAAACACCAATATAATAATAATTAGGATTTTCAAGATCTTGTATTAAATTAATCGCATTAATAGCATGTAATCCATAGAAATCACCATTGATAACAACTGGGTCTCCACTAGCTAGTCTAGATTTTAATATATTTATAAATTTAGTTTCTCCTGAATAACTAATATTTTCAGTGTTGAATAAATCTCTTAAATATAATACTAAATTCATGGAAGAAGAAATATGGCTAGTACTATTTTGCTTAATAAAGCTAGCATAAATAGCATTTAATAGTTGCTTATCTTCTTTATGAATAATTGTACTGTTTTGCATACGATCTTCATTTAGATTTAAATTGTCGGCTTCTTCATAAGTAACACCATATTTTTCTAATTGTTTTTCACTACTTAATGATGTTTTTGATCTAGTAATATCATATAAACCACTTTCTTCAATTATCTTTTTATAATCTTCTTTCCAAGTATATACATTATTATCTACAATTTTAAAATCTTCTGGAGCCTCTTCATCAAAATAGTCAAATCCAAATTGATATTTTAATTCATTAGTTTTTAATTTGTAATCATATAAGTTGGCTGTCTGATTTTTAAAATATGTTTTAGTTAAATCATAAGCAAATGATGTATTCTTCTTATTTGTAACAGAAGATAATTTTAATGGTAATTTCTTTAAATAATAAAGTTCAGCAAAAGTTGCCATACCATAACAATGCCCTCCTGTTAAATTACTAGTATAATTTTCAAAAGAAAATCCGTCTCTATTTACAATAAAACCACTATCTGCAAGTAAAATACCATCTGCCTCATTATCTCCATCAATATCTACTAAATCGTCTGTTAATTCCGTTTCCATGTTATTAAATAATTCTGTTAGACCATTAGCATCACTAGAAGAGAAAAATTTACATCCAGTAGCATTTGATATATTAGCTAGTTCTGTATTATAAGAACCACTACCAAATCCTATTGCACAAATCTTTATATCTTTATCAACAGCAGCATCAATAATTCTTTTACTATTAGATTTTAAATAAGAATCTTGACCATCAGTTAATAAAATAATATATTTATTGTCAGTATCGGATGAGAATTCTTTCATTCCACTTGTTAAGGCATTTGATATATTAGTTCCTTCACTTTTAGTAATGAAAGATCCTTCCATTGTAGTTAATTTTTTCTTAATGTCATCTGCATCACTTCCAATAGGAAGTGCATTTTTATAATCTCTTCTAAATTCAGATAAACCTATTTGAAAACCTTTTGAAGACAGATTACTAGTTAGAGTACTAGTTAAAGAAAATCTAACCCCATCTGCGTCAAAACCGTCTAATTTAGAAGAACCAAATAGTCCACCATTATATTTTTTGCCAGTATACTTTTCATACTGCTCGTCCGTATACATACTCCATGAATTATCTAGAATAAATATAACTTGGTTTGTAGTAGATTCTTTTACAATAGAAGTATCTCCTACTACATAATTAGAAAAGTGTTTTAATTTTGCAGTTACAGTTTTGTTTTGCTTATCAAGAACACTATCTACTTTCTCATATTTACTTGTAGATTCATTATAATAATAAATAGATAAATTGTCCTCTTTTATATTTCTTTCTTGCAACTCTTTATCAGTATAATGAATTGTAAGGGTTGCTTCTTCTACTTTCCCATCAGTATATAATGTATATAAATTATCGATAAGTCCTGCTTTTTTACTTATTTTGGTATTAGAATTTACTTCAGCAACCACGCTAGCAATATTTCCTTTTCCTTTAATGGCTAAAGTTATATTATCAGACTTATAATTATATGTTAATGTCCTTTCACCATCTTTAATGCCATCACCTTTCGTATCTGGATTATTGGGGTCTAATTTAAGTTCAATTTCATCATAATCGTTTAAACCATCTCCATCAGTATCTGCTTTATTAGGATTTGTTTTACTTGTAAATATTTCATAATAGTCATCAAGTCCATCCATATCACTATCTGCAAGCTCTGGATTAGTTCCATATTCCTTTTCTTGCTTATTCGTTAGACCATCATAATCTAAATCTTCATCGGAATCTAAATCAATTTTATAATCAAAAGCTAATGGT
Source organism: uncultured Bacilli bacterium (assembly GCA_910589375.1). Taxonomy (GTDB): domain Bacteria; phylum Bacillota_I; class Bacilli_A; order RF39; family UBA660; genus UBA5578. The sequence goes on along the minus strand of CAJUTK010000002.1, from coordinate 459,211 downwards.
TTTTCTTGTATATCAGGACTTAATACAGTTACTTCTTTTTTTAATTTCTTGGATTTATAAGCTAAAGTAATTTCACATTTTCCTTTAGAATCTGTTAAGTCCCAAGTAATTTCTTTTCCCTCCTTTTTATATTCTCCACAGTTTGTACTAATCTTTATTTGATTATCTTTTTCTTCATTAGATATGGTATATCCTAGTTTTACCTTTGACTGTGTAATATATTCTAGGGATAAACTCTTATAAGATTTATTCCAATCAATTTTAGTGGAATCATAAAACAGAAAGAAAAGAATAACCACTAATACAATAACAGCAAGACAAGAGCCTCCTATTATAAGCTGTTTCTTATGTTTAGAAATAAAACTCATAATAGGCTCTAATTTCTTTTTAACAGGGACTCTCTCCTTACTTTCTATAGAACCTGGATTATTTACTTCAACCTGTATTGGAGTGTCATCTGTTTTCTCCTCCTTGATAACAGGTTCACCACATTTCACACAGAAAGCATCTTTCTCTTCTATTTTTTGACCACAATTCTTACAATACATAACAATACCTCACACTTATGTTTCTACTATTCTTTTCCATTATAGCATAAATTACAAAAAAAGAACATCAATTATTTTTGACGTTCTTTTTCACTATTTGCTACCATTTTTTCAAAATCATCTAAACTGTAAGAAGCACCTTGATAATAAATAGTTCCTCCTACTGCAAGTAATTCTTCTAATCCATTAGTAGAAGCTGCTTGTTCAGCATGAATATCTCCATATACCATTTGTAAGTGTAATCCCGATAAATCTACTTTAGAATCTTTTACTTGTGCTAAATTTAAATCTCCATAAATAGCTTTTAAAGATGCTAAGCAAGAAAAATCATCTAAAGCTTGTAAATCAGCATTTCCAAATATTGTTTCAATAGAAGCTAGCCACTCTTTTTTTATTTGAGCACTATAGCGAATATCTCCACCATATACTTTAACAGCTTTTCCTTGACTCCTAAGTGCTTGCAATTCGTTTATATCCATTGCAATAGCATCTTTGTCAAGGCCTGTTGCTTGCATTAAAGCATTTCTTCTATTTCTAGTTTCTAATGAATCTGCAATAGCTGCTGTCACACCATATCCAAATGCTTTTACTCCATTTACTGTTTCTCCTACTTTAGCCATTCTGCTTTCAGAATAAAAGTAATCTGTAGCTTTTTGAATAGATACATGATATCTATCTAGCATTCTATCTGAAAATGGTACCTTTTTTTCTAATTTAGTTTTATATAATATCAAATCAGTATTAATACCTTTAATTTGTATTCCCATACAAACTCTCCCCTCTAATGCTCGTTATTCTAACATAATAAAATAGAAAAGTCAAATGAAAAGAGTGGCTATTCCACTCCTAAAACATGGTCAATTTTATCTTCAATTGTTTTAGCATCAAATGGCTTTTCAATCATATCTAAAACGTTGTATTGGAAAGCACGTGTTATTGTTTCACCAGTATTATCTCCACTAATAACAATAACAGGAATATTGATATTTTTACTATTCATATACTCTAATACGCCGAACCCATCAATATTTGGCATCATTAAATCTAACAAAATTGCATCAAAACCTTGTTCTTCATCCATTCTACTTAATTTTTCTATAGTGTCTGCTCCATCTGTTGCCATAGCAATACAATATTTCCCCTTTAGCAATTTCTCTAAATAATTTCTAACAATACTAGAATCATCTACTATGAAAATACATTTTTTACTTAAATCATATTGTGGCTCTTCTATAGTGCTTTCATTCATAGGTTGAAGAGGAGCAGTGTTTCCTATATAGTTTTTCATGATTGTATTAACGTTTCCTTTTATAATTTTTAATTGAAGCGCTACATCCTCATTACTTGTATTGATACAATTATCAAAAGTTTGGTTTATTTGTTCTAATAATTCTTCCATATTTCCTCCTATTTTCCAAAATATTTTTTTACAATCGTAAGAACTTTTCCAACTTCATTCATAAGTTCATCATAGTGTTCATTCACAAAAGCTATATTATTCTCTTTACTTGCCATCTCATGTTGATAAGATAAATCTGCTAAAGTCATAAATCCTAAGTATTTGCAATCACTCTTCATAGCATGAACTAAAATTGCATAATTAGCCATATCAGTCGCTAACCGATATTCTTCTATCTTAGGAAGTCTAGTCTTAGATTCTTCTATAAATTCTTCTAATGTCATATCATAAGTTTCCATATCTCCAAGAAGTTCTAGACCATGATCTAAATCTACTCCTTGAGCTCTTAAAAATTTTGGATTTCTATTATTTACTGTTTCTTCTAATGGCTCTGCTTGATCATCTATTACTTCTTCATCTGATTTTTTTACATATCTTTTTAAAATAGCATGCAATTTGTTTCTATCAATTGGTTTTGCTAAATAATCATCAAAGCCAGATGCTATATACTTTTCTTTCATACCAGTAATAGCGTTTGCTGTAAGAGCTATAACAGGCATATCAAACCCAATAATATTCTTTAAATTCTGTAAAGCTTGCGTACCAGTCATTTTAGGCATCATATCATCCATTAATATTAAATCATACTTTTCTCCATTTAAGACTTTATCGATACATTCTTGACCGGATAATACTAAATCTGCATTAATTTGATAATCTTTCAATAATCTAGCTGCCACTTTCAAATTAATACGGTTATCATCTACTACTAATATTTTTGAGCCAGCTGCATTAAAAGGCTCTACTACGTCTTCTATATCGGTATCTAATCCTGCTTCTTCTAATGTTTTAGGAATAATTACTTGATCAATTGCTACTGTAAATTTTGATCCTTTCCCATAAACACTTTGAACGACTATTTTACCACCCATTAATTCTACTAAGCTTTTTGTAATAGCAAGCCCTAAACCAGTACCTTCTGTAGTAACATTTTTTTCAAGTTCAAATCTTTCAAACTTCGTAAATAATTTTCCTATATCTTCTTGTTTAATACCAATTCCAGTATCTTCTACAGAAATAATCATTCTACAAATATTATCATGAATAACTGTACTTACTTTAAAGTCAACACTACCTTCTTTTGTATACTTCACAGCATTCGTCAATAAATTAACGATAATTTGTTTGATACGAACATGATCTCCATGTAAAACTGGAGGAATAGACTCATCTATATAAGTTTTAAATTCTAACGGTTTATCTCCAATCCTTGCAGTAATAAGAGATATAATATCCTTCATTAACTTCTTAGAACTATATTCTACATTAACTATTTCCAACTTGTTAGCTTCAATTTTAGAAATATCTAAGATTCCATTTACAATCTCAAGCAAACTATTCGCAGACATTAAAATGTCATTTACTTCTTCTTGTGCAGTAGCTGGCAAGTTTTCTTCTTTTAATGCTTGACTAAACCCCACAATTGCATTTAAAGGGGTACGTATCTCATGAGACATATTAGATAGAAAGTCTGTTTTCGCACTATTTGCTTTTTCAGCACTATCTTTAGCAATATTTAACTGCTCAATCATCTTCATATCAGGATTTTCAATCGTAAAATACATAAATATTGTAATAAAAGTCTCCATGGCTGTAATAATTAATATTTGCGGATTAGATGCTTGTATTAAAGTTGCAGCTGTTCCAAAAAATATATAAGTTAGTATAGGTAAATACTTTTTTGATTTAATTTTTCTAACATTACATAATAATGAAATAATAATACTAATAACAAATAAAGTAGAAATACCATATAAGAAAGTAGCACATGGTCCATATGTATAAAAACTACCATTTTCTACTTTACTATATAAAGGAAGTATCGCTATTATAATACAAGATATTATAAATATCCCAATAAATACTTTTTCAATTTTTTTTAAGTAATTATCATCAAAGGCTGTTATTAATGAATAAAAGCTAAAAAGAGATATCCATGCTAACAAGTAAAATATATATGCTTTATTTACCGCATCAAACATAAAGTTATGGATTCCTGTATGGGCCATTGTAACACTTGAAATATCTAGTAATATTCCAACTAAATTTACTATAAGTATAATAGAAAATATTTTATTTTCAACGGAATTTACTCTTTTTTTAAAAAAATAATTTCCTATTGTTAATATACTATATATCAAACTGCATAATAAAATAGATATACTGCTCATTTTACACACCACCACTATTATAATTATATCACAAAAAAAACCTATTACTAGGCTTTTTTTCTTTTTCTTAAACTCTTTTCTTTGAGAAAGGCATCGTTTTCATCTATTAATCTCTCCACAGTATCTTGTATAGCTTGAGTTTTTTCTATAATATCATCAGTAGGAGAAACATACATTTTTTGCCCTGCCCTAACACAAAGTTGCCCTCTTTTATAATTATCATTTACTGCAATTGGTATAATTGGAGCTCCTGTTGCTTGTGCTATTGCAGCAGCACCAGGTTGAAAAGGTAAAATTTTTACTTTTTCTCTATTTGTTCTTCCAGCTGGGAAAATGAAAACTGTACCTCCATGGATAATAATCTTTTCAATATCTTCTGTTGCCCTTTTTCTATCATTTTTATCTTCTCTGTCTACAGAAACAGCACCAGTTAATTTGTAAAAGAATCCTCTTTTTAATTTTAACATTTTTGTTGCTGTTAAAAAGTGAATTGGTTTGTCTCCAATAGCAGCTATAATAGGAAATTGATCATAATAATTATTATGATTAGCTACATAGATGGCGCTTCCTTCGCATTGAAAGTTTTCAGGATTAAAAATATTAGGATTATAAACTATTTTAAAGATGGCTCCACCAATTTTTGCTACAACTCTATATCTTCTTTCTTGTTTTTTCATTTTTTTACTATCATAAGGGAGAGTTACTTGGAATTTTCTTAGTTCTGAAAAATATTTTCTTAATTCTTCATCAGAAAATCCTTTTCTTTCCTCATGAGTTAACACTTGAAAGACTTGATGTCTACCTTCCCTAGTATACTTAGAAGATAATTTTTCTAATTCGTCATATATTTCGTCAATAGAAAATACTCTGGTGTAATTTTGGGTACTAATGTCCTGATTATATGAAGCATCTTTACAAATAATATCAAGCTTGCCATCAAGAGCCTCAATGTTTTCTTTCTTATCGTCTATCATAACATCAATACCAAGCTCTTCACATATTTTTACTTTATCTTCGGCACTTCCAGATTCTGATACAAAATGAATAGATTCATACTGTACACCATCTTTTTTTAACCTATTGATAAGCATTTTTCTAAATAAGTTTCCAATTGGTCCAGCTTCTGTAGTATGAGCACGACCTGTAATAATATAAACCTCATGACCTTCAGCACGTAGCCTAGCAACCATTTCTGCTGCTCCAGCTACTGTTTTTTCCATGCAATATCCCCAAATATATTTAGTCCAGAATTTTTCTCTTTCTTTCTTTGCGCAATGGAAAATGTCACAAATATCATATCCTGCAGCATTTATTTTCAAATTAGGATTTCTTTTCAAAAAATATTTTTTTCCATATTTTAATTGGTAACCCTCTAAATCCGTTAAAACTCCATCTACATCTAAACCTATTCTCATAAAATCCTCCTACATTGCTTCCTGTTTTTTCTTTACCTTTTGTAGTTCTTGGAATGCAAATTTATTTAATAGTGTCTTTGGCAATTCATCAATAAAATTATATTCTGTAGGTAATGCATAACCAGCTAAATTTTGTTTGCATAATTCTTCTATTTTTAGCCTAATCGCATCTGTTGCCTCTACTCCCTTTTTTAGGACAATATAAACTACTGGGACTTGTCCTTTTTCAGGATGGTCTTTTCCAATTAGTTCACATGACTCTACAAAGTCTAATTCTTCAATTTTGCTTTCAATTTGATAAGAATGTATGTTATATCCATTACATACTATCATTCTCTTTAATCTTTGCGTGTAATATAAAATTCCTTCAGGAGTCATAAAACCAGCATCTCCTGAATGCATATAAACTCTTCCATCTTCATGTTCTACAAGAGCTTTAGCAGTCTCTTCTGGATCATCGTAATAACCAAGCATAATAGTAGGCCCTGAGACACAGATTTCTCCTTCTTCTCCGTAATCTACTTCTTCTGTTGTACCAGGCTTTACAATCTTGAAAACGTTTCCATACATTGGGATACCAATAGAATCTGGTTCATTATAATCATCGATTGCTAAAGTAAGACCCGCTACTCCTTCTGTAAACCCATAGCCCTTTGCAATTTTAGTAAGAGCTCCATAAAGAGCAGTATATTCATTAAAATCTTCTTCCTTAGATGATTTTAACTTATCTCCTCCTGCTACAAATAGTTTTACAAAAGAGAATCCAACTTTACGAGCTATTTTCTTATCTTTTTTGATTGCATCAAAAATAGCAGGTACACCGATTAAATACTCTGGTTTTTTCTTTTTATAAAGCTTATATAATTTTTTAGCTTCAAATTTTGGAATTAAAACAACTGATACACCGAAGCTAAGTGGTAAATGAAGACAGCTACATAGTCCAAATCCATGGAATAATGGCATAATTGCTAAAGCAGTTTCTCCTCTTTCAAACTTATCAAAGCTTATTAAAAATTGTTCAAGCATAGAGTTAAAATTTCCATTACTTAACATTGCTAGCTTTGGCTTGCCACTAGTTCCACCCGTAGGTAATAGTACTGCTACGTCTTTTTTACCCCATTTATAAGTAGCTACATCTTCTTTGCTATCTACTAAGAATTCAGAAAAATCTATATATTTACCATCCGTATATTTTTTATCGTAAGCTTGTTCTTGTACTAATTTTACTTTTTTTGATTTTAAATGTTTAAATTTTTGTTTTAATTTCTCTAATTCCTCTTTATCCATATTATAAGGATTTCTAGAGAATAATTTAATACGTGTTTTTAATAAATCTATATTAATTTCTAATAAGTTTAATCTTTGGCTAAGTGGATATAGTTTTTTGATAGTATCGCTCATAGAATCTTGTGGCTTTGAAATAATTGCTTTTTCTACATGTGTAGATGAAATAATCCTGTCTAACTTATAATATACACTATCGAGAGCCACTACAACTTTAGCCTTAGTTTTATTAAGATTTTGTTTTATTTCTTCTTCACTAGATAAAGGGTGAATCAGTTGAACAGTTACTCCCATTTTATTTAGCGCATAAAAAGAAATTAACGCTTCAGGTGTATTAGACATACATAAAGCTACTATATCTTTTGGTTTCACACCTTGCTTTTTAAAAGAAACAGCGTATTGATTAATAAGTGAAAAAAATTCACCATAAGTATATTGATGCCCAAAATATTCTACCGCTAAATCATTTGGGTGGGATATATTTCCCTTTTCTAAATACTCATACAAACTAATATCAAAAGCATCAAAGTTTACTTCGATTTTTTTCTTTCCTTTAGTATAAAATTTTATCCATGGTTGCTCTATAGAAGCTTTCCCTTTTGTTGACATAACATCCCCTCTTTTTAAGTTGTTATACTACCATTGTTTTTGCAAAAAGTCAATTTGAAAAGGAGTGAATTTTCACTCACACCTTTCATTTTAAGTATTCATTTAATAAAGTTGTGAATTCTTCTTGCAATTCTTGTAATCTACTCTCTGTTTTTGCTTCAAAACGTGCTGTTATATTAGGACCTGTATTAGAACATCTAACTAGTGCCCAGCTATCTGAAAATTCTACACGGATGCCATCTACGGTAATCATTTGATAATTCTTATTCTCACAATATTTTTTTATCTTTTCTACCACTCCAAATTTAATTTCATCTGGTGCGTGGAATTTTAATTCTTCTGTAGAATAATAGTGATTGATATTATCTAATAATTCACTTGTATTTTTATTAGTATTAGACACAATTTCTACTAATCTCATACCTGCATATATTCCATCATCAAATCCAGGCCATTTATCTCTAAACCAAATATGTCCTGAGTATTCTCCGCCAAAATCGAAATCTTCTTGATTAATCTTTAAATTCATATAAGAATTTCCAGTACGTGCCATAACTGTATCTAGACCTAGTTCTTTCAATCCATCAATTAGAGTTTTAGAACACTTTACATCGTATACAGCCTTCTTGTTTTTCATTGTACTAGCGATACTACGATATACGATTAGCATAATTAAATCACTACCAATAATCTCACCATTTTGATCTACTAATCCAACTCTATCGGCATCTCCATCAATGCCAATTCCTAAATCGTATCCTAACTCTCTTACTTTGTTAGATAAAGCTTTCATATTTTCTCTCACACATGGATCTGGGTGATGATTTGGGAAATTTGGATCAGAATCACAGTATAATAACTCATATTCAATATCAAACATATCTAGAATCTTTTTAATAATAATAGATCCAGTTCCATTACCACAATCAAATACAACGCGAACTTTTCTATCTCCAAGATGAATACTATTTTTGATTTCATTTAAATATTCTGCTTCAATATCTAAACCACTTACACTACCTTCTTTGGTAATAAAGTTTAAAGAATTGGTAAAATCTCTAAATTTAGTAATAGCTTCGCCACAAGCATTCCCATCTAAATTAAAAGATATTTTAAATCCATTATATTCTTTAGGATTATGGCTAGCAGTAATCATGATACCAGTAGTAATCGTATATTTTTTCTTTGCATAATAATACATCGGTGTAGTAACGAGACCTAAATCTGTTACAGTAGCTCCACTTTCTACTAACCCTTTTATTAAAGCATCATGAATAACTGGTGATGAAATACGATTATCATGGCCTACTACTACATCATGAATCCCCATGGAATCAATATAACTAGCAAAGCTTCTTCCTAGAGTATACGCTACATCTTCTGTAATATCTGTTTCCCATATTCCTCTAATATCATATTCTCTAAAAATAGAATCTGTAATTTTTGTTAAATTCATAAAATCCTCCTTTATTCACCATGTGGGTGAAATTCTTTATAACTTTCTTTTAAATGTTCATTGGATATGTGGGTATAGATTTGTGTAGTAGAAATATCACTATGGCCTAAAAGTTCTTGTATACTTCTTAAATCTGCTCCATGATTAAGCAAGTGAGTTGCAAAAGAATGTCTTAAAGTATGAGGTGATAATTCCTTTTGAATATTAGCTTCCTTTGCTCTTGCTTTAATAATTTTAAAAAAGCCTTGACGAGTTAACTTCTTCCCATGATTATTTAAAAATAAATAGTCATTATAATCTCTTTTTAAAAGCATAGGACGGTAATCTCTTATATAAATTGTTAAGTATCTAAGAGCGTAATCTCCAAGAGGAACAATTCTCTCTTTACTACCCTTTCCCATTGTTCTTAAAGTAGCGCTTTCTATATCAATATCTCCTAGTTTCAAATTTACAAGTTCAGAGACACGAATTCCTGTTGCGTAGAGTCCCTCTAACATTGCCTTATTTCGGTAACTAAAAGCATCTAGTAAGGGAACCTCTAATAAGTTATTTACTTCTTCCTCTGTCAAAGTATGAGGAAGACTCTTTTTTAATTTAGGAATTTCAATATTCTCCATTGGATTTCTAGCAACCTTTTTTTCAATTAATAGAAATTTATAAAAGGATTTTAAACAAGAAATCACTCTTGAAATAGTCTTTTCACTTTTTCCCTCTACCGAAAGTTCTTTTAAATACTGATGAATGTCCTCCTCCTGAATTCTAGTAATTTCTTTTGTAATAAAACTTTGAAATTGTAATAGATCTCTCTCGTAGGACTCAATGGTATTCTTACTATATTTTTTTTCAACTAAAAGATAACTTCTAAAACTATTAATCTCCTCTTGTATCATATCAAATCTATCCTTACAACTTCATTATATCATAAATGGAAGTGTTCAAGCAAGAAAACTATATCAAACATTTGTATTTATATTCTTAGTATGGTACAATATCCATGGTGATTAGATGAATACAGAACCTTTAGCGATTAAAATGAGACCAAAATGTATAAATGATGTAATTGGTCAAAAACATTTAATTGGTGAAAATAAAGTTATCTATAATTTAGTGAAAAATGGAAAATTATTTTCAATGATATTTTTTGGGAAACCTGGTATTGGGAAAACTACTATTGCAACTGCTATTGTAGAAGAATTAAAGATTCCTTATCGCATGCTTAATGCTACTATCAATAATAAAAAAGATTTTGATATTGTTATAGAAGAAGCTAAAATGTATCATGGGATGGTTGTCTTGATGGATGAAATTCATAGACTTAATAAGGATAAACAAGATTTACTTCTTCCCTATTTAGAAAATGGCCTTATTACTTTAATTGGAATGACTACTTCTAATCCTTACCATAAGATAAATCCTGCCATTAGAAGCAGGTGCCAAATATTTGAACTGAAAGAACTAGAGCTAGAAGATATTGTTGAAGGCTTAAAACGAGCTTGTGAAAGTGAATATTTAAAAAATATTCAAATTGATGAACAATGTCTTAAACAAATTGCTACTCTAAGCAGTGGAGATATGCGAAACGCATACAATCTATTGGAAATTGCATATTATTCTAGTAACCAAGGAAATATTACATTAGAAGTTATTAAAACTATCAATAGTAAACCCGTATTCTTTCATGATAAAGATGAAGATGGTCATTATGATGTTATCAGTGCTTTTCAAAAAAGTATTAGAGGGTCTGATGTAAATGCTTCATTATACTATCTAGCTAGACTAATAGAGGCAGAAGATTTAGATATTATCTATCGTAGAATGACTGTCATTGCCTATGAAGATATTGGACTTGCTAACCCTAATATGGGTCCTAGAGTAGATGCTTGTATTAATGCTTGTGAAAGATTAGGACTTCCAGAAGCTAGAATTCCTCTTTCTGTAATGGTTGTAGATTTAGCTCTTTCTCCTAAATCCAATAGTGCTCACTTAGCTTTAGATGAGGCTCTAAAAGATATAGAAAGTGGGAATACAGGAAATGTACCAGACCATATTAAAACAAGCTCTAAAGATTATAAATATCCCCATAACTATCCTCATGCATTTGTGAGCCAACAATATTTACCAGATAAAATAAGAAATAGAAAATACTATATTCCTAAAGATACTAGTAAATATGAAAGAGACTTAAAGAAAGTATATGAAGCAATAGAAAAGATGTCAACAAATTGACATCTTTTTATCATTCTGTAATTTTGTATTGTTTATTTCTTAGTCGAATAGAAGCTTCTTCTTCTGTAAAGTAATATCCTAAGTGCTCACTTAATAACATCTTAGCGTTTCTACTTACAATAGGATTAGGGGTATATAATACTAAATATGCTAAAAGTTGGTTTTTACTTAAACCATATAACTTAGCATGTTCTTCAAAAGAAATATTAGCCTCTACACTCTTCACATAATTTTTAATTGCCTCAATAACAGGTTCATCACTTGGAAATCTTGCTACTAGACGTTCTAATTGATAACTGCTATTTCTAAGCTCTCCATTAATTTCCTGTAAAAGAGATTCTCTTAGTTCTCCTTCTGATGATAAACTTGCAGGCTCTTTTAAAGTATAGGAAATTGTTTCTAGAAAGACTCCACCTTCTACTAATCTTCCATCACAGTCTTTATAATCAATTTCCTCTTCTCCCCTTAGGAAGGTAATATTCTCGTCCTTTTTAGATTTATAAATAGTAAATTTATTATCAATGTAGAAATCTTCTCTACCACTTTTTTCACGATTAATCGCAATGTCATAAAATCTATCATAGTTTTCGAAAGCAGACAAAATCAAGATGCAATCCCTAGTTAAATTAGGATCATCTAAAAGAAGTAATAATTGGAATACTCTCTCAAAATGATAATCTCCGAAAGAATAATACTCAATTAAATTAACATTAGATTTTTCCTTTTTCATATGCCTAATAAATAACAAAAAGCGAGCAATTTCTTCTTGAATGGAGATTGGAAGGCTCTTAAATAGCATCTGTTTATCGGAAACTACAGTTGCTACTTCTTCTCCAATACGTTTTAAAATTAGATCATCTAATACTCTCTTAGGAGACTGGTATTCCTCATAGTTTTCTTTTCGAATACGTAAAAAGTCATCCATTTCTCTAAAACATTTGTAATCGTAGTAAACTCTTCTATCTTTTAAAATAATACTATCAAATATTTTATAAATGCTATCTACAATATCATAAAAGGCATCACTTTTCTCTTCACCATCCATAAGAAAAGTATCCATAATAAGAAATGATGCTCTATCTAGGTCAAAAACTCCTTCTAAGAGACTACTTAGCCCATATTCATCATATTCTTTAAAATGAATTAATCTTTCTGTTAAGCCTGGATAAATGCTTTCTAATATGGCATAGAGTTCCTCCCATTCCTGTAAGGTTCTTTTTCCTATATCCTCATGCATTCCTTTATAGCCATCTACCATCTGTTCAAATGGATGGGAAAATGGGCCATGGCCTATATCATGAATAAGAAGAAAAGTTAAAAAAGCAACTTTAGTTTTATTATCGATAGTATATCCTTTTTTCTCTAAAATAGAAAGAAAATCTACTCCTAAAGACTGTGCAAATACCATATGATCTAATCTGGTATCTTCCATTCTTGGATGAACTTTATAACAATGTGCAGTTTGAATTTTTGAGTTAGCCATTTGCATTGGTTTCGTATTTATAATTTTCATAAATGGAAGTGGTAAAATTAATTCTTTATTTGGAATAGGACAGAAAGTATGTGAATAGGATAAAAAGCCATAATTCGTAGAAGTTCCTTCAAATAATTTTTCATAAAAAGCCGCTAAATCGGTTCCTGTTACCATTTTTCTTGAATATTTCATTTTTTATACCTCTTAATATAAGTTTTTGCGACTTGTTCATAGGAAGAATCACCTGTTAAAACAACGTCAAATTCTCTTTTAAATTCCTTTAAACTATGCATATTCGTATCGCAAAAGCCAACTGAAATAGTATCTACATGTTTTCCCATCTCTTTATCTTCTATTTGATCGCCAAACAAAAGTCCTTTTCTTTTAGAACCAATCTCTGGATAAGTTAACATACTCTTATTAAGAGAGTGTAAAATAGGTTCTTTTACTCCAACTATTCTTCCTCCTTCATAAATTAAGTAATTAGAATGAATAGTCACATTATCAAAAAGGCATCCTTCACTAGCTAAATATTTTTCAATAAAATTTCCAATACCAGCACTTACAATTACCACTGGAATCCCTAATTCATTCATTCTTCCCAAAAAAGGTTTTACATCCCTTCTCAATTTTAAACCATTGGAATTCGTAAATATTTTTTCAATCGTTTCTTCATAAATGTGATACTTACTTAAAAGCAGCGCTACTTCACGAAACCATTTTTCCATGATGGCAGATTTATCAGCAAAAGGAATCGTTTGATCTACTTCTATTGGGCGATAATAATGATAAATATCTAAGCTTTCTTTCGCATATCCTTGATCTACATAAGGACTTTCCTCTAAGAGACCCCAACAAGTAGAACTATCATGTTCTGTAAGTGTTCTATCAAAATCTGTTAGTACGAAAGTCTCCTTAGGATCTAATCTTTCAAATTTTCGTATAAAAATCATGCTATCACCTCTAGTAGTGATTTATTATACAGATTTTAAAAGGAAATAGCAACCATTAAACTTCTAATAATAAAAGTTCTAATCCTAAAATAGGCTCAATTTTTCCTGTTTTAATTTGAATATCTAATTCTGATAATTGTTTCATATAACGAAGTAATAAACTAGTCTTATATTTTAAACCAGACTGAATAGCAAGTTTAACAGGATATATATGAACCCCTAATGTAGAGGAGATATCTTGTTGGGAATAGCCTAATCTAGTAAGCTCTGTTGATTGATACATAAGTCTAAATTTACTAGCTAAAAGAGCAATAATTTTAATAGGTTCTTCCCCTTCTTTAATCATCTCTTCATACATAGCTAAGGCTTTTCCTTTTTCCCTTCCTATAATATAGTCAATAAACTTGAAAATATCCGTATCGATTGTTACTGTAGTTAAGGACAATATATCCTCTTTTGTTATTTCTTTTTCTTCTATTTTAAATAATCTTAGTTTATTGGCTTCTTCTTTTAATATAGTCAAATCGTCTCCCACTCTTTCTTGAAATAATCGAATGCTCGATTTTTCTATCTTATAACCATCAAACATTTCTTCTATTTCTGAAAAAGGGTTAGAGTTAGAAAGCTCTTTTAATACTCCAATTTCCTTCATTGCCTTTGTTATTTTTTTTGTATTATCAACACTAGCATTATGATTTAGAAATATTAAAATAGTACTTGGATTTGGGCTTTTTAAATAAGGTAATAATTTATTTGTATCCTCTTCTGTACCTTTTCCTCTATTAAAAAGAACTGCATTATCTACTATTACCCCTTTTTTATCAGAGAAAAAAGATACAGTCTCACAATCTTCTAATATTTTAGATAAACTATCTATTGTATAGTCATATCGAATTAAATTAATTTCTTCTAATCCTTGTTTTGCTACTATTTTCTCTATTTCTTTTTCTATTAAATAGGATTCTTCTCCATATAATAAATAGTTCATAAGCCACCTCATTCTCTAATATCATTATAACATAAAAAGAAGAAAACTCATCGTTTCTTCTTATTTTTCTATTTCTTCTAATTTAACACTAACTAATTTACTGACACCACTTTCTTGCATTGTAATTCCATAAAGGGTATCCGCATATTCCATAGTCTTTTTCTTATGGGTGATAACAATAAATTGCGTCTTTGTTTTAAGAGATTGCAAATATTCTCCAAAGGATTCTACATTTACTTCATCGAGCGCTGCTTCTACCTCATCTAAAATACAAAAAGGCATTGGTCTTGTTTTTAAAATAGCAAATAGCAAACTAATAGCTGTAAATGTCTTTTCCCCACCACTTAAAAGAGAAATACTCTTTAAGCTTTTTCCTGGTGGGGAAGCAACTATCTCAATACCAGTTTCTAACAAATTTGTAGGGTCTGTTAGTTTCAGTGAAGCAGTACCCCCTTTAAATAGTTCTTTAAAAGTTTCTGCGAAATGTTTGTTGATAATAGCAAATGTTTTTGCAAAGTTAGTTTCCATTACTCTATCCATTTCTTTGATAATATCTAATAATGTATTTTCTGCTTTCACAAGATCCTCTTGTTGACTAATTAAAAACTCATATCTTTCACTTACTCTATCGTATTCTTCAGGTGCCTGTTGATTAATTGGCCCTAACTCTTTTATTTTTCTCTTTAGTGAACCTACTTTTGTTCTTGCTTCACTAGCATTAATAGATAAAAAGAAGTTCTCTTTTGCATATTCATATGTCATACTGTAAGTCTCATTTAATAAGTTTAGCAAATTATCCAGTTTCACATCGCTTCTATTTACTTCAATTTCTAATTCCTGCATCTCTTTAGATTTTTCTAAATAAAGGGAATTATCCTTTTTTACGAAATGCTCAAATTCTGCTAACTCATTAGAAACTTTTATCTTTTCATTTTGGCAATAATCTAGTTCACTAGCTATTTTCTCTTTTTCATTTAACGCATCATAGTATTCTTTTAAAATTAAATCCTCTTCTTCACTTAAAGAATTATTAATGACACTAGCAGTTCCTGTTAAAGTTTTTTTAGTTTCTTCTATTTTTTCTTGCAAATCAGATATTTTCTTGTTCTTTTCACGAACTTCTGATTCTAGACGAATATTATCTCTATCTACTAAGTAAAATTCATCCTCTTTTGCCTTTAACTCATTATCACATTGATTTAAAGAAGATTCTAAAGAGGCTATCGTATCAGATACAGCACGTGCTTCTTTTGTTAATTGCTCTAATTCTTTTTTTTCACTCAAAATATTTTTTTGTTTATTCTCACCACCAGTTAAAGATCCACCTACATGTAGTAGTTCTCCATCTAAAGTAACCATTCGATATTTATATCCTAATTTTTTATTTAACTGATTGGCATTGTCTAAAGTATCTATTACTAAAATGTTTCCTAATTGATTAGTGATGATTTTATCATATCGTGTATCATTCTTTACTAAATTAGAAGCGATATCTACAAATCCTTTTTCTTTTTTTACAAGATCATAAATTCTAGAATCTAGCATTTTTCCTTCAATTACGTTTAAAGGAAAAAATGTAGCTCTTCCAACTTTATTGTTTTTTAAATAAGTGATAGCCTCTTTAGCGGATATCTCGTTTTCTACGACAATGTAGTTAGAAGCACCACCTAAAGCAGTTGAAATAGCTGTTATATAAGCATCTTCTACGTCAATTAAATTTCCTATTGTATTATGAATACCTGTTAGTTTTGGATTATTTAAAACATTTTTTACAGCATAAGGTAATGAAGAGCCATTTTCTATACTTTCTTCTAAAGAATCAATTTTTGTTTCTAATATTTTTTGATTACGAATAAAGCCAGTTAATTTCTCTTCTAATTTTGCTCTATCTATCTTTTTAGAACGAATAATCTCTTCTAAATGCTCCTTTTTTGTATGATAATCTTCAAGTTCTTTTAAAATATTTTCTATTTCTAATTCATAACTTTTTAATTCATTCTCATATTTTAATTCTGCTTCTTTTAATTCTAATACCGTAGAATGCAATTTCGCATCATCTACTTCATATTTTTTACGTTCTAGTAATATTTCTTTTTGACTGTTTATTTTCTCTGCCTTTGTTGTAATTTCTAAAAGCGCTTTTTGTAATGCATTTATCTTTTCTGATATTTCTTGTTCCTTTTGCTTATATTCCACAATTTGAGCCTCATATTTAGAATTGTGAGTAGAGATACTAGCTAGTTCTAATGTAAGAGCATTTACTCTTTCTTTATTTGCATGATATTTCTCATTTAAATTAGTGATATCTTCCGTTACTAAAGCTACTTCTAAGTTTTTTAATTTTTCAGATAAACTTAAGTATTCTAAAGCTTTTTGTTTTTGTTCTCTTAAAGGCTCAACTTGTATTTCTAACTCTTTCACAATATCTTCTACACGTTTCATATTATCATGTGTACGCTCCAGTTTTCTTAATGCCTCTTCTTTTCTCTTTTTATACTTTAAAACGCCTGCGGCTTCCTCAAACATACTTCTGCGATCTACTGGTTTATTACTTAGAATTTCTTCTATTTTACCTTGTCCTATAATATTAAAAGATTCCTTACCAATTCCACTATCCATTAATAAGTCTGCTACATCCTTTAATCTTACTTTTTCATTATTAATAAAAAACTCATTTGTTCCGTCTTTATATAAACGTCTTTTAATAGCTACTTCTTCAAAAGTAAGAGGTAAATAATTATCGTGGTTATCAAATACTAAGGTAACAGTGGCGGTACCCATAGCAGAACGGCTTTTACTACCTGCAAATATAACATCTGTCATATTGCCATCACCACGTAAAGATTTAACAGATTGTTCTCCTAAAACCCAACGTATAGCATCTACTACATTACTCTTACCACTTCCATTAGGTCCTACAATACCTGCTATATTAGGTTCTAAATCTATAACAATATTTTCTGCAAATGACTTAAATCCTTGCGCAATAATCTTTTTTAAGTACATCTAAACCACCATCTTCTACTTTCTCATTATATCAAATAATCACTTTTTCCACAACAAAAAAAGGTATTTTCATACCTTATTTTATAGTAGAAAAATACTCGTAAAAATTATCTGTTAATACGCTTTTTTCTTGGTCATTATATAGATATGCCCAAAGTACAGCAACAGAGGTATCTTTTTCAATATACTTTTTACCATCTTCACCTGACATTAAAAACAAAGTGGTAGCAAGAGCTTCTGTATCTCTTACATTTTTTCCTAACACAGTAACCGCTACTACATTATCAGCAGGCTTTTTAGTATCTGGGTCTATAATAGTACTGTAGTATTTTCCGTCATACTCATATGCATTTTGATAAATTCCTTTCGTTACTATCACACCATTAGTAAAACGAATATTTGTTAATACTTCATTATTGTTGTCTTTAAATGGACTAGCAACTGCTACTAAATATTTTCCATTTTCCTCATAATGGTCGCCTGCTGCTATGATAGAAGCTCCGTTAATAATATAAGTATTTAAGTCTTCTTTTTTTAAATATTCTACTACTTCATTAGTAGCATAACCTACTCTAATACTGTCCAAATCAATATTTGGATGAGAATTCTTTATTTTGTTTTTTCCAAGTAGCTCAATTTCTTTGATACTGATACTGCCTACTTTTTCCAACTCTTTCTTAGATGGAATACCATCTTTCGTAGTGCGGTAATGATTCCATAAATCACTAACGTTTCCTATATTAATGTTAAGTTTTCCATTGCTTCTTTCATACCATGAATTTCCAAAACGTATCATTTTATATAATTCTTCATCAATTTCAATGCTATCTTCCTCTTTAGAATAATTGTGAATTTTATAAATAGGAGAGCCTTCTTCTCTACTTGTTAATCTATCATACTTACTATAGATATCTTCTATCTCTTCTAAAGCACTTTCAGCCTTTTTAGAAGACTTGCTGTAAAGAGTTACTTTTACTTTTGTATCCATTGTTTCTATTGTTTTAGTATACTCTTTGTAAGGAACAGATTCCTTTTCCTTACATACAAATAACAAAATAGACATAAGAAGAATACCCAAAAAGACAAATCCACCTAATAGAAAGCGATTTCTTCTAGTTCGTTTTTCTTCTTGTAATTTTTCTTTATCAATTGGTATTTTTAAAACTTCTTTATAAGTATCAATTAGTTCTAACCCTACTGTTTTAACATCTTTTCTCTTAGCTTCTTTATATCCTTCCTCTGTAAGATCTGGTAATTGATGCTCTATTATTTTTTTAATTTTATCTTCAAAATCATCTAGGTCCTTTGCCTTGTATACCACTTTATTTTCTTCATACTCCTCAAAAACAGGAATATCACGAATAAGTGTTGGAATTTTGGAAGTTAATGCTTCTATAATAGGAATTCCTTCTGTCTCTTCTAAAGTAGGAAATAAGTACAGATCTGCGCCACTTAAAGCACTTTTAATAACTGAAGACTCTACATACCCTGCAAAGTGTAAATTAGGAAGCTTCGTATGAACTGCTTTTTTTATTTCGCGAGGAGAGGCCCAAAGTGGACTATAACCAAACCAAATAAATTTATACTCTGGTAAACGGCGCGCTAACTCTACAAAATCTAATATGCCTTTTCTTTTAATATAAAGCCCTATTCCAACAATTACTTTATCTGTTTTTTGATAACCGTATTTTTTTCTAAACTCTAATCCTGCCTCTGGATTTCTCTCAAAGAACTTCGTATCTACTCCATTACTGATTGCTTTAATTGGACGATCCATATTATAGTTTAACAATAATCTCTTAGAATATTCTGTTGGCGTAATAATATAATCACCTAATTTATAACAAGTAATTAACCACTTTTTAAATAAAGGAGAAACTAAGTTACTAAATAGAAAAGAATTTCTAAAGTCTTCCTCTGTAGAATGGGCATGATAAACAATTCTTTTCCCATTTCTTTTTGCTTTCTTCGCATAAAAATAAGATTTTGGCCCGTAAAAATTAATATGTAAGATATCATAGTCATCTTTTAAATTCGTTGTATACTTTATTTTATTGTCTTCTAAAGCCTTCTTTTGATGACCAATAGCCTTTCCTAACCCAGATTTACTAATGGCCTTTAAGCCTTCTGTATAAAGAAGTATTTTCATATTATCACCAAGTTCATTATATCATAACTTAATCGAGTTTAACAAGTATCACATCTTTTCCAATTTTCTCAATTTGATTCCATTTAATTTCGATAATATTATTCGTAAATAAGGAAAAAAAGAATTTATATTTTTCAACTAATATTCCATGCATGTTTCCATTTCTATCAATACTGATATCTACAATATTCCCTATCTTTTTCCCATCACTGACATCAACAACATCTTTTTCTTGTAAATCGGATATTTTCATACTACCACCTATATTAGTTTATGGTACAAAAAAAGATTTAGACTAATTGAGTACTAAATCCTCTTCTTTTCCATTCCACTTCATGCGAAGTAGCATTCTTTGAATATCATCAATATTATATTTCATATACATTTCTTTTTCTTCATATAAAGCATAAACATAGGTATGAGTTCCCATAAACTCCATCACACTAAAATAGTATTGACTTTCAATATTATCTTTTGTCGCACTATAAAGTACAGAATATATTTTACGATCTTTCCATTCACTTACTTTAAATTTTTTAACTACTTTTGAGTCCTTTAACTCTTTCATTCTTTCTTTTACTTTTTTATCTAATAAATCTTCAGCGCTTATTCCATCTAATTCTGATTGATGATAAGTATCAATAACTAATTTAGCAGTTGGTCTTGAAAGCGCTAAATCATTTTCATTAGTATCTACTTGTTCCCAAACTTTAGGTAAAGAGAATTCAATATTATTATCTAGTACATAAAGCGTTTTAGTAGAAAGAGTATTACAACCTGTTAAACTTATCATGAAAAGTAAAAGAATGCTTAATTTTTTAATTTTATTCATATTCCTATTCCCCCTTTTTTACAATACAGTTTACTATTATATTATAAAGTATGTAAAAAAGCAAGAAAAATATACATCTAATATCTAAAAATTGGTAATTTTATTAAAACAAATTTAAAAAATCTTTTGGGATGGGTACACTAAATTTAAATTTGTGCTTTGTTTTAGGATGAATAAAGGATAACTCATACGCATGTAACATTAACCTAGAATATGTATCTTTCCTTCCATATTTTTTATCTCCTACTACGGGAGTATTATTTTCTTTCATATGGACTCTGATTTGATTTTTTCTTCCTGTTTTAAGGTTCACATCTAGTAGCGTTAATCCATCTTTTCTTTTTAATGGCTTATATTCAGTGATTGCCAATTTCCCATCAGCACCACTATGAACAAAGGTATTTTTCTCTTCTTTTAAATAGCTTTTTATTTCTCCTTTGTTTTTAATTTCCCCGTGAACTACTGCTATATATTTTCTAGTTGTTATAATATCATTCCAATTTTCTTGAAGAACTCGTTTTGTTGCTTCTTTTTTAACAAACAATACTATACCTGATGTTTCTTTATCCAATCTATGAACTATAAATACTTTTTCTCCTTTAGCATGTAAATAACTATATACTTGATGATAAAGAGTAATTTCTTTTTCATGATCAGTAGATACTGTAAGTAATCCACTTTTCTTATTGACGACTAACAACTCTTCATCTTCATAGACTATAGAAAATGGGGTATTATAAATTTTATCTGTAGTAATATCTACACAATCAGTTTCTTTTAATAGAAAAGGCAATTTTGGTCTTTTATTATTTACTTTAATTTGATCATGGGTTATCATGCTTTTTAATTTCTTACTAGAATAATCTGTATTTTCTATTAGAAAAGATATTAGGTCCTGTTCTTTTTTTACTTTTAAAACTCGTTTCATATACAACTCCTTAGTAACATTATATCTTTATTTGCAAGAATTGCAAGAAAAGAACTAACTTTCTAATAAAGAAGTTAGTTCTTTTATTCTATCATTATCCATTGCAGGTACCCCTTCTAATGGATATAAAATATTCATTTTTTTATACTTTTCTGCTCCATATAAATGATATGGTAAAAGTTCAACCTTTTCTACATTTGAAATCTTCTTAACAAATTTCTTTAATTCTAAGATATTCTCTTCTGTATCATTCATTCCAGGAACAATTACTTGTCTAATCCATAGTTTTTTCTTCTTTTTTTTGACTACCTTTAGAAAATCATTAAAATCTTTCATATCATGCCCAGTAATTAATTGATAATCATTATTATGGAGTGCTTTAATATCTAAAATTACTAAATCTGTATATGCTAAAATTTCTTCATATTTTCCGATACCAACTCCTGCAGTATCTAAAGCAGTATGAATCCCAGCTTCTTTTAACTTTTTAAGGCAATCTATTAGAAAATCAGGCTGTAGTAATGGTTCTCCTCCACTAAAAGTTACACCACCGTTTTTGTAATAACTTATATTTCTTTTAGCACGAGATACAATTTCATCACTAGTAATAGTTGTACTTCCTAATTTATCCCAAGTTTCTGGATTATGACAATAAAGACATCTTAATTTACATCCACGAGTAAAAACTACCATGCGAATGCCAGGGCCATCTACTAACCCCATAGTTTCAATAGAGTCAATATAACCTGTCATTAGATAGTTCCATGGAAAGTACGGCTAATAACTTCTTGTTGTTGTTCTCTACTTAAACGGTTAAAACGAACTGCATATCCTGAAACACGAATAGTAAGATTTGGATATTTATCAGGATTTTCCATAGCATCCATTAATGTTTCACGATTTAATACATTTACATTTAAGTGCTGAGAGCCACGTGTGAAATATCCATCCATTAAATTTACTAAATTATCAACTTGTTCTTCTTGTGTATGTCCTAAAGCATTTGGAACAATAGAGAAAGTATTAGAAATTCCATCTTCACAGCAGTCTTTATAAGCAATCTTAGCAACACTATTTAAAGACGCTATAGCACCACTTTCATCTCTACCGTGCATTGGATTTGCACCAGGTGCAAATGCTTCTCCTGCTTTTCTTCCATCTGGTGTAGAACCTGTTTTCTTACCATATACAACATTAGAAGTAATAGTTAAGATAGATAATGTTGGCTTAGCACCTTTATATAATGGATGAGAAGCTAACTTATCATAAAATTTCTGAGCTAATTCAACACCGATAGAATCTACTCTATCATCATCATTTCCATATTTAGGGAAATCTCCTTCTACTTCGAAGTCAATAGCAATTCCTTCTTCATTGCGAATTGGTTTTACTTTTGCATATTTAATAGCAGATAAAGAATCTACAGCAACTGAAAAGCCTGCAATACCAAAAGCCATCAATTTTTCTGGATCTGTATCATGAAGAGCTAATTGTCCTGCTTCATAAGCATATTTATCATGCATATAATGGATGATATTCATAGCATCTACATAAGTTTTTGCTACTTTATCTAACATTTTATCATAAGCAGATACCACTTTATCGTAATCTAACACTTCATCAGTCATCTTATCGAATCCTTCTACGATAAGCCCACCTTTTACTTCGTCTTCTCCACCGTTAATAGCATATAATAATGCTTTCGCTAAATTACAACGAGCTCCAAAGAACTGCATTTGTTTACCAACAGTCATAGCAGAAACGCAGCACGCAATGGCATAGTCAGAACCATGAATTGGTCTCATCTCTTCATCATTTTCATATTGAATAGAATCTGTTAGGATAGATATTTTAGCGCAGTACTTCTTAAAGTTTTCTGGTAATCTATCTGACCAAAGAATAGTCATATTTGGTTCTGGGGCAGAAGATAAATTAATTAATGTATGTAAATAACGGAATGAGTTCTTTGTAACCAAAGACTTTCCATTTTCAAGCATACCACCAATAGATTCTGTTACCCAAGTAGGATCTCCTGCAAATAAATCGTTATATTCAGGAGTTCTTAAATGTCTTGCAATTCTTAACTTTATAATGAATTGATCAATTAACTCTTGTGCTTCTTCTTCTGTTAAGAATCCTTCTTCCATATCTCTTTCGATATAAATATCTAAGAAAGTAGAAGTTCTTCCTAAACTCATAGCCGCACCATTATTTTCTTTAATAGCAGCTAAATATCCAAAATAAGTCCATTGAATAGCTTCTTTGGCATCATTTGCTGGATTAGAAATATCATATCCATACTTTTCTGCCATTGCTTTAATCTCATTTAAAGCATTAATTTGCATACTAACTTCTTCTCTTAAACGAATTGTATACTCATCTATTTCTCTATTTTCAAGTGCTAATAAATCTTCTTTTTTCTTTTCTACTAAATAGTCAATTCCATATAAGGCAATACGGCGATAATCTCCTATAATTCTTCCTCTACCATAAGCATCAGGAAGACCAGTTAAAAGTCCTACATGTCTTGCTTTTTTGATATCAGTTGTATACGCAGAAAAAACACCATCATTATGAGTTCTACGATAAGTAGTAAAATGTTTTTTAATATCTGCATCTAATTCATAATCATAAGCATATAAAGCTTGTTCTACCATACGCATACCGCCATATGGATTTACTATTCTCTTTAAAGGAGCATCCGTCTGTAATCCTACGATTACCTCATTATCTTTATCTATATATCCAGCCTCAAAATTATTAATTCCAGATACTCTAGATACCTCAACATCTAAAATTCCCTTTTCTAATTCTTTTTTTAGAAGGTCTTCACAAATAGACCAAACCTTCTTTGTTTTATCTGTTGCGCCCTCTAAGAAGGAATCATCACCTACATATTCTTTGTAGTTTTCCTCAATAAAGTTTGCTACATTAATGGATTCTTTCCAAGAAGTTCCTTGAAATTTTCTCCATTCATTTTCAAATATATTCATATTATACCTCCAATCCGCTTTTTAATTATAACATAAATATCATTAAAATTTCAATCGAAAATAAAGAAATATTTACAAATTACAAAGTCTGTACAAATTATAAAATTTTCTTCTTCATTTGTTCAATTCCGTTCTTTTCTAACCTCGATATTTGAGCTTGGCTAATCCCTAATTCTTCACTTAATTCCATCTGAGTTTTTCCGTATAAATATCTAGACTGAATCACATATCTTTCCTTCTCTTTTAATAAAGCCATAGCTTCTTTTAAACTAAGTCTTTCTTCCCAACTATAATTTTTACCACTCTTGTCTTCTAACTGATCGCACAAGTAAATGATATCTCCACCATCATTATAGATAGGTTCAAACATACTAGTTGTCTCTTTTAAAGAATCAAGAGCTAATACAACTTCATATTCTTCTATTCCTAACTTTTCACTTAATAAGCTAACAGAAGGCTCACGTCCTAATTCTGATGTTAATTCCTCTTTCATCTTAGAAATTTTATAAGCTAAATCCTTAATACTTCTAGCAATCCTAACACTATTGTTGTCTCTAAGATAACGCTTTACCTCACCTAAAATCATAGGAACAGCGTAAGTAGAAAATTTAACATCATAGCTCAAATCAAAATTATCAATAGCTTTAATTAAACCAATGCATCCTACTTGAAATAAATCATCCATATTATCGATTCTATTATTATACTTTTTTAAAATAGATAATACTAATTTTAGGTTTCCCTCTATTAATTTATCTTTTACTGATAAATCCCCACTTCGTAATTGTTGAAATAAACTAGTCATCTCCTCATTTGTTAAAACTTTAATATCCGCAGTATTCACGCCACATATCTCTACTTTATGACGTGCCATATATTCTCCTTTCACCACTATATTGAATAATTTGAAAGAAAAATATACATACATTTTAAAAAAACAGATTTTTTATCTGTCTTTGTATTATATGCTAATAATATAAAAAAAGATTTAGAAACCTAAATCTTAAAATTTTGCTCCACAATTTCCACAGAAAGGAGAACCTTCTGTTTTTGGGCTACCACAGTATGGGCAATTATTTTGTGCTACTACTTGTGGTTGTACTGGTTCTGCAACATTTGGTTGGACAGGGATTGGTTGCGCTACTGCTTGGCCTTTTTTATCATCTTGCATCTTTTTAAAGATAAGGGCTAAACAGGCAATTGATCCAATGATACCTAATAAAATTATCCAAAAACCAATTCCATAAGTAGCCTTATATTTATCTCCTAAAAGTCCAGCATAAGAATTGTATGCACTAAATACATCTTTAACATCTGACCATAATTTTAAAAATAAGAAAGCAGAAATTCCTTGGCATACAAGTGGAATAATAGCATTCTTCTTCCATAATAACACTCCAATAGCTCCTATACCTAATACAATTAAAAATATTCCATCTGCTAAGTCGCCCTTATTATAAATATAATTAATAGATTGCCCTGCTATTTTATATAATGGTAAAAAGCATCCTATTATCATAGCTACAACACTTGCTAGAAAACCATAATATAAGTTTCTATTCTCTTTTGGAATTTCTAATTTAAATCCCTGACTGTTTGTTGGCATTCCTGCCATATTTGTTTGATTTTGATTCATAAATCTACACTCCTCTATCTATGTGTTAAGTATAGCATATATTATTACGATATTCAATAAATATTGTCATTAGAAAACAATTTATACTGTAAAGAAAAAGTTAGGCAAAAAATATCGTAATCAAAAACGAGTTTTAAACTCGTTTATTTAATAATATTCTTGGTATACGACTTAAATCACTTAAAGTAATAATATTTTTATCCTCTAGTTTCTTTAGCATCTCATAAAGGACCAAACTAGTTCCTTCAGAATCATAATCTGCTCTATGATGCTTATCTTCATCCCAATTAATTTGATATCTCTCCATAAGCACTGTTAAATTATGATATCTTTCTTGTGGATCTAAATATCTAGAAATTCCTAAAGTATCAATAACATTAAAATTAAATGCTCCTAAGGAGTACTTCAAATAAGCCATTTTCATAAAGGATAAATCGAATCTAGCATTATGTGCAACTAATATATCTTCTCCGACCCAAGTAATGAACTTTTTTACAATTTCTTCCTCTTTAGGCTTTCCTACTAGCATTTCATCCGTTATATTTGTGATTCTAATAATTTCATCACTTAATTTTACTCCAGGATCAATTAACTCATCGAACCTATCAATTATCTCATTATTTTTAACTCTTACTGCTCCTATTTCAATAATAGAATTACCATCCTTAGGGTCTAGGCCAGTTGTCTCTAAATCAAATATAACATAAGTTTCCTCTAATAGTTTATTCATACATCCTCCTAAGACAAAAAAAGCCAAAAGGTAGGCGTCCACTAACGATTAAAACCTGTTCTACCAGGTGGGTGTCTTGTTTTAGGCTTTAGGATTCTCCAATAAATTGAAGTTTTCAACACCACCTAAATACGCTGACTCCCAATACGTTAATTAGTAGGTTTTTCAAAAAAGACAAACCATACCTTTTAGCAATTTAACTATATCATTTTTAATACTTCTTTGTCAACTAAAGAAAAGCAAATTAATAATTTTTAATAAGAACTATTTTTGATTTGCTTCTGCTAACTTTCTTACTCTTTCCTCAACCATTCCATCAATCTCTTCTGGTGTAAAGCCAACAGCACCAACCTTTTGACTTTCTCTAGAAATAGAATTTAAAATTGACTCTAAAGCCATTGGAGAAAGATTTTCAGGAAGTAGTCCCATAACGTTTGATAAATCTTTTGCAGCTACTGCATAATGTACTTGAAAATATTGTTCAAAAGTTTCAAATGCACCAGCCGGTAATGTAATACCGTTAAACTTAATAGAAGAAGATGTATCCGCTATTCCTAATGTTTGTAATGCTTTTAATTGCGTAAAAGTAGTTTGTACATCTCCACCAGGAAGAACTCTTAAATCCACTGTATACCCATTTCTCATTTTTTCACCACCTATCATAAATTCATTATAACATAAAAAAGATAAAACTATCTTCTGTTTTATCTTTTTTTATTCTTTTTCTATTCAGCAGCAGTTCCGCATTCTACACAGAATTTAGCTCCTTCTGGAAGTTCAGCTCCACAGTTAGCACATTTTCTTGGGGCAGCTGGAGTTGGTTCTGCTACAGCAGCTTCTTCAACATTAGCACCACAATTAGAGCAGAATTTTCCTGATACTGGATTTCCACAGCTTGGACAAGTTTTTGCACTTGCAACAGCCTCAGTGGCAGGAGCAGGTGTCTCTGCAGGTTTTTGAGCATATGGATCGTAAGTTTGGGTAGCTGCACCTTGGTTTGGCGTAAAAGCATTTTGCATAACTCCAGTTCCCATTCCACCTGATGCCATATTCATCATACCAATTCCCATAAAACCATTAGCGGCTCCATTAGCGTTTCCAGCAGCAGTTTCCATAACATTAAGAACTCTACCTTGTTGCATCATAGAATTAGAATTGTGTTCGTATTCATCAATCTTCTTCTCAGATTCTTCATCTAATGTTACTGACTCTACTACGAATCCTACTAACTTAATTCCTCTATTACGGATAGGCTCATCAAATACCTTTTCATCCATAATTGTTTTGATTTCATCTGTATTACTTGGTAATTCAAGTACTGGCACTTTATGATTGCTATTTCCTAATTCATTTAAAATATTTTGGAAAGAAGCAATAACTTCTGATGACATTTGATCAATTAAAGTCTCCTTTGTAACAACATCTGCTGTACCTGCAAATGCTCTCATGAAAACAGATGGTTCAAAAATTTGGAAAGTATATTTTCCATAACATCTTACCTTTACTCTCAAAGGATTTAAAGATCCAGTCATTTGATTTGGAATAGCATGAGACCAATCTTGGAATGGAATTGGAGAAGCTGTTCCAAATTTATTATCCATAATTTCTTTTACATTGAAATAGAAAACAGCTTGTTCTTTTGCTGGTGTTCCATTGTATGTAAATCTTTGCCACATTTCTTTAAATACTGCTCCAAATTGACCACCAAAGAATGATGGTGATGAAGAAGCATCAAAAGTATACGTTCCTTCTTCAGCTGTTGCATCTACTACAGCACCTGAATCATAAATAACAGCAACTTGTCCTGGTGCTACTATAATATTACTTCCTTTTGAAATTTGACCACTTGGTGTAGTCTTTTTAACCATTAATGTGTCAGAGCCCATATCTTCACATTTGATCAGGTCTTGCCATTGATCGCCTAATGTACTGCCTATTGCTCCAACTGCGGCTTTAATTAAACCCATTTTAATACCTTCTTTCTAACATTCTACATAGGAACTACATTCCCATGACTTTAAATTAACTTCCTTCACCGTAGTTCCACAGTAATCACAATATTTGTGGCCTAATGCTTTGATTGCTGCTCCACAGTTTGGGCAATTAATTGCTAAAACTTTGGCAGACATATCTACCTTTGATTCATCATATACATAAATGAATTTGCATTGGTATCTCGTCTGCTTTTTATATTTCGTAAAGTCCTTTAAAACTTTTTCTTCTTTTTTCTTTTGATAATAATATTCTACAGAAACAGAAATGGTAACAGTTGCCATCCCATTCTTCTTTTCGTATTGATAAATAGCAAATTTATGAAAATGAATATCATCAAATCTTTCTTCGATATTGGAAGTATTATAATCTTCAATTACCTTCTCTATACTATTTCTAAGAAGTGGCAAATTAGAAACTTCTTCAATATTTTTATTTTCAATTGCGCTAAATACTTTTCTTAAAACATCCTCTGTTTTATTATACATCTCCTGCTCATTAAAATCAGGAAAGTCAGAACGAATATTTGGAAGAAGCAAAGAGGTCATACCAGATATGCTTCGAGCTCTAGTACTGTCCTCTTCCCTTATCTTTTCTACTTCTTCTGCAATATCGCTAAAAGAATTGGCTTTAAAGCCAATCTTTTTCATTGTTAATTTTATTTTACCATATATAATAAGAGCAATAATACTAAGGAATAATACAATTCCTAATGTTACACCTAATATAATAGCTAATATATGCATATTATCACCTAAAACTTATAACCACACATAATACAAATTGGGCATTCCTGTTTTAATTTTACTCCGCATACTGGGCAATTCTTTTCTGCGGGAGGAATATTACTTTCCACCGGTCTAAGTAGAGGTCCACCATTTGGATTATTTGATTGAAAAATAGCAGCAGGATTGTTCATTGGTTGTGGCACATTACTATTTTGTACTGGTGGCATTGCATTAGCAGCAGGCATTCCCATATTGGGTGCTATAGCTACTGGTTGTTGATAAACATTTGGATTATCAATAGCAGGAATACCTGTTTGAAAAATATTACTAGTATTTGGATTTGGTGAAACAGGAGGAATAGCAGTCTCAGAAGGGACTACATTCGTAAAGAACGTCTGACTAATTCCCATAGCCTCAGCTCGCGTCATCTCCCTAGGAGGTTGAACTGGCGTTGGCTCTGGAACTGGAATAGGAACTGGTTCTGTATCTGGAATGGCTGTCTCTTCTTGCTTTCCAGGAGGTTTTGTAAGCACGCCTACTGGAAGCTGACTAGGTTCTGCTATATTCATACTCACAATCTGATCAACGCGGGTACCTGCTTCTACTTCATTTTGCTCCCTCAATCCTTGAATAGCTACTTCAGAAAGATTAATCTCTGAAGGCATTGTTAAACTAACATCAGCAATTTCTGGTAACGATAAATCTGGGAGTTCTGCAAGTGATGGCAGTTCTCCTTCAAATGGAGAAGTAGCCTGCATAGGTAAATTGAAATCACTATTCACAGGAGCGGATTCTTTTTGCTCTATCTGATTTGCCATAATAGGAGCAATCACTGGCGGAACGGTAGGATTAATTTCTAAAGGTGCCTCACTTGATGGTTCTATACTACTATCAAAAGAAGTAGCTGCCTTCTCAGTAGTGGTATTCCTTTTATTTTGCAAATCATATCTTCTGTTAATAGGAATTGGCCCTAATGATTCTACTGGTTCTGCTGCCTCTAAAACGACATCATGAATTACAATCTTTGGAGCTTCTTCAACAGGTTCTTCTACTGGTTCTGGTTCCACTTTTTCTTCTTCTGTTTCTAAAGAATTTGAAGAATATAATTTATCATAATTGAAGGTAGAGCTTTCCTCTGTAGGAGTCGGAAGTGGAAAACTTTCTTCTTTTGAATCAGAAACTTCCACAGATTCCGTTGGAGTTGCCTCCATCACTTTTTCTTCCTCTTGCTTCTGATATAAACTATTGTAATCAAAAGTTAAATCGTCCGCGGTTGGTAATACTTTTTTCAAATCCTCTACTTCATTAGAAGAGGCTCCCATATCTAATGCTTTAAAATCTTTTTTAGGGGCATTTTCAACCTTTGGAGGTTCTATCTCACGAGTTGCCATAGGTGGCGCTATTTTCTCTAATACAGTGGCATCCCCCAACGACATTGCCATTAAATTCATATTGACATTAGATACCTCTATAGCATCTAATGAAAAATCATCTGGTAGCTTCACAGGTTCCACGTAGTGATTTGTTCCATCAAGATCTATATATGTCATTGATAAAATCGGAATGAATAAAGGTGGCAATAAAGCAAGACCTAATTTCATGAAAATTCCTTTATTACAATAATTCCCTAGTTTCCACCCTAAGATAATCATCATTAAAGGAAAACCTACAAAATTCACAAATGGAATTACCATTACTAAAATCATCCAAACAGGAATTTTTAATATTTCCATCAAAGCCATAATATTATAAATAGGAATTAATGCTTTCCAAGCGTGCTCTTTTATTTTATAGAAAATAATTGCTAAAGATAAAAGCATAATCACTAAAAAACCAACAGTGACAATAATAGCAAAGGTGGTATTACTCTTCAGTAATTCCAAAAACTGATTAAATGTCTCACCCATACAATCTTCCTTCCTATTCTTTTACACTACCAATAGTTTATCATAAATTAACTCTTAGTTCAATAAAAAAGTATTGATTTTTACTCAATACTTTTTAAAACTATTTTCTTAAAGCTATATGCAATTCCTCTAATTGTCTTTCTGATACAATATTTGGAGCCTCACTCATCAAGCAAGATGCGCTAGCAGTTTTTGGGAACGCAATAACGTCACGAATATTTTCAGTCTCAGCAAGTAGCATTGTTAATCGGTCCAAACCAAAAGCAATTCCTCCATGTGGTGGAGTGCCATATTTTAAGGCAGTTACAAAGAATCCAAACTTTTCTTGTACTTCTTCTTCACTAAGACCTAATGCTTTAAACATCGTATTTTGAACTTCTTGATTATGAATACGAATAGAGCCT
This sequence comes from uncultured Bacilli bacterium, assembly GCA_910589375.1. Classification (GTDB taxonomy): domain Bacteria; phylum Bacillota_I; class Bacilli_A; order RF39; family UBA660; genus UBA5578. Next base: position 427,323 of record CAJUTK010000002.1, on the reverse strand, counting down.
CCTCCAGCTTCATATCCATTGATAACAATATCATAAGCTTTTGAATAACAGTTTCCTGGATCATTTATTAACTTATCTACATCCGCTTCTTTTGGAGACGTAAATGGGTGATGACAAGCAACATATCTTCCCTCTTCTTCACTATATTCAAATGATGGGAAATCTACAACCCATAGCATTTCATATCTTGTTTTATCAATTAGTTCTAAATCCCTTCCTAATTTTAAACGTAATGCACCTAGGCTAGTTTTAACAACCTCTTTTTTACCAGAGACTATGAATACCATATCATTAGTTTCTAGTTGTAATCTTGTAATAAGACTATTTTTTTCTTCTTCACTTAACAGTTTAGCGATACTGCCAGTCATTTCATTTTCTAATTTTAAATAGGCTAAACCACCAGCTCTATAAGTTTTCACATAGTCAGTAAGTTTATCAATTTCTTTACGAGAATATTTATCTGCACAATTTTTTGCTACTAAACAGTTAATAATTCCATTTTCTTCTAATACGCTTTTCAAGAAAGAAATTTCTGTTTTTTCAAAAATATCACTAATTTCCTCAATAGGCATACCAAATCTTAAATCTGGTTTATCAGAACCATATAAATTAATAGCATCTATATATCTCATTCTCTTTAATGGTAGTGGAACTTCTATTCCTTTTGTTTCCTTGAAAACAGATGCTACTAGTCTCTCTGCTAAATCCATTACATCATTTTCTTCCACAAAGCTCATCTCTAAATCTATTTGAGTAAACTCTGGTTGTCTATCAGCTCTTAAATCCTCATCACGGAAGCATTTTGCAATTTGAAAATACTTTTCCATTCCGCCAACCATAAGCAATTGTTTAAAAAGTTGTGGAGATTGTGGCAATGCATAAAATTTGCCATCATTTACACGCGAAGGAACTAGGTAATCTCTTGCCCCTTCTGGAGTGGACTTACAAAGAATTGGTGTTTCTATTTCTAAGAATCCCTCACTATCTAAGAAATTTCTAGTAGCAAGAGTAATTTTATGACGCAATTTCATAATTTCTTGTAAACGATTTCTCCTTAAATCTAAATAGCGATATTTTAATCTGGTATCTTCTAACGCAGTAGTATCTTCACTAATTTCAAAAGGAAGTTCTAAAGAAGTATTCAAAATAGTAAGTTCTGTTACTTGTACTTCTATTTCTCCTGTTGCTAACTTATCGTTTTTACTTTCTCTTTCTAAAACAGTACCTAATACCTTTAAAACATATTCATTTCTTACTGTCTCGGCTACACCATAAGCATTATCCTCTGGGCGAACTACTAACTGAACAATACCACTACGGTCTCTTAAATCAATAAATAATAATCCTCCTAAATTTCTTTTTTTTGCTACCCAACCATAAAGTTCTAATGTTTCACCAACATTCTTTTTAGATAATGTAGCATTCATTATTTTTTTCATACTATCCCTCCTAATAAATAAAAAAATTCTATAAAGATAGGGACGAATACTCGCGGTGCCACCCTACTTCATAGAATTTCTATGCTCTTTATTTCTTTAACGCAGAACTACGTTTATTTCCCGCTTGGTGTCTTCTACTTTGCTATAAACTGATTTTCACCAACCATCAGCTCTCTACTTTATAGGAAAAAAGTATACTCTTCCAAACAAATAATACATACATTTTAATCCTTTTTTAAGAATTTGTCAATCTCTCTATAACTTCTTCTACTGTAATCAATTCTTGATTACCAGATATCATATCTTTAAAGGCTACTTTAGATTCTTTTACTTCATTTTCACCAATTACAAGAACATATGGAATTCCTAATCTATCAGCATATTTCATTTTTTGCTTCATTCCTTTATCTTGATAATAGACATCTGTTTTAATCCCATTATTTCTTAATATACTAGCAGTTTCTAAAACATATCCATTGTTAGATTTATCCATTGGAACAATTAATACTTGACTAATAGTATTTTTATTTTCCCCAACTAAACCAATCTCTTTTAACTGAGAAAACAATCTCGTTAAGCCAATAGATATACCAACACCTGGTAAGTGCTCTTCTGTATAGTAATCTGCTAAATTTTCATATCTACCACCAGAGCAAATACTTCCTAATTTTGGATATTCATCTAAAATAGTTTCATAAACAGTTCCTGTATAATAATCTAATCCACGAGCAATTGTTAAATCAATTTGAAAATAATTTTCATCTACTTGAAAACTTCTAAGAGATTCAATAACGGTTTCTAACTCTTGTAATCCCACCTGGAATGTTTCACAGTCGATACCTAATCCCTTTAATGCAGCAATTTTATCCGCATTCGTTCCCGTGATCGTTAAAAAAGATAAAATTTTACTAATCCGATTTTCATCAAGTCCTAAACTAACTAATTCTTCTTGAACGGCTTCCCTTCCTATTTTGTCAATCTTATCAATTACTCTTAAAATATCAGAAGCATTAGAAAGAAGCCCTAAACTTTCAAAAAAGCCATTTAAAATTTTACGATTATTCATACGAATCGTAAATTTACCTAAATTTAATTTTTGAAATACATAATAAATGACAGATGGAATTTCTGCATCATAAATTAAATCTAATGTATCATTTCCAATAATATCAATATCGCATTGATAAAACTCTCTAAATCTTCCCTTTTGAGGCCTTTCCCCTCTAAATACTTTAGATATTTGATAACGTTTAAATGGGAATACTAAATCATTATAGTGTCCTGCTACATAACGTGCTAAAGGCACTGTTAAGTCAAAACGCAATGATAAATCTGTATCTCCTTTAAAGAAACGATAAATTTGTTTTTCTGTTTCTCCCCCTGCTTTTGCAAGTAATACTTCTGATAATTCAATCGTTGGAGTATCAAGTGGCAAAAAGCCAAATTCTTCATATACACTTCTAATAGTATCTACCATTTTATTAAACATAATTTGATCTTGTGGTAATAATTCCATAAAACCTGGTAAAGTTCTTGGTTCTACTTTTTCTTTCATAATATCTCCTCTTTCTTTCATTTCTTTCCTAGTTACAAATAGAAGATTTAATGTCGAAAATGCACCTCACAAAACTTTTTTACCCACTCTTTAATCTCTAAGTTCATGATTTCACCTCATAATAATATTAGTATATCTACTTTTCTAAAAATAGTCAATCTTTCTTCACTTTGACTGGTTCCTTGGCTAAAGTCTTCTCTACCAAAATTCCTAAACTAGATAACACTTGATTTCTTTCATCACTAGAATCATACCATTTCGTATAACTGTTATCTTCATTTTGATAAAAAATTCCATGTTTTATGGGACTCGCTATTAACATAAAATGAGTCCCTCTTCTTTCTCCGTATGGATATTTTCTAACGATATCAAATAAATCGACTGTCTTAGTACGCACTGGCATAATAGTATTTCTAAAAGTAACATACATGTCAAAACGCATATCTATAAATTGATTCGAATTAGCGCCTATATACATATAAGCTTCCGCTTTTTCTAGAGGATAATTTCGTCCCTCTGATATAGAATAAATACTCTCAAGTCCATAATTTGTTACTAAAACTTTATCTACTGACAAAAAAGTCATAGATTCTCCTTCTAAAACAGTAGTAGATAATCCATTATGAATTAATCTCATACCAGAAGGAGTTGACTCTATTCTATGAGTAAAAGAAAGAATTGTTATCTTATCCATTGGAAAATATTTTTCAGTTGCAGTCTGGAGATTTAAGTTTCTAATTACGACTTTGCCCGTTTTATAATTGTATACCTGGTAAGTATCATAGTCACCAGTTAGAATTGAAACTTCCTGGTTATTATCCTTTACAACAACTAAATCTTCTGAGTCATTGTAAAAACCAATAAAATGATAGCCATATTTTTTAAAATAATCTCTTAACATTGAAGCTGTTGAGAAGATGGAAGAAGATGGAAACTCTTTTTCCGATAATACTGTATCCTTCTTTTGAATACCAACTACTGGTTCAATAATCATTTAATACGCCCTTTCGAAGTGTTATTATATCATAGCTCTATAGAAATAACAATAAAAAAAGAAACTAGGCATTCTTTTCTTGTTTGCTTGTTTCTTTTATTTCTTTAATACTGTCACTAATAGAATTCCAGTAATATTTATAGGTAGTTACTAAGATAATGGCAACTGGGAAAGAAATAAAAATTCCCATAATTCCAAAAATCATACTACCTGCAGACATTACGAAAATAGTAAGCAGTGGATGAATAGAATTTGTTTTTCCGTATACAGTTGGATTAATAACATAGCTATCTAAACTAGATAATAGGAAGAAAGTAATTAATGTTCTAACGAATAATCCTGGGCTCACTACAAAGGCTGTAATAGCAGCTACACAATTGCAAGCAATACCACCAAAGTAAGGAATCATGTTAGCTACACCCGCTAAAAAGCCTAATAACATCGCATTTGGATGTCCAATGATAGAATAAGCAATTCCATATTCGAATACAGAGATAATCATAACTTCTACTAAGCCACTTAAATAATTTTTCATTCCAATATCTAAAGACTTCACATAATTATAAGTTTTTTCTTGTTTCTTCTTGAAGAAATTTCTAACTTCTCTACGAATTTTATCCATATCAATTAGAAAGTATACATAAGCAGCCATACCAAAAAATACTTTTCCTAAAAAATTAATAGAACTACCGATTAAATTGATGGCTCCGTTTGATACATATTTTGTAATATCTGTCATAATCTTTTGAAATTGATCATTTAAGGTTCCCTGTAATTCAGAAAGGTTGATATCCCAATCTTTTAAAGATAATTCGTTCAAAAATTCTGATATTCCAGAAAACAATCCAGATAACTGGCCAACTAAAACATTAGTAATCATGTAACCAACAAAAATAATAAATGCTAACTCAATGAATAATAAAAGTCCAATAGCTAGTCCTTTTGGCATTCCTTTTTCTTGCATTTTTAAAACAATTGGTTGTGTTGCATAAGCAAGTGCGAATGCTATTACAAATGGTGTTACAATAGCTATAAATTTATTTACAGCATCTATCCATAAATTTCCTGTCCAATAAATTAGACAAACAATGAGGGCTATTAAAGCCACATTTACTAATTTATAATCTATCTTCTCTTTTTTAAGCATGATTTTCCTCACTCTCTAACAGGATTGTAATTGGCCCATCATTCGTAATTTCAACTTTCATATCTGCACCAAATACTCCTTTTTCTACTTTTACCCCATTATCTCTTAATTTCTCATTAAACAACTCATAAAATCTAATAGCATCACTACCAGGCATAGCATCTACATAACTTGGGCGATTTCCCTTTTTAGCATTACCATATAAAGTAAATTGAGAAATACTTAAGATATCTCCTCCAACATCTAACAATGATTTATTCATAACACCATTCTCATCGTCAAATATTCTTAAGTTCAACACTTTCTTCACCATATAATCTATCTCTTTTTCCGTATCCCCTACTTTAAAGCCTACTAGTAAAACAACACCACTTTTTATTTCTCCTACAACTTCTCCATTAACATTTACTTTAGAATGAAGACTTCTTTGAACTACTACTCTCATTAATGAATAACCCTTTCTACTTGAATGATACTACTAATAGTACGCAAATCATTCATAAACTTTTCCAAATATTCTGTATTACTTACTAGAACATTTAAAGTAAACATGTAATTGCCACTAGATTGTATCGTATTAATGCTTTGAATACTAATATCACTACCAGAAGTTTTCGAAATAATGGCAAGCAATAAATCTTTATTTTCACTAGCACGAATTAAAATATCTGTAGAATACTTTTTAGAAATTTCTGGATTCCATGAAACATCGATAATACGTTCCTCTAAATCACTAATATTTGGGCAATTTGTACGATGGACATTGATTCCGTTTCCTTTTGAAATATAACCTACTATCTCATCTTTTGGAATTGGCTTACAACAAGATGCTATATTGACCTTAATTTCATCAATACCCTCTACAATAATATCATGCTTTACTGTAATTTTTTTATTATCTCCTTTTGTCACTTTATCGAGGATAATTTCTTCTTTTGTACGTGAATTGTTAGTATAACTATTAACGACAGAAATAGAAGTTAATTTTCCATTTCCTATACTAATATGAAGTTCATTCATATCTCCGACATGAAATTCCTCTAATATTTTGGAAATTGTTTCATTATTATAAAACTCGGAAAATGGTATTTTTCTTTTTCTTACTTCCTTCTGTAACAATTCTGTTCCTGTTTTTAAATACTCCTCTTTATCTATTCTGTTATAGAAACTTTTAATCTTATTTCTTGCTTGAGAAGTATAGGCCATATCAATCCACTCTCTAGATGGCCCTAATGAATTCTTATTGGTGTTAATCTTAATGATATCTCCATCATTTAATACATAATCTAGTGGAACTATATTTCCGTTAACTAAAGCTCCTACCATAGTATCACCAACACCACTATGAACGCGATAAGCAAAATCTATAGGAGTAGCTCCTTGTGGTAATTCTATAACATCCCCTTTGGGAGTAAAGACATAAATGGTATTCTTTAAAACATCCTCCTCAATAGTTCTAACAAATTCTTCATCATTAACATCTTCTTCCTTTAGTTCCATAATTTCCCTAAAGAATTGAAGTTTCTGCTCCATTGCACTTTGCATACTAGCTTTAACATTACTTCCCTTTTCCTTATAAGACCAATGAGAAGCAATACCATGCTCTGCTATTTCATCCATTTCATAAGTACGAATTTGAATCTCAAATAAATATCCCTCTAACCCAAACACAGTAGTATGTAATGATTGATACATGTTTGTTTTAGGCATAGCAACGTAATCCTTAAACCGTTTTGGGATAGGTCTATAAACAGAGTGAATAATACCCAATACCTGGTAGCACTCTTGTTCTGTATTTACAAAAACACGAAGCGCTAAAAGATCATAGATATCGCTAAATCTTTTCCCTTTGTCTAGTTTTTTATAGATACTATAAATACTCTTTGCTCTACCCTTAATTTCATGTTTAATATTATTTTTATCAAGAAGAATAGAGACTTTAGACATCATTTCATTTACAATTCTATCTCTTTCTTTTCTCGTTTGATTTAATTTTTCAACAATAGAAAAATAAACATCTGGTTTATAGTATCGCAAACATAAATCTTCTAATTCACTCTTAATTTGATTCATACCCAAACGATGGGCAATTGGAGTTAAAATATCTAAGGTTTCCTTAGCTTTATCTTTTTGTTTTTTCTCAGATAATATCCAAAGAGTTCTCATGTTGTGCAACCTATCAGCGAGTTTAATGATAAGAATACGAACATCTTCACTAAGTCCCACTAAGATTTTTCTGTGATTAGCAATCATTGCCTCATTATCACAAGTAAATTTCAACTTGTTAATTTTGGTTACTCCATTTACTAAATCTGCTATTTCTTTTCCAAATTTCTTTTCTACTTCCTCATAAGTACAATCGCAATCTTCAATAGTATCATGAAGAATAGCAGCACAAATAGTAGAAGCATCTGCGTTAATATCTGATAGTATATAAGCAACATTTAGAGGATGGACAATATACTCCTCGCCTGTTAAACGTTTTTGACCAAAATGTTTTTCATAAGCAAAAAGATAAGCACTAGAAATTAATTTTCTTTCCTCTTTCTTAGTAATGTATGTACAAAGTTTTTCATACAATTCATCAAAAGTCAACTTTGGGTTGTCTTTTCTCATTTTATCACCTTATTCTACACGAAATGTTTTCTTGATTTCTTCTCTTTCCTCTTTTGAACAGATTCCTAAACAAACTCTATATATTTTATTGCTGTCTGTCCGCTTTGAATGTCTCAAATTAGAATAGTAATTTATTACTCTTGATATCTCATTACTTTTTTCTGTTTTTAAGGAAACTCTTTCTCTATTTTTATTCGTAATAGATATTACTAGTAAAACTGTTAAGGCAAGTGGAATATAGAAAGTTTCCATTGTAGGATTATTCAAAGAAACTGCTGTTTCTATTAAATTTAGTACTACTAATAGAGAACTAAGTAAAGTTAAAGGAGCAGAAATAGTACTATCTATCTCCTTAAAATATTGCTCTTTTAAATTCTCTATTAAACTAGATACTTGGCTTCTACTAACTAAATTAGCAGAGATATTCTCTTCTGCATCTAAAATAGAAATTCTAATTTTCTCTTTTATCATTTTCTTTATTTTTTCTTCTTTTAGTTCTTGACTTTGTTGATAAGCAACCGAGTCTAAAAACACAACTTCAATCAAATACCTCTCACAGATAGATAATTGACTTAATACAAGATTAGAATCCATTTGTAAAGTACCATTTTCATAAAGGACCTTACGATCCTGAATCTCATAAAGTAAAGTAGAAAGTATTTGTTCTTTTCCTATAATCATCTTTTTGTGATTCCAAATAGTAGAAATTAAATAAATTTCTAATGGGCTTTTATCAATATTTTCAACTGATTCTTTATTCATTAATCTCTTAGATTTACTAAAAGAGCTAATATTTTTTAAGATATAAAAAATATTAATCAATAAGAAAAGCCCAGTAATTATAATTCCTATTAATGCTAATTCTAAACTTTTTTTAGATAAAATAAAATTATACAATATAATAATTGCTATAAATACTATCATTGATACAAATGTAATTCCAAATCCCTTTTTTTCCTTCATAAATTCACCTACAGTAAAATTATATCACAACTCATTCGAATAATAAAGAAAAAGGAATTAACAATTAATCCCTTTTACCTTTAATTCTTCTATTTCTCCTTTGTTATCTACTTCATACCATTTTTTCTTTTCTGGTTTTCCAATTCTTCTTTTCTCCATTAAGTACCAAACATAAAGAGCTATAAATAAAGAAGAATAAGTACCTGCAATTAACCCAATTAATAATGCATAATTGAAATTAATAATTTCATGTGATCCTAAAAAGATAAGCGCTATTACTGGCAATAAAGTAGTCATAGAAGTAAGCAAACTTCGATTGACAACTTCTTTTAAAGTTACATCGACTAGATTTTTCAATTCCTCTAACTTCTTAATTTTATTGTTATATAATTTTTTCTTATTTTCTCTAGCTCTATCAAATGCTACTATAGTATTATTAATAGAATATCCAACAATAGATAAAATAGCAGCTATAAAAATGCTAGTTACTTCTAATCTAAATAAACTAAAGCAAATAATTACCATTAAAACATCATGCACTAAAGCTACAATAGAACTAATTCCATAAGTAAAAGTAAATCTTAAAGATACATAGATAATTAATCCTATGCAAGCATAAATTAATGATTTAATAGCATTTTCTAACAATTGTTTTTTTACTATATTAGATACAGCTCCAATTGAGGTAGTAGTCTCTTCGTACTTTTCATTAAAATACTTTTCTACCTTTTCATTGTCACTAGCTTCAAACATATCAGAAACGGTTATATAAACAGAATTTTCATCAATGACATCTATTTTATCAATAGAATATCCTAACTCTTCCATATCTTTTCTAATTTGATCTTTTTCTAGTTTTGAACTAGAAGCTAAAGAAATGCTTGAGCCTCCTTTAAAGTCAATTCCTAAATTAAATCCTTTTTGACTAAAGAAGATTCCTCCAGCTATTAAAAGTACAAGCGCTAAAAGAGTGAATCTTGGACACCATTTCATAAAAGAGCCTTTTTCAAAAATACTCTTTTCATCTAGACTTTTAATTCCTAGAAAGGCTCTATATCTATTTTCAAAAACACCACTTTCAACAAACATTCCTAATAACAATCTCATTATAAATATCATAGCAAACAAAGTTACAATAATACTAATGATAAACATAGTAGCAAATCCTTTAACACTACTTTCTCCAAAGATAAATAAAATAATGCAAGCTATAAAAGTAGTAATATTAGAATCTAATATAGAACTTAGCGAATTCTTATTTCCCTTTTTAAAAGACTCCTTTAAAGTATGTTTATTTCTAAGTTCTTCTTTAATACGTGAAAAACTAATAACACAAGCATCTACTGCCATTCCAATACCAATTACTACTGCGGCAATAGAAGGTAGTGTAAGTCTTCCTCCTATCATATTAAAGAATAAGAAAACTAAAGCAGTATAAACAACAATGCTGACACTAGCAACAAAACCACTAAAACGATATACAAGGATAAGTACTATCATAATAGCAGTAATGCCAACTATTCCTGCAAAGAAAGTTTTTTCTAGTGCATCTTCTCCAAAAGAAGCATTAACTGTTCTAGAAGAAATTTCTGATAACTTCGTTGGTAAACTACCATTGTTAATAAGTTCTGCTAATGTGCTTGCTTCTTCATATGGGAAACCATCTCTACTAGTTAATGATACTGAATTCCCCGTAAGCTCTCCTGAGATACTAGCTGCAGATAAACAGTGAGAACTACTACTAGCACCGCAAGTTTCTTTCTGCTTTTCATAAGAATCTACACCTTCTTCAAAATCAAGCCAAATAACCATGACATCGCCAGCTTTTCTTACTGTCTCTGTTTTTTCATGGAAAGTATCTACATCAGCTATGTCTAAAGATAACGCATACATTCCAACATTACTTGGATCTTGAATTACTTTAACTCCCTTAGAAGATAATACCTCTGCTCCCATTAACAATTCATCTTTCCCATTTCGGAAAGTTAAATTAGCCATTTTACTAAGTGTGTTTTTTGCTTCTTTTTCATCTGTAACACCCGCTAATTGAACACGGATATTATTTCCTTCAATGGAAATTTCTGGTTCACTTACACCTAAAATATCAATACGTCTATTGATAATTTTATAAGTACTATTAATCATATCACTAGTTACTTTACTATCATCAATACTCTCTACCTTATATAGAATTTCAAATCCACCTTGTAAATCTAATCCAAACTTTGTTGATTTAAATAGTGGATATAGAGAAACAGAACATATAATTGCAATTAAAATAGTAGTTATTAAAGCACTTACAAAGCTTTTTTTCTTTGCTTTTTTAGCACGATGTTCTCTTTCTACCTTTTTAGAAGAAACTTCTTTCACTGCTTCTTCTTTTTTCTCTATTTCTTTTTTGATTTCTTTATGTTCAGAAGTAATCTTTTTTGCTACTTCTCTTTTTTTCTTTTTTGCCATACTATCACCCTATCTATTATTGTTTACTTTGTATTGATAAATTTCTTCATTTGAAGAGTTTAGAATATCACTTACCATTTGATGCAACGATAAATCCTCTGCTGATATCCATTTGCAATTAGCAAGAAATTCCCAAACATCTTTTTTAGACGTATCTTGATAATCGTTTCTTTTTAAGTCCGCTACTTTACATGTTAACGCAGGTTCCAAACGATTATATAACTCTTTTAGGTTTTGAAATTCAATCTCCATTTCTATTCCCCCACACTTTTACATACAATATTATATACTAAAATAGTATCTTTTGAAAAGGAGAAACATGAAAAAAAGTAAATTTATACAATCTAGCATCCTTTTACTAATAGGTGGATTCCTAACAAAAGTACTAGGAATGCTTGGAAAAATAGTGCTTACAAGAAAAATTGGTACTTTAGGGATGGGACTTTATTCTCTCCTAATGCCTACATTTATGCTCTTTTTGTCTATTAGTGGGATGGGTCTTTCTACTGCTTTAAACGTTTTAATAGCAACAGATAAATATAACAATAAGAATTTATTAATAACATCCCTTTTTCTTTCTTTCCTTGTCAACTTTTTAATAGCAATAGTCATTTTATTTGGAGGAAATTGGATTGTAAATTCCCTTTTACATGAAAAAATATTATACTATCCACTTCTTTCTATTCTATTTGTTCTTCCATTTATTTCCGTTTCTAATATTTTTAGAAGCTACTTCTTTGCCAAAGAAAGAATGTTACCACATGTATTTAGCAATATATTAGAAGATTTATGGAAATTATTATTAATATTCTTTTTTATGAATCTCTTTCTTGGTTCAATGGAACAAGCACTCACCTTTTTAATGATGACAAACATTCTATGTGAATTTTCTTCCATTGTTATTTTTCTTTTTTGCTTTCCAAAATTTCATCTACAAAAAGAAGATTTTTATTTAAAAAAAGATACAATAAAGGCAATATTCAAAATTTCTATTCCAACTACTCTCTCTAGATTAATAGGTTCTATTACTTACTTCTTAGAACCTGTCATTTTGACTACTATTCTTTTAAAACTAGGATATTCTAAAAACAACATTATTACAGAATATGGAATCATAAACGGATATGTACTTCCTTTACTTATGCTTCCATCCTTTTTTACAGGTGCTATCTCTCAAGCACTTATGCCCATCATTAGTAAATATTATCACAAAAAAGATTATGCCTATGTCAAACGAAAACTAAAACAAGCAATTTGTCTATCCATTCTAATCGGTTTATCTTATTCTACTATCTGCTATTTTTATCATCCTGAATTATTACAATTTCTATACCAAACAAAAGAAGGTAGTTCCTATATTCTGTTTTTAATCCCAATATTCTTTTTCTATTATTTAGAAAGCCCATTGCTTACTACTCTGCAGGCCATGAATAAGGCAAAGCTAAATTTAAGAATTTCTTTTATTAATTTTTTAATTAGAACGATTTTGCTCGCCATCTTTACCTCCCTATCTATTGGTATGTATGGATTACTAATTGCCCTTAGTATCAATATTTTATTCACTGTTATCTATGCTTTTTATAAAGTAGAGCAATCTTTACATTTTTAAGAAATCGTTATATAATGATAATAGAGGAGATTAGAAATATGATGTATGATACAATAAATAATAAAGAAAACTCTGCTTCTGTAAGTGAAAAAAAAACTGTATTTGTCCTAGGAGCTCCTATTAATGGAACTGTACATGTAAATGCTAGCAGATTCTGTAAAAAATTTGAGAAAATGAGAATAAGAAAACGTCATGCTATTGCTGGAGCCCTAGTTGTTTCTCACCTTTTAGCAGGCGTATTAGCATACAATTTTGGAATTCATAATCAACCTGTTGAAGCACAGCCTTCTATTCCAAGTGGATATATTTTAACTACAACTACAGAAAGTATAGAACCTGGTGACACTATCACAAAAGTAGCTTCTGAGTTTTATGATGCAGATACCTATTCTGGTATTTATGATAATGTCACAGAATATACTACAGCCATATTAGAGCAAAATGGATTAAGACCTAATACCACTATTTACCCTGGAGATAGAATCACACTACCAGTAGTAGTAAATGCAAGTAATGAACACTATGTAAGAATGCAAGTATTAGAAAGTCAAATTAAAGAGATAGAACAAAATAGTTTATGGATTCCCTATGTAGTAAAATTTGGAGATACTTATGCAAATCTAGCTGCAAGAGCAAGTGGAACTGATGGAGAAATTGTCATAAATACCAATAGACTAATTGAAAGAAATAAAGATAGTGGCATAATGCTTATGCAAGGAAGTACTGTTTGGATAATGAATCCAGAATTAGGACCATTAAAAATAGAATTAAATAATGAAAGAGCCCTATTTCAAGAATCTTTAAAAGTAGAGGGAAATGAAGAGCAAATAAAAAACCGATAAACGGTTTTTTTATTTTACTTTAATTCTTTTAACACTAGACCAAGCGCCATATCTCTTTTTAGAACTTACTAATTTATATGCACGAACTTTAATCTCATATGTTTTCTTACTAGAAAGTCCTGTTATTTTTCTACTTGATCCTGTACTAGTTACATACTTCCATTCTTTAGTTCCTTTTAATCTATAGGCAATTTGGTATCCACTAGCGCCTGTTGTTTTAGAATAATATGCTGTTAGTGATTGCCTTGAAGTACTTTTTGGAGTTCTTATAGTAACTTTCTTTGGAACAATATAAAATGTAATAGTTTTTGTTCCTGTATAATCCCCTTTGAATTCTATTTTAATAGTAGCTTTTCCAGTAGATTTATTACTTCCATATTGAACAGTATAATCTTTACCTTGTTTCAATGTAGCTTTACCATTCTTTAAAGTAATACTTGGTGTTATCTTTTTACCAGTATATGTTTTATCACCTATCTTAGGGTAAGTAATGCTATCTGCTTTTATTTTCGTTACAGTTACTTTAACAGAAGCCTTTTTACCGTTACTAGAATTTACAGTAATAATAGCTGTACCTGGCTTTTTAGCTGTTATTTTCCCTTTTGAATCTACTGTTACAATTTTTTCATTTGAACTTTTCCATGTAATTTTTCCATTTTTAGAAGAGTCACTAGCTACATTTATAGTTGCTGTTTTTCCTTTTTCTAAACTAAGCTCTGATGTACTTAAAGAAGAAGTTTTTACTGGTTCTTTTACAGTAACAGTCATTGTTGCTATTTTACCATTGCTAGTTATTGCTGTAATGGTAGTAGTACCTTTCTTTTTAGCGGTTACTTTTCCGTTTGAATCTACAGTCGCTACTTTCTCATCACTACTTTTCCATATTAATTTTTTAGATTCTGTTGTTGTAGATGGATTAATAGTGACTTTTAAAGTAGTTGTCTTTCCAACTTCTAAACTAACATTTTTAGACGCTATAGAAACGCTTGTAATAGGACTATAACCAACCTTCACTTGATACTGTTTTTTAACACCACCAAGAGTTACTATTAGATTAGCAAGTCCATTCCCAGTTGCTGTTACTTTTCCATTCTTATCTACAGTAAAAACACTAGGGTCAGAGCTTTTCCAAGTTAAATCTTTCTTCGAAATAATTGTATTAACATAGGTCCAACCACCGTTTTTTAATTGAACTTGAATTGGTTCAATACTCTCTCCTACTTTTAAAGTAATAGGATTAACATTTTTATTCCATGCCACCATGAAATTAATATTTTTTGAAGATACAGTAACAGAACCTTCTTTTTCTATTTGTTTACCTGTTTCTATTTTTTCATTTGAAGACGCTTCTGTACTAAAAATTTGTACCCAATAAGTATAAATACCATTTTTATAACATCCTACTCCCATAGATTTATAATTCTTATTAACTATATTAACTTTATGCCCTTTTGAATCCATCCAATCAGACATTGCTGATGCAGGTGTAATTTGTCCAACTGCTGCATTTTCTCCATAAGTCTCTCCCTTTGACAATTGCATAATAGAATACCATGCTTCTCCATTTGGACGTGTATGACTGTAATAAATAGATAACTCTTTTGCTCTTTCCATCGCTAAAGCAGTTAATTTACTATCCATTTTTAAAGTAGAAAGACCTCTTTCTTTCCTTTCTTCATTTACCAGTTTTAAAACTTCAGAAGCATAAGAATAATTATATTCACCGCTTACAGTGACATCGACATTACTAGAAGCAAAAACTGGTGTAATACTAAAAAAAATCATAAATATAAATACTATAATATTTAAAAATTTTTTCATAAATCCCCCTTCTTTGCGCTATATAATATCATGTTTCTTGCCTTTTCGCAAATTTATAAAAAAAATCAAAATAATATTTTGATTTTCTTTTTTTCTATTTAGCAACTGGCTTATTATTGTAACAAGTAACTATATTTTCTAATAGCATTGCAACCGTCATTGGGCCTACCCCTTTTGGAACTGGTGTAATATAAGATGCCTTTTTTGATACTTTGTCAAAGTCTACATCACCACATAATTTTCCATCGACACGGTTTACACCAACATCAATTACTACAGCACCTTCACGTACCATGTCTGCCGTAATCATTTTAGGAGATCCTACCGCGCATACTAATACATCAGCTTGCTTTGTAATCTCAGCTAAATTGGTTGTTTTACTATGGCATACTGTCACTGTAGCATCTGCTGCTAACATCAAAGTGGCAAGAGGTTTTCCTACTAATTTTCCTCTTCCTACAATAACAACATGTTTTCCTACAAGTTCTATCTCATATTCCTCTAGAATTCTCATTACGCCAAGTGGAGTACAAGGAACGAGTGTTTTTCTGCCATTAATCATTCTTCCAGTATTAATATCCGTAAGTCCATCTACGTCCTTACTATTACTAATAGAGTTAGCAATTCTCTTTTCATTATAACGTTCTGGTAAAGGTAACTGTACTAGAATACCATTTACATAATCATCATTGTTTAATTCCTTTATTTTATTAATTATTGAAAGTTCTGGAGTATCAGCATCAAATTTGTAATGTCTAAAATAAACACCAACAGCATTACACGCTTTTTCTTTTCTCTTAATATAAGAGTTACTAGCAGGATCATCACCTACTTGAATAACAGCAACACTTGGTCTTATCATACAACTTTTTAATTGTTGTTTCATCTCATCCTGCATTTTTAAACTTAATGCTTCTCCATCCATTATTATACTCATTTTATCACCTCTAAATGTTGTTGGTAGTAATTAGCTACCATCTACCTTAATTATAGCAAAAAAGAATAAATTTCAAACAAAAAAGTAACGTGTTTACACTTTTTCTGTATTTTAGTGTAAAGTATACAAAAGAAAAACTACGTAATACGTAGTTTATAATTCCATAAATTCCTTATATTCTGGGAGTACTTCTTCTACACTGCCATGTTTCATTAGACAACCATCATTGATCCAAAGCACTTCATCACAAAGAGATGAAATCGTATCTAGGTTATGAGAAACAATTAAAACAGTACGATGTTCATCAGAAATTAGTTCTTTCATTTTATTATAGCTCTTTTCTTTGAATCTAGCATCTCCTACACTTAATACCTCATCAATTAGCATGATATCTGTTTCTAAAATAGCAGTAATTGCGAACGCTAATTTAGAGTGCATTCCAGAAGAATATGTTTTTACTGGCTTATTAATGAAATCACCAATATCTGCAAACTGTATAATCTCTTTTTCTTTCGCTTTTATCTGTTCTTCTGAAAAACCTAAAAGCATGCCTGATAAGTAAATATTTTCTTTACCAGTAAGTTTTTTATTAAAACCAACACCGATAGAAAGTAAAGAAACAGTCCCTCCATGTAAATCAATCATTCCCTTATCTGGAGAAAAGATTCCTGCTATAGCTCTTAACATAGTAGATTTTCCTGAACCATTCTTACCTATAATGCCTAGTATTTTTCCCTCTTCTACCTCAAAGCTTACTCCTTTTAATGCTGGAAATAATTCTACCCTAGATTTAAGTTTAGTCCAAGAAGCACGAATAGAAGTCTTTTTAAGTCCACGATAAGTGATATGAAGGTCTGAAACAGTAATAGCTATTTTCTTTTTATTTTCTACATTATTTTTCATTAAATCACCTTCGCATAACTATTTTCATTTTTATGAATGACATGAATTCCTAAAGAACAAAGCATAATTCCAATAAGTAGCCATACTCCTAGGCCTTCAAAACTAGGGAGTTGCTGGTTCAAGAAAACTTTTCTTAACTCATTCATACAAAACGCTATTGGATTTACTCTAAG
Source organism: uncultured Bacilli bacterium (assembly GCA_910589375.1). Lineage (GTDB taxonomy): Bacteria > Bacillota_I > Bacilli_A > RF39 > UBA660 > UBA5578. The sequence goes on along the minus strand of CAJUTK010000002.1, from coordinate 409,864 downwards.
TAGTAGAAAAACAAGTTGTGGATTACTACTTAATTTACTAGAGATATTATAGAAAACTCCAGATAAGTAAAAGACCATCTTAAGACCTATATTTGTAAAATTAGCTAAATCATTTAAAGTCACTCCAAAGTGCATAAGAAGTAATCCAACTCCAAATGTTAAAACATATAAAACTAAAAAGATAGGAATACATAATAACATATGCCATGTAAACGGAACATGCTGAAAAATCATTAACACAATAGCAATCCCAAGTGATATTCCCATTTTAAATAAGTAGGTAAAAGATTTTGATAATAATAAAATATATTTAGGAATATAAACTTTTGTCACCAAATCCCTATTATTAATAATCAGCTTTACACTACCATTAATCATTCGATTGAAGAAATCCCATGCAGTTAGTCCTAAAAATACAAAAGATGCAAAATATTTTTCATTATTATCAAAAACTACTCCAAAAACAAAAGTATATATAAGCATAAAACACAATGGTTCAATAATCCACCATAACCAATTTAAATAGGAATCTGCTACTTCACTTTTTAACTCCGCTTTTGCAGAATATATCGCATATTTATAATACTTCCTAATGTTATAAAAAAACTTTTTCAAAATATCCCTACTTTCCTATATAGAAAAAACCAATTATCCTTGAGAACTGATACAATATTTCATTACTTTTTTCCATTGCTATCGTTTTTTCAAATGCCTTACCACCAATAGTAAGCGCTGCTATCACAGCAGTTGTTACTAAAGAACAGAGTAGTAATGAAATATTAAACATAGAAGAAATGCTACTAGCTATTACAACACCTGCTGATCCAGAAACAATTCCACAAATATCGCCAATAACATCATTACAAAAAGAAGAAACTTTATCAGCATTTCTCTTTAACATTACTGCCACTTTAGCCGACTTTATCTTTCTAGCACTCATAGAATGGAAAGGTGCCTCTTCTGCAGTTGCTACAGACATACCTACCATATCGAATAATACTCCAATTAATATAAAAATTAAAACAATAATGGTACTTACTAACAAACTAGCATTTTTTAATGCAATTTCAGATATAAAAGAAAATGTAATAGAAATAGCAAAAGCTAATAGCATTAATTTTAATGTCCATTTATAATTTTCCCATTTTTTATTTTTCTTATTTTCTTGTTTATTTGACTTTGTTTTCAAAATAATCCCCTTCTATATATAATAGCATTTTCATTCTACATAATTTTTGTTTTTTTGTCAATTCTATTTCCTTTTACTTTGCTCGGTTTCCTTTACAATATAAACTGGTCTTTTTTTAGTTTCTAAATACGTTTTAGATAAATACTGCCCTATGATTCCAGTACAAAATAGCTGAACTCCGCCTACTAAGAAAATGATACAAGCTAGGCTTGGCCATCCATTTACTGGATCTCCCCAAATTAATGTTTTTAAAATAATAACAATAATCATAATAAAGGCAATGAAACAAAATAATACTCCAATAATCGCTGCCAATACGAGTGGAACAGTAGAAAAAGCAGTTATTCCATCTAATGCATAAGAAAATAATTTCCAAAAACTCCACTTAGTAGTACCAGCAACTCTTTCTTGATTTTCAAATTCAATCCATTTGGTATCAAAACCTACAAAGCTAAATAATCCTTTAGAATATCTATTATATTCTTTCATAGATAAAATAGCATCTACCATTTGTCTAGTCATTAATCTATAATCTCTAGCACCTGCTACCATCTCAGTCTTTGAAATAGCGCCAATAATTCGATAATACCATTTTGTACAGAACTTTCTAAAAAAGGAATAGCCATTTCGAGAGGTGCTCTTAGTAGCTACACAATCATAACCTTCTTCTGTTACCAATCTATACATCTCTTCTAATAAGTAAGGGGGATCCTGTAAATCAACATCCATAGTGGTTACATAATCACCTGTAGATGCTTCAAGGCCAGCTAACATCGCAGCTTCTTTCCCAAAGTTTCTAGAAAAAGATACATAATGTACATTTTTATCAGTGCTTGCTAACTTTCTTAATTCTTCTAAAGTCTTATCTTTAGATCCATCATTTACAAAAATTAGTTCAAAAGTTACTTGTTTTTTCATTTTTTCTACTATTTTTATCATTTCTTGATAAAACAAAGGAATGGATTCTTCCTCATTATAACAAGGAACAACTATCGATATTACATCTTTCTTCATATACTACTCCTCTTCTCACTGTCTCTTTTCTTCAATAAAACATATTTAAATTCTACTTTTTCAAATACTTGGTCTACCACCTTTATGACCTCATAATTCTCATGTAAGTAAGGAATTCCTGTATGATAAGGATCCCTTCTTTTTTTAATACGAACGATAACAAAATCAGTGCTTTTATTTTTAATTGCTAAATTTTGAGAATCCTCATTATCAGGAAAAGCATCATGACGAATGTTTACTTTTTCAAAATATTTTTCAGTTGGCAAAATATCTGCCACTGTGTAAAATCCTCCATCAATATTTCCATAATATAAAAGTGTTGGAGACTCCTCTTTATTCATTATATCAGAAAAAATAAACTGTGCTAAGGTATTTTGCTCTACTTTTATAAAATAAGTATTAGGATTCAATAAATAGACAAATAACCATAAGATTGGAATTACTATAATCGTTAAATATTTCATTGGAATAAAAGCACGAGAACAAAAATTAGAAACTGTTATTCCAAATAATATGACAAAAGGACTCATGACAAAAAAATAATATAAATGATTTTTTAATCCAATATAATTGAAGAAAAAAGTAAAAATAAGTAAAATAAAAATTCCTATTTTAAACCATTTTTTGACAACTACTTTATCTCTTAATAAAGTAACGATTCCTATTATTAAAGTAAACATAAAAATAGAATTTTTATTCATATTTTCCTTTAATAATTTCCACAATATAAGAATTCTATCCCCAAAAGGTACAGAAGCTTCTAAGGAAGGATATAAAACAATATTTAAATAAAAATAAGTGTCCCACAAATCTTTTAAAGCTCCTGTGCAGAGAAAATAGAAAATAATTGGAAAAGTAACTACTAATATACCCGCTAAATAAGAAAGAATAATTAGAATAATTTTCTTATATTGTTTTCCAGATAATAACAAAATTCCTAAAAATAATACCCATCCTATCCAAAATCCTAATAAAATAAATTTCGTCCAAAGAACAATCCCAACAATAATACCTTCACAAAAATATAAGTTTAAACCTTCCTCTAAATACCTTTTGTCTTTTATTAAATACAAAAAATGATAAAAACTAATAAAAAAGCACGGCAATAATATTTCTTCACAACTACCACCATGAGTAAAAGAAGGCATTGTTAAAATAATTGCTAATAAAAAAGGAGCAGAAGGATAAAATTGTTTTTCCCTACCATATAGTCGTAATATTTTATAAAAATAATAAAGAACAATAGTAAAAGAAACAACTTCAATTAGGAATATTCCTAAAAAGGTTTTATGTGAGAATAGATAACCTATTCCATAAATCAAATACAGGATTGGTCCTTTTTGTTCAAATAAATCTTTAAAAGGAACGAGACCATTCATAAGCCCTTTCCCCATTGTAAAAAAGGCGTTCGCATCTACCCAGTCATTCATAGGATAAAGAGGAGATGATTTTGTACCAATCCACAAAAAAAGAATAGATAAAAAAAGAGAATAAAAAATTATTTTTTTCCACTGTTTCATAAATACCTCTATTTAGACTTAGTATAGCACGTTTTCCTTAACCTTACAACTGGGTTAAGGAATTCTTAAGACGAAAAAAAGGGAAAAATTCCCTTTTAATTACTTCTGAATGGCTATTAATATAGTTAACTTTACGTCATAGGTCAAGCAGAATTTCTCTAGTTTTCACATCACGTTACCATGGTTGCGGTTCCCCTTTAAGAAAACTAATACGACGTCACCGTCTGTATGGCTTGATTACCACTTAGTACGCACTGCAATCCTATATTACACAACACTCTAGGAGTTTTCCTCACCAACTGTCCATTGTTAGTTCTTTTTTGCAACATATGTTTCAAGTAGCGATACTCAACTAGTTCTAGCTATAAATTAGTTAAGTTGAACAACTATCCCCATATCTCACGCAAGACAAGCTACACTACCCATAACTTTCGCCACGAAGTAGGTTCAAGCCTTATCTGTATATTATCCATCAGCTTTCGCGTATAGGTAAAACACAAAATAAGGTCTCCATGAATGTTGGGTCGTTTGCGTATGCCATTACGGACGCCCAACACTCTACCTTCCAGCATCCACCCCAAACTGGGCGTAAGAAGCAGACACCAAAAGTTTCACAGATGTGCTCTTTAACAGCTTTTTAATTCTGTCTTCACAATGGTCATTATTGACTAGAATAATGTGCCACCAATGACTAACATTCTATCAAAAAATACTGAACTTGTCAAATTGACAAATTCAGTACTATTTTATGCTTCATTTCGTTGTTTATTACTTACAATTATCTTATCCTTCAAAAAATGTACCACTTTTCCTTCTTGCTTTTGCCATAGTTCCACTAACTTTAGCGTAAACATAGAAAAAATAATCGATGAAATAACGCAAATCAATACTTTGATAGGATAGCTTACCACAGAGAAACATTCCGCATATTGTAAAATATAGACAAATGCCAAATGATTAACATATATCGATAAACTTAATTTTTCTAAATAGTAAAAAAACTTATTACAACAAAAATTATAAAAATAAGATTTCTCAGAAAAAGCTAACATAATTCCCACAGAAAAAATAACCAACATTATAAAATCTAACCTTGTTCCTTTTACTAAGAACTGCGCAATTATGAAAATGATAGAAAAACAAGATACTTCTAATATTGTAATGAAAACTCTTCCAAATTTCGTAAAATCTAATTTTTTAAATCTCATCGTCATTTCATATACAATAACACCAATATTTAATTCTAGAAAAGCTCTTAATAGACCTTTATAACAAAATCCTATCCACTTTACTGGTGTTCTTAAATGTCCATATTGATGGGACATATATCCAGCTAGAAAAATAACAATAATAGGCGCTATTAAAGTTGAATAATTCTTTTTATATTTTCTAAGTAATGGATAAATTATCAGCATACTTAATAGCATTGCAGATAAATACCATGTAAGAGGATTTATTGGAGTTGATTTAATGCCTGTCATTTCTAAAAATATTAAATTCCATATAGAAAGTAACCAATCATAAATATTATGCGATGTAAAAACAATTGTTACGATTGTTACCGATATAAAGGCAATAAGAACGTAAGGAAATAAAGTTTTAACCTTTTTCCATATAAAACTCCATGTATCAGAAATAATATTTTTCTTATTACTCCTTTTAAAAGCTGATACAGCCATTAAATAACCAGATGTGATAAAGAAAAATTCAACAGCAATAGATCCACCTCTTAGAATAATCTGATTTTTACTAGGTGCCAAAAAGTCACAGTGTAATATAACAACCATTAGAGAAAATAGAAATTTCCATATACTGATGATTCCATTATGCTTGTCTATTTTCATGTACTACCTCCTGATGATATTATTTGCTTATAATTAATTTATTTTTTATAAAAGAAAATACACTCTCCTCATTTTTCTGCCATAGTTCTACTACTTTTAACGTTAAAGCTGAAAATAGAAATAAAGCTCCTAAACAAAATACCACTTTTCCATAGTAATTCCAATTAGAAAACCAAGAAGAATATTCCATAAAATAAATGACTACCATTTGGTTAAGAAAAATAGGAACACTTAATCTTTCTAAATAATAGAAAAATTTGTTACAGCAAAAGGAATAGAGTTTTGATTTCTCAGAAAACGCAATTCCAATTCCTACCGTTAAAATGACTAATATAATATAATCTAATTTATTTCCCTTTTCCAAAAATTGAGCTATTATAAAAACAATTGTAAAACAGAAAATTTCTAATAAAGTAATCAAATTGTTACCCAAATTTGTGAGTTTAATCTTCTTAAAGTAAGAAACAACTTCGTACAATATGACACCAATATTTAGTTCTAAAAAAGCTCTTAATAGTCCTTTATAACAAAATCCAACCCACTGCATTGGTTCACGTAAATCCCCATATTGATGAGACATATACCCAGCTAGAAAAATAACAATAATAGGTGCTATTAAAGTTGAATAATTCTTTTTATATTTTCTAAGTAATGGATAAATTATCAGCATACTTAATAGCATTGCAGATAAATACCAAGCTACTTTATTAATTCTAGCTGTCTTAATTCCTGTCATTCTAAGGAGAAATAAATCCCAAATAGATGTTATCCAATTATAGATATTATTAGATTTAAAAATAATATTAACAATAGAAATAGAAAGAAAGGCAATAAGAACATAAGGAAATAATGCCTTGAACTTCTTTCCTATAAAGCTCCAAGTATCAGAAGCAACATCTTTTTTTCTACCACTTTTAAAAGCTGATACAGCCATTAAATAACCAGATGTAATAAAGAAAAACTCAACGGCAATTGCCCCTCCAATAAAAAGAGTTTTCTCATTATTCCCTGCTAAAGAATCACAGTGTAATATAACAATCATAACAGAAAACAAAAATTTCCAAAGGCTTATTATTCCGTTATGTTTTGATTTTTTCATAAAACCATCTCCCCCATATTGGCCTATTTAAAGGTTTTCTTTAATTAGATCAATAATATCTAAAGTAATACTCTTTTTAGATAAATCCAAATACTTTCTACAAAATATTTCTTGTTTAGAATAATCATAATGATTTTCTACTATCTCTTGAAATAAGAAAGAAGCATCCTTCGTAATAATACCTGGTATTTCTTTCTTATAATCAATAAATAGTCCCCTTTTAGCCTCATACTCATCTAAATCAAATGCATATAAATACAAAGGCTTCTTTAAAATAACAGCTTCATAAATAATAGAAGAATAATCACTTATTACATAATCTGCAACTGAAAGCATTTCCATGCTAGTAAACTCTTTACAATTAAAAACAGAAGTATTATCTACTGTAATCTTAGAATTAGGATGTAACTTAATAATAAGATTATAACTACTATAATCAATAGAACTTACTAACTCTTCTATTTTTTCTTGCATCAACGCTTCTTCTTTTCGAAAGGTTGGAATATAAACAATATTTTTTTTATTTTTTAGTGTTGGATATTTTTCAAATATTTTCTTTCTTTCTTCTATTTGATATTCTTCATTTCGAAGTAAATCAACTCTTGGAAGTAACTTGACAGTTATTTTATCTTCTGTAATATGAAATACTTCACACATCGCCTTCACACAATCTTTACTACTTGCGAAAGCATAATCATAATTATGATGCATTTTGAAGGCTTGAGATACTTTTAGGCTTCTACCTTCCTCTTTATCAATAGAAGCATAACCAGCCTTTTTCATGAGGCCTATCGCATGCCACATTTGAATTACCTTCAAGCTTTTTTTATGTTTTAAAAGAGAAATAGGTAAACAATAAGAATCTAAGATTACTACTTTCGATCTAGCAATATAATACATTAACTTTAATAGATAAAAAGCATAAGCTATTTTATTCTCAATCATTTTAGTCATAACAATTACTTTATAATTGGGAAGTTCTTCCTTTATTCCTTTTTCTAGAATTTCAATATCTAAAGACTTTTTATTATTCTGCCTACTAACAATTAAAATTTGTCTCTTTGTTGGAAATAACTTCATAAAAAAGTAAATAATACTTAAAAAGAAAGTTCCAACTTTTATTAAAATCAACATGATATCTCCTACCTAATTTTTTTCCTCTAAAAAATATTGAATAGTTTTCTTAAGCCCCTCATCAAGTGTAATAGCTGGATTCCAGCCTAAAGCTTCTAACTTAGAATTATCCATATTTACTATTTTGTAAGAAGTATAGCCTTTTAATACCTCAGGGCTAGCTTCCTTAAATCCTACTTTTATGTCATAAGGAACATTAGCAGCAATTTTTTGTGCTAACTCTCTAATAGAGATAGATTCCTTCGTATTAGATAAATTGTATACTTCGTTTATTTTTCCATTACACATGACACTTAAAATACCTAAAATAGCATCTGATACATAACAAAAAGATCTCAAAGCAGTACCATCGCTATTCAATATAATATCTTCCTCATTAATAGCAAAATTAATTAAATCTGACATTACTCGGCCATCGTTTGCAAGAGGCATACAAGGTCCATATGTATGAGCAATTCTTAAAATATTAAATGGAATTTGAAATTGTTTGCTATAACTTTTAAAAATAGCTTCGGCCATTCTCTTACTCTCTGGATAACAATTTCTCTCATCCATAGGGTCCAAAATTCCCATATCCTCTTCATGAATAACATCTAGACCTGTAATTTTCCCATATATTTCTCTAGTAGATGGAAAAACTACTTTCGTTACATTTGCCTCATGTGCTAATTCTAAAACATTAAAAGTACCAATTAAATTAGACTTAATAATATCAACAGGATTATTTCTAATAGCATGGGCACTAGCATTACTTGCTGCATGAAAAATATAGTCAATTTTACCATCATAATTTATCTTTTCGCATACGTCTTGAAATAAGTAAGATAGATTTTTATCACTCTTAAAATAAGAAAAATTATTGATTGTTTTCTCTTTACTTCTTGCAAGTAATATAACATGAATATTACTATCCTTCATTTTATTACACATGAGTAAATAATAAGATAAATATCTCGCTAATAGCCCATTAGCACCCGTAATTAAAACAGTCTTATTTTGCAAGCATTCTGCATAACTGGTATTTTTTACTAACTCTGATATTTCTTTTTCTAATATACTATTCATAATCTTTCTTTGTTCTCCTTCTTGCATAAGCATCTTTAGGAACCATATCCTTATTTTCACTTTCTAAGTATTCTATAATGCCACAAAGAATGTGATAATCAATTGGGTCAGTAACTTTCAAGTTTCCCTTATTACCATTTACCATAAAAACCTTTCTTCCTAGCATATTATAAAGAGTACAAGAATCTGATACATTTTCATAAGTAGGATTCGTTTTACGAATTTCTTCATGTGCACTTAAGATATCACCCACTCTAAAAGATTGTGGCGCTTGACCTATAAACATTTCTTTACGAATAGGAACACCATCTACATTAACTCCGTCCTTACTTAAAAGAATAGTCTCAGTTGCTGCTGTTGTTGAAATAGCATTACCATTTTCTATAACAGATTTTATATTCTCAGAAATTACTTCTGGAGTAATATAAGGTCTTACACCATCGTGTAATAGTACAATAGTATCTTCTGGATTATTTTTTCTTACTTCTTTAAGCGCTAAATAAATCGTCTCTTGACCACTATTACCTCCTGGAATAATACATTTTACTTTAGAGATATTAAATTCTTTTACAATACACTCTAAATGTTCTATCCAACTTTCAATACATGCAATATAAATTTCATCTATTTCCTCATGATTTTGAAAGTTTTCTAATGCATAAATAATAATTGGCTTCCCATTGATTTCTAAAAATTGTTTTGGCATGTCTTGGATTCTCATCCTTGTGCCACTTCCTCCAGCAAATACAATTGCAATTTTCTTTTCCATTATTTATTACCTCCTATATTCAAAATTCTATTTAAGATTCTCTCACTTGCTTTATTATCCATATTATTAAAATTGTCTCTCTCATACTTTAATGTTTTTTCTAATTCATAATCTTTATTCTCTAAAGCTGACATCAATTCTTCAAAAGTATCACAAACATGTCCTGGAGCTGATTCTTTAATACTCTGATATACGCCTCTACTAATCTCATAAAAACTTCTATCATAAGTATAGAAAAGAATTGGCTTCTTCATTAAGGAAAATTCATAATAACTAGAAGAATAATCTGTAATCATTATTTCAGTTATATAATATAAGTCATTTATATTATGATAAGCACTTAAATCATAAATCCTATCTTTATATTCTTCTGGTATCGGTGGTAAATCTACGATAAAAGGATGCATTTTAAAAGCAAATATATATTCTTCTTTACAAAAATCATATATCCTTTTTAAATCTAGCTTATCATAATCATAATGAGCATTCTTCTGACCTGTCCCTCTATAAGTTGGAGCAAATAAAATTACTTTCTTTCCTTTAAATTCAGGATATTTCTCATATAACTCAGCAGTTACCTTCTCTCGTTTTTCATCAGTTAAATAATTATCTAATCTAGCCATACCAAGAGGAAGAATAGAATCTTTATCAATACTCCATACTTCTTCAAACACTTTCACTAGTTCTGAAGCGCCTACAATTCCGAAATCATATTTTTTATGTACTGAAGAATTGGGAAATGGAGATCCATCTTTACCAAAGCGGCAATAACCAACTGCTTTAAATCCTGCTCCTGCATGCCACAATTGAATTAATTTTGTTTTTTTACTAAGATTTAAATAGTTAAATATAGGTGCAAAATCATCAATAAAAACATAATCTTGTTTGGAAAGTTTTGCTAAAACCTTTATCCAATTTAGTATTGACTGATTATTACCAATTGTCTTTCTAAAAGAGTAAGTAATATGATACTCATTTAATTTGCTCTCTTTCAACTTGTTATCTAATGCCAAAAGATTTCCATTTATAAATGGTTTTGTCTCAGACATCAAAAGAATATTTTTCCCTTTTTTTCTACTAAACAAACAAAAGAATCTATAAATTAAATTGATAACGATGCACTTAAGTCCAAAAATACACTTCTTTATTAAGGAATGAGTATAAATACCTTCCTCTATATATTTTCTTTTTTTCCAACTAGTATTTGCTTTTACAAAATAACTTCTAAGTACAAAATATAACTTACTGTCTTCCTCATTAGGAATAACATCAAAATCTACTGTATAAGCGTACTGTCTTCCTTTTCCATATCTGAAAATTCTAGATAATGTATCATACTGATAAGCTACCTCCTCACTTACCAAAGACGGAATAAATACTTCATCTTTAAAATATCCGAATTTCCAATCCCCATTGTCTAAAAACTTTCTATCAAAAACACATGTTGTATTGATTTCAAAACAAGTTTCTGTAACAGGGACTATAGGGATAAATCTATTTTTTTTATCATTAAAAAGGCCAAATTGTTTACCATTAGAAAAGTTAATATAGATACGAAGGAAAATTCTTTCCCACTCTATCTTTGTAATTATTATTTCATTCATTCTTTCACCCACTGTATTTCCTTTGCATTGTAGCAATTATATCTGCTGTTTATTTTTCCTATATCAATCATATCATAAATAAAAGCTTAAAGAAAGGGTTTAGGCTTATTTTTAAAGAAAACCTTATATAACTAAAGATTTATTTCATCAAAAAAAGGCTACATGAGCCTTTTTATATTCTATTTTTTTCTATATACTGATCTACTGCTTCTACAATTCTCTCACAATTGTTATAATCATCATATGCAAAGAAATCGTCTGCTCTCTTCTTATATACTGGATCAATTTTGCAACCGTTTTTCATATTCTTGCATAATTCTTCCACTATTTGTTTTTCATTCTTGCAAATAGGGCCAAATCCCATTGTCTCATAATTAAGAGCACCTGTATCATAGTGTGGTGGTAAAGAATCAGGATGATAATAAACTAGTGCCTTTCTTTGATAAGCAAAATCAAACTGTACTCCAGAATAATCAGTAACCATTAATGCTGATCGTGTTAAAATATCCTCATAATTAACATTACCAGTAGCAGCTACAATATCGACAAAATCATTTCTATCGAAATCTTCTAACTGTCCACTCATAGCTGGATGCAATAGATAAAGTATCTTATAACCATATTTTTTAGCACATGCAATTAACTCTTTATTATTAATTAAACTATTATAAATCGTAAAATAGTCACTATGTTTAAAATTGTCATTATGATTTTTCTTAACATAAGCGATATTAGAATTTACTACATTTCTACGCCATGTTGGAGTAATTAAAATTAGTTTTTCTTCTTTGGATACTAAACCATCATATCTTGCTAATCCAGTTAAACAAAGTTGATCCTCACGATAATCATAAATAGGCTTTGTGATATTATCAATTTCTACTTGAGAAGCACAACAATAATACTTAATATTATCAAATAATCTATTTTGATATTGGGCAATGTCTTGAATTGTTAAACCATGCTGAATACAAATAATCTCAGGATTAAACAATCCACTCACAAAATGCCTAGCCATACCATCAAATCCACAATAAGAAATAACGTTTGCATGAGTATCTAAGATTACTTCTGAATGTAAGCTTAACATTTTTGCTTTTAGTGAGTTGAAAACAACGCATCTTTTCTTATTTTGACTCTTTAATCGATTATAATCGGGAGCATCTTTTTTTATGAAATAATAAATATTACGATGTTGCTTTAAACAATACTGATAAATATATTCTCCATTATCTCCTGCTTTATAAAGTTTATCCCATGCTAACCATATATGCTTATTTTTATAAAATGGTTTTGTTATATAATAACACATTCTCATCCCTATTAATTTTAAAGCTCTAGCCTTATTCTTAACATTCATAAATTTTGAAATATCAAATAATATCTCACTTTTTAGCAATGATAAGACTTTTGCTTTTCTTACAAGAATTTTATTTACTCTATTATATAAAACAAAATCTTTATAGTGCCAAAATGATCTATTAGAGTCATTTAATCTAGCTTGCACTTTTGCATAACTAAAATCTAATGGAAATTCTTTTCCATTAATAACAGCATAAACTTCAATATTACCATTTCTATCGGAAATATCTACATCAAAGTGAAAACAATATTTTTCTGCCAATGTAACACCAAATGCCTTAAGTAAGGGATAAAAATAAGTTTTTGTAGTTTCTATTTTTTGATTATTATATCTTGCGCAAATCTTAAATTCTGTTTCCTCTAACGCATCTTTTAATGATGTACTACAATCAAATGATAAAATATTATTAGCGTAATTAATTGCAAATACTTTAACATTTTCATTTAAAATATCATCATTGCTAATAAATTGATTGTCCGTATATTTCATAATAATTTTATGATTCTCTACATCAACCTGTTCCTTTTTCCCTAACTTTTTATTTAGGATATAGTATCTTATCCATCTAGGCAATCTAAAAAACAAGTTTTCATGATGGGAATGCCCTATTATAACTTGGTTATCAATATATTGAGTTAATTTTGTAACCACTTCAAAAAAATCTTCTACCTCTTCTTTAGAAAGAACATCTTTATTACGATCATATATATTACAATTAATTCTTATATAAATAACATATAGGAAAATTTCCTGAAGAAAAGAAGGAATATCGTCCAATTTCTCTGCATAATCTATAAAATATTTTATAGATTCTGTGTACCAAGACTTATTATACTGTTGAGAATACTTAGAAGAATTTGTCTCAAATGGACTATAACTAACTAAAGAGGCTGAATTTACAAAGAAATATTTAGGATGTTTTCTAAGAATTTCCATTAAAAATGCCATTTCAGCATTTTCTAAATTATCACCTATAAAGGTAGATTCTTTTAATAATTCCTTCGATAAAAAATAAGAGTTAAAGTTTAAAGATAATAAAAATGGAGTTTCTTCTAAATTTATAAGAGCTGTCTCTAGTGGGTTTATCTTGTAATCTACTAAAGTGTTTTTATCATTATCAAAATACTTTGATTTGATAGAAACCAAAGGACACTCTTTGATATACTTATCTACTTTAGAAAAAGTTTTATTACTCTCATAATAATTACTTGAAGTTATAAAAGAAATAATGTCTCCTTTTACCCTATTTAATATTTTATTATAAGTGCTTACTAACTTGTCAGTTCCTGTTCTTACATGTTCTGTTATTATTTTCTCTTGTATTTTTGATATATCTTTTTTTTCTAACCCATTTTCTGTAATATCTATTAAATATAATTCTAAAAGATTTAAATCATATTTTTGTGTTAAAATACTATGAATACTCTCCTCTAAATTAGTGACGTTATTTACTAGCATTATAATAGAATACTTCATTTTTATATACATCTCCTTACTTCTTCTGTTATTTAAATATAATAATTAAAAACCTGTAATTTTCCCCCAAATCGTTTTAATATTGTGTCTACATGAATAGCACGAAGTTGACTAATAATAGGACTGATATAAGAACTTTTTTGATCTTTTCTATATAAATCACACTTTCTTACATCCTTTATAATTTTTTTAGATGTACTATCTGTAAAGTGTAAGCTATCTTTTGTATCAAATCCATCCTCCATTAAAGTTTGATAAGTATCACAATAATAAATTCCCTTTTCTTCTATTTTGGATAGAAGGTCTAAATTAAACTGATTAATCGTTTCATTACTAGAATAATTTTTATTTCTCTTTTTAGCGAATTCTTCATCAAATGGATTTACAGACTCAAAAAATAAATTATGATCGTTCCACTTTTCCTTTAACTTTATATAGTATTCAGAATACTGTGAAGCATTACAAATCTTTTTTCCATCATCTTCAATGCCACGAGCAATTCTAATCACATCATTTACACCTAAATTAATGAAAATAGTGAAATGTTCATCTGGGTTTTCCTCTAATATTTCATCTACTTTCTTTTCTGCTGTTTCCCATAAATAATTGCAAGTAGCTCCATTTTTAGCAATGAAAATAATACCATCATCTTTTACAACTTTACTAGCAGCATACATTCTAGAATCCCCAATAATGATTATTCTTTCTGTATCATAATACTGATAAGAAGAATCGGCTATAACAGGAATACTATCTTCTGGTTCTTTCGCTTGTACTTGTTTTTTATCATGATTATTTGCTAAAAAGAATAGCACAAATGTAAATATAAGGAGAAAAGTCCCCCAAAAAATCTCTTTATTTTTCATTTTTATCTCTCCACTTCCTATAATCTATAAATTCTAACGTTACATCTTCCTTTATGTTGTAAAACTGCCTAAACTGTTTTCTAAACCAGTCACTTCTAGGATCAGGGTGTTGCATATATTTTTCATTTGGTATTTTAGGCAATACTAGTATTTCTTCTCCTTTATGTTTTTCAATGTAAGAAACTCTTTTTTGTTCTACTAAAAAAGAATATCCATAAACCGTAAGGAGTAGCATCATAATAGTAAAACTTGCTACTCTCATAAAAGGTAATAAGCTTCCTTTCCAATTAATCGTTACTACATCAAAAAGCTCACAAGCAAGTACTACAAATAAGAAATACGTTGGAAAAAAACATCTAGGTCCTATTGGTGTTACTATCAAAAGCGGTAAAGCAATTACTGCAATACTTCCTATTTCAAATAACATTCTAAATTTTTTTGTCTTCTCTTTTATCGTAATAATTATGATAAGAATAATCGCTAAAGTATAGAAGAGAATCAATACTCCCTCTATTATATTTCTAATATCTTGACTAATAAAAATATTGATATTCCCTATCATGTGCAAATAGATAATGTAGCTTAGATAAATCCCTAAAATCATAATGGAAACGTTTAATATCCTTTTATCATTCCCTACTATTTTTTTAGCATTTTTCTTATAGTATTGATAAACAAGAACAAATAGTAAAAAAATGATTACTAGATTAAGTGCAAAATTATTATGTACAAGAAAGTCTTTAAAAGATTCAAAATAAGTTTTAAATGCTCTTAAAAAAATATTGCCATTTTCGATGGAACGATAGCCATCACCTTCCCCAAACAGTGTCCTATATCCTGTATTGGAAAACATCAAAGCACTACCGGCAATAGTACCTATAAAATAGAAAATATTTGCTAATACTACTTTTTTATTTTTAAAGAAATCTAAAACGATTAGAAAAAGGCCAAGGACTACCAAATATATGGTTAAATGTTCCATAAATAATGTTCCAATAAATCCTAGTAGTAAAAATGGTACAATCCATTTATTAGATATACCTTCTCTTTTTTCTTGAAATATACTTTTATTTTTATAAATTATAAATAAAGCTATCAATACAACTGGTACATAATTAGCAAAACCAACTGTCCAAGCAAAACTCTGAGCAAACATTCTAATAGGCATCAAAAGAATAAGTAAAATAATAAAGTATGGTAATTGATTATTTTCTTTATTAATTATTTTTTTTACTAAAATAATACAACCTAATAATGTAAAAGAAATGGCAAAGGCTCTTAAAATTCTTACTCTAGTTAGTAGCATTCCTAATGTATTCCCAACCCATCTACCATTAAAATTAGAAAAGCCATTTTGTAATCTCTCTAAACCTGTAATACTCCCCCAATCCCAATCATCATGGGTATAAGGAAAAAAATAACATAATATTAAAACTAATATAAAAAAGAAAATATAAAACCATCTTTCTTTATTAGAAAGCGTAATACTTTTGTTAGTAAACACTAAGAACTTACTTAATATATAATTTCCTACAATAACAATTACTTGCGCTAACAGTGTCCAAACAATAACATAAAAATTTGTATTCAATTTTAAGTAGGTAATAAAGAACCAAAGAATAACAGATTCCATTAGTAAAGTAACAATTCTAGAAGAGAAAAATAACAGAATTTCTTTTATAATCTTTTTATTTTCACTTTTAAAAACAAAAGTTCGATTTGTTACATAGGCAAAAATAACGGCAATAAACCAAGAAACTACAATAGATATCTGCAATTCTATTGGTTCTTTTGCATCCAATACTGTAAATAATAAAGCATATTTTACGACTAATGATACAACCGTTGTAAGTACTCCAATAATGAGATAGCGAATCATCTCCTGATATTTCTTTAATATTTCTTTTATTCGAACAAACATATAAAACTCCCCATTTATAAATTTATTTTTTCTTTTTTGAAACAGAATTTTTCTTTTTAGGTGTGCAAGATATTTCTTCTTGCTCTTCGCTATGATGAGAATAAATAACATCTGTCTTAAAGGCAAATATTAAGACACAAAATAATAAGATACCATAAAGAATATAACCTAGCTTTGCATCCTTTAATACATAGACAATAGAAGCTGCTGCAAATAAACTAGTAGCTAAATAAATAATTAAGACTGTTGTCTTTTGACTAAGATTTCTTTTTAACAACTGATGATGAATATGCATCTTGTCTGGGTTTGAAATACTTTCCCCTTTTAGTTTTCTTCTAATAATTGCAAATATAGTATCAGAAATAGGAATCGTCAATAAAAGTAAAGGAACGATAATAGAAGTCATCATCACATTTTTATACTTTAATAAAGCTATTACTGCAATGATAAAACCCAAAAACATAGATCCAGAATCCCCCATAAAAATAGAAGCTGGATTAAAATTATAAAACAAAAATCCTAAACAGCTACCAAACATAATGAATGACAAAATAAACGCTAATTCAAATTGTCCTTTACAAGTAGCAATAATTCCGATTGTTAAGAAGAATATGGCAGATATTCCTCCAGCTAATCCATCTAATCCGTCAATTAAATTAATACAATTAATACATCCTAAAATAAAGAAAATGGTAACAGGATAAGCAAATACTCCAAAGTTAACATAGAGTCCAAAAGCACTCAATTCTTTTAGTAAAATGCCTCCATAAAACACAACTACCAAAGTAGCAAAAAGTTGACCTAAAAACTTATGACTTGCCTTTAGTGGCTTAATATCATCTACAACACCTGTCAATACAATAATAAAACTACCAATTAAAATAGAATTCATAAGAGAAGTAGGTTCCCCAAATATCATATATCCTAATAAAAATCCAATATAAATAGCTAGTCCGCCTAATCTTGGAATTGGAACTGCATGAACCTTTCTAGCATTTGGTATATCCATAGCTCCCACATGATTAGCTATTCCTTTAATAAAGGGCATAATAGCAGCTACTACTAAACATGGAATCATAATTAAAGCAAATATTTTTATCATAAGTTCTTGGTTCATAAAAAATCACCTATTTCACATTATAGCACAACTTTCCTTATTTTACTATATTTCTGTCAACATATGTCCAGTTTTAAACTTTTAAAAATTTCAACTTTATTTCTACTATTATTTTTTGTATAATAATAGTAGGTGGGAAATATGAAGAACAATGATAAATTTGAAAAAACCTCAGACTTTTTAGATTTAATGTCTAGGAGTGAAAGAAAAGCTTGGGAAAGAGCGCAAAAAGAAGAAAAAGAAAAAATAGTATTAGAAAAAGAGAAAAATCTTGAAAAAGAAGAAACTAATTCTACTTCTAGACAAGAAAAATATAAATTAAAGCAAGAAGAAAATGAAGTAAGAGAAATTTTAAAAGATAAAAAACCATTCAAACCGATTGAGAATAATCAAATAGAAAATACACAAAGTATTAAATCGTTAGAGGAAGAAGAATTACAGGTTGGTGAACTTGGTAAAACCCAACACTTTCTAAACATGACTTCTGAAATAGCAGTAGCTTTAGGAGATAATATCAAAGAAAATATGTTTGAAGAAGAAACTAAAAAAACTTCTTTCAACCCCATCACTTGGATTGGGCTTCTCATTATTCTATGTTTTGGATACTTTATCTATTTGGTAATCAGTTCTGGATACGATGAAAATCTATTACTTTTAATAGATAGTGGCTTTCTTTTAGGTCTTACATTCTTATTTGGTATTTCGATTGTCTGTAAAAAGAAATGGATGAAACGTTTTTCTATTCTAAATTTACTACTTATTTTAGCTTTTATAGGAATAAATATATTTTTACTATATGATTGGAACTCTGTAAAGGAAAAGAAAAAGGAAGAAGAGCCTACAACTGAAATAAAAAAGAAAAGCCTTACTTGCACATCATCTAAAATAGAAATGAAAATAAATTCCAAAGATAATATTATTACTAAGATAGAAAAAACGCAAACATTTGATAATGAGGAAGAGCAGAAAGAAATCACAAATATTTTCCAAAAACAAAATAACATACAAATTGAAGCAAAAGAAAATCAATTAATACTAACATTTGATTTTCAAAAAATAGATAGTAATCAATATAAAAATATTATTAGGGAATATTTAGAATATTACCGAGAAAGTAGTGACTTTGCTTATGTAAAAGATGATCATCTATATTACGATATCTATAAAGAAACTGAATTAAAAGATTTTGAATGTACAGAAAAAGAAGAATCATAATGATTCTTCTTTTTGTTTCATACGTTTAACCTTACCACATAAAATAAGTAAGAAAATCATAATAATTAAACTAGAACCACTTAAAACAACAATTAAAAATAAGAATTTATTTTTTTCTGTACTAAGTTCTTCTATCCTAGTATTATCAAACTTTTGAAGAGTTCCCTCTTCTGCATCATAACTATACCAATTTGTTTTTCCAGTTTCTATATTTACTCCATATACTAATGGATACGTATTTTTAGAAGACTGATATAAAGTTATTTCTTTATCACCTAATAAAGATACTTTTTTATCTTCATATCCACTTGGAATATCCTTCTCTGCTGGAGTCTTAGGATATAGAATAATTCCTCCAAACATAATTTCTTCATATTTGGTATAAGTCCCATCCTCATTCATAATATAAAAACCTATATTACCATCTTCATCTTTTAACGCGATTAACCGATACCCTGTAATAGCGGATTCAAAAGCTGGAACTTCCTCTCCATTCACCATTGTAACAGTCTCTTCAAAAGTAGAAGGAATTTCTAATCCATCTTTCTTCCTTATTACAGAATACTCTTTTCCATCTAGTGTAACCATAATGGGATTTAACTCTTTTACAATAGCATGAATAACATAATTTTTAGCATTTCCATTTTCAGCAGTAACAGTTAATGTAATATCATTACTTCCCTCATTTAAAGAATATCTACCTCCACCTTTTAAAGTAGCTTTAGAATCTTCCTTAGCAGCATTTACCACGATAGAACGAACATCATTTTCTAATTCTAAAGAATATTCTAACGTCTTTTTATTAAAAGTTGGAGATAATTGATAACCATCTACAGAAAGAGACTTCAAATAATTGTTGGAAGAATAAGAATCCTCTAACTGTTTTTGTGTAATGATATTAATATTGATAGAACCATTACTTACACTCATAGTACTTGTATCCCATGCTACAATCTCAGCATTTTGAACAGATATAGTAGCTGTTCCTGTACTCTTTGTACGGAAGGTCATTGTATAGGTTTTAGTCTTCGTATTTCCATTATTAGCGACACCAACTGATCTAGTACTTCCCTCTAATGTAGAACTTACATAAGTAAGTTTCTTAGAATCGTACTTAACATCAAATACCCAACTTCCAAGAGGGGCTGAAGAGGATACTGTAAAAGTTACTCTCACAGTATTTCCTACTACTACGGTTCTACTACCCGTAACAGAAATTTTAGCAGAAGCTGCATATACAGGTTCCATGGAAGTAACATTTAAAAATGAAAACATACATAATAACAACAATATATTTAATATTTTTTTCATAATATCCTCCTATTATTTCTGACTAATTGCAGAATCTCCTAAAATATGTTTTTGTACCTTTAATAAATCTAAAACTGTTATATTGCCATCTTTATTAACATCTGCAGCTTCTTTTGCCGCACCACTCAACATAGAAGATCCTAAAATATGTTTTTGTACTTTTAATAAATCTAATACGCCAATAGAGCTATCTCCATTAACATCTCCATAAATAACCGCTGTTTTAGTCCACTTATCTTCACCACTTACAATCGTAATAATATCCCCCGTTTGAATATTACCAGATGTTTTCTCTTTCTTATTTGCAGTTATTGTTACCACTGCTGTTGGACTAATCTTCAAGATTTGTTCTTTAAATGTTGTCACTTTAGTAGATAAAGAAAAGTTATATAAATACTCACCATTTGTTAAATAGGATGTCTCTTTTACAATTTCCTCTACCTTAGGATAAACAATTGGCTCAGTGCTTGGCGTCCTTGTCACTACTAAAGTATATGTTTGAATATCTCCATTTTGCGCTTTTACTTTTAATGAAAGCTTATTTTCTCCCTCTTTTAAATTAATAGTACCTGTACCACTAACAGTAGCAGCAGAATTAATCGTTGTAGCGCTTACTTTAATTTTATCAGTATCTGTAGGAACTGTAATTTTATAATTAAAAGTAGAAGAACTATAACCTGATATTTTTTTATCATCTATCGTAATTGTCTTTAAGCGATTATTAGGATTGCCCTGTGCTGGCATACTAGTAGATGCTGGCATATTTTTATAAACAGGAATATAAAAGATAAACGGAGAATCAATAAGACCTTGCGAATAATAAGAACGATATGTTTTTTCTGCTTCAGTAGTTGGTGCAAAAACGCTCTGTTGATACTGATGCGTATAATTTGCTGGTGGGCTTTTGATACCATTCTTTTTAGAATAATTATAAACTACATTCCATTTTTTGAAATAACTAGTAATTTGACCTCTTTTTACATAGCTATTGGCAATAAAATCAGCGCCTCCCAAAACAGCTTTCTTTTCAGTATTCCATTTTCTTCCATAGTTATCTGCTTTTGGGGTCCCATCTGTATCTAGTGATTGAGAAGCAGCGTAACGGATTCCTCTATAAGTAGAACATCCCACTCCTGATGTAGAACCAATATTATAGAAATTGTAATATCCCTTATATTTAGGATATTCCCCATCTGTTAAACTACAGCTAATCTCTTTTCCACTTACAGCTGCTGGAGCAGTAGTACCTCCCCCTACTTCTACTTTTGAAAGAGAGGCTAAATAGACAGGATTAATTTCATAAGTTACACCAGCTTCAAAGAAGTAATCTGCAAATTTTGAAATATAAGCATTTCCTAATAGAGCTTTAACAGCATCTAATGTCTGTACATCTTTTTCATAAACAAGAGATTCATATTGGAAAAGATACATGTCTGATAAGAAATTTCTTGGATCCATATAATAAGCGATTGTTTCATTACTAGCAGCATACCAAGAACTTCCATCATACACTTTAAACTTATCAGTATCCCAATTATAATGTTCTGGTTTAGTTGATAAATATCCTTGTGTACTACTACTTGTAGATTGATATAAACTCTTATTTCCGACATCCATATTATTGACAGCTGTTTGAAAATCTAATTCTGTTGGAATAGCAGTGAAAGTCCATTTTGGATGAGCCTCTTTTAAAATAGATAAATCAGCCCAATAACTTTCTGGAAATCCCGCTTCTTGAAATTCTTTTTTTAATTCATCTGATACATTAGCTACCTTAATATTATCAGTACAAGCATATCCATAATAAGGATTATTTTTATAAATGAGTTGAACATAGGAAAAAGTGGTTTTACATTCACTACCATTACCTTTCTCTGGTGCTGCTACTGGCTTTTTACTAGTAATAACGGTTACTTCATCTCCAGTATCTAACCAGTAAGCCTTTTGAACTAACGATTTAAAGGTAGTATCACTATAAAAACAATTTCCCGTTGAACCTGGCTTCAAACTACAAGTTCCATCTGCTACAAACTTAGCTTCGTAATTAGCATTTACTATCCTTGGAGATAATAATAAAACTAAAAATAGAAATAAAAAATATGTAACTTTTTTACTCATATTATCACCTCAGTTACCTTACTAATCATTATAACAAATTTCGATAAAAAAAGAAAGCCAAGAGCCTCCTTTTTCACATATTATTCAAACTTGTAAATAAAGATATTTTTATCACCATATTTTTTTGATTTTTTTAAAGTAAATTTACTTTCATCTACTATAGGAACTTCACTATCAAATTCACATACAATAAGAGCTCCTCTTGCTAATAAATCTAAAGACGCTATTTTTCTAATAGCAGCGTTTAATAAATTCAAATGATAAGGTGGGTCTAGAAATACTAAGTGAAATTTTATATTATCTCTTTTCAATCTTTCTAAAGCTAACTGATAATCCATTGCTAAAAGATACGCATTTTCTATTCCATCTAAGTTCTTTTTTAAAACTCTTTCTATGGATGAACTAGAATCTACAAAAAAACATTTCTTTGCACCATTAGAAAGAGCTTCTATCCCTAAAGAACCTGTACCTGCAAATAAATCTAATACAACACTATCTTTTATATCATTTTGAATAGAACCAAATAAAGATTCCTTCACACGGTCCATAGTTGGTCTCGTTCCAGGAATTCCAAAACCATCTAATTTCTTTCCTTTATATTTACCACTAATTACTCTCATAATTTCACCAAATTCATTATACCATACTACTTAATAAATTTGAAATAAAATTAAAGGCATCTAAAGCCTTATCTACTTTATCACTTGGTCTAAGTTTATAAGTAGCTCTCATCTCCTCTTTAAACTCATTAAATAGACTAGGGTTCCGTATTAATTTTTTATACCATAAGCTATTTTCACGTAAATACTTTTTATAAAGAGGATTCTCCTTCATTTTTAATTGCAACTCATAACTCATTAGTCATCAAAATGTTTATAGATTGGCTTTGGCTCATAAGCAGGTTTTGTATCTGTAGCCTCTTTAGTAACTGCTAAATCTCCAAGCACTCCTAAAACTCTTTGGATACTAGCAATCGATTCTTGAACAGAATCTAAATTAATATTTTTAAAATAATCCATAAAATCAGAATGTGTATTCTCTTCCTTTTTTTTAGGAGTTGCCAAATAAGGGGTCCATACTTCATTTTCTTCACCATACATGTCATACATCTCATAAAATTTCTGCCAATTCATATCCCCACTATTTACATGCGTTACTAATTTTGGATTCTTTCTTACAAATTCTTTAAAAGACTCTTTAGACATATTACCACCTAACATAGTATATGAAAAAAGATAGTTTTTTGAACTATCTATTTTTCTCCTATATCAAAATTATCTAGAAAATCATCTATGGTCATAATTTGTTCATCCACTGTATTTAAAGAAACTGGTTCATTTATTTCTATTACCTCTTCTTCTTGATGCTCTAAATCCGTTATAATGTAGACATCTTCCACTACAGCTTTTGTAATAACTGATCCAGTAGACTGCCTATCAGCAATTGGAAGTTCTGTCATTTTTACCTCTAAATTATCATTGAGACATCTAAGACCTAATAAATCTTTACCATTTGATACAAATGTTTTTAAAATATAATATGGGTTAGTTTTTACTTCCCTAATTAATTTTGAACCTTTTCTACCTCGACTAGCTAATTCAAACTCTTGCATATGAACACGTTTTCCAGTATTCTTACTAGTAATGATAGTAAGAAATTCTTCATTATTAAATAATGAGAAACTAACTACAAAATCATTTTTTACAGAAATAGCTTTCACTCCACTACTTCTAACTCCAGTAATTGGTACTTCACTAATAGAATAACGTAGGCCGTATCCACCATGAGTAGCAATAAACACATTCTTACCAGATGATAATTTTACATCTACTACTCTATCATCAGATTTTAATTTCATACAGACAAGTGGTTTTGTATATCTCTGTACTTTTAAGTCAGAAAGTAATGTACGTTTAATCATACCATCACGTGATACAAAAGTAACAGCCTGTTTATCCGTAAAATTAGATACTGGGATACTTGCTATTATATTTTCATCTGAACTAATTTGAATAATATTGCTTACATGTTTTCCTAAGTCTCTCCATTTTAAATCTGGAAGTTCATAAACTGGAATATACAAATAGTTTCCTAAATCTGTAAACAATAAAATAGTATCTAAAGTATTTAGCTCGTATAAACCTAAAACATAATCGCCTTCTTTTAAAGCAGTATTTTCTGTCCTAGCCTGATAGCTTCTAGTAGAAACCCTTTTTACATAACCATCTTTACTAACTACCACTACACAATCCTCTTTTGGAATCATAGAAGTAGTATCTACTTTAATTTCTGTTATTTCCGCTTTTATTTCTGTTTTTCTAGGCGTAGCATACTCATTTTTTATCTTTCTAAGTTCTTCTTTCATAACATTCTTTAATTTATTCTCATCCGCTAAAATAGCTTCTAGTCCTTGAATAATTAAAAGTAAATTATTATATTCTTCTTTTAATACATCAACATCTGTATTGGTCAAACGATAAAGTTGTAAATTCACAATAGCTTCTGCTTGCTTATCCGAAAAATCGTACATACTCACTAAATTATCAATAGCATTTTGCTTATTCTTACTAGAACGAATAGTATGGATTATCTCATCTAAAATATCTAAAGCTTTTATTAACCCTTCTACAATATGCATTCTGGCTTTAGCATGTTCTAAATCAAATTCAGTTCTTCTTGTAATAACTTCCCGTTGATGAGCAATATAAGCATCTAGGGCCTCAACAACGCCAACAACCATTGGTCTTCTATTTACAATAGCAACCATATTGTAGTTATAATTAATCTGCATCTCTGTATTTTTAAATAGATAGTTAATAATATTTTCTGTATTCGCATCTTTCTTTAAATCGATAACGATACGTACTGATTCTTCCCTATCAGATTCATCACGTACTTCTGAAATACCATCTATTTTTTTATCATAAATAATATCTGCTATTCTTTTTACAAGAGCTGCTTTATTTACTTCAAAAGGAATTTCATGAATAATAATTTGTTTTTTATTTTTATCTTCTACTGTTTCATATTTAGAACGTATTACTACTTTCCCACGACCAGTAGTTAACGCCTCTTCTATTTCTTTTTTTCCTTCTGCTATAGCACCAGTTGGAAAATCTGGACCTTTTACAATATCTAAAATAGTTTCTAAACGACAATTTGGGCTATCAATTCTCTTAATAGTCGCATCAATTACTTCACCTAAGTTATGAGGGGGGATTTCAGTTGCATACCCTGCACTAATACCTTTTGCTCCATTTACTAAAAGGTTTGGATATTTAGCAGGTAGTACAATTGGTTCATATAATGTGTCATCAAAGTTAGGGGCCCATTCAATAGTGTTCTTATCAATATCTTTTAATAATTCTCCACTTATTTTAGAAAGGCGCGCTTCTGTATAACGCATCGCAGCAGGTCCATCACCATCCATAGAACCATTGTTACCATGCATATCGATATAGCATTCATTCTGCTTCCACCACTGGCTCATATGAACCATAGCTTCATAGATAGAAGAATCTCCATGTGGATGGTAATGGCCCATTACATTTCCTACTGCTGTTGCACTTTTTTTATGAGCTTTCTCATATGTGTTCTTATCGCGGAACATAGCATAAAGAATACGTCTTTGTACTGGCTTTAATCCATCTCTTACATCAGGAATAGCTCTATTTTGGATGATATCTTTCGCATATTGGCCAAAACGATCTCCCATAATATCTTCTAAAGTGTAATCATAAATTTTTCCTAATACTGTTTCTTCTTGTTTCTTCTTCATAATTCACTCCTAATTAATTTTGTAGTCATCTTCCAAAGAGAATTCTACATTTTCTTCTATCCAATCTTTTCTAGGAGCTACTTTATCTCCCATTAAGACAGATACTCTTTTTTCTGCTAATGCTGCATCACTGATGCTTACTTTGATTAAACTTCTAGTTTGTGGATCCATGGTTGTTTCCCATAGCTGAGTAGCGTCCATTTCTCCTAATCCTTTATATCTTTGCGTTTTAGTTTGTTTTCCTTTATACTTTTCCAAAAGATTTTTACGATCTTCCTCTGTCCAAGCATACTCTCCTTCTTTACCACATTCTATTTTATACAATGGGGGCATTGCGATATATAAGTGTCCATGCTCAATTAATGGTTTCATATAACGATAAAAGAAAGTAAGTAATAAAATCTGAATATGAGAGCCATCAACATCAGCATCGGTCATAATAATAACTTTATCATAATTGCTGTCTTCTATATCAAAGTCACTTCCAACACCTGCTCCAATAGCATGAATCATTGTATTGATTTCTTCGTTTTTATAAGCTTCATCTAGAGAAGCTTTTTCTGTATTTAATACTTTACCACGTAAAGGTAATATAGCCTGATATTTTCTATCTCTTCCCGTTTTAGCAGACCCTCCAGCAGAATCTCCCTCGACTAAGAATAATTCATTAATACTAGGATTTTTAGACTGTGCTGGCGTAAGTTTTCCACTTAAAGCTCTTTCCTTTTTCTGTTTATCTTTTCCATTACGAGCTTCATCCCTTGCTTTACGGGCCGCTTCACGTGCTACTTTACTTTTTAGCATCTTTCCTACTATATTCGTCGCAATTTCTTTATTTTCTTCTAAAAAGTATTGTAATTTTTCAGAGACAACAGCTTCCACTACAGTACGGGCTGCCGGTGTTCCTAACTTAGACTTTGTCTGACCTTCAAATTGTAATAAAGCCTCAGGTATTTTTAAACTAATAATAGCCGTTAATCCTTCTCTAGTATCTGGGCCTTCTAAGTTTTTATCTTTCGCTTTTAAATACCCATTAGCACGTGCATAATCATTAAATACTTTAGTTAAGGCTGTTTTAAATCCTACTTCATGAGAACCGCCATCGGTTGTCTTTACGTTGTTAACAAACGATATAATGCTTTCTGAATAGCCTGTCGTATATTGAAATGCTACAGAAACATCTATCTTATTTTTATTTCCATTAAATTCCACAACCTTATGAAGTTCTTCTTTATCCTCATTAATATATTCTACAAAGGATTTTAAACCGTTATCATAGTGAAATATCTCTTGCTTTTGATCTTCTTCGTCTACTACTTCAATAGTAAGCCCCTGTAATAAAAAGGCACTTTCTTGCATTCTTTCACAAATTGTTGAAAAAGAGAAAGAAGTCGTCTGAAAAATCTCACTGTCTGGTAAAAACTGTACCTTTGTACCAGTTTTAGAAGTTTTATCTAATTTTGTTAATTTTTGATCTAGCTGTCCACCGTCTTTGAAAGAGATGAAATGCTCATAACCATCTCTTTTAATAGTTACTTTCATCCATTTAGATAAGGCGTTTACAACAGAGGCACCCACACCATGAAGCCCTCCTGATACACTATATCCGCTAGATTCAAACTTTCCACCTGCATGTAGTACCGTATAAATTACTTCTGGAGTATCTTTCCCACTTGCATGCTTTCCAACAGGAACACCACGTCCCTCATCTTCTATACTAACACTGTGATCTTTATGAATTACAATACGAATTCTATTCCCATAACCGTTGATTACTTCATCGATAGAGTTGTCTACTATCTCCCAAATAAGGTGATGTAATCCTTTTTTATCGGTTGATCCAATGTACATTCCAGGACGCTTTCTTACTGCCTCCAATCCTTCTAATATTTTGATAGAGCTCTCATCATATTTTGTCATTCTCATCACCTTACAGTATTATAACAAATTTTTAAACTTTACACAAACAAATTCCAAAAAAATGTTATTTTATAAGAAAAAAAGAAACTTTTTTAAGAAGTTTCTTACCTATTTAGATAACCATTATACATCATATAAAAGATGTCCATGATATCAATATATCCGTTTTTATTAATATCTAAAGTCATTAAATCATTAACAGAAGTCATAGATCTACTAGTTGCATGGAAAAAATTAACTAAATCTTTAATTCCTATTACATTATCTCCATCGCTATCTCCTAAAACAGTAGGAAGCACAGTAACTTTGGTGCTTGCCTTTTTATCACCTAAAGTTGCCATAATAGTAGCAGTACCAGTACTAATTGCAACTACTTTTCCATCTTTAACGGTTGCGACCTCTGGATTGCTTGAAGTCCATATAACTTCACTATTTACTGGAAGCGTTGCATTCTCTGGATAATAAATTACGCTTAATTCTTTAGTATTACCAATAGATAGAGAAATAGATTCTAGAAGAGAAATAGATTTTAAATCTGCACTAACACTTACTGGATATCTCTTCTCTACATTTCCAATAGAAACGGATAGGATAGCATCTCCTACTTTTTTACCGTAAATATTCCCATTTTCATCTACTGTAAAAATATTAGTATCAGAACTCTTCCAAATATAATCCTCTTTAGCAGTTGGTATTACAATTTTATCATAGCCATTATTGATAAATTCTACTCCATTAGGAGATACTTGTTCATCCACTTTTACAGAAATAGAATCTTTATCCCATAATACACGAAAATCAATATAATTGCTTAATATTTCTACTGTTCCATCAATTTCTTTGATGTTTCCTTTTTTCTCAACAGTAGCTACTGTTTTTTTATCACTAAAGATTTGAACCCAAAGAATATTATTGCCAATTCTATAGTAGCCAATTCCAATAGAATTCCATCTGGAGTTTAATATATTATCGCGATGACCTTTCGACTCCATCCATCCTATCATAACATCTTTAGGATTGATATAATTTACAGCAATATTTTCTCCTACATAGCCTGTATAGTGGGTTACTAAAGTACTCCAACTATTACCATTTGGTCTAGTGTGACTCCAGTATGTAGAAGTTTCACGAGCTCTAGTCATAGCAATCTCAGTTAAAGTATTATCAAGTTTTAAAGTATTCAAACCCTCTTTTTTTCGATATGTATTTACGAGAGTTAATACTTCATAAATAATATCATAGTCATACTCACCAGATAAGGTTAAAGTATATAAATTATCACTATTTTCTTCATTCTTATGATTCTCTATAGCATAAGTGGTCTCTATTCCTAAAAAGAATGTAAAAACAATTGCTATACTTAATAAATACTTTTTCATGATTCTTCTCCCTCTATTCTTTAACCACTTAAGAAGTTGTATCTGTATTTAAACTAGGACGATATCTACAACTAACCTTATCACAATTACTTACATTTCCATTTTCATGATAAGTAAAAAGATAGTGACCAAAATATTTACCATCTGTAGGATCACTAACACAAGCTGATAAAGAAGTGCCTGCTACCTCACTAGCGTCATGAACCTGATCACAATAAGTAATAGAAAATGTGGCCGTTTCAAAGTTTTCTATTTGAGGATTTTTACCACTTACTATCTCAGATTTTAATAGGCCACAAGTAATTAATTCGTAAGCACATACTTCCTCACTTACAACACCAGGTGTAGAATCTGGTAAAATTTTCATATATTTTTGAGAAAAATCATAAGCAGCATTTAAAACAGTATCTATATTTACCTCTTTTACATCCGTTCTAGCTCCACGGATTACTTTGATTACAGCAGGTCCGACAAAGAGCCCTATTAATCCTAAAATAACTACCACTGCTACTATTTCTACTAATGTAAACCCTCTATTGTTTTTCATAATTCACCTACTCCTCCTTAAAGTCAAAGAAATATAAATAGTTGCCATCATATTTCCATGGTTTATCCATTTTAGTATCATCTCTATAAGTTAAATTTAATTGTAGTTCCTCTTCTGCTTTACGAGCATTTGTAATATAATAAATTAAAATTTCTGATTCAGCCATACTATAATATTTCCCTGTAATAGGATTCTTAATTCTAGATTCAACAATTCCAACTTTGCTTAAATACTTAAGACTTACTCTTGTACTACATATCTTTGTATATCCTTCTTTTTGCATATTTTGAACAACTTTTTTTTCATCTTCTAGGTCATTATAACTAGCTTGGTTAAGCTCCCCATTTGATTTGCCCGCACAATTAGAAATGCCCCTTTTATCAGCATAAGCATCTGCTACATCTGGTAGCTTTATTTCGCTAGTTGAAATATAGGAAATAGCAGATGTTAAAATATTGCTTATCTGTACATTTTCAGCTTTCTCTTTATTTCCTTTATTGACAGAATCTAATAATTCAAAAGCCGCTAATGCTAATAAAGCCATCAAAGTAATAACAGCTAATAATTCTACTAATGTAAACCCTCTATTTTTCATATTCTCACCATATTCATTATAAAAAAAGATGTCAAGAAAGTCAATAAAAAAGAAGAATTTTTAATTCTCCTTCTTGCTTAATTCTTTTAACTCTACCAAAGTTGATAGCGCTTGCATTGGTGTTATTTGCAAAGGATCTAATTCCTTTAATTTATCTCTAAGCTCATCTTTTTTAGAAACTAAATCATCTAGTGGAAGTGCCTCCTGTACTTTAATATCTCTATTTCTTTCTTTATTTTCATAGATAGATAAAATATTAGTAGCACGGTCTATTAAAGAATCAGGCAAAGATGCAAGGCGAGCAACATGAATACCATAACTCTTATCTACGCTACCTTCCTTAATCTTATGTAAAAAAGTGATATTCCCATTTTCTTCATAAGCACTTACATGAATATTTTTTAAATTCTTTAATGTTTTTTCTAAATCCGTTAATTCATGGTAATGCGTAGAAAAAATTGTTTTAGAATGGATTTGATCGTGAATATACTCAATAATTGCTTGCGCTAAAGCCATTCCATCAAAAGTGGCAGTTCCTCTACCTAATTCATCGAATAAAACTAAACTGTTTTCTGTAGCATTAGAAACAGCATCATTTGCTTCTTTCATCTCTACCATAAAAGTAGATTCACCACTTACTAAATCATCACTTGCTCCAATTCTCGTATAAATTGCATCAAAAACCGGTAAGATTGCCTCTTTCGCTGGAACAAAACAACCTATTTGAGCCATAATCACAGTAACTGCAAATTGTCTCATATAAGTACTTTTTCCAGCCATATTTGGTCCTGTAATTAATAAAATATCAGTATTTTCATCCATTATGATATCATTTGCTACATACTCACTTGCAAGAACTTTCTCAACTACAGCATGTCTATTCTCGATTAGTTTTACTTCTCTCTTATCTGTTAAAATCGGGCGAATATAATTATTCTCTTCTGCCACTGTTGCAAAAGATTGCAATACATCTATCTCGCTAATAATTTTAGAAATTTCCTGTATTCTAGGAATATATTCTTTAATTTTATCACGAATACTTATAAATAATTGATACTCTAACTCTATAATGCGTTCTTCTGCATTTAATATTAAAGCTTCCTTCTCTTTTAAAATTGGGCTAATATAACGTTCACAATTACTTAAAGTTTGTTTTCTCTCATACCCATATTCTTCTTTTACTAAATTAATACTTCCTTTAGATACTTCTATATAATATCCAAATACCTTATTATATCCAACCTTTAAAGTCTTAATTCCAGTCTTTTCTCTTTCCTCAGCTTCAAAACGAGCAACAAAATCTTTACCGCCTTTTCGTAAATCTTTCAGCTCATCTAATTCTTCTGAAAATCCCTCTTTAATAATAGAGCCTTCTTTAATACCAATAGGAGGATTCTCATAAATGCTTTTTTCTAATAACTCATATAAGTCTGTTAATGGACTAAAAGTAGAATAAGAAAGAGCAGACAAAATATTAGCAATATCTGGTAATACTTTTAAACTACTTTTTAATTGAATCAAATCCCGAGCATTCGCATTACCAAATGCTATTCTACCACTCAATCTCTCCAAGTCATAAACTTCATAAAGTAAATTTTTAAGATCTTCTTTTAACAAAAATTCTTCTAATAATTTTTCTACTACATCATACCTTCTATTAATGTCATCTTTATTGATAAGTGGATTTTCAATATAACTTTTAAGCATTCTAGAGCCCATTGCTGTTTTGGTTTTATCAAGTAACCAAATAAGCGAGAAATTTCTTTGCTTTAAACGCAGAGTTTCTGTTAATTCTAGATTTCTCTTTGTATGCATATCCATCTTTAGTACATTTTTATTTTCTTTTATAACTGCCCTTTGAATATGTGACAAAGACTTCATTTGAGTACTTGTAATATAGGTTAATAAATGTTTAATTGCCATAACGAGTCTATCATCTGTTATATCTTCATAAACATTTTTGTAATCTTCAATATCTACTATATCATCATTAATTGTCACTAAAATCTTAAATTGGTTTTCTAAAATGGAAAGGATTCCTCTATCTACTTTGGATGAGACAACTACTTCTTTAATATCTAAAGAAACAATTTCACTTACCAATTTTGTAGATTGATGTGGCACTAACATAACATATAAAATACCAGTTGTAATATCTGTATAAGCAACACCATAAGCATGTTCAAAATCTAAAATATTCCCAATATAATTAAAGTCTTTTTCTGAAAGGCTATCACTATTCATAACAGTTCCCTTACTAATGATTTGAGTTAATCCTCTTTCCACTAATCCTTTAGCTTCTTTTGGGTCTTCTAACTGTTCACAGATTCCTACTTTATATCCTTTATCCACTAACTTTTCAATATAAATATGAACAGCATGGTGAGGTACTCCACACATAGGAACTCTCTCATCTAATCCAGCATTTCTACCTGTTAAAGTAAGTTCTAACTCCCTAGATACTGTAACAGCATCTTCAAAAAACACCTCATAAAAGTCACCCAATCTAAAAAAAATAAAAATATCTGGATGAGCTTTTTTTATTTCTATATATTGACGCATCATAGGCGTAATTTTGTTGTAATCAATGTCACTCATTTTCATGCATACCACCTCATTCATTGTAACAAAAAAACGGACCAAAGTCCATTTTTCTATTAATTTTCTTTATTTTTTACTTTCTGATATCCATTTAATTTATCAATAGAAATAAAAGCACTTTCCTCAGTAGAATATAAGAACCCATAAGCCCCGCAAAACTGACTTCCACGAGACAATCCAGCATTTACATAATAAGCTGCATTATAAAATCTAGCATAATCTTCAAAACTAGAACAAGTTCCATACATACCTACATAAAGGCCATCTTTCATTCCATAATTTTTATTTTCTTTCCACTCAAGATATTCCCCTAATAAAGTAGAGTCTCTCCAAATAGTGCCATCACTACACTCTAAATATCCAATAGTTTCTAATGTTTCTTGAGAGTCTGAATAAGTTGGACATAAAGGATTACGAGGATGATATGCTAACTCACATTCCCAATCTTTAAATTTATCATAAGAATTAGCAAGAGTACCATCACTACATTGATATACTGCGTTTTGATTACTCGCATATACTATATAATTTCTTTCATCAACCCATTGCTGACCATCTGGTGCCATAAAAACAGTAACTGGCAAATAAGCATCCATGCAAGTAAAAGGTCTTAATAAAGATATATTTTTCTTATAGAAAGCAAATGAAGTTCTATCAATTGTAGGAATATTAGAATTATCTTTCCATAAACGGAAAGTAATAATATCATATTTTGAATTCTCTACTTTTGCCTCTCCTAAGCAATGATAAATTTCTTTTAATAATTCTGGATTTGCATCTTTTTTATTGACAATTCCTAAACCATTATTAGCAACCCGAATAGATATTTTGTGAATAGCTTCCTTATTCCCCCATAATTGATTGTAAGGAACATATGCGTAAGTGGGATAATCTTGTGTCATTTTTTCAGAACAAAAAATTTGTACTGATGGTAATACTAGAGCAGTATCTCTACTACTTTTCACGAAATTTCGTAATGTTTTTTTTGCCCTTCCTCTAATCTTTGAAGCGGCTTCTTTATTTACTCTCATACCACAAGCCTCCTTAATTGAACCTAT
Source organism: uncultured Bacilli bacterium (assembly GCA_910589375.1). GTDB lineage: Bacteria > Bacillota_I > Bacilli_A > RF39 > UBA660 > UBA5578. The sequence goes on along the minus strand of CAJUTK010000002.1, from coordinate 375,361 downwards.
TCTACCATAAAAAGAGAATGTTTGCAAATATTTATTATACATTCTCTTTCAAATAAGTTAAAGCTTCATCAAAAGTAGAAACTGGTACAATAGTAATAGAATACTTTTTCTTTTCTTTTAACCTTATAGCTTCCTCATAATTAATACCAGCTGGCACGAAAAATAAATCAGCTTTCTTAGCAACTGCGCCCTTTAATTTATATTCTACTCCTCCGATTTCACCAACAGTACCATCAGATTCAATAGTTCCAGTACCTACAATAGTAAGCCCTCCTGTAATATCTTCTTCTACCAAAGCATTATAAATTGCTAAAGTAACCATCAATCCTCCACTTGGACCAGATTCTGAATCTCCATAAGATATTTTAATACTAGGGTTAGCTTTATACTCCCTAATCTCAGAAGGAACTATACCAATAATCTTAGTACCATCTATTTCAAGAACTTCTGCCGTTCTATCAAATTCTTTTCCATTATGAAGAACCTTTAATGAAATAGATTCTCCAGCTTTTTTAGAAGAAATCGCTAAAGCCAAGTCTTTTCTATCATGTATTTCTTTTCCTTCTACTGATAGCAATTCATCTCCTACCTTCAAATCAGTATTTGCTTCTTTATAAATATATAAAACAAAAAGCTCTCTATCTGTAATTTCAATTTCCTTACCAGCCTTTTCGTAAGCCAAAATAGTTGCATTCGCATAGGAAGCTTTCATCCATAATCTATCTCTAGCAAGTAAATCTTCATAAGAATCAGATACTTCATTACTCTTCTTTGGATAAACATCCCAATCATCTTTAAATAGAGATATAAAAAGCATAGGTAAAGTCGCCTCATATTCTGTCACATAAGCTAAATTAAGACTGCCTGAAGAAAGATAACCTCCTTCTATTTCAATTCTATTGTCAACATTAATAAGACCTCCTGGTGCATCTATATAATATGGAAATTTAACCATTAATAAGGAGAATACAACAACATATATGATAAGAAATAAACAATTATCTCTTACAAAATTTATGAATTTTTTCATATTTTACCATCTTTCTATCATAAAAAAAGAGAGAAAACTATCTCTTTGATTGTAAATAACGATATTCATTTACCCAATAGCTTCCATCTGGTGCTACAAAGTAAGAAGTATCATCATAATTTTCATAGCTCTTCTTACTTTCCCATAAAGCCCCATCTTCATCTTGATAATAATCTCTATTTCCTACATTTACTACACTTGTACCTAAACTTCCATTTCCAAAGTTCTTTCCAATAACTAATAGCAAGCCTATTGCCACAATGGAAAGGGATATTTTTCTACTTCTGCTCATTTCATTTCCCCCTAACGATGAAACCTTCCTCTAATCTCGCCTCTAACAAAAGATCTCACTTCTTGTATATATTCTTCATCCCTCGGATTAACAATAGGATTATCTTGAAGTGCTTTATTCACAGCTTTACGAGTATCAATTTCTAAATCTTGTGCTTGTCTTTCTTGCAACTTTTTTAGACCTACAAAACCTTCTTTACTAAGTAGAGTCAGTTTATACATACCTGAAAGCACATGTCTCACACAATCTGTTTTTGAAACCCCAACACTGTTAGCTTTAGAATCCAGTAACAAACGAAAATTAGCATATTTCAATTGATTCATAAACTACCCTCCTATTTTTTCTATATTTATCATATCACATTTTAAACTTAGTAACAACAAAATTTTAAAAAAATAAAAAAAGATTGAGAAATTCTCAATCTTTACCCCTTTTTTCTTACTTTTATTACATTGTTTTTTCGTTATCATTACCATTTTCCATTTGTCTATAAGCAATATAATCTGCTTTCGTAGCATAATATTCGCCATCTACACAATAGAAACCAGTTTCTGGATCAATGTATCCGCCATATTCATCTAAAACAATATCATTTTTCTTTTCTTCTTCAGAACTCTCCACTACTTCTTGAGATTCTTCTACAGCACTATTTGCAAAAGCTTGATAATCTGCTTCGCTTGCCCATACTGATCCATCTGGTGCATAATAGAAATCATCTGTTGCTTCTATTGGTGGCTCTTGTGCTGGTGTTTCTGCAGCAGAAGTTTGAGTATAAGTTGCAGATTCAGATTGTTGACTATTTACAAATGCTTGGTATTCTTCTTCACTTGCCCATACTGATCCATCTGGTGCGTGATAGAAATCATCTGTTGCTTCTATTGGTGGTTCTTGGGTTTGTGTTCCTGTTGAAGTATTTTGTACAAAAGTACCTGACATAGAACTTTGACTCTTTATATAGTCCTGATACTCTGCTTCACTTGCCCATACTGATCCATCTGGTGCATGGTAGAAATTATCATCATAAGTTACATCATTTCCACCAACTACATTATCTCCACCAACTACATTGTTGATATTTGAAATATATGCTTGGTATTCTGCTTCGCTTGCCCATACTGATCCGTCTGGTGCACGATATAAGTTATCATCTTCATAAGTTACATCGCTTCCGCCAACTACACTATTTCCGCCATTAATATTGTTAACACCTGAAATATAAGCTTGATATTCTGCTTCGCTAGTCCAATAATTACCTTCTGGATCTCTATATCCTTCACCAGCTTCTACTACATCTCCATCAGTAACAGTAGTTACTGTACCATTTTGTGAATTGTTATAGGCATCTGCATCTTCTTTTGAAGCCCATACAGTACCATCTTCAGCTACATAAACATTACCTTCAGTTTCTATAACTGTACCAGTTTTACCGTCATTTTGTTGTTTTAAATAAGCATTCCATGCATCTTTATCAGCTTCTGTTTCAAATGGAGTACCATCATCAGCAACAAATACGTCTTGATCATAAGTAGTAACTTCAGTACCAACAGGAGCATCTTGTAAACCAGCATCAACTGCTTTATTATAATCGTCCTCACTAACCCAACTTTGTGGATTACCATCTTTATCAGTTACATCATATGAAGGTCCATCATAAGTTGCACCCATTTCCTCTGCTATTTTCTTAGCTTGTTCTTCAATTGTTAACATATCATTTTTCATGCCTAAGCCATCAATTTCTAAACCATCAGCTAAAATTCCAAATTGATCCGTTGCAACAGGAGTATCTGTTGGAGTCTCTGAATCATTTGTAACCACTGGATTCTGTGGTGCTGGTACGTCAGCAGCAGATCCACCATTAAAATGATTATAAGCAACTGTTCCTCCACCTACAGCTAATGTAAATGCTAAACTTGCAGCTACAATTTTCTTCTTAGTAGTATTTAATAAAACAAATCCTTTTTTTGCAATTCCTTTTGACCCTAATACTCTATTTAATGTATCAGTAAGTCCTAAATTCATATTCATGGATATTCCCCCTTCTCAAATAAGTCGTGGATTATACTAACATTTTTTTTTACTTTTGTCAAATTATTTTTTATTATTTTTATAATTATTCTCTCACTACTATAAAAAGCATATAATTTTTTTAAAAATTAGTCAAGATTTTTCACTCAACAAATAAAATTTACTATGAAAGAAAAAATCTATAATCTTATATTAATGCTTGCTATTATGGGAGTTTTATTATGTCAAGCAAACGTAACTTCTGAAATTAGAAAAGCCATTCTTCTTTTTCAAAATAATATATTTCCAAGTTTGTTTCCCTTTATGGTATTATCTCCATTTTTTATTCACTATGGCTTTTTTGATGTCGTAAAAAAGTACTTAGGTCCTATTTTTAAAAAATTATTTCATATTTCAGAAAGTGCAAGCTACCTATTTTTTATGAGCATCATTTCAGGTTTTCCTAATAGTGCCACTAACGCGAAAAATTTATATGAAGAAAACTTAATTAGTAAAGAAGAAGCTTTTCACACTTTATTATTCTCCCACTTTTCAAATCCCATCTTTATATTTTCTATGGTTCCATCCCATCCAAGAGCTGTTTTATTTGCGCATTATTTCTCTAATGTTATTATTGGATTAGTTCTAAGACCTTTCACTAACTATAACAGTCATAATAAGGTAGCTTCAAAGAAAAAAGAGAGAGCTTTTTTTGAGATATTCTCAGATTCTATCAGGAATGCAATCCAAAGCTCTCTATTTATATTAGGTGTTATTGTTTTCTTCTTTATGGTAAGTGCTGTTATTAATGTTCCTATTAGTCGTTTTCTATTAGAACTATCACAAGGACTTGCCTATACCAATTCTTTAGCATTCTCACCAAAAATAATTAATTGCTTACAAGCATTTCTTCTTTCCTTTGGTGGATTTAGTGTCCATATTCAAACTTATGGAATACTATCAGATTGGAAAATACCTTATTTTCCATACTTTATTACTAGAATAATGCATGGAGTATTAGCAAGTTTTATTGCTCTGATTCTTATTTAAGTATATTTTAATAAGCATCTCCCTCAAACTGTGTATTAATATTTCCAGCCGCAGTTACGTTAATATACATGGTTACTGATTTACTGCCATGTGCTGGAATATTAATATTGGACCAATTTACAGTATGGGAACTTGTATTATAGCTTCCATTATCAGAAGAAGATACATAGGCTACTTTTCCATCTAAGTCCGCTCTAAGCCAAATACTAGCAGCTACACTTGAACTATTAGTAATTGTTACAGTATATCTAACTTGTTGTCCTACAGTAGGATTTGCAATATTGGTAGATACCGACATGGAAAGCGCATCAGATGGTGCATTTACTGCCCAAACAGGATACAGTCTAGTAATATTAGCTGTGTTGGGCGTGCCTGTTATTGTAATAGAAGCGCCTGGCTGATATTGCACAGCACCATTTTGGGATAGTGACCACCCTTTAAATACATACCCTGAAAGTGTTGGAATTTGACTACTAACTCTTGTTGTAATAGATGAAGTAGATCCACTTAAATTATTAACACTACCAGGCCAATTATTAATTTGATCCCACAACTCTGATGTGTTTACAAGATTACTACTTTTATTATACCAAAGACTAGCTAAATAAGTTGTAGGAGCAGTATTGCTCGTCCAAGTTGCAACATAAGTTACATCCCCTTGTACAGTAGAACTAACCGCTGGTGCCCAACCCATAAAGGTATATCCAGATCTTGTTGGTGTTCCTCCAGAAAAAGGTGGGGTCGTCTCCCCTGCTTTTAATCCTTCATAGCTTTCATCAGGGAAAATTACTTGTCCTGATACTCCATCTGTATAAGATACAGTATACGTAGCATTAGATTGTCTCACCTCAACATGAAATAAATGAGTATATTGAGCAGGAATAGTAGTTACTCCAGTTATACTGCTCCCACTAGCTGAGGTAACTTTTGTTATATCATAAACACTTCTTACAACAATATCTACATGTCCAGCTTTCAACCCCTCAAAGGTTGTACGAGCTCCCCTATAGACGCCGCCAAAATCATCCGTAGTGGTTCCTTGTGTATGAACAGCAGTAGTAACACGTGCCACATTAGAAATTCCTGAACCATACTCATAGGATATAATTGGATCCGCCTTTGGATAGGTATCATAATAATAATTTCCCCAAGTTGCTCTTTTTTTATATCCGTAAGTAACTACTGGATTAGAAGCAGATAAAGAACCACTTTTAGGTGTCAAATTTCCTTGGCCACTAGAATTGATAGACCAAGTATTCGTATCAAAGTCAATTACAATCCAATCTTCTGTTTGATGTTGCTCATCAACTCGTTGCCAAGTTGCAGTATAAATGATATTTCCATCGCTATCCGCATCCCCTGATGATACAACCGGATTTACAGTTGGAGACCAGCCTCTAAATATATAGCCTGCTCTTGTTGGATTTCCTTTAAAGTCTGGAGTGTTCTCTCCTGCCTTTAATTCTGTTACTTGATCAGGGAAATATACTACACTATCTACTCCATCTGTATAAATGACTTTATAAGTATTTCTAGGTTTTGGTGGTGCTACATACTTCTTTGTATAAAAAGAAGTTATGTCCAATTTTCTTGTTTCACCAGTAGAATAAATATTCATAGTAATAGGAATTTTTAAGAAAAAGTATTGGATACCACTGATATCCCCTTCTTTTGCTGAACTTCCACTTACATCAATTGTTACTCCATCTGGAAATTCGTATACTTTACCATTATAAGTAATTTTAGTTTCTTCTACTTTTAGGGTTTTACTACCTCCAGAACAAGTATCACTTTTCATAAAAGAAAGTAAAAAAGTATTTCCAGTTTTTGTCATAGCACTTAAAGAGCAATTCGTTGCATCCTTATTTAAAGCATGAGAAAGTAAAGATTGTTGAGCATTATACTCTGTTTCTATTTTATCTTCTACATAATCTGCTTTTACAGCTATTAAAATATTAAATAGTAAAATCATAACCACAGATGCTAATGTGAAAGAAGTTAATAATTCTACTACTGTAAAACCTCTTTCTGTTGTCTTTCTCATATATTTGTTGCCTCCTTAAAAGAAATGGTTGCAAAATTTCCATCTCCATACTTTACAATAATACGATAAGATGCACCATCATCTGTAGATATAGTCTTTATAAAAGGAGAAAAAGACGCCTCTAAATTATTAAGATTAGCATTTCCCTTTGTTATATATAATATAGATATATCCATATCATCCCAAAACTCTCTCCACTCTGGTAGACTGATAGTAGAACCTTCTATTTTTGTCTCCCTAGTAATTTGATAGATTCCAGAACCTGACTTTACTTTATCATAAAAAGGCCTTTTTACATTCATTAATAGTATTCTTTTAATATTACTGGTACGATACAAACTTTCGACTGAATTATAACGAGATAATCTGTGATAAGAATCTGTTATTCTAGCATATTGAACATACATATAAAGCAAAATCCCAGCAATTGTCAAAGAAACTAATAAAGTTTCTATTAGCACAAATGCTCTAGTGTCTAATCGTGTATTTTTTTTCATAGAAACATCACCCCTCGTATTGTATTCATTACAAAAATATTATATAATATATTCAGGATAAATGCTAGTCCTAAAATATAAAAGAAGAAATACAAACAGAATAAAAGGGGTTGAAAAAAATGCTTAGAACATTTGATTATGAGAAGATACCCATTGTAGAAATTGTAAATGATATCATGCTTGACTCTTCTAAACGTGGAGCCAGTGATATTCACTTTGATCCTCATAAAGAAAATATGGTTATCAGAGTTCGTATCGATGGATCTTTAATTGACTATGCTGAGGTACCAGCGCTATTCCAAAAGAATTTGGTAACACGTGTTAAAATTATTGCTGGAATGAATATTACAGAGTCACGTCTACCGCAAGATGGTGCCATTAAAGCAAATCTACAAGGTACTAATCTAGACATGCGTGTGTCTGTACTACCTACTAACTTAGGAGAAAAGATTGTTATCCGTATTATGGATTACAGTTTAAGCGGAACTGGTATTGAAAGTTTAGGATTTTCAGAATCTAACTATCAAAAAATTCAAAAAATGCTTACTTTACCGAATGGTATCATTATGGTAACTGGTGCTACTGGTAGTGGTAAATCTACTACTGTATATGCTATGTTACAAAGGCTAAATAAAGAAGATACTAATATCATTTCTGTAGAGGACCCAGTCGAAATGAACATTGAGGGAATTAACCAAGTACAAACTAACAGTGAAATTGGTTTAGACTTTGCCACTGTTTTACGTTCTATCTTACGTCAAGACCCTAATGTTATCATGATTGGAGAGATTCGTGATACTGAAACTGCTAAAATTGCCGTTCGTGCCTCTATTACAGGACACTTAGTATTATCTACTATCCATACCAACGATGCTTTAAATACAATAGAACGTTTACTAGATATGGACGTTGAAAGATACTTACTAGCAAGTGCTTTAGAAGGTATCATAGCTCAAAAGCTTGCTCGTAAATTATGTGATAAATGCAAGAAAAAAAGAGAAGCTAGCACTTATGAAAAAGAATTATTTAAAAAAGCACTTAATAAGGATGTCGAATATCTCTACTCAGCTGAAGGTTGTGAAGAATGTCATCATGGATATAAGGGGCGTGTTCCTATTCATGAGGTACTGTTAATTAATACATTAATCCGTGATGCTATTACTGAGAATATGAGAAAAGATGAATTAAGACATTTAGTATATTCACAAGATGTTACTTCCCTACTTCAAGATGGTCTTGAAAAAGTAGAAGCTGGTCTAACAACGGTAGAAGAACTTTTGAAATTAATTGACTTAGAAAATAGTGAAACAAGTAAAGAAACTACAATAGGACTTAAAGAATCTTTAAGATTAGCAGAAGAAAGAGAACATGAATTAATCAAAAAAGAAAGAGAAGAAGAAAAGAAAAAAAGTGAATCTCTAAAAGAAAAAGCACCTGCTAGTAAAAATAAAAAAGAGGAGTCTGAAGAAGATTTATTAGAAGCATTAAAATCTTTAAATATTGACTTTCCAGTTAATCCAGATAGCAAATCCAATGAAGACGACGATGAACTATTAGATAGAACTGGTGAAATTGAAGATATTCTTTCTGGTCTAGATTTAAATGAATCTGACGGATTAACAGAAGATGAGTTGAGAGAAATATTAAAGTAAATAAAAAATGAACGATTACGTTCATTTTTTTATGCCAATAACATTAAAATGTCCTTCCAGTTACAATTTATAAAAAATAATACTAGAGTTGCAATGCTTAAGAAAGGCCCAAACGGTATTTCATGCGTTGATTTTAACTTTAGTAACATAATAGCAATAGGAAGTCCTATTATACTAGCTACAAAGATAGTAATAATAGATAAAGGGAATCCTAATGTCATACCTATTAAAAACATTAGCTTTATATCTCCCCCACCCATTGATTCTTTCTTAAATAGAAAATCACCAAACAATTTAACTGCATACATTAATAGAAAGCTATACATTCCATTCGCCAATGAAATAAGTAAAGATTTAAGAGCTTCTATCCATGCAAAATTGGAAAGTGCTCCCCCTCCAATTAAAAATTTACTAATACCTATTAAAATAATTCCTGCTATTATCAGCTCGTCTGGAATAATATAATACTTATAATCACTAATTATTATAATAATTAATATAGAAGATAAGGACAAGGATAAAAAACAAGTATAGGTAAATCCAAATCTTAAATAAGAAAGTAAAAATAATATACCAGTAAGCAATTCAAAGATTGTATAGTACCAAGAAATTTTAGCTTTACAATTTTTACATTTTCCGCCTTGAAATAAAAAGGAAAATACTGGTATTAATTCTAATGGTCCTAATTTATGATTGCATATCGTGCAATGAGAAGAAGGAAACATTAAAGATTCCTTCTTCGGTAGACGATATCCAACTACATTGAAAAATGATCCAAATATTAAACCAAATAGAAAAAAACAAATCGAATAATAAATAACCAAAATTATCCCCCCATATTTTGTACATTTTCATACATACTAAACATTGGAATAATAATAGAAAGTACAATTACACCAACTATTACTGTTAAAAATACTATGATTAAAGGTTCCATTAAAGATTTTACACGAGTAACAGCATTTTTATGCTCATCTTGATAATAAGCAGATACCTTAGACATCATTTCTGCTAACTGCCCTGTCTTTTCTCCTGTTACAATCATTTCATAAGCAGGAATTGGGAAAGCCCAATGATCTTTAAATGCAGTAGAAATTTTTTCTCCAGAAGCTAAATTATTAACAGTATCTAAAATCATTAATTTATAAATTTCATTATTTGTAATCTTTTTCAAAATATTCATACTATCAGTAATAAATACGTTATGTGATAACAGAGATGAAAATGTTTTACTAAACATATTAACTTCATTATAAATAATAATATTTCCAAGAACTGGAATATGCATAGCTATCCACTGCATAAAAGTTCTTAAAATTTTTATATTTTTGTAACAATATACAATAAATATAATAATGATTATTATTACAATTAATATTTGTATTAAATTTTTCTTTAGGAAGTCACTGACTGCCATTACCATCAATGTAAACTGCGGAATCTTTGAATCATCCATAGATTCATAAATTTCTACAAACTGTGGAACAATGTATACCATCATAAAAATAGTAACACAGATAGCCATGAAGAAAACGATACAAGGATAAGTCATAGCACTTACCATCTCTTTATGAGCTGCTTCCGCTTGAGAAAAGTAATCTGCCATATCATCTAGTGCTTCTGGTAATTCACCTGTTAATTCAGATGACTTAACCATATTGATTAAAATAGGTGGAAATGAATTTCCCTGATTTTCCATTGCTTTTGAAAAACTGTCACCCATTGTTAAATCGTACATCATTGAACGGAACATTCTCTGATAATTTTTATTTTTAAACTGACGAGTTAAAATACTCATAGCTTCTACTAATGGAATTCCTGATTTAATATAAGTAGATAACTGCGTTAAGAAGAAAATTAGGTCCTTTCGCTTTATCTTTGCTCCATTTCCATTTACACTACTATACATTGTCTGAATCCATTTATTCGTACGGATACTATATACTACCATATTTTCACTCATTAAAAATGAATGAACTTCTAACCTAGAATAAGCTGCGAAATACCCTTTTACTGTCTTTCCTTCAGGAGTCTTGCAAACGTATTCCCACATAACCTTCTTTTCTTCTTTTTCGGCATCTGCCCCTTCTAAGTCTAGCATTAAAGCTTGCCTATTGACATCTTTTTTATTTTTCTCTTTTTTAGAAGCTGACATCTCAGCTTTTTCTTTCATCTTTTTGATTCCATTTTTTGGAATACTGATAAAAGATTCAATGGCATCACTAATACGGTCTCCAATTGTTTTTTTCTGATATTCATCTGAAATATATAGAAAATCATCTTGAGGAACAGCTTCCTTCTTCACAACAGGTTGTTGCTCTTGTTGTGGTTCGTTTTCTACTTTTAATACATCATTTAAATGTACACCACGTAATTTTTTTTCTTCCTCAGTCAACTCTCTAATAGCTGGCTGCTTATCATCTTTCTTGTTTTTCTTTTTTTTCGCTCTTTTTTCTTTTCTTTTTCTTTCACGCTCATTAATTTGAGCCTGCTTTTTCACTTGGGATTCTTCTTGATAAACAAGCATCTGTTGATAAAATTTTGCTATTAAGTGAAATGGTAGACAAAAACATACGAAAATATATTTGAAAAAATGGTAGACACCTATACATAACCATACCCAAGCATCTGCTATTCTTGCAAGTATCTTATTCTTTTTAAACGCTTTTACAAGCCACCTTCCAATAGTTACAGGAAGTAACACTATCGATAATAAAAAATCAACCAAGATTGCCATCAACACACGACCTTTCCTTTTTATTCTCACACTATAATGATTATAGCATATTTTTTGACAAATAGAAAACATTTTTTAATAAAATGCATAGAATATTTTAGAAATAATTCTAGGAGGATGATTTCATGAATTTTTATAATCCTTATCTTTACTCCATTCCAGCCTCTACTTCTACAGGACTGTTAAGCAAATTAAGTTTTGGTTCTATTTTAAGTGGAACAACAAAAGCATTAAACTTTGTAAATCAAGCAATACCCGTAGTCAAACAAGTATCTCCACTTGTAAAAAACGCTAAAACCATGTTTAGAGTAATGAATGAATTTAAGAAAACAGATATACCAAGCCATAATGCTAATATAGCAAAGGAAGTACCTGATAACCAATCACTTCCTAATTTTTCTAATTCCAATGGTCCTACCTTTTTCGTATAAAAAAAAGAATTTCAGCTTTCTAAATTCTTTTTTTTAATTGTTCTAATTTTTTCAATACAATTTCTTTCAAGGTCCTTTCAGGATCTTTTTCTGGAATACGCTCAATAATTTCTGATAGTTTAGCAATTTCATTCTCAAGATACAATAAATTCCCCTTTAAAATTGGTCCAAATTCTAAATCTTCTATAGAATAGTTGGATTCTCCTTTTATAAAATCCATAATAATATAATGTTTTCCCTTTTCCTCTACATATTTTTCATCTTGAATTTTATATCCTACAGTTACCATGTATTTTCTTAAATCTTGAAAATCAGTATGAGTACTTATAATCATGCGGTTTTCTAATTTTCTTCTTTCTATAATCTCTTTAATAGTAGAAGTTCCCATACCAGATATTACAATAATATCATTTGAATCTAAAGAAATACCATCTAATCCATCTGTTAAAACAGTTTGAACATCTTTAGCATGAAATCGTAATATATTATATTTAGCTTGGTCTAAAGCTTTTTGATTAACATCTGATGCAATACATTTGCAACCTTTCTCTTGACATAAATAAATGTCTAACAAGGCATGATCACAACCTACATCAATTACTTTACTGTTATTAGGAATAAGACTAGCAATTGTTTCTAATCTTTTAGATATTTTCATTATTCTGCCATATAATCACGTAGTTTACGACTTCTTGATGGGTGACGAAGCTTTCTTAAAGCTTTTGCTTCTATTTGTCTAATTCTTTCCCTAGTAACACCAAACATTTGACCAACCTCTTCTAATGTTCTTGGTTTTCCATCTTCTAAACCAAATCTTAAACGTACCACTTTTTCTTCTCTTTCTGTAAGAGTAAGCAAAACCTGACTAATCTCATCTTTTAACATCTCATTAGTAGCAAACTCTTCTGGGCTTAAGTTTCTCTCATCTTTTATAAAATCTCCTAAATGAGAGTCGTCTTCTTCGCCTATTGGAGTCTCTAAGCTAACTGGGTCTTGACTTATCTTATAAATTTCCCTAATTTTATCTACACTCGTATTCATTTTTTTTGCTAATTCTTCTTCACTAGGTTCCCTATTTAATTCCAATGTTAACTGTCTTTGTACACGGGCTAACTTATTAATAGTTTCTACCATATGTACAGGTACACGAATCGTACGAGCCTGATCAGCAATTGCTCTAGTAATAGCTTGTCTAATCCACCAAGTAGCATAAGTAGAGAACTTATATCCCTTAGTCACGTCAAATTTATCAACTGCTTTCATAAGACCAATATTACCCTCTTGAATTAAATCCAAAAACAGCATACCTCTTCCAACATAACGTTTAGCAATACTTACCACTAGACGTAAATTAGCTTCCGCCAAAATATTTTTAGCTTCTGGATCCCCTGCAACTATTCTATCGGCAAGAGCAGCTTCTTCCTCTAATGTTAACAATTTAATTTGCCCAATCTCTTTTAAATACATTCTAACTGGATCATTAATTGTTAAATCTTTCGTTAATGTACTATCATCTAATAAAAGCTTATCTCCACCACTTTCGGAATCATCCTCTTCAGAAACAATAGCAATATTATTTTCATTAAAGACATTATATAAATCATCTAAACAATCTGCATCTAAGTCTAATCCTTTTAACGCAGCGGCTAGATCTTCATAGGTAATGAAGCCTTGCTCTTTTCCTTTTTTTACTAATTCTTCTTTTCTCTGTTCATAACTTTTAATCTCTTGCATTCTCTTCTTCACTCCTCATTTTATAATCCACTAACTTCTGAGCTAGCTCCAGTTTTCTATCATAATTATTAGAATTAAAAAGTTCTTTTCGATATTTATCTAACTGCAATTTCTCATTATACTCTTTAATATTCTTTAAATAATCGTCTACTTCTTCTACCTTCATTTCCTCAGGCAATGTTAAACTTGAAAGTTCTCCAATCGTCTCTATAGCTTCCTCATCTTCTCTTAATTCTGTAAGTAAATCCGCTATATCTATATACCCATATTGCTTTAAAAATGTACTAACTTGAAATGCCAAATGACGGTATCTATCAGTAGGCATATGGGTAATCTTTTTATCATACATTTTGATAGCATTTGGAAATCTCAACATGTAATATAAGAGATTGCGTTCAGATCTCTCACATTTCGTAAGTTTCTTCTTTTTCTCTGAACTAATTTCTTGCGCTACTACTTTCTGTTGCTCTTTTGCTATCTTACTGCGTAAAAAGTCTAATGACAGATGAGTTTCTTCACTTAACTTAGTAATACTTACTTCCTGTAATACCTCATCATCCATCTTTTTAATTTCTTCTATCATAGCATTTGCATAATTTGCCATATCAATAGAGTTATTCATATCTAGATTATCTTTCAACAAGAATTCTTTAAACTCTATAGGATTCATTGCATTCTTTACTTTCTCTAAAAATGAGTCTTTTCCATATTTTTTAATATATTCATCTGGGTCTGAATCATCTTCTAGGCGAATAACACTAGGTTGAATTCCAATTTTAGCAAATTCTTCTATTGCTGATTTTGTAGCTTTTAAACCTGCTGCGTCTCCATCAAAACAAAGAACAACATTACTAGAAAGTTTCCTAACAAGCATTGCTTGTTCACTTCCAAAGGCAGTTCCTAAACTCGCTACAACATTGGTAACCCCTATTGTATAGGCGCGAATAACATCCATAGGGCCCTCCATAATAATAATCTGCTTTTTAATCCTAGCAACTTCTTTAGCCCTATGATAATTATATAGAATTTCTCTCTTCTTAAAAATGGGAGTCTCTTTTGTATTCACATATTTATTAGTAGCTTCCCCATGATAGGCTCGTCCATTATAAGCGACTAACTTACCCGAAGAATCGTGTAGAGGAAACATGATTCGATTTCTATATAAATCATATAAGTCGACTCTATTGTTTTCTTCTCCTACTAGTCCACTTGCAAGTAGTACTTTATCACTATAATTTTTCTTTTTTAATAATTTCGTTAGCATGTTACTTTCGTTTAAAGAAAGTCCTATTCCAAACTCTTTAATAAGAGTATCATCTAATTGCCTTTGATATAAATATTCCTTAGCTTCTTTTGCCTGAGAACTATTCATATTATTTTGATAAAATTTCTGGCTTACTTCATAAATATCATATAGTTCTTGATACTTATTATCTTTTTTCTCATATTGACCTAATGAAATGGGAATGCCGGCTATATCAGCACATTTTGCAACAGCTTCCATAAAACTAATGTTTTCATAATCTTGTAAAAATTTAAAAACATTCCCAGTTGCTCCACAAGAGAAGCAAGTATATATTTGTTTTTCTTTTGATACACTCATACTAGGAGAATGATCATCATGAAATGGACAAACCCCAAAATAATTTTTACCTTTAGCAGTAAGTGGAAGATAACTAGAAATAACATCTACTATATCTACCCCATTGCGTATATCATTAATTGTACTATTTTCAAGTTTCATAGACCACTTCCTAAAAAAACCCTACATTATTAATATACAAGAAAATTTATTCTTTTCCTTTTTTTTTGACAATTTTTTAAAAATTTGCCCATTGCAATGTATTATATCACAAAAATAAAAAAAGGAAAGATAAAATCTTTCCATCTATATAAAACGCTAAACACGTTAGCGTACCTTAGTAACGCGCATAGATTTTCCTACTTTTATTTTAATAGCGCCATCTATGCTCGTTATATAGGTGTCACAAAATTGCAAATTTTCTAAAGCTTCTTTGTGTGGATGACCATAGCGATTGTTTTGTCCTGCAGAAATTAAACAAAAGGAAGGACTTATTTTAGATATAAACTCTAAACTACTACTGTATTTAGAACCATGATGTCCTACTTTTAATATATCCACCGTTGGAAGATTATATTCTTGTAATAATTCTTTTTCTACAAAATGACCGCTATCGCCCATTAAAAGAATAGAGAAATTTTTTATTTTTAAATAGCATACAAGACTATCCTCATTCTCATTTTCAATTTTTACACTATTTAAAAATTGAATAGGAATACCCTTTCTACTAATTGTTCCAACAGAAATTTTCTCATAAGGAATCTTTTTTTCTTCTAAATACGCAATAATCTTTCTTTCCTCTTCTGTATCATTCCCACTATTCAAAAATACTTTTCCTACTTTTACTTTCTCTAAGAGATTTCTGGCTTCCCCAACATGATCGAAATCACCATGACTTAAAATTAAGTAATCAAGAGTTGTAACGCCATGAGCGTGCATAGAAGGAATAATAGTATTTTCAGAAATGGAACGATTAGAAAACATTCCGCCTGTATCCACTAATATTTTTAATTTTTGATAAGGATAAACTATTAAAGTACTATCTCCCTGCCCAACATCCATCATAAGAATCATACCGCTAGAATTCATTCTTGGTAAGTAAAAATGGAAACCTAATAAGAAAAATAGTATTACAATATATTTATATTCTTTTTCTTTTATTTTGTGCATCATAAAAAAGATGATACCATAATAAAAAATATAATATAACGAATTTAAATGGCACAACACAATATGAGTTGGAATATTCATGAAAAATAAAGACATATTTTCTAATAGAGTAATTAAAAAACAGTAAAAGGAATCTAGAAACGGCAATAGGAAAACTAAAAAAGACATAGGAAAAAGAAGTTGAGAAATAATAGGAACAAATATTAAATTGTATAGAATAGAAAATAAATTGATAGAAAAATTTGTTTCTACTTGAATAGGGATACTAGCAAGGATGGCAATAAAGGAAATCTTAAATAGGACTTTCCAGTAGTTTTTTTCGCTGTTAATAAAAGTACTATAGTAAAGAAGAAAAAAGCTGATAGTGAAACTATATAGAAAGCCAGTATGATATAAATAGTATGGTCTATACCAAAGCATTACCATAATAAATATGGCATAACTTTGGAGATTCGAAAATCCCCATCTTGAAAATATTTTAACAAAGAAAAAAAATATACTTGCACGAATAACAGAGGGAGAAAAATTTGTCAAAAACAAATAAAAAAGAAGAAATACAAATAAAATAATATTTTTACTTCTTTCCTTTTTAAAAATTTTTCCAAATAATAAAAAGAAAAAGCTAACATGCATTCCTGATACAGCAAACAAATGACTAATACCATTTAATTGATAACTCTTCTTAACACTCTGATTTATTTCTTTATTATCACCTAATAAGAAGGCTTTTAAATAAGCTCTACTCTTATTTTTATTAATAATTTCAATCATTTTATTTTTAATTTGATAAAAAAAGTTAACTGAAAAACCTTTTACTTCACAGTCTCCTTTCATCACATAATAAATGCCTCTACTAGCTAAATATTTCTGATAATCAAACAAATAAAAATTACTTTGGCTAATAGCTTCACTTACTTCTCCCTTACAGACAACTTTATTCCCCAGTTTAAAATCATTCGTTTTTACTGTAATTAAAGTATCTTGAACAAGTATTTTTGTATTATATTCTGTCACCTCTATACTTTTTACTGTTCCAGAAATTGTTTTCTCCCCCAACTTATCATTCTCACATAATGGTCTACCAAATATAAAAACAATTCTCAGTAGTGTAAATATAGCTAGAAAAATAAGAATAATATTATACGACAATAAAATCTTTAATTTTTTCATAGGCACTGTCCCCAATACCCGAAACATTTTTAATTTCTTCAATAGTTGTAAATAGCTTTTTTGTACGATACTCTATAATTAATTTTGCCTTTGAATCCCCTATCCCATTTAAAGTAATGAGTTCTTTTAAAGAGGCTGTATTGATATTGATTTTTCCTGGATTGTTTGTTGTAGGCTTTGTAATGCAAGCACTATTAGAAACATCTGGGCAATGGCAGTCTTTTTCTACATATTCTATTACCGTCTTTACTTTCTGTAATTTCTCTATTTCTTTTGTCGTATATACCCAAATAACATCTCCATCAACAACTTTCTTACTTAGATTTAAAAAATCTGTGTTAGCGTTTTTCTTTAACCCACCTGCCTTTTCTATTACGTCAATGACTCTAGCATTCTCATTTACTTCATAAACACCAGGCTTTTCCACTTGCCCTTTAATATCTACTTTATAAATGGACTTAACTTCTTTATCTGGAATATTATCATTAACTACTATATCTTGATCTTTTGCTTCTACTTTTCCCTCCCTCTCAAAGAAAAAGGAATAGGAAAAATAGCACAAAAATAAGACAGACACTATAACAATCGTTATTTTTTGTTTCTTATTCATAATTACCTCCTATCCTATTATTATCGATTTCTTTCCAATTTCCTTTTCTTTACTTTCTATTTTTAAAAGTATATAATAAAATTAAATATAGAAGGAAGTTGATAATATGTGTGGTATCGTAGGATACATTGGTACAAAACCAAATGCAATTAAAACCATTATTGATGGATTAGAAGCATTAGAATATAGAGGATATGATTCTGCAGGAATTGCTTATGTTGAAAAAAATCAAATTACTATCAAAAAAAAGGAAGGAAGAATAGCGACCTTAAAAAAGACTCTAGATTTTGACCTACCTATTTTTATGGGAATTGGTCATACTAGATGGGCTACCCACGGAGAACCTAACGAAAAAAACTCTCACCCTCATCAATGTGGAAAGTTCACAATTGTCCATAATGGGATCATTGAGAACTATGCAGAATTAAAAAAAGAGTTAGAAGAAAAAGGATACATTTTTAAGTCAGATACAGATACAGAAGTAGCTTGCGCTATGCTAGATGCTATCTATCAAGAGGAACTAGATATTTTAAAAACATTATCTATCGCTGAACAAAAATTAAAAGGTAGCTATGCATTAGGAATCCTATGTAGCGATGATTTAAACACTCTTTATGCTATGAGAAATAAAAGTCCTTTAATTGTAGCTGAGAAAGGTGAAAATAAGTTTATTGCCTCTGATGTTCCAGCCATCTTATCATACACAAATGAATACTATTTATTAGATGATTTTGATATAGCCATATTAAAAGAAAATAGCTTATCTTTCTATCATCCAAAGAAAGGATATTTTGAGAAAGAAAAACTTATCTTTGAAGGAAACGTTGAATCTTCACGCAAAGAAGGATATGAACACTACATGCTAAAAGAAATTCACGAACAACCAAAAGTAATTATGGATACTATACAATATTATTATGATGGAACAAAGGAATCACTAGATAAAAATTTACCAAACCTAGACAAATATAATAACATTCATATTGTTGCCTGTGGTTCTGCCTACCACACTGGATTAGTTACCAAGACATTGATAGAAGAAATCGTAGAATTACCTGTAACTTGTGAAATTGCTAGTGAATATCGTTATAAAAAAGTATTTTATGATGAATCTACACTCGTTATAGTTATCTCCCAATCAGGAGAAACTGCTGATACACTAGCTTCCCTAAGAAAAGCTAAAAAAGACCATATTGACACTTTAGCAATCGTAAATGTTATTGGCTCTAGTATCGCAAGAGAAGCAGATAATGTTCTTTATATTAAAGCCGGATGTGAAATTGCAGTTGCTACAACAAAAGCCTATTCTGCACAGCTTGCCCTACTAAGTTTACTCACTTTGAAACTAGCTATTATTCACAATAAAATAGAAGTCCAAGAACTTTCTACCATTAATGGACAATTAGTAGAGCTTCCTAATATGATAGAAAAGCTAATTTTAAATGATCAATATAGAAAAATCGCAACTAATATCTATCAAAGAGAAGACATCTTCTATTTGGGAAGAAAATTAGACTATGCTATTAGTATGGAAGGTGCTTTAAAGTTAAAGGAAATTTCTTATATTAACAGTGTTTCTTATCCTGCAGGAGAACTAAAACATGGTACTATTTCTCTAGTTGAAAAAAATACTCCAGTTATTGGTATTATTACAGACTCTACTATGAAAGAAAAAACAATTAGTAATTTAAAAGAAACTTCAGCAAGAGGCGCTTCTATTATTGCTATTAGTACAGAGGTAATTTCTGATGTAGCAGAGCTTATCCTAATACCAACAGTCCATCCATTATGGCAAGCCCTTCTTACCATTATTCCATTACAACTTATTGCCTATGAAATTGCTAAGCTAAGAGGCTGCGATATTGATAAGCCTAGAAATTTAGCAAAATCTGTAACTGTTGAATAAAAAAAGAGACTTTGAAAAGTCTCTTTTCTATTTTTTTAATAATTATATTTTATCTATTACAGATAATAAAGCTTTTTGCAAGTCACTTGCTACTGATTTATCCATTTTCTCCTGTAATAACTCATTATTGGAAATAATTCTAATACCAATGCAAGGAATAGAAAATCTATTACATACCGTATAGCAGCCAATACTTTCCATATCTTCACTTAGATTATGAAAGGTATTCTGAATCCAACTAATTCTATCATATTCCCTATTAAATACGTCTCCACTTCCAAAGATTCCTCTATATACTTTCTTTTCTTGAGAACTTAAATTTTTTTCTATTTTGTCTATTAAATTCTTGTCAGCAAATTGTACATCTCTTGCCCTTTTATTCAATTCCCATTCAAAGGGATTTGATCCTTCTCCTCGTTTAGTCAAAGGCATCTTATAAGCGTTGATATTTACACAGGATTCCCCTATTATAATATCTCCCACATGTAACTCTAAGCTATGCGATCCTGCTATTCCTTGATTAATTACTGTATCTGGGTGAAAATTTAATATACCAAGTGTAGTAGCTATAGTAGAATTTAAAGTTCCAACTAGTGTTTTAGAAAGAATTATATTTTGATCACTAATTTTTCCTATATAAAATTCATAACCTGCAATTATTTTTTCTTCTCTATTTAATAAAGCAGAAAGAAATTGTTCTAATTCTTCTTCTAAAGCACCCTGAATTAATATTGTATGATTATTCTTCATAGTTTTTTATTAAAATATTTTACTACCAATACTATAAACTTTATTTTTACTTTCAAAAGTAATAGTACTATCTTTCCCTTCTTGTTGAGATATAAAAGGAAGTAAAACAGGGAAATCGCGACTTATATTCATTATAGTAGTACTATAAAGAGCTGGGAGAATAATGCCAGAATTTTGCCTTAAATAACTATTTAATTCCCCGTAATTAATAATAGCACATTCTGTTGGTGAAATTCCTTTATAAGATAGCTTCACTAATCCATTTACTAAAGATTCACGATCCCATGGTGATGGTATTCTAATAGTCCATGGAATGACAACTTTATTTATTAAAGCACCTATTTCCTCATCTTCTAATAAAGCTCTAAACTCATCTATATCCAATAGATTATTACAAGTACTAGCTGTATCTGTATGATTGGCGAGTAAGTGATAAATTAACTCCTCTACTTTCTTTCTCGTTATTTCACTTTGGATTCCATTATTCTTATAATGTCTTGCTAATAACAATCGATGGCTTACTTCTGTATAAAATTTATACAATTCATCAATAACATCATAAGAAGTACTTCTTTTATATTGATATCCTTCATTTTCATATGTATGAAAAATAGGTATCTGACGATGCTGACAAATTAACATTAAAATTTCCAAAAAGTGAATATCAAAATATCCTTTATCTTTTTCATATAACAATTCTGTTTTAGGTAATACATCTTCAAGTCTTCTTCCATAGGATTTTAAAATTTTATCATAATTTCTTCCAATTAAACCATACTTCTCTACTTGATCGGTATGAATACCATATTTCTCATATTCCATTCTTCTTTGATATTCTTCCCATGTGATGATAAGATTATTTCCTATAAATAAATCTTCCTGTTCTCCCTCTTCTACTGATACTTTTTGCCCTGTTCTCACATTTTTATAAATCCCCCAATATCCATGAAAAGGTGTTAAAGAATCATACGTTCTATCTATTTTTACATAACATTCCATATAAAATTCCTTTCTTTAAAACTCTTGTATTATAACATAAAAAAAGAAACAAAAAAATAATTTCTTTTCAATACTATATAAAAACTTGATACCTTATCTTATTTTCCTTACGCGAATCTTCTTTAGCACCATAAGCTTCCACTATTTTTCTCATAATAACATTTTTTAAAGGAAACATAAGAGCAAAAGAATTTATTCCTCTCTCTTTTAGCATCTCTAAAACTTGTGAATAAAGCTCATTACCAAATCCATTTCCTCTTTTTTCTTCCAATATAAAGATAAAAATATCTATTTCCTTTAAAACATTAATTTTAGCAAATCCTAATAATTCGTCCCCTTGCCTAAAAGAATAATAATTATCAGATGGTGAAATATTCATTTCCATTTTTTCCTCTTCGGACATTTTATACAGTTTTAGCATTTTCTTCCCCCTTACCATATACTTTTTTAGGATCTACTAAAGATAAAAATTGTTGGAATGATGGATTATCAAAGTCTAATAACCACTGCATAGAAGGACTATCCATTTGAGTACTGATTACATTTCTAACATACTCTAATAATTCCTCATTCGTTAAAAATAAGTTTTCACCATTAGTAGTTTCAACTTTTACTCTCCCTGTTAAATTATTCTGTTCATCTCTTTCATTACCTACCCAGTATGCCATCTTCAACGTAGTTAAAACAAAATTAGAATACGTTTTTACATAATCTATTTTTGAAACTAAAGCAGGAACTGTATATTTCTCGCGAATGGCTTGTTCCTGTTCCTTATTCCCTTTTGACTTTGCCATCTCAATTAAATAAAGACTTCGTAAAACAGAATATCTGTGCATTCCATTTCCATTAATTGTATATCTACCACCAGGAGCATCAGCAAGTTTCATGGGTTCTTCCTTGAAACTAGGAGTTAATGCCCTTACTCCATTTTCTGTTGTTAAATCTAACATAGAAAGAGATCTCGTATGATAACCATCCCTTTTAGTAGAATCAAAGAAATTCGGAAATGCTTTTAATAAATCATTACCACATCGCATATAACTATAATCATATCCTACTACATCTGCTATACTTACGTTTTCTTTTTCCCCGTCAGTTCCTATTCGATACTTATATAAAATTGGATCTATATCTTCTTGACTACTAATAGAAACAGAAATACTTTTTTCCAATTCTTCATAAGTCATTCCATTTCTTATTAAAAATCTAGCAGTATCATAACTGACTGCCGTTTTTGACATATCAATACCTGCTTCTAATTTTTTTAAAGCGTCTTCTTTCTTTTTCTTTTCTGCTAATCTTTTTTCTCTGTTTCTTTGTCTTACCATGCCTGCTTGCTCATTTGCCTGCATTAAGATTTTGGTAATAGCTTCTTTTGAACAACCATCTTTTTCTAGTAATTCTCTAAATACACTCCTAGTAAAATAGCCAAATTCTCCTGTTGTACAAATAGAAGTAATAATAGCTTTAATAGCGACTCTTCTATCAACAAAAGGACTGTTCTCTTTTTGTATAGCATCCAATAACCCTTTTAAAATATCCTCATCTATAAAATCGCATTCTAATAATTCCTCTTTGTGTGACAATAAGTCTTCTAATGAACAAGGATTATCAAATAAATCAGCAAATTCTTTTATACTCATGCTACCACTACCTATCTTATTTTCATTATATAGGATTTTAGAGTAAATAAAAAGTCTATTTACAAATAAATGTAAATAGACCTTTATTTTTTATCTTATCTTAATATGAACTTCTCTTAATTGTTCTTCTGTTACTTCACTAGGTGAGTTCATCATCATATCTTGTCCACTAACACTCATAGGAAATGCTTGCACTTCTCTTAAGTTTGGTTCATCTTTTAAAAGCATTAACATTCTATCTATTCCTGGAGCCATTCCTGCATGAGGAGGCGCTCCAAATTGGAAGGCATTATATAAAGAGGCAAATCTTGTTTCTAATACAGATTTATCATAGCCTACGATAGAGAATGCTTTCTCTAAACACTTGATATCATGATTACGAACGGCACCACTAGCCATCTCATTTCCATTACATACAAAGTCATATTGATAAGCTAATATCGAATCGATATCCTTATTATCTAATCCTTCTAACCCACCATGAGGCATACTAAATGGATTATGGCAGAATTCATATTTATGAGTTTGTTCATCGTATTCAAACATTGGGAAATTATTAATAATGCAGAATTCATATTTATTCTTATCAATCAAATCTAATTTATTTCCTAAATAGGCACGAATCATACCTGCCTCTTTAGCAGCCACTAATTCTTTTCTATCGGCAATAAAGAATACGACACTACCTACTTTTAAATTAGCTTTTTCCATTAATAATTTTCTATCTTCCTCTTTCAAGAATTTATCAATAGGTCCTTTAAAAGTATTATCCTCCATTACACTTAAATAACCAATACCTGGCATACCGATTGAAGAAGCATAATCTACTACTTCATTAAACCAACTATTTGGATAACTAGCAATACCATCTACCGTAATAGAACGAACGATACTTCCTCTAAATGGTTTAAATTCACTACTAACAAATAACTCACTGATATCTTGAATCTCTAATGGATTTCGTAAATCTGGCTTATCTGTTCCATATTTTAGCATCGCATCTCGATAAGAAATTCTTCTAAATGGTCTTGGACTAATCTCTCTATCGCTAAAATGTTTAAAAGTTTCATAGAAGACTTCTTCTCCTATCTCATAGACATCTTCTTCACTAACAAAAGCCATTTCAAAATCTAATTGATAAAATTCTAATGTCCGATCACTGCGGCAATCCTCATCTCTAAAACAAGGAGCAATCTGATAATACTTATCAAAACCACCTACCATCAGTAATTCTTTAAATACTTGTGGAGCTTGTGGTAAAGCATAGAATTTTCCTTTAAATTTACGAGATGGAATAATAAAATCACGAGCACCTTCTGGACTAGAAGCGGTAATAATTGGAGTTTGCACTTCTGTAAACCCTAATGTATCCATTTTATTTCTAAGAAATTTTAGTAGTTCACTACGTAATTTGATATTACTATGAACTTTTTCATTTCGTAAATCTAAATAACGATACTTTAGACGAATATCTTCTGATACACTAGTAGAACTCATTACTTCAAATGGAAGTTCATTTAAAGAAGTTCCTAATACTTCTAAAGTAGATACTAATATTTCAACAGTACCTGTTTTAAGTCTTGGGTTGTAGTCATCTTCGCTTCTTTTCCGAACTGTACCAGTAATCGTAACAGATGATTCACGCGTTAAATGTTTGAATATGGAATCATCATTACTTACAGCCTGAACAGTTCCTTCTTCATCTCTGATATCTACAAATATTACTCCTCCATGGTCTCTTATATTTTCTACCCATCCTGCAATACGAACTTCTTTTCCAAGTTCTTCTTCACTTACTTTGCCACAATAGATAGTACGATATTTTGTTTTCATCCCTTTCACTCCCCTTATTTTTTTCAGTTTAAAATTCGCAAGATCTTGGTGTTCTAGCATAAGGGATAACGTCTCTTATGTTTTCAACACCTGTTAAATAAATTAGTAATCTTTCAAATCCCATACCGAAACCAGAATGTACGCAACCACCGTATTTACGTAAGTTTAAGTACCATTCTAATCCCTCGCTAGACATGTTCATCTCTTTCATACGAGTTACTAACTTATCATAATCTGCTTCCCTCTCAGAACCACCCATTAACTCTCCAGCACCAGGAACTTCAAGGTCAACTGCTGCAACGGTTTTGCCATCTGGGTTTTGTTTCATATAGAAGGCTTTAATATCTTTTGGCCAGTTCTTAATAAATACTGGTCCATGAAAGTATTCAGTAATATATTTTTCATGTTCTTTGGCAATATCTTCCCCATACTCTGGTTCAAATTCCCATTTCACATCTGCTTTCTTTAAGATAGAGATAACTTCTTCATGGTCAATTCTAGTAAATTCTGAAGCAACTAACTTCTCTAATTTTTCCTTTAATCCCTTTTCTACAAATTCATCAAAGAATTTAATTTCGTCTGGACAATGATCTAATACATATTGAACAACAAATTTAAGCATCTCTTCCATGATATCCATATCCCCATTTAAATCACAGAACGCTACTTCTGGCTCAATCATCCAAAATTCTGAAGCATGTGTTTTCGTATTAGAATTTTCAGCTCTAAAAGTTGGTCCAAAGGTATACGTTTTTTTGTACGCTAACGCAAACGTTTCTGCTTGTAATTGTCCTGATACGGTTAATGCCGCTTGTTTCCCAAAGAAGTCTTTATCGTAGTCTACTTTTCCAGATGAGGCTACCTTCTCTAAATCTAGAGTTGTTACTTGAAACATCTCTCCTGCCCCTTCACAGTCACTTGCTGTAATAATAGGTGCATGGAAATAAACGTATCCTCTTTCTTGAAAATAAGTATGAATAGCATGAGCTGCTACACTTCTTACTCTAAATACAGCTTGAAATAAGTTGGTTCTAGGTCTTAAATAAGCACATTCTCTTAAGAATTCACGAGTATGTCTTTTTGGTTGTATTGGGTAGTCTTCTGGACAGTCTCCCTCTAGTACTAAACTACTTACTTGAAGTTCCATAGCCTGTCCTTCTTTTGGAGAAGGAACGAGTGTTCCAGTTACCGTAATCGCACTTCCAATATGTAGTTTCGTAATACTATCAAAGTTAGATAATTTATTATCATAAACCACTTGTAAATGATTGAAACTAGTTCCATCACTAAAATCAATAAAACCAAATTCTTTTTGTTTACGATGATTTCTAATCCAACCTTGAACAGTTACTTCTTTATTTAAATAGTCGTCTTTTTTATTTTCTATTTCTTTAATATCTAATATCATATTATCACCTATCTCTTATCAATTTCTTCTCTAATAATATCAGCCGTTAAACTTGGATTAGCTTGTCCACGAGTGGCTTTCATTACTTGTCCTACAAAGAAATCAAATGTGTTCTTTCCTTTTCTATGATCTTCTATTAAATCTGGGTGTTCATCTAATACTTTAACAACGATATCACGAATAGTCTTATCGTCTCCTATTTGTTTCATTCCTAATTCTTCAACAATAACACTAGGTTCTTTTTTATCTTCTAATACTTTAGAAAGTACTTGCTTACTCTGTTTTGAAGAAATCTTACCATCTCGAACCATATTCATTAGGTCTACTAACATTTTAGGAGTAAGATATAAATCTTTCATTTCTAATTCTTCTTTATTTAGATATCCTAAAATAACACTAGTTAACCAATTTGCAGCACCTTTTGCTTCTCCCCCTAGAGAAATTACTTCTTCATAGAAGTCAGAGATTGCTTTTTCTTTTACTAGAATAGTAGAATCATATTCTGATAAGTTATATTCATTCATGTACTTTTCTTTTCTTTCAGAAGCAAGCTCTGGAATACTAGCACGAATGCTCTCTAGCCAAGATTCGCTGATTTTAAATTTTGGAATATTTGGTTCTACAAAGTATTTGTAGTCAATTGCATCGGCTTTACTTCTCATATAGATGGTTGAGAAAGTATCTTCGTCCCATCTACGGGTTTGTTGTTCCATCTCATCATAGGTCCCATCTTCTTTTAAAGCAATTTGTCTATCAATTTCATAGTTGATAGCGTCTCTTACACCACCAAAAGAGTTTACGTTTTTCATCTCTACTTTGGTTCCCCAGTTTTTAGGGTCTGATGGATCTTTATCTTTTTCCATAATAGATACGTTTACATCACAACGAATCTGTCCTTTTCTACTATCTGCTTCACTAATTCCTGCATACTGGTAGATAGACCTCATCGTCTCTAGGAAGGCTACTGCTTCTTCTGCTGAATGCATATCTGGTTCTGTAACAAGTTCTAGAAGTGGCACTCCAGCACGGTTATAATCAATTGTTGAAAATGTTGGATAATGATCCGATGATGCAGCATCTTCTTCTAGGTGAATGTTATTGATACGTACTCTTTTTGTTTCTCCTTTACAATCGAAATCTAAATATCCAAAACTACCTACTGGTGCAGGTTTTGTCTCCTGTGTAATCTGATATCCTTTTGGTAAATCTGGATAGTAATAGTTCTTTCTTTCAAAATAAAGATATTCTGGTTGTGAACAGTGTAGTATCATACTTGCTTTTAAAGCAAGTGCGACTGCTTCTTTATTAACAACCGGCAAAGTTCCTGGAAAAGCCATATCGAGTGGTCTAATATAAGAGTTTGGTGTATCACTGTATCCGTTTTTAGCGCTTGAAAATACTTTAGTTTTTGTCTCGCTAATTTCACAGTGCATCTCTAAACCGATTAATACTTGATAATTATCCATTACTTTTCCTCCTTTGCTACTTGATTTTTATAAGGCATGCTAGATTCTAATGCATAGGCTAAGTTTAATACGTTTACATCATCATAACAATTACCTGTAATATTAAGGCCTACTGGAAGTCCACTTACAAATCCATCTGGAATCGTAATAGATGGGAATCCTCCAAAGTTACCAATCTGTAAGTGTTCTTCTAATACTCCTGTATTTTCATCTAGAATATCTTCTGAATTATCTAAATGTTTTGCAGGGCCACTACCTACTGGTAAGATAACAGCATCAAAACTTTTGAATATTTCTTTCCAACGATCTACTAGTAATCTTCTTACTCTTTGAGCATTGTGGAAATATCTTTCTTTATTCTCTGCTTGTAACACGTAAGAACCGATTACAAATCTTCTTTTGATTAATGGTGAAAATCCCTCTGTACGATATTTCTTCATCATATCAATATAGTTATCCGCATTTGCTCTTGGTCCAAAAACAATTCCTGTTAAATTAGACATGTTAGAAGTTGCTTCCGCACAAGAGATAACAACATAAACAGAAGCTAAAGCATTTAATAATTTAGAATCTACAGATACTTCTTCTACTTCTACTCCTAATTCTTTAAAATGCTCTAAAGCTTTCTGGAAGTTTTCTAAATGCTCTTTTAATTCTGAAGAAGCATTTGGATACATAGATGGATTACTAATTTCTTTAATGGTACATACTTTTTTACCCTTAACATCACCTGTTAAAGAATCATATAGATGAATATCTTTAGAATCCCAACTTGTCATATCATTCTTATCGATACCTTTCATAGCATCTACGACAATACTAGCGTCTTCTACACTACGAGCAAGGACTCCACAGTGATCTAGGCTAGAAGCAAATGGGAATAATCCATATCTAGATATCATTCCATAAGTTGGTTTATATCCGACAATTCCACAATAAGCTGCTGGTTTACGAATAGAGTCTCCCGTATCAGATCCTGTTGCATATGGATATACTCCAGCAGCAACCGCACAGGCAGATCCAGCACTAGATCCCGCACACATACGAGTAGTATCCCATGGATTTTTTACAATTCCTGTATGACCAGTCGTTCCAGTTCCTCCCATACCAAATTCATCTAATACGGTTTTATTGGTAGCAACTGCTCCATGACTCTCTAGATTTTCTATTGCAGTTGCGGTAAAAAATGGTACATAGTCTTTTAAGGTATTACTAGAACCTGTACTTAATATTCCTTTGGTACTATAGTTATCTTTAATTCCATAAGGAATTCCTGATAATAAATCATCTGTAACAGGTACTTCTTTAGCATCCTCTAAAATCGTTACAAAGGCATTACACTTCTCTTGTACTTCTTTTGATTTCTCTAATGATTCTTCAATTAATTCTTTTGATTTTACTTCACCATTTTTTAGTACTTCATGAATTTCTTTAATACTTTTATCCATGTATTTCATTATCCCACCACCTTTGGTACTCTAATTTCATCACCTACATAGTCATCACAGTTAGAAAGTAAGTCATCGATTGGAACAGAACCTTCTTCATCGTCCTCATCTTCTCTTAACTCATAGACAAAGTCATCTAGACAGTGGGTCATAGGTGTTACTTCACTAATATCAGGTATAGAATTAATAATATCGATTTGGGCATCAATAATATCAAATTCCTCTAATACCATCTTGTTTTCTTCTTCTGTTAGACCAATTAGTAATTTATCTGCATAATCGTCTACCATTTTTTTTGTAAATTTTCTTTCCATAGCTCCTCCTTATATAAATAAAAATAAGTCCTAAAAACATAGGACTTATTTTATATTCTAATGGCGCCTGATGTAGGACTCGGACCTACGACCTGCCGGTTAACAGCCGGATGCTCTACCAACTGAGCTAATCAGGCAACAAAATGGCGCTCAATGTAGGACTCGGACCTACGACCTGCCGGTTAACAGCCGGATGCTCTACCAACTGAGCTAATTGAGCAAATACACTATTTCGTCCTATTATGGGACGAATCTAATCCGCGGTGCCACCCAAATTGCCAATACACTTGGCCACTTCATCAACTTCTATTAAAGTTGTGTAATGTGGTAACGGATTACTTCCGATTAAACTTACTATTGTTTCAGTTCAACAACTAGTGGGTGTTATTCAAAATAAACGTCATTGTTAGCTCTCACCATACCTAACTCGCTTAAACTCGTTTTTATTTTTACTTCTCCCACGTCAAAACGCTTATGAATTCATTATAGTGCAAATGAGAGTATTTGTCAATAACTAAATTTCGCAAAAAAAGAGACCATTATAAAATCCCTTTTGTTTTATTCAAAAATTTAGGAATCTTTTGGTTCCTCTTTTTTATATTGTTTAGGAGCTTCCTTTTTAGGAATTAAGTCCTCATTATATTTTAAAAATAAGCTTCTTGCAATCCCTAATGCCTCATGGTAAGTATCTCTATCTAATTCTTGCTTTACAGGATGCTTCATAGAATACTCTATCTCTCTTAATAGCATTCTTACCTCATGCTCACTTACCATATTCTCTCCTCTATATAATAAATATGGCATAGCAAATAACGCACTTTTTACATTCTCATTAGGATGATAAGCAAAATCATCACAGCTTAATGCCTGTAACGTGCGACTAATAGGATCAAATGCATCTGCATCTATGTATAATATCTTTTTCCCATTTGAACTTTCTAAATCATATTTATCCTCTTTATCATCAATAGCAATATAATGACAAGAATCACAAATAGCATGCGCTAAATTAAATGTTCTAACAAGTTCTAATCCTAATTCACCATATTGTTTGAAGACGGCGTATAGAGTAGACTCTATTTTTTCTAAATCTTCCTGGGTCATTAAAGATTCAAAGAAAGAAGGATTAATAGCAGGATCAAAGGATTCTCTCAATTTAGAGTTCCATCTATTATGCATGCCTAATTTAAAGGCACTCATAAAATCATCTTCTAAAATATTGATATTGTAAACAGTAAAATTTCCCTCTACAATAGAATCCCCAAAAGGAATTTCTAATGCTCTTTCTAAATAAAAATAGTTTTTCTGCATACTGTAGCTATGAGAAAATTTACTATAGAAACTTGAATTTTCAGTCCTATTGTCTAGAAAATGAAAAGTTTTTGGAGAGTTCCCCACTGAATTCAAGGTTATGTTCATACTCTTATCCTCCTCAAAACGAAATGTATTATAACATATTTATAATATGAAAGTAAAGAAAGAGACTAATCTTCTATAGCCTCTGTCTCAAAATCTTCTAAACTTCCATCCTCTTTTACTATCTTATTTACTTGTTCTTCTATACTTTTTAGTTTCTCATCACATTCATTTACTAATTTCATTGCTCTAGTATATTTTTCAATAGAAGAATCTAAGTCTACTTCTCCGTTCTCTAATTCATTAATAATCGTCTCTAATTCTACCATTTTATCTTCAAATTTTACTTCTTTTTCTTTTGCCATCTTATTTCTCCTTTGTACTTTCTACTTTAGCTTGAAGTTCACCATCTTGGAGTCTTACCTCAATTGTATCTCCTATAGAAATATCTTTTATATTTTTAATAACATTACCATCCCTATAAGAAACCGAATAACCCCTTTTCAATACTTCTAAAGGATTTACTAATTCTAGTTTTTCTATATCATGACATATGCGTACTTTTTTTCTGTCAATAATATTCATCATAGTCCGATTTAAGTCTACTATAAATCTGCTAACCATTTCCTTTTTCTTTTCATAAAGAATTCTTGGATTTTTTAATATGTAGTGTGTCCTATACTGTTCAAGTGTACCCTTTTTATCCTCTAAATAGTCATTCATTCCTTCTAATAGTTGATTATGTAATAAATCTAATGCCTGTCTTTTATTATCAAACATAATCATAGGGCTTTTAATAACATAAGAGTTTTTTAAAGAATCCATTACTAGTTTTTGATAATTAATTTTCTTTATAATAGACTCCCCTAATCTAATTTGTAATTGATTTAAATATTTTAATAAATCTACTACATTAGGAACTGCCATCTCTGCCGCTCCAGTTGGTGTAGGGGCCCTATGATCCGCTACAAAGTCAGCAATTGTAAAATCTACCTCATGACCAACTGCACTAATAACAGGTACTTCAGAATCATAAATAGCTCGCGCCACTATTTCCTCGTTGAAAGCCCATAAATCTTCTATAGAGCCTCCACCACGACCTACAATCAATAAATCAAGATTATAGTTATTTGCCCTTTTAATATTTCTAACAATATCTGGTGCAGCATACTCACCTTGCACTAAACTAGGAAAAAGGATAGTTTCACATAGAGGATATCTTCTTTTAATAGTCGATAAAATATCTCTAATAGCTGCCCCTGTTGGGGCTGTTACTATTCCTATCTTGGTAGGATACTTTGGTAAAGTCTTTTTATGTTTGGGGTCAAATAATCCTTCCTTTGACAATTGTTCTTTTAATTTTTCAAAGGCAATATATAAATTCCCTACCCCATCCTCCTGCATATCTTCTACATATATCTGATAACTACCACTAGCCTCATAAATACCAATTCTACCAACTACTAACACTTTAGTTCCATCTACTGGTTGAAATGTTAATTTACTGGCATTTCTACTAAACATAATGGCATTAATTTTACTAGTTTCATCTTTCAATGAAAAATATAAATGTCCTGTAGTATGTCCTTTAAAATTAGAAATTTCCCCTTTTAAAAATACGGTTCTAAGATGCTCATTTCGATCAAATTGATCTTTTAAATATCGATTAATAGTAGATACTGTTAAATATTTAGATTGATTAGGCTTCATGATCCACCTTACTATGATATACTTTATCTAATACTCCATTAATCATTTTTCTAACATCATCATCACTATAATCTTTAGCAAGCTCAATAGCTTCATTAATAGCAACTACTTCTGGGGTATCCGTATAAAGTAATTCATAAATTCCTAAACGTAAAATCGCTTGATCTGTAAAACCTAATCGTTTAATAGTCCATTTATTTAAATAGCTATCTGCAATAGCATCTATATCTGTTTGATTAGTAATAACTCCATAAACAGAATCTCTTACAAACTCATTATCGATTTCTAAAGCATCACTAATTACTTTATCAACCTCATATTCTATTTTATTATTTTGATATACATTAATTTGATACAAAATTGTCATAATCTTTTGGCGAAGTTCGCTTCTTGTCATTTGTTCCATAAAATCACCTATTACCATTTTAACATAGTTCAAAAAAAAATAGAATAATTAGATATTCTATTTTTCATTTATTCTAATGATTGTTACCTTATCTTCATTTTGAATAAGGTAGTATGTATTATCAGTAATATTCATAGGTTCTATTACTTTTCCGATAATACTGCATAACAAGTTGTTATTAGCATCATAAATATTAATTCTACCATTTTCGTATTTTAAGAAATATCCATTATCAAACAATTCATCATAAGTTAGTATTTCATCTGGTTTTACTGTTACCTCTTCTGGTAATTCTATAATATTCTTTTTCATGTTTATAAAATATTGCTTAATTTCTGTATCGTCTTTTTTCTTCGTATTAAAAACGATATAATCACTACCAACATAATAGAAACTATTTACAGATGTAAATCCATATTCACTAACATTCACTTTTGACACCTCTACAATACCATCATATACGCTGAAATTATCATCAGACATAAATACTACATATCCATATCCACTAGGGCTTCTATTTACTTTCTCATAAGAAGAGTAATCTAAAAGTTCTTTAGATTTTCCACTTGCTATATCTAAAATAGCAAAATAAGAGGTAGATTCATTTGTAGATAGCATATTGTAGTACGCTAACACATTCCATTTTTCTCTAATATTTTGAGAAGTATTAGAGCCATTCTCACGAGTCAAAAGAAGTTTATGAGTTCCTGTAAATAGTGGTTCATAACGACTATTTAAGACTTTTAAGATACCATTATGATCAATTGTTACAATATAGTCATTATAGACTTCTATCTTATCATAAGCAAAATCTAATACTTTCTGATTTTGATAATCTATAAGTCCTAATCCATCTTTTGTTCTAGCAATAACTACATTGTTCTTAGTTTGTTCTAATCCCAAATAATTAAAAGGAATTATTACTTTTTCAGAGGCATCTATTATACCGTATTTACCGTTTAATTTG
The DNA here is from genome assembly GCA_910589375.1 of uncultured Bacilli bacterium. Lineage (GTDB taxonomy): Bacteria > Bacillota_I > Bacilli_A > RF39 > UBA660 > UBA5578. The sequence continues at coordinate 341,152 of CAJUTK010000002.1, read as the reverse complement.
GCGGTTAAATACTTATTATGATAGCTAATAATCTTAGTACTATCTGCAAATGCCATTTCTCCTAAGGTATATTCTTTTTGAAAAACTTTTTCTAAGGTGTTTAAATCAATAATATTCTCGTGACCTACTGATAAATAATTTTTATCATTCCAAAAAAATAAATCTAAAGAGCCATCTACAAAGTTTTCTGATAATACAGCGCCTGTCTTAAGATTATATTTTACAATAAGATTTTCATCTGTCTTTTGATTCCAATAGAATGTAATCACAATATCATTTCCAATATAGAAATCTTGAACCTTATTGCTCTGATAATCTAACACATCATTAAAAATGACAACATACCCTAATTCTGGGGCATCAGAACTATAATATACTTTATATTTCTCAAATGTTCCAAATACTACTAGAGGTTTTCCTTTATAAACTACTTTTCCATCGGAAAGCGCATGAGATAAATAAAGGGGATTCTCTAGTATCGTAGTTCCTTTAGAATCTACTAAAGAATACTCGCCTTCTTTCTCCACTTCAAAATAATTTCCATACTGTCTAATAAGATTTACATCCTCAACTACAACAGATATCTTATCACTCTTAATTTCGTTTTTATTACTATTACTAGGCTCTTCATTGCTATTAGAAGGATTATTTGGCTTCTCCTTTTGATTCTTCATTAAAAAAACGCCAGCAATGCCTCCAACAAGTATTATTAAAACGAAAAATAATAGGATACCTTTTTTACTTTTTTTCTTCTTTACTGTTTCTTCCATTTTTTCCCCTACCTTCTACTATTAGAGTAACACAGAAAGAAAAAATAAGCAATATTGCTTATTTCAAAATGGAACTTAAATTTTCTTTTAAAGAGTCTATTTCTATATATTTTTTAGTACGCATTGAGGTATATCTTCTTAAGGTTAACAAAAGCTTTACTACAATAACAGAAAATCCCAATAGCACTAAAACAATACCGAGGAAAATCTGATCAGTTGCTACTAAATATAATCCTAAACCAAGTAACAAAACAGAAATAATAAGCGTAATTAAAATCATGATATTGCTCTGATAAGTATTCTCCATATTAGATACTTTCGTTTTTAAATATTCAATTTGTTCATCTTTCGTCATTTTCAAATTGTTCATAGCATCTACTACATTATTATAAATAATTTCATTTTTATTTTTCTCTTCACCCGTTATGGTGATATTCATACCTTTCTTTTCCATACAAAACCTCCTGTATCTAATTCTATTCTATCATAACCAAATTTTTTTTCAATACTTTTCTTTTTCTATTCAGTTACAAATCCAGCAATTGTTCCAAAAATCTTCGCAACACTATTTTTAACAAGATCACTAATACCAGTTGATAGTTTTAATCCTGTTTTAGAAAATTTATTCTGATAATCTTTATCAGTATTAACAACATAGTCTTTTATATCCACTTGTTTTCCATCCTTTATATCTTGTTCAAACTGCGCAATTTGATCCTGTGTTAAGGACATTTTCTGATAATTCTTAAACTCATAATACCCAGTTAATTGCGAGAAATAAAGGGTTAAAAAAATAACTAAAAAAAATAGAAATGTCCACTTAAATACTTTATACTTTTTTTCCATATATATATTCTCCTATAATAGGCGCTATTAAATGTATTGTATTTTGTACCTCCTCATAAGTATTATAATTAGCACCCAATTCTAACAATATCATATTTTCACCTAAATCTTGATTATAAATTCCATTTACATTCTTTCCTTCCCTTAACAAAACTCCTCTTGTCAAAGTTGGATATTTAGAAGAAACTGCTTTGTTTAAAGCTTCTGCTAGTTTCTGATTTTTTTTATAATTTTTATGTTCCTTACCAACAACAAATAAAATTTTGGCGTATTTCTTTCCATTAATTGTTACAGTAGAGGCACTTTTACTAATAGCATCTCTATGTAAATCTATCACTAAGTCATAGCTTCTCTTTCTTAACTCTTCCTCTATAAAATACCTACTTGCTACATAGCTATACCTATAATCATAATTGTTAGCATTTAAAAACTCTGTTATATTTCCTTCCTCAACAACTACCTCTAATAAATCATTTTCTAAAGCCTTTTTTAAATCTTTAGCAGCATCAAACACATTTCCTTTAGTAGCATACCCCTCTTTTTGATGTGTGTTATAAATGTAAATACTAAATTTTTTAATTTCCTCCTTTGGTGGCGTTATAACAGGAAGTAAATTTACTTTAGGGTAACCTTTATAATTTAATAAAATAACAGGATTATTAATAGTATTATCCTTTATTTTCTGATAAAATTCATGTCCTACTGTCTCTATTTTAAAATAAGATATCGGGCTTATATCTACTAAAGAATAAATACATAGTTTTATTAGAATATATACTAATATTATTAAAAAGATAGATTTTAAAATCCAAAGTTTCCTTAACTTTCTTTTAGACTTAAACTTTTTCGCCATAGATACCTCCTATATTAGTTATAATACAGGAGCATTAAAAAAAATGTCAGAATATAAAAAAAGTTAACTTTCGTTAACTTACCAGCCTCTATCATCTACAACTTCTTCCTTCTTGTCAATTAATTCTATTAATTCCTTAATGTTGTTAACAGTTCCAACAGCAACTCGCTTTAAATCTTCTGGACTGCTTTCAAATGTGTATCCTTTATAGTGCTCTATCATATCATAATCATTCATACCATCCCCTACTGTATAAATGTCAGTATCGGAATATCGATAAGTCTCTACTAGATAATCAATAGCAGCTTTTTTAGAAACATCCTTATCAATTAAATTAATCCAATGAGTGCTCATATACCCATTAATATCTGGAAATTTTCTTAAAATATTTTCTAAAGTAATCATAGCTTTATCCCTATCATATGGTCTCGCTATAATCCCATTTGCACATTTACTAGTATCTGATACATACCCATGACTCGTATCAATAAAAGTTTCTAACATATTATCATCATCCGCAAGTATATGATAAATTGGTCTAACTAATTCCTGTTTAATATCTTTTCGGTAAACAACATTAAAGTACTTATCAAAAATTACTCCACCATCGTTACATATATAGTATTCGCAATCAATATCTACCATACTCAAATCTTCCGCTAAATAGTTCATAGCACGACCAGTTGCTATAATAAATAAATTTCCACGATGAACAAAATCATTAATGGCTTTTCTATTCTCATCAAAATCTTTTCCAAATAATGTTCCATCAAAATCACTAACAATAATCTTCATCTTATCACCTTTCTAACTAATTAGCGCAGCTGATATCATATCTCCTATATTATGAAATGTATCTATTACAATATACCACTTCGATTGAAACCAATTTCCTCTGCTCTCAGCGTTATCCACAACTAATAAAAATTGTGTGGAAGAAGATTCTATAATGGTTACTTTTGCATGATACCTTTTAAATCTTTTCGATAATACTTTAGGATCTATATATTTAGACTCTCCATATAAATAGAGTTTCTTCTTATTTATAACAACACTATCATAAATAAAATATTTAAAATAATCATAAATTTCATTTATATCGCAAACAATATAATCAACAGATTTCTTTTTAAATGTTTTTCTAAGCTTCTTCATATTTACTTTTTTAGACTTTGATTCTTTTACATGAGCTTTTTTTTTGCGAGAAAATATACTTTTTCCTCTACTTCTTTCAATAGTATAAACGTTTACTTGCTTATTTTGTTCTAAATTTCTTAAAATTCTACCATCCTGTACCCCTAAGCAGACTACATTTCCTGTAAACTGTTTTACTATACTTATTAGGTTTTCCAAAGTCTCACCTACTTATCAATTGATTTATAACATAACTTGCACATATCATTCCCGCTACTCCTGGAACAAAGGAATTGGATGGAATAGTATCTTTCACATCAACATTTTTCATTTCTGTACTAACTACTACTGGGATAAAACCTTCTATATTAGAATCTCGAACTAACTTTCTTAATCGTTTCGCCAAAGGATCATAGCTAGTCTTAGATAAATCCATAATGCAAAACTTAGTAGGATCCATTTTATTACCAGTACCCATACAAGAAATAAAAGGAATATCCTTTTTCTTACAAGCCTTGATAATAGCAAGTTTTGCCAGAAGGGTATCACAAGCATCTATTACAAAGTCAATTTCTTCTAAATAATCCTCTATGTTTTCTTCTGTTACAAATTCTTTCGCTATCCTTACATGAGTATCTAAACCGATATCTTGAACTCTTTCTTTAGCAACATCTACCTTATATTTTCCAATAGTACTAGTAAGCGCTACTATCTGTCTATTGATATTTGTCTTCTCTACAACGTCTGGATCAACAAGAGTTAAACTCCCAATGCCAGAACGTGCTAAAGACTCAACAGCATACCCACCTACTCCACCTATACCAATTACTAATACGTTACTATTACGTAGTTTATCAAGATTTTCTGTTCCTACTAATAATTCTAATCGTTCTAACAAGTTAACATCTCGCTTTTTTTACTTGAAATTTTGTACATTTTCCACTACCACAGGAAAAAGAAACAGACCATGCCTTTTCAATTTCTTTTGCATCTGACTCTGAAACATTAGCAATTGGGCTTTGTGTATATCCTTCCTTTACCAAATCTTCTACATTTACACAGTAATTTTTGGTAGTCGTTGTTGGATACTTTACTGGATTATCATTAGCATAAGATCTTGCATTAGACTCTAAAAGAGTAGTCGTAGCTTTATCAAGTTGATCATTTGTACTTTTCACTGCTCCTATAATATTAGGAAAAGCAACCAATACTATTACCGTCAACAAAACTAAAACAGCTAATAACTCAACGAGTGTAAATCCTTTTTTTGACATAAATATCCCCTCTATTCAACACTACTATTGTATCACAAGAATATAAAAAAAAACAAGTAAAATTACTTGTTCTTTCCACTAGACTTTTCTAATTCGAAAAAGAAAATGGTTCCCTCTCCTTTTGAAGACTCAATCCCATAAGGTAAATGATAGCCTTCTAAAATATTTTTTACAATAGAAAGTCCTAAACCAGTACCAACACGATTTCTTTTATGTTCCTTTTTAGAGTGGTAATATTTATTCCAAATTTTATCTTTTTCTTCCTCTTTAATTCCCTTTCCGGTATCTTTTATGCTAATTCTGATAGTATTTTCCTTCTCCTCTGTTTGGATATATACTTTTTTATCATCTCCAGTATAGTTAATAGCATTATTCAAAATATTATAAATAACTTGTTCTGTTCTTTTTCTATCTGCGTATACAAATAATTCCTTATTTTCATAGATAAACTCATAGCCTTCTTTATCTAAGAGAACATTATATCTTTTGATAATAGATTCTATTAAAGCGTTTAAAGAAAAATCGGTGTATTCTAATTCTACCATTTCTGCCTGCATACTAGAAAGAGTTAAAATATCGTCTACCAATAAATTTAAGCGTTCTGTCTCATCAATAATTACGTTCAAATTTTCATTTCTTTTCTCTTCATTTTTATAAGTTAAGTCTCTCACCATTTCTGCATAGGCTTTAATCATAGTAAGTGGAGTTTTCAAATCATGACTAACATTAGCCATTAAATCTCTTCTTAATTCTTCCGTTTGATTGAATTCATGGCTCATTTCATTTAAACTATTTTCTAATTCTCTAATTTCACAAATATTCGTATTACTATTAAAAGAATCCTTAAAGTTTCCACCTGCTATGTTACTAGCTTTTTCATTCATCTCTTCAATTGGTCTTGCAATCTTTTTAGATAAATAATAAGAAATAATAATCGATAAGAGCACAATAAAAATAGAAATAAGTATCAATTGTTTCTTCAGAAGATGAGTTGCAGAATCAAGTGGCACTAAAGAAGTACTAATATAGGCAACTGTGTTTTCATCTAATTTAATGCCATAAACTAAAGTTTCATTGCCAAAACGGCTGTTAACAAGTTTATAAGCTTTTTTTGTCTCATTACTCGCTTTGAAATCACTTTTATAAGACTCTCTACCATTTCCTATTATACATCCTCTATTAAAGCTTGTAGAAAGATATAAAAATTGATTATTCACTTCAATATCAATACAGATACCTTCTTCATATGCTAGCTTATCTAAGAATTCATTGAAATCCATATGCTTATAATTATCTATCAATTTAGAGGCAACATTAGAAAGTTCACGGCTTTTATGTAACTCATAATACTTATCAAAAAAAAGTCCTTGTGTAGTCCATAAAAAACATAAAATAAAAAAGGAAAAAAAGAGAAAAAAGAGCCAAATTTGCTTATGCAGCGATTTCATCTTTGATTTCAAAACGATACCCCATTCCTCTAACTGTTACAATCCAATCTCTATATTTTCCTAAATTATTTCTAAGCATCTTAATATGAGTATCAATAGTACGGTCATCCCCATAAAAATCATATCCCCATATTTTACTTAATAGTTGTTCCCTAGAAAGCGCTATATGCTCATTTTGAACAAAATAAACTAATAATTCATACTCTTTAGGTGTCAACTTCACTTCTTCATTATCAATTTTTAAAATGTGGGCTTTTAAGTCTAACTCAAAATCTAAATGCCTAAAAATATCTATTTCTTTATTTCTTTTTAAAACAGCTTTTACTCGTGCCATTAGCTCTTTTGGGGAAAAGGGTTTTGTCACATAGTCATCTATTCCTAAATCAAATCCATGCAATTTATCATACTCTTCTCCACGTGCTGATAGCATAATTACAGGAATATTTTTAATCTGCTTTAATTCTTTTAGCGTAGTATATCCATCTTTTTTAGGCATCATAATGTCTAAAATAACTAAGTCTATAGAGTTTTCTTTAATCAGTTCTAAAGCACCTATTCCATCTTGAGATTCTAACACAAAATAGTCTTCGCTTTCCAAATATTCCCGAATAACATTTCTAATAAGCTCTTCATCGTCCACTACTAAAACCGTCATAATTCACCTCATTTTTATATTATACAATAAATATGAATTTTACGTGAAAAAAAAGAATATTCTTATTCTTTTTTCGTTAGCTGTTAGTTATTAACATTTAAAATTTATTAATAATGGGTTTGTAGTAGAAAAGTAAATAAGTGAGAGGAGTATTTCACACTTATGCTTTATCAGCTAACAAACTCATTATACTTTCCTTATGTGTAAATTAAGTGAGAATTAAGTGAAAAATTACCAATTATCATTAATAATACGAATAAGTGCCATCATAAAAGATTCATAAAGCAATTGTCTTCTAGTAATCTTTCCATGCGTTAAAAAGCCAATGCCACCTTTACTATGACCAGAATCATCATCAGCAAAAATTCTATCCATTACAACGCCTAATCCCTCTTCTATAATAGAATCTACATAAGCTTCTGGTATAGGATAACTAGGACTAGTAGAATAACTTTTCAAACCCTCATCATTTTCTATTCCTGCTACACTAGTAATCATCCATGAATCAAAATAATTATCAATACCAGATTCTACTGCAACATAATAGTCTACCTTTATATTATTTTCTCTTGCATATTTTTTTAAATTTTTTATTCTATTTCTAGTTCCTTGGCTTATTTCATCATTTTTTGGCATTTCAGGTACTTCTGATGGTGCATGTACTACCTCTATTTCTACATTATCAAAATAATTTTCAAAAGCAGACCTGCAAGCATCTACTTTTACATGGTTTTCTGTTGCTATTAATATCTTCATAACTACCTCCATTATTATTATATCAGCAAGAAGAAAATTACGCAATTATGAATTTTTCCACTCTTCATATTCTTTTTTCTTTTTTTATGTTATAATGAATTAGGTGATGATATGAAAAAATGTAGTAAATATTTATTTGTGGCGCTATGTGTATTCCTTTTAGTCGGATGTAATGATACTGAAGAAGAAAAACTAGATACAAACCTTTCTAGTAAAATTATATTAAATGAAGAAGATGCTAGTGCTGTATGTACTGTAGATAAAGACTATAGCGATTCAGAAGGATATGTTATGGGAGCTAAATTTGCTATTTATACAAATGATAAAGATATCGTTATTAGAGTAGTAGGACAGCAAATTTTATCCTCTAACAATAAAGGAAAGCTTTCCTCTCTTCAAAATAAAATGGAAAATACTTATGTAGAAGCAAGTAAATATGGTGGATATACTTATAATACAAAAATTTCTGGTAAGAATTTAATAGTAGATACCGATATTGATTATACAAAAATAAATTTAGAGCAAATGGCTGAAAATCAGCCGAAACTAAAAACTTATCTAAATGACGATAATCAATATACGCTTTCTTCTATTCAAGCTTCTTACATGGCAACAGGCGCTGAATGCAATAAAAAATAAAAAAATTGGACAAAATCCAATTTTTTTATTTTTTAATAACTGACATTCTCTCTTCTTTTGAAAACACACAACCACAATAATCTTGCCTATAAAGATTATACCCTCTAGATAATTCTAAAGAACGCTTATATCCGTTTTTCTTTTTAAAATCAGCATATAAATAAGACACTCCATATTTTTGTTCTAACTTTTCACCAATTTCATTAATCCATTCACTATTTTTATAAGGACTAATAGAAAGAGTTGTAGTAAAAAATTCTATATGATGCTTAGAAGCATATTGACACGCCTCTTCCATTCGGAGTTGATAACAGTGATAACACCGTAAGCTCCTTTCTCCTAATTGCTTAAATTCATCTACTGCCTGATAATATTCTTCTGGTAAATATCTTGTCTCAACTAAAGAAACAGTATTTTCAAAAGAGCAATCCTTTAAAAACTTTTTTAATTCTTCTAATCTTCTTCTATACTCTTCCTCTGGATAAATATTAGGATTATAATAAAGAATTGTAATGTTGAAATATTTACTTAAATATTCTAACACATAACTACTACAAGGGCCACAACAAGCATGAAGAAGAAGAGATGGTGTATCTCTTCTTTCATGAATTTTTTCAAGCATTTCTTCGCATTTTATTTGAAAATTCATTCACAATCCTCATCACAATAACTATTTGATTGGATATCTTCAATTGCTGATAAATAAGTATCTAGTAATTCATCATGCTGTTTTTTCGTTAAAACATCATACTTTGTTTGAGTACCTTCTAAATTAACTGTGCCTAGATGAGTACTAACAATTTTTCCATCTTTTACAAATACTACGAAAGGAACATAGATTCTTTTTTCTCCCACCTCATACGTTTTACCATCTGAAGTTAGTACATATGGGTCTAATACACTATCTAGTGCCTTTAATAAATCATAGTACCCATCTTTTTCTTCTTTCACTTTCTCTACTTTTCCATCATTTACCATGAAAGTATTTTTGTACTCATTGACATTTAAATAATATATTCTGTTCATTTTCTTTTCCTTGGCAGCTTCTAATAATACTGGAACAGCATTTCGGCACCAAGGACAAGTTGGATATCCAAAATAAATAACACCTGTACCTTTATTTAAAAGTTCTACTGCTTCCGCGATACTTGCATATTTTATAGGATTATTTTCAGGAATATCTAATTTTTGAAAATAATTTCCTTTGTCATCTTCTCTTTCTTTATTGTTGTATGCTTCATATTCCTCTTTAAATTTACGCCCATCCTCTAAATTAGAATTTGTATTAGATGGCTTGTTTTCTTTTCTATCATTCAAAGTTACTGAAATACCAACCAAGGCTACTAAAAAAATAACAACCATTAAAATAGATCTTAATGTTTTCTCTTGCATAAACTCTCCTATTCTAGTATAGCCTTAATACGTCTTACTCCAGCACTACTAGCTTCTTCTTTTGCTATCTTAAAATGACCTAATTCTCTTGTATTAGAAACATGAGGACCACCGCATAACTCTTTAGATACATTATCTCCTATTGTATAAACAGTTACAATATCAGGATATTTTTCAATAAACATGCATTCTGCACCAGAAGCAATTGCTTCTTCTTTTTTCATTTCTTCTACAGAAACTTCTAATCCTTCTTGAATCCATTTGTTTACTAATTCTTCTGTTTTAAACTTTTCGTCATCTGTTAGTTTATGGTCACAGCTAAAGTCAAATCTCATTCTCTCAGAAGTTATATTACTTCCTTTTTGATGTACATCAGGACCAACTACTATTTTAAGTGCTGCATTTAATAAGTGAGTTGCTGTATGATATTTCGTTTCAGTCTCACCATCACCTGCTAATCCACCTTTAAATTTTCCAGCAGAAGCAGTGCGAGATAATTCTTGGTGCTCTTTAAATTTTCTTTCGAATCCTTCTTCATCTACAGTAATACCACGTTCTTTGGCAAGTTCTACAGTAAGCTCGATTGGAAATCCATAAGTATCATATAAATGAAATGCAGTGATATCATCTATATTATTTTTATTTCTAGTCGCTTTTTCAAACTCTCTTAATCCTTTTTCTAACGTTCTATTAAATTTCTCTTTTTCCGTTTTTAAAACATCTAATACTAACTGATAATTATCTTCTAATTCCTTATAATATGTTTTATATTTATCTAGTATTAAGATTGCTATCTTTCTCTCCCAATCACTATTGATATCCATATTTAAGTTTTTAGCGTGGCGAATAGCTCTTCTAATTAATCTTCTTAGAATATAGCCTTGATCTGTATTGCTTGGTTTAATACCAGCTGGATCTGCACTAATAAATACAGCGGTTCTCATATGATCTGCAATAATACGCATACTCTTTTTATTTTCATCATTATAAGGCAATCCAGAAATAGTAGATATCATTTCAATAATATCTTTCCAAATACTAGATTCATAATTATCATTTACACCTTCTAAAATCGCTGTAGTGCGTTCTACACCCATTCCAGTATCTACATTTTTATTTGGAAGCTCTGTTACTTTTCCTTCTGAATCCTTATGATATTGCATAAATACATTGTTCCAAATTTCTACCCAACGACTATCTTCTGGGTCAAAGCTAGTTGGTATTTCCTCTTCACTTCTAAAATAGAAAATCTCTGTATCAGGTCCGCATGGTCCAGATTCTCCTGCTATCCAAAAATTATCTTCCACAGTACGAGCAATTCTCTCTTCTGGAATTCCTAAGCTTAGCCATTTATCATGGCTCACAGAATCAAATGGAATAATATCATTTCCAGCAAAAACGGTAACTGCCAATCTATCAGCAGGTATTTTTAAATCTTGTGTTAAAAATTCATAACTCCACTCAATACTTTCTTCCTTAAAATAATCGCCTAAACTCCAATTTCCTAACATCTCAAAAAATGTATGGTGTGTAGTATCTCCAACAGAATCTAAATCATTTGTACGAATACATTTTTGATAGTCACACAATCTTGTTCCATATGGATGAGGTTGCCCCATTAAATAAGGAATTAATGGTTGCATTCCTGCTGTATTAAACAAAACGCTAGGGTCATTCTCTGGAACTACAGGCGCACTTGGTATCTGTTTATGATTATGACGTACAAAAAATTCTATGTATAAATCTTTTAAGTTCATATGTCACCTCTATATGCTTTCTATAATGGAAAGAAGTCTCTCTTTATAACTTTCTAAATCATGATTATTATCAATATAATAATCAGCCATCGCAATAGGTCCGCCTTTAGCAGAATTTTCTATTTCTGCTATATCTCTTGCTTCAGCCTGTTCAGGAGTAAAGGGTCTAATAGCACGTTGTGATAATCTTTCATAACGTAAATCTCTGTCTGCTACAATAGCGATAACTTTTAGCTTACCCTTTAATTCTTCTTGTAGTATTTTTAATTCATCCCAAGAATACAAACCGTCTAATACTGTATTTTCTTCTTCTGCATATTCTAAAATACGAGGAAGTAAAATCTTAGCATAAGCTCCCATTCCTAAATCTCTACGTAGTCCTTCCCTCATCATCTTTTCATTTTCTGGAGTTACTTCTAAGTTAGCCTCTTTTAATTTTTCCATTGTAACGCCACCAAAATAAACTTTCTTCCAACCCATGCTCTCTAATAAATCAGAAGCGATAGATTTACCGCTTCCACACATGCCTACAATTGCTACAATTTTCTTCATATTAATCCTCCACCTCATCTACATAATCTAATAATTTCCATTTTCTATCTATAAAATTAAATATAATCTTTAAAATTCCTATAATAGGTGCAGATAACGCCATTCCAATAACTCCCCAGAAATGTTGGAAAACAAGTAGTCCCATAATAATAGTAACAGGATGTAACTTTGTCGTTTTACTCATAATATATTGTTGTAAAAAGTTTCCTTCAAAGAATTGAATAACGATAATAGAAGCTCCTGTTAAAAGTCCTACTGTTGGGCTAATTGAAAAACCAACTATTAACGCAGGAACTGCCCCAATATAAGGTCCAATATAAGGGATTACATTAGTAATTGCGCAAAAAATAGCAAATAACAAAGGAGCTTTTAATCCTATGATACTAAATACTACTCCACAAATAATAAAGATTACAAGAGCATCTAATGCTACTCCACGAACATAATTTTTTAAACAATCATTAATTTCTCCGAATAATTCATTGGCATCTTTTCTCCATTTTTTAGGGAATATATAAATAAAAGTTTCTTCAATATTGTCAAAGCTTAATAGTAAGAAGAAACCAATTACTAATCCTACTAAGAATGTACTAAGACCAGAAACAAGAGTTTTTCCAACATTTAAGATATATCCTGGTAAAGACTCTACTAATCCTGTCCCTAAATTTTCTACTTGTGTAAATATATTTTGTTTCATGGTTTCAATATCAAAAGCTTCTATAGACTCTATTTTGCTGAATGCCCCATTTAACCATTCTTCTATCGTACTAAATAAACCTGGTAAAGTTTCTACAAAATCTATAATCTGGTCATATAATATAGGAATAATAGTTCCTACTAAAAGAGCTAAAACACCCAGTAATAGTACATAAGAAATAATAACTCCTGGTAAACGTTTTATCTTATACTTTTTTAACCATTTTACAAAAGGATTAAATAACCAGGCGACAACAATTCCTAGAAATAACGGGCTTAAAATACCAATAATAGTCATTACAATATTCCAAACATGTAATTCTGCCATGATTCTTAATCCTACCCATGATATTAGAATAATGAGTAAAATTAGTAATACTTTTAAAATTTTCTTTGTAACATCTAGTACTTCGTTCACAGAACGATAATTTACTTGTTTTTTATCATCTTTAAACACATTTCTCACCTTTATTCATTATATCAAATATAAAAGAGAAAAAAAAGAGAAATCGAAAAAAAAGAATTCTTTCAAATTCTTCTTTATATACTCTAATTTGTTTCTGACTTATTCTCTTTTACATATTGCTTTGGTAACCCTATTGGTACAAAAGATTCACATTCCTTCATCAGTTTATTTGCATCTTCAAAAGCACTGGGAAAAGTTCTTTTGCTTTCTTCATATTCATACATATACTCTTGAAATTTAGGATATGAGTTAAAAGAATCCATTATAGGAATAACAAAAGCTAGGAATGTTCCATATTCTTTCGTTCTTTCCTCAGTTTGCTCTTTATAGATTTCTTGCTGATTTGGTGTAAATTCTTTATTATTAGCCATCCAAGATATTGTCAAATGATATCTTCTAGTAAATTCCTCTTTTTCAAAGAAACGTTTTGTTAGTGTATCTACTAGATAAACTTTTTCTCCCATTTTCACTTCTAAGAATGGTCTTTTTTCTACTCTAACTCCATGTCTTGTCGGAGAATCATAATCTGCTTCTATAAAAATTCATCGAAAAAGACACTTAGTACTGTATTGGCATCATAGATAGAATAATTTGCTCTTCCTGGAGGTCTAGCAGCATAAACAGAAATTGGCACATAACCTGATTGTCTAATAATTCCCTTTCTCATTTCTTCTTTTAACCATAAAGGGTACCCTGTAACAAAAGGATATTCTTGATATTTATATCCCCCTCTTGTTACAATTCTAGAATTCTCTAAATCTAAAAACTCTCTAGTAGGGTCAATACATTTTTTTATACACTAAGGCACTCATAATAGTAGACTTAATTGCTTCTTTATCTAATTCATCCATTTTTGGATACATAGATATGTATTCTAAGACCCTCATTCCCCTATAAAAAAACCGTTTGTAATATTTCATATTTTTCTAGTCTTTTCATAAATACCTCTTATATCTTTTTTTCTCCTTTAGAATAAGTAAGATCAGATAATTGTCTATCAATACCCTTCTTTATCATAGAATAAATACCAATTTTAGATACACTAATTGGAAGAGAATATAACTGATTACTTCCTATTTCTGAAAAAACACCCATCACTTCATAATACTTTGTATACTCTTCTAATCCTAAAGCAGCCATTGAAAAACTTCCTAATAGCAAATTACTATTAAATTCTCTTTCATGTTCAACATCAAAGAAATACCAATTTTTAGATAAATTAACTAAAACAGCATCGTGTAGTAACCCTGTCTTCTTATTTTGTGATATAACAATCTTAGTTTTAACACCCACTTTAGAAAGTAAATGTTGCAAAACGAAAGCTACCTTTCTTTCTTCTGATAATTTTGACTCATCTACTTCTACCTCTGGAGGAGGTGATGATAAATAATCTTTTAAAATGGCCTTATCATACTTTCCATTTTGAACAAGAAATTTATATACTTTAAAAACCTCGTAAACTTGTTGAAAATCATTACTAGTACACGGCATTTGTAAATAATTTAAAATTTCATCTATCTGAATATCTACTTGCTTCTCCTGTTTTTTTATAGGTTCTAAAGAAGCAGGTAAAGGGAAAGCAATTTCTCTTGGTGAAACTAAATCTTCTTTTTTTACAAGCGGAGATGATTCTACTTTTCTAGGTGCATTTAATCCTAGTTGAGCAGAAATCATTGTTGTTCTTCTTTCTAAATCCATTCTAGTTTGAAAAACAAACTCGCTTTCTAAAAGTTTTTGATCTACAGAGGTTCTACAACCGCTATCATATGCTACTCTATAAATAACATTAAAGTTTTCATCAACACTTACAGATTCAATTGTTACTCTTTTTCCTAAAAATCTAGCTTCCTCCCCTATAAAAAACAATATTTCTATAGGTTCATTAGAGGAATTAAGACTTGATGAAGATAAAAATACGCAATCTCCCATTGTAAGACACTTAGAAGTTGTCACTCTTCTTCCCATTTTCTTTTTTCCATCTAAGAAGCTATTTTGAAAAAATTTCAACCCTTTTTCCATCCTTTTTCCCCCTTTTTTTCTCAGGATATACTAACATAAAAAAAGGAATTAGTCAAAATTCCTTTTTTATTAGCGACTCTTAGCAGTCTCTTCTTGTGTTTGAGCACCATAAGCATCGTAATCTGCTTTACTAGCCCACACTGTAGCATCTGGTGCAACATAACTAGTTTCTACCCTAGCTGCATATGCTTTATAGTCTTCTTCACTAACCCATACATTACCATTTGGATCAGTATAATACTTACTTTCTTCCATAGAAAATCCCCCTTCTGCGGTATAAAATAGCATATTACACTAAAAAAGTCAAATTTCTACAATCTAAACACTCATCAATTCAGTTTCTTTTACTTTAAATTTTTCATCTACTTCTTTATTATATTTATTGATTAATTCTTGAACAGCTTCTTCACCAGATTTGATATCATCTTCTGGTACTTCTAATTTACCAATTGCTTTATTCGCATCTTGTCTAATATTTCTGAGTACAATACGGCAATCTTCAGCATACCCCTTTGCCTGTTTTACATATTCTCTTCTAGTATCCTCTGTAAGTGCTGGAATATTTAGAATAATTACTTCTCCATTATTATTTGGTGTAATTCCAATATTTGCTTCATAAATTCCCTTTTCAATAGCGCTTATAGAACTACGATCAAAGGGCTTTATAGCTAGCTGTCTTGCTTCAGGTATAGAAATAGTCGCTAATTGCTTTAAAGGTGTATCTACCCCGTAATAAGAAACCATAACACCATCTAGCATTGCAGGATTAGCACGCCCTGCACGAATATTTAAAAATCTCTTCTCCATGTTCTCAATGGCACTAACCATTTCTATTTCCGTATTTTCTAAAATCTCTTCTATCATATATCCTCCTAATATTGTTTTCCAAAATAGATTTCATACTTCGCTTTTTTACCACAGCATACACAGTTACCATCTTGTGCATCCCCTATAATACATCTTGATTTATAAGTTGTATCTTCTTTTATCTTATCTTCACAAACTTGTTCTCCACACCATTTTGTCTTGATAAAACCAGTTTTCTCTTTTGTAGTATTTAAAAATTCCTCATAAGTAGAAACTTCATAAATCTTAGAATCCCTTCTCTTTTTAGCACTTTCAAATAAGTTATTTTGAATATCTACAAGTAATTCTTCAATCTTAGTAACGGCCTCTTCTTTAGAAACTTTTATTTTCTCCAAAGTATCTCTTCTAACTAAAGTAACCTCATTATTTTCTAAATCTCTTTTTCCTATTTCTAAGCGGATTGGGTAACCCTTTACTTCTGCTTCTGCAAATTTATATCCTGGAGATTTATCCGTTCTATCAACTAAGAAAGTTATTTCTTTTTCTTTTAATCTTTCAGTAATACCAGAAACTACTTCCTCTACATCACCAATTGGGATAATTGCTACTTTAGTAGGAGCTATCTTAGGTGGTAAAACTAGACCATGGTCATCTCCGTGTGTCATAATTAAAGATCCTATCATACGAGTAGTTACTCCCCATGATGTTTGATATGGAGTTTCTAATACATTATCTTTATTTAAAAATTGGATATTGAATGCTTTTGCAAACCCATTTCCAAAATAATGACTAGTCCCATTTTGAAGTGCTACTCCATCATACATCATAGCCTCAATAGTATAGGATGCCTCTGCCCCAGCAAACTTTTCTTTTTCTGTTTTCTTTCCAGTTACAACAGCAAGTGCTAAATAGTTCTCTTGAACATCCTTATAAACCTCTAACATACGTAATGTTTCTTGTAATGCTTCCTCTTTAGTAGCATGCATTGTATGTCCCTCTTGCCATAATATTTCTCTACTTCTTAAAAATGGTCTTGTTTCTTTTTCCCATCTTACAATTGTACACCATTGATTATAAAGAAGTGGTAAGTCACGATAAGATTTTATAATTTTTTTGAAATGTTCACAAAATAATACCTCACTAGTAGGTCTTACAATCATTTTATCTGCAAGTTCTTCTTTGCCACCATGAGTAACAACTGCTACCTCTGGAGCAAAACCTTCTACATGCTCTTTTTCAATATTAAATAAACTTTCGGGAATAAACATCGGCATCTGTACATTCACATGCCCAGTCTCTTTAAACTTCTTGTCTAAAATAGATACAATATTTTCCCATATAGCATAACCATATGGACGAATAATCATACTTCCTTTTACAGAAGAATAGTCTACTAAATCAGCTACTCTACAAACATCAGTATACCATTTAGCAAAATCTACATCCCTAGATGTAATTTTTTCATTGTTTTTTTCATTCATTTTATTCCCTCCACATTAAAATTATATCATAAAGTTATCTTTTTGTTTACAAAAAAAGATATTACTATCTTTATTTGCATGTAAAACCAGAATCTGCCATATAAGTTTTGAACTCATCATACGATTTGTTTTCTATTTCTGAAATAAATAGTTTTTCTTTTGCTGAATCGTCTAATTCAGAAAGAGTTACTTTTAAATCAAAGCGAACTTCTTTTTTATTTTTAGCAACATCGCACTTTGTACCCTTCATATCTTTATAAGAATCGCAGGAATCTTTAGAATTTTCATATTCACTTTCAAGTTCTTCATCAGTCTTTGTATCCCCATAATCCATAACAGCACTCTGCGTATAGGAAAGTAATTTTTCTCCTTTTTGATCAAAATTAATTACATATTCCATTCTAGCATTATTATCCTCTGATATGTTATAACTACAATTTAAAGTTTTTTCCTTTTCTCCACATCCGCTCAAAAGGGAAATGCAAACAGTCCCTAAAATTAAGCCTTTTATCTTTTTCATAATTCACCTTCCATATTAAAAATATTATATCATAATCTAGTATTAAAAACCACTACGCTTAAACATTTTTTCTAAATCTTGCTTAGAATAATATACTACTGTTGGACGTCCATGTGGGCAGTTAAAAGGATTCTCACAATTTCTCAAATCCTTAATCAGAATTTCCATCTCCTCTAATGTAATATTAGTATTAGCTTTAATACTCATTTTACATGCTGCAGTTGCCGAAACATGGTCATAGAATAATTGTAAATCGAAATTTTTTTCCTTATAGATAACAGTTTCTAAAATTCTTTTAATGTTATCTTCTTCATAATCTGTTGGTATCCAGACTGGATGAGCCTTTATAATAACGGAATTCATGCCAAACTCTTCAATATCAAAATTCATAGAGCGCAACAATTCAAAATTTTCCTTTAAAATCATAAATTCATTTGCTGGATACTCTAAAGTAATAGGAATCAACATAGTAACTGACTCTTTTTTCGGATGTAACAATTTATCCCTAACTAATTCATAATTAATTCTTTCCTTAGCAGCATGCTGATCAATTAAGTACATACCAGTCTCATTTTGACAAATGATATAGGTTCCATGAACTAAACCAACAGGATAAAGTATTGGCAACTTCTCCTTTACATCTTCATGTATTTCTATCCCTTCTATTTTATTTTCTATTTTTTCTTCCCTTGCTAAATCGGAATTTACAACTAATTCTACATCAGGTTCTTTTACCTCATCAAAATTTAAAGTAAATGTTTCATATTTCACTTTTGGTTTTGGCTCCGTTTTTTCTTCAATATGAGGAATTAACGTCTTTTTCTTTAATGAATTTACAATCACATCATAAACAAGTTGGTTCAGTTCTTCTTGCTTTCCAAACTTAATATCCATTTTAGTAGGATGAATATTCACATCAATAATACTAGTATCTACTTTAATATTTAAAACAACAATAGGATATCTATTTTCAGGTTGATAAGAATGATATCCTTCTTTCATCCATCTATTAAGTTCTGAGTTTCTTACAATTCTACCATTTACGAGAGTAATCATTCCATTTCTGTTAGAGCGATGCACCTCTGGTAAACTAATATACCCTTCTATGTCATAATCAGAATTAGAAGCATGCACCTCTATCATTTTTTTAGCCATAGAAGCACCATAAATATAATGAATTACTTTTAATAACTGTCCACTACCATCCGTTTTGAAGATTTCTTTTCCATCATTAGATAAACTGAAACGAATCTCTGGATGAGATAAAGCTAGCTTATTCATATACTCTGTAATATTGGCTAATTCTGCATATAAACTTTTTAAATGCTTTAATCTAGCAGGAGTATTATAAAAAAGTTCTTTGACACTAATAATAGTCCCTTTTCTACTATCCCCCTTTGATGTAGAAATTAATTTTCCACCAGCAATAGTAACAACAGTACCAATATCTCCTGTAGAAGTAGATAATTCTACTTTAGAAACAGAGGCAATAGAAGCTAAGGCTTCACCTCTAAATCCAAGTGTTCCAATTCGATATAAATCTTCTTCTCTATAAATCTTACTAGTTGCATGACGTGAAAAGCAAAGAAGAGCATCCTCACTATCCATTCCTTTTCCGTTATCAATCACCTTTATCTCTTTAGTACCAGACTCTAATAAATCTACTTTAATCTCAGTACTACCCGCATCTATACTATTTTCTACTAATTCTTTTACAACAGAAGAACATCTTTCTACTACTTCTCCAGCTGCTATTTTATTTGCAAGTATCTCATCTAATACTTTTACTACTGCCATAGAATCACCTATTCCATTATAGCATAAAAAAAGAAATACTTATAGTATCTCTTCTTTTATATTAGGATTCATAAGAGCAGCTACCAATTTATCAATTTCTTCTTTTGTATTATAAAAGTAAAGACTCATACGACATGTATTTTTAATACCTAGATCATCTTTTAATATTTTGGCACAGTGATTTCCTGCTCTTACACAGATATGATATTTATTTAGATAAATAGCTAAATCTTGTGAGAATATATCTTTGATATTGAAAGTAATAATTCCTGCTTCGCTTTCTTCATTATAAAGAATAATATTTGGCACATCCTTTAATTTTTCTATAGCATATTTGCGTAGTTCTTTTTCATAGGCCTCTATTCTATTGATACCAATAGAATCTAAATATTCAATAACAGAACCAAAACCGATTACTCCTGCTATATTAGGAGTGCCTGCTTCAAAGAAATGAGGTATATCGTTATAAATAACAGTACCATCAAACTCAAATGAAGAATTCATTCCTCCCCCTACAATAACAGGCCTAAATTGTTTTAATAGTTTTTCTTTTCCATAAAGAATCCCTAGTCCTGTTGGTCCACACATCTTATGAGCAGAAAATACTAAAAAGTCTATATCTAAATCTTTTACATCTACTTCCATATGAGGGACACTTTGAGCTCCATCACATACTACAAGAATATTTTCATCATGTGCTAATTTTGTAATTTCTTTGATTGGTCTTACATCTCCTACTACATTGGTAACGTGAGCTAAAGAAATTACTTTTGTTTTAGGCGTAATCGCTTTTTTTACATTTTCTAACGTTACTTTTAAATGTTCATCTAAAGGAATGTAATGAATAATAATTTTTTTTCTTTTAGCAAGTTCAAACCAAGGTAGTACATTGGAAGCATGTTCAGCCTTTGTAATTAAAACCTCGTCGCCCTCTTCTAAATAATCTTCAAAAAATCCCAATACAATTTTAGAAAGAGAATCTGTTGCATTATTAGTAAAAGCTACTTCATTTGTGTTTGCATTAATGAAATTGCTAACTAAATATCTTGTACGTTCAAATAAAGTATCAACCTTTAAACTAATATCATAATCACCCCTATGGGCATTTGCTGTATAGTCATTGTAATATTCGCTAATGGCTTCACTTAAAACTTTTGGTTTTAAAGTAGTTGCTCCACTATCTAAATAAATAATGTCTTGCTTTGTCATTAAAAAATCTTCACGATTCATAAATCACCTCCACTCCTGCTTTGTTGCCTTATCTATTTCTTTTTTCATCTTCTTATTTGTAATATCACTAAATAAAAATCCCTTTAGCAATAATCGAGTAGCTTCCTCTTTTGAAATTCCCCTACTTTGTAAATAAAAAATTTCTTCTCCACTAAATTTTCCAATTAAAGCAGAATGATTAGCTACTACATCATATTCGTCAATATAAAGATTTGGTCTAATCCCATTTCTCTTTTCATTTAGACTAATAATTCTATTGTTTTGATTGGCAATACTTCCTTTCATTCCCTTTGGAATAAAAGTAGATACTTGAACAGTCATTTTTCCGTTTCTAACACTAACAATATTATTTTTAACATTACTATTTGTACTTTTAGCATCATGATAAACATAATAGTCGAGTGTTTCTTTTCCACTACAAATATCTTTTAAAATATAATCAAAAGTAGCTCCTTCACCTAATAAATGAGCAGAAATCATTTCTTTTCCAACTGCTACTAACTGAAATTTAGATACACATACATTAGCGCCACTGCCTATTTGATAATTATATTGAACTTTACTATTTTCTAACTTTTGATATAAAAATAATTTTACCTCTGCTCCTTTTTGAACCTCTACATTTACTTTTATTTTCTTTTCAACGGAAGAAAGTTCTAACTCTAACTCACAACTCTTTAAAATATTTATTTCAATAAGAGAAATATCAAATTCATTTTGAGCAGGCTTCATAGTAAACATTACCTTTTTTGATAACTTTACTTCTTCCACATTATCTTCTACTATTTTTATTCTATTCATGACGAGTAATTTCCTTCACGATACAAGTCCCAAGATTCACTTGTTTTTTCTCTATTTTTTCATAACCGTTTTGTTCAATATAGTCTACTAAACTAAAGTCTCCACTTTGTACTATCTTTCCATTCATCATAATATGTACAAATTCCGGTTTAATGTATTCTAGTAGCCTACGATAATGGGTAATTAATAAAACTCCACAATTGCTATTTTCCTGATAAGCAGTTACATTCTCCCCTACTATTTTTAAGCTATCAACATCAAGACCTGAATCTATTTCATCTAAAAGCACCATATCTGGCTTTAATAAATGCATTTGAAGAATCTCACTTTTTTTTCTTTCTCCACCACTAAAGCCTTGATTAATGCCTCTATTTATCATGTCATGATCCATAGAAAGCTTATCAATAGTAGCATCTAATTCTTTAATAAAAGGAAACAATTTAAAATTCTTCTTCTCCTTTGACGACACAATTGTTCTTAAGAAATCGGCATTTGTAACGCCCTCTACTGCTATTGGAGATTGCATTCCTAAAAAGATTCCTAAATGTGCTCTTTCATCGACAGGAAGTTTAGTAATATCTTGCCCATCATACGTAATAGAACCACTTTCAATTTTATAACTATCGTCTCCCATAATAACACGAGTTAAAGTACTTTTTCCTGTCCCATTAGGACCCATAATGGCGTGAATCTCACCACTTTTGATAACTAAAGAAAAATCTGATAAAATTTCTTTTCCCTCTACTGTTACTGTTAAATTTCTTATCTCAAATGTATGCATCCAATCATCTCCAATTTGTATTATACTAAAAATTAGAAAAAAACGAAAGAACTTGTATAATATTTATAAGATTTTCCCATTATAATAATGAATATCCGCAAGTATTCACGAAGATGAGTTTTCTCATCTTTTTTTGTGTTTTATGATATAATGATGTTGGAGAGTGAGAAAATGAATGATTGTTTATTTTGCAAGATTATAAAAGGAGATATTCCTAGTTTTAAAGTTTACGAGGATGATATGGTATTTGCTTTTTTAGATATCAATCCTAAAAGCAATGGGCATACATTAATTGTACCTAAAAAACATTTTAAAGATATTCATGATATAGATAGTAATACCTTGAATCATATCATAGAAACAGCAAAAAAGTTAATGGGCATCCTAGAAGAAAAGTTAGCATGCGATGGATTTACTTTAGCTCAAAATAATGGAGAAGTACAAGAAGTAAAACATTTTCACCTACATGTTATCCCACATTACTCAGAAGAACAAGTAAAAAATCCAGAAGAAATTTGGGAATTATTAAAATAAAAATATCAGAAATTAAACTCTGATATTTTTTTATCTATGTTTTATTAACATATGGGGATTAGAAAGAGGTTTTAGTTGATATCCTAATTCTTCTTTTTTCTCATAATGAAATAAATCATCTTCCCCATAGAAAAAATGTTCATAATCTAATGCCGTATAAGGAGAAATAAAAGAAAAATCATTAGTTCTTTCATAGAAAAGTCCATTCCTATAGGATAGAAGGAAACCATCTAAATAGGCTTTTATTGTTTCATCTGTATATTCTATCCATCCTCTATTTAATAAAGTAAGAGCAACTTCTCTATGGGAATCATCATACTGCATAAAAGCTCCTGGAGCAGGACCTGCAAATAAAGGAACACCAATTCTATTTAAATCACATCTAACAAATGAGCAAAACTGACTATAAGTGCAATCTATCAAATACGTTTTACCATTTAATTTCACTAATAAGAAAGCATGAACAGCGTTCATTACCCCATTATCCCTTTTAAAGCATGGGTAGATAATAAATCTTCTATACTTTATCCCCATCTCATATGCACATTGCATTAAAAAGTCTACTGCTTTTACACATTTATCTTGTAAGTCATAAGTCTCATAGGGATAATATTCTCTACCCAAAGATACTTCATCAAAAAGATAATTTCTAGTCTGGTCTACCAAATAATCTAAAACAGCCTCATCCTTTTTTAAAGAATTAGGCCTATCTAGTACTTTAGAAAAGTCATGTCCCTCAAATGGAAAAATAGAATCTGTTGGTAAAAATCTTTCAAAAAGAAAAATTTCTTGCGCTAAATAGCGATAATCAAACGGGATTTTCTCCCCTGGATAATAATAGCTAGCTAGTTCTTTTAATCCATTATAAAATTCTTTAGAATAGTTCGTAATTTCCGTATCTCTAGATAGAAAAAACACTCTTTTTTTATATTCCCTAAAAAGATGGTTACATTTATTTAAAAATTCTGTTTCTCTAACACCTTTTCTATCCATCACAAATTCCCCCAAAACTTCTAATATTATACTTGAAAAATATTATTTTTCAAATTGATACTCTATAAAAAAAGATTATTGATAAAATCAATAATCTTTTCATTACTATTTATGAGCACTCGCTATAATAGGAGCAATCTCACTAAATATTTCATAATCTTCCCCATAATCTTCACGTTCAGCTTCTATTACTAAAGTTTCTGAATCACTTAATGAAACATAAGCATGCATACGATAAATCGTATTATACTTAGAAGAGACAACCATATATTCTTTTCCATTATAAGTTTTATATTGAATCTCTCCCATTGTATAAAACCCATCGTTAGATAATTCTTCTTTGATTTCCTCTGATTTATTTTTTATATCACTATAAGAGACTTTTTCTAATTCTACATCAAATTCATTATTATTTGCTTTATTGACAAGTTCCATATCATCCCCTAAATATTCCCAATGATCAACCTCTGCTTCAAAAGTAGAAGGTATCATAAACTTATAGTCATTAAATTCTACTTCTGCACCACTTACTTTCTCATCATTAAAGTTAGAATTTGAATTAGTATTTGTGTTAGTGTTGGTATTAGTATTTAGCCCACTATTTTGATTAGAAGAACTATTTGTATCAGTAGATGGTGTTGCAGGAACTTCTTTTTTATCTATCCATAAAACTACGGCTATAGCTATAGCTGCTACTAATATAATTCCTGCTATTATCAAATACATTTTTTTATTATTTGGTCTATTATTTTGATTATTCATAGGTTGTATTCCATTTTGCATAGTAGGATTTACTTGCTGTGATGGAATTACTTCTTGTGTAAGGAACTCTGGTTGTACTAGTGTTCCTTGATCACAACTTTTTCCACAATTCATACAGAAAGATGCTCCCTCTTGCAAATTAGCTCCACAATTTTTACACTGCATATTATTACCTCCTATTTTTTATGTATAGTATCATTCTTTTCTTTGATTGTAAATATAAAGAAAAAAATATTTTTATTTGTTTACAATTATATACAAAAAAAAGAGGCTATTTAATAGCTTCTTTTCTTGATAAGTTAAGACGTCCTTTATTGTCATATCCCATACATTTAACAATAATTTCGTCACCTTCTTTTACGACATCTTCTACTTTTTCAACACGCTCTAATGCTAATTGTCCAATATGTACCATACCTTCACATCCTGGCCATAACTCTACGAAACATCCTTTATCACTTAAAATCTTAACAACTTTACCTGTGTAAATTTTATCTGTTTCTGGCTCTCTTACGATATCTTTAATGCGATTAGCTGTTGCTTCAATGATTTCTTTATTCGTGTGATAAATGATAACTCTACCATCATCTTCTAAATCAACTTTAACTGCATTGATATCATTAACAGCTGTAACATTACTACACTCTAAGATAATCTTAGTAATTGTTTCTCCACCTTTTCCAATAACTTCTTTAATCTTATCTGGATTAATCATAAATGTCATTGTCTTTGGTGCATATTCAGATACTTCTGGTCTTGGCTCTGGAATTTGAGTAGTAATAACGTCTAAAATTTGCATACGAGCCTCGCGAGCTTGCGCTAAAGCCTCTTTTAAGATTTGCTCTGTAATTCCTTTAATCTTAATATCCATCTGAAGTGCACAGATACCATCTTTTGTTCCAGCAACTTTAAAGTCCATATCTCCTAAATGATCTTCCATACCCTGAATATCTGTTAATATTGTATAATCATCACCATAAGTAATAAGCCCCATAGCAATACCAGCAACTGGTGCTTTAATAGGAACACCTGCTGCCATTAAACTCATACATCCAGCACAAATACTTGCTTGAGATGAAGAACCATTACTCTCTAGAATTTCACTTACAACACGAATGGTATATGGGAACTCATCCTCTGATGGAATTACTTGAGCAAGTGCTCTTTCTCCTAAAGCACCATGACCAATCTCTCTTCTTCCAGGAGACCCATAACGGCCTGTTTCTCCAACACTAAATTGTGGGAAGTTATAGTGTAACATGAATCTTTTTTCTGTTTCTAAATCAAGTCCATCTAAAATTTGATGTTCTCCTAGTGCTCCTAAAGTAGTAACACTTAAACTCTGTGTTTCTCCACGAGTGAATAGTGCTGAACCATGTGTTCTTGGAAGTAAGTCAATATCAGTTGATAATGGTCTAATTTCTGTCATAGCACGTCCATCTGCACGAACACGCTCTTTTACAACAATAGATCTAAATGAATCGTATTCTACACTTTCTAATATTAGTTTTACCTTTGTTAAAAGTTCTCTTAAAGAATCTTCTTCTAAATCTTTATTCTCTTCTTCATATTTAGCAACTACACGTTCTTTTATTTCATCTATTGCTGCATATTTTTCTAATTTATCTTTAATACGTAATGCTTTATCTAAATCATCAGAACATAAAGAAGTAACTTCTGCTTTTAATTCCTCTGTAATTTCTAAAACATCGTATTCCATTTTTTCTACGCCAACATCTGCAATAATTTCTTCTTCAAAAGCAATTAACTCCTTAATAGCTTCATGACCAAACATTAAAGCTTTTAGCATATCTTCTTCTGATACTTCTTTAGCTCCTGCTTCTACCATGTTAATCGCTTCTTTTGTTCCAGCAACAGTAAGTTCAATATCTGATTTTTCTGCCTGTTCAGAAGTTGGATTTATTATAAATTCTCCATCTACTCTACCAACTTTTACACCAGCTATTGGTCCTTCAAAAGGAATTTTTGAAATAGAAGTTGCAAGTGAAGAACCAAACATTGCTGTCATCTCCGGAGAATTATCTGGGTCTACACTTAATACCGTATTAACAATCTGTACTTCATTTCTAAAATTTTCTGGGAATAATGGTCTCATTGGTCTATCAATCATACGAGCAGCAAGTGTTGCAGCCTCTGTAGGTCTACCTTCCCTTTTGATAAATCCTCCAGGAATTTTACCAACAGAATATAATTTTTCTTGATATAAAACCATTAATGGAAAGAAATCAGATAATACATTAGCTGTCTTACTAACTACTACAGTACTTAATATAACAGTATCACCATAACGAACTAAAACAGAGCCATGTGCTTGTTTAGCAAGTTCTCCATGTTCTACTACTAATTTTCTTCCCCTAAAATCTAATTCATATACTTTTTTCATACTACACTTTCCTTCCTAGTAAGCTATTACTATCATACCACAAATAATGAATATCGAATAGTCTTTTTTCACACAAAAGACACCCAAAAAAGAGTGTCTTTGTTTTTTTCCTTTGTTTTGTTATTTTCTTAAGCCTAACTCTTTAACTACAGAACGATATCTTGTAACATCATTCTTAATTAAATAGTTTAATAAACTTCTTCTTTGACCAACTTTTCTAAGTAATCCTCTCTTTGAATGATGGTCACCTGGATGCTCTTTAAAATGTTCAGTTAAAGTATTAATCTCTTCTGTTAAAATAGCGATTTGTACTTCAATAGAACCTGTGTCATTAGCATCATGTCCAAATTTTTTAACTAATTCTGCTTTTTTCTCTTTTGTTAAAGCCATAGTCCATTCTCCTTTCTTCTAATATATGCTTCTTCCTAGATAAAAGTCGGAGACTCTCAAATCCAAGAACAAGTACTGCATATAATAATACAACATTTTTTATGAATAATCAAGCATTTTATTCATTATCTTTGAGATTTTCTTGATTCATAGATATCTCACTAATTTGTTTATTTAAATCCTCTAGTCCTAAAGAATCTAAATTAAAATATTCATTAATGTCCTCATTTACTTGACTCTTTGTCTCTTCATCTTTTATTTTATCATGCATTTTTATCACCTAATAATTCTATCCATTCTTTTTCTTTAAAACCAATTAACAAGCCATTCTCTAAAACACAAATTGGCCTTTTAATAAGCATACCATTAGATGATAGCAGTCTCATTTGCTCTTCCGCTGTATAAGTATCTAATTTTTCTTTTAAGTTTAACTCTTTATAAACTAAACCACTAGTATTAAATAATTTTTTTAAGGGAATAGAAAACTTATTTACCCAACCTTCTATTTCTTCAAAAGAAGGAATCTCTTCTTTAATATTTTTTAATTGATAAGAGAGCTTTCTATCATCCAAAAATTGTACCGCTTTTTTACAAGTACTGCATTTTGGATACCAATATACGATCATTTTTATCACTACTTCTTTCTATTGGTTTCAATAAATCTTTCAAGTAGGAAATACTATCCGCTTTCTTATCTATATTACCATATTCAGCAAAAGCATCGCAATAATTTTTAAAATCTAATGAGTTGATTGAGAGATAACCATCTTGGATTAATTTAACTGCACTCATTTTACGATTATCTAACATTCTTCCTCCTATTTCACAGATTCTAGTATAAGAAGGATGTTCATAATATCGATTTTTAAAATTGTATCCTAAGAGAAAAAACTGTTGGTAAGTACAATCCAATAAATAAAATTCTTCTAAAGCATAAGCAATTACAACATAATGAGAATATGGCAATTGGAAATAGGTTTTTAAATCTAATAAAATGGCGGGCACTTGTAAACTTTTAGCATTTTCTAACAATAAATTAGAAAACTCCAAGCTTCTAGCACGTAAACTATCTTCCCTAATATTACAATTATAGTTATCCTGTGCCTTCTTTCTCGTATAATAAACAATCTGTTCTAATAAATACCATTTTGAATTTCTATCTAATGATGGTTCTACTTTAGGACAAGCATCAATCATACGAACGCTTAATTGATTTTCTAGTTGTGATAAACGAAGTAAAACAGGAATTTCTACATCACTATTTTTTATTAATTGATAAACCTCATTAAAAAGAGGCTCTAACATACTTCTTTTTTCCTCTAATGATAAATCTCTATATTCCTCTATTTTTTTCTCTATATTTTGCAATTGACTTTCCATAAATCCCCCTAAAATTTAATTTTATATCGTTTTGTTTCTATGTGAACGCGCTGTACAATCCCCAAGGATGCAAGTAGTGAAAGAGTAAAACTTCCTCCGTATGATAGAAAAGGAAGAGGAACTCCTGTTAAAGGTATAATTCCAAACATTCCACCTAAATTAATGAAAATATGAGCAAATATATAAGTAGCAACTCCTAAGCACATATATTTTCCACGAATAGTACTAGCCCTACTAGAAAGCATTAAAATTCGATACAAAATAATTCCATACAAAATTAATAGACCAAGTCCAGCTAAATATCCATATTCTTCTGCAAATATTGCAAATACCATATCTGTATGAGCTTCTGGAATATAAGAATACTTTTGAGTACTTTTACCAATTCCAACACCCTGCAATCCACCTAAGTTAATAGCAATATAGGCATTACAAACCTGATATCCAGTTCCTCCATATTTAGAACACGGATTAAAATAATTAAATCTCTCCATTTGTTTTTCTGATAAAACTTTTCCTGTTGCTGCATAAACTGCTAATAAAGCAAAGACAACAATTACAATTACTCCACCCGCTATTTTCCACTTCTCCCTAGGAACAATTGGACTTAAA
Source organism: uncultured Bacilli bacterium (assembly GCA_910589375.1). GTDB lineage: Bacteria > Bacillota_I > Bacilli_A > RF39 > UBA660 > UBA5578. Next base: position 311,403 of record CAJUTK010000002.1, on the reverse strand, counting down.
AGATAAATCACTCCAAATATAGATGCTTGAATAAGTGCTGTTCCTAAATCCTTTTGTCCAAATACAATAGCAGGAAGAATTAAACCAATAGAACAAATTAAAATAATAAGAGGTCTATGGTCCAATTTGGGATTACGAAGCCTCTTCCAAGATTTTTCAATAGCAAGTGCAAGGGCTGCTATAATGACGGGTTTAGCAATCTCACTAGGCTGCAATTTAAAGAAACCTAAAGGAATCCAGTTACTTGCTCCTCTTGTAAAAGTTCCCTTAACAATTACAAAAATATTTAATGCCACTACAACAATAAAAAGAATAGGAACAAATTTATAATAATTTTTCGTCTCTACATTTGTGATAATAAAGAAGGCAATAAATCCACCAATTAGTATAATTAAATGTCTATAAAAGTAGAAATAAACAGATCTATCCATTCCCACTACTGCCTCTCTACTAGAAGCAGATACAATATTAAAAAGGCCAAATATACTAAGAAAAAGCATTAATAATAGTAATACTTTATCCATATCTTCAAAAGTTTTCCTGATTTTCCCTAACATGAAATCACCTTTTCTACTCTATTACATATACTATGATATCATATTATCCTATATTTGACAAACGATTTTACTAGGAAAAAATAGTTAATCGTCATGAACAAAGTATCAAAAGAACAATATGATATATTGAATAGTTAGGAGGTTTATATGTATTACTACGGTGGATATCAAGGATACGGTGGATACCCTGGCGTTCAAAGTGGCTGTTGTTGTAACAATGGCAATGGGTATGGCACTGGATACGGTGCTGCCATTATTTTAGTATTATTCATTCTTTTAGTGATTGTAATCGGTGCACGTGCTTTTGATAATAATGGCCCAGGTCCAAGAAGATAGAAGGAAACTTCTTTTTTCTTTGCTTTTTAAGTAAGTTTTTGCTATAATAATAACGTTGGAAGTGAGATTATGAGAAGCGAAAAAGATTTTAAAAAACTAAACATTTTAGATGAAAAAGAAAAGTTACTACGAATGAAAAGTAAAGAAGTAGTATTTCCTCTAACAGACGAAGATAAAGAGCTTATCGAAAGAGGAATTCAGGAGTTAACTTATAGTCAAATTGAAAAATACGAAAAAAAATATGATTTGCGTCCTGGTATGGGACTAGCTTTTCCTCAACTTGGCCTATTAAAAAGAATTATTATAATTGTTCATGAAGTAGAAGATGGAAAATTTGATAATTATATTGTTGTCAATCCTAAGATTGTTAGCTATTCTAGTGAAATGATAGCTGCTGAAGAAGGAGAAGGCTGCCTAAGTGTTAATCGTGATGTAGAAGGACATGTAAAAAGATATGCTAGAGTAACTGTAGAAGGATATGATATAGATGGAAACAAAATTAGAGTACGTGCTAGAGAAGAATTATCTGCTTGTTTCCAACATGAAATAGATCACTTAGATGGAATTTTATTCTATGATAGAATCGATCCAAATCATAAATTCTATACTGACCAGGAAATTAGACTAATATAAGGAGGGTATTATGAAAGGTGCTTTAAAATATATTTTATTATTTGTGGTCGCTTGCATTTGCTCTTTTGTTATTTATTATTATTTAGGCCCTGAAGAGGAACATCATATTGGGATAGAAATAACTGCCCGTGAAAAAAGAAAGTAATTTTACTTTCTTTTTTATTTATATTGCAATATCTCTATATCCATGTTCCCTTTTTTATTTTGATATTGAATTTTAGAAAACCGATATTTTCCATAACCTCGAATAGAAAAAACATCCCCTTCTTTTATGAAAACATCTTTTTTAAAAGTAACTTCATAATTTAAGAAAACATCTCTCTCATTTAAAATATCTTCTACCACTCTTCTACTTTTTTTAGTAATTCTTGCAATTACAACATCTAATCTTAAACTGCTCACATGATAAATCTTACTTTCATAGCAAGGATGGTATTCTTCTAATTCCTTCAAATCTTTTTTTATAAATTGAACATTTTTCTTTCCAATTTCTCTCACTTGATTTTTTAAATAGTCTGCTACTGGTTTTAATGCTACTAAGTAGTGAGATTTTTCTGTAATAATAATGTCACTATAAAAATATGGCAAAATCTGATGAGCAAATAAAGTTCCTAAAATAGATCTATGTTCTAATGGTTCTTTTGATAATAATTCCAATAATTCTATCTCAGGAAATTTACCATTATAAATTAATACTTTTTCTGCTTCTTCATAAGGAGCATAAATTTGATAAGGGATATGTTCTTTTCTAAGCCTATTTACAACATATTCCTTTTCTTTTGGGTCTAGAAAAAAACTACTTTTTTCATTTTCAATCTTTTCTATACTATTTTTTAAAAAGAACTTCTTTTCCATATTTTTTCAAATACTCCTCGTATGTCATTTCCTTATCAGTATAGGTTCCATCATCATGAATCTCGACAATACGATTAGCAATCGTCTCAATTAAATGTTGATCATAAGTAGCAAATACAATGCATCCTTGAAACTTAGATAACCCCTCATCCAACGAAGTAATAGATTCCATGTCTAAATGATTAGTAGGTTCATCTAATAGTAGTACATTTCCATGCTCTAACATCATTTTAGATAGCATACAACGAACTCTTTCTCCACCTGATAAAACATTTACTTTCTTTAATGCCTCTTCTCCACTAAATAACATTCTTCCAAGAAACCCCCTTACAAAGGCATCTTCTTTTACCGGTGAATATTCTCTTAACCACTCTACCATATCTTTATTAACTGAAAAATATTCCTCATTCTTTTTAGGATAATATGAAGGAATAACTGTCGTCCCTACTTTTACAGTTCCACTATCAGGAATAGATACTCCTGCTAAAACTTCTAATAGAGCCGTTTTCGCTATTTCATTATTACCAATTAAGGCAATTTTATCTCCTGGCTTTAAAGTAAGACGCATATTTTTTAACACTTCTACTCCATCTATCATTTTTGAAATATGGTCCAAATGAATGACTTCTTTACCAAGATATCTTTCAGGTTCAAACTGAATAAAAGGATATCTTCTACTAGATGGTTTAATTTCATCTAAAACAATTTTCTCTAAAGATTTCTTTCTACTAGTAGCTTGTTTTGATTTGGAAGCATTCGCACTAAATCTACGAATAAAATCTTGAAGTTCTGCTATTTTCTCCTCTTTTTTCTTATTAGAGTCTCTCATTTGCTTTTGAATTAACTGACTAGACTGATACCAAAAATCATAATTTCCTGCAAACATCGTCATTTTCTCATAATCAATATCTACCATATGTGTACATACTTTATTTAAAAAATAACGGTCATGGGAAATTACAATAACTGTATTTTTAAATTCTATTAAAAATTCTTCTAACCAACTTTTACTATCTAAATCTAATCCATTAGTAGGTTCATCTAATAGTAAAATATCTGGTTCTCCAAAAAGAGCACGAGCTAGCATTACTTTTACCTTATCAGATTCTTTTAAATCCCGCATCATCTTATTGTGTAAAGAAGAATCTATTCCAAGACCATCTAATAAAATAGCTGCATCTGCATCTGCTTGCCAACCATTTTTCTTTAAAAACAAATCCTCTAATATTCCAGCTCTAATCCCATCTTCATTGGTAAAATCTGCTTTCATATATAGGGCATCTTTTTCTGTCTTTATATCATAAAGCTCTTGATCTCCCATAATAACAGTATCTAAAACATTATAGTCATCATAAGCATTATGATTCTGTACTAAGAAAGACATTCTTTCTCCTTTTCCGATAATTACTTCCCCACTAGTAGAATCTACTTCTCCACTTAGAATCTTTAGAAAAGTACTTTTACCTGCCCCATTCGCACCGATTAATCCATAACAATTATTATTTTCAAACTTTAAATTAACATTATCAAATAAAATTCTTTTTCCATAACGTAAGCCAATATTGTTTGCTATTAACATACTATCACATCCCTAACTATTCCATAATATCATATTTTATATCAAAAAGATATTCTTTTATTATAAGTAAAGGGAAAATAAAAAAGTCAATATTGACTTTTTTAATCTATTTTTTCTAATGAATCTGCCTTGAAGAAACCAGTAGTTCCTGTAGTATCTCCAACACGATAAGGATACTCGCGATCTTCATATACCTTTAAGACAATTCTCTTCCATCCGATTGCTCGCTTATGTCTTGCCTTTTTAGAGGTTGAACTTTCAGCATATTCTCCAACGATTCTTACTCTATCTCCCTCTTTTAAAGCAGTAGAAACATTATTTGGTTTTGACTTGTCTTCTTCTGGTTTTTTATTAGGCTTATTTGTATTTGGTTTTTCATTATTACTAGAATTACTATTATTTACTTGCTTCCATTTTGCTTTTAAAGTAGTATCTTTGGAAATTACTTTAGAAAAATCAAATTTGGAATCTCCATAAAACCAACCTTCAAATTGGTAACCATCTCTAACAGGATCCGTTGGTTTAAGTACCTTTTCTCCAGGAGAAACTTCCTGCATCTCTACTTCTGATCCACCATTAGAATCAAAAACAACTTTATATAGAATGTCCGCAGCATCTACAATTCTTCTCCACTGCGCTACTAAAGTAAACTTTCTTCTTACCTTTGATGAAAAATCATATGTTTTTCCATTTAATTGCCATTCTATAAATTCATATCCCTCTCTAATCGGTGTCTCTGGTTCTTGTACTTTATTACCCACACGTACAAATTGATTACTAACCGAAGTACCACCATTAGAATCGAATTTTATTAAATACTGATTCCCAAAGAAAATGCAGTATAAAGATATCCCTAGAGTTATTGCCACTACAACTCCAAGCATAATAAAAACTTGCTTCTTTTCCATAAAACCTCCCTGTAGACGACTACTATCATCATCTATATTCATTATACAAATTTCAAAAAAGTGATGTCAATAAAAAAAGAGAATTTTTTCATTTTTCTCTTCTTTTTTCTACTTATATAAAAATTTTAATCGATTAATAACTTTTTTTTCAATTCTAGAAATGTAAGATTGACTAATTCCTAGTGCATTCGCTACCTCCTTTTGAGTCATTTCTTCCTTATTATGTAATCCATATCTTAAAACCATAATTTCTCTATCTCTTTTATTTAGTTTTTCTATTTCTGCATACATTAATTTTTTTTCAGTTTCTTCTTCTAGACCACGAGTAACAATATCTTCATCCGTTCCCAAAATATCCTCTAAGTGAAGTTCATTTCCCTCGCTATCAAAGCTTAAACTATCTTCAAAGCTTACTTCACTTCTGCGCTTTTTATTCTTTCTTAAAAACATTAATATCTCATTATCAATACAACGAGATGCATAAGTTGCCAGTTTTATATTCTTATCTATATTATAAGTATTAATTCCCTTAATAAGCCCAATCGTACCTATACTTACTAAATCTTCTAAATCTATTCCTGTGTTTTCATACTTCTTAGCTAAAAAAACAACAAGTCTTAAATTGTGCTCTATCAATTTTTCTTTAGATTCTTCATCTCCCTTTTGTATACAGAGAAGTTCTTCTTCCTTCGATAAAGGTTCTGGAAGTTTATCTAAACTTCCAACAAAATAAACAGGTTTTAAAAATAATTTTTTAAGATACTGCCAGATTCTTTTTATCATAAGCATCTCCTATCATTGAATTATGTAATAAAAAGTCAATTCCATCTATTCTAATATCGTTATCCATAATACCCAAGTAAACATTTTTCCAACTGTTTCCTTCTATCCATATTTCATTTACTGAAAAACACCGTAGTAATCCCATACCATGTACAGTTTGGTAAGGAATAAAAAAAGTAGAAACTTTCATTGGTATTTTTTCCTTTGAAACTAATATAACAGGTCTAGTTTTATAAGTTAAAGTATTCCCACTATCGCAAAAGCCAATACCCTCTATTTTTTTATCTCCTAATGAGAAAAAAATGTTTTTATAAAATTGGTACTGTTCTTTCATTGCTTTCATTTTTCTTATGTAATAAGCAATAAAAATGGGTGATAATATTAAAAGTCCTAAAAAGTTCAACTGATAACTATTAGAAATAAAAGAACTAGTTGCTCCCTCAAATGAAAATGTAGTATTCCATAAATATATCATTCCTCCTAAAAGAATACTTGCAAAATAAAAGTATCCCATATTCTTAAAGAAGTATTGAATATCTTTAAACGAAAATGTACTAATAATCATAGCAATACTAATAATAATTTTTAAGAATATCAAAAGAACATTAGAAATAGGAAAAAATAGAATAAAAACACTAAGGCTTCCTATAAAAGATCCTAAGCATAATCTATAAAAGCTAACCATCCGCCTCAATACTAACGACACACTCATTAACAATAATAAATCAATAAAGAAATTAAAAATAAGTAAAAGATCAATATACACTTTCATCAAATCACCACTATCATTATAAAAAAAAACAAACACTAAAAGTGTCGCTTTTTCTTATCTAACTATTAAAAAAAGAAGCCTAGAAGCCTCTTTTCTTTAAGAATGATGGAATGATGTCATCGTCATCATCTGAATCATCTGTTTCAGTTTCTTCATGTCTAGTAACTACTGGTGTTTCTGGTTTTGTATAGGAATGATATAATGGCTCTGTATCTTGATCAAATCCTGTAGCAATTACTGTTACAATAATTTCATCTGTTAAATTCTCATTAATAACAGCACCAAATATAGTGTTCATATCAGTATTCGCACTTGTACGAATTACCTCATTAGCTTCTTCTACTTCAAATAAGGTTAAATTATTACCGCCTGTTACGTTAATAATAGCATCTGTTGCTCCACTAATACTAGTCTCTAAAAGTGGACTAGATACTGCTTGACGAGCAGCCTCTGTAGCTCTATTTTCTCCTACACCGATACCAATACCAATTAAAGCACTTCCACGTTTTTCCATTACTGTCTTAACGTCAGCAAAATCTAAGTTAATTAATCCAGCAACAGCAATCAAATCAGAAATAGATTGAACACCTCTACGTAATACATTATCTACTTCTTTAAATGAGTCTAGTAAAGGAGTTTGCTTATCAATAATTTCTCTCAATCTATCATTTGGAATAACAATAAGAGTATCTACATTTTTCTTTAGTTCCTCTAATCCTGCTACTGCCTGTTCCATTCTCTTTTTTCCTTCGAATGAGAAAGGTTTTGTTACAATACCAACAGTAAGAGCACCTAACTCTTGAGCTATTTGAGCAACTACTGGGGCAGCACCTGTTCCAGTACCTCCACCCATACCGCAAGTTACGAAAACCATATCAGCGCCTCTTAAAGACTCTTCAATTTCCTTTTTACTTTCTAAAGCAGCTTCTCTTCCAATATCAGGTTTAGCACCAGCACCTCTTCCTCCAGTTAAACTTTCTCCAATTTGAATTTTTGTAGGAGCCTTTGAACAATTTAAAACCTGTAGGTCTGTATTTGCTACAATGAACTCTACCCCTTTTACTCCTGAATCTATCATACGGTTAACAGCATTGTTTCCGCCGCCGCCAATTCCAATGACTTTGATTTTTGCTATTTGATCCATTTCTAATCCAAACATAATTTTATATCCTCCTATTATTCGTTAAAAAAATATCCAAATATTTTTCCCAACATGCTATCATTTGCTGATTCCACTGAACTTTTTCTAACGGTTGCAAGTGTTGATGCATCCTCGTTACTAATCATTGAATAGTTCTTTCCTCTTAGTTTAAGTTTACTAATAAAGTAAACAATATTTCCCACACATGATGAATATTTGTTATTGCGTATACCAAGTAATTTGACATTGCCGATGCTCACATTTTTTCCTAAAACTTGTGAAGCAACATACTCAATATCGTCCATATTACTTGTACCTCCCGTTATTATCATATAATCAATTTGCTTGGTTGTCAATATATTGAGCTCTTTTTTCACGAGATTTAAAATTTCTTCTAGCCTTGAAGAGACGATTTCAGACACTTCAAACTGATTGACCTTTAAAGATTTATCAACAGAGGTAGATATTTCATAAGTATCACTTACATTCGCATTTCTTTTATGAGCTAATGCAAAAGAATGCTTTAAGTTTCTTGCTGTTTCTAAATCTGTTTTATACATATAAGCGATATCACTATCAACATTTTTTCCACCCATATTAATAATAGAACTTTTGACAATAACTCCTCGATTATAGAGGGAAATAGATGTTGTTTCACTTCCGATATTGATAATCGTTCCAATCTTTTGATCAATTTCTTTATTCTTAAAAGAGTATAAATCACCAATATTATTAATAGAGATATCTACCACTTCTATACCTAATTTTTCTAATAGCGTAATAACAGAGTATACATTCTTTTTTGGCGTTGTTACTAAAATGGCTCTAACCCCAATGACGCTTCCCATAAGGCCTAGAGGATCTTTAATACCTGCTTTCTCATCTACTCTAAAATCAACTGGTAGAGCGGTTACAAACTCTCTTTCTTCTAATGGCTTAGAAGAAACTGCTTGTGATAATACCTCAGATACATCTTCATGAGTTACTCCAATATTTTCATCCTGAAGCGGTACTTCAGCCTTGATAATAGAATATTCTGCAAAATAAGAAGGAATAGATGCTATTACTCTCTTAATAGGAATTCCAAGCATTTCTTCTACATCTGAAATAGCTTCTCTTATACAAGTACTAGCTTCTTCTACATCAGTTATTAATCCTTTTTTTATTCCCCTAGATTTATAAGAAGAAGCCGCAAGCAAGTTAAGTTTATTTTGAAAAAGTTCACAAACGACTACTTTTATACTGTCTGAACCAATATCAACACTAGTATAGACATGTTTCATACAACCAGCTCCTATAATCTAAGATATATTATACTATAAATTTTCTAAAATGTAAAAGAAAATCCCATCTATAATGGGATTTTTATCTCTTATACCAAATTCTTTTAAAAGCTACTTTCTTTTTTTATTTATCTTCTAATATTTCTAAATAATCTCCACTATCTAAATGCAAAATCCCCTTTTTATTATTAAAGCCTTCAACATATTCTAAATAGTGGTAAACTCTCTCAAATCTTGGAAGTGTTGCATAAACATAAATTCCATCATTCATAGCTAATAGGAAAAGTTCTGAATCTACATCACTAGGATAATAACGAATTTCAGAGATTTTTCTTAAAACATCATTTGGAACTTGCTTCATCTTTTCTAAAAATCTATTGTAAACATCTTCTGGAATTTGATTTAAAACAATTGGGATTTGAAAATCTCCCTCTACTTTTGTTCCATCTTGCAAAACTACTTTATTTTCGGGTTGATAGAAAAATAAAGGTTTATTTTCTTCAACATGAATAACAACTTGCGTTAAAAATTTTCTTTTTTCTACTTTTGCTGTTTTAATAAAATCATTTTCTTCTAACTTCTTTTGAATAGTAATAGTAGGCGTTCTAAGAGTACTTGGATATTCTTTAATTCCCGCCAAATCAATAATACTCTGATCACTAAAAAACTCATTTCCTTTAACAAGTATAGACCCAATTGGTACTTGCATAAGAAGGTAACAAAGAAGTGCTACTAAAGCAGAAATCAAAAGAGTTAAGAAAATATTTCGAAATTTTAACTTTCTTTTCTTCTCTTTTATTTTTCTTTCTTTTTCTTTTTTTACAGCAACTCTTGATTTTACCTGTTTTTGACCATTTTTCTTTTTTAAGCTAGAATTTTTGACATTTTTCTTTTTTTGTAATCCTGCCACTATTATCACCTATTCTACAAATTCTTGTTCAATTTTTAGCTCGACCCCATATTTTTCTTTTACTTTTTCTTGAATATCTAATATTAATTTCTTAATATCTTCCCCTTTAGCATGACCTTTATTGATAATAAAATTAGCGTGTTTTTCACTTACTAAAGCATCCCCAATAGAATGTCCTTTATAACCAATTTCTTCAATTAATCTTCCTGCGTAATCCCCTTCTGGATTTCTAAAAACAGAACCAGCTGATGGGAACTCTAAAGGTTGCGTTTCCATTCTTCTTTTTTTTCTGTCTTCTATTAATTGCATAATTTCTTCTGAATTTCCCTTTTTCAAAAGAAAAGTAGCTTCTAAACAAATGTAATCTGGATGTTTCTGTAAAAAAGAAGTTCGATAATGAAAATCCATCTCAAAATTAGTCATCTCAACGACACGATATCTAGGGTTTAAAACTTTAACACTTTTTAAAATATAACCAATATCACTTTTATAGGCTCCTGCGTTCATGAAAACAGCTCCACCTACAGTTCCTGGAATGCCAGTTGCAAACTCCATTCCTGTATATCCTAATCTAGAAAGGCGATTAGAAAGTTTAATAAGAGAATATCCAGCTCCTACTCTAACCGTATTTCCCTTTATTTCTAGCTCATCTAAACTATCTAATTTAATTAAAATTCCATCATAGTAGTCTTTACTAAAAATTAGATTAGAGCCTTTTCCTAAAATCTTATGTTTAATATGATTTTCTCTTAAATATTTCAAAAGAATAATAAGACCTTCTGTATCTTTTGGATAAACTATTCCTAATGCTTTTCCTTCTAATTGATACGTAGTATACTCTTTCAAATTAACATCTGATAAAACATTTCCTACTTCTAAATCTGTTATTTCTTGTATTATGTTCATATTATCTTTTTCCCTCTATTAATTTTTGAATTTCTTGATAAATCAAAGTAGCACTATTAGGAACTCCCATTTTTGATAAATTCTTTTTCATTTGTTCCTGTTTTTCTCTTGAAGTTAAAACTTCCTTCATCTTTTGAATTAGAATTTCTGGAGTTAAATCTTTTTCTTCAATGATAAGGGCAGCATTTTCTGATACTAAATCCATAGCATTTTTATATTGATGGTTATTCGGAACATATGGGCTTGGTATCAAAATAGATGGAATCTGTAAAGACATAATTTCGCTTAATGTAGATGCTCCTGCCCTGGTAATCATTAAATCTGTATTCTTCATAATCCTCGTCATATTGTCAATATAAGGAACAACTTTTACATTTTTAGGAAAAGCACAATTTAAAATTTCCTCATAATCATTTTTTCCAGTTACAAACAAAAATTGATATGGTTCTTTTTCAACTAGAGGTAAAGTTTTCTTTAAGATTTCATTTACGCTAGTAGCACCTAATGACCCCATTACTATTAAAACTAATTTTTTCTTATCATCTAAACCAAGTTCTGACTTTTTCATTGGTGTTTTCTTTAAAGCATCCTCGCTACATGGATTTCCTGTAAATATCGTTTTTTTAACAGGAAAACTATCCATAGAAGATTGAAAAGATACTCCTATTAAATCTGTATGGAATGCAAGAGATAAATTTGCTTTTCCGGGAACACTATTTTGTTCATGCAAAAATGTTTTAATCCCTAATTTATGGGCAGCAGATAAAACAGGAACTGTTACATATCCACCAACGCCAATAACAATATCTGGTTTAAATTCTTTTAACCATTTTACACACTGTTTTTTAGATTTATATAAGCAGTGAATCACTTTAAAATTCTTCCAAAGCTGTTTTCTATTAAAACCATATACCTCAATAGAGCGAAAAGGAATCCCTTCTTTAGGAACAATATCTTTCTCCATTCTATTATGAGTTCCAATATATAAAAACTCACTATTAGGTTCTTTTTCTTGAATTTTATGAACGATTGCTAAAGCAGGATAAATATGACCTCCCGTTCCTCCAGCACTGATGACTACTCTCATTTCACCACTTCCTCATAGAATCATTATACCATAATTATATGTAAAAACATAGGGATAATATGCCACAAAAAAAGGACTATTTTGTCCTTTGTGCTTCGCCATTTTGAAAACTGATAGTTTCATATAATTGTTTTGAAGTTTCTCCGCAAGATTCCAAGACAATTACATCTCCTTGTACCATTGGCATTCTTTCTCTTCTATCACGAAAGTATCCTGCCATAACTGGACTTAAAAGACATAATTCATGAGAAGATGTACAAATATTTTGAATTTGACTTTTACTTGCTAAACCAAAGTTGCTTCCCATTTCTTCTAAAATAGCTCTCATAATAACTGTTACTTGGTCTCTCATATAAGATAGCATTTTTTCTTCACTCTCTACTGTTCCTGAAATTAAATTTCCTAAAAGATTCATATCCTCTTTTTGTGAAGAAGGTGCAGTAAAACTTCTAACAAGTTTAGATATTCTTAACTTTCTAGAACTATTCTTAGCATATTCTAAAAAGCTATCCCTTACCTCCATCATATGCATAAAAGTACCTAACATAAGCATCATTTCGGAAATTGTATAATTATGAGATAATCTACGGAAATTATTTCTATCTGATACCCCTCTATAGTATGATTCTAATACTTCTCTAGCAGAAATATCGTCACTTAATAAGTAATCTTCTGCATTATTACCACGCATACCAATTAATCTCTTTTCAGATTGAAATAATGTTTTAGCCTGCGCTGCATCAAGAGTTATCGCTACTACCCTTTCAGCAATTGCATTACTAGTTGCCTCTGCTTGCTCTCTAGATTTTTCTCGATCTAATGATAATAATAAAGACGTAATCGAACTATTTGTTAACGTTAAACTCATCCTAACTTCCCCCTTTAACAGTGTGCTATTATATCATAATTTAAAAAAAATGCAAATTAAAAGAAATTATGTTTTATAATTTCTTTTGCTGTTTGTGTAATGCTAATACCATTGCATTAGCGAGTCCTCTTCCTTCTAACAAACTAGTTTGGGATAAAGATTCATACCTTTCTCCTTCTTTTGTTTCACAAATAATTTCATCATGAAATAACTTGTGATAATCTGCCTCTTCATAAACGCAGCTATTAGCGGCATCTACAATCAAGTTCTCTCTATCACGAATGACCGTATGATAACAAGTAGTTCCTAAAAATGAACCTGGAATTAAAGAGGTAACTAAAGTAGAACCCGGCATATAATCCATTAAAGTCCAAGAAATATTGTGACATTCTCCTGTAATTTTATTATTTCTAAAAAGAGCTTCTATAAAATAGTTACCAGAAAAATACTTATTAGTAGAATAAAATGTTATATTTCCTAATTTCTCACTATGAATTGTCACTTTCCCACTATTATCAGAAATGTCTTCAATATAGGGAGCTTTCATAACAAAGTTTCTAACATTCCTTGGCAAACTATCCACCATATGACTTCCTGTTAAACGTGCAAAGGAAATATAGTCTTCTTCAAAACTAAAATGATATTTCTCTAATAGTTGATAAAATAGTGGAATGACCCTTTTTAATTCGTCTATATTGAAAAGAGCAGTATGAAGTGACCAAAATATATTGGTATAATCAGTTGGATCCAGATGCTCATTTTGTACAATAATTTTCCAATCTATACCACTATACTCTTTAAATTCTTCTAAGAATAATCGAAAAGTATCTTTATTTTGAATACGAAATTTTCCTTCATATTCATCAAATATTTGTCTATATGTCATATTTTCCCCCTACAGATGCTTATTATATATCATATTATAATTTTGTCAAATCTCTTTATCGTAAGCTTGCAAATATTCATATAATTCTTGCGCTACTTTATCAGGCAATATTTCTTGTAATTCTTCTACACTTAATCTTTTTAAAGCAGTTACTGTTTTATATTTTTTTAATAACTGTTTTTTTCTTTTATCCCCTATTCCTGATACAGGATCTAAAACACTTTCTAATGATCCCTTACTACGAATTTGCTTATGGTAATTGATAGTAAATTCATGAACTTCATCCTGCATTCTTTCCAATAAATAAAATACATTGCTCTTCTTATCAATATTATATTCCTTTTCCTCTGTTAATAAAGCATTGGTAGTATGTCTATCATCTTTTTTTAGTCCTACAACCATAATGGGTAAATATAGACTATCTATAATTTCTTTTGCAGCATGGATTTGTCCTAATCCACCATCCACAATAATCAAATCTGGTCTTTCTAGATTGTCTTTTAACACTCTAAAATATCTTCTATAAATAACTTCTCTCATAGTATTATAATCGTCATTTTTATCAATAGATATTTTAAATTTACGATATTCATTTTTAGCAGGCTTTCCATTTTTAAAGACAACCATACCTGATACATTATAAGTTCCAAAAAGATGAGCATTATCAAAAATTTCAATACGGTCTAATTTCTCCATTCCTAAAATATTACATAGTTCTTCATTAGCTTTTAGAGTTCTCTCCTCATCTCTTTCAATGAGTTCAAATTGTTCAGATAATGCTATTTTAGCATTTTCATTCGCCATCTCAATTAATTTCAGTTTTTCCCCCTTTTGAGGTTTCTTAACTTCTATTTGTAGATAATCTGCTAAAACGCCTTCCTCTACAATTTCAGGCACTAAAATTTCTTTTGGCTTTAATATATTTTGATAAAAGTCAGCAATATATCTGGTTAATTCTTCTCCATCGCTTTCTATCATAGGAATGATTTTAGAATGCCTTCCTACTATTTTAGAACCACGAATAAAAAATACTTGGATACTTAAATATCCCTTACTAACATAGTAACCAAAAATATCCCTATCTACTTGATCTTTTACTTCTACTTGTTGATGAGTAAGGGTTACTTTAATATAGTCTAAAAGTTGTTTCATCTCTAATGCTTTTTCATACTTCATTTCCTCACTTAGATGGTGCATCTCTTCTTCAATACGCTTTGTAATAAAGGAATGGTCTCCTTTTAAAAAGCGAATAATTTCTTCCTTCATAGAAGCAATTTCTTCTTTTGAAATTTTCTCTGTACAATAACCTAAACATTGATGAATGTGATAATATAAACATGGTTTTTGATTGTAGGTATTACACTTTCTAATTGGGTACATTCTATTTAATAAATTAACAACTCCACGTGCAGCTGTTACATTTGGATAAGGTCCATATAAATATTTTTGATTTTTTTTACGAGATAAAGAACGTACTACTTTTAGTCTAGGAACTTCTTCATTGGTTAGTTCAATATAAGGATAACTTTTATCATCTTTTAAAAGAATATTATACTTTGGATTATATTTTTTAATTAAATTATTTTCTAAAATAAACGATTCTACTTCACTACTAACGGTAATATACTCAAAATCAACTATTTCACTTACTAATTTAGCCGTTTTACCAGTATGCTTACCACGGAAGTAAGAACTTACTCTATTTTTTAAGTTTTTTGCTTTTCCAACATAGATGATAATGCCATCTTTATTTTTCATTAAATAACACCCAGGACTAGTTGTTAATAATGACAATTTCTGCTTTATATAATCCATAAGTTCCTCCTATATCCAATCATATTTTTTTAATAATCTATAAATCTCTCTATTAATTTCTTTTCTGCTTTCTCTAAGAGGGGTATTCTCACGAGATGGATGAATGGAATTAGAAAAGAAAATAATTGCTACATCATTGCTTCTATCTATTAAAACATGATGTCCTGGAAAACCAGTATGATAAATAGAATCCTCCCCACAAACTTCCTTGCAAGCCTCTATACTTCGAGCATAAATCCATCCAATTGTTCTTCTAACATTTTCAGTACTAATAAAAAGAGGCGTAAACCATAAATCAATATACTTTTTTTCTAGAAATTCTTTTCCTTTGTAATAACCATCATTTAAAATCATTAAAAGAAAATGGCTAAAGTCACAAACAGTTGAGAAAACACCTGCATGACCTGCTACTCCATTTAAAAAGTCAGCTTTCTCATCATGAACAGTACCACAAACAAGTCCTCTTTCACTTGTAAGTTCCATGGGAACACATCTTTTTTTATCTTTTGGATTATACATCGTATCTTCCATTTCTAATGGTTTAAAGATGAGATTATTTGCTAATATATCTAGTGGTTCTCCATATACCTTTTCTAAAATAAAACCTAGTAAAATAAAATTAACATCAATATATTTTACATCCGTCCCAGGTTGAAACATTCTATCGATACTATGAATAAATTCATCCCTATGAGTCAAATGATACTTATCAAAAGTTGGTTTTAAACCCGCCGAATGCGTAAGTAAATGTAATATTTGAACATCCTCATAAGGAAAATCTTCTATATATTTTTTTACACTATCTTCTAATCTTAATTTTCCATCACGAATAGCAAAGGAAATTAAAGTATTAGTAACTAACAACTTTGTAATACTTGCTATATCATATAGATTATTCAGTGAATTTATCTCCTTTGTAGGAATAATAGACTTATATCCAATACTTCCATAAAGTTCTTCCTTAGGAGTAATAATACCATAATTACACCCTGGAAAAACATTTTTTTCTACTAACGAATTTAAGTATTTTTCTAGTTCTTCTTTCATATTCATCACTATATTATTTTAACATAGATTACTCAAAATAAAAAGAACCGAAGTTCTTTCTAGATATGTTTTTGATAAGGCCTTTCTGTTTTTACCTCACTTGTTTTATATTCCGTAAGTAAATCTATTCTAGCATTCGAAACATTTGTTGAAAATCCTTGTTCATAACGAGACTTCAATTTTTCTATATTAAGCCGAGCTGCTTCTTCTATGGAAATACCTACTTCATGATTTAAAATAGCCGTTAAAACTACCATAAAACTAGCACTAAGTCTTACTACTTCTTTTCTATCCTGTGCATATAACAACTTACATGCGTTTGCAACTAAGTCTTTCCAATATGTATCAAAATCGTAGTCAGTAGAAAAATGATCTAAAGATGATAGAAGATAATATTTAGACTGTGGTGTGAAAAGACATTCTGGATCTTTTCTCTTAACACACTTTTCAACATCCTCTTCTTCAATAGGAGTTCTAGTAGGCGGAACTTTTCTTTTATATCCGAATAAAGACTCTCCAATTTCTTCAAAAGATACTCCATAAGAATTACTTAAAGAAGCAGCGATATACCACATGATGTCCCCAGCTTCAATCGCTAAATTTTTTAGAATTTTTTCTTTATTTTCCACTGTTAATTCATGAGTTTTTAATTTTTTAAAGGAATCAAAGAACTCTCCTAACTCACCAATAATTCCAAGTTCTCCATTCATTCTTTTAATTTTATTAGAGCCAAAATCTTTCATAGTTCTCAATGCTTGATCTCCATATTCTTTAAATGTCATATGAGTAGTATCCACGAACGCTATCATCTTTTGTCCTAAACATCCACCCTTACAACAAGCAAACTGTGGGCATTTCACGCACTCATCTGCAGCTTCCATTTTATACTTTCTAATAGCCTCAAAATAAGGAGAAGTAAAAATATCACCTAGAGAAGATTCATAGATGTTTCCGCCACTTCCTAAATAATCAAAATATTTCATAGCATCACATGGATAAACATTGCCATCAAAACCTACTATCATAGTCTTATCGGCAGCTGTACAAGGAGTGTGCTGAATTCCAAGAAGATTCCAAGGGCTTCCTAATCTTATTTTATCACTACCATATTTTCTTCTCCAAACATCGATATCATTTTTTAAAGATAAAAGTTCTTCATGAGATAAAAGTAAAGTTTTATCTCCTCTTCCATGTGGTACAAAACGTAATAAAGAAAATTTAGACGTTCTATCCTCTGGCAAAGAGAAAAATAATTCTAATGCATCCTCAATATCACTATCCGTCTTTTTCGTTACTGCATGATGTACTCCTAATGTAATATCTGTCTCTCTTAATAGTTTTGGAAAAAATTCTTGCAATCTTTCTAAAGAGACTACTCCATCTCTTGTTAACCTCCATGTAGTAGAATAAATCATTTCCTTTAGGCCATAAAAAGTTAATTTCTTGATTTGTTTAATAGTCGCATCATTAGGAGTTGCCATTGTATAAAGTTTACTATCTAAACCTTGTGTTGTTGCATAATGAACTACTTGATCTAAATAAGGATATAAAGTGGCTTCTCCTCCTGTAAATACAACAGATTTAGCGCCTAATTCTTTTGCTTCCCTAATTACCCTTTTTACAACAGATGGATTCATAGAAACATAATTTTTATTAATAGCATTACTAGAACAGTGAATACACATTCTCTCACAACGTTCTGTCACCTCTATCTTTACTTCTTTTAGCATATTTTCACCTCAGTAGTTTCCTATTATAGCAGATTGTAAAGAAAAAAGAAAGTTGGTATAATGAGTTTGGTGATAATATGAAATCCATCTCTTCTAAAGCATGTACTACTATAGAAATACAAAAGTCAAAGTTTATCTGCATTTTATTTCCACTATCTTCCATAGAGGAAGTAAAGGTAAATCTAGCAGAAATAAAAGAAGAATATAAAGGTGCTACACATTACTGTTATGCTTATATCTACAATCAAATAAAAAGATTTTCAGATGATGGAGAGCCTGGTGGGACTGCTGGCATGCCTATTCTAAAAGTATTAGAAAACCAAGAATTAAATCATGTTCTTGCAATTGTTGTAAGATACTTTGGGGGAATTAAACTGGGTGCTGGTGGTCTTGTCAGGGCATATACTAATAGTGTCGTGGAATCCCTTAATCAAGCAGAAAAAATAAATCTTATTTCTGGAAAAATAATAAAGTTAATATTCCCATATAATCAAGAAAAAAAGATAATATCTCTAATATCTCCTTATGAACCAATAGAAAAAAAATATGAAGAAGAAGTTCATTATAAAATATTCTTACCAGATTGTATACTTAAAAATTTAGAATTTTATTATTATCAAATATTAGAAGATCAAGTCTTAGGCCAAGAAAAAAAAGCCTAAGCTTTTTTAAATTTCTTTTCATCTCTAGCAAAAGCAACAGAAGCAGAAATAATTAAGATAATTCCAACACCTGCCATAAATAAAGATTTTATGGCACAATCCTCAGAAGCACAATAATCTGAATTTTGAAATTCCACAATTCCCTTAATCGTTAATACAATTCCTATTAAAATAAATACTAACATTACTATTTTTCCAACAGGGAATTCTTCTTTTAAAGAAAAATCTTGTTCTTCAACTGGCTCTTCTGGTCTTTCAATAGTCCTATAGCAAATAGGACAAGATTTTTCATCATCTTTAATAACTGTTCCACAATTTGGGCAACGTAATTTTTTACTTCTTCCCATGATATCATCCCTACTCTGTTATCATTTTATCATGTTTTCACAAAAAAAGGAAGAAAATTATTTTCCTTCCATTTGTTTTGCAACTTCTTCAGCAAAGTTTTCTTCTCTTTTTTCCATTCCTTCGCCAACTTCAAAACGAATCATTGAAACGATAGAACCACCATTGTTTTGAACAAATTTAGCAACTGTCTCTTTGTTTTCTGCTTTAACGAAAATTTGATTTTCTAAGCATACTTCTTCATAGTATTTATTAACTTTTCCAACAAGAATTTGTTCAATCTTATCAGCTGGTTTTCCTTCATTAGCAAGTTGTTCTCTCATGATATCTTTTTCTTTATCTAATACTTCAGTTGGAACATCACTAGATTTAACATAAGCTGGTCTCATAGCTGCTGAATGCATTGAAACATCTTTAGCAACTTCTGCACTAGCTCCTTTAACAACTGTTAAAACAGCAATTTTACCACCCATATGAATATAATCACCAAATGATTCATCATCTGCTTTTACAACTCTTTCAAATCTTCTGAAACTTAATTTTTCTCCAATTTTTGCTGTTTTATTAATGATTAAATCATTAATAGTTCCTTCGCTTGCTGAAAGAGCAAGTACCTCTTCATTTGTTTTTACATCATTTTTAACAATAGCAGATAGAATCTCTTCTACCATAGAAGTAAATTCTTCATTCTTAGCAACAAAATCTGTTTCTGAGTTTACTTCTACGATAGCAGCAACATTACCCTCTATCTTAATAGCAGCAATTCCCTCAGCAGCAATACGATCTGCCTTTTTAGCAGCTTTAGAAATTCCTTTTTCTCTTAGCCAATCTGCAGCTGCATCAATTGATCCATCTGTTGCTTCTAATGCTTTCTTACAGTCAAGCATTCCTGCTCCTGTTTTTTCTCTTAATTCTTTGACTAAACTAGCACTTATCATAATTTCCTCCTCTTATACAAAATAAAGATGATTAAAAAATCATCTTTAATAATTTATTTTAAAGCTTCTAATAATTCAGCTTTTTTCATTGTAGAATAACCTTTAATGTCTTTAGCTTTTGCTAAATCACGAAGTTCTGAAACTGTCTTATCAGCTAAATCTTCATTAGCTTCGGCTTTTTGTGGTTCAACAGTTTTTTCTTCTTTTTGTACTCTTGGCTCTTCTCTAGTTTCTTTTTCTACTTTATTAAATGATTTTTTATTTCTATCAAATGGTTTTTTCTCAAATGGTCTTTTTTCTTCTTTTCTCTTTACAGATTCAACAGCACGTTGCATGATATCACTACCATTTTCATCTGTCTTTCCACTAACATAGTCAGTAATATGACCACCATTAGCTTCAATAATAGCGTTATTCATAACACCAATAATTAGTTTTACAGCACGAATTGCATCATCATTAGCTGGAATTACATAATCCACCATATCTGGATCACAGTTTGTATCTACAATACCAAATACTGGAATATTTAACTTTCTAGCTTCACGAATAGCAATTTCTTCTTTAGATGGGTCTACGATAAACATAGCTTGTGGTAATTTATCCATATTACGGATTCCACATAATAATTTATCTAACTTAGCATATTCTTTCTTTAATCCTACTACTTCTTTCTTAGGAAGTACATCGAATACACCATTTTCTTCCATCTTCTCAATTTCTTCTAATCTTTTGATTCTCTTTCTAATTGTTTTGAAATTAGTAAGAGTTCCACCTAACCATCTTTCAGTTACATAATAAGATTCACTCTTAATAGCTTCCTCTTTTGCTGCTTCACTAGCTTGTTTTCTAGTTCCAACAAAAATAGTTTTTCCACCATTCTTTGCGATTTCATAAAGAGCAGCATAAGCTTCTTCTATTTTTTTAGCTGTCTTTTGTAAATCAATAATATAAATATCATCTCTTGAAGTAAAAATATACTCTTTCATTTTTGGATTCCATCTTTTTGTTTGATGTCCAAAATGAACGCCTGCTTCTAGCAATAAATTCATTGATACTACTGCCATATTTTACACATCCTTTCGTTACTTCTTCCATTTATTTCGACTTAGAACACCACCAATTGGCACTAGGCATTCCAATCCATAAATGTGTTTTTTTCAAAAAGCCATTATTATTATATCATAATACTTTCATTTTTCAACTGTTTTTATAGTGTTTTTTTCATTTTATCTGAAATAATAGATATTATTATACCTACCGTTTTTAGAAGAATTATAAGTAACACCAATATAAATTTTATTATTATAAATTTTTAATCCCTCTGCTTCTGCTTCTTTCAATGTAACAGGAACTTTTCTGATATATTTTAACTCTCCAAGCATATTATATACTTCTATATAAAGAGCGGTACCATAACTTCCACGATACTGATAATAATACCCATTAGCAATATCATGCCCCTGCCTATTATAATATTTTCCATTAATAGAATTAGACATTGTAAATTGATAAAGGAGTACGTGTTTTCCTTTTTTTAACTCACTGAACTGATAGATAAATACTCTACTACCACTACGAATAGCTATCATATCATTTTGTTCATCAATTCCTACCTCTGGATTTCCATAATTTGCTCCATTGGAATCAGAAAATTTAATAGATTGTATACTATTTGGTTTAGCATTTGGCTTATTAGTTTTAAAATTAGTTCTAATTAAAGAGCGGTAATATCCCCAATAAATTCCATCACTTTCTGCTATATAACCATCTCCATTTAACCACATTTCCCCATCTACTACATCAAAAGATTGAGCATGTCCAGTACCATTTAAAAACATGTAAGAATTATTTTCCGCTTTTTTAGAAAATAATTTAGATGATGGGATTTTTCTTACAATAGTGCGGACCAAACTACTCTTAGTAGCATTCGATATTTTTTTCTTAGAGCTGGCATTTGAAAGGCCAGGATAAGCAAAATAGAATGTTTCCTTGCTTGTTCCAATGTTTTCTATAGCAAAATTCTGCATAGCACGAGAATAATTTTTCTGATATTCTAATAGAATAATATCTCTCTTATAAATAGTTAATTTCTGTTGTTTTAAAGGAATTACTTCATTAGAAGGAACTACTGCTAATCGCATAGAAGCCTTTATTCCAGTATTAGGAATATAAGCTGTAATAGTAGTAGTTCCTGACTTTAGTCCTACCACTTTTCCACTTTTATCAACACTTGCTACTGCTTCATTACTACTTATCCATTCTATCTTTTTACTATTAGCGTTAACAGGAATAAGAGAATAAGAAATAGTACTTTTTTCTCCTATTTTAATTTGTTTAGCTCCACCTTCTAAAACAATACTTTCTGCAATAACACGGCTTGGCATAACAAATAATAAAATAGAATTAGATACATTTCCATCTTGACTAATAGCTGTAATCACAGAAAATCCTGGATTTTTAGCAACCATTTTCCCATCTTTTGATATAGAAATAACATTCTCCATACTACTTTTATATAAGATATTTGAATTTGTAACATTCTTTGGCTGATAACTTGGCGCTAACTGATAACTATTCCCTAGTTCTAATTGAGTAAGAGAAAAATTAAAATCAATAGACTCCATATATATATTCTTAAGTGGTGCTTCTTTTACAACAATTCTTGTTTTCGCCTTTTTATTATTTTCGGTAGTAGCCATCATTTCTACTATACCAACCGATTTAGCATGTACAATTCCGTTAGAATCAACCGTAGCTATCTTTTCGTTACTACTTTTCCAAGTTAATTTCTGACTAGTCGCATTCGTTGGTTTTATTTGAGGAATTAATGTAAACTTCTCTCCAACATGCATAGTATACTGTGAATTTGAAAAACTTACACTAACAATAGGAATACTACTTTTTTGTACATGAACAGTACTAAAAGCGCTTTTATCTCCATCTACACTTGTAGCATAAATAATACAGTCTCCTTCTCCTACTGCTACTACTTTACCACTGGAATCTACTGTTGCTACTTGCTCATCAGTACTTTTCCATATAATCTTTTTATTAGTTGCATTATTTGGCTGAATAGATACTGTTAACATAGACGACTGGCCTATTTTTAAAGAGAGGGATGAAAGATTCATATTAATACTTTCAACATTTACATCTGTCTCATGAGATTCTGATTCGTAGTTATCTCTACTATCATTTATTTGATCATGATCTGCAACCTCAACTTTTACTTCTCCTGTTACATCTATTCTAACTTTTGCGGAGTGCTCACTATATTCATCTTTTGCAATAATATAAGTACTTCCCTCTTTATTGCCCTTTACTACTCCACTAGAATCTACTGTAGCAATACTAGGATTACTAGAGCTCCAAGTAAGAGAACTTCTTATATCTTTAGAACCATTCAAAATTGGACTTAATGTTACTTCCTCATTTTGATTAATAACCATTCTATCATTTCCAAAAACAATAGAATAAATAATAAAATCGCTTGCACTTACCCTAATAGATCTTTTTACTAAGCCTAATTTAGATTTTGCACGTATCGTAACAATCCCTTGCTTTAAAGCCTTTATATTTCCCCTATCATCTATAGATATGATATCAGGGTTAGAACTTGTCCAAATTAAATCTTCTGGACTCTTTTCTGTTGACTTTCCTACTACATCAATAGCATAAGAAGTATTCGTAGCAATATGAATATTATTGTCCAAAAAATAAAATGTTTCTCTATCCACTATCCAATAAAAAACTAGGAATACTAAGACCCCTAGTGCGAATACATAGAAGGTGCTGAGAAAATACTTCATATATTTATCTATATTTTTTTTATTCCCACCACTCATTTACAACACCTTCTTTATGCTCTATCTACTTTTACCGCTAACATTTTCTTCTTGATAAGAGTTCTCATAGGTGCTATTACGTTCTAAAACTTTCATTACTTTTAACTTTAATTCATATTCTAATAATTCAATCTTTTGTGTCATTAATAGGACATACTCTTCTCCTAAATATTTCTGGTATTTATATTTTAAAATATCCTTATACCTACTGAGTTCATTTAATAATTCGTTCAACGTAGAATTGTCACTATCATCGTCATCATCATCAAGAATATCAATAATGTATTGTAAATAAAGTTCTAACTTTTTCTTTATTTTTCTTTTCAACAACTTTTCTATAAAAGTAGGTTTAATAATAATAAGACGATTGACAATTACACCATCATATTGCATCTGATTCTTAGGAGTTATATTAAAACCGCTTTGTATTTTCTGATAGTCAAAATAGACAACATCCCCCATTTTAGCTTGTTTTTTTATATTGTAATATTGTCTATTTGCCATAACAATCATCTCTCTTCTAACAAATCTGGTCTTCTTTCCGCTGTTTTCTTGATTTGTTCTTCCCGTCGCCATTTACGAATGTTCTCATGATGCCCAGATAATAGGACTTCTGGTACTTTCATACCCCTAAAATCAAATGGTCTTGTATAAACAGGATAGTCCAAAAGATTTTCATGAAAAGAATCTTGAACATGTGATTCTTCCTCAATAACACCATCTAATAGACGAACCACACTGTCAACAATTACCATACTAGGAATTTCTCCTCCTGTCAAGACATAATCGCCAACACTAATTTCCTCATCAACAAAAGAACGAATTCTCTCATCAAAACCTTCATAGTGTCCACATACAATAATCAAATGGTTACACTTCGCTAATTCATAAGCATGTTGTTGCTTATAAGGAACTCCCTGTGGAGTCATTAATAATACTTTAGAGTTAGGTGTTTTAAGACTTTCAATTGCATCACAAATGGGTTGAGCCATAAGCACCATGCCAGCTCCTCCACCAAAGCCATAATCATCTACTTTATGATGTGGATCTAAAGAATAATCTCTAAAATTAATGATTCTAATCTCTACTTTTCCAGATTCTTGAGCTCGTTTTAAAATGGAATCTTCAAAAACTCCTTTAAACATTTCAGGAAAAAGAGTTAAAATGTCAATTTTCATCTAGTAATCCCTTCATGTAACGGATTTCTAACGTTTTTTTATCTAAATCTACTTTTTTAATAAACTCATCTACATTAGGAATCATATGCTTACTACCATTTTTTACGACTAGAATATCATGAGCACTGGTTTTTAAAATACTATCTACATGACCAATATGTTTTTCATCACAATATACTTCTAAACCAATTAAATCCTCATCTAAATATCCATCATACTCTATATCTGCACGATTAACATACATTGGCTCATTTTTATAAATAATAACATCGTCAATATGATTTTTATCTTTAAAAGTAACCATATCATAATTCTTATGTACACGATAAGTATTAATTATTTCCTCATGATGGTCTTTTCCAATATAACACTTTCTATCGGAAAGAAAAACAGTATCTTTAAATTTAAAGTCACTTACTACTCTAATTTCTCCTTTTAAGCCATGGGTATTCACAATATCCCCTACATATATATAATCCATACTACACCTACTTATCTAATTCGTACATAAGAATACTTGTAGCTACTCCTACATTTAAACTCTCACATTTCTCATTCATTTTGATATAAGCAAAGTCATCACATAAAAATTCTACTTCTTTGCTTACTCCTTTTCCCTCATTCCCCATTATTATAGCAAATGGGTATTTTTTTTCAACACTTTTTATATCTTTACCATTCGTTACTTTCGTTCCAATAAGCGAATATCCTTTAGATTTCAAAAAAGGTAAGATTTTTTCTAAATCTTCTACTACTATATTTAAATGAAATACTAGCCCCTGACTAGCTCTCAAGACTTTCTCATTATAGAAATCAACAGTACCTTTACTAAGTAAAAGTGTGTCGATATTAAAAGCAACAGCACTCCTAATAATAGTCCCTAGATTTCCAGGGTCCTGAATATTATCTAGCACCACTACATTTCCTGTTATCTCTCTACTTTTTAATTTTCTACATACTCCCATAATTGGTTGAGGAGTTTCTAATTCAGATAAATATGATAAAACCTGTGAAGAGACAACCATGGTATCTACCTCTAATGAAAAACTGCTTTCTTCCCCCACAATTAAAGTCTTTAAAACTCCCGCTTTAAAGGCTTCTAAAACTAAATGCTCTCCTTCTATCAAAAAAAGACTCTCTTGATCGCGATATTTTTTAAGATGTAGTTTTTTGATATCTTTTATTTTAGAATTTTCAACTGATGTATAAATCATTTACAACCATATCCATTACTTTGAAAATTGGCTTCAAAAGTTAAAGACTTACCACTTCTTCCAATAATGACATAACCCATTGTATAATTTTTCCCAGTTTTAGGATTTTTAATTTCTAAATCAGCATATCCTGTAGATTGTAAAGTAGAAAGCTTCACACAAATACTAGCTCCATCTTCTTTTGGAAGCAATGAAACATTCTTTATGTCACTAGCCCAGTTCTTAGCAGCCAGTTCTACAGTCTTTTTTTGAGATTCACTTAAATCTTCCTTACCGCTTTTAATTAAACCTGAAATAGCAGGCACTGTTACAAGTGCAATCAATCCTAAAATAACAATAACAGCTAGTAATTCTACTAAAGTAAATCCACGTTTTTTCATATTCTCACCTATTACAATTATAACATATATAGTTTTTTTTTCAATAACCTTATACAATTTCTATACAAAAAAAGAGATTACTCTCTATATTCAAATTCGTAATCTAGAATTTTGACAGTATCTCCATTTTGAATTCCCATTTCTTTCAATTTGTCATCAATTCCTAACTTTCGAAGCTTGTTAGAAAATCTTAAAAAAGCCTCATCTGTTACAAACCATGTCATTTGATAAATTTTTTCTATTTCTTCCCCTTTAATTACATAAACGCCTTCTGATTCTTTATATACCTTAAATGGTTGCTCTTCTTTAAATTTATACAGAACATGACTTTCAAATTTTTCTTCTTCATATAAAGGAACTTTTTCGATTTTATCAAGCTGATCAGCTAATGCTACTAAAACATCCTCTAATCCTTTATTTTCTAGAGCACTAATTTCATAAATAGGTACATTAGTTACCTTTTTACGGAATTCTTCTAAATTGCTTTTAGCACTTTCCATATCCATCTTATTAGCTAATATAATTTGTGGCTTATCCGTTATTTTAGCATTAAAGCTTTCTAATTCTTTATTAATAGTTACATAATCGTCGTAAGGATTTCTTCCTTCAAATCCACTCATATCAATAACATGAGCTATCACTCTAGTTCTTTCAATGTGTTTTAAAAACTTATCTCCTAATCCCTCTCCTAAAGATGCTCCTTCTATTAAGCCAGGTAAATCAGCTACTACAAAAGACCTACCATCACGAGTCCTAGTAACTCCTAAATTAGGATGTAATGTTGTAAAGTGATAAGCAGCTATCTTAGGTTTGGCTGCTGATATATCTGAAATAATAGTAGATTTTCCTACACTTGGCATTCCAACTAAACCAACATCTGCTAATAACTTTAATTCTACTTTTAATTTTTTTTCTTCCCCAGGTTCTCCGTTTTCTGCAAAATCAGGGGCAGGATTTGTACGAGTTACAAAAGCCATGTTTCCTCGTCCTCCGCGACCTCCTTCAGCAACAATCAAGCG
Source organism: uncultured Bacilli bacterium (assembly GCA_910589375.1). Taxonomy (GTDB): domain Bacteria; phylum Bacillota_I; class Bacilli_A; order RF39; family UBA660; genus UBA5578. Next base: position 283,723 of record CAJUTK010000002.1, on the reverse strand, counting down.
GTCCCCTTTCTTTGTTAGATCTCCTAAAATAAAGTTTGTTTCTAAATCCGTTACTACTGTACCAGGCGGAACTTTTACAATCAAATCAGATGCATTTTTTCCATGCATTCCTTTTCCTTGCCCATGTTCACCATTTTTAGCTTTATATTTTTTACTAAAACGTAAGTCAATTAAAGTATTTAATCCTTCATCTACTTCAAAAACAACATTTCCTCCACGGCCACCATTTCCACCAAATGGTCCACCCATTTCTATATATTTTTCTCTTCTAAAAGCAAGACAACCGTTACCACCATTTCCAGCAACTACTTCTACTTTGACTTCATCTATAAACATGAGACACCTCCTTTGAAGACATATTATATCAGAGAATAAACTTTTTTACTATTCTTTTTCATAAAATCGCTCGCCAGTGATATAGGAATAATATCCATTATCAATCATATAGTAATGTTCATATAGTTTAACATTGCTACCACTATTTTCTCCTACTTTTTTACCAGCAGTACTATTATATAAAATCATTCTATCCCCATAGAGTAAAGCTAAACAATTTCCTTTATCACTAGATCTTTCTATATTTTTATAACTTTTAAAATTACTTTCTAAAATATTATGATTTTTATCAAATAAATGATATGAGCCACTTGCATCTATTCCAATATATAAACTGTCAAAAATATAAATAGCTTTATAATTAGCCGAAACTTTCTTTAATTTATCATTTACTAGATAAGCTTCATTTAATCTACTTTCTATTACTGCTTGAGAATTACTATTCCAATTATTAACATGGTAAAAGGTATCCGAAATCTTCTCTCCTGTCATACTGTAAAAAGAATAGCCTTGACTAGTATTAGAGCACTCTCCATACGTATAATTTTTTACAATATAACCGCTTTCTGTCATTTCTGATAATTCCGCACATGGAACTCGATATCTTTCCTTACTATCTACATAAAAAATCAAACCTGTACCATTTTTTGTTACATAATCTTTTCTACTGTGAAAGCCAACAACTAATTCATCACCAAGAGAATTTCCATCATTTATAAAATGATAAATGCTAGGATTCATACTTCTACAGATAGGATTACCATCTTTCATAATCTCAATAGCGCTACAGAATGATTTGCTAATGGTATATTTTTCATTATCTTTATCTATAACTTTATACAATTGTTCTGAATCATCTGAAGAGCAAGTTGTTAAAACTGTTTGTCCAAATGCATTATCTGTTATACAGTAAGTTCCACTTGTTTCAAATATCTTTTTTAAAGAATCAATATCATATACATAAGTTTTATTATCAGCAACAAGAGATGAAATACCATTTACTACCTTTTGTGACTTAGAATAATTTCCTTTCTTTAAAGTATCTAATACTTCTCCTCTATAATTTAAAACAGTAGCTTTATCATCAATCGTCACTATAAAAAGACTAGAGTCTGGAAAAGTAGAAACTGTTAAATCTCCTTCTAGCACTTTCTTTCCTTCATAATTAATAAGTTGCTGAGATTCCCCTTTTACTAAGAAAAGAGATTGATAACTTTCAATTTCATCCTCTGTAAAATCTATTAAATAAGAACCATTTTCTTTGATAATAGCCGATTTTCCATCCTCATTCTTAACAAGTGCTACACCACCATAAAATGATTCTACTTTGGTAAACTCAAAATCGGTAAGTTGTTTTCCATTCTCATTAAAAAGAGCGTATTTTTTATTAGAATCTTCTAAAAAGAACGAAGCTGTATTCTTAAGATTATCAAATTTATAGGATATTTTTTTTGCGGTAGAAGAATCTTTTAAAAAGATTCCCACTAATATTACTAAAAAGATACAAAAAGGGATTAACAATATCCACTTTTTAGACTTCTTCTTACCTGTATTTACCTGATACATATTATTATTTGATGGCATATAATAACCATTTATTCCATTATTCATAACTCACAACCTTACCTTATTATTATAGCAAAAGAGATGAAATAAATCCATCTCTTTATATCCTAGCGTTCATTAAATTACTAGAAGAATATCTTTTAAGACCTCGGTAAAATATAAAATAAGCAATTATTATACCAAGAATCATAAATAATATTATCCCTAAAAACAAATCTAATCGAAAGGAAACTAATAATTTAATAGGAATATAATTTACCATTCCTACAGGAACAATCGTGAATAACAAAACCTTTACAGCGCCCTTAAAAATTCCATCTGGGTAAGTTGCAAAATTAGTCATTAACCCATTTCCTGTCTCTGCTACCATATCTGCTTTTTGTATCCAAAAACTAAGACTTCCTAATATCACTGCAAAACTTGTTAAAATAATACCACCCATAATACAAAAGAATAGAAATAGGAAGAGTTGTAATAATGTTAAGTTAGCTACTAAGCACATAATAAGTCCATATAACATATCACCTAATGCAGATGTTTTTACATCTGATGTAATAGCAGATAGCAAAACATTTTTAGGTTGTACTAAAAAGACATCTAATTTTCCTTCTGTTATCGTATCTGATAAAAAGTAAGCCTTTTCAAAAAAGAAATGAGACACGCCATAAGTTCCTGCCGCTATTCCCCATAAAAGCATTACCTCTTTAAAAGTATATCCTCCAACACTATCCTTAATAGAATATAAAATTATCCATTGTATTATAAAACTAGCATTATTTAAAATCATAAATACAATATTGGTAATAAACGTTGTCTTATTAAGCATCTCCCTCATAAGAGCATACTTAATATTTAAAAGAGTTACTTTTCCTTGATTTTTAACCGCCGTTAACATTTAACTTTTTCACTCCTTTCTTATACAAGCAAAGGCAAAGGAAATATACTATTATCAAATATAATATTTGAATTCCAATCACTTGTAATCCGTAGAAGAAATCAAAATGTACAAATAACTTTGCTGGTCCATAGCAAATTGCAAAAATAGGACTATAACCTAAAATTGGTCTTACTATTTCTGGAAAAAACTCTATTGGAAATAAAGTTCCAATAATTAGTATAAACTTACTATATAACCAGTAAAATGGTTGTGCATCTTCAATTTTAAAAGAAAATAGACCAATCATTAAAATAAGAAGTGTACTAATTACTAAAGCTAATAAAGAAGAAATAGAAACTACAATAATAGAAGAAATGGATATGGCCGGGAATTCTCCTAAAAAGATAAATCCCATTACCATTCCTAACAATATATAAATTACTGTTTTTATAATAATACTACCTAAATGACTAGATAAAGCATATCCAATATAACTATATGGTTTACATAGGTTATATGCAATATTACCACTTTTAATATCATTGCATATTTTAGTACAGAATTTTCTTCCGCCTAAGCTACTCCATAAAATTTCAGTAACAATAATATACCAAACCATTTCATTCATCGTATATCCATTTATTAGTTCATTAGGATCACTATACAAATATTGCCATAATTGAAAAAATACAAACAATATAACTGCATATCCAATAAAACCAAATAAAATATTAAATACATATTGTAGGCTACTCATAAATTCAGATTTTAATATAAATAAATATTTTCTCATTTATCCTCACCCTGATAAATAGTACTAATAATATCCTCTAGTGGCATATTAGAAATATTAATATCCACAATATTATCTGGATTTAAAAGTTTTAAAGCATCTGCTACTGTCTTCTTTTTAGTATCTACCTCTATTTTTAAGTTATAACCTTTATCTTTTAAAATAGAAATTCCATCTTCTCCTTCCAAATTTACTTTCTCTTTCATTTTTGCCTCTACTATTTTTTTATTTAAATAGTGATATTTTAAATTCTCCATAGAATCATCTAATACCAATTTTCCATGATTTACAATAACAACTCTTTTACAAAGCTTTTCAATATCTCCAACATCGTGGCTTGTTAAAAATACTGTTGTTTTATATTCTTTATTCATTCTTTTAATAAGGGCACGTATATTTTCTTTTACTACTGGATCAAGTCCAATTGTAGGTTCATCTAAAAATAATATTTTAGGATTATGAATTAAAGACGCCACTATCTCACAGCGAATACGTTCTCCTAACGATAAATTTCTAACTGGTGTATTGATAAATTGCTCTAATTCAAATAATGTTCCTAACTCCTCAATCTTCTTTTCTACTGCTTTTTCTGGAATATCATAAATCGCTCCAAAAAATTTAAAATTATCATAAGGAGTTAAATGTGTCCATAATTGCTCCTTTTGACCAAATACAGTACCAATCTCATAAGCTAACTTTTTTCTATCCTTTTTGGGGTCTAATCCTAAAATAGAAACACTACCACTATCTGGATAAAGAATGCCTGTAAGCATCTTTATCGTTGTACTCTTACCAGCTCCATTTGGACCTATAAATGCTATCATTTCTCCCTTTTCTACTTCAAAACTAATATTTTGAACAGCTTCTACTTTTTTATAATTAGGTTGCCATAAACTCTTAAAACTTCCTTTTAATCCCTTTTCTTTTTTCTTAACACGAAACGTTTTACAAAGATTTTTTACTTCTATAACACTCATCTTACTCACCTCTTTCATTATAACATATTAAAGAATATAAAAAAGCCCACATGGTAATTCGTTTATCATACTTGACAGTGACTCCTCCCATTGGGCGTGTAGGATAAAATCCCTATGTAGCTCGGGTACCCCCTTATACATACTCACTTAAATTGTCTTTAGTACTTTCAAAAGCAGAAAAAAACACAAAGCACTAATTAGTGACTCCGTGTTTCTGATAACAACGTGTAGGTCTCCCCTATGTAGCTCAAAGAATAAACTTTTTATACATACTCACTCGACGGCATTAATATATAACAATTTTTTTGAATTGTCAAATTTCTTGTTGCTCTTTCTTTTGAACTAACTTGGATACCATCATAGCACTTGGTATATCTCCTACTACATTTAAAGCAGTTGCTGGAGAATCAATTAACCAACCAATAGTAGCTATAATAGGAAATGCAGCTAATGGGAAATCATAAAGAGTTACAATTAAAAGTTCACCAATTAGGGCCCCTCCTGGTACTCCAGACATAACAACACCACTTAAAACAGAAATTAAAACAGCTATTAAAATAGAATCAACACTAGCAAATGACTTTCCAAAAATAGCAAATAGAAAAGCTATTTTTAAAACAGATGCCATACTAGATCCTTCCATATGCATTGTTGCGCCTATTGGAAGAGTAACTTCTCTTACATCTTTTTCTATTCCTATTTTTTCAGCAGTTTCTAAATTAGCTGGTAAAGACGCTAAAGAAGAACAAGTTCCTAATGCTGTTACAGTTGGAACAAAAAGCTTTTTAAAAGTAGATTTAACGCCTTTTTTTCCCTTTACCAAATAAATATAAAGTGGATAAAAAAGTCCAAAATAAAGAACTGTCATAACAATATAAAAGATCATACTCTTTGCATAACTGCCAATTAAAGATGGTCCATATTCATTTGTTAAACAAGCAAAATAAGCAAATAAACCGATTGGTGCATAATACATAATAAGACTAATAAACTTCATAAATACTTCAGAGGAAATATCCAATAACTTCTTTAACGGAGCAGCCTTTTCCCCTACTAGATTCACACTTAAGCCAAATAAAATGGAAAAAATAATAAGTGGAAACATATGACTTTTATTTAACAAATCATGAAATTCACTAACAGTAAACATATCTACAATACTAGTACCTAAATCTACAGATTCTTTAACGCCATCAACAAGTACAATACTAGTATCACCTACTGGATTAACAATTAATACTCCTAATATCATAAAAACACATGAAATTAAACTAGTGATACCAAAAATTAATAGCATATACCCAAATATAGATCCTAATCTCTTTCTACTGCTCATACTAGCAATACTACTAGAAATCGTAAAAAATACAAGTGGTACTACAATAGTAAAAAGCATATTCATAAAAACTGTTCCAAATGGTTTTAAAATAGAAGCAGTTCTATCTTGTAATAATAAGCCTGCAATCATTCCAGAAAATATAGCTATCAAAAGTAATATAGAAAAACGATAATTTCTCCAAACTTTCTTTACACTCATAACATACCTCCTATTACAATGTATGCTTTATCCCTAAAAACATGAAAAAAAGGTTTCATTGAAACCTTATTCTTCGACATAATCTATTGACTTTAATAGATATGTTTCGTTATCTACTTTTTGGAAAACATAGCGATACTTATCCATATAATTTAAACAATCTTGGACGTTATCCTTTGTAATAATTGTTTCGATAGCAGTATTGTGTACAGTACTAGTTACTAAATTTTCTGGATTTGTAAAATCTGTATACGCTACATATTCATAAATATATAATTCTTCATTATTATTTACAACTTCCTTATAGGCTATCTTTTCTATATTTGTTTCTTTTTCTTTCTTAACTTTCCATATTTCATACATCTCTTTATTAGTATCATATACATATCGTACATTATCTAATGTAATTGTTTGATGTTGTACAGTAATATCTCCAAAAAGATTCTTCATAGATTCTTCTAAAGAACTTTGCATAATGTATGTTCCACCATAATAATAATTTCCATTCGCATTTTCTAAAGCTTCTTTAATTCTATAACCATCGTCTTTTATAAGATCTTTACTATTTAAATTTTTAATTCCTAAATAAATTTTTGTTGCATCTGACATTTTTTCAAGTGTTAAAGTATCATTTAAATACGTTTTATCTTCTACCGTCAAAATAGATTCTTCATCAATCTTTAAAGCATAAATCTGATAAAGCTTATTAGAAATTCTATTAATTCTCTCTTCTTCTGTCTCCACTGGAGCATTAGAATTAGATGGTGGTTCTTCCTTATTTAACATTGGAGCAATAAAAAATTGATAAAGTCCAAATCCTACCATAGCAATTAGTAAAATAATTAAACCCGTTTGACCATTAGACTCGCGTCTTTGTTCTTGCATAACATTCTTCCTTTCTTGATTATATCCTACAATATAATGTTACCATAAATAGGAAAAAAAGCCAAGATATGGCTTTTAAAAATTAAACATTATCCAGGCTGGCTTGACAATTAAAAGTATACCTATTAATAACATAATAATTCCCCCAACCAGATGAGAATACTTCGTATACTTATTCGAGATTCCAGTTACCTTTAAAGTAATCATAGCAATAACAAAAATAATAATATCATCTATTAAATAGAAGAGTATATAAAGAAACATATAAAAGGCATATTCCATTCCTGTTAAGGAATTCATACTAAGGATTTGTGTAAAAAGTAGTGGCAATCCAGCAGAACAAGCAAGTTCAATAACATTTACTGAAAAGGCTAAAATAATTATTCCAATTATTGCTACAAACATCTTTTTTTCTTTTACAATATTCTGTACTTGTTGAATAATTCCTAAACGTCCTTTTTTAGAACTAACCTCACACCCTACAGATTTCTTTCTCATAATAAAATATTTTCGAATATTTATAATTGCTGCTACTGTAGCAACGCCAGCAATTACATAGCGAAACCAAGTAGAAGAAAGATAGTTAGATATTCCTAACCAAGATGCCATAAATAAGAAATATACTAACGCTGATGAGATTAAAAAAGTAAATCCTAATATCCACATCTTCTTTCTATTCTTCATTTCTAATAACATAGTTATTAAGAATATTAATGCCCACATTGCACAAGGATTAAAGCCATCTACAAAGCCGATTAGAATAGAAATGAAAGGAAGAGATATTTCCCTTGTATTAACTTCGCCAATAATAGGTAAAACACGATAAGAAGATAAATTGTAAATACCATTATTTTTTGCTCTACAACCTTCTGTATCCTTTCCCTCTTTCACTAACGAAACTATATCGCAATATTCTTCTTGATCTAAGTAAGCTGAAATAGCCTCTTCCATCTGCTTTTGAGTATCTTCATTATATCCAATAAAGTAGTCACTCCCAATAACAGTTAAAGGAACATAAGAATTCTTAACACCTAAAGACTTTCTAACTTTAGAAAGAAATTCTTTTTCTTGTTCTTTTTCATAATACTTTACTGTTATTTTAGAATTTTTTAATTTATAATTTTCTAACCATTTTTTTTCTGAACGACAATGAGGACAATCCTCACTATGAAATAAATAAATTGTTAATCTATCTTCTAAAATAGTATCACTACTAGTTGCATACGCAAAAGCAGATGTTGGTAGAAAAACAAATAGCAGTACAGCTATATAAAATAATATTTTTTTCATACTATTCTCCCCCAAGAAATATTTCAATTTCTTTTTTTGATTTTTCACCTACTAGAAAAGTTTTATTATCTTTTCTAATATAGATTGGTAAAATATCATCATCAATTTTGTACAGTTTCAATACTTCTTTAGAATTCTCATACTCTTGATCTATCCAATGTATATTTTTCCCAGTAGTAAGCTCTTTCATTCTAGATTTCATAATTAAACAACTACTACACCCTAACTCCTCTATTCTAATAATCTCCATATTACTTCTTCTCCGTTAACTTCGTTAGTTTTTGATAGCAATCATCAAAAGCCTTTACAAACTCTTGTAGCTCTTCTTCTGTTGTTAGATGGGAAAGACTAATACGAATACTAGACTGAGCGTTATCTTTATTATGAGTTACTGCAAACACTGCTTTTGACTCAGCATGACTAGAAGAACAAGCACTTTGTGTTGATACAAAAATATTTTTTTCCTCTAAAGCATGTAATAAAGTTTCTGGCTTTACTCCTAAAACGCTGATATTTAAAATATGAGGAAGTGCATTTTTAGAGCTATTTATTCTAACCATTTCATAATTTTGCAAATAACTTCTTAAAAAAGCATTTTTTTCTTCCACTTCTTTATATTTTTTGTCTAAATCGCAAAGAGCTAAACGCAAAGCTTTTGCCGCTGAAACAATTAGTGGTAGAGCTGGTGTACCACTACGATATTTTGTAGTACTCTTTCCACCATGAATAATAGGTTCTAATTCTATTTTTTCCTTTTTTATTAAAACTCCTATACCCTTCAATCCATAAAATTTATGAGCTGAAAAACTAATTAAATCAATATTTTCACAACTTGCTTTTTTCTTTCCAACTAATTGAGTCATATCCACATGAAAATAGCATTTTGGATAATTCTTTAATAATTTTCCAATTTCATCAATTGGTTGAATGATTCCTAATTCACTATTTACTGCATTAATACTAACTAAAATAGTGTCCTCACGTAATAGTTTTTTTAAATCTTCTAAATCTACTGTACCATCTTCTAACAATTTTACAAAGCTTACTTCAAACCCTTGATCTACTAAATAATGAATTGGACCATATACAGAAGAATGCTCTAATTCCGTTGTTATAATATGTCTCCCCCTATTACAATACATAGCAGCAATTCCTTTAATAGCTAAATTGTTTGACTCGCTTGAACCACTAGTATAAATGATTTCATTTTCTTTTACATTCAAAGAATTAGCTATTTGTGTGGTAGCCTTTTCTATTAATACTTTTGCTTCAACACCTAATCTATGTAATGAATTTGGATTTCCATAATACTTTAATGAAGACTCCATAAAGCTATGAAGAACATCTTCATTAACAGGAGTAGTTGCACTATAATCGAAATAAGCCATAATATCACCTTTATTCATTATATCATAAGAAGACAAAAAAAAGACATTGATTTTACAATGTCCTTTTAATTAGTTGCCTTTGGCTTAGCATTTTTAATAACATTTTCAGGAATAGTAATTGGCCCATCTATCTTTTCTAATGAAGTTGTATATTCCAATTTAGAAAAGTTATTAGAAATTGTTGTTCCAAATACAGGTAAATAATCAACATCAATTCTATATAAATAACCATCTTTAATATAAACAAATAAGTTTGCATCATATTCTGGAACAAAAGTAGGATTATCTTCAGGTTTTACAATATCATCAAGGTTAAGAAGCTCTTTTGGAATTACCACTTTCAATTTGATAGATCCTGAAACATCAGAAGTAACTCTTTCAACAGAAGAATATCCGTCAAAAATATTAATAATAGAACCTTCATTTACTGGCTTAAATTCTTTAGTAACATATTCCCAATTAATATTATCTTCAGATTCATATATATATTTCAAACCATCTTTAATAGTTTCATATATATACATCTCAGACTCCTCACCATCCATATTAAACTTATCAGTTCCCTTTATAACATTTGTTGTCTCATCAATATCGCTAACAAGAGTTGCAATTGCTGATTCTCCTGTTTTAGCAATTGTTGTTAGTATTGAAGTATTTCTGTAAACAGTTAATTTATCTGTATTTTCTGCAGCTAATTCAAAGTAATCTTCAATCGTTTCAATAAATTGTACACCACTATAATCAATTGTATAAGTAGTTGGAAGATACTTATTTCCATCTCCGTCTAAATCTACTACAATTTCAATTACTTTATTATTATAGTCAGGATGTAAAGCTGTAACAAATACAATAGCTTTTTCCGTATCAAAGGAATCTTTTGTAATAACTTTAGTTGATCCATTTCCTGGAACTGTTATAGTAGTAGCATCTGTAGGAAGATCCTTTAATTCTAATACATAAGTAAAGTAATATCCTGTAATATCCTCTGGAAGACTACTAAATTCATTTCCAACATTTTCATTTTTTAAAATAGTACCAGTTAACTTACCATCTTCTAATTTTAAATTTGTATTAAGTCCATCAAATTTAATATTCTCTAAGAAAGTTTTTACTGCATCTGTATAAGCTTCATGTAAATCATCTACTATTAAAGTAGCCTCTGATGGTTTTGCTTTAGTACCTGTAAAATCAATCGTATATTCTACACTACTCTTTCCATCAGGTGTAACAGTAGTAATATTACCGTCCTCTAACTCCACAGTCATCTGAATAGATTTACCAATAACATCATTTTGTAAGGCATCATCATAATCTTTTCCAGCTACAGCTGCTAATATCTCAGCAACTTGACTATCTACATTATCCTCAGTTAAAACATAATCTTTACCATCATATGTTAACTTAATAGAATCAACACCATCTGTTTTTAACATTTCCTTTAAAGCATCAGCTAAAGCTTTTCCAGTTGTAGAGCTTAAAGAATCTACAACTCCACTTTGTTCAATAGAAAGTATACCATTTTCAAGTGTAGAAGAAACTTTATCATTTGATACTTTATCCATATTTTCTTCTAAAGTAGCATTAACATCTAATGTTCTTTTGAACTCAATATCTTGATAATCTATTTTATATTCAGTTGCTACATATTCTTTGCCATTACCATCTAAATCTACAGTTACTTTAATATTTTTCTCTGCATCAACAACTTCAGGATGTAAAGGCATCAAAACAACCATTTCTCCATTTGCATCAAAATCATCTTTTGTATAAGTTTCTTTTTTTGTTCCTTCGATTGTTACAACACTATCATCAGTTAAATTTTCTACTTTTACAACATATGCATAATAGAAACCAGTTAAATCCTCTTTAGGAAAAACATTTTCTCCAATAGTTTTATCTTCATAAATTTCTCCACTTAAAGAAATATTATTATCATCAACTTTATTATATTTTGAATGACTATCATTTTCAAACTTAATACCTAGTTCTTGCTCAATTTTATCATAATCAGACTTTCCTGCTTCTTTAATTTCAGCCTTTGAAATTTCTGGTATGAAAACATAATCAATATATTTGATATTTAGTTTTGATGGAGCTTTAGATGTTCCTACTAAATTAGTAACATACTTAAGTCCATTTGGTCTTCCATCTGAACCTACTGTACGGTCATAATGAAAAATTGTCATTTCATTATAAATTGGATGCTCATTAGTTACTCCATCTTTATCATTTACAACAATAGAACGGGCAGCCAAAAGGTTATCCTCTCTTGTAAATTTATGTGTAGATGAAAAAGCATATTCCCCTATTACATAAATGTAAGAAGCTCTAGGACTAATTTTCTTTAGTTCTTGTTCTAATTCATCTAATGTCATCTCACGGGCAAAAACAGAATTAATGCCAATAAAACAACAAATAAGTGCTAGTAATAACTTACTATATTTTTTTATCATTATTATTCCTCCCTATCATTCTTTCTATGATAAAATATCATTCATTTCATACTATTACGTACGTATTAATTATATCTAAAATATGAAATTTCGTCAATATATAATACCTTGGTTTCAGCATTTTATAATCAAAAATTCACACAAAAAGGGACTCCCGTGAATCCCTTTTATTTTTTTAATTTTCTGAAGGCATATTTACTGTTACAGTCACCTTTGAATCATCTCTAAGTTCCTCTGTAATTTGATAAAATACATCAGAAGTTACAACAACATTTGATACACCAACTGCACCATGCTCATAAATACGAATAACACCCTTTGTATTATTTTTATTTACTAAAGTTGTATTAATGATATCAACAGATAATAATCCTGTAGTTCCATATGGTGATTGTGAATGTAAATATAATGCTGCTGCCCCATCAGTAGTTCCTGATGCAGTATCATGATTTTTTACATATTCCCAATCACTATCAGTACCTAAGGCTGTAATAGTAGAATTGCTAATTGAGATTTCTCCAGATCTTGCATCAATTCCAGAAATTCCCTCTAATTCAGAATTATCAATGATTAATTCTGGAGTTTTTCCTGAAATACTACTTCCTGGGAAGAAAATAGCAGGTTCTCCAGTACTCTTTATTGTACTATTTTTTACCTCTAATCTCTCAAATGGTTTAGTTGCATTAGCACCAATACCACCTATTTTTCCTTCAACAGTAACACCATCTAATTCTGCCACTGCATCAGTGAAAAGTGCTATACCTGTAGAATTAGTTGAAACAACTTTTCCACCTGTTATAGTAACATCAGCACCGTTACTAGCTCTAATACCATAATCATTAGCAAGTACTTCCACATCATTTAATGTAAGACTTCCTTCTTCTGCCTTAATAGCATCTTTATTAGCAATTATCTTACCATTAGAAATTGTTAAATCACCACTTGATAAAATTTGTGAATTAACAGTTAATTCTTTTCCATTTAAATCAATAGATAAAGTAGAATCTGCAGGTAATACTAATTGATTTGTTAATTCAACATTAGCATTTAAAACTAAATCATCTGTTAACTTCATAGCAGCTAAGAAATCATCTTCACTAGAAACATTAATTTTCTCAAAGTCTACACCACTATAATCAATTGTATAAGTTCTAGGTGAATACTTATCACCATCACCATCTAAATCTACTACAATTTCAATTACTTTATCAGGATTTAATGGATTAATAGACGTTGTAATAGCAATACTATTACCTGAGTCAAAATTTTCCTTTCTTACTACTTTTCTTCCGCCATCACCAGGAATTGTAATAATACTTTCATCAGTCAACTCTCCGTCAAGAGTTAATACATAAGTAAAGTAATATCCTGTAATGTCCTTTAGATTACTACTAAATTCCTTACCAATTTCACCATTATATGAAATTGCTCCTGTTAATTTTCCATTTTCTAATTTTAAATTTGCCGTTTTTGAAAAGTCAAACTTAATCTTAGTTAAGAAATCTTTAACAGTTGCAACATTGTAAATTTCATCATTTTCCGTTAATAATGAAGTAGTTGCACCTTCAAATACTAACTCGCTATAATCAATTGTATAAACAGTATTTCCATAAGTTGTCTTATCACCATCTAAGTCAACAGTTACTTTAACACTATCTCTTCCTTTTTCTAAAGGAGTTAATACAACTAATCTTCCATTTTTAAAATCATCTTTTGTAAAAACATTCTTTTTGATACTTTCTACAGTTACAACAGATTCATCAGTTAATCCATCAACAGTAAAAGCATAATAGAAACCAGTTAATTCTTCTTTTGAGAATATAGTTTCATCAATTGTATCATTTGGAGATATTACTCCTTTTAAAAGAACATTTCTTTTTTCATTCTTTGCTGTTATTTTAGAATCATTTCTAAAATTAATTCCTAATTCATTATAAGCACTTTCATCTGCTGGATTAACTTCTGCGTTTGAAACTTCTGGAATATACTTATAATCAATATATTTAATGTTTAGTTTCTCTGGTGCTTTTGTTTTACCAAATAAATTTGTTGTATATTTAAGTCCATTTGGTCTTCCATCAGCACCTACTGTACGGTCATAATGAAATGCAGTCATTTCATCATAAATAGGGTCTTCATTTGTTTTTCCATCTTTATCTACTACAGAAATAGAACGAGCTGCTAGCATACTATCTTCTCTTGTAAATGTATGAGTAGAAGAAAAAGCGTATTCTCCTATTACATAAATATAAGAAGCTCTTGGGCTAATTTCTTTTAGCTCTTCTTCTAATTCATCCAATGTCATCTCTCTAGCAAAGCTTGGAGTGATTCCGACAAAGAAAGCACATAAGAATAAAACAAATAACTTACTATATTTCTTTATCATTTTTTATTCCCTTTCTACTTAGCAATTGTTACGGTAGCTTTTACTTGTTTTCCTTCTAAATATATTGTCGCTTCTTTAGAACCAGCATATTTTGCCGCTACTGTTCCAGAGTCTGGCCATACATTTAATCCACCAATATTAAAGTATAAGTAATCTTCAGTTGTTTTTCCATTTGCCTTTACTACATAAGTGTATTGAGTGATTGAACCTAGTGGATCTGGTACTTCTTTCAATGTTATTGTATAAGTTACTTTTTCCTCAACAACCTCAATTGTATAAGTTTTAGAAACCTTACTTCCATCTTTAGCTGTTGCTTTAATAGTAACTTTACCTGCTTTTTTACCAGTTACCTTACCATTTGCATCAACCGTAGCAATAGATTCATCGCTACTTGACCATGTTACCCCTTTATTAGTTGCATTACTTGGGCTTACTGTTGCTTTTAAAGTAATAGTTTTTCCAACATTTACTTTTTTACTACCACTAATAGTAATCTTTGTAACAAGTTGTTCTTTTACATTGATATTTAAAGTTGCTTTATGATTACCATCTTTTGTAGTTACTGTAATAGTAACAGTTCCCTTTGCCTTAGCAACTACATTACCTTTTGAGTCAACAGTTGCAATAGATGGATCACTACTTTCCCATGTTACCCCTTTATTAGTTGCATTACTTGGAGAAATAACAGCTTTTAATGTTTGTTTTCCATTAATTACCATAGAACTATTACCTTGAATTTTAACACCAGTTACAGGTTCATCTTTAACTGTTACTGTGATAGTAGCAGTATAGCCACCATCTTTTGTAGTTACAGTAATTGTAGCTTTTCCTTCTTTTCTACCAGTGATTACACCTTTATCACTTACTGATACGATAGAAGAATCACTACTTTTCCATGTTAATCCCTTATTAGTAGCGTCACTTGGACTTATTGTTGGTTTCAAAGTCATACTTGAACCAGTTGCTAAATTAAGTGTGGTATTGCTAAAGCTTACTCCTGTAACCTTAATATCTTCTTTAGATACTGTAATTGTTACAGTTGCTTTATGATTACCATCTTTTGTAGTTACTGTAATAGTAGCTTTTCCTTCTTTGATGGCCTTTACTTTACCATTCTCATCTACTGTTACAATACTTTCGTCACTACTTGACCATGTTAATGATTTATCTTTTGCGCTTTCTGGGCTTACTGTTGCAACTAACGTTGCTGTTGAACCAGGTTTTAGCGATAAAGCAGTTTCATTCAATGTTACGCCTGTAACACTCGTATCATCTGCCTTATTCCATCTTGCTTCCAACTTAATATTTCCTGTTACCTTTGTATCAAAATCATATAATTCATCATTATAATACCATCCAGCGAAAGTATAACCTTCTTTAGTTGGAGCTTTTGGTTCTGTAAAGGTACCATCTTTATCTACCATTAAAGATTCAACTGCAGTTCCACCTTTTGTGTCAAAAGTAACTTTATATTGTTCCTTCTTACCTCCACAGGCTTTTAATAATAAAATAATGATAATTGCAATAATTACAATTGCTATAACAATTTTTGCTCCAAAAGATTCTCCCTCATCTTCTAAAAGCTCATCTCTATCACTATCTTTTGACTTTTTCTCCTTTGAATCTTTGGAAACAGCTTTTTCTTTATCTGATTTTTCTGATTCATCATCATCTTCATCATCTAAGTCTTCTTCGTCCTCATCTTCAAAATCCTCATCAAAATCTTCATCATCGTCTTCTTCTAGACTTTCTTCTGTATCATCGACTTCATCTACTTCATCATCGTCAAAATCATCTTCATCATCTTTACGACGTTTTGTATCTTCTATTTCTTCATCATCATCGATTTCGTCGATTTCATCAAAATCAATGTCTTCTTCAAGATCTTCTACTTCGTCTAAATCGACATCTTTTCTTTTCTTATCTTCCATACTACCTTCCTTTCATTTTTTTAACATCATTAACAGTTATGCTATCACACTTAACCAACTAAACACCTCCGTACCGTGACACATTAATTTTATCAAAAATACTAATTTTCGTCAATATATATCCTATAATTTATATTTCTTCTTTTTCCTTAGAAAATGCTTTCTTTTAACTCCATTTTATCAGCAAAAGTTTTTTATATTCCTATTTTACTCCAACGCGCCTCTAAAACCATATCCCTTTCTATTGGTAAGTGAAAATCAAAAGGTTCTCCTTTATAAAACCACCCAACAAAAGTGTATCCTTTTCTAATAGGATTCTTAGGCTTCTTTACTCTTCTTTGAGTATAAATTCTTTCAGAAGCAATAAAGTTTCCTCCCATTGAATGAAAAGTAACTGTATACTTGGGCAAAGTTACTACGCACACCAATAAAGAAATTAAAATGATAAAAATGAATCCTAAAATTGTCATCTCTATTACAAAAACTTTTTTTTCCTGTAAACTACATTGCTTTTCATTTTGATTCATACATTTCCTTTCTGCATAACAGTAATTCCCTATATTTTATATCTTTTCTCATTCAATTATTACAAAATCAATATTTGGTGATATTTCTAAGGATAGCTCATAAAATGTACTAGGTGATTATCATGCAAATATGGAAAATATTAGGAAAGAACTTGGGGATTTCCTTTCTATTTTTAATAATAGGAATATTTCTATGTAGTCTATTTAGTTTTTTAAACATACTAAATGGGAATACGCTTTCTATACTCAAATTTATAATAGTCTTTTTAAGTTTCTTTATTGGGGCATTTAAGCAAGGGAAAGAAGGAACTAACAAAGGATTTTTAGAAGGACTAAAGATAGGTGCTATTCTAGTTTTTATACTTTTCATCTTCAACTATGGATTTTATCAGATGTTTAAATTAAAAAATCTTATCTATTATGTTTTATTAATATTTATTTCCCTATGTGGGGGTATTCTAGGAGTATCTAAAAGAGAAGAAAAAAAATAGGAAAACCTATTTTTTTGATTGCAAAGAAATCATGGTCATTTCTCTTCTAAATAAAAAATTAAAAAAAGAAAGAAAATGAACTTGAGAAATTTTAGTAATACCAGAAGAGACAATCACTAGACTCTTTCCACAATAAAACTTACCGTAAGAACCACTTGGCAATATTCTATGAAAAGGCCCTATGATTCCTCTCCCCCTTCCTATTCTCCATAAGCATCTAGGTAGCAATCCTCCATGCATATGTCCACACAAAACTAATGATATATTAGAAAATAACGGGATTTGGCTAGTAATAGCAGAATTAAAAAAAGGAATTGGAGTATGACATAATAAAATATTATACTTTCCTTTATAAGGAGTAGGAAATGTATGATTAATATACTTTATAAAATAGGACCTACTCTCTTTATATTTATAGTAATAATCTAATGGAAGTGTAATTCCTATGAAACGGATATTTCCATCTACATAAGCTTCATTATCTAACACTCTCACATTTTTAATTTTTTTTATTTTGTTATATAACGCTTTATCAAATGCATATTCATGCTTCTTAGCATCACTAGCTTGTTCATGATTTCCAATGCCAATGATTACTTTCGATAATTTTCCAAGAGCAGTAAGCCAATTTAAAAGCCAAGAAACATCTTCTACTTTTCCTTTATCAAGAAGATCACCAGAAATACATAAGTAATCATATTCCATAGTTGATGCATCTTCTAATACCTCTTGTAAATATTTTTTTTCTTTCTCATTGCAATAATGAATATCAGAAAGCAAAAGAATTTTCTTGTTTTCTCCATCTGTTTGAACAAAGTATTCACTTTTAAACATTCGCTTCATATTATTCCCCTAAATATTTTTTCAAAAAAGACTCTTTATACTCTAGAAAACTCTCATTTTCAATCGAAATACGAATTTCTTCCATCATACGAATTAAAAAACGAATATTATGGATAGATAAAAGTCTTGCTCCAAACGTTTCATCTGCTGTAATTAAATGTCTAATATAAGCTTTCGTATAATGTTTACACGCATAACAATCACAAGTATCTTCAATAGGTGTAAAATCTTCTTTATATTTTGCATTTTTTATATTCATTTTTCCAGTACGAGTAAATGCATTCCCATGACGAGCAATACGAGTTGGTAAAACACAATCAAACATATCTAC
Source organism: uncultured Bacilli bacterium (assembly GCA_910589375.1). GTDB lineage: Bacteria > Bacillota_I > Bacilli_A > RF39 > UBA660 > UBA5578. The sequence goes on along the minus strand of CAJUTK010000002.1, from coordinate 265,112 downwards.
ACCGCGCTCTACACCTTCTAATAAATCAATAGGGTCTCCAACCCCCATTAAGTAACGAGGTTTATCCTCTGGAAGATAACGAATCGCATCCTCTATCATCTGATACATTGTAGGTTTATCTTCTCCTACACTAGTGCCGCCAATAGAATAGCCATCAAAGCCAATTTTAACAGTTTCCTTTGCACTATATTCTCTTAAGTCTTTATAGGCCCCACCTTGGACTATTCCAAATAAAGATTGATTCTCATTACTATGAACATTTTTCCCACGAACTGCCCATCTAAGAGTTCTCTCTGTACTTGCCTTCGCATATTCATAAGTAGCAGGGTAAGGAATACATTCGTCAAAACTCATCGCAATATCACTATCTAATTTATTTTGAATTTGAATAGAAAGTTCAGGAGTTAAAAAAAGATTTCTACCATCTAAATGACTCTTAAAACGAACTCCTTCTTCCATAATATCTTTCTTTTTATTCTTAATCAAAGAAAATACTTGAAAGCCACCACAATCGGTGAGAATTGGTCCAGGATAATTCATAAATTTATGTAATCCTCCAGCATGTGCTACTACATCTTCCCCTGGTCTTAACCATAAATGATAAGTATTAGATAAAATAACAGCACTATTCATTTCTAATAATTCTTCAGGGCTTAATGTTTTTACAGTGGCTTGTGTTCCAACTGGCATAAACATTGGAGTATCATAAGATCCGTAATTCGTGTGTAAGATTCCTCTTCTAGCCTTCTTATCATTTTTTAATAATTCATACTGAATTTTCATATCATCACTTCCATAACTATTCAATTATACTATAGTTTTTCCTTTATTACTATTCCTTTTTTCTAAGATTAGTATATAGAATTACTTTTTCCTGATAAATTTGATTAGGGCTCGCAAGTTTCTTTCGCTCATATTGTTCTACAAATTTTGGATTGCTGCTATCTACTATATCTAGGCCTAAGGCATGAGCAATCATTAACACTTCCCGAAGAGTTTCAAACTCTTCTTTTGTGCTTCTTCCCATCATATGTTTTAAACCTTTTATGGGAATGCCAATACCAATAATAGACGATAAAGGTATTTGATCTTTTACTTGCCATTCATCAAACATATCGCTTACCCTAACACCTAAGACTCCATTATCTAAAGAATTAAATCCAACATCATCGAGGCCCAACTTAAAAGCTGGTATATCATCTGAAATGATAAGACAAAAAGAATTAAAAGTGTAAGTATAAAAAGCGTCGGTTCGTTCTCCGTATTCTTTATATTCTCTGGTAGGATATTTTTTACAAATACTTACATAATCTTCACCATTATACCCAAAACCACTTAGTCCGAGTAAACGTTTACTTTTTATTCCACCTGATATGAGTATTTGTAAAAGACGATTAACATCTGTCCTAATTCCATGATAAAAATACGTACTAGCATAAGTTCCATTCACCACTCGATTTAAAGAGGGGTCAAAAAGCCTATTTGTTGAAAACTCTTTTTCTGATTCATATTTAGATGAGTAATTTCTCATACTAGTATCAATAATATCTAAGTGCAATGTTTGCGCTAATGCAAGTAGTTCCTGTACTTTTTTATAAAAATAAGCATTAGATTGCCAATTAAATATCCTAAACTGTTCCATAGGCAGTCCAATACCTTTAATAAAAGATAACGGTATTTTTCCTCTTACTTTCCATTCTTCTTCATCTGGTCCTACTTCAAACCCCAAAAATTTTTTTAAACGCATTGATTTCTTAGATGATACTTCATCAGAAATAATAAAACAACAACAGCCATCTATATATTCATGAAACCCAGCTCCCCCACTATATAAATGAACGAATGGTTTTCCTTTTATTCCCCCAGAAGACAATATATCAACTGCTATTTCTATGTAATCCCCATAAAATTTTTTCCCACTAAAGCCATAATACCAATATTTACTCACTTGTATCACTTCCTAAAATGCAATCTAACTGAATTTGATAAATTTTGTGTGGATTTTTCCTTTTTTCCAGTTCATATTCTTCAACAAAGTTTTCTCTGCTACTATCTACTATATCTAGTCCTAATGCTTCTGCAATAGAAAGAATTTCTTTTAATTCCTGTAAAGAATTTAGAAAAATTTTCCAATCTACTCCATCTAACCATCTCATAGGAAGACCAATACCAATGATAGAAGAAGTAGCAATTTGATTCTTTACTTGCCATTCGTCAAACATGTCACTATAACGAGCATTTGGATTTTCTTTCATTTTCTCTACAATGTCAACAAAGTACCAATAACATTTAGGAATAGTTTCTGTTTTCATAGCATCAATTTCATCAGAAATAATAAAACAAAAACAATCTTGAACATATTTATAGAAACCTGTACTACCATAGGCACAGTCATATTCCTCTTTAGAATATTTCTTACAAACACTTACATAATCTAAATCATTATATCCAAATCGCTTCTTTCTGCCTAGTAATCTTTTACTCTTAAGTCCACCTGTTGTTAAAATTTCTAAAACAGTTGTAATATTACATGGAAAAAAGTAAGGAGCTCCTAATCCATGATAAAAATATCTACTCATGAGTAATCACCTCTTCTAACTTCTTAGATATTTGATATACTTTAGAAGAAGAATTTTCCTTGTATTTCTCATATTCTTCTACAAAGCCTAGCACATTGGTATCCACAATATCTAGTCCTAAAGCAGTAACCACTGCCACAATCTCTTTTAATTCCATTATAAATCTACCAGTAGAAGAACTCTTTTTTAAAATAGCATCAACATAATTAGAAGGAATTCCAACTCCTATTATCATAGAAAGAGGAATTTCTTGATAAGCTTGCCATTCATCAAACATATCACTAATTCTATTTCTTTTATCTGTTAATAGAGAATCCGAATAATCATACCATTTAATTTGTCCTGACGAATGTGTTTTAATAGCATCTACCCTCTCAGATACAATAAAGCAAAAATTACCTTGAACACAACTATAGAAAGCGTTATTCATATCTGTATTTTGATAATCCTCTTCTGCATATTTTTTACAAACACTTATATAATCTAAACCATTAAAGCCATGTTCCTCTTGACCTAACAATCTTTTGCACTTTAAACCACCTGTTTGCAAAACTTGCAACATATCAGGAATTGCTATTCCATGATAAAAATATCTACTCATGGTTAATCGCCTCTTCTAGCTTCTTCGAAATTTGATACACTTTTCTAGAAGTATCCAATTTCTGCTTTTCATATTCTTCTGCAAATCCTTGTACATTAGTATCAACAATATCTAAACCTAATGAGCATGCTATTTGTATAATTTCTTTCATTTCTCTAATTGTTTCATTACTAGGAGATGTTAATCTTATAATAGTTAAAAAATAATCACAAGGAATTCCTATTCCAACAACAAAAGATAATGGAATTTCTCTATACACTTGCCATTCATCAAACATATCGCTAACTCTTTTTTGCTTATCAAATAATATAGTATCCATAGGATAATCACCTATATGCTTTGTAGGAAATGTTTTCATAGCTGGTATCTCTTCTGAAAGAATAAAACAACAATAATTTTGAACATACTTATAAAAAGCGTTATCTAAATCTGTATTTTGATAATCCTCTTCTGCATATTTTTTACAAACACTTACATAGTCTAATCCATTATAACCATTTGCTTTTTTTCCTAATAACCTTCTACATTGGATACTACCGCTTTGCAAAATTTTTAAAGTACTAGCAATAGATGATACACCATGATAAAAATATCTACTCACGGTTAATCACCTGCTCTAGTTTCTTAGATATTTGATAGATTTTAACAGAAGCTTCTTGCTTCTTTCTTTCATATTCTTCTACAAATCCCCTTTGATTTGTATCTACTATATCTAATCCTAATTCATTTGCGAGTTCTAACAATTTTCTAAAACTTTTTATAGTATTACAATCAGAAGGAAAATCCTTAAGAGTAGGAGCAAGACATTGTACAGGAATTCCTATTCCAATAATAGCAGAAAGAGGTATTTCTTTATATACCTGCCATTCATCAAACATATCACTAATTCTATTTCTTTTATCTGTTAACATAGAATCTGAATAAAGATTCCACTTAATCTTTCCAGCAGGAGTAGTTTTAATCGCATCAATTTCATTCGAGATAATAAAACAAAAATTATCTTGAACAAAAGTATAAAAAGCATTATCCATCGTTGTACTCTTATAATCCTCTGGTGGATACTTTTTACAAACACTTACATAATTTAGTCCATTATAACCTCTGGGTTCTTTACCTAATAAAGATTTACATTTTAACCCACCTGTTTTCAAAATTTCTAAAACTAATGGGATAGAAACAAAAGAACCTGTCACACCATGATAAAAATACTTACTCATTTTGATCTACCGCAGAAAGCAATTTAGTAGGAGCTAAAAGAACAACTTCTTTTTCGCTTTCATATTTCTCAACAAAATTTGGATCGCTACTATCTACAATATCTAGTCCAGATTCTAAAGCACAAGTAATTAACTTCTTAATTTTTTCTGCCCCATTGCCACTAGTTTTTGTCAAAATGGTATCCAATTCTTCTAAAGGAATTCCTATTCCTATTATCGCAGAAAGAGGAATTTCTTTATATACCTGCCATTCATCAAACATATCGCTAAAACGAAAACCTGGCTTAGAATTCATATACCCAACAAGTTCAAAGCGATTCCATTTATCAGCATTCTCTATAATTTCTGGTTTAATAGTTTCTATCGTATCTAAAATAATAAAACAAATGCTATTTTGAACATAATTATAAAAAGCATTATTAGAGTGATTACCATACTCCTCAACTGGTTCTTTCATACAAACACTGACATGATCTAAGCCATTAAAACCTATCTTTCTAACACCAGGCATACATTTTATACCACCCTTTTGAAAAATCTCTAATGCCTTATCTAAAACAAGACCTCTTTTTACACCATGATAATAATATTTACTCATTTGTATCACTCCTAGCAGAAGAAACAAAAACTTTCTTTCCTAATTCTTGTTTACTTACTTCATATTCTTCGACAAAATTTGGATTATTCGTATCTACAATATCTAGACCTAATGCTTCTGCTATTGTAACTAATTCTTGTAATTTTTCTAAATCACTTTCATTTTCACAGGTAGCTTCTATCCATCTAAGGGGGATACCTACTCCTATAATCATAGAAAGTGGTACCACTTCATAAACCTGCCACTCATCACAAATATCAGAAAATCTATTCTTTTTATCAGACTGTCTCATTCTAGCAATTTCTTTATTTTTCCATTCCGTAATAGGAAAAATGATAGGCTTTACCGTTTTAATTTCATCTGAAATAATTAAACAAAAGCAGTTTTGAACATAATTGTAAAAAGCAGACTCATAATGAAAGAATCCCTGATATTCTTGATCTGATAACTTTTTGCAAACACTTACATAATCCATTCCATTGCAAGTACTTTCATAGACATTAGGTAAGCCTAATAGTCTTTTACATTTAATACCACCGGTTTTTAAAATTTTTAAAATTCTATTCAAAGAGTCGCCACGATAAAAGGCTTCCCCTAATCCATGATAGTAGTACTTACTCATAAAATCACCGAGTAATTATCATACCATATTTTGAAAAAATTACAAATTTTCTAAATAAGGTACTAACCTAGATAATCCCATCTTATGAGAGGCTTTTAAATAGATTACTTCATATCCTTTTAATGTTTTATCTTTTAAATACTCTTTTAATTCTTCTATAGAATAAAAATGGGGTTTATGCTTCAAAAAGGCAGTAGCATCCCCTATTGTAATTAAAGAAATATCGGGATATTTTTGAACTTCTTCATATACTTTTTCATGAACTCTTTCACTAAAATTTCCGAGTTCTAAAATATCACCAAAAATCATGAGTTTTTTTCCTTCATATCTAGCTAAACTTTCAAGTCCAAAACAAACTGACTCATAAGAAGCATTATAAGCATCATCTATTAACAATTTGTCGTCTTTTAATAAAATCTTCTGCATTCTAGACTTTACTCCTGGAAAAGAACTTAATCTTCTTTCCAATTCCTCTCGTTCATATCCTAAATACTCACACACTTTACAAGCTAAACTAACATCTATAGCTGGAACAGAAGAAACTGAAGGATAGTCTAGGCCAACTTGATTAGCTTCTATTCTTTTTAAATATCTATCGGTTGCATTTACAAATAGTTTAATAGTAGGTGTAGCTTCTACTAACTCCATCTTTGCTTTAAAAATACTTTTTCTACTTCCCAATAATCCTATGTGAGAAGAACCTATATTGGTAATAATACCAATATCTGGGCTCGCTATTTCTGATAGATATTTAATTTCTCCTGCATGATTCATTCCCATTTCTAATATGACATAATCATAACTATCATTTAAATTTAGTAATGTCTTAGGAACCCCAATATGATTATTTTCACTCTCAAAATTTGCTAGTACAGAAGAATCAAATGATAATAAGAATTTTAATAGCTCTTTAGTAGTTGTTTTCCCATTACTACCTGTAATCGCTATTACATGACCTTTAAATTCTCTACGTTTTAGCTGCGCTAAAGAAGCTAAAGCTTCCAATACATCTTGAACAAGTATAGTAGGAATATCCTTGGAAATAAATTTATCACTAATAACTGCTGCTGCTCCTTTATCGAAAGCTTCGTCTACGTAATCAATGCCTTTCCCATAAGCTAAAAATAAATCGCCAGGTTCTATTTCCCTACTATCCATTTTTATGTTTTGAAAACTTTCATTTAATTTTATATGTATTAATTCTGCCTGAAGGTACTTTCCTATTTCTAAAAGGTTCAAGCAAACACTCCTTTCAGCCAAAAAAAATGGCTAGTCCATATACTTAGCCATTGATTTCATCATTTGATTTACTTGTTTTTGACTTGGAGTTCTTCCCATTTGCATCATCATAGTACGAATCATCTGTTCATTAATTGGTGGATTTTTTTTCATATATTTTTGCATATATTTACGTGCTAGAAAAAATCCAATAATAGCGCCTATAACAAGACCTATTAAGACATATCCTAATCTAACTAAAAGACTCATTATATCATCCCTTCATAAGGTTTATTTTACTAAATAATGGCTAAAAATACAAGACCTATTTTATTCTATTCCCAAAAATAAAAAAAAGAACTAAAGCTCACGCAATAGTCCTAAAACTCTCTGTTTAATTTTTTCATAACTAAAATTCATAGCATCCAAAACTTGATCTTTACTTCCACTCATTCCAAAACTCTCCAAACCAATTACATACTTAGGATTTGAAATAATTCTGTGCCAGCCAAATGGAGAACCCGCTTCTATTGCTATTTTTAAAACATTAGAAGGAAGAACATTTTCTTGATACTGCTTTTCTGTCTCTAAGAAATTCTCTATACAGGGAAGACTTACAACCCGAATTCCATTCTCTCCCATTCTAGAAAACTCTAGTGCTAAATTTTTAGCAACATGAACTTCACTACCTGTCGCTACTAAAATTAATTTTAGTGGTGAAGTTTCTTGGCGAAGAACATAACCACCATTCATAGCGTCTTCCGCCTTAGATTCTTCCATTACCTCAACTTCATTTCTAGCTAGTACCAAAGAACTAGGATTAAAATTAGAATTTAATATTCTCTGCCAACAACCAAGTAATTCTTTTGCATCTGCAGGTCTATAGACCTTCATTCCTGGAATAGAACGTAACATCGCTAAGTGCTCAATTGGCTGATGTGTAGGTCCATCCGGTCCTACTGAAATAGAATCATGTGTATAAATATAAGTAACTGGTAAATTCATTAAAGCAGACATTCTCATAGCTGGCTTTAAATAGTCAGAAAAGCTTAAGAAAGTAGAACCAAAAGGTTTTAAATTTACTAAAGCTAAACCGTTTAAAATAGCTCCCATAGCATGCTCACGTACTCCAAACCAAATATTGTTTCCTAAAAAATTTTCAGAAGTAATATCCGCAAACTCTGAAACATAAGTTTTAGTAGTACTGCCCAAATCTGCACTACCACCTACAAAGGTTTTAATATTTTTCCCCAATGCTTGCATAAATATCATATTAGTATCTCTAAGAGCTTGCTTAGTATGAACTTTAAAATCAAATTTTAAATCAAAAAGATTATAATTAAATACATTTTGAAATAAATAATTTGCTTCTGTTTTATTTCCATCTCCTATTTTTGATACATATTCCTGATAGGTATTAGACCATTCCATATACTTCTTATTGACACGATTAGCAATAAATCCCCTAAATTTAGAACATGCTTCTGTATTTACATAAAATGTCTCTATAGTAGGAAGGCCTAATTTAGATTTCAACTGACTAATATCGTCTTCCTCTAAATCTTTACCATGAATACTGCATTTACCCTCTAGTAAAGAATCCTTACCAATTACAGTTTTTACTTCTATTAAAGTTGGTGCACTAGACCTCTTTGCTTTTTCTATTGCTTTATCAATTTCAGATACCTTATCTCCCTCTTTTACAAAAATGGTATTCCATCCCAAAGCTTCAAAACGTGCTCTTACATTTTCAGTAAATGTTTTAGAAGTAGGACCATCTAAACTAATTCCATTTGAATCATATAATACAATTAAATTATTTAGTTTTAAATTTCCAGCTAAAGAGGCAGCCTCGTAAGAAATGCCTTCCATAAGATCTCCATCCCCTACTAAAGCATATACTTTATAGTCCACTAAACTTTTAGCAGGATTAAGACGATATCTCTCCTTTAAGATTTTCTCTCCTAAAGCCATTCCTACAGCATTAGCAAAGCCTTGTCCTAATGGCCCAGTTGAACAATCCACTCCTGGTGTTACTCCCTTTTCTGGATGCCCAGGTGTTTTAGATCCAATTTGTCTAAATGATTTTAAATCATCAATTGTAAGAGCATATCCTGTCATAAATAAAGTAGCATACAATAGTGCAGAACCATGTCCTGCAGACATAACAAATCGATCCCTATTCACCCAATTACTATCACTAGTATTAATATTCATATGGTTTTTATATAATGTATATAAAATAGGAGCAGCTCCTAGAACAATACCAGGGTGCCCTGACTTTGCATTATGAATCATATCAATTCCTAATCCTTTAATATTAGATATAATTTCAAAATCATTCATTTTAACATCCCCTATTCTATAAAACATTATATCAAACTATTTTTCATTAATAAAGAGTTTCCTCTATTGAAAACTCTTTTATTATCCTATTATTCTCTAATTTTATATTTTCCAAACTTCCTAAGAAAACAATTCCAAATAAAATGATTCCAAACACTAACATTATTAAGTTCTCCTTTACAAAATCTCTCACTAATTCCATACTATCACTCCTTCAACTGTATTCATTCTATCACGAACAAATATTCGTGTCAACGCTTTTTGAGCATTTAAGCAAACATCTGTTTGACATTTACATTTTACTATGATAAAATTGTTATAGTATATAAGGAGGAAATATGGATAAATTAACAAAAAGACAGGAAGATACTTTACAGTTTGTAAAAGAGTATATTGTATCACATGGATATCCACCTACAGTTAGAGAAATTGCTACTGCATTAAATGTCTCTTCTCCTGCTACTGTGCAAGCTCACTTAGATGGTCTAGCTGATAAAGGTTACATCAAAAAAGGCTCTAATAAAAATAGAACCATTGAATTAATGGTAGATAATGAGTTTATTCCTAAAAACGAGAGCGTTGTTGATGTCCCATTATTAGGAAAAATTACAGCAGGAAGCCCTATTGAGGCAATTCAAAACCCTGATGAGTACTTTACTTTACCTGCCTATCTTATTCCTAAAGATAAAGAAGTTTTCACTTTAAAAGTTAACGGTGAAAGTATGATTAATGCAGGAATTCATGATGGAGATATTATTATTGTAGAAAGAAAAAATACAGCTAGAAATGGTGAAATTGTTGTAGCAATGACAGAAGAAAATGAAGTAACTTTAAAAACGTTTTATAAAGAAAATAATCATTTTCGTTTACAGCCAGAAAATGATACAATGAGTCCAATTATATTAGAAAATGTTTTTGTATTAGGAAAAGCAATTGGTTTATATCGTAAAATATAAAAGAAGAAGATCTATAAATCTTCTTCTTTTAATATTGTATATTCTTTTTCTTTTACAAACTTAGGTTGCAATAAAATTAATATTGTTAAAATAAATTCAATACCAGCAATTACCATCATTATCAAAGACTTATCAGAAATACTACTAAAAAAGCTAGATAATGAACTACTTTCTGGAAGTGCTAAAGATAACTGACAAGCAAGAGGAATCATTAGCAATAAAATCATATCAATTACCCATAATTTTTCTAACCAAGTTAATTTCTGACCTAAATCCTTTTCAAACTTTAAAGTTCTTGAATTATCAATGAAAGTACTAATATAGAATAAGAATATTGCTGCTGTTGCTACATACCTACTTAGCCAGTATAAATCCTGGCAAAGATACATCTTATCATCTATTGGAATAATCTTTATAAACTCATAGAATTTTTCTAAAACACCAACTAAATAATATTCTCCAAATACAAGTACACAGAAAATAGCAAATGGAATAATAATAAACTTTGATCTTGTCATCTGCATTCTTTTAATTTTTGCATTCAAGAAAGTATAGTAAATAGAAAAGAAAACCGTAATAATTAAAATTCCTATAATTGTTAATGGAGTAAAACCAGTATGGGCTAGTTCTGTATATAGATATTCTCCGACGCTATCTTCTAATGGAACCATATTAGAAATAAAAATTTGAAATAGATAAATGAAAAATACACTAGCAATAGTCAAAATTGGGAGTGCTAATAAACCTACTTTTAATTGATACTTAAAAACATCGTTTTTTCTTTTAAAAGAAACTTCACCTTTTTGATATCTTTCTAGGTAATCTCGCATCATATCTTGGTTTTCTCCTAGTTTCCTTTGATAATCATTAAAGCGCTCTTCCTCTTCTTCTTTTCTATCTTCTAAATTCATTGCCATCTTTTGATACTTTGCCACCTCTTGATAAGAATTAGGCCTTTCCATTAGCCTTATTATTCCTTCACCTGTTTTAGTAAAATTGTAGAAACCCATTGTAATTAGCATAGATAGAAAACCAACATTAGAATAAGATTTTGCCTCTTCTAACAAAATAACAGTTTTAGAAGGATCAATAAAATCTTTCACTCTTTTCCAAGAACTAATTTCAAAAGCATCCTTAAAAGCAGTAATATCTATAACTAAATAATCTATATCTAAAGAAGATAATGATTGTATACAATCATTTACTGTATAAAAGCCAACTGCATACTTACAATTTGCTTCTTTAAGTCTACTACTATCAATAATCTCTTTTAATTTATTGGTAATAACAACAATCATACAATCCCCCTATAACTTTTTCTCTTCCAATTTACTAAATAAAATCATAATAAGACCTAATACAAAACTTGCAATCATAACAATCCATTGAAAATTTTCATAATCGTATAAAAAAGCTACTTTTTCTCCAACAACGGTTACTTGGCACCAAGAGCATCCTACTATGACAGCTGGAATAATTAGCGTATAAATATTTGCTAAAGCTCCAAGAATTTCAAAAATATTGAGTCTTTTCTTTAAATATTCTTTCTTAGTGCGCATAAAAGACAACAACCACATAAACGTTCCAACAAAGAAGGATAAAGCTAAATAATAAGCAAAGTAAATAGCTACTTCAAAAATAATATCTGCATCTAGCTTATCTACTAAAACATTTTCCATTAAATATGGCATCAATAAAGTAAGTCCATAGGTAACTCCAGAAAAAATAGTAAGAGAAGCCATGGCATGTTTACTAATATACTTTGTCTTAGAAGCAATTGAATCTATTACTGTTGAGGATGCTATTAAAGCAATGAAAAGAGATAATGCTAATTCTGCATAAATCAAATAATCCCCTAATAGTTCTTCTATCTCTCCCATCCAATTAGCCTTGTTCATTCCCCAGAATATTAGCAAAATTATTCCTAAGAAAAGTAAAGTCGTAATTGGTAATCGAAGAATACCTTTTAATAGCTTTGATACAATGCAAGCACTTTCCTTTGGAACATTTAACTCATCTACTAATACTAAAGAATCTTCAGTTTCATTAGTTTTCTCTGGTGCTGCGTTTGCTATCGCCCCAGTTGGAGTAACATTGTTAAAATTATTGGGAGCATTCACTGCATTAGTAGGCATAACATTAGCATTAACATTATTACTCATTGGATTTAACCCATTATTATAATTATTGTTTACAGGAATTTGAGATACATTCTGTTGTGGATTACTCATAGTATTACTTTGATTAGAAGTACTAGTTGTAATTCCTGGCCCAAAGATAGACATAGCATCTCCTAAAGAATTATTCATATTCATATTAGTTGGAGGATTAGGAACACCGAAATCAGGAGTAGCTTCTGGTATTTCATTAGGAGAAACATTCGCTCCTCCATAAATACTTGCAAATGGATCAACTAAAGTCTTTTTCTCATATTCTGGATTTTTAAAGCCATTATCTACTTCTATTGGCTGATTAGCATATGGATTAAAATTTGGCTCTTGACTAGGAGCCGGTTCAAAAGCATTATTTTCTCTTGTTGGAGCTTCAATAATACTAGTGGCTTTTACTTGAGCTTCCTTTAAAAAAGCTTCTTTATTCTCATCTACTTTATCTGTCGCATCATCACTATAAGTAAGTAATACTTCCATAGCCAAATTAATTTTCGTAATTTGCTCATTAGTTAAATCCATACCAACAGCTTGTTTTTTAAATTCTTCCATTTCTGCGATTACTTCAGATCTTGTTTTTCTAACATTTGTCTCTACCACTTGAAAATTAACATCAAAGTCTTTTCCTACTTTATAAATTGAATATTGGCAACCAAAATTCGTATTAATTACAGTAATAGCTGAAGTAAGATACTTACGTACTTCTCCTTTGAAATGTTCCTCTGCCTCTATTAATAGTTTTGATAACTCTTCTGGATTTTGAGCAGAAGCCTTTATCTCTTCTACCTTTTGCCTATATACCTCTTTTTCTTGTAAAAACAATTCTAAATTTGCAAACATAATATCACCTAATATAGATTATTTGGATATTCTCCTTTATCTATCAACCCTTTTATATAACTCTTTAATTCATCTAAATCGGAAGGATACGTAATTCCCTTCCATACAGCACTTGTATCTAATACTTCACAAGTAACCTCTTTTTTCTTAATCTCCTCAAAAACAACCTCAGGGATTAAAAACTCTCCTGTTTCTAAGTCCTTTGTATTTGTCAAAAATTTTTCAAATTCTCTTTCTAGTATTGTAAATAAATTCGGATAGAATAAAAACATATTCATAGATACTGTACTATCCTCTGGAACAACAAAAGCCTCACTTCCATCTAATGGACTTGCAATCATCTTTCCATCTTTTTCCTCTACGCTTGATTCAACTAGCTTAGTTAAATACTTACCATCTACTTCGCAAACTCCTCGTTTAACAGAACCATGTTCCGTTAAAGTATTAGCGACTCTATATCCAATTAACGCATATTCTGTTTCTTTATGGTTTCCCTTTAAATAAGAACTAGCAACTACATAAGATTCATATCCATAAAAATCATCTGCATTAATAACTAAAAATGGTTCTTTTACTACATTTTTACAACATAAAATAGCATGTCCTGTTCCTAAAGGTTTTACTCTCGTAGGTGGAATAACACCTTCCCTTACATTATCATTATTTTGAAAAACGTATTCTACCTCGATTTTTCCTTCTATTCTAGAGCCTATTGTACTCCTAAATAATTCATAGTTTTCTTCTTTAATAATAAAAACTACTTTGTTGAACCCTGCACGAATTGCATCATAGATAGAATAATCTATAATAAACTCCCCATTTGGTCCTACTGGTTCAATTTGTTTTAAGCCTCCAAAGCGACTTCCCATACCTGCTGCCATAATTACTAATGTCATTTTATTCCTCCTATCATAATATATGGTTTTATTTTTGTTTCATCCTTTTCATATCTGTGATAAATTGCTAATAAATAGCCATCTTTATCTTTAAATACTATTTTTTCTTGATTATATATATTATCTAATATTTTACCATTTAATACGTCTTTTTTCAACACATCATCCACTACAACCTGATAAATACCAGAAAGAACAGACGCAAAAGAATGCAAATCTGATAAATGAATGTCATCTAATTTCTTACACATATCAATAGAAAATTTTCCCTGCTTTATTCTTCTTAAGTTTATCATAATACCTACTGTATTTAATTTATAAGCAATATCTCTTATTAAGCTTCTAATATAGGTTCCTTTGCTAACTTTTACTCGGATAGAAAAATATAATCTACCATTTTCCCTTCTAATAGTAGAAATTCTTTCTAATGAAAAAATAGATACCCATCTAGAAGGTAATGCTACTTCTTGATTTTGACGAGCATATTCATAAAGCTTTTTGCCACCTACTTTAACAGCAGAATACTTAGGAACTTCTTGATCATATTCACCAATCATAGAAGCTAAAACAGAATCTATTTCATTCTCTCCTTTTTCTACTAATTCTTCCTTTAAAATAGTGCCTTCTTCATCTAAAGTATCCGTTTCTACTCCTAGACATATTTCCGCCTCATATTCTTTATCTTCTGACGTTAAAATATCTACTAGTTTGGTTGCTTTCCCTACACATACAATCAGTACTCCTGTGGCAATAGGATCTAGTGTACCAGTGTGTCCTACTTTTCTAGTTTCTGTTTTTCGAATAATAGTATTTACTACATCCCTACTAGTTATCCCTTTAGGTTTATCTATAAAAAAGATGCCATCCATAGTATCACCACTTTCATTATATCATACTTTTAAAGAAAAAAAGAGAAATTATCTCTCTCTATCTTGTAACATTAAAACCAATCTCAATAAATCAATTACTAAAGAAATTAAAGAGGCAACATAAGTCATAGCGGCTGCTCTTAACATGGTAACTGTCATCTCTTTTTCTTTTTTCTCTACTAAAGATAATTTTTCTATTTCCTTTAAAGCACGCCTAGAAGCATCGAATTCTATTGGTAGAGTAAGCAATTGAAACAAAAGAACTACTATCAATATCCCTATTGACAATTTTAAATATCCAATTACTCCAGCAAATAGTGAAACTATTAAACCAAAGTATCCTAAATATGTTACAAAATTTACAAACGGAACTAAAGTAGAACGAATTCTCATAAGTGTGTAATCATCTTTGTCTTGTAAGGCATGTCCACACTCATGAGCAGCTATGGAAAGAGAAGCAATAGAATCTCCATGAAAAACCTCTTTAGATAACCTCACTACTTTTCTAGAAGGATCATAATGATCTGATAATTCGCCTGCTACTTCTACTACATAGATATCTTCAAGATTATTACTATCTAATATCTGACGTGCTACCTCACATCCCGTTAAATTCTTACTATTTTTCTTATTTTTAGAATTTTTATAAGTACTAGTTAAATACATCTGTGAAGCTAATACGACAAAGAAACTTACAATAGCTAAGAAAAATGTCACTATTGTTTCCAATCCATAAATCATATTACTTCACCTCGTAAACGGTACCTTCTCTAGTATCTTTAATAATAATTCCTCTCGATAACAATTCTTCACGAATTTTATCAGCAGTTTCGTAATCGCGCTCTTTTTTGGCTTGATTTCTCTGCTCTATTTTCTCTTGAATATATTCTTCTAAAGAACTATCTACTTTTTCTTCTTTTGCTGATAATAAGTTTAGGGAAAGAACACTATCAAAAGAACTTACTAAGAATCTTTTTTGTGAATTTGTTAAATCTGACTTTAAAACATCATAAAGAACAGTAATCGCTAAAGAGGTATTTAAATCATCAGATAAAGCTTGCTTAAATTTTTCTTGGTAAGATTCAGTGCCTTCCCCATTTTCTTCATTTCCTAAAGAACGAACTTTATTTAAAAGTTTTTGATAAGCTTGTGCTGCATTATCTAAAGCATCATAACTAAATACTAATTGTTTTCTGTAATGACTATTTAAACACATAAAGCGATAACTTATTGGATCATAATTTTTCTGTTCTAGTAAAGAAACTGTTAAAAATTCTCCTTTACTTTTACTCATCTTACCAGATTGATCATTTAAGTGTTCTCCGTGTACCCAATAGTTACACCATTTATGCCCTAAATATCCCTCTGATTGAGCAATTTCATTAGTATGATGTGGAAAAATATTATCTACTCCACCACAGTGAATATCTAAGTATTCTCCTAAATATTTCATACTAATTCCAGAACATTCAATATGCCATCCTGGATATCCATATCCCCAAGGGCTTTCCCATTTCAATTCTTGATCATCAAACTTGGATTTGGTAAACCATAACACAAAATCTGCTTGATTTCTTTTATTTTGGTCTTCTTCAACACCTTCACGAACACCTACTACCATCTCATCTTCTTTGTGATTGGTAAGTACATAGTAATCTTCTAGTTTAGAGGTATCAAAATAAACATTTCCACCGGCAATATACGCTAAATCATTATCTAAAAGTTTTGTAATAATCTTAATATATTCTTCTATATTTTGCGTCGCTGGAGATACAATATCTGGCCAACGGTTATTTAACTTTTCAAAATCAGAGCGAAAAGCTTGCGTATAAAAATCTGCAATCTCTAAAACAGATTTATTCTCTCTCTTAGCTCCCTTTAGCATCTTATCTTCGCCTGTATCTGAATCGCTAGATAAATGCCCAACATCAGTGATATTCATACATCGTTTAACAGGATATCCTAAATATTTTAAAGACTTTTCAAAGATATCCTCAAATATATATGTCCTAAGATTTCCAATATGTGCAAAATGGTATACTGTAGGTCCACATGTATACATTGTTACTTCATTTGGATTATGTGGTATAAACTCTTCCACACGATGTGTGAGTGTATTATAAATTCTCACAAATATCACTTCCTTCGTAGTATCATTATATCATATTATAAGCCTTTCCACAAAAAAAATGCCAAAAGGCATTTTTTATTTTGTATTTCCTACTTCATAGTTATATACTACAATATTATTTTCTGCGCAGTAATCTTCTACCTCTAATACTATTTGCTCATATGGATTAAGTCCTACTTGAGATCCATCTACTAATTGAATTAAAGAATCTGCAATAGTACCATATGCACTCTTATGATTAGAAACAGAATAGTAAGTATACCAGTTAACAACTTGGTATGCACCTTTTCCTAAACCATTTTTATCAATAGAATGATTAACAACATCACCATTAGCATCCTTTGTTTGGTAATCAACTGTTGCTTCACTTGAGAATTGTGTATAACCTTTTACAATATGTGCAGCATTAGCAACAACTGTTGCATCAGATGAAGTAACACCATGTGCTGTTTGAGTAAATGCTCTTAATGAAATAGCATCTGCTTCGCTAGCAATTACCAAACGTGCCATATCATATACTTGCTCTTGTGTATCATCATAAGCTTGAATTTTTCTAACTGCCTCTTCTGCGTTAGTAAAAGCAGCATTAATATCAAAACCATTTTCATAAATCACATCAAAAGCATGTTGACTATTTGTACTATCCATAAAATAATCTATATTAGTAACAGTAAATAAAGCTTGAGCTTCTTCTGCTGTCACTCCCATTACTTCTAATTCTTTTGCAATAACACCTAATTGATAATTATATTGATTAACAACTTTTTCTTGAGCTTCGGCATTTACACCTTTAGCATTTACAGAAGCCATTGCTGTATAAATATTAATTTTTTCTTGAGTTTTTGCTAATGTATCTTTAGAACGTAATTCACTATCTAATTTTTCTCTATCTTCTTGTGAAACAATATTTCTACTTAATACAGAAATATCTTGTGCAATATTCTCTGCAGCAAAGATTCCACCATGTGATAAATGAATTTGAGCGATATCTTGTTCTGCTCCATTAATAGTTACTTTAATAGTACCTGTACCATTTGAGAACTTATATATGATATCAAAAATTTCTTTAATTCTATTTACATTTGCTTCAGTTAAGTCACTTCTTAAAGTAATTACTTCTTTAGCATATCCGTCTAAAACAGAAATAATAGCTTTATCTTGTTCATCTAACATAACATCTGCATAAGATAAATAATTATCTGCAGAATCAATTTCCGTATTGTATTCACGAACTTGTGATAATACTGCATATAATTTATTTAATTCAGCTTCTACATCTTGACCTTGTTCATAATGAGTAAGTAAAACTTGTTTTGCATTATCATCTAAATAATCAATATTGAATAATAATAATGCAGCTTCAATTCCTTCTTGATTTTCATTATTGATTTTTCCAGCTAATACTTTTTTAGCCTCTGTAACAAATTCATCCCACTTATCTTGTGTATAAGTATCATTTGCGGCAACAGCACTATATGGATTTGCATTTTCTAATTCATCAAGTCTTTGTTGTAATGCAGCAATTTGAGCTTCTAAGCTTTCCTCAGCATTTGGAGTAGCAACTCCTTCTTGACTTTCTTCTGCTTGAGCGCCTTGATCTAAAGTTGAATTATAAGTTGGATTTATATTATCATTAGTAACTGGAACTTCTGTATTTTGTTTAGCTCCACAACCAGTTAAAGCACCAACAAGTGTGATAGATGCTAAAGCAAGTGAAATTTTTCTAGTTGCTTTTTGAAGTTTAAACTTTCTGTTTTTTAATTTTTCAATAAAATGGATTTTCATATTCTTCCCCCTCTTCCAAAGTTAGCGTATATACTAACACCTTTTTGACATTTTGTCAAATCTTTTAAGGCTATTTTTTCACTTATTTCATACAATATAAATTATATCATAGTGAATGGTTTTTGCCAAGTTCTTTTTTGGAAAATAAATTTCCCAAAATTTCAAATTATACTATTGCATTCAAGTTTTAATTATGGTATATTATATGAGTATTCAAGTTATTGGATCTTTAGCTCAGTTGGTTAGAGCATCCGGCTCATAACCGGGCGGTCGTAGGTTCGAGTCCTACAAGATCCACCATTTTCTGCGAGTGTGGCGAAATTGGCAGACGCACTAGACTTAGGATCTAGCGCCGCAAGGCATGGGGGTTCAAGTCCCTTCACTCGCACCATGAGAATGTAAAACCAATCAAAAGATTGGTTTTTTTCTTTTCTATATAAAAATAAGCTCTTTTATGTTATAATAACAACTTATAAGGAGGATTTATGATAAATTTAGAACTTAAATTAACAGTCGATGATTTAATTGTAGAATATATGATATATAAAGTAAAAAATGGTTACGAGCCTAGTTTTTTAACATCAGAATTTGTTTCTTTTTTATACTTTTTTGAAGAACATATGAAAGTTGAAGATTCTATTCATGAAAATGAAAGATTATTCCGCAGATTTTTCGAAAGAAAAAATAAGGAGGATTGGAACACACCACAAAAAGGTATCACTCCTCATATGACAATGGAATATAGTCCTAAAGATTCCGATTATTTGATAAAAGCAAATTATTTACTGAATGATGGAGATTATAGTAGATTAAATACATATTATATGGATTATGGGCTAGGACAACATGGAAAAGGAACAACTAAAAAAATTAGAGATATTATTGCAGAATATGTATCTTCCCTACCAAAAAGAACAATTCCAGAGATTGAAATTGAGAAAACAGATTTACAGATTGGAAAAAATATTGCTGCTAAGATGATAGAAGCTATTTGGCAAGCACATATCCAAAAGCAAATGGAATATGGTAAATGGCCAAAACAATGTACAGATATAAGTCAATACTTAATAGATCTTGACTTAGCAGAAATTATTCAGCTAAAATCTATTAAATCAGATTTATTAGAATTATATAAAGTACTTTCTACTAGAATTGCAAGCCTATATCATCTAGATAAAAATCTAAAAATTGGAACTTCCAGCAATTTTCTCGCTCGCTCTAACTATGAATTAATATCGAATGGCTATGCTTGGCTAACAGATTTGGCTTTTCATCCAAGTAAAGGTGGATTAGAAATTGACTTAGAAAAAGGTAATGTAAGAATGAGAAAAATATCGCCTAATCCAGTATATGAGGGTGACGATTCTGATGAAATTACGATTTCTTCTCCTATTGAAGATGAGAAAGCAAAACAAATTGTAAAAAAACTAGATACCATTATACAATAATAAAAAGGATATTTATAAATATCCTTTTTTCTTTGCTTTCTCAACTATCTTTTGATAAATTGGCTTCATATGTTCTTCTTTTACAGAATCAAGGTAAGTATCTAGTGATAACCACCCTACATTACTATTCTCATCAACCTTAATATGAAGTATTTCTTCCTCATCTACTTCTAATAAATAGGCTACTGAGATATGAATATGAGAAGATACAAAACTTCCTCTCTTAATATGACTAATAACAGGCAAAACATCTAAAGCTATTATGTCAGGACTAATAGCATGAACATTTTGAACGCCCGTTTCTTCTTTTACTTCCCTTATCGCAACACTTAAAAAGTCACCTTCTCCATCCGCATGACCGCCTACCCATGACCAGGAATTATAAATATTATGATATACCATTAACACTTTATCTCTCTTTTTATTAAGTACAAAACCAGAACAAGTAAAATGGACAATTTCATTTTCTCTACTCAATACATCCTCAAAAGTATCTAAGCATTTTAGTATTAATTCTTGATCTTTTTTCTCCTGCTCATTGTATGAAACATATTTTTCTATTAATTCTTTGACATTCATAACTATAACCTCATTCTCTTTTATTATAACATGAAATTGCTATTTTCATAACTATTTGCTATAATAAGGGACAATTTTAGAAAGGAAATTACTATGGATTTCAAGTTTATTAACGAATTAACAGATGAGGAATGGGTTGCCCTAATTAATTTCAGTACACAGCATTATCGAAAAAAAAGCGAAATGCAACCACCTAGAGCTGCAACTTGGGTAAAAGTTTCAAAAGAGAGGGATCGAAAAGACTTAAATGGTGATAGATATGCCCTCATCAGTAGTGGAGATGGGATACATATTTTAGATACTTATAGAGTTAATGACTTTTGTCTTAGCACGCATAATGCCGGTTTATGTGGGGAATATCCACCTACAGTACTAGATCAAGAATTAAGAATTTTCTTAACCACTCGTTTCGGAAAAAAATATTTAAAAGAATTAGCTAGTTACTTTCAAAAAAAAGCAGACGAAGAATTAGCTATGTTAGCTGAGTATACTACTCTAGCAAAAGAAAAATAACTAGCAAGTCTTGCTAGTTTTTCTTATAAAAAGAACACTCTAACTATTTTATGGTATAATAATATTGGTGATAATATGAATATCTATCAAAAAATAAACGAAATTACAGAATATATTGATAATCATTTAGAAGAGAAAATAGATTATAATGTTTTAGCTCGTATAATGGGAGTAAACTCTTATACTATGCAAAGAATATTTTCACTGCTTACAACTATTACTTTATCAGATTATATTAGAAAAAGACGTTTATCATGTGCTGGATATGATTTTATTACTAATAATGAAAAAATCATTGATGTAGCGCTTAAATACCAATATGAGAGTGCTACAGCCTTCTCTAGAGCTTTCTCTTCTTTTCATGGCATCAATCCTAGTAAAATAACAAATACAACTATTCTTAAGAACTTTCCTAGAATTGTTTTAAATGAAATTGATACTTCTATAAAAGATATGGAATATCAGATTGTAGAACGTGAAGAAATGATAGTATATGGAAAAGGTGTAGCTACTGATAACGATCATATTCAAGAAGATGCCCCTAAGTTTTTTATAGAAATGGAAAAACAATATAAAGATTCTTACGGTGATATTCCCTATGCTATGATTTCTTATGAGGAAGAAGAACATCTTCAATGCAATTATTATTTTATTTTATATGATAAATACATACCTGATTTTGAAAAAATTATTATTCCTGCTAGCAAATGGCTTTCTTTTAGAATTCCTAGCCAAGAAGCAGAAGACATTCATGATATTTCTCAAAAGTTTTATCTAGAATTTTTACCAAGCTGTAAATATAACTTAAAAGCAATACCAGAACTAGAATACTATCATGATGAAATAACCGATTTTTTAG
This sequence comes from uncultured Bacilli bacterium, assembly GCA_910589375.1. Lineage (GTDB taxonomy): Bacteria > Bacillota_I > Bacilli_A > RF39 > UBA660 > UBA5578. Next base: position 242,887 of record CAJUTK010000002.1, on the reverse strand, counting down.
TAGCTATTGAATAACTGACTTTTTTTGAATATAAAAAGTCAGTTTTTTTTATTGTTTTTCTGCTATAGTACATATCGAGGTGACGGTTTTATGGGGTTAACGTCAGAAATTTTCTTAGCCAGTTGTAACATAGAGGGAGAGAAATGGCTAGAATTTATAAGAAGTATTTCCAATTATCAAGGGATATTTAAAAAATGGAAATTAACAATTGCAATTAATAATAATGAAATTCGCTACTATGTAAAAACAAAATACACACTCCCCTCTACCATACATAATTTATCTGATTTTATTTTAAAACAAACTGAAGAAATAAAAATAGAAAATCCAATCTATTCTTTACCTACTTTTATTATAGAAAATAAACTGATTGATATAGTAGAATACTTTGAAATAAAAAAAAGAAAAAAACTAAAATATATTGAAATTGAATTTTGTAAATTAAGTAACACTAAAATCCGCTCTAAAGTCTATTTTTACTTAGAAAAAGAGAGTGTTGTTTATAGACATAGAAATCTATTTTCTAATCCTACATCCATCTTAACTTTAAATCTTGATAAAAACGCACGTTTTTTCTATAAAAGTGTACCTAAATATTTAGATATACAAAAAATTCTACACTTATTACAAAGTGAAACGACATCTTCGCTTGTAAAGGTAAATACATTTCCCTATCTACAAGGAGATTTTTATTTAAAACTAAATAACTACGAATTTCATAAACACTCTTTGATTTTGGGTGCTAGTGGAGCTGGAAAGTCTAAATTTATTAGTTTATTTATTCACAATATCTATAAAAATATACAGTTTAGAAATCAATACAAAGTAGTAATTATAGACCCACATGCTGCTTTAGAAAATGATATTGGAGGTATTGGTAAAGTAATCGACTTTAAAAATAATTTTAATAGTATTAACCTATTTCATAATAATCAAAATGATACAATATCCTCTACTGAATTATTACTAGAATTATTTAAGTCTTTAATAGCTGATCAATATAATTCTAAACTAGAGAGGGTATTAAGGCACTCTATCCATTTACTATTATCTAGTAATAATTTTACGTTTCATACACTAAGAAAGGTCTTACTAGATACAGAATACAGGACTTTTCTTTTAAAGCAGCAAGAAAAACTTTTACCAAGTAGTGTAATAGACTTTTTCTTATCTGACTTTAATGACTTAAAAACAAAGTCCTATGGTGAGGCAATCTCCCCTATTATTTCTTTCATTGATGAAATGGAAATGATTCCTGTCTTTAATCAAGAAAATAATGATTTTTCCTTACAAGAGACTATTCAAGATAACTTTCTAACCATTTTCTCTTTAGATAAAACAAAGCTTGGAGATAAAAGTGTAAAAACTATTTCAGGATTAATTATGCAGAAGTTGCTTACACTTGTTCAATCTTATTCATTTTCTGAGCATATTATCTTTATTGTCGATGAAGTTGCTGTTGTTGAAAATCCTATTTTATCACGTTTTCTATCTGAAGCAAGAAAATATAATTTATCTCTTATTTTAGCTAGTCAATATTTTAACCAAGTATCAGATAATTTAAAAGATTCTATATTTGCTAATACTATAAACTATTATTTATTTCGCGTTTCTAGAACGGATGCGGCGCTATTAGTAAATCACCTACCTATGAAAGTTCCTTTAGAAGATACAGTAGAAGCGAAGACGAAAATGTTAACAGAATTAAATAACCGAGAATGTATTATTAGAATAAATGCTAATGGAATATTACTCCCCGCCTTTAAAGCACAAACTATGAACTTTGAAAGTATTCCAAGATTAAAAGAAAAAACAATAGATTCCCCTATTTCTTCATCCCAAAAAGATAACAAGAAAATAGAATTTTCTATTGGAAACACAACCAATTTAAAAGATATTTTAATTACACATTCATCACAAAGAGGAGGAATAAAAAATGAATGATGCTGTAGCTATCACTATCGTTAATAAAATATTTCAAAATATTTTTGAAAAGCAAAACCAATACTCATTAGATACAATCTTAGAAAAATTTGCATTTGATGTAAAACTACCTAAAAAAGTAAATGATTCTACTACTAATGAAATTACTTGGGCAGATGCTATTAGTAGTGGAAAGTTTATTACTTTAGAAAATATGGAAAAAAGAGATACAGATATAGGTTGGATGCTTCCTAAACAAAATGTATCTAACCTTCAAGAAATTATTGATATATGGAATCAAGTAAATCTAACTACAACAGAAAGAGTTTATGACTCTATTAATGTAGTGAAAAGTGACACTATCTATCGCTGTGAAAACATCTATCAATCAACAGATTGTAGTGATTCTAAAAATCTTATTTACTGTGACTCTTGTGGTAATAGTGAGTTTCTACTAGCATCTCAGAGAAGCTCTTCATCCCTTTTCTGCATCAAAGTAGATGATTCAAAAGATTGTAGTAACAGTTATCATGTAATATGTTCTAATAAAGTAAGCAATTCCCTATTTATTCAGGACTGCTTCAACTTACATGAATGCATCTTTTGTTCCCATATTGCAAATAAAAAATATTGTATTGCTAATATGCAATTTGAAGAAGAAGAATACTATCAAATAAAAAGTGCAATTGTTGATTGGATTTTAAATTCATAAAAAAAACCAGTATTAAACTGGTTTTTATTTATCTAACATATTTAATAAGTTAATCTTAAACATATCTTTATCAGAATGTTGTTTTGAAACCATAACTCCCTTGTAAGTTACTAATTCACTTGCATGACCTTCACTTAAGATATCCATTGGCTCAAACTTGTCCAACATTACAATTTTTTCATTCTCGTAAACTAGATAATATAGTTTAATATCGCCATGCACCTTTGAAAATAGGGCATCTGTAGGAAGCTTTAACTCATATGTCTTAGTACCATTTGTTTTGTTAGTAGCAATCAGTTTTCCTAGGAAATTTCCCTCTTTTAAGGCTGGGTAATACTCAAAATATAACTTCTTATAAGCAAGCATGTTATACTTTTTTAAAGAACGTTCTAATTTTTTAAATTCATTTTCATTTACATAGTCAAATAGATATGTCCCTTTCACAGTGCACCCCTTCCTATTATAATTATACTATCCTTATTCTAAATTTATGATAACATATAAGATTTTTGATGTCAAACAAAAAAAGCGTTTTTCAACGCTTCCTTTATGCTTCCTTTACATTACCAGTTTGATAATATCCTTGACTTGTTAAAGAAGTATCAACTGGATCACATGTACTCCATTTTGTATCTGTACTTCCTCCACTATAAGTTCTTGTTCTTGAACGGTAGTAAGTTTGAGTTCCATAAACTGGTGTTTTTACTTCATCGTATACTGGAACTTGTCTAGTAGCATATACTGGAGTTTTCTTAGTTGAGTATACTGGAACTTGTCTAGTTGAGTATACTGGAACTTGTCTAGTTGAGTATACTGGAACTTGTTTTGTTTCATATACTGGTTGTACAGAATATACTGGTACTGTTTCTGTTACTTGTTCTGTTTTATAAACTGTTGTAAGTTTATATACATCCCATGTATATACAGTTACAGTAGCACAACTTGAACAACTTTGAGATTGAGTTGAACCAGTTTTTACATAAGTATATTCACTTGTATTATTTGGAATTGTTGTTCCTGAACCAGAAGATACATAAGTGGTTTTAGTACCTGCAGCAACTTTTTTAGTAGTTGTCTTTGTTGTAGTTCCTATTTGTACTTTTTTAGTACCTGTTTGTACTTTTTGCGTTGTATATCCTGAAATATATTTTTCTGTAGTATGACCTGATACATATTTTTCTGTTGTGTATCCTGATACATACTTAGAAGTTGTATAGTTTGATATATAAGTTTCTGTTTTTGTACCTGTTTGTACTTTCTTAGTAGTATAACCAGTTACAACTTGTTCTGTTTTTGTATCTACTTGTGTATTATTATTTTCAGTAAGTTTAGTAGTAGTCCATTCTGACCAAGGTCCATATGGTCCCCACTCACCATTTGTTACTTTCTTATATTCACAAATGTATTTTTTAGTTGGTTGTGAACAAGCTTTATCATATTCAGCTTTGCTTACTACTTGACCTTTATCGTCATAATATTTACCATTTACAATTGAACAATAATATCTTTTTTCTTCATTACAAGCTTTTTCATAAGCTTCTTTGTTAACTTCATTTCCACTTGCATCATAATATTTACCATTTACAATTGAACAGTAATATTTTGGTTTTTCACAATCACAATTTTCATAATAATAATTATTTGTAATATTTGTAACTTTATTTACTGTTGTATTTGTTGTTGGTTTACTTGGTTTAGATGGTGTAGTTGGTTTTGTTGGAGTTTGTTTTTCACAAACACCTGTTGCATCACAATAATCATAGCATCCTAAGTATACGATGATATAATCTTCTTCTCCACCACAACTTAAGTTTACCTTCATTTGGTATTCATTTTCATATTTTGTTACAGATACATAAGATTTTGTTACATCACATGCATTTCCATTTTTATCTGTTAACTTTAACACTAAATGCTTATCATACATTTGTTGTAAAGTCATCTTATCAGATTCACCTACTTTAGCAGGTAATCTATCTGTAGTGTAATATCCAATAGCTGCTTCTTTCATAGCTACAACATTATTAGCAAAAATTTGATTGTATAATGCTGCTAATTGGTCTACATCAAAGTTTGATTCGACAACTGTAGTATTAGTACCTGTGTCCTTACCATTCTTATCAATATACTTTTTCATATATCCCTTAGTTGGGAATATTAAAATTAGGATAAAGACAAATAGTACAATAAATAATACTTGTAAAATTAAATCTCTAACTGAAAAACTTTCTCTTCTTTCTTCGTACATATAATTTCCCCCTTTTCAACGAGATGGCTCATATCCTACCACTTTTTTTACATATTGTCAACTTTTTATATTTATTTTTTTATTTTTTCTTTATTTTTGCAATAGTACACCCTATATTTCCTTTAAAGAGTTGGTATTCTTCCACTTTTTTATTCTTTTTTAAGGTGTCTAAAGTTTCTTGCTTTAAAATGCCACTCCCAACCCCATGAACAATCACTATAAACTCATTTTTCATAACAAAATTATCCTGAATGAACTCATTTATCTTAATTCTAGCATAATCTCTATCAAAACCATGAAGATCTAAAGATGGAAATTGATCAATAAAAATAATCTCACTTAACTTCATTATAAATTTCAATCATATCGTCTAATTCAAATATAGAATTTCTACCACCAACACGTGTAACCGACATAGCTCCTGTTAAATTTGAAAAACGAAGTATTTTCTCCATAGGCCAGTTCTGAGCGATTCCATAAGTAAAGGCTCCATGGAAAATATCTCCTGCCCCAGTTGAATCAATGGCCCTAACTTTAATAGAAGGGACAATTTCTATTTTACCTTCATCATTACGATAAGCACATCCTGTTGCTTCTAATGTTACAATAATATTCGTATGAAATTCATTTTCTAACTTTAAAATAGCATGTTCAAGACTTTCATTCTCATAAATTTTGATGCCACTAATTCCTTCTGCAAAATCTTTAGAACAAACTACATAATTTACCATTCTACACAATTCTCTAATAGCTCTTTTTGTTCTTCCTGCATCTATAATACTTACTGCATTAGGATACTTTTCAATCATTTTCTTAGAAAATTCTGGTTCTTGCCCATCAATTAAAATGATATCTGGCTCAATTTCAATATCTACATCTGTCATTTTCATTTCACTTGGACGATAAGTAAGTATTGTTCTACTACCATTTTCACGGTTCGCAACAATAAAGCTAGAAGCTGTTACCTCATCTTTACTAACTTGTAAATAGTCTGTATTTACACCTACTCTTTGATACTCTTCAATGATACGATGTCCATATAGATCATCTCCTACTACACCAGCAAAATAAGTACTAACACCCCATTTTCCTAGAAGATAGGCAGCATTTCCTGCAGGACCACCACCACATTCTATTCTTTCTGGAACACGAGTCTTTGTATTTTCTTTTGGAAATGTATCTACTGGTGTTGTAATATCATAAGCTGCATGTCCAATACATAATACCTTCATATTATCACCAATTCTATTATATATAAAATAAGAAATAATTGCAATGATTTAAGCATTTGAAATGTCAAAAATATGCCAAACGTCTCTATTACAAATCATTATTTTTTTGTTATAATAGAAAAAATTAAAGAGGTGATTTTCTGGAACTTACAAAATTTAGCGAAAATTCCCAGCACCAAATAAATTTAATGATTTTATATGACATTTTGCTTACTACTGATTCTAATATATTAGGTCCAAAATTAGAACAAATAGAAACTTTTTCGAGTGAAATGAGAATCTTAAATCCCATCTATGCAACAGGCAATCTATATAAAGGTATCTATTCTTTAATAGATGAAAAAGTATACAGTTCTGTTACTTCTAGAAATGCTACTGCTGTATTTGACTATCTAGGAATTAAATGGAGTACTGAAAAGGTAATGACATTACAAGCTTGTGGAGACTATCTTTCTTTTTATCAAAGACATTATCAATGGCAACAAATCTTTAAAAAAGTAAGATATTTAGATTCTTTACTTGAAATGAAAAGAAAAAGAGAAGAGGAAAAACTATCGTGTGTAGCAGCTTCTAATAGTAATTTCTTACAAGGCATCCTTTTACAAGAGAGTAATCATTTTCATAATAATCCAATATTTATTGAATTCTGTAGACAATTATGGAAGCAAGGTTCTCCTCTTTTAGTAGAACCAGATTTCTTACAAGGCATTCTAGAGGTTTTAAAAGCAAATGAAAATACTTCATCAAACTTGGAGAAAAAGAAAAGTGTAGAAAAAAATAGTATAAAAATGTTACAGAGACTTTCTCATTATCCCAAAGAATGATTTTTCATTCTTTTTTTGTCAATCTTTAATAATCAAATTATTTTCTAATAAAAGAATAAAATCATTTAAGCATGCATTTTTACTCGTCCTTATAAAACCAATATTGAAAACTCTTTTCGGTAAAGAAAAATCTGTTTTCAATATAATAAATTCTTTTCCTTGATAGTGAATAGGATTTCCTATACCAATACCAAAACCATTTCTTATTAATTCTCGGCATAAACTATAACTATTAAATTCATAAGTAGGTTTAAAAGTAATATTTTTACTTCTTAAATAAGCATCAAAATTTTTCCTACCATGAGTAATATTGCTCAACAAAACAAACGGATAATGGTTTAATAATTCTTCTAAAGTAACGGTTTTATTTTCTAATTCTGCATATTCCTTTTTAGAAGCAATAAAACAGTCTTGAATATCAAAAGATACAATATTTTGAAAGTTTTTTAATTCCTCATAACTATTTTTTATCAATATATCTAATTTTCCTAATCTACTATACTTTTCTAATACCTCTATTTCCTCTAATACAATTTCAATTTTTACATTAGGATACAATTCTTTAAATTTTTGTAATATTGGCAAAATAGGTTCTAAAAAGTTAGTTGTCGTAGCGCCTATATAAAGATGTCCTCCCTTTTCATTTTCTTGTTCTATAACATTTAACGTATTACCGAAGCTTTGAAAAGTAGCGGAAGTAAATTCATATAAAATCTCTCCTGCCTCTGTCAAAGAAACACCCTTTTTACTACGATTAAATAATTTTGTATTCAAATCACTCTCTAATTGTTTCAAAGCCTTTGTTAAAGCTGGTTGAGAAACATTTAAGTTTTCACTAGCTTTGGTTATATTTTTGGTAGTAATCATATCATGCCTAAAGATTCCAGTAAAATAGAACTATTAAAATACTATAAAAGAATTCTTCAAATGGTAACTCAAGGTGGTTTTGATTCCCTTGGCCATTTAGATTATTTAAGAAGAAAACTGGATGATTCCCCTATTACAGAGGATATTCTAAAAGAAATTTTTACAGTTCTTGTAAAAAAAGATATTGCTTTAGAAATTAATTCTTCTGCTGTTAGAAGGTCACACCTCGATTCCTTTCCTTCTAAAAGCAAATTGGAACTATATAAAGAATGTGGAGGTAATAAAGTTACGATAGGAAGTGATGCCCACCGTCTAAATGAAATCTATGATGCTATTCCCCAAATGGATGAAAGTTACCAATTTCAAAAAGGATTATATTTAAAAAGAAAATTTATTTCTTTATCAGACAAATAAAAAAAGAATGGTTTAACCATTCTTTTTACTACATATTTTCTTTAATAGCAGCTTGAGCAGCAGCTAAACGTGCAATTGGTACTCTAAATGGTGAACAAGAAACATATGTTAATCCTATATTATGACAGAATTCAACACTTGATGGATCTCCACCATGCTCTCCACAAATACCAAGCTTAATATTTGGTCTTGTAGATTTACCTTTTTCAACTGCAAGTTTAACTAAAGAACCTACACCAGTTTGATCGATTCTTGCGAATGGATCTTGCTCATAAATCTTAGTTTCATAGTAAGATTTTAAGAACTTACCAGCATCATCTCTTGAGAAACCAAATGTCATTTGAGTTAAGTCATTTGTTCCAAATGAGAAGAATTCAGCTTCTTTAGCAATTTCATCAGCTGTTAAAGCAGCTCTTGGAATTTCAATCATAGTACCAATATGGTATTCCATATCAGAATTCTTTTCTTTCTTAACTTCTTCAGCAGTAGCAACTACTACATCTTTAACATATTTAAGTTCTTTTACTTCTCCAACTAATGGAATCATGATTTCAGGAACGATATCGTATCCTTCTTCTGCTTTTACTTCAATAGCAGCTTCCATAAGCGCTCTTGTTTGCATCTTAGCAATTTCTGGATAAGTAACTGCTAAACGACAACCTCTATGTCCCATCATTGGGTTAAACTCATGTAAATCATCACATTTTTGCTTTAGTTGTTCAACAGTAACTCCCATTTCACTAGCTAAAGCTTCAATATCTTTTTCTTCTTTTGGTAAGAATTCATGTAGAGGTGGGTCTAAGTAACGAACTGTCATTGGTAGACCTTTTAATTCCTTATACATTGCCTTAAAGTCACCTTTTTGGAATGGAATTAATGCATCTAATGCTTTTTCTCTTTCTTCTACAGTATCTGCTAAAATCATCTTTCTAATAGCAGGAATTCTTTCCTCTTCAAAGAACATGTGCTCTGTACGGCAAAGACCAATACCTTCAGCACCTAATTCAATAGCTTTTTTAGTATCTGTTGGGTTATCAGCATTTGTTCTAACGCCTAATTTTCTATATTTGTCAGCCCATGCCATAACACGTCCAAATTCTCCAGCGATAGAAGCATCTACAGTAGGAATAGCTCCATCATAGATATTACCAGTAGTACCATCAATAGAGATTACATCTCCTTCATGATATGTTTTTCCAGCTAAAGTAAATTCTTTCTTAGCTTCGTTCATGGCAATTTCTCCACATCCAGATACACAGCAAGAACCCATACCACGAGCAACTACGGCAGCATGTGATGTCATTCCACCACGAACTGTTAAGATACCTTGAGCAGCTTTCATACCACCGATATCTTCTGGTGAAGTTTCAAGTCTAACTAAAATAACTTTTTCTCCTGCTCCACCTAATCCTTGTTTTTCAGCTTCTTCAGCAGTAAATACAACTTTACCGCAAGCAGCACCAGGACTAGCTCCTAATCCTTTTCCGATTGGTTTAGCAGCTTTTAATGCAGCAGCATCAAATTGAGGGTGTAATAATGTATCTAAGTTTCTTGGATCAATCATAAGTACTGCTTCTTCTTCAGTACGCATTCCCTCATCTACTAAATCACAAGCAATTTTTAAAGCAGCTTGAGCTGTTCTTTTACCATTTCTTGTTTGTAACATATAAAGTTTACCATGTTCAACAGTAAATTCCATATCTTGCATATCTCTATAGTGAGATTCTAACGTTTCACAAACAGTCTTAAATTCTTTAAATGCTTCTGGGAATTTTGTTTCCATTTCAGTAATATGCATTGGTGTACGAACACCTGCAACTACGTCTTCTCCTTGTGCATTTGTTAAGAATTCACCAAATAAACCTTTTGCTCCTGTTGCTGGGTCACGAGTAAATGCAACACCAGTACCACAGTCATCACCCATGTTACCAAATGCCATAGATTGAACGTTAACAGCAGTTCCCCAAGAATAAGGAATGTCGTTATCTCTTCTATAGATATTAGCACGTGGATTATCCCAAGAACGGAATACAGCTTTGATAGCTCCCATTAATTGTTCTTTTGGATCACTTGGGAAGTCTTCACCAATTTTTTCTTTATATTCAGCCTTAAATTGGTTTGCTAATTCTTTTAAGTCATCAGCGTTAAGTTCAACGTCTTGTGTAACTCCTTTAGCTTCTTTCATTTTGTCGATTAACTCTTCAAAATATTTTTTTCCAACTTCCATTACTACGTCAGAATACATTTGAATAAATCTTCTGTAGCAATCCCAAGCCCATCTAGCATTTCCTGATTTTTCAGCTAGAACGTTTACTACTTCTTCATTTAGACCTAAATTAAGAATAGTATCCATCATACCTGGCATAGAAGCTCTTGCTCCTGATCTTACAGAAACAAGTAATGGATTTTCTTTATCTCCAAACTTCTTTCCAGTAATACTTTCCATCTTACCGATATACTCATTAATTTGAGATTGGATTTCATCATTAATTTCTCTACCATCTTCATAATATTGAGTACATGCTTCAGTTGTGATAGTAAAACCTTGTGGTACTGGTAGACCAATATTTGTCATTTCTGCTAAGTTAGCACCTTTACCACCAAGAAGGTTTCTCATATCAGCATTACCTTCGGTAAACAAATAAACATATTTTGTCATCATATTCCTCCTAACACCGTCTATTATAACATTAAGGCGTAATCCAAGCAAGAAAAAAAGAGAAAATTTCCACTTTTTTCCTCTTTTTGACACTTTTATTTTAAAGTTCATGGATTCCCAAAACTTCCTCAATGTAACACTTTCCACATAAAGATTCATAAGTAACAGAGTTTTCTCCATCAATCGCTACTTCTCCGCCTTCTGTTACATAGTTACCGTTCACTTTTCTAGCTTGAAATTTAGCTCTTGAACCACACTTACAGATAGTAATTAATTCCTCTAATTCATCAGCTAATTCCATAATTGGTTTACTCCCCTCAAACAACTTTGTTTGGAAGGTTGTCCTAAGTCCATAACAGATAACAGGAATATTATAAAGTTTTGCAATCAACCAAAAGTCTTGTACTTGATCCGGTTTTAAAAACTGTGCTTCATCTACTAAAATACAATCTGTGTTTTTTAAATCAATTAAATTTCTAACATGATCTTTAGGTCTTAACCAAACATCTACTTTTCTTTTAATTCCTAATCTAGAGACAATACATTTTCCTCCCTTAGTATCAATAGATGGCTTCACAATAATTACTCTCATTCCCTTTTCTTCATAATTATGAGCTACTTGTAAAAGTGCTGTTGTTTTTCCACAGTCCATTGCACCATAACGAAAATAAAACTTTGCCATTAAAAATCCACCTCAACTGGTTCTGGTAAATGAGCAACTTTCTCTAACATTTTCTTTTTATATTGCTGATCGAATGTTGGAAAATCTATTGGTCTATGTACCAATTTGTATCGCCTATAACTTTCTGTATCATCTGTTCCGCCATTTTGAATTCTACGGAATAATAAATCTAGGAAATCACCATAATCTTCTAGAAAGTCTTCATAATCTAGAAATGTTTTCTCACAATGATCATATAACTGTTCAAACATATCATCAAATTCTTCCAATAATTCATCTACTCCTTCATGATCATCTCTATTACCATAACACTTATTTATCAAGCGTAAAACGTCTGATTCGTTTCTATCTGATTCAAAATATCTACTTACCATATTTACTAAATCATCTCTTTCCTTTATTAATCCAGGAAAACCAGTCCTAAGACTAATATAAATTCGAATAAAGGAAAAAAGAATATTTTGATTAGCCTCCCTTTTTTGTCTTTTCAAATCTTTGATATCATCGCTATACATATAATTCCCCCTAAGCACGTGGATGAGTATGCAAATAAACATTTCTAAGCCGCTCATTAGAAACATGAGTATAAATTGTTGTAGTACTTAAAGACTCATGCCCAAGTAATTGCTGAACACTTCTTAAATCTGCTCCCCCATTTAACATATGAGTTGCAAAAGTATGTCTTAAAACATGGGGAGAAATATGCAATTTTGTCCCTGCTACTGTAACGGCCTCATCTACAATTGTACGAACTTGTCGTTCATTAATCTTGTTTCCTCTTACTCCTAAAAGTAAATAATCTAATAACTTTTTATTCAATTCAGGAAAACTATCACTCTTATAAATATCTAATAATTTTTCACACCTACTACCATATAAAACAATTCTTTCTTTATTTCCTTTTCCTAAAATTCTAATTTCTCTTTTTTTGAAATCAATATCTTTAAGTTGTATATTTACTAATTCAGAAACACGTATACCCGTTGCGTATAATAACTCTAGAATAAGAGTATTTCTATTTCCTAAAACAGTTCCATCATCTAATGCATTTAAAATAGCTTCTAAATCGCTATACGAAATAACCTTAGGAAGTTTCTTTTCCAACTTAGGATTAGAAACTAATGTCATAGGATTCATATCTATTATATTTTTCTTTTTTAAATATTTAAAAAAGCTTCTAAGTGTACTAATATGTCGTGCTATTGTCTTATTAGAATATTTTTTATCGTATAATACGTTTAGATATGACCGAATAGTTCCATAATCTATTTTTTTTATAGGAACTTTTTTAGACTCTATAAAAATTAGAAAATCTTCCAAATCATTACGATAGTTTAAGATGGTATAATTAGAATATTTCTTTTCAAACTCTAATACTTCTAAAAAATCTATTATAATCTCTTTCATTTTTGATACCTTTTTTCTTTTACTCTATTATAACAAGATATCATGAAATCATCTGTTGCATCTAGTAAACTATCTTCCTCTTGAACTCCTTGTAATACAATAGTAGCTTTTGGATATTTTTTTATATATTTAGGATATAAAGTAGAATCATATAAGTGAATTATTACTTCTGACTGATTTAAGAGAGCTAAAGAAATCATTCTTTCCACTTCTGGATTGGTATCAAAGACACAGAAGAATACAATACTAGCTGCATCAAATCTATCTACATATCCAGAATTCTTAAAAATTGCGGGACAAATAACAGTCCCATCAAAACCATTTGTTCCATACTCATACCACTTTTGATAGACTTCCTGCTGCCAATAATCTTCGGCTTTATTTCCAAGTATAAACAAATAGCTATCTTTGAAAATATCACCATAATATCTATCAAAATTAGGATTACCAAGAAATCCTTTTAACTTATCATATCTCGTTTCTAAAGTATCCATACTATAAAACATTTCATAGTCAGGATCAAGTTCCTTTCCCCTATCCATAACGGGGGTATCATTAGAAGGAGGAGTATTTAAACAAGCAATTTGAATAGATATTTGCTCACTAAAATATTCAGCACTCAATTGATCAATCGTTTTTGCATTTTTATTTTGTCTACTGTAGTTTAAATACTTATAGAGAATATCTCTCATAAAACCATAGTATAACGCTCCGCCATTTGGTTGTCCAGTTTGTTTTAAATCTTTATCTATCAGAGCTTGACAAAATTGTTTCATATATACAGAAATTCGATGTGGATAATGATCAATGATATCTACATCTTTTCTAGAAAAATATTTACTTCCCATTTCTGCATAATACTCTATAAATTCATGGTCAAGTATAATTTTCTCAAAAGCATGTCTATGCTTTTTATAAAATACAAACCATTCCTTATCTGTTCCATTTAAAAAAAGTCTGACACTGCCATTTTTCGCATACGGATAAAGAGATTGGAATTTTGCAAAAGAAGCTGCATTAAATGCACGTAATTCATAAGAGTCTGCAAAGGCCATTGTATATTTATCAATTTTCCAAACTTCGCCATCTAATATTTTTACAATTTCATCATTACACTTTCCAGTTGCGATTCCTAAAATTGCCATACTACCACCTAGTCCTATTATAACTAAAATAACAAACAAAAAGCAAGAAAAAAGCATCGTTAAACGATACTTTAATTTTCACTAAAACGGTCTACACCTCTCGTAAAATCATCTACTAGTTGATTAAACTTCAATAAGTTGTCTGCCAATTCTTTCTTCTCTTTATCACATTGGATTCTCTCTTGTTGAATATTTGCTCTTTCAACATCCAACTGTTCTTTTCTTTTAACTAAGCCTTCCTCAATTTGAGATATTCCTTGTAACCTTTCATGATAAGACTTGTCCAAATCTTGTTCTCTTTTTGAAATCATTGCTAAAGCTGCTTCTTTATCTTTTTCAAAGTCTTTCTTTTCCTTCTCAAATGCAGCCTGAGATTGACTTAAAATAGCCATTTGCTCTTCTACTTCTGATTTTTTTTCTTTTAATTTAGCATATACTTCATCTTTATAAGCATTGATTTCAGCATAATCACTTTTCTTATTTTGTTCATGTTCCTCTTGTAACCTTTTTAACTCTTGGAACTTTTCATCAATTTTTTTCTTAATCTCAGCATTCTTATTAACAATATCAGAAGCTCCACGAACATTACTTGAAACTTTCTCAAACAATTGATTTAAACTATCAATATTTACTTGTTCTTCTTTTTTACTAGCAATAGTAGATGGCACTAATTTTGGTGGTTCAATAGGCTCTACTTTAGTCTCTTCTTTTGGTGCCTCTACACTTTTAGTAGGAGGAGTTACTACCTTCTCCACCTTTACTTCATCCTTTTTACTATCTAGCGCCCCACTTAAGTATGCATCTAAACTAGCCCTACTTTCCATAGTTCCTTGATACTTATCTATAGATGGTGGTACTGGTTTTGCTTCTACCTTAGGTTCTTCCTTTTTAACAACTGGTTTTGCTTCTACCTTTTCTACATGTACTTCCTCTTTTGGTGTTTTTTCTCTTAAAGTTTCTACACTATCAGAATAGAAAGAAGCTAAGTCAGCGTCTTCTATTAAACTTTTAGAAGAAGGAGAAGCTTCCTCATCATCTAATAAAGTTAAAGCGTCATCATCATCAAATTCAATACTTGTTAGTTCGTTTAAAATTTCATCAGTCTCTGTTGTTCTTGTATCCATAATTCACCTCATTTATCGGAATTAGTACGATAGTCATCTAAAAATTCTTTAAAGTTCAAACAGTTATTTAAAATTTCTCTCGTTTCTAACTGCATTCTTTGTTTTTCTAATTCCTTGTACTTCTCAAATTCTAATTTTGCCTCTTGGAAAGTCTCCTCATCTAATCTTCGCTGTTTCTCATACTGTCTACGCATACGATTAAAATGCTCTCTATCTTGCTTTAATATTTCTTTTTCTAGATTGAGTCTATCATAAGCGAGGCTTTTTTCAATTTCATATTTTTTACGTTCTCTACGTAATAAATCTAATTCCATATCAGCACTTTTTTCTGCCACTGGCTCAAGAGTTTCTATTTCTTCTTGGAAGTCTAATACTCTTGGCTTTTCACGTGGCACTACCAATCTTTCATTTAAATTCATATTAAAACCTCTTTATCTTTTATGTTATATCTCCTACATTATATCATAATATTTTTCAAAAAAATAGTTTTTTTAGCATTTTTACACTGATAAATCGACATCAACTGAAATTTTTGTTGTTTTCTTATATTTTTCTATCAAAAATTCCAATTCTTTTCTAACGTCTTGTGAATTTTTATATTTTAGCAAAATTTGAAAATAATAAGAACTATTATACTTTGGTAAAGGCGCCACAGTGGGTCCTAAAATAGCTACACTCTTAAGTAGATGGCTTGATAAATAATGACACACCTTTTCACTTTCTTGAGAAGCTAATTCGTAATCTTTACTAATAATTTTGATGAGTGCTAAATTTTGATACGGTGGATAATCTAGCATTTTTCTTACTTTCATTTCCTCTTCATAAAATTTTTCATAATTATGAGTCTTGGCACACTCGATACTATAATGATTTAAGTTAAACCCTTGAATAATAACAAGCCCATTTTTACGAGCTCTACCAGCCCTTCCTGATACTTGACTAAGTAAAGAATAAGTTTTCTCAGCACTCCTAAAATCAGGAATATTTAAACTAGCATCTCCATTAATTACCCCCACTAATGTTACATCTTCAAAATCTAGACCTTTTGCAATCATCTGCGTTCCAATCAAAACTTGATACTTTTTAGAAGCAAAAGCTTGAATCATTTTATCATGACTTCCCTTTTTTGTAGTTGTATCAATATCCATTCGTATAGTAGGAATATTTGGAAATAATGACTTAAACTCCTCCTCTAATTTTTCTGTACCCATTCCAAACTGATCAATTTGTTTGCTTCCGCATTCTGGGCATATTTGTGGTTTATAAGTAGTAAAATTACAATAATGGCATTTCATAGTATTACTTTTTTTATGATAAGTTAGCGGTATTTCACAGTTAGGACAAATTACTTTATAGCCGCATTCATGACAAGCAACAGTAGTTGAATATCCCCTTCTATTTAGAAGTAAAATAGCCTGTTCTCCCTTTTCAAAACAAATTTCTAAAGCATCCTTTAATTCCTTAGAAAATATACGATACCCTCTTTTTAAACTTTCTCGCATATCTACTAATTGCACTTCTGGCATAGCTTGATAAACTCTATTTTTCATAGTAAGTAATTGATAAACACCCAATTTAGCTCTTGTATAGCTTTCTAATGAGGGAGTTGCACTCCCTAATACAATTGGGCAATTATGATATTTAGATCGTTTAAGCGCTACATCAATAGCATGATATTTAGGATTATTCTCTTGTTTATAAGTAGCAGTATGCTCTTCGTCTACTATAATCATTCCCAGATTTTTAAAAGGAGCAAATATAGCGCTTCTGGCACCTATCGCAATAGATACTTCTTCCCTTACAATTTTTCTCCATTCATCATATTTTTCTCCAGCACTCAATCTAGAGTGGAGAATAGCAATTGCATCCCCAAATCGTCTTTGAAAGGTTTGAACTAGCTGTGGAGTCAAACTAATCTCTGGTACTAGAACAATAGCTTGCTTTCCATCCTCTAATACTTTTTCTATTAAATTCATATAGACTTCTGTTTTTCCACTACCAGTTACTCCATGTAATAAAAAAGGTGCAAAAGTATTTAACTTACAATAGACTGCGTCCAGTACTTTCTTTTGTTCTTCCGTTAAATTTGGCCTTTTAGATACCTCTTTTAAATGGTATTCTAATCGATACTTTTCCTTTTTTTCTTCCTTGATAATATTCTTTTTAAGTAAAGTTTGAATAGCAGATGTATAATCTTTTAACTCTGATTTTTCTACTTCACCATTACTTAAAATGTCCATTAATTCTTTCTGCTTTTTATTCTGTGGAATATAATCCATTTGAACTAAGGAAAGATAGCACACTTCTTTTTTAGAAACTGTCTTACCATGTTTTGCTTTTAAAGCAGTTGGTAACATTGTTTGATAAGCAGATATTAAATTGCACATCGTTTTCTTACTAATATACTTACCCAGTTCTAACAATTCAGGGTTTAAGATAGCTTCTTCATCTATTACCGAAATAATATCCTTTAACGAAAAATCCACTTCTTTTTTTTCTGTTTTTAAAACAAATCCTTCAACCATTCTAGGACCAAATGGCACTAAAACACGTTTTCCTACTATTACTTTCTCTTCTAAAAGTGGAGGAATACGATAAGTAAATGTCTGATCAATTTGTTTTGCTTTTACTTCTACTAATACTTCAGCTATCACAGTATCACCTAACGCCATTTTAACATCAACAATAATACCTGTCAACAAAAAAAGAACACTACCCCTTTAAGGAACGGATAGCATCCTTTACTTGCTTTTGATGTGTATCAAAGCTCTTCATAAAAATCTGTTGAATATTTTTTTCTCTCGTTTTTTTCTTTGCATATTCTTCTTCAAAAAGCTTATTTAGCATTTTTTTAAAAGATTTTTCATCAACAGTACTTTCTTCCACAAATTGTCTTACGATTCCCTCTAAATATTTCTTTAAAAATTCCTCGTCTTTAGGCGCAAAAGAATTCGACTCTGAAAATAATTGATAACTCATAAAATAAGGGATTGTAAAAAAATCATAATTTTTCTTTTTCTCTTTCACATTCAAAGCTTTTTCAAGCATTGCATAGCTATCCAAAAATTCAAAGAGTTCTAATAATTTTTTGTAGTTTTCATGAGTAACCAAAAGGCCTGTTCTTCTAATAGGAGAACGAACTACAGTAATTCCTTCTAGCATATTCATAAACTTTCCATTTTTTAATGGTTCTAAAAAGTCAAAAATTTGTTCTAATCTTTGTTTCGCTTGCAACGTTGTATTTTTCTTTTTGTCTAATTCTTTTTTTGTTACTGTCAAATTAAAATCTAACATTACTTCTTCGCTATTTAAAGAAGTTTTTCCACTTACTCTTAAACTACTACTATCAGATGAATTTTCTTGATTTAATATGCTCTCATATTGTTTCTTTAAAAACTCTTCTAATCGCTTAAAAAGTGTATATAGAAAACGATTTTCATAATTTTTTTTAGATTCCTCTAAATCAACTAAAAGAGGTGTTGAAAAATCTATTGTATTTTTTAAAAACGGAAGATATTTTTCCACTACATTGAGCCACGAATAATCTACTGTTTCAAATTTAGAAGAAACATTCATCGTTGTTTCTAAACTACTTTTTTCCTTAAATTCTTCATAATCAAGAATAGGCATTTTCATTAAACAATCTAACCATTCCTTGTTCATGACAAATCCCCCTCCCAAAGAATAAAACGTATATCTTTATCTTCCCATAGTGAATAATTTTTACTATGGGTTTCTAAAAACTTAGGAGAAGTAAACACATAATCCACATAATCAAAACTATTAGGTTTCATCTCTATTTCTCGGACATCTTTAACCCCCATAAAGAAACCTTTTTGTACCAAAGCTTTAATATTCTTTATCTGATGGGTGAATTCTTTATATTGAAAGACAAGTACAATAGACTTTCTAAATAACATATTAGCAGTAATTGTTTCTAATAAAACACGATATTTTTCTTTTTCTATAATAGAAACTGGGATGGAAATAAAATATTTAGGAAGCTCTTTACCAGCTAATAATTGTTTCAAAAAATGAATAGAAAGTTCCTCTAACGTAATTAGAAATTGTTCTAAATAAAATTCTTTCCTCTGAAAAACTTGTTCTACTTCTTTTATAGAATAACGAGATAACATCTTAATTTCATAATTTCCTTTTACTAAGTACCCGTTACCATAGTCTAGAAGAGGTTCTAACTCCACACTATACTGACTATCTTCTAGCAATTTAAAAAACTTACGATATAATACTTCTTCTTTTTTCACAAAATTAGATAATTCTTTTTCAAATTCCAATACTTTATCAGATGCAATCATTCTCATTTTTCCTTGGTATTTTTGCAAAAAACTCTCTAACCAAGTAGTAGAATCTTTTTCATAGTTTCTATCAATTGCTTTACCTAAAACAAGTGATAGAAAAAGAGCATTAGAAATTAATACAATCGTACGAATATCTGACTGTATTTTATTTTCTATTCCGCTTTCCTTATAAAAATGAATAGCAGACAACAAACTAGCTTTTATAATTTCATCTTTGTTTTCTATAGAAAAATAATTTTCTAATTCTTGAAAATCTACTTCTTTTTGTAAATAAAAATCGCGATAATAAATAGATACTATCTTTTCAATTGTCTTATTCAATTTTGCTTTATCATCTACTAAATACTTTACAAATAATAAAGAAGAGCGAATAGTAGTTTTTCTTTTTCTCTCTAAAAAAGCTGATATAATATCATTTCCCATATACTCCTCCTCTATTTATATCAAAGAAAAAAGGATTGTGTCCTCATTTATCTTACTATATTCCACAAGTTGCTTTGCAACTTTCTACACTCTCACACTTAGAAACTGTCACACCGACTTTATCAGCAACACCTGTTGTTCCACAATAAGAGTTTGTATAAATTCTAATAATAACATTTCCATTAGAATCTACACTACCAATTCCATTTCCAGTAGAAATGCCACCAGACATAGGCACTACTGTTTTTTCTCCATCCTTATCAATAAAATATAAAACACCATTAACATATTCATAACGATTACCAGCATCAAAGTCTCTTACCCCAAAATCATTCTCTATTGCTTTTTTAATACCATTAATACTGCTTGCAAATGAACTTTTCTTAGAATTTTCTAAAATGTTCATAACAATTGGAGTAGAAACGATTGCAAGAAGTGCCAAAATAACAATAACAGCTAATAATTCTACTAATGTAAAACCATTCTTTTTCATAATTCCTCCTAGTATATAAATAAGTATATCAAAAAGAGACCATTTTTTCAATAAAAAAGGAATAATTACTTATTCCTCAATTTTGCATCAAACTTATTCTCCACTTCTCTAATAATCTTATCGAAAACTTCAGTTACTTCCTCATCACTAAGCGTTCTAGTAGGATCTGAGAAAGTAAGTGCGAATGCTATAGATTTCTCATCGCTTCCAACATTTTCTCCAACATAAAGGTCAAAAATAGAAATCTCTGTAAGAAGTCTTCCGCCAGATTTTCTAATTTGGTTAATTAGTTCCTCTGCTTCTAAATCCTTTTTAACAGCGAATGCTAAATCCTTTTTAATTTCTGGATATTTTGAAGCCTCTTTAAATTTAATTGGTTTTACTTGCTTCTCATACAATTTTGTCATAGAAAGTTCTGCTACATAGATTTCATCTTTCTTATAGTTTGGATGAACTCGTCCTATAATACCAACCATTTCTCTATCTAGTTTAATAATAGCACTCATTCCTGGATGCATTTCTGGTAAAGTAGCTTTTTCAAATGTATAACGATTTTTAAATCCTAAATAATCTAATAAATTTTCTATAATTCCTTTAATCGTATAAAAGTCACATTTTACTTTTAAGCCTTGCCAATTATTAAGAAGATAATTTCCTTCCATTAAAATAGCAACTTTACTTTCTTCTTTGTAATCTTTCTCATAATTTTTTGCAATTTCATAAAGGAAGATATCCTCCACTCTTCTTGCTTTATTATACTCATAAACATTGATTAAAGATGGTAGTAAACTAGTTCTAACAACAGATTTATCTACACTCATTGGATTTGGTAATACTACTGCCTCTTCTTCATCATATCTAAATTTAGAAGCCATTTCTGGGCTTACTAATGTATAATTTTTTGTTTCATTTAAACCAAGCATTCTTAAACGTTTAGAAATTTGTTTACGAATTAATACATCCCCTACATAGACACCACGCCTTGTTGGAACACTAGGTAATGTAGATACTAAATTATGGTATCCATATAATCTACCAATTTCTTCCGCGATATCATTGATATTAGGATCAATATCGAGTCTTCTTCTTGGAATCGTTACTGTAAATGTATCCTTCTTGTTTTCAAATGGAAAGTCTAATCTTTTTAATTCTGTTTTAACATCTTCGTCTGTAAGTGTAATTCCAAGTAATGTATTAATAGCTGAAGTCTTAAACGTTACTACTTTTTCTTTCTTATCTACTTTATCATGTTTTACAGTACCACTTAATACTTTTGCATCTGCATATTTTTCAAGGAGATAGCAAGCGCGATTAATAGCAGCGTCAGTATATTCATAGTTTAATCCTTTTCCATAACGAATAGAAGCTTCACTTTTTAGATTCAATCTAGAAGCTGTATAACGAATACTTACAGCATCAAAAATAGCACTTTCAATTAAAATATCTTTTGTAGACTCATCAACATCAGTATTTTCTCCACCCATGACACCTGCGATACATACTGGTTTCTTACCATCGGTAATAACGGTATCACTACTTTTTAAAATTCTTTTTTGTCCATCAAGTGTAATGATTTCTTCATTTTCTTTTGCATCTCTTACTAAAATTTTATCTCCTAATTTATTCTTATCAAAGAAATGAAGAGGTTGTCCATATTCAAGCATTACATAGTTTGAAATATCAACAACATTGTTAATTGGTCTCATACCAGCAGAAATTAATCTTTTCTTGATAAATTCTGGAGATTCTTTAATCACTACATCACGAACCATCTTAGCTGTATAATAAGGACATTTATCTGTATCTACAGAAAGAGTAATATTATCTTTTACATTTTCCTTTATTTCTTTATAAGTAGCTTCTGGCAACCTTACTGGTTTATTTAAAATACAAGCAATTTCATAAGCAAAACCAATATGATAATAACAGTCATTATTACGATGTTTATGAACATCTAATTCGTATAATGTATCATCTGTTCCTAAATAAATATTAGCATCCTCACCTGGATTTAAATCAGAATGAACTTCTTCAATTCCTTTATTATAGTTTTCTTCTGTCTTCTCTTCTACCCCTAATTCAAATAAAGCACAAATCATACCATTTGATTCTTGTCCTCTAATTTTTCCTGCTTTAATTTCAAAATTACCTGGTAACACACAACCTGGAAGAGCAACTATTACTTTAATTCCTTCTCTTACATTAGGGGCTCCACAGACAATTTGCGTAGTAGTAGAACCAACATCTACTTGGCAAATGTGCAAATGATCACTATCAGGATGCATTATACATGTTTTTACATAACCAATTACTAAGTTATCAATATGTTTAGAAACAACTTGTTCTACATTAACTCCTGCTTTCGTAACTTTAACAGCAAGTTCATGTAAATCTTCATTTTCTATATCTACATAGTCTTTTACCCAATTTAAACTAATCATCCTTACACATCCCTTCTATCAAAAGTCTTAGATTCCCTTAAATCTGTTTGATAAAATGTACGAATATCATTGATACCATACTTTAACATAGCCAACCTCTCAGCACCAAAACCAAATGCAAAACCAGACCATACTTCTGGATCATATCCACAATTTTTAAGCACATTTGGATGTACCATTCCTGCTCCACTTACCGTAATCCAACCTGTATTTTTACATAATGAGCAACCTTTTCCTTTGCATACAAAGCAACTAATATCAGTTTCTACAGAAGGCTCTGTGAATTGATAATAACTTGGACGAAACCGAGTTTCGCAGTTTTCTCCAAATAATTTTTTAGCAATTACATCAAATGTTCCTTTTAAATCAGATAAACTGATATTCTTATCCACTAATAATCCTTCTATTTGCATGAACTGATGAGAATGAGTCGCATCATCTGCATCTCTTCTATAAGTTTTACCTGGACAAATCATACGAATTGGTTTATCACCGCCAGCTGCTAACATTGTTCTAGCTTGTACTGGAGAAGTTTGACTTCTAAGTAAGATTGTTTCATCCTCTATATAGAAAGTATCTTGAGCATCACGAGCTGGATGCCCCTTTGGAATATTTAATAATTCAAAGTTATAACGATCTTCTTCTATTTCTGGTCCATCTACTACATCATATCCCATAGACATGAATACTTCTTCTGCCTCTTCAATAATATTTTCTAGAATATTTGGGGCACCTACTGGAATAGACATTGCAGGTAGTGTAACATCAATATTCTCACTTGCTAATTTCTCATTTAAAATTTTATCGTCAATTTCTTTTTTCTTAGCATCAATTAACTCAGTAGCACGATTTTTTGCCTTATTAAGCTCTGCTCCAAATGTCTTTTTCTCCTCTACTGGAAGTTCTGCAATCTTAGAAGAAAGCAAACTAATACTTCCCTTTTTTCCTAAATATTCTACACGAATAGCATTTAATTCATTATTATCCTTAACATTTTGGATTTTTTCTTCTAATTCTTTTATCATTTTCTCTAAATCTTTCATTTTCTTCCTCCTATCTTTTTTACTTTTGGCTTTAAGCAGTCTCTCAAATTCTCAATATCTGTACAAACATGATTAGCAACAGTAAATCCATTTTTCTGTCTAACACATCTTGTATTATCATTTAAAACATCATAGTAATGGGAATCCCCTATGTCATGAAAGAAAAGTGTTCTCCCACTTGGCTCTTTACTTTCTTCCTCATCCATTATTGGAAAATCAACCGCATGGTTAATTCTATTTCCAATATAAAGATGATTCATACCATAATGCTTAGTAATTGAAAAAAGTTTTAATCTAGAAAGTTTTGGAACTACTTTTGGACTAGTAAAAATTGTCCTCAATAACTCCACATTTTCAATTATTGTCATAAAATTTTAATTTCCTCTTTTCCATAAAAAAAGCGATACCAGATAAGGACGAAAAGCCGTGGTACCACCTTAATTTATTCATAATTTGAATCTCTAAGACTATAACGCGTCACCGTTATAAATTTTCTTTTATAATGCTAGAAAGTGAATTCATAAACACTTCATGTTCATTCACACCACCCATGAACTCTCTTTAATCCGCCCGTTTATTACTACTCTTTCATCATCGCTTTTTTTCAAAAACAAATTTATTATAGCATGTATTTTTTTTCTTGTAAAGATTTTTTCCTCTTTACAGATAAGGATTCTTCTAACTTTAACGCTAATACATAAAGACCAGGTTCTGTATGAAACTTATTAAGAAGTTTTTTCTCTTCTTCTCTAATACTACCTGCTTGATTACGGGATATTAAATCTGGTAGATAACCTGGATAAAAGCCGATTTCTCCCATCAATTCTACAATTTCTTGTTCTGTAAAACCTGCATAATAATCTAATGGTTTTACGGAAGAATTCTCTATCTCCCCTAAAAGTTTTCTATTTAACTCATGCAATAAATCTTTCATCCGTTCTTCATCCAAAAGTGTTCCTTTTATTATTTCAGAAAAATTATCCATATGCATACATACTCGAAATAACTGTTCTAAAGAAATTCGTCTTTCTAAAGAATAACAGAGAAACTTATTATTAGGAGACAACAAGATTCCCTCTTTTTTCGGATACATATGAACTCCATAAGTAAGATCATCATGAATTTCTTCTTGAATATGGCAAAGTTTAAAAATTTCTTGCATATACCCACTCTTATTATGGTTAGGATTTTTTATACAATTTAATAGAAGTGGTAATACTTCGTTTCTAACTATCGCATTAAAATAAATACCAACAGAAATTCCCTTAAATGTTGATCTACACTCATGAATATCAACACTAGCAAGACAACTTCTCAATACTCTTGTACATAGTTGATTAACAAAGTCTTCTTGTTCTGGTGGAACCATAAAGGCAATATACCCCTTAGATCCCATATGTCCTTTACAACTTCCATAAGTTTTAACACCCCTTTTATTCAATTCAAAAAGAATCTCCTCTAAAGTAGAATTTCTCTCTGAATATCTCTTGCACCTCATTCTTAATTCACCAATACTATTCCAATTCATAAGTACTGATTTCTCTGATACTTTAAAAAGAGATTTTGTAAGAATGAGATTTTTTATCCTATTAGATGCTTTCATATTAAACCTCATTAAAATAAGAATTATTCTCTATTTCATATCCCAAATTGGTAGGCATACCATGCCCAGGATAAACCGTAATATCCTTATCATATACTTTTACTTTTTTAAGTGACTCTTTCATATCTTGCATACTACCAGTTGGAAAATCTGTTCTACCAATTGTATTTCTAAATAAGAAATCTCCAGTAAACATCATTTTATCCTCTTTAAAATAAATACTAATAGAATCGCTCTTATGACCAGGTGTATGTAATATTTCGAAAGTAAAAGGCCCTATTGTATGAATTCCTTCTTCTAAATTAAAATAATCATAGATTATATCCCCTTCAAAATATTCTAAAGCACCCACATGATCTGGATGATTATGAGTAATAATCACACCTATAATTTCTTCATTATCTCCTATTTTATTTTGTATTTTTAAATATTCGTCTCCTGGATCAACAACAAGTACCTTGCCCTCTTTTTTTAATAGATAACAATTTGTCCTCAAATATCCAACCTTTACGATATCTAAAACCATATTATCACAGCTTTCTATTCTTCACTAAAAATAAGATTGACAATTTGTTCTCGCAAATTGATAGGTAATGGAGAACCAGCAGCTAATTTATGTCCATTGCCACCATACATACTGGCAAATTCTGCTACACTAATATTCTCTTTTATTCCTCTATAACTAATACTTCTATTGATGTTGATGACAATAATAAAATCTACTTTATCCTGATAGAATTCTGCTAAAGCATTTCCTAAGTCACTACGATAAAGTTCTGCAAAAACAATCCCTACTTTATAACCTTTTATTTCTTTAAAAATTACTCTTTCTTTTTGTTCTTCAATATAATCTTTCATTCGTTTTTGCTCTACATCAATTAATATTTTTTCCGCATCTGTAAAATAGAATTCTTTATTTTCTGCTAAAAATTTAACATAGTTGTCAATATAATAGTCAATTCCATAATAACTAAGTAAAATTGGTAAGTAACGAGCTTCTTCTACCCCAAACTTTTTCCATTCCCAAGTATCATTTAAACGAACTAACGATACTAAGTAAGAAACGTTATCCTTTTTAATAATATTATTTAGATGATGTTCTAATAAATATTCATAGTAAAGACTAGTTCCAGATTCATGAATTCCATTTTTTTCATCTACTACTTTAATAAAAGGATAAGAATTAAGAGGTAAATTTCGGTAATGATGATCTAGAACTTGTATCTTCTCTCTTAAGGGTAACTCGTCAATCATCTTAGCCATTCCTTCACTCATACATAAATCTGTAATAAAGATTCTATCATAAGAATCAAAAAAGTTTTCTTCTATCTTTTCTTTTAAATACTCATCTAATTGAGTCACATGAAGTAAATGGTAGTCAAAATCAGAAAATGTTAATCTCGATAAAATAACAGGAGTTAATCCATCAATATCTGAAATATCGGATATTAAAAATACTTTCATATTACACACCCTTTTCTAATACTTCTTTTACCGGTCCATAACTTTTACGATAACCCTCTATTAATCCATACTTTTGAATTGCTTCTACGTGTTTCTTGGTAGGATAGCCTTTATGACTAGCAAATCCATATTCTGGATACTTTCCATCAAGCTCTATCATCATACGATCACGAGTTACTTTTGCAACCACACTAGCTGCTGCAATACTAATACTTTTAGCATCACCCTTAATAATAGAGGTAGTAGGTATCTCTATTTCAAGAGGCATTGCATCAATTAAAATATGTTCTAACTTTATTTGTTTATTAACCTTATCAATTGCCCTTTTCATAGCAATCTTGGTAGCTTCATAAATATTATACTCATCAATTTCTTCTGGGCTACATTCTCCTACTGCATAAGCAGTACAGTTTTCTACTATATAATCATAAAACTTTTCTCTTTTTTTCTCTGATAGTTTTTTAGAATCAGTGAGTCCTTCTAATACAAAATTAGAAGGAAGCACTACACAAGCTGTTACTACGGGACCAATCAGTGGACCTCTTCCTACTTCATCTACCCCACCAATTACTGTAATACCTTTTTCATAAAGTTCTTTTTCATACATCCATAAATCCATATTACTTCTCCCTGATAAATAAAAATCTTTCTTTTCCATTCATATCTTTTTCTATCCAAGCACGTGAATTTGGCAAATATTTCTTTACTTTTTCAAGTAATCTCTTACTTTGATATTCGCCAATTTCTAGTGCGATTAAAAACTTATCGTTTAAGTGCTCTTTACAATTAGATAAAATCGTTTCATAACTAGCCAAACCTTCAGCACCTGCGAAAAGAGCTAAAACAGGAGTAGATTTTACTACACTAATAGAATCTAAATCATAAGAAAGATAAGGTGGATTAGATACAATACAATCATATTTTCCTTTTAAAGGCTTTAACATATCTCCCTCTAAGAATCTAACATCAGAGGAATTCCTCTTAGCATTTCTTTTTGCAATATCTAAAGCTTTTGGATTGATATCAACAGCCTCTACAATAGAAGGAATCTCTTTAGAAATAGCAATTGCAATACAGCCACTACCTGTACCAATATCTACAATACGGGGATTATCAAACCCATAAAGATTCGCTAAAGTTTTAGAAACTAATTCCTCAGTTTCCAAACTAGGGGTTAATACATTTAAGTTTATTTCCATAGGATAACCATAAAAATCTACTTCTTTTAGTACCTTTTGAATAGGTTCTCCATTTGCCAATCTTTCTCTTTGTTCACTTGATAATTGTTTTCTTAAAAATTCATCCATACTATTCACCTACTAATGAATCAATTATAACACAAATGAAGTATCAAAAAAAGGGATTATAACCCTATTTTATAATGTTATTTAGTTTATTTATCAATAAGTTACACTCATCATTTTCTTTATCCATTACTTCAACTATTTTGTTTCCCCTTATTTCGATAATTTTACCACAAATAAAACATCAGCTTTGTCGTTATATGTCAAAATAAAAAAAATACATTTATAATATGTATTTTTCTTCTAAAAGTTTAGGTAATTCTTCTATCTTGGAAATAGCATATTGTGTTCCTAAACCTGGTTCAAAACCATACTTCGCATGAATAAAGGGAATGCCTGCTTCATTACTAGCTTCTAAATCCTTACTAGTATCCCCTACATAGACTGCCTTATCTACCTGCATACTATCCATCATCTTTCTTATTGCATTTCCCTTACTAATTTTTTCTTTACTAGCAGCAATAAAATAAGGAAAATATTGTTCTAAACCAGAAGTTGAAAGAAATGATTCAATATAACCAGATCCACAGTTGCTTACAATTCCAAGTAGATGTTTCTTTTGTAATTCTCTTACAGTTTCTTCTAATCTTGGATAGCACTTACCTCCTATCATAGATAATCTTTTTACATTGTATTCTAACATTTCTTGCATAATAGAAAGTCTTTTTTCTTCTTCTATAGTAGGCATATAAATAGCTGCACATTCAGGCATTGTTTTTCCCATAGCCTTT
Source organism: uncultured Bacilli bacterium (assembly GCA_910589375.1). Classification (GTDB taxonomy): domain Bacteria; phylum Bacillota_I; class Bacilli_A; order RF39; family UBA660; genus UBA5578. The sequence continues at coordinate 213,829 of CAJUTK010000002.1, read as the reverse complement.
ACTACTGTTTCTCTACTAATTGGATCCAATGAATATTTATTCGCTACTACATTTACACTTTCAAAAGCAGTATCTACAACATCCCATAAGGTTCCATCTAAATCAAAAATAATTGCTTTCATACTATTACCTTATCTATTTGTTATAAAAACAAATCTATCTAATCCTTTCATATCTTTTTCTACTTTAACTTCTATATTTTTTAAATACTGATACGCTAATTTTTTAATTTCCTCTCCTTGTGTTTGACCAATTTCAAATGCTATTAAAAATTTATCTTTTAAATTTTTAGGACAATTTTTTAATATATCCTCATAAAAACATAATCCATGATTATCTGCATAAAGAGCGATAGATGGTTCATTATTTTTTACAACATCCATAATTTCTTCCTCATAATCGATATAAGGAGGATTACTAATAATGACATCAAATTTACCTTCTATATCGTGTAACATATCATTCTTTTTAAATATTATTTCTGCTTCCAATTTAGACGCATTATGACTAGCAGCTTCTAAAGCATCTTTAGAAATATCTACTGCCATTACAGTACTATTTGGTAATATCTTCTTTAGAGTAATCGCAATACAACCACTACCTGTTCCTAAATCTATGATAGATATATCTTCATCAAAATGGTCCTTTATATATTTTATTGTTTTTTCTACTAATTCTTCTGTTTCAAACCTAGGAATTAATACTCTTCTATCCACATCAAAAATAAATCCATAAAAATCTACATTTCCAATGATATATTGAACGGGTTCTCCATTTTCCAATCTCTTAAGACCATCCTCTAGTTTTTCTTCATCAATATATTTTTTTAAATATTCTTTGTTATATTCTTTTAACTCTTCTTCTGTATACTTCATAATAAATAGGAGGAGATTACTCCCCTCTTAACTTTCTAGCTTGGTCTTCTGTGATTAAAGCTTCAATAATATCTTCTAAGTCTCCATCCATTACTCTTTGTAACTGCATAGTAGAAAATCCTATACGATGGTCTGTTACACGATTTTGTGGATAATTATAAGTACGGATTTTTTCTGATCGATCTCCTGTACCAATCTTACTTCTTCTTTCACTACCAATTTCTGCTTCTTGGCGTTCTAATTCTGCTTCATAAAGACGAGCCTTTAATACTTGCATAGCTTCTGCTTTATTTTGAATTTGACTTCTTTGATTTTGACAAGTAACAACTGTATTGGTTGGTAAGTGTGTAATACGTACTGCAGATGGAGTTGTATTAACTCCCTGTCCACCATGCCCACTCGCACAATAAACATCAATTCTTAAATCATTATCTTTAATTTCAATATCAACATCTTCTACTTCTGGCATAACAAGAACAGTAGCAGTAGAAGTTTGAATTCTTCCTTGGGATTCTGTTTCTGGAACTCTTTGTACACGGTGAGATCCTGATTCATATTTTAATTTAGAATAAACATTATCTCCCTTAACTCTAAATTCTACTTGTGAGTATCCTCCAGCAGTTCCTTCCTCAGCATTTATCTCTTCTACTTTCCAACCTTGAGATTCTGCATAATAAGAATACATTCTATATAAGTCACCAGCAAAGATATTCGCTTCATCTCCCCCTGCTGCGCCTCTAATTTCTACAATAACATCTTTTCCATCATTAGGATCTTTTGGTAAAAGAATAATTTCAAAATCACTTTCTAATTTTGTCTTTCTCTCACTTAAAGTTTCATATTCTTCTTTTGCCATTTCTCCAAGTTCAGGATCTTTCATCATACTCTTCGCATCTTCTAGGTTTGTTAAAATGCTTTTATATTCTTGATAGGCTTCATAAGCCTCTTTTAAAGATGCCTGTTCTTTAGTTAATTCTGTTGCTTTTTTAATATCTGAAAATACTTCTGGTTTCATTAGTTCTTCTTGCAATTCTAAATATCTTGTTTCAATGGCTTTTAACCTTTCAATCATGAAAATCTTCCTTTCATTTCTTTTCAAATTATACTATATTTATGCCTAAAACACAAGAGAAATACCTTTTACAAATAAAAAGCAACTATAAAATCATAGTCACTTTCCAGATAAATATTTTTTAATTTTCTTCTAATTCATCTTCGCTCATAACAACTAAATCATCTAGATCATCATCACCATCATCTAAATCATCTTCATCATTTACCGCATCGATATCTTCTTCAAAATTATCTTCTTCAGGCTCAATGTCTTCCTCTTCTTCTGGTTCTATTTCTTCCTCTTCATCGTCGTCTGTTACAACAATGTCGATTACATGTCTATCTTTTAAATCCCATTCAGCACTATCTTCTAAAAATAGAAAACGTTTATCAGTTGTAAGAGATGTATAGAAATCTCCTATTTTATTTGTATAATCACTATCACTTAGTTCTAGTAAATCACAAATAGTTCGGAAAATAGTGGGTGTATTCATAGCCTTCTTATTTTCCTCTAAAATCATTTCTGTTAAATCTGTATAAGAAAGTAATTCCAATTCTTCCTTTGTCATTTTCTTTAAACTCATATTCATCCTCCATCAATCTACATTACTGTAGGTATATTTATTACTAACAAAGATAACATTTCTTTAATCATACGATTTGTTAAAGTAAGTAGGAAAACCCAATCTAATTTCTTTTCCTCGTCCTCTAATCCATTAATATGATTATTTTGATAGAAAGCATTTGTAAGTACACAGATATCATATACATAATCTGCCAAATAGTTCGGCATACGATATTCTAAAGCGTTTTTAAATGCTACCGGAAACTCTAACAATTTAAGACGTAAATCACGGTCATAATTATTATATATATTGTTTGATATTTTATGATTATCTATAGAAATATTTTGAATAATTTTTTCAATTCTAAGATAAGTATATAAAATATAAGGTCCAGTTTTACCAACTACTTCTGAGAATTTACTAATATCGAAGATATAATCTCTTTCTCTATTATTTTGTAAATCTGCAAACTTTAAAATCGCATTTACTATTTTATCTACATCTTCATCTTGCATATCTGCATTTGTTTCTTTTTTAGAAATCAATACCTCTTTTGCTTGATCAAATAAATATTGAAGCTTTGGAGAATCTCCATTTCTTGTTTTATATGGTTTTCCATCACTACCATTAACTGTTCCATATCCTAAATGTTCAAAAATAGAATACGGAGCGATACCCGCTAAATCTGCAGCTCTAAATACTTGTTCAAAATGAAGACTCTGTCTACTATCTGTTATATAGAGAATCTTATCTGGGTTAAAATCTTCCATCCTCTCTTGAATAGTTGCTAAATCAGTAGTAGCGTATAAATAAGCACCATTACTTTTTTGAAATACTAGAGGAGGAACTTCTTTCTTGTCTGTTTCTTTAGAGACATCTACTATAATTGCTCCTTCACTTTCTTGTAGCAAATTTTTTTCTTTCATAATAGACTCTACTTTTGGAATATATGGATAAGCGTCACTTTCACCATACCATAAATCAAAAGAAACATCTAAATATTTGTAAATTCCCAAAATATCTTCAGAAGAAATTTCACAAATCTTCTTCCACATTTCTCTATATTCTAAATTACCATCTTGTAGTTCTTTTGTAATTTCTGCACACTTATTCTTTACTTCTTCATCTTCTTTGCATAATGCACTCATAGCTGGATAAATTCTATCTAAATCCCCTATTGTTAAATTATCAAGGGCAATACTTTCTTTCTGAACTCCATAGATAACTTGTCCTATTTGAAGACCATAATCACCTAAATGTACATCTGCTATGGTCTTATGCCCAGCAAAATTAAGAATTCTTTTAATAGACTCTCCTACTATAGCAGTTCTCATGTGACCAACATGTAAAGGTTTAGCAACATTTGGTCCACCATAATCAAGAACTACAGTCTCTTTTTTTTCTGGCTCTCCTAAATTAAATTTAGGATTAGAGTACATTGCACTTAATATTCTATTAATAAAAGATGAACTTAAGGTCATATTAATAAAGCCAGGTTTCACAAACTCAACACTATCAAAATAATCAGAAAAATTATCTATTTTTCTTACTTCTTCCACTAAAGATTCCCCAATCTCTATTGGATTTTTATGAGCAGATTTTGCTAATTTAAAAACTTCATCACATTGATAATCACATAAATCAGGTCGGTTAGATAGGATAACTCTCATACTTTCTGTTGAATATCCTAACTTTTTTGCTACTGCAAGTAATATATTTTCTAATTCATTTACTACCATAATACCTCCTAATAATTAATGGAATATTCATATTCTTCTTCATTTAATTGATAGGAAATAAAGATTTTAGTATCTGTTACTTCTAATTTTTTTAAAGAGATATCTAATGCTATTTGTTCTCCTGTTACCAGTTTAATAAATCCACTAGCATTCTTTTTTTGAAATTCAAAGAAAATTTCATATTCCTTATTTTTCCTTAACATTTTAACAACATCTTTTGTAAAATATAAATTCATTTTACAATCATTTTCTATATATTGTATAGAACTTTTTTGTACCAATGCTTGGCAAGTTGATAAAATTTCATTTTCCTTTGTTTTTAAAAGGATTTTAATCGTTTTCTTAGCCATATCAATCAACTCTCAAACATTATAGCATACTTTATTAGAAATTGCACTCATATTTTTCTATTTTCTTCAAATACTAAAAAAAGAATTGAGTGATGGTATGAAACGAAAGAAAAAATGGTGGAAAAGACTATGCAAAATCAGTCTTTTTATAATTGGCCTCGGTTTTATTTTTTACTTTGGTCTTTATTTTTATGCAAAGTATGGAACTAAATTAGTAATAGAAAATGCTAATGAGTTCTATTTTTATGATATAAATGGTGATTTAGTTGAAGGATTAAGTGACACTTGGGTATCATTAGATGATATCTCTCCTTTTGTAATTGATGCTACTATTGCAATAGAAGATAAAAATTTTTATAAACATAGCGGCTTTGACTATTTAAGAATTGCTAAGTCCCTTTATATCAATTTAAAAAGTGGCTCTAAAAAACAAGGTGCCTCTACTATCAGTCAACAATTATCTAAAAATCTCTTTTTAACATTCGATAAAACGTGGGAGCGAAAAATAAAAGAAGCATGGCTTACCATACAGCTTGAAACCCAATATTCTAAAGATGAAATTTTGGAAGCTTATCTAAATACTATCAATTATGGAGGAATTTATGGAATTGAAAATGCTAGTAAATACTATTTTCATAAACATGCTAAGGATTTAACACTTGCAGAAGCGTCTATTTTAGTAGGTATTCCAAAATCTCCTTCTCATTACTCCCCTCTTGTAAATGAAGAAAAAGCAAAAGAAAGACAAGCGTTAGTTCTTTCTAGTATGGTACGAGAGAGTATGATTTCAGAAGAAGAAAAGGATGATGCTATTAACTGTAGCCTTACTTACTATGGAACAATGGAAGAAAATGAATTAAAGACATTGATGTATTATCAAGATGCTGTTATGACTGAATTAAAGAGTTTAAAAGAAATACCAAAGACCTTTTTAGAAACAGGAGGTCTTAAAGTATATACATACTTAGATTTAAATGCTCAAACAATTTTAGAAAAAGCTATGGATGATAATATTAAAGATGATGATATACAGTTATCTGCTATTATGATGGATCCAGAAAATGGTCATGTAATTGCTCTTACTGGAGGAAGAAACTACTCAACGAGCCAGTATAATCGTGCTATCAATGCTAAAAGACAAGTCGGTTCTACTATGAAACCATTTCTATATTATGCTGCTCTTGAAAATGGATTTACAGAATCTACTACTTTTACAAGTGAGAAAACAACCTTCGTTTTCTCTGAAAATAAAACTTATAGTCCTTCTAATTATAATAATAAATATGGCGGAAAAGCTATTACAATGGCTGCTGCCCTTGCCTACAGTGATAATATTTATGCTGTTAAAACACACTTATTTCTAGGTGAGAAAACGTTAGTAGAAATGGCAAATAGATTAGGTATTAAATCTGATTTGCAGGCAGTCCCTTCTCTTGCTCTTGGAAGTGGAGAAATCACTCTTTTTGAAATGGTGCAGGCCTATGCAACTTTTGCTAACTTAGGATATCGAGTAGAAGGAAAACTAATTGCTAAAGTAGAAGACATGGAAGGAAATATACTATATGAAAATAAAAATACTAAAGAACCTACTTTAAATAGTAGTCTTACTTATATATTAAATGAGGCATTAACAAGTACTTATAACTACCATTTTATTGATTACAATTATCCTACCTGCTATGATATTACCTCTACTTTAACTCATAAGTACGCTATTAAAACAGGAACTACTGATAATGATCACTTAATATTTGGGTATAACGCTAATATTGTAATAGGAATTTGGAGTGGAAATGATGATAGTACTCCTACAGAAGTAAAAAATGGAAAAGATTTGCGATATATGTGGAGAGATATTGCCGAAAATTATTTAAAGGATAAAGAAGTTAACTGGTATTCTATTCCTGAAAACGTAGTTGGTACCTTAGTCAACCCTATTTCTGGTAATATAGCGAAAGAAAAAGATAAAAATGCTACTATGTTCTATTACATAAAAGGAACAGAGCCTACTTATAAACAAGAAAATTTAGAAGATTTAATTCCTACAATAAAAGAGAATGATTAATCATTCTCTTTTGTGTTCTTTTTTAAATAAGTATAATAACGTTCTAATTGTAATCCAAACCAGTCTTTCACGAATTGTAAAGATTGTAAATAATATTCTCTTACCTTTTCTTTTGGTAAAGATAGAATTTCACTAATTTCACCTAAAGAATAGAATTGTTCACCATAATATCCATATTTTAGCGTTAAAAATTTAATATAGTCTTGATCTTCTAATGGGGAAACTCTTAATATATCAATATTGAAAAGTAATTGATCCAAAGAAGTAGGTACTCTTAACTTACCATCAGCTGGAAGTACTATTTCTTGGGTTTGCAATGTCTGGTTGGAAGGCTCTGCTTGCTCTAAAGGTTCTCTTACTTCAAAGCTTTCTGATTCTATTCCTTCTAAGGAAGGAACATTTTTCTCTGTTTCTATTGAAGTTGTTGGTATATGAGATAAAGACTCTTCTTTTTTACCTTTTACAATAACTTTCAATTCTTTTAATAAAGTACTTTTAAAACCATCCTGTCCTGGATAATTTTCAATTGCTAAAGTAATTGCTGTCTCTACTTTATTATCAATATCATCTCCTGTATAGCCTAACTTTTTAATTAGCATTCGGCCGATAGACATAAACTGATCTATAATAGCAATCTCTAAATCAATATCTCCTTCTAAAATTAATTCTTTAATCGCTAAAAAGAATTTCTTTTCTACTGTAAAATTAGCAGTAATATTCCAACTAACACCGTTTTCCCTAATATCATTTGGAATAGATGACTCATATAATCTTCTTACTAAAGAAGCATCTATAAAAGGCATAATTTTAGTATACTTAGACTCGAAATTAGCAACTTCTGCATCAATAGGAAATCTTTCTACTTTTTCTTCCTTCTTTTTCTTTCCCATTATTGCATTCCCCCAAGTTCTTTAACATATGGTTCTGCTGCTTTATCTACACTATTATCAAATTTTTCTTTTAATGCAAATAAACCTCTTTTTGCAATTTGTTCTACTTCTTTTTCATCCATACCAAGAAGTTCTGCCAAAACACCAAATGATACTTTTTTATTTCCTACCATTGTTAATGAAAGAGCTGCTACAACACAATCCTCAAGTGGTAATGTTTTTACTGCATCTTGATATTCAGGCCTTGCAATATAAGCACGTAAAGCTTCATAATCTTCTTTTGTAAACCCTTCTGACAATACTGGCATTGCACTGAAAGTATCACCTTCGGTATATTGATAAGGATGCGTTGATCCAGAAAGAGCAACATCATCTACAGCTACTTGCTTACCTACTAAAGGAGCTGTGCTAGGAGAAATCACTTCATCAGGGAATCTTTCATCAACTGTTATTCTTCCTTCTCTAATATCTGCTACATAACCTTCTAATTTTGGTAATACTACTTGGAAAAATTTATTTTTCTCTCTAGTAGAAGCGAAAGGTCTACTATTTTCTCCCCAACGTATATCTAATGTAGCTTTTTCTTCTGGAGTTAAAAGAGAAATCGCAAAGTCAACTGTTTCCTTTGGTTCTCCATTAAAACATGTATATACAGTTGTTAAATCTCTTCTCTTTCTTCTTTCCTTCTTAGGAGCAAGTTCTTCCCCTTTATTTCCACTTTGTTCTGGTATAGGAGGTTGAGATTCTTCTTTCTTCTCATCTCCTTGTGCAGATACTGTGTAAGAACCTACTATAGTAATTTCACCAGAGCGTAATTTTTCTAATGTTTTTTCCATTCTTCCTAAAACAGTACGAATAAATCTATTCTGCTCTGATTTCGTAAATGGTCTTTTTTCACTTCCCCAACGAAGTGCGCAAAGTTCTTGATCTTCTTGATTTAATGTATATAATGCATAGTCAACCCAATCCTTAGAATCTTTTTCAAAACAAGTATATGGTGTTGTTAAATCCCTTCTTTTTCCTTTTGCTGAATTATTTTGTTCTTTCATAATTTCCTCCTCTTTTCCCCCTATTTGTTCTTGTGGTTTTAATTTTGGAATTGCTTCTTCCTCTGGTATAGTATTTGTATCTATTACTTCTTCACGTTCATGTATTTCTAAAGAAGTGGCAGCAGAAATCTCTGCTGGTGTTACGATTCTACCTTCCAAACTTTTTAGTGCTTCTCCTTCTTTTTTTATTGGAGTTGCAGCAACTGTATCTCTTTGAGCTGCTTTTACAGAAGGTATCATTAACTTTTCCTTTAACTCTGGAAGAATAAATTTTTGAAATAAATAAACATCATTTTCATCTGCTCTTTCCTGCAAATTCATATCAAAGTTTTTTCCAAACATTTTTACCAATACTTCTTGACAATATTGGTCTAATGTACGAAGTTCTTTTACTACTAATTTAGGTGAATAATTATTTAAATAATAGAATAAATTCTTTACCGCCTCTAATGGTTCCTGTATAGGCTTTGGTTCTAATGCCTGTTTTGATGATATGTTTGATGGCACGTATCTTGGAGAAGTTGTTAATCTAGGCTTTCCTTTAGAAACAGCTCCTGGTTTATGATTATTTTCTAATGGTAAAGGCACTACTGGTTCTTCTTCTAAGCCTATAAACACTTTTAAAGCTTTCGCATCTCTCCTTTTAAATAATCTTCTTAATGCTTTTGCTTCTATTTGCCTAATTCTTTCCCTAGTAACACCAAACTTTTTTCCAACTTCTTCTAAGGTTCTGGTTCTACCATCTTCTACACCAAAGCGAAGAATTAAAACTTGTGCTTCCCTTTCCGGAATTCTACTTAATACATCCATCAGTCTATCATGCAACTCATTATTACTAACTACTGCATAATCATCGCCTTCTGCTGCTACAAAATCCTCTAGTTCCGAATCATCTTCATCGCCAATTAAAGTTTGAAGACTTACTGGTTCCAAATAATTTTCTTTAATATCCCGAATTTGAGATACTGTAAAACCTACTTCCTCAGCTAATTCCTCATATTTTGGCTCGCGCCCTAATTCCATTGTAAGTCTTCTTTCGGCTTGAACTACTTTGTTAATTCGTTCAACCATATGAACAGGTATACGAATTGTACGAGCTTGATCAGCAATTGCTCTTGTAATCGCCTGACGAATCCACCAAGTCGCGTAAGTTGAAAACTTATATCCTTTTTCTACCTCAAACTTATCAATCGCTTTCATGAGACCTAAATTTCCTTCTTGAATTAAATCTAGAAAGAGCATTCCTCTTCCTACATAACGTTTCGCAATATTAACTACCAGTCTAAGGTTAGCCTCTGAAATTCTATGTCTTACTTTATCACTATTAGTTGACTTTAATAAAGTAAACAGTTCTTTTTCCTCAGCAATGCTTAAAAGAGGAACCTGACCTATTTCATACAAATATTGTTTTATCGGATCTAGTTTGAAAAAATCAACATTTCCATCTATTTTATACTCATCCTCTAAATCCTCATCTAAGTCTATTTCTATATTAGCATATGTTAAATAAGCTCCTATAATAGAAGAAAGTAGTTGATAATCCGGAATATCCTCTAATTTATCTAACAAAATTTTTTTCGTTTTACAATTAACAATCGTTTTGACTATATTTAAAAAAGTTGGATATTTTTCAAATAGACTAATACACTCATCAATACTGAGTGAATAACCTATTTTCTGTAAAAAAGTTGCAAAAGCTTTTAAGTTTTCATCATCTGTTTTATTCTTAACCCACTTTTTTGAAAAATAGATATCTAAAAAGTCGATATTCTCAGATATTTTCTCACAAATTTTATTCTTGATTAACTGTAATGTAATTTTCTTTGCTTCTTTTTCCCACTCTTCCGATAACGGATATTTTGAAATATCAGGCAGTGAGGACTTCATTTCAACTATTATTTCTGCATTCATTTCATTTGAAAGAAGGTAAGCATAGTTAGCTCCCCATTGCTTTAATAACTTTTCAAAATTAACTTTCTTTAATTTTTCTGCCATAGTCATGCTCCTATATTTATTACTATAGCACATTTTCTAAAAGGAAAGCAAGAAAAAAACTACTAAAGTAGTAGTTTATTCTTCCTCTTCAATGACAGCTTCTGTTGCTTCTTTTTCCTTTATTTCTTGTGGTACTTTCTTATTTAAAACTTCTGAATAATCCTTATTTTGAGTCGTATAATAAATATATCCAAAAATCTCAGAGATAGCATACACAATAATAAATAATCCTAATAAATTTAAGAAACTTTGAGTAATAATAACAATTCCAAGTAAAATCATTAAAACAGATACCACTAAGAATAATCTAGAGCCCTTCTCATCGATAGAACGAACAGCAAGACCTAATATTAAACGATTCACTCCACTAAATAGGACAAGCATTCCAAGGACAATACTAATAGTTGTTGGAATAGCTGTTGGGAAACAAAAAATTAAAATTCCAAAACCAATATATAGGATGGCACTAATGCAATCACTAAATGGATAATTATTTTTGCTAGTAATATAAGCAATTAATTTAACAGCCCCTGTTAATATTAAAACTCCGCTTACTCCATAACCAATAATTTTATAAATTGTCTCTCCATAAAAACATAAAAGAATACCTATTACTAATGCAACTAAAGAAATAGCTAAAGAAACTACACTTACTGGTTCTTTTTTACTCATAATCTCACATCCTCGTTATCATTATACAATAAAGTATCTAAAATTGCAAAAGAAAAAGATACCTAGTATCTATTTCTTATTGACAATTAAATCTTTTACAAAAGCAACAAATTCTTCCCTAGAAAGCGTTGTTGTTTCTGTTGTTCCAAAAAGACGATAACTAATTGTTTTTTCATCTCTTTCCTTATCTCCAACGATAAGAGTTAATGGTATTTTTCTTGTTTGACTTTCTCTCATACGATAGCTTAATTTCTCTTCACGCGCATCCATTTCTACACGAAATCCTTCATTTCTAAGCAATTCTTCTAATTCCTTAGAATACTCTAAATGATACTCATTATTAACAGGAACAATATTCATTTGTACTGGAGATAACCATAAAGGTAAAACTCCTTTTGTCTCTTCTAAAATAAATGCTGTAAATCTATCAAATGTACCAAAGATTGCTCTATGAAGTACAACTGGTGTTTTTTTAGAACCATCTCTATCTATATAAGAAAGTTCAAACCTTCTTGGAAGTAAAAAGTCTAATTGGCAAGTAGATAATGTTACTTCAGGTCCTACTGCTGGTTTTACTTCTACATCTAATTTTGGTCCGTAGAAAGCGGCTTCCCCTACTGCTTCAAAATATTCTACACCAAGTTCATTTAATACTTCTCTTAATTTCGCCTCAGCACTATTCCACATTTCATCATCATCAAAATACTTTTCTTTATCCTCTGGATCTCTTAACGATAATCTAAACTTATAATCTTTTAATCCAAAATCCTTATAAACTTCTAAAATCAAAGAAACAACCTTCTTAAATTCTTCTCCAATTTGATCTGGTCTTACAAATAAATGGGCATCATTTTGGCACATACATCTAACTCTTTCAAGACCTTTTACAGCACCACTTGCTTCATATCTAAAGTCAGCTGCAAATTCTCCAATACGAATTGGCAAATCTCTATAAGAATGAAGTTCATTACCATAGATTAACATATGATGAGGACAATTCATTGGTCTTAAAACAAATTCTTCTTCATCTACTTTCATAGATGGGAACATGTTTTCTTGATAGTGATCCCAATGACCTGATGTTTTATATAAATCAACTGTTCCAACACAAGGTGTATATACATGCTTGTATCCCATTTTTTGTTCTTTCTCATAAATATAATTTTCAAGTTGTTTTCTAATAATTGCTCCATTTGGTAACCATAAAGGCATTCCTTTTCCTACTAAATCATGGGACATAAAAATATCCAAATCTTTTCCTATCTTACGATGATCTCTTTGTTTAGCATCTTCTAAAGCAAGTAAATGATTATTTAAATCTTCTTCATTAAAAAAACAAATACCATAAATTCTTTGAAGCATTTTATTCTTAGAGTCACCTTTCCAATAAGCACCACTAGATTTTAATAACTTAAAATATTTTAATTCTTTTACTGTCTCTACATGTGGTCCTCTACATAAATCTGTAAAATCCCCTTGTGTATAACAACTAATTACTGTATCAGCCTCATCCATGCGACTAATTAAATCTATCTTGTATGGATCATTCTTAAACTGTTCTAAAGCCTCTTCTTTACTAATTTCATGTCGAACAATTCTCTTTCCATCTTTAGAAATTTTCTTCATTTCTTTTTCAATAGTTGCTAAATCATCCTCTGTAATAACATTATCTCCTAAATCAATATCATAATAGAAACCTTCCTCTATAACAGGTCCTACCCAAAACATAGCATGTGGATATAAATGTTTTACTGCTTGTGCAAGTAAATGGGCACAACTATGATTTAATACACTTAATTTTTCATCTTCTTTTATATTTATCATTTTAATCTTCTCCTTCTAACAAAAATCTTTTATTTTTTTCTCTTTCTCTCGTAACTTTAAATTCCTTACTATCTTTTGTTCTTCTTACTAATTCTCTTCTAACGATATGATAGTAAGCCATCTGATTAGAATCACGATATACCTTCATTAATTGCGTTAATTCATAAACAGACATCTCATTTAATGAATAACTACTTGGACTATTTACAATAACGGTGACTTCTCTTTCCCTTTCCTTAGGCTCTGGAATTGGATAAAGTAGAAGTAATTCCTTTTGTAAACTATCTTTATTAGGAATTTCCTTCAAAGTGCCATCTATTGTTATTCCCAGCAAACCTTCTTCATAAAATACCCCCATAGCATCTGTCTTTTTAGAAATTCCAATTGCTTGTCCTTGAAGAGGCGGCAATATTACTGTTTCATAACAATTATCACCATGATTTAGCATGCTATACCCTACTATAGAATAGTCTTTTCTGATGAGAAGCCCACTATCTTGATTAGTGGCTTCCATCATAGGAAGTAAGCAATCTCCTTCTACCATATTAGGAATAATATCCTTAGGTTGAAAGGCAAATGGTTGAATAGGATTACTACATTCAATTATGAATAGAGCTGGAATATTTTGATCTATTGCTGTTTGAAATAAATTAACAATCTTTTTGATAACTTTTTCTCTATCATCACATCCTAGAAAAAGATTTTCACTTGGAACAGTTTCTGGAGCTAAATATGGGATTTGATAATGCCTCACATCTTCTACCATTATAATTTTTCCTATTGTAACTAATTCTGGATTTTTCTGTACATACTCAAAGCTAGTTCGCTGTAACTGTGGAAAAAAGCTTTTCATATTCTCATGGGTCATATTATCAATATCTTCATGAGAAATACCATAATATCTTTTTAAAAATGAAGATGCTCCTATGTTTTTAATACTACTTAAACTATTCTTCTTTTTCTTACCCATAAAAACCTCCATATATAAAAAAAGACACTCCTAATATATAAGGAGCGTCTATACGCGGTACCATCCTACCTTTTAACTCTAAATGATAACGGAATTAATCCGGAATATTCTTTCGAATTCTGCTCATAGGTAGTAATTATTTGTTATCTTGCTTAGGCTTTCACCATCCCTAATTCGCTTTCAAGAAATCACTAATAACCATGTCCTAATCATTGCCTTTGATGTCTTCATTATAACATACTGTCTTTCTTTTGTTAAGTCATTTCCCCTATTTTCTTAAATTTTTACTAATCATAGAAAGGGGCTCTGTCAATTGCTTTATCCTAGATACGATTCTTCCAGCCTTAATAGACTCTACTCCCGCTTTAGAACTAGCTAAATGTTCTTCTAAATCATTTAAAGTTAAATTAGAAGTAAAAAAAGTAGTTAAACCTTCATCCATTCGATATTGAAGTAAAGGACATAAAATTTCATCCCTATTCCATGCTGTTACATTTTCAGCGCCTATGTCATCAATCAAAAGTAACGGCACTTTTTTTACATATTCATACTTTTCTTTAAAATCATCATAAAATGCTTGTCTTAAAAATTCAGGCCAAAACAAAATAGCGCTTTTATATCCTTTTTTAGCTAATTCATTAAATAAAGCAGCTACTAAATAAGTTTTTCCACAACCAAAATTACCAGATAAATATAAACCCTTTTGATTGTTCTTTTCTACATAATTTTTTAAGAATTCCCCTATCCATAAAATGACTTCAAATCTACTTTTATCATTTTTATAAATACTATCCATAGTAGCTTCCTTTAAAGCACTTGGCGTATTAAAAAATTGAACATTTTTTAAATGCTTAGTATTTTTATCTAGCTTTTCTTGATAACGACAACTCTTATATTCAAAAATCAAATTACCTTGCCTTACGGCAGGAAAATAAACATGACCACGAATTCTATTTTTACATTCTAATATATTTTTACACTCTAAACAATGACTATATTCTTCTGTTGCTTCTTCTAATAGAGAAGTATAATTTTTCAAATCTTTTTTAGACAATTTTGTCTTTTTTGCAATCTCTTTAAAAATTGGATTTTTTAAAGCTTCTTCATATTCTTTATCTAAATCAATTTTTTCAAAATCTTCTCTTTCTAAAACTTTCTCTAAAGCTTCCATAAATCACTATCCTTTTAACATCTTTTCTAATTCTTCTATTTCTTCTGCTGTGGCAAAGTCTGCTTCTATATCTTGATGAAACCAATCTGGTTTTTTATCTTGTTTTGTCTCTCTTTTATTATTAGAAATAGATTTTCTTTTCTTATTCTCTTCCTCGGCAATATTCATTGCATCTTCTACTGTTTCTATATTACTTTTTTTCCACTGTGCAGCAATAGTTTCTACAAAACGTTTTGTAAGATTGTTATTATTAATTTTTAATACATAATCAATTAAAACATTAACAACTCCTGGCTTTAAATCTAAATCTATTAATAAATAAGAAATAATATTTAAATCACTACTAGTAGGAGTTCCTGTTTTATATTTACTACAAATAAAATCATATGGGCTAGTAGTTTCAAACAAATGAATCTGTTGCATCTTTTTAGATACTCCCGATTTTGTAGAACGCAAATATTCTGGCTGATTTTTATAAATTAAACTTGGTAGTTTTCCTAAATTCTCAAACTGATAGTATTTACTTGCAAGTTCTCTTAATTTTACTTTATCAATTGTATGTTTATCTGTAATAGAATTTCTAATCAATTCTACCATAGCTTCATTATCATAATTATATATAAAAGATATTTTTATTAGGAAGGAACGAACTTCTTTTGTAACACTTCTTTGATTCAACATTTCTTCTGGTATTAAACTTAATATCGTATTAATATCAATTTTAGAAATAATTTCTAATGGTCTCGTTGCTTTATTTTTAAGATTGTAGATTTCTATATTTCTCAATGAAGAATTCGTCCATGAAAAAATATCACTAAATTTGGCTGTAACATCTTCATAGTTTTTTAAATTAATTGATGGTATTCTAAAGAATTCTACTCTTCTTTCATACTCTGTTGGCCCTAGTGCATTATAAAGCGCTGTTCCTAATATAGGGTTATTTAAAAACTCTTTGGCACTCATGGGAGAATAAAGTTCATAAATAAAACTATTAACACTACCTCTTTTCACATAGGTTTTTAAAAGTCCTATTCCTTCTAACTTTAACCTAGCATCCATCATCTCTTGAACTGTAATCATCATAGTATTTAAAAGTGTATTATGCGTATATTCTGTTGAAATTAATTCTAGATGATCTAAATAAGTCCACAACGTATTATATAAATTGATAGCAAGAGCTCCTATGAGTGGTTCATATAAACTTACTAATATTTTTCTATCATCTTGTAAAACAGTCTTATTTACAACAACAAAAATATCAGCTGGCAAAACTTGATTCATAACCCCACCTCTATTTCATTATATCATGATTTTAATTTTTCTATACGATAAAAAGAAAAAAACTAAGTTTTCCTTAGTTTTACATAATAATACAAATGATAAAGAAAGCAACTCCCAAACAAAACGTTAAACGAGTAATAAATAATTCTCCCCCACGTTCTTTACGGTTACTAAATAAGTCACTGTTGCTGCCACTCATAATATCAGTAGCACTCTCTGCTTTTCCACTTTGTAATAATACTATGGCAATTAAGAGAACGGATATAATAATTAATAATATTTGCATCCCAATTACCTCCTTCGACTACATAATAATTTATCATAATTAGAAAAATAAATCAATACCTATGATTTCTTTAAAATAGCAACACTTTTCTCATCAAAAGAAATATTTGCTAAAATATCTTTCATCTCTTCAATGTTAAGACTATCAACCCATTCATATTCATCAAAAATTACTTCTCCTAATCTTAAAATATTATTATTAATATTAGATGCAATAGAAAAAACGCTATCACTTTGATAAATACAACCACTCTTCATAGTTTTCTTTTTTCTATTTAATTCAGTCTCTGTTATTTTTTTAGTTTTGATTTCTGCATCTACTTGTTCAATTACGTATTCGGGATCCTTCGACTCTGTATTAACTGCACATAAAATATGATTGCCTGCATCAATTACATCAATGCCAAATCCTCCTGTTATGGCATTTTCTTTTTTTAGTTTTTCACGTAATAAGGAGGTAGAATCTAATTTTATATTAAAATAAATACTAAGATAATCTTTTACTTTATTTATATCATAATTTCCTATATTAATTTTATAAGCAATAGCTAATTTAGGAATTTCTACATCAAAAGGGATTATCTCTTTTTCTTTTACAACCTCATTAGGTTCTTCTATCTCTTTTAAAATAATTTTATCTCTAGATTCATAATCCTTTTTAGACTGATTATCACGAATAGATTTCATCGCCTCTTCTGGATCTACATTTCCAACCACTGTTAAAAACATATTAGAAGGATGATAAAATGTATTATAACAAGTATATAAATCTTCCTTTGTAATTTTAGAAATGGTTTCTACTGTTCCTGCAATAGGATATCGAAGAGGATGATTATGAAACGTATTTTTTAAAGTGGCCTCAAATAATCTCCAAAAAGGCATATCATCGTACATTTTTATTTCTTGTTCAATAATTCCTTTCTCCTTTTCTACATTCTCCTCTGTAAAATATGGTGATTGAACAAAATCTAATAAATAATTTATATTTTCATGAAAAGAATCTGGTCCAGAAAATAAATAACAAGTTCGAATATACGATGTACTAGCATTTGCATCTGCCCCATTCCTAGTATAGAAAGCAAAAGGATCTTCTCCATCAGACTGTTCAAATACTTTATGTTCTAAAAAGTGTGCTACTCCCATTGGAGCTTCATAGAAATCTTTCTTTCCATAAGGAATAAATACATTATCAAAACTACCATATTTTGTTATGAATGTTACATAAATATTATTTCCTTTTTTCGGAACAACATTTACGAGTAATCCGTTTGATAATGTTTCTTGATAAACATCTAAGTCAAAATGTTTAAGCCGATGTCTCTTCATATTTCTCACTTCCTTCTAAGAAAAAGATAGTATCTAATTTTATCTTTTCAGCAAATTCTTGAACAGATTTTCTATCCACCTTTTCTATTTTCTTAATTCTTTCCTCAATCGTATCGGAATCTAAATATTCCATTCCTGCATAAAGAGAAATCATACTTTCTGGATTATCCTCAAATGATTTTAAACTACTCTTATAAGCTGTTATAGCATTTTGAATATCCTCATCTTCAAATTTCCCATTTTTAATATCTTCTAATTGTTCTAGAATAAGAGCACAAGCCCTATCATATTCCCAAGCGTTGATTCCTGCTCTAATCGTTAAAACACTTACTAATGGTTGAGAAGACGAAGAAATACTATAACAAAGAGAATTTTTTTCTCTAACATTTTGAAATAATTTAGAGTTAGGACTTCCACCTAATATATAATTATAAACATTTAAAACATAACGTAATTCAAAGTCACTCGCATCTATAATTTGACATCCCATCAATAGTTTACTCTGTTTTAAATCCATCTGCTCTGTACAGAAATTAACATTTTCTCGTATATTTGTAGAATGATAAAAATGACCCTTATGATCCATTACTCTCTCTTGAAAAGGAAAACATCTTTCTACTAATTCCTCTATTTGTTTTGTATGGACTTCACCAATTACAAAAATATCTACTACATCGTTTTGAATAACATCTAGATAATATTCATACAAATTCTTTCTAGTAACTTTCTTTAAATCTTCCAAATAACCGCAACTACGATAAGAAAGAACAGTATCAGGTTCTATTTCCTCTAACAATCTAATACGTGCATAATTATCTGGGTTTTCTTTCAAAGACATTAAATAATCTTCTAATTCATGATAAGCTATATCAAATCCCTCTTTTTTAAAACCTGATTTATCTACATTAGGATGAAAAATAATTTCATTTAAAAACTGAAAAGATTCTTCTAACATTGACTCTTCTGTATATTTAGGATTTAGGAATAAAGCATCTACTCCCATAATATTGTATTTTCCAGAAGAATAATTAGACCCACGATACTGTAACTCATAAAGCTCTTCTGATTCTATTTCCATAAGACGCTTTGTATGATATTTTTCAGTTGACTCAAAAAGAACATTGATTAGCATATTTCGCAAAGCAATATCTTCTTTTTCTAATTTTCTTTTAAAACTGACCTTCAAAAAAACAGTCTTATATTTATTTGTTTCTATTACGTGCAGATTATAGTTTTTCTTTTGTATTTTTTTATATTTCATAACTCACCTACCTACTAAATTGTTTCAAATAACTATTCACTTTATAAATCAATAATTTCTTTTCCTCTTCCGATAGAAAAGATTTTCTAATAGCCATCTTATTCATTTCACAAAAATCCTTTAAAGTAATAGGTGCTTCTTGTGTTAAAAGGGCATATTCTTTTTTTAAATTTGTAAAAGAAACAGTGCGATTATCAGTATTAATGGATACTGGGATTCCTAACTGATAAAAATTCCATAAAGGATAGTCTTTAATATTTTGGATTACTTTTGTCTGAATATTACTAGTTGGACACATTTCTAATAAAATGTTTTTTTCTTTCAACAAAGCCATAACCTCTTTTGATTCTAAAGCACGTACTCCATGACCAATCCTAGTTGCTCCCATTTCAACTGCACTTTTTATACTTTCATAAGAAGCACTTTCTCCAGCATGAACAGTAAAAGGAACTTTTAAATCTTTAGCAAGTTCAAACAGAGGTAAAAAAGAAGCAGTTTCATATTTACTCTCATCCCCAGCTAAATCTATTGCTACCACACCATGATTTAGAAACTCTTTTGCTAATCTAATAATCTTAGTATTTGTTTCTAACGATTCATGACGCATCATACATAAAATTAATTTGATAGGAATATCTACCTGTCCAAATCCCTTTAGAACCGCTTCTATTACTTCTTTTGGACTTAGTCCATTTTTGGTATGTGCAAAAGGGAAAAAACGAACTTCTGCATAAATCACAGAATCTTGAACCAAATCTTCTCCCAATTCTTTAGCTATTCTCTCAAGATTCTCTTTCGTTTGCATAATAGCACAAGGCAAATCAAAATACGTTAAGTATTCAGTTAAATCACAACAATCATAACTTGCTACTGACCTTATTTGAGCTTCCTCTTCTGAAATAGAAGCTAACTCTGCAATTGTCTTTATTCGAACGCTACCATCTAAATGAACATGCAATTCTACTTTAGGAATATCTAAATTCATATTTTCACCTAATTTTTTAAACTCGACTCTAATGCCAAAGTAATCATTTCTTTTAAAGCAGTCTGTCTTTCCTCACTAGTAGTTTCTTGACCAGTTACTAAATTATTAGAAACAGTAAGAATACAAGCTGCTTTTTTTCCTAGTACTTCTGCATTGTGGAAAAGTGCAAAAGATTCCATTTCACAAGCTAAACATCCATATTTCTCATAAAGCTCTCTAAAATTATCATTCTCTTTATAAAAAACATCACTACTATGAATTACTGCTATGGTTAAATGTTTTCCTAATTCACTAGCTGTATCTTGAATATGAAAATTCAGAGAAAAATTAGCTTCTTTAAAATGATTCTCACTTCCGTTTTGAGCATATCCAAAACTAGATTCAGAATAACATTTTTGAACTAATAATAAATCATACAGATTTAAGTCTTTCGTATAAGCACCTGCTGTACCAATACGTATAATTTGATCTACATCATATTCTTTATATAATTCGTAGGAATAAATACCTATACTTGGCATCCCCATACCAGAGCCCATAACTGTTATTTTTTTCCCTTTATAAGTTCCAGTGTAAGCTAGCATTCCCCTTACTTGATTTACGAGTCTAGGATTCTCCAAAAAATTTTCTGCTATAAATTTTGCTCGTAATGGATCTCCTGGCATAATAACTGTTTTTGCTATATCTTCTTTTTTCGCTTCCATATGCGCTGTCATAAAATTACCTACTTTCTAGTTTTATTTTCTAATGCCGCTAATTCTACATCAATATTTCCAATAGGCTCATCTAAAAATATTTTTCTAGATAAGGCATCTTTTAGTGTCTGGTTCCAAATTCTTTGAATAGAAATCATTGTTCTTTTTAAAATTCCTAAATTACCATTAGCAGCACAAACTCTTTCAACCTCTAATAGATTAGCTCCAACAGTATTGACGAGGTCTTCGCCAAATAATTTTTTATTTATTTTTCCCAAATGCATTAAAACTACATATTTTTTTTCAAACTTTGTAAGATAGGAACTTCTTTCACTTTCTAACCATTCATCTTCCCCACACGCTTCTAAAAATGGAATATTATTAGTAGTTATCGATAAATAGTCATTTTTTGTATTTTCATAGGAACTCATACGATTCTTTAAAAATGAAATATAAAAAGCCATTTTTGACACCAATTCTTTATATTCTTCTATATTTTTTAATTCTTCTTTAGAATAACGAGTCTCATAGTATTTTCTTTGATCCCTCATCCCCTTGTAATCTAAAAGAACATCTGCTAAAGTTCTTTTTGTACCATCTTCATAATAAAAATTTCTTAGAAATGGATAGGACATAAGAATATCTGGTTTCTTTTTTAGTAAATCATCGAATAATTCTTCTCGGGTTGTAAATAAAAATCCAACACATCTTTTAGATGTAATTTTTGCAAATTCAGATTTCGCATTTCTATAAACCCTCTGTTTCATTTTTTTAGCAGTCTTAGGAGATATTTCTTTCAAATAGCGATATGCTAAAACTCCTCCCTTGATTCTAGAATCTCTTTCAACAGAAACTCTCTCATAATTAGTAGAATAGTAAGAATCTCCAATAAAGGCATATAGTAAAGTATCTTGCAACCATTCATAAGTACAATAAGAGAAATTTAAGTCTTTTTTCTTTTTGATCTGTATCTCATGATTAACTTCATGAAACAGAGTTTCTAATGGTTCAGTTTTTCCTCTTTTTAATGTTGCAATATGAGACTTTCTAATTTCAACACATTCTGGCGTCGCGTTTCCAAAACTGTTTATTTTTTTTACTTCTACCCTACAGTCCTCAATTCCATTTTCTTTTAAAAAGTAATATCCCAAACTTTGTATACAAAAGGAAGCCAAAGAAAGAGGACAATTTTTTCCTTTTTTCTCTACTAGCCTTTTGATAACAAAATTAGTAAATTCAATAGGAACTTCTCGGTAATCTAATTTTAAAATTTGATCTAATTCTTGTCTTCTATGTTTCTTAAAAATGGAGAAATTTCCTTCTTGAAATTCTATTAAAATAGAGTCTAAAATACTGGTAGAATTTTCTTTTTCTATCATTTACTTTCCGCCTTTTCCATTAGCTCTAGATCACTTTCTAAAGACTTCCTATAATATTCTACTAGCTCTTCATTTTCTCGTTCAGAAAAATATTTTAAGAGTTGTTGATCTTTCAATAACTCCTCTAGTAAGAATTCCTCTTGACTCATCTCTTCCAAAAATATATTTTTCATAATTCCTCCAATAGAATAAAAGAGAATAACTTATTTATTCTCTTTATCTTCATTTTGATATTCATTTACATTAATAGCAATACCTACTACCAAAATATACGATAAAGCATAAATCCAAATCATCAATATTACGATATTAGAAAGACCACCATAAAACAAGTCATAATTTGAAAAGTGGCTTGCATAGTAAGCATAAATCATAGTTGCTAAAACCCAACCAATTGTTGTAAAAGATGCCCCTTTTGTAGTATATCTACTATATATTTTCCAATCTGGAGCCATCGTATAAATGAGTTTTATATTAATAAACATAATTAGCATAGCAAATGGCCATCTAAGATATAAGAAACTTTGATAAATAATGTTGGTAATAGAATCCGAACTAATTAATGCTAAAATTTCCTTTAAAATAATATCTCCAAAGGCTAATACTAATAGTGTAAAAACAAATAACACAATCATTAATATAATAATAAATATTGATTTAATCCTTCTCTTTATCAAATCAGAATGTGGAAATCCATAAAGAGCATTAGATGCCAAAATGATAGAATGGGCTCCATTACTTGCAATAATAAAACCTGTAATCATTGAAATACCTACATTAGTATCGAATCCTTTTCCCTCTAAAAGAGGAACCATTAAATTGACTACCTCTAATGGTAAGGCATCATTAATCGCATTCACCACAGTATCCATTGATATTGAAAAAAAAGAAGCAATTAATCCCACTAAAATTAAAATTGGAAAAATTGACAAAACCAAAAAGAATGCTATCTGACCTGGTAAAATACGAACCATAGGGTTAGTAACAATTCCCCATAATTTTGAAAATGCTTCTTTTATTTTTTTCATACCATCCCTCTTCTACTTTTCAATTACATGAATTAAATCTTTTGAAATTTCTTCTAAAGAACGTCCAATTGATTTCTTAGAAACATATTCTGTTTCCTTCATTTGATAATACTCTTTTTCATCCATTTCTTTTGCTCTTTTAGAAACTATATTTACTAATAAATATTTAGACCCTACTTTTGCTAATAATTTATCAATAGATGGATATATCATAATCTCACTCTCCCTTATTATTAGAATATATCATCTACTACAAAACTGCAATGAATTTACAAAAAATTGACAAAACTTTACATCACTTAATTATTTCATATATTAGTGGTTGCTTTTCTACTTCATCCTCTTGAATAGTAAAGCATTCTAAAATTTCATTCACTTTTACATCTTTATCATCTAAATATATCTTTAGAAGTTCTTCATTTACTTCAATAAAATCTCCTACTTTATGTGTTAATACTAAGCCCACTTGATAATGAATTTGATCTTCCTTTTTTAACCTTCCAGCACCTATTTTTCTAGCTATCTCTCCAAGCCCCAATGCATCAATATGAGAAATATATCCAGACTTAGCACTTCTAACTGAAAAAATACGATTAGATATTTCTAACTTTTCTAAGTCTCCTCCTTGAAAAGATACCATTTGTCTAAACTTTTCAAAAGCCTGACCAGTATTAAACTTTTTAAAACACTGTTGTTCTGCCTCCTCTAAAGATAGGTCACTTACAGAACTTACAATTAATCCAGTTGTCTTAATAATAAGTTCCATTACATCTTCTGGTCCCATTCCTTTTAAAGCACTAATAGATTCCTGAACTTCTAATGCATTACCAATAGCATAACCTAATGGCTCTTCCATATTTGTTAAGATGCAAATTGTCTTTTTATGATAACGATTTCCAATATGAATCATAGTATTAGCTAATTTTCTAGCATCTTCTATTTTTTTCATAAGGGCGCCATTCCCTACCTTAACATCAATAAAAATAACATCTGCACCACTCGCAATTTTTTTAGACATAATACTAGATGCTATTAAGGGAATAGAGTCTACTGTTCCTGTAACATCCCTTAAAGCATATAATTTTTTATCAGCAGGAACTAAATTTCCAGACTGACTAATAACTGATACCCCAATTTCATTTACTTGATTGATAAACTCTTCTTGAGAAAGTTCTAACCGATATCCTGGAATAGATTCTAATTTGTCAGCGGTACCGCCAGTATGGCCCAATCCCCTACCACTCATCTTTGCTACCTTTAATCCAAAAGAAGCAAGTAATGGTGCTAATATCAAAGTAACTTTATCTCCCACTCCACCAGTAGAATGCTTATCTACTTTTATACCTTCAATTGAACTTAAATCAATTGTCTCACCGCTTCGAATCATAGCATCCGTTAAATAAAAAGTTTCCTCTTCATTCATACCATTAAGAACAATAGCCATTAAAAGAGAACTAATCTGATAATCAGCTATTTCTCCTTTTAGCATTCCCGAAATAAAAAAATCTATTTCTTCTTTTGATAAAATCAAATTATTTTTTTTCTTTTCTATTATCTCTATAATTGTCATATTATCACCATATACATTGTATCATAAAGGGCTAGAAAAAGAAAGACAGAGAAATTCAACAGTAAATAAGAAAAGCAGATTACTCTGCTTCATTTTTTTGCTTGTTAGATAAAAATGTAACTTTTTCTGCAACTACTTCTACTAACTGACGTTTATGTTCTTCATCTGTTTCAATTTTTCTGCTTTGAATTCTGCCTTTAATTCCTACTAAATCTCCTGTTTGACAATATTCCACAGTGCTTTCAGCAACTCCTTTCCACATTACACAAGATATAAAATCTGTTTCATATTCTCCATTAGAATTTTTAAAAGATCTTGGAACTGCCAGTGTCATACGAGCTAACTTTTTACCATTTTCAGTTTCTCTTAGTTCTGGGGTTTGAACAATTCTACCGACTAATACCGCTTGATTTAGCACATTTTCTCCTCCTTTCAGATAGCATCATACTACAAGAGAATAATTAATAAAACATTCTAAAATTGATAAATTAAAGTAAATTTTTATTCCGTTTTTAATAATAAAGTTACAAATTTAAATTCTAGAATAATTGGGCTTATCAAACAAAAAAAACATCATAAAGATGTTAAAAGTAATTTTTAAGTAAAGCATTAAGCTCTACAGCATATTCCATTGGAAGTTCCTCACGGAAACGGTCAATAAATCCCATAATAATTAATTCTTTTGCACGTTCCTCAGAAATTCCTCTACTCATTAAATAAAAGAGTTTTTCTTTACTAATTTTAGCAACGGTTGCTTCATGATTTAACTGAGAAGAATTATTATCTACTATATTTTTAGGAATAGTATCACTCTTAGACTCCTCATCTAAAATAATAGTATCACATTTTATCATAGCTTGAGAGTGATGGGCTTCTTTCATAATTCTAACAGTACCACGATAGTTAGATTCACCGCCATTAGCAGCTATAGATTTACTAATAATATCACTAGTTGTATATGGAGCTAAATGAATCATACGAGAACCTGCATCTTGAATTTGTCCCTTAGAAGCAACTGCAATAGAAATGCATCTCCCCTTCGCATATGGTCCTACTAAAATGCATCCTGGATATTTCATATTAGCTTTAGAACCAATATTTCCATCAATCCACTCCATCAGTCCATTTTCTTCTACTTTTGCTCTTTTGGTTACTAAGTTATATACATCACTAGACCAATTTTGAATAGTGGTATATCTACATTTTGCGTTTTTACCAACAAATATTTCAACAACAGCAGCATGAAGAGAATCAGAAGAATAAGTAGGAGCTGTACATCCTTCCATATAATGTAATTCTGCTCCTTCATCTACAATAATAAGAGTTCTTTCAAACTGCCCCATATTAGCGCTATTTAAACGGAAATAACTTTGTAGAGGTCTATCAATTTTTGTATAAGGAGGAACATAAATAAAAGTTCCACCACTCCATACAGCACCATTTAAAGCAGTATATTTATTTTCATTTACATTTACTAAATGATTAAAATATTTTTCAAATAATTCAGGATATTTTTTTAATGCAGTGTCTGTATCACAAAAAAGAATATTCTTCTCTTCTAATTCTTCAATCATATTATGGTAGACAACTTCACTTTCATACTGTGCACCAATTCCTGCTAAATACTTTTTTTCAGCCTCTGGAAGACCTAATTTATCAAAAGTTTCTCTAACATTTTCTGGCACATCATCCCAACTTTTTTCCACTTTAGAAGAGGCTCTTGTTTTATAATAAGTAATCGTATCAAAATCTATTTTTAATTCTGGACCAAAAGTAGGTTGTGGTGATTCTATAAATTTTTGATAAGCTTTTAATCTAAAATTACACATCCACTCTGGTTCATTTTTCAATCTAGATATTTCTATTACTTTTTCTTCATCAAGTCCTTTGATTTCCATAAAATCACCTATTTCCATTATACTAGAAAAAAGAAGAAAGAAAAAGAAAATCACTCTTTTTTTTGATTTTCTTTTTTATATCGCTTTTTTTCTAACAATTTTTTCTTTGCTTTTTCAAAAGAAATGACATTACTCGCTGGACTACTTTCTCCTGAATTTAAATATTGTTCATGATACCAACGATAAGTTTCCAATGCTTTTTCTAAAAAAATAGGTAAATATTGATCAGGGAAAGTGGCAGAATGAACGGTATAAGCAAATAATTCTTCTCTACTAAGCCTAGACAATGTATCTAATGGGATAATTCCATCTATCATAGGCACTCTATCAAAAATTTGATGAGAAAAAATATCTATAACAACATTTCCTTCTACAATAACAGGCCTAAGTTCGTCTACTAGAAATTCTAAAAACATACCTGATTTGTCATAGTGAGTATCTGAAAACTGTACCACTCTTGCAACCATCAAATTAATGACTGGTTCCATTTTGTTCTAACTCCCCTAATATCTTTTCTACTCCCCACCAAGGCAACAACGCACACTTTTTTCTGTTTGGTTGCTTATAAACATCATCATAAACAATAGCTTGTTCTAATATCTCTTCATCATACTCTTTCTCATCAATCATATTAGCATAATTTTTCAAAATACAAATAGCTTCCTCTACTGTTTTACCAGTTAATGTTTCTACCATAATAGAGGAAGAACTTGTACAAATAGCACATGCTTCCCCATCAAAATGAATATCCAATATCTTTCCATCTTCTATTTTCATCTGTACTTTTACTTCATCAATACAAGATTCATTATTCATATCTGCATAATGATAGCTACTATCCTCTACTAACCCCTTATTTCTTGGATTTTGATAATGATCTAAAATAATTCCTCTTTTCAAATTGGCTTCCATTTTATTCTCCTACTTTCTCTTAACTCAATACTTTTTTCTTTTCTGCATCATTTTCTCCATTTACAGTATTTTTTTGATTTTGAACTTCTGTATCTAGAAGTGATCCTGTGACAGTATAGTAATCATCTCTACAAATCAACTTTAATAATTGCGCTCTTACTAATTTTACATCTGTTGTACCAAAAACTTTAGCGGCTGCTGAATGTTCATTTCCACCACCATTAAATTCATGCATGATAGCAGCAATGTCCATACCTCCTAAAGAACGAGCACTAATTCCTATTTGGTCTTCTCCAATTCTTCCAATTGCAAAAGATGCATCTACTTTATATTGCAACAAATAATCTGCCGCTTTTGCTAACTCTACTTGCGTATAAAAAGTATATGGATTTTGCTTACTGATAATAATTGCTACATTATGAATAGAATAAGGAATAAACTCTGTTCCATCTATTAAATGTTGAACTTTTCTATCATTTTCAAAATCCTCTACAAATAGGTCATTTACATCTTGAATAGAGACACCTCTACTAATTAATTTTGCAGCAATCTCTAAAGTGCCTTTAGAAGCATTCTTCTGTAATTTATTAGTATCTAGGAAGATTCCAGCTAAAAACGTTTTCGCTAAAACTTGATTGATTGGCAAATTAAATAAGCGAAATAACCTAGTAATCATCTCACATGTACTAGATGATGTAATATCTATAAACTTAGAGTCTGTTGAAATAGTATTTTCATCCTCTTTGTGATGATCTAAGATAACAATATGTGAAAATGTAGATAATTGATCTTTTAAATCAGCAGGAATCAAGTTTGTTTTATTAACATCCACTGTAATTAACAAATCATCTTCTGTTCTACATTTACTAATTTCACTTGATTTTAAAACTGTATACATTTCTAAAGCAGGTTCATATATACTCCTTATGCCTGCTGTCATTGTAAAAATTCTATCGTCTACTATTAAAACAACAGCCTTACCAAAAGATTTGCAAATTTCTGCCATTCCAATAGCTGCTCCTATAGCATCAAAGTCCACATTAGAGTGAGGTGCAATGAATACTTTATTACTATTTTTTATTTTGTTTTCCAAAACACATTTAAATTCTTTTAAGTTTCTTTCCAACTTAATCCCCTCTGAATTTATATACTAGCACTTTCAATTTTGAATGTCAATTCACAAAAAAAGAAGCTTATCTAGCTTCTACGATTAGTTTAATAGCTGTCCTTTCTTCACCATCTATTTGAATATCAGTGAAAGCTGGAATACAAACCAAATTTTTTCCAGAAGGAGCTACAAATCCTCTTGCAATGGCAATTGCCTTTATCGCTTGATTTAAAGCTCCAGCACCAATCGCTTGGATTTCTACTTCTCCCTTTTCTCTAAAGACATTTGCAAGTGCGCCTGCCACTGAATTGGGATTTGATTTTGTCCCTACTTTAAGTGTTTCCATAAATAATATTTCATTCCTTTCTACAATTAAACATATGAATGAAATAAAAAATTAGAACTATTTATGAATAACTATCGCACAATCTCTATCTGTTTTTATTCTTTTAAATCCTCCACCTGTTGATAAAGAATATATAGTAGAATCAAAGTTTCCTGAAACAAACATTTTATATAATTCCAAAGAAAGCAACAATTGATATCCGCCATTATCTGGATTTCCTAAAAAATCATCTTTCGTAATTTTAGGAGTTTCTCCCTTCTTTAACATTGAAAACCACTCAGGCTTTCTTTCAATTTCATAATAAGAAAGCCATCCTGATTCTTTTAATAAAGGCATAATTTTTTCAGTTACTACTTTATAAAATTCACTAGGCTCTATAAAATTATGAATATTAGAAAGTAAAGCACAATCAAAAATATTATCTGGTAAATTTAAACTACCTATATTCATGGCATCACTTGTTTCAAAACGAAAGTAAGCACTCTCTAGTCCTTCTCTAACTTTTTCATAAAATTCTTTAGACTTCACATACAAATAAGGAGTAACTCTCATAGACTGATGCTTTTTAAAATTATGCTCATCTAATAAAACCCATTCTTGTAATAAGTCTCTTCCACCCTTATTATAGATTAAATACCAATACATATGCGCTGGTGACTCAGGGACTTTTGATAAAATATAGTCCATTGTCTTTTCACTTAAAAATTTATCTGATAATGGATAAATTAAAAACCAATAAAATTCATCAAATGTTAAATAATAAGCAGACCATATTTTTAAACAGTCTATAAAGAACTGTTTAGCGTTAATATCAATACTATAGATGTCCCTTGCTCCAAGACCAACTAAATCTAGTGCTGTATCATAAGAAGCTGCTATTGTAAACACGCTAGCCCCATTTGGGATTCCTTCTGCTTTCAAGTAGCCATTATTTTCATTACTAAATAAAGCTGGATGAGCCTTAGCATAATGCATTTTGGCATCATCTAAGGAACCATAAAGAGTATGGGCTGGAGTTCTACCATAAAATTCTAATGTATCTTCAAATTCTTTTTTTGCATCTTCATAATTAATACTAGATGTAATCTTCACACCGCATCTCCCCTTCAAAATCCATTGTATTATAGCACATTTTTAGATACAGTCAAATTTTTTTATTTTGGTATTGACAAAATAAAAAATAATACGTATAATTAGAAATGTCTGATGCGGGTGTAGTTCAATGGTAGAACTCCAGCCTTCCAAGCTGATAACGTGGGTCCGATTCCCATCACCCGCTCCATTGTTGGAATTACCCGAACACTTAAAGAGTTCGGTTAGATAGAAAAAGTTCATAATATTTGATATTATGGACTTTTTTCATGCTTGGAAGGAGGTTGGCTCATGAAAGTATCCATAAAACAATTAGAGTTTCCCTCTTCTATTAAAGATAAGATTTTAAAGTTAAAAGATATTTCAAAGCTACATATTGATTTTATTGGTGGTAAATATATTCATTTTGAAAATACAAATTTAACTATACATGAACCACATCAAATAATTATAAGTAATAATGATAGTTATTTTGCATTGATTAATTATGAAAATAATCCTACTCTTTATGATAAAACAAACATGCAAAATGTAACTATAGATACAATAAAATTTTTGATTTTGAAAATGCTAGAAAAATAAATTTTTTAAAATTTCTGCAAGTCCTTATAAATACTGGGCAAAATAGGTATAAATTTGTTTTCAGTTTCCGTTTACCTTCCGCTTAAAATGTGGTATTATGGTATAGTAGTAAAAATTAGGTCTTATCTTTAATGCACAAGGGAAATTCTCTTGTGTTTTTTCGTGTTAAAAATAAGAAAGGAGAATGGAATGAAAAACGAAAAAATTGTAGTTGGCTTATATCCTCGTGTTTCAACAGAGGATCAAAGTAGATTTGGACATAGTTTAGATGAACAAGAAGATAAACTACGAAAACTATGTGATTTTAAGGATTATGAGATTTATAAACTCTATCGTGAAGAAGGTGTATCTGCTAAAAATACGAATCGACCAAAGTTCCAAGAAATGATTCAAGATAGGAAAGATGGCAAAATAAACAAAATCATTGTTTACAAACTGGATAGACACTCGTTCTATCAAAGATTTAGAAACAATATGTTCCCTGCTTGAAGAATATCATTGTAGTTTAGAAAGTGTAGCAGAAGAAATTAATACTGAAACTGCTAATTGTAAATTCTTTATTAGAATGCTTACAATACTTGCTCAATTAGAAATAGAAAGAACAAGTGAAAGAACTAAATTTGGCTTAACTGGTGCGGTAAAAAAAGGTCATTTTAGTGGAAAAGCACCCTTAGGATATGACAAGATAAACAAAGAACTTATTATTAATGATTTAGAAAGTGAAGTTGTTAAAAGAATCTTTGATTTATATGTAAAAGGAAGTTCAGTTTGCTCTATTGTTAAAACCTTTAATGAAGAAAAAGTATTAAATAAAAATTGGCGAACAATAACTATTGATAATATGTTATCTAATTATATTTATATAGGATCATATCAACATAAGAAGCGAATTAAAGATGAAGAAACAATCCTATTTGAAGATGTATGCCCTGCCATTATTGATAAGAAAACATTTGAAATAGTTCAAAAACAAAAAGAAAAGAATCAAAAAAATTATAAGCGAAAATATACTTATATCTTCATGCAAAGTGTTGTTTGTTCCCATTGTCATAAAATTATGGGAGGTGCTTCTTGTTCTTCTAAGAGTAAAAGAAAGTATATTTATTATCAATGCAATAACTGTGGAATGACAATCAGCGAAAATAAATTAGAAGATAAAATTATGCTATTTCTAAACGATATGCTAGATTATTTTCTGCTTATTGATAATACTTTTAAACCATTTTTAAACCAAAATATTGAAAGTGAAATGAAGAGATATAACAAAATGTTAAAAGAATTAAATGCTCAGGAGCAACGAATTAAAACGGCATTTGTTAAAGAAAATATTGAACTTAAAATATTTCAAGATGAATTAGATAATATAACTAATCAAAAACAAGATATTGAATTTAAATTAAAAGATTTACAATTTTCTAATAAAAACTTAGACCACCGAAATGATATAAGATTAGTTAGTACTCTAAAAGAAATAGAGAAATTAAAATATAAATCTTACTATGTTAGAAAGAATGGTTTATGGAACAAACTAACCAAAGAACAAAAACATGAGCTTATCAACAAATACATTGATACTATTGAAGTTAATAAAGAAAAAGATGAAATCATAATTAAAAACATAAATATTAATAGTAAAGAATTAGAAAATTTTGGTTACCTATTTCGTAAAGATTGCTTTGAGATAATTGTAAATCTCGACGAACAAGATATTATTTTATCTAATGAAAAAACAAAAGAACAAATCAATGATTATATAAAATCTTTAAGTGAATTTTATAATATTAATTCTACGACTATTGATAAAGAATTATTAAGTATTGATGACATTAAAAATAATAATATTCTACAAATAGTCCCTAATAAGAAAAAACATAAACTTGAAAAAGAATCACTAACCTTACTATCAATAAATGTATAAATAGTGTATAATTATGTTAGTTGTAAACTTATTAAATGAAAGGATTTTAAATATGGATAATAATTTGAATTTTAAAGATATTGAAGAGAACAAAAATTTAATTGCGGAAACTACTTATAACTCTATAAGCAATTTATTTTCAAAAGAAGAACAAAAAAATATTTTGGTAGCTGAAATAAATCCAGAGTATATGGATGGCATTAAGCTATGTGAACATTATAATATTGATATAAAAACTGGAATAAATTGTTTAATTTGTGAATGTAAAAGAAGTGAAAATAAGAGTTATGTTGCTCTTCTTGTACCAACAGGATTCAAATATAATATGCCATCTACAGTAAGAAAATATACTAATTCAAGAATGGTATCTGTTGCACCACTGGAATATGTATTAGAATAAACAAAAATGGAATATGGTAGTATAAATCCTATTGAATTGCCGCAAGAATGGAATATTTTTATTGATCCTAAGGTAATGGAAGTAGATAGAATTATCTGTGGAAGTGGGTTACAGAAGTCAAAACTTTCATTACCGAGTAAGTATTTATTAAAGCTAAAAAATGTAGAAATTTTAGAAAATTTAGCAAAGGAGGTAAATTAATGAAAAGCACTTTAGAATATTTTGAAGAAATTATGAAGATTCCAAGAGAATCTGGAAAAGAAGATAAAATAGCTAATTATTTAATTAATTATGCCAAAGAAAACAATATTGAATATAACTTAGGAAAATATAATACAGTATTCTTAAAAAAGGATAATAATTCTAATAAAACTATTATTTTACAGGCACATTCAGATATGGTTTGTGTATCAACAGATGATTATGATTTTGATAACAAAGGAATCCCTTTTTATATTGATGGAGATTATTATAAATCAAAAAACACTTCATTAGGGGCAGATGATGGTATTGGAATTGCAATTATTCTTGCAATTTTACAAGAAAAAGAAAATATGCCAAATATTGAAGTAATAATCACTACACAAGAAGAAACAACTATGTTAGGAGCAAGTAACTTTGATTACTCTTTATTAACTGGCAAAACTCTAATTAGTTTAGACGGAATAAAAGAAGCAGATATTGAGGCATCAAGTGCAGGTATGTGCTCTATAACATTAAATAAAAAAATTAATTATGAAACTGCAAATTGTAACGCCTATAAATTATCAATTAGTGGTTTAAAAGGTGGACATTCTGGCGATGATATTGATAAAAATAGATGTAATGCAATAAAATTGGCTATAAAATTATTAAATGAATTAGATTATAAAGAAATAGTAGATATTCAATTTGGTAAACGAGATAATGTTATCCCTAGTGAAGGTTATGTTATATTTACTTCTAATGAAAATATAGAATTATTACAAAGAAAATTAGATAATATTGAATTAAAATTGAGTTACGAAGATTCTAATATAATATTAAATTTAGAAAAAAGTGATTCTTTAAATTCTATTAAAGAAAGTAAAGATATAGTTGAATTTATATCTAAAATAAAATATGGATTATTAGAAACTTATCAAGATGACAACTTCCCTTTATTATCAACAAATATTGGTAAAATATCTATTTTAAACAACATTATTGAAATAAAATATAGCATTAGAAGTTCTGATTTAACAAAAGAAGAAATGCAATTAAACGAATTAGAATTACTAACCAAACAATATGGATTTGAAATGATTATTGATGCAAAGAAACCATTTTTTCCATTTAAGGAAAATTCAATGATAAGAAAATTTTTAGAAGATACTTACAAAAAATTATATAAAAAAGAAACAACTATTAAAAAAGTTCATGCTTGTATGGAAGGTGGAATTTTATCAAAAAATATTGCTGATTTAGATATATGTACAATTGCCCCTACTATAGATAATTGTCATTCTATTAATGAGCAGGTAAGTATTTCTTCTACTGAAAGAGTATATAATTGGCTAAAAGAAACTTTGATTGAATATAATAAAATCTAATTGCTAAAAATTTCAAATATTGTAACTTGAGCAAGAAATTGCTCTTTTTTGTTGCTCGAAAGGAGGTGAAGATTATCAATTATTTCTTTGAAATAGTCGTACCACAAGTATTAGAGTATTTTAAAGAAAACGCAAAAGATATATCAAGTTTTCTTATATTAGAAATATTATTAAAGAATAAAAATTTTAAAAAAGATATTCAAAAAATGTTTGAAATGTCAGAAGAAATAAGTAATAAATATATAAAAAATAATTAAAATATTTATCAATTTTATGAAAAAAATTGATCCGTCGGAGACTAATTTTAACGGGTCTTAGGGGTGTCCCCTAACAAGAAAATGGGTGTGTAGACACCATGCTTGATAGTTTGTTTTTATATATTAAGTAACCTCAAAGTCTTAAAGTCAAAAGAAAAGAGAAAATAAATGGAATTTAAATGGCAAGATAATTACTATACCTAAAAAAAATATAACTTAACTTATGATGATTTAAAGAAAATAATTAAGAAGATTTATAAACGACATCCGCTTGAAGATTGGACTTACCTAAGACATCCCATAAACGATCAAATTTGTCTTTACTTAAATCTTGAATTGGTGGAATATTTAGAAGAAGTTTATTTTAATAAGAATGGTTATTATTTAGATTTAGAAATAGCATTCTTTGAAAAACAAATATTAAGACTTGAACAAGAATTTAAACTAGAGCATAGTGAAATACATTACGAAGATATTTCACTATACGATTTAAGAGAATATTTTGGAAAAAGTAAAAATTCTATCGGAGTAGCAACTTATCGAATGCAACAACACTTTTCTTATCCTTTAAAATACACTAAGGATGGAAAAGTTTATGTAAAATCTGAAGGTGTTAAATGGCTTAATGAAAAATATTTTAGAAAATCTTATTTAAAAGAACTAGAAAACTACAAGTTAGCACTTCAAAGAGCAAAAAAGATTAAGCATAATAAAATAGTAATATAAAAGAACCTATTATATTTATAGGTTTTCTACATAATTGCATTAAAGATTTATTTATCAAATTCTAATGCTCCTTGTTTTGGTTCTTTTAAAACCTTATTTACTATATTCTCAGTTTCCATATTATCATATCTTTCCTTCAAGTGCTTTCTTAAAGAAAACATTCTCCTATTAGCTGTTGATACTAATTGATTATAAGTACATGCGGTTATATAAATATTAGATGATTCAATATAAGAATCCATTTTAGATTCAACAGTATCTCCTACAACATAAGATATTATTTTATAATCTCCAGTAAATGATTCAGAGTATTTTAAAGCATTTGCATAAGATTTTGCCTGATTCATCTCTTCTTCTCCAATTTTATATCCACCTTTTTTTAACTCAATTATTAATATTTTTTTTACTTCTTGAAGATTAGTTTTTTCATTAAAATCTTCAAAATAAAATGGAACTATGGTAGACATATCGAAAAATATTAAATCTGGTCTTCTATTTTCTTCTAAAAGTTCTTTATATCCTTTTCCTTTTAATAAATCTCTTACTATAGTTTTCAAAGTACGATTAGAAACATACATTTCAGAGTCGTATTCTGGACCAAACAACCACCTAGCTTGAGCAATTAGAGGATGAAGGGTATGTAACTCATCTGTATCCTTTTGACTACATAGTCTACTAATTGCTTCTATTACTAAAATTCTATTATCTATTTCATCAATTGTCTTTAAAATATCTTTTATATCCCAATTATCTAACAGTTTATTTAATGATTCAATATCTTCCTCCGAATAACTAGATAATTTTTCCAATAAACTTTTTCCACTTTTAGATTTTTCAATGTTTATAAGAGCACCCACAGCATTGTTTAAATTTTCTTGTGATATTTCGGGTTGAGATTCCACCAAATTATCAACAAAGTTAGCTATTTCATATTGTGAATATGGTGAAAGTGCTTCTATATCATTTCTATTAGCTCTAACTGTCTCTGTTTTAGTTTCTTCAATCTTGGAACTAAAAATCTGTCTAATAATTTTGTTAACATATTCTGCAACAGCATCATAAACCTTTTTCATTAATTCAGAATCATAAAATCCTGTCCAATCTGGTTGTACTTCATCAATCAAATCATCACTTTTGACAATAACAGTATGAGTTTTTGCAAGTCTTGTACGTCCATCTCTTATCATTCTGTCGCCAAGTTCCCAAGAAGGACTCCCTACTAATCTATTTCCAACCCAAAAAGCAATACCATGATAAACAGATTTAGATCCACTTACATGAGAGTTTATTACATACATTTCTAATTTTATTCCATCTATTTCTACTGTTTCTTTATTAATAAGACCTTTATGATCATCCAATTGTACAATATCACCATTAATACAAATCTCAAATTCTGGGTCATATAAATATCTGGCAGATAAAATTTGCTTGCAATCATTAATATTTGGTAAATTTTGAGTTACAAAAACACTTAACTTAGTACCGTGACCAAATTTTTGACTTTCCTCTACATTAGTTAACTTAAAAGCACTGTCTCCGTCTGAAAGCGCGACATCACATTTAGTACATTGATTATTTTTCCATGTTTCAAGTTGATAGTTATTATTGAAACAAAACATACTATGTCTACCAATACCATTATGCCCATAAGCAATTCTTTTTTTATCTTTGACATCTTCTGGAAATATAACATCTATACCTTGATGTTTTAATCTATTATATCCAAGAGTCAACCATCTTTTCTTTATTTCTTCTAAACTCATTCCAGTACCGTTATCTTCAATAGTTAATTCTTCGTGATAATCATTTGGAATATTTATATCTACTTTAGTAGCACCAGCATCCCATGCATTGGCAATTAATTCTGTCAAAGCAATATCGAACCTAGTTGTTATATTTCTATTATTTCTATACAAAAAATTTTCTTCAAATTGTATTTCTAATTGAGTATCCATAATGTCACCTCTTGCCGTTTATTATACCATTTCTCTTTACTTTTTCATATATATAAGATAAAATTAATTTATCAAGTAATTATGAATTTTATATTTGTTAAATGTTCAGAACCTAACAAACTATGGCTCCATTAGGGAATTTGCTTAGAACTTTTCTGAGTTTGATATATAAATTCTATCGAAAGATAGATTTTTTTGTGTATATAAATCATCCGTTCAAAAAAAGGATGGATTGCTTATGTTGAATATTACGACTAAAGAAGTACCTATTGACGAAGAACTTAAAATAAGAATTCAATTAATAAGCAATTAGAAGTATCTCCCTAAGAAAAGGAGGTGCATCAATGAGAAAACGCAAATTTATATTTTATATCAAAATTTATACAATCTTAGTAATACTTTGAAATTAATTATATATATGATAAAATAACAAACTGAAGGTGAATTATTTATGAAGTTAATAAATAGTTATATTTTTCTTTCAAAAGATAAGAAAAGAAACCAGGACAATAAATTAATAATTAAAAGTTCTATTACTAGCATATTTGAAAAATTTTTTAATGCTGATGTTGATAGCTATCTGCTAGGTGAGATAGAAGACAATCCAGAAAAACTATCAAAAGAGATTTTAGATAAATATAATAAAACAACAAGAGGTAAATTTTTTCATATTATCGATGACAAAAAAATTGATGTCTACTATAAGTTTATTAAGGCTGGTGACATATTTTACTTAGATATTACTATTGATGATATTAAAAGTAATATTATTAAATGTTTTGAAAATTTCAATGATTGCTTCCTTACAAAAAAGGAATTTACAAGTGACTATATAACAATAATTTCTTATGATTGTGTTTCGGAGTATTATTGCAATAAAATATATCCATTTCTAAATACATTTGAAAGGAGTTTTAGAAAATTATTATTTTTAATATTTACTTCACAATTTAAAGAATTATATTTTGAAACAACCGCGCCTAAAAGCATGATTGATGGAACAAAACAAAAAATAAAAAATGGAAATGAAATATATCGTATTCAAAACTATTTTTATTCACTAGATATAGGAACATTAAGAAGTTATCTATTTGATAAAAATTGGACTTCCATTGAAGAAAAAGAAAAAGAAAAAATTCTAAATAAAGATTTATCTAAACTTAATTCAGAAGAATTAAAAAATATAATAAAAAACATTGAACCCAAAAGCAATTGGGATAGATTTTTTAAGAATAAAGGTTTTGATAAAGATATTGATAATACTATGAAGATAATTAATGGTTTGAGAAATATTGTAGCTCATAATAAAATCATGAATAAGAATGACTATGATTTATTATTAAAACTATTAAAAGAAAATATAGAAATTATTAATCAAGCTATTAGTGTTACTGAATCAGTTGATTTTGCAATTCTAAATAGAAATAAAAGAATTGAAGCAATTGAAAAATTCAGAAATATAGTAATTCAAGCCATTAGTGATATTAACTCAAGTATTTATTCTAAAACTTATGAAAAAATAGCAAATATATTAATAGATACATCCAATAATAAAAACATCTATGATAAAGCTGAAAAAAAAATTAATGAAATAATAAAAAATAATTTAGAATAGAAAAGAATAGGCTAGAACTGCCTATTTTTTAAATTTGCCCGCTTATTTTCATGAGCATTGCTTGCCCAAATAATCCAACCATCTCTCCATAAAACCATCCGTGTTTTTCAAAATGACTGGATAATTTTTTGAAAAATCCTTTCCTTGTACTAATTTGTTTAGATTCTTTAAAATCATCAATTATTTCCTTTGCTTCATTTAGTAATTCCATTAATATATCTTTTTCTTCTTGTGAATCGCAATTTTGATTAATATCATTTTCAATCTTTGTCAAAGTATCGTTAAGCACTACGCTAGAATTAATAACATCACCTAAAAAGATATTACTATCATGGGCATTTATTGTACCAATATTAAAAGTTGTGGAGGTGTTAGGCAATTTTATCTTATTATTATATGCTTCTTCTCGTTCAAAAAAAGTTCTACCTTGATGGGTTAAAGTGGCTAAATAAATTGTATTATCAGCCCAACTTGTATTTAATAGTCCATTAGTTTTTAAATTACTAATAATACCTCTAATATCATCTTTATCATCATTTTCAATCTTTTCTTTTAAATAATCTGTTATATTTTCTCCATTTTGATCAATCTTTATTAATTCTTTTAATAATGATTTATCGGAACTTGCTAATTCATTAAACAATTCAATTCTACTTCCTTTCCACGAAT
Source organism: uncultured Bacilli bacterium (assembly GCA_910589375.1). Classification (GTDB taxonomy): domain Bacteria; phylum Bacillota_I; class Bacilli_A; order RF39; family UBA660; genus UBA5578. The sequence continues at coordinate 173,748 of CAJUTK010000002.1, read as the reverse complement.
AATAATTAATTGAATCAGGTGTTAAAATAGCATTCCATCCACCACCAATAAACAAGTCATAATGAGAAATTATATTATTTAATTTTAAATTATTCATAGTATCTTTAATTGAAAATCTCATATAATCTGGAAATTCATTACAATTACCACTTATTTCATAACTTTTATTTGAATCATATTTCTCTAAAAAAATATCTAGCATTGATTCCTCATTTGCATTTAATATTAAAAACATACTATTGGTTTCCTTCCTTTTATTTATTTGTTGTTCTTTTTTGATATTCATAACGATTGAATCAAGTTGTTTATTCAATTGCTTTTCAAATTTCTTTGTATCAAAATATACTTTTGCCATATAAACACCTCAATTAACAACAATTATTATAACATAAAAAAATAGCAAAAACAGAATAAATAGTGTATAATGTATTCAAATGAATGATTTATATATCATTCTCAATTGAGAAAAGTTGTGTAACCACTCAACTATGACTCCATTTAAAATTAAAGCGTGAATTTTATTCACGTTTTTTATTTTGTATTCTGTGAGTGGTCGGGCTCACGTTATCAGCCTAAGCTATACCGTTTTACTTACAAATAATATCTATCCTTCCCATATTTAGGATTATAATTTAAACATAGTTTTCCTCTTTAGTAATTCTTGATATGTCTTACCTCAATACTTGGGATTGTTATCTCATGTGGCAAATCAAATACATATTTTACTGTTTGTGCTACTTCCTCTGGAGTTAAACCAGTATCCATCACTTCTGTTGGCAATTCGTTATTAGCTCTTTTATAAAAATCTGTTTGAATTAGTCCAGGGCACACATCTGTTATCTTTATATTATTTCTCGCTAAATCATCTTGGATTGCTTTTCTAAAAGCATTTGTACTATGTTTCGTTGCATTATATATTGGAAAAGGTGGCTCACAAGTAACTCCACTTTGAGAATTAATATTTATAATTTGTCCCTTACCTTGTTTTTTCATAATAGGAAAAATACTTTTAATCATAGCTACTGTTCCAAAAATATTAGAATCAATAACCATTTTAATTCTACTTAATGTATTCATCTCGTCAAATATAGGTTGTTCTAATTTTGACATATCCCCAGAAATCCACATTCCTGCGCAGTTTATTAAACAATCAATTCTATCATATTGATTGTTTATTTGCTCCATTACATATTCAATTTCATTAGCATTAGCTAAATCACAAACAAAAAACTTTGAATCTAATTCTTGAGCAGTTTTTTCTAAACAATCTGCATCCACATCCACTAGTATTAAATTTTCATTTTTCAATATTGTAGCAACAGCTTTTCCTACACCATTTGCTGCTCCTGTAATAATTACATTTTTCATCTTTTAAGCACCTCTTTCTTTTAAAACTTCAATAGCTTTTTCTCTATGTAACTCTTTTATAATTTCTATTTTTTCTTTAGAATATTTTGTTAGTTCCTCTATAGGAATAACTGTCTCAGGATTATAGTAATCATTGCTATCCTGTAAAGTAGCAGCATATACTATTTTGGAAATTCCTTCATATAGTATTGCACCCATGCACATCATACAAGGTTCACAAGATGTATATATAATTGCATCTTTTAAATCACCATACAAACTTTTATTCTTAGAAGCACTTTCCATTGCCTCTAATTCCGCATGATTAAACATACTAACTGCCATTTGAGTTTTATCATCACTTCTACCAATTATTTCATTATCTTTCACTATGATAGCACCATATGGAAACTGTGCTTTTTTACTAATCTCTATTGCTATATCCATATATTGCCCGTCAGTCATATGTACCCTCCTTCCATAAAAAACTTTTATTCTATTAAAAATTAATCCATATATTTATGTTGTTCACTAACCCATGCTGGCGTGCAAGAAACTCCTGCTTCAAAATTACCATCAAAAGCATACCATTCGTTTTTATCAATCAAAATGACATCTCCTTGTGCAAATGTGAAATCTTCTTCCCTATCCCTTAAATAAAGAACTCCACTACCTTTTATAATATATAATAATTCTTTACAATCAGTATTAACTTGATATCCTATTTTAGGACTTCTACAATTAATACTAATAATGGCAAAATTAATATCTTTATCAAGAGATGGGTAGTCCATTCCAGAATAGCCATCTCCACTATAGGATTCCGCTTTTTCCTTTTTTATATATTCCATACTACTTTCCTTTCTATAAGCTTATAACTATTAAAATTATACTATAAAACTTACAAAATAAATATACTAGCATTGAATTTTATTCTCTATTTATATATAATAAATATAATTAAATAAGGAGGACTTTATGGAATTAAGTAGAAAGACTATTGAAAAAGATGAAGAGTATTTAAGACAAACTTCCTTACCTGTTGATTTTCAAAATGATAATTATATGGAATACGTTGAATCTTTGAAAAAATACTGTAGAACAGCTATAGTGTTCGCATTAGCGCCTATTCAAATTGGTATTCCAAAAAGATTAATTTATATTAGAAATACTTCTCAAGATATGAAAAATAATTATGCAGAAGAATATGATGAAAGTATCCTTTATATTAATCCAACTATTATTTCATCAAAGGGACATACAAAATTTCTAGAGGCATGTGATAGTTGTAAAGTTACAAAAAATGGGAAATTAGTTTATTATGCTGGAATAGTAGATAGACCTTATTCCATAGAAATAGAATATTATGATATTCATGGTGTAAAACATCAAAAGACGATTGAAGGATTTGAAGCAACTGTATTCTCTCATGAATATGATCATTTAAATGGAATTCTTCATATGGATAAATCTAGTGAAATTTTTGAAATGACTTTAGAAGAAATGCAGGCTTATAGGAAAGAGCATCCTTACGAAATTCTTTCTAAAGATTGCGAGTTTCCTCCAAAACAAAAACTGATTACAAAATCATAAACTTATAAGGAGGAATGAAATGGATAATCTAATCATTGAGAAATTAGAAAAGAAAGACTTAAAAGAAGCTGTTTCTATTTATGACACCAATCATAATTTAAAAACGAACTTTCAAAAATTACTTTCAGAATACGATAAAATCTATCAAAATCCAGACTATCATAATATTGTTGCAAAACTAGATGGTAAAATCGTAGGCATGGCAACGATTGTTATTAACCATGACATTGTTGAAGAATTACATCCCTTTTTAACTGTTTGGAACTTAGGCGTTCATAAAGACTATAGAAGGCAAAAAGTCGGCACACACCTATTAGACTATATCTATAATTATGCGAAAAGTTTAGGATGTGATTTTATTGCACTAATTGCGGAGAAAGATAATATCTCAGCTCAAAAATTTTATGAGAGTTTAGGATACCAAAAAGAAATAGGTTTTATTAAATTAATCGATAAAGAAAAATGGTAATTTCAACAAAAAAGATGCTTTTAAAAGCACCTTTTTTATTATTTCCATAAGTCTATTACCTCTAATAAATTATCTAGTTTTTTGTAAGCAAGCCTAACTGTCTCCTCAGAAGGTTCCTTAATATCTGGAATTAAAATTGCTTTCATGCCCGCACTTGCTGCTGCTTTAATCCCCGAATCTGAGTCTTCTAAAGCTATTGCATTTTCTGGTTTTACATTTAATACTTCACAACTTTTTAAATAGATTTGTGAATCGGGTTTAGGAATAGTAACCATATCTCCACCAATGATATAATCAAATACTTTAATATCTAAATTAGCTTCCCCAAATCTAGTATGAATTTTTTCAAAGCTAGAAGAAGATGCAATAGCAATCTTGATATTCTTAGACTTCAAAAAAGAAATTAACTCTTTTAGTCCCTTTTTTATTTGCAATCCATTTTCTAAAACTTCTTGTGCCATAAACTTTTTGTTGAGTCTTCTAAACTCATCCGGATCAAAACCTTCTCCCATTTCTTCCTTTAATTTAGCATCTATCGCATCTTTTCTTTTTCCCATACACTCTATTATTAAACTAGTAGGAACTTTATATTTATAAACCTCATTTGTTTTAATAACGGAATCAAGCCAAAGCTTTTCTGTATCAAACATTAGCCCATCCATATCAAAAACAACTGCTTCTATATTATCCATTATAATCACTCCGTTTTCATTATACCAAATATAAAAAAATATTGCCATTATATGTTATAATATGATTGAAAGGAATGGAAAGATATGAATATAAAAAATATTGTCTTTGATATTGGTGGTGTTTTAGCAGATCCTAAAAATGGTCATTGGTTTATTACCCCTAATTTTTGGAATATTATAAATCGGGAGTTGGTAAATGAGGAAAAACTACAAGATAGTTTGAAAAAACACCTATCATTACAAACACAAGATCCAAAAACAGAAACAGATGAACATAAAATGTTTTCTAACTATTATTATCAGGTTTTAAAAGATATTCATTATCCTGTAAATAGAGAAATTAGTAATAAGATTGCAGATGATTGTGTCTATAATGATGAAAAATTTATCTTTTATGAAGACGTCCGAAATAACTTAGAAGAACTTTCTAAAAAGTATAATCTATATATTGTATCAAATGGATGGCCTTCTTCTCTTAGGATATTAAAGAATCAAAACATAAAAGATTATTTTCAAGAAATCTTTATTTCTTCAATGTATTCTACAGTGAAAGAAGAAAAACTATTTGATTTGTTTTTAGAAGAAACAAATATACAGCCAAAAGAGACACTCTATATAGATGATAGAAGACATATTTTAGAAAAAGCTAGTGAATATCCATTCCACCTATTACTAATGGATAGAAAAAAATTGTATACAGAAAGCAAATTTAAAATTATAAATAATATGAATGATATTTGGGAGGTATTAAAATGAAAATAGCTACTTGGAATATTGGTGAGGATGAGCGATACGAAGATTGTAAGCTTACAATGGATTCTTATAAGTATATAATAGATACTATCAAAAAAGAAGAAATAGATATTATTTGTTTACAAGAAGCGATTACTAGTTCAGATATTTTACCCACAATTGCTAGTTATATTAAGGAAAATACGAATTTAAAATATAATATAGAATATGAGCTTTCAGATTCCCACATCAATATTGGATCAAAAATGGGAGTTGTTATATGTTCTAAATATGAAATATCAAACTGTGAATTATTACCACTAGAAAATCCTCATCTTGTTTATAACAAGGACGAAAATACTATCTACTACTCTCACGATAAAGGTTTTATTATAGCAAGCATTAATAGTTTAACAATTATAACAGGCCATTGTCTTCCCTTTCATGCCTTTAAAAAAGATATATTAGAATATTTATCAATCTATCAAAAAGCTGATAAAACTTTTGAAAAGTTATTTAGAAACAATAATGTTATACTATGTGGAGATTTTAATTATGATGATATTCCTATAATATTTCCAAATACAATGAAACTTGGTATCGATTGTATCCAATGTCCTACTAGAAAAGATAAACAATTAGACCATTTTATTATTTCTAAAAATATAAAATGTCTGCATAGTGAAGTTGTAGAAAATCCTTTTGATCACAAATTAGGCATTTTTGAAATTCAGGAAAATTTATAAAAATATTATTAAAGAATTAGAAAAATATAGAAGATGCAAATCAAATAAATGGAAAAATAAATTTTTTATTGATACTATATAAAGTAGATTTCTAAAAAGAAACACATAAATACCCTATGTGTTTCTTTTTTTATATTCTTCCTTTGTCATACCATACGAATAAAGTTCTTCTGGTTCTTCTAAAAAAGTATATTTCATTTGATAATTAGAATTTCTTCTTTGAAATCCTAATTTTTCCATCAATTTCCAAGAAGCTATATTTTTAATAGCTGCACCTGTTTTAATTTCATGAATTCCTACTTCTTCAAACATGTATTTTAAAATCTCACTAGCACATTCCGTAGCTAATCCTTTATGTTGATGTTTAGGATTGATAAACCATCCAATCCCTCTAATACTAACATCTGTAGTTTTTCCATCTTCTAAACTAGCTTCATGAACACTAATCTGTCCAATACATTCATTGTTTTCTTTTAGTATAATACTCCACTGAAAAGTATCTGGATAATGGGCTCTTTCTAATTTCTTATATTGCCAAACTTTTTCTTCTTCCCAATCTAAACTCATCTTAGTCGTTAGATAATATTTATTCACATCTAGAATACACAAAATCTCCCATAAAGTTTTTAAGTCTGTTTCTTGCGTTGGACGTAATAAAAGTCTTTCTGTTTCTATTACTTTACTACCAATAAAATTCATAAATTCCCCTATTACTCAATACTTCCACCATGACAATGAAGTTCAAATATTAATTCTCCACCTTTAAAAACTTGTTCTATACCTGTAAAATTTTCTATTGTTCCATTAGAAGTGAAAGTATAAGTATATTCTCCATTTTCAAAATGACTTGGTCCTCTAAGTGGAAGAACAGTGTTATCTTCTCCTACTTTAGAAAGAGCAGTACGAAGCACTTTATCCATCATTTCTTCTGTAGCATTTTCATCTAAAGTAACACCATAATAATTCATGCCCCACTTTGGAACTTCACTTTCTCGATATACTACCTCTTCTCCTATAAATTTAGTTGTTCCAAAATAAGTGTCATGGTACTTCATAATTTCGCCTTCTATTTCAGCTTCATAATGATAGTCGTTAGAGCCTAATCTACTAGCATTCACTTTTTCAATAGTAGCATTCGCATATGTCATTTTTTTAGCGCTTACTAAGAATCGTGTTAAAAGACTGTCATCCATACCATTAAAATTTGGAAGTTGATGTTTTGGCAAACCTATACTAATAGCATAGTCCTGCATTACTTTATAATCTTCTTTTTTCTTTCTATCTAAGCAAAATACTTTATTTGAAAAAACTACATAATGATACTTTTCATTTCTAAAATCGCAATACCAATTACTGCAATGTTTGATATCAATTAATTTGCTAAGTCTTTCAGTATAGTCATTTATTTTTTCTTCTGGAATTAAGACTGTATCCATAGTCCATCTATCTAACCATGGAGTTTCTTCTTCCTCTGTAATCAGTTCTACTTCATGGCTAATAACAACCAATTCTTTTATGATAGAAGTATCTACCAAGCTCTCTTCTATTATAACACCTTTATAATTCATATCATCACCTACTTACTCAAATTGATTTGCTAGCTGATCAATCGTAATTCCACCTTTTCCTAAAAAATCAATAGCTACTTCATCAAACTCTTTACTTCTAAATTCATTTAATTTCTCATAATCTTCTGATTCCATATTAAAATTTAAAGCATTTAGATTTTCTTTAATTCTTTCCATATTAGTAGACTTTATAATTGGGAATATGCCCTTTTCTTTTACTATCCAATTGAGTAAAATTTGATTTTGAGTCTTACCATATTTTTCTGAAAGTTCCACTAATTCTTTATAGTTTCTTTTAGCTGTCCTATTTCTTCTAAGCGCTTGGTAAGCCATAAAATAAATATGATTCTGCCTACAATACTCTAATACGCGATTATCTTCATAAAGTTTACATTCTAAATTATAGACACCTTCAAAAAAATCGATAGGAACAACACTATTTACTTCTTGTAATTGTTCTAAACTAGCATTACTAATACCAATATGTCTTACTTTTCCAACACTCACTAATCTAGCGATTTCTTTATAAACATCCACTAAAGGGAGTGTAGAATAATCTGGTCTATGAAGTTCTAAACTATCTACATATTCAATATTTAAAATTTCTAAATACTGATTTAATTGCTTTTCAATATCAGAAATGGAAGTAACTGTCGGCTCTAAATTTACATTAATAAATAATTTACTACGGTCTACTTTCTCTAATAATTTTCTCATTTCTCTTACCACTTTTCCATCATTATAAAGCATATAAAGTGATAAGTAATTTTGTCCATTTTGAATAGAGTATAAAAGACTATCTATATCCTTTTCAAAATTTTCATAATCTATTTTCCAAGTCCCAATACCAATTGGAAAAATTTGTTCTTTTGCTACCATACTATTTTTCTTCCCTTTCCATAAACTCAGATTCTCTTTCTTTAAAAAAGTCATAATACGCTCTAATATTAGGCAGTTCCGTCCACTTTCTAGGCACAACAGGAACAGAATCTAAATCATAAATTTTAGCTTCTAATAAATTTAATAAAAATGGAGAATGCGTAGAAATAATAAATTGACAATTATAAAATCTAGCAGAATCCTCTATAAATTTTTTTAATTTGAGTTGATTCTCTGCTGATAAACTGTTTTCAGGCTCATCTAATAAATAAATGCTATCTTCTTTTATTTCTCTTTCCCAAAACATTAAGGCAGATTCTCCATTAGATTGTTCTACAATGTTGTTGTTTCCAAGTCTATCCCTAACAAACTTTGACATACTCTTTGTTTTAGAATCATAAACTTCCCTTAATTCTTCATAGTTATCAAAATTGCTATTTCCATGAAATTTATGGTCTAAATACTCGCGACTCAATTTTTCTTTTTTTCTATTGACGTTTGTATTAATAGAACGTACATCTAATAAATAATCAAAAACATCATCGCTACTAATTAATTTAATATCAATAGGTTCTTCATAATTCATTTCATATTTACAATCTTCCACATAGATGTCAAAAAAAGAACCTTTTTCTAACCTAGTCTTGGTAGTTGCTTCTAATTTTTCCGCTATCATATTGATTAAAGTAGTTTTACCACTACCATTACCACCATAAAAGATAGTAATATTACTAAAAGTTAATTCTTTTAAATCTTTACTAGAAAATAATCCAATAGGATAATAACTATTAAATATTCTTCTAATTTCTTTACCAAAGACAATATCATGTTCTTGCTTATCTGTCAGTAATGTAAATTTTTTTAAATAAATCATTTTCTATCATCCTCTACCAATAGAATCTCTTCTAATTCATCTGGAACTATAATGTTGCCATGAAAATACTCTTTTCCCTCTCTTAAGTATAATTCTTTTCTATTATCTATATGTGTATCTTCTGTATGAAATAAAATAAGATTCTCTATATTTAAACTTTCAAAATTTTCACATACTGACTTAACAGTGGAATGCCTTTTCTCATAAGGTTTAAAAATATCTTGTTCATCTTCTAAGCAGAACGCTTCATGCATAACATACTCACAATTTTCTATTCTATTATAGACTTCTGGATTACAAGTTTCATCTCCTAAGAAAACAAATCTTTTGCCATTATCTAAAACAGTTTCAAATCCATATAGTTTATTTCCTCTAGCCTTTACATCAAAAAAAGTATATTCTTTACCCGCAATTTTCTTTGTCTCATTATCTTCTACTACTATAATATTTAAATAGCTATCTATCATTTCCATATATGCTTTTGGAAATAAATGTGGATAAATACTTTTAATAGCAAGGCCTACTTCATCATTACAATAAATATTTAATTTACCTTGATAATTCCCCTTCTTTACCATTCCTGTTATTTTTTTTAATAACCAAAATAGTCCTAAAATATGATCAGTATGAGAATGAGAAATGAATATTTCATGAACATCTGTTAAAGAAATATTTAACTGCTCCAATCTTTCTACAATTTGAACTCCACCACCTGTATCTACTAATAAATACTCACTATCGTTTTGCATTAAAAAACATGTATTATAATAATGATATACAAACCCATGTCCTGTTCCAAGCATAATTATTTTTTGCATACGCCCTCCTAAATAGTCCTAATTTCATATTTTACTACATTACAATTTTCATCCAATTCAAATTTTCCTTCAAAGATTTCTGGTTGAAATAAATAATCCATAAACTTCTGATTTTGAGAAAATTGACGTAAATCCTTTAAATTTTCTTCCTCTATCCATGATAGTCTTCCTTCTTCTGACTCTCTTAGCTCTCCACTATAAGCTTCTGCTGTAAAAATATATATAATGCCTTCACAACTATCTTTCCAACAAGAAATTCCCTGTAATTTTGGGTCTATCAAGTTAAGACCAGTCTCTTCTTTGAATTCTCTTACGACACAATCGAGTGGAGTTTCCCCTGTTTCAAATTTTCCGCCTGGTGGAGTATAAACTTGTCCCCATTTCTTATTATATTGAAGCATTAATATTTTTCCACTTACTTTTAAATAACACGCTGCAGAATCATAATGTACAATACGTTCTTTTTTTACTTTTTCTTTTTTCATAAGCTACCCTCTCACTGTTATTAGTATATCAAACATACATTCGCACGTCAATAAATTATAGTTTTAAAACAAAAAAAGAAAAGAATTTCTTTTCTTTTTTATTTTCTAATAAAATGTCTAGGTTCACCTTGTCTAAACTTTGAAATTACATACTGTTTATTAATGTCCTCTATTGGTCCTCTAATATCCATATTTTCTTTATTAGGATCATGTAATCTTCTTAAGCACTCTGCAAGCTCAGTGTGCTCAATGCCACTTCCTTTTAATAACTCATTCATATTTATTCCAAAAAGAGATGCCCTTGGAATATTTAATTTTGTTGCATAGTAAAAATAGCGAACTGCTAAAGTATATAAATCAATATTTTTACTATGCATATTTCCTTTGGTATACTTTGGACAAGATAAAATAGAATCTGTTGCAATAAAATCACTAATGGCTGGAGACTCAATATTACCTACTTGCATATCCTGATAATCTGTTAAATAAACTTTTCCTGCACTTTTATGATATAAGACATTTCCATCTGAAGACATATCAGGATTAATAATTTCATTTTTATGACATTCATCTACAGCATTAGCTACCATTAACATATAATTCGTTATCTCATCTAACGTAATATCATAACGATGTTCATTCAAATAATCACAAAAAGTAGTAAGTTCCCCTTCTAAAGTACCAGGTATGATAGGTTCCACATAAGCTGAAAAACCTCTTTCTGTTTCTAAAATATCCACTGGTAAATTTAAAGCAGTAATACCAGTCGTCTTCTTTCCATACTCATATCTCGCTACTTTCATTCTCTTTTCATAATCTGATAATCCTAAAAATCTTTTTGCTAATAGTCCACTATTTAAATAATAAAGAGATACTTTTTTACCCTTTACATTAGGCACCATAGAATTTAATGCACTCATAGGCATCTTCATAGTAATTCCCCCTTTGCTGGAAATATACTTTAACACAAAATAAGAAATAGTACAAATTTTATGGTATAATTTAACTATAAAGGAGGAACTTATGAATATAACCGATGTAATAAAAGAAGAATTGTTGAAAAGAACAAATGCATTTAGAGAAAAAAATGGATATGACTTTTGGGAAGACCATATCCAATATGTAGTAACAAATTCTATTATGCTAGCAAAAGAGTATGATGCAGATATAGAAATTGTAGAATTGGGTGCCCTTTTACATGATATTGCGATGCCATCTGAAGTTGGTCCTAGAGAAGAACACAATATCTATGGGGCGCAAATTGCTGAAGATCTACTAACAGAATACGGATACCCTAAGGACAGAATAGAGCGTGTAAAAGCTTGCGTATTAAATCATAGAGGAAGCAAAGACTTACCAAGAAATACCATAGAAGAAGAATGTGTTGCTGATGCTGATGTACTAGCACACTTCGACTCTATCCCTTCTCTATTTCATTTAGCTTTTAAAGAAAAAGGATTAGATACTAAAGAAGGAACTGAATTTATAAAAAAGAAGTTAGAAAGAGACTATAATAAACTAAGTAATCGTACTAGAGAAGTAATAAAAGATAGATATCAAAAAATATTAGAAGTATTGTTTGTTGATAAATAAAAAAGGCTACTAAAAAGTAGTCTTTTTACATTCTTCCACCGTTAATACATATATTTTCACCAGTAATAAAACTAGCCTCATCAGAAAGTAAAAATAAACATAATTTAGCAGTATCTTCTGTTGTTGCCAGTCTTCCAAGTGGTGTTTCTCTTAATTTTTCTTCAATTTCTTCTTTAGTCCAACCTTTGATTGCTAAAGGAGTTGGAGTAAGTGCTGGGCAAATCGCATTGACTCGAATTTTTTTGTCAGCAAATTCTAAAGCACTTGCTTTGGTAAAATTGATAATAGCTGCTGCTGCACTACAATAAGCGGCAGATTCTGTACAAGGCATTACTCCTAAATGAGAAGAAATATTTACAATACTTCCTCCTTCATTCATAATAGAATAGGCATGTTTTGAAACGATTACTTTCCCTATTAAATTGGTATCTAATACCTTTTTAAAATCTTCTATAGAAAAGTCTTTAATATAACTATCAATAAAAGTTCCTGCATTATTTACTAAGTAATCTAAAGCACCGAACTGTTCCTTTATCTTCTTTATTACAGAAATAACATTTTCTTCTTTACTAACATCACACTGATAGATTCGTAAATCATCACTATTTACTTCTTCCCTCAATTTTTGAGCATTTTCTGAATTGGTACTATAACAAGTAATAACTTTACAACCACGCTCTAGCAATTCTAAAACAATTTCTTTTCCAATACCACTAGTACCACCTGTTACAAAGGCAATTTTTCCATTCATGTTATCCTCCAATAATCTGATTTACTTGATTCATAAATTCTTCTTTATCTTTCGTCTCAAAATATCCTTCTACTTTTCCTTTTAAAGAACCATCCTTATAAACAAGAAGAGCAGGAAATTCTTGAATATCATATTCATTTTCTTTTTCTTCTTCAAAAGCTGCTTTATAAAAAAGAGTGTCACTAGGAAATTCTTTCGTTATTTCTTTAACAGGGATTGATTTTAATAAGCACTGAATAGAAGAGTCTTGATAACACTCTACAAGTACTAAAGATTTTCCACTTACTTTCTCTTCTATTTCAGAAGATTCTATCATAAAAAATTCAGAAAGTGGAGCTGCTCCATAACGATCTACAAATAAATCCTTCGTAGTTCTTTTATCTTCTTCTATTTCTTTTTCTATTTTTTTGCACTCTTCTTCTGTTTTACCAACACGAATAGCTCCTATTGGACATTCTCTTTCGCATTTTCTACATGATATGCATTTGTCATTGTCAATTTTAATTGTCTCTTTTTCTTCATCCCAAGTAAGTGCACCTGTTGGGCAGACTTCTATCCCGCCACATTCACTTGCATTATCACAAATTTTAAAATTTACATATACTGCCATTTCTTAATTTTCCTTTCTTTCATATACTCGGTATCCTATATCTTCAATAACATGAAGTTTTTCTAACATACCAGCACGTGTTAGAATATCATTAATTTTCTTTATCATAGATTGTTTTTCTTCTTCACTAGAAGGTATTTTAATATCTGCCCACCACGCTAACATCTCTTCATCTAACTCTTCTAATGTTTCAAAACAATCCTCATTATAAGTTTTTCCAGAATGGACTAACTCATAACCATTTCTAGCCATAAATTGTTCAATTAAATGATTAGATTTAGAAATTCTATCAGAATGATTCTCACTTTCATCAAATACTGTAAATAATTCATTTGTTACAGCATTTTCTGTTGGTTCTACAAAGATAATTCTATCACTTACACGAATCATTTCTTTTAATATTTCTTCTTTTAATTCTAAATTAATACTATAGGTACCATGACTTAAATCAAATTCATGAAAGCTAGTATTTAATAAAACATTAAAGCTCTTATCTGCAAAAGTCATGTTTTTAGCATCCATCAACTCTAACGTAATATTAGTACAATCTTTTAAGTTCTCTTTTGCCATTTCTAAAAATTCACTTGAAGTATCAATTCCAACTACATTTTTCGCATACTTAGATAATATTCTCGTATATTTTCCATTTGAGAAACCTTGTTCTAATGCATTTTCCACTGTTAAATAATTTTCTAATTCTTTCCACATTTCTTCAAAACTAATCATTTTACTTCCTTCTTTCTATTTATTTTTCTTTCTTAACATATTAATAGATAAAATTAGTTTATCTACTAGTTCTTTCACATCACTTTCCGTATTATATTTTCCAATACTAATACGAATCGGACTATAATTTTCTAAGTCTGCATGGCATGCAACTAATACATGAGATGGTTCTGATAATTGAGCATTACAAGCAGAGCCCGTTGATACATAAATACCAAAGGATTCTAGTACTAATAATAATTCATCCCCCTTTACTCCCTTAAAAGCAATACAAGAAGTATTAGGCATACGATTTTCTAAGTCTCCATAAATATGTACATCTTCTATAGAAGAAAGAATCTCTTCTTCTATCTTATCTCTTAACTTTTTAATTCGTTCATATTCATTATTATCTTCTAATAGGAGTTCTACAGCCTTTCCAAGCCCTATAATATAAGGTGCATTTTCAGTTCCGCCCCTTCTACTACCTTCTTGATGTCCAAAAATAAGTGGTGTATAAGGAATACCTTTTCTAATGTATAAAGCCCCTACTCCTTTGGGAGCATAAATTTTATGGCCTGCTAAAGTAAGAGTATCTGCCCCTAACTCATTAACGTCAATATCTATTTTGCCTACTGCCTGTACCGCATCTACATGAAATAAAATGCCATGCTCATGAGCAATACTACCAATTTCTTTTATTGGATAAATATTACCTATTTCATTATTTGCTAACATAACAGTAATTAATAGAGTATCTTCTCTAATACTTTTCTTCAATTCTTCTAAATCTAATCTACCACATTCATCAACTGATAAATACGTAACTTCATATCCAATACTGCTCAAATAAGACATTGTCTCCATAATAGAAGCATGTTCTATACTAGTAGTAATAATATGCTTTTTATCTGGATTATTTCTAACAGCACTCATAATAGCTGTTACATTACTTTCACTAGCACAACTCGTAAATAAAATCTCTTCAGACTCTGCGTGTAATAGTTTCGCAACCAAACTTCTAGCTTCTTCTATTTTTTCTTTTACAGAACTTCCAAACGAATAAATACTACTAGGATTTCCATATTCTTTTTCAAAATATTCCTTCATTGCTTCTACTACTTTTTCATCACATTTTGTAGTAGCATTATTATCAAAATAGATATTTTTATCCATAAATACCTCCTTTATTAGCTTTATTATACTATAAGTAGACCTATTTTACTACAAAAGAAAAGAATAAAAGCTCTTTATTCTTTTGTTATTTCAACATAATATTCTTTATACTTTTCAATATCTGATAGAATTTCTTTCATATCATTTAAAAATGCTTCATATTCTTCATCTTTAATATAGCATTTTGCATATCCTTCACTACCAAATTTCTCATTTAAGTGATTAAATTCTCTTTCAAACATCTCATCTTCAGTCATCTCTTTAAAATGTTTCATACTATAAGCCCTTGTTCTTGTAACCATCGTCTTTAAATCTGGTGTCTTATCAGCAGAAGAAATTAATTTTCCATAAATAGTTCTAGGTTCTCCTTCTAAAGAGGAGCGGTGATCTTCTATCGCTTCTTTTATATTAATATGATGTCCAATATCATGAAAAGCAGCAATTACATAAACCATATTTAAATTGATATCCTCTAATTGTTTAGATAGTGCAAAACTTCTCTTTAATACTTGGACAATATGATTAATGTCATGGCCTTTGTCATTTTTTTCATACTCTGGAAATATTTCTCTTTCCACATATTCCTTTAATTTTGGGTTAATTCTACTAGTTTTCTTTTCTTTAACATGCTTTTCTTCTATGTTGATAACAGTATCTGCCCTTTCTTCTAATAATTCTGGATGATCAAAGATATATTGAATATATTTTATTGATTTTGCAAAATAATATCCATCAGCAACGCGTTCATCAAAGTTAATTCCAAACTCACATAAATCTCTTAATTCTCTTTTGCCATCACTCGTAATAATTTCCTCTTTTTTAATTTCACCCATAGTAGCTAGTGAAGAGCAAGTTCCAAAATCATTGATATTGTGATAGATTGCTCCACACTTTATAGACCCTAAATTAGATACAATAATACTACTATAGTACAAATTATCCTTTACTAAAGAAGCAGGAAGTTTTCCTTTTTGATCTAACCATTTGAATATTCCCATCAAAGGTACTCTTATGATATTAGGAAGTTTCCCTAAGGTATCAATGGCGTTATTAGCGCCTTCTTTTTTATCCTTTTTGTCTCTAATTCCAGATACTTTGTCTTTAATTTTCTTACTAACTGTTTCTAAAGTATCTTCTGGTTCTATAGGAATCATAATCATCATCTGTTCTGACTTATCTTCAAAAGTTACTTTTGCTACAAAAGAAATGACTACATCATTATGTTCAAAAACATGTCTATTCGCAACAAAATAATTTAATCTAGGACGATTATAAAAAGTTTTACCAATGGCCATAACAAACGCTGGAAAATAGGTTAAATCCATACCTTCGCTTTTTTTCCTATTTACATATTTTACCAACTCTGTTAAATCCATCTTTTGGTTAATATAAACATCACTATCACAACGATTTGGTTTTAAATCAATAGAGATTTGTGCCATTCCTGTTAAATCTCTTACACGTCTTCCGTCTTTACGATCTCCAAACTTTTTCATTTAATCATCTACTCTCCTTATCCATTATACCAAGTTTTTTTTATGGTTTCAAAGTTTTTTTAAACTATGATATAATATTTTTGGTGATAACATGAATAAGTACGAGGTCATTTTGCTAGATTTAGATGACACTTTAATTGATAACTTAGAAAATGTAAGATATGCATACAAAAAAATGGTAGAATTTGTAGGAAAAGAATATACAGAGGGAGGATTTAATAGGTGGTACAATCTAGATAAACAGTATTGGATAGATTTTAGTAATCAAAAGTTAGAAGTTCCTCTAGAATATAGAAGTAATCATGATGATTATGTAAAATATGTAAGAAGTATGAGGTATATGCTTTATTTTAATAATGAGATTAGTTTACAAACCGCATTTGAAATTAATGATTTATATCTAGAAAGCCTAAATGAATTAGTGGTTCCTGTTGAGGGGGCGAAAGAGATACTAAAATACCTACATTCTAAATATAGATTAGTAATCGCTACAAACGGACCTACTAGTGCTGTAGAATCTAAACTAAAAAAAATAGATTGTCTTGATTTTATTGATACCATCTTTTCCGCTGATATGACAGTTCATGAAGTTACAAAACCCGATAAAAGATATTTTGAGGAACTAGAAGATTTTATTAACTGTCACGATTTAGAAAAACTACTTATTATTGGAGATTCTTTACACTCTGAAGTACAAGGTGGTATGAACGCAGGTATAGACTCTATCTGGTTTAATCGCTTTCATGAAAATTTGAAAGAGAAATACAAACCAACTCATATAATAGAAAATTTAATGGAACTAAAGGATATATTATAAAACGTTCAGAAATTTCTGAACGTTTTTTTATTCATCTAAATCATCAACAGAGTCTTCTTCATTGCTTAATTTAGAAATAGTATTTTTAGAATTTTCTTTTTTTCTACTTGCTACAATAATTAAAACAATAATTATAAGAAATTCTACTATAGAAATAATCATAAAAATATTTAATTTTGATGATTCCTTAGATTCTATCTTTTCTGTTATACCGCCAAGAGAAGACATCGTAATAAAATAGTCAGTCCCCTTTTCTGCATCAAATTCAATAAATCCATTTTTTACCTTTAAATCTTCACGAACAGATTGTAATTTACTCTCCTCATACTGATAAAGTCTTAAAATATAACCATCTTCATATTTATCTGCTACTAATAATTTTATCCTAATTCCTTTTGGAATATCTCCTTTTTGTTTCAAAGAAGCATAAATTCCTTCAGCATAATTAGAAGCCTTTAAAATATTTTTTCTATTTTCAGGATTATAAGAAATTGTAGTTAAAATATCCTTAAAATCCCTTACTTTATTACCATCAACAATCCATGCGTATTGTAATTTCTTATTCTCATTATAATAATTAAAGTTTACTTTTTTCTTTTTTTCTTTAATTTTTTCAATAGTAGCTTTTGGAATAATCGTATCTTTTGAAATCGTAATAGAAATATCTTGAGCGTTAGAATCTTCTAAAAGAGAATCTAAATCCTCTAATGAGAAGTCCTCTTTCCTAGTAACTTTTACATCAATCTTATTTTGCGCTCCTGATTCAGAAGTTACTACTACTTCAAAATGATTATCTCCAACCTTTAAATCTTTTTTTCCAATCCCTCTAATAGAAGCCTTTGCATCTTCTGCAGTTGCTTTTATATTGATATTGGTAACATTATTAGCAACAGTTAATGTATAATGGGTACTGTCCTTTTTCTCTAAAGTATAACCATCTATTGCTATTTCTTTTAAAGAATTATTCTTTGATAAATTATTATTACTATTTGTTGGCTTATTTGTATTAGTATTTGTTGGTTTATTCGTATTTGTATTAGATACTGGATTAGTTACAGTTACTTTTATCGTATACGTTTTTCCATTTAACTCCTCGTCATCATAAGTAGTAACGTCTTTTGCTAATACAGTTATTGTAGCAGTACCTGCTGAATTTCCTGTCACAGTAATAGAACCACTTTGCATATCTAAAAATAAACTAGAGGTGGAAACACTTGCTACTTCAGGGTTAGAGGAAGTTATCTCTACTCTTCCAGCTGAATTATTAGCAGATATTTTAAAAGTTGCTTTTGAACCCTTCTTAACAGTTATACTTTTAGTAGAGACAGAAATACTTCCTGCTGCTAATACACTAACTGGTAATAAGCAGATAGTTAGTAATAAAGTAATTACTAGATATTGTATTTTTTTCATAAACTTCCTCCATTCATAATATACTTTCTAATTTTTACATAATCTGCTGAAGATATTTTATTATCATTATTAATATCCGCAGCATAGAAATATATATTTTCCTTTATAAGATCTGTTTGCATAATATGTTTTCTAATCTTTACATAATCTGCAGAGCTTACTTTTCCATCTCCATTAACATCACCCCTTACAACATTTAATAATTCCTTATACAAATGATTATTGTAATGGATTTTCGTTTTACTTCCCGTATAAAATTTACCATCATTTAAATCTAATTGAACAGTAAAACCATCATCTAATAAAATATTTTTTAAAAATTCTTCTTGTGTTATCCCAACTGGAATATTGTAGATAAGGCTTAAATCTTCTTTATAAATATACTCTTCTATTTGAAATAGAAATGACTTTTTCCATTGGGCATAAAGAATAGTTCCATTAGGAATGCTTTCTACTAATTCTTCATCTTGATAAGTTTTCCCCGTTCCATCTAAAGTTAAAGTCCATCCTGTAAATATATAACCTTCATTTACAAATGTATTTTTAGGTAAATGATTTTTTCCACCCTTTAAAATTTGGAATGGATTCATCGTGCCAGTTCCACCATTTGCATTAAAATAAATAGTATTAAACTGATTACTCCAAACAGCATACAAATGAATTTTTGCTCCATCTTGTTTCGCTAAATTATAAACACTTTGCTCATCTGCATAGTTTGTTCCTATTCCATAAGAGCTAGTATTCCAACGTAAAAATCCATATCCTTCACGTAAGAATGTATTAGCAAGTAATTTTTCTTCCTTATCATATGTTAGAACTTGCTCTTTTGTATGATTAGTATCATCATTAGAATGAAATACTACTGTATATTGAATTGGTGTCCATTCTGCATATAAAGTTAAATCTTCCTCTAAGCCATTCATCGTAGCACCATCAGAATAATGAGTACCATTTCCATTACGATCTGTATTCCATCCTGAGAATTTATATCCTTCTTTTATAAAAGTATTTTCTTCTAACTGAAAATTAGTATTCATTGTTGTAACCTGTTCTTTATAATCATATAATCCATTATAAAAATGAACAATAGGATTTTTCTTTCCTTTAACAGTAACTTCAACATCTTTCTCAAAGCCATCATAATCACTAATCAAATGGAAAGTTGTTTTTCCAGATTTGAGACCTCTTATTCTAATTTCTTTACTATCATCATCAAATGTAATAGAAATATTTTCTTCATTTGATTTTACCTCATATTTTAATCTACTCGCATCAGTAATTGGTGAAATAAAATCTGATAAAGATACATATTCATCTACATTCACTTCTACATTAGAGATTTTGGTATATTCAAAATTAACTCCTTTTAAAACAGGGATTCTTGCAATACCATCTATCGTTTCCATCTTCCAATATTTATCAAAATTAACCCAAGAACTATAATTATTTTGATTTTTTAATACAATACTAGAATCTACTCGTATGATATTAGCTACTACATTACTTTGATCATAAATATCATTTGAAGATTTAAGGTAGTATCCTGAAGTTCCGTTAATAGTGCTGTTTGAGCCATCTAAATAACTAAAGATTTTATCATCATTTTTTACAAAACCAGTAATGATAAAATTATGGATATCGTAGAATGGTAAAGCCTCTCCTACAAAAGAGGTACTATGAGTAGTATATAAATCATTATCTTTACTAATAGTCATTCCAACATTTTGGATATTAGAAATACTAATATTATTTCCTTGGTAATCAATTTTTCCAATTAATCCAGAACTACTAATGCCAGTTATTGTTGCCGATGAGAAAATATCATTGATAAAAATGCTTATATCATTATTATTAGTTCCTGATATTCTTCCAATAAAAGAGCCTGCTATATCTCCATGAACTTCACCATTCATAAGATAAATAGAATTAATTGTTACTGGCGCGGAATTAGAGACATCTAATTTTCCAATTAAAATGCCTGTTTCTTTCTTTCCTGTTACAGACGCCTCTTTTATCGTAATATTTTTAATATACATCTCAGGTCGAGTACTATTTTTTACAGTTCCAAAAAGTCCTACAGTTTCTAGATTATCACCTACTACTTTTAATCCTGAAATTGTATGTCCATTACCATCTAAGCCACCTGTAAAAGGAAATTCATCTGTTCCAATTGGAAGCCAATCTTTAGATAATACAATATCATTTTCTAATTTATAATAAGCACCTAAATTCATAGAAATACGCTCAAGTTCTTTTTCACTATGAATTAAATACGGACTAATAGTAGTACCATTACCTTCTAATTGATTTTCATTAGCTACTACTAAATTACTATCATAAGAATATTCTCCATAACTAATCCTTAAAGTATATTTTCCGTTTGGAAGAAATTTCGCTAACTTTAAATTAGCATTTACATTATTGATAGCTACTTCATTATTCTTAACATTTAAGTATCCTTCTAATTCCTTATTTCCTTTTAACAATGTATAGTTTAATTTCTCTAAAGAAGCTATATTTCTAGTTTCTGAATAAACTGTGAAATCACTAGAATTAATAGTCATATCCTCTGTTGCAATAATAGGTGTTTTATCAATATTGGATGTATAAGCAGAAATTGAATTTTGAATCAAATAAGCTCTATTAGTGCTTAAAATAGTTACACTAAATTCTTCTCCCTTTATAACAATATTCTTATCAGATAAGTCTACTGTATAAATACCAGGATAACTAGTTTCAAAATTAGAAATACTATAAGTTTTTCCATCTGCTACAATAGAAATAAAATAGTTCCCATTTTGAACACCTGTATTAAATTTAATCTTTTCTAGTTTTTCAGATCCTTGTGTATTTTTTTGAAACTTCTGCGAAGTTTTTACATTGTAATAAATATAAGTATAATCTACTTGAGAAGGATAGTTATTATCCCAACTACGATTTTGACTGTCTGATAAAGAAGTTATAAAAGAAATAGAAGAAGAACTTGTTCCTCCATGAAAAGAATCATACGTTAAATAGACGTAAGGAAGTTCATTTCCCCATGAATTTCTTAAAATATAAGCACCTGTTCCTTTTTTCAAGGTACCCGTTCTACATCTTCCACTTACAGTTGCAGTATGTGCGCTACCAGTATCACAATAATAGTATTCATAGTTATCATCCCATCCAATTGCTTGCATAGCATGACCAGCCTGAGCAGAATAACAAGTATCATCTACCTCAATAACATAATTTCCATCTTGATTACGAAAAGCACAGGCAGACTCTGGAGAAATTGTCTCAGCAACACCTCCACCATATTTCATAATGTTACTCTTCATCTCTTTGCTGTACATTTCTTTTAAGGTATTCTCATGTTCTTTTACACAAGCACTAACATCTGATGCATCATTGCAATTAGAATAGTTAGAATCAACCATTAGAGTCGTACTAATACGAGGAACTTCTATGGTACTATCAACCTCATATTTTGCATTTTTATAATTCAAAACTTCGGATAAAGGTTTTGCATTTAGACTTTCATCAAATGGCATTACCTTTTCATCAACAGCAGAAATACCATAGGAAAGAATTTCAGATGCATAAGAAAAGTTTCCCCCCTCACCTAACTTTCTTCTTCCAAATTGATTTGTATAATTTAAAATTCCATTAGTGCTAGTAGCATAATCTAATTGTCGTTCAGAAAATCTTTGTGAAGATGATGTATAAGATTTATTACTTTTTACCATCAAATAGCTCTCTGCTTGTTCAAGAGAAGCAATTGACCAACAAATTCCTAAACTTTTTTGATTTTTTAAAGGCGTTAAAAAGTTTTTACCATTAACATTTCTTAAATCATAAGAAGATGGCAACTCTATCTCTAAAGAAGCCTCATTAGGAATATACTCTAAAACATACGGATTAGGTATCAAACCCACATTTTGCTTTTCAGATTCTTCTAAAGTAAGATATTCTACATAAGTAGGATTTAAATAAGGAACATTCCTTTTTTTGTTTTTTTCTGTATAAATAATAGTTCCTGTTTCCTCATAAACATCCTTTATATAGTCTTTAGCCTCTACTGGCAAATAAGAATAATATTCATTAGATAACACAGTATCTATCGTAGACTCTTCTTTTAAATTTACAATAAATAATATTGGAATGGTTATTATCACGACTAATAAAGTAAGAACTGGTACAATACTCTTCTTCACACTACACACCTCTTATAATGAATTATATCATATATCTCCTTTTTTTATAACGGTTGAAAGAAAAAAAAGTTAAGTTTTACCTTAACCTTATTTATTTCTTTTTTCTATAGCATCTTTAATGATTTCAGCCGTCTTTTCTACTCCAAAAGTATCTACATTAAGAACTAAATCGTAATGAGAAAAATCTTGCCAATTAGTATTCGTGTAATACTTATAATGTTTTTCTCTCTCTCGATTAACTTTTTGAATTTCTTTTAAAGCATTTTTCTCATCTAATCCATAATACTTAACAGCACGTTTTATCTTATTTTTTTCATCACTATATAAAAATACTTTAAATACATTTTTTTCATTTCTTAATATATAATCAGCACATCTTCCTACAATAACACAAGAATCACTCGCTAATTTTTTTATTATCTTACTTTCAGCAATAAAAATCTCATCATCATTAGAATAGAAGTTACCTCCTATATTTCCTTTTTTTTGCTCATTTTTTTCAATATATTTTGGACTAAGTCCTGATTCTTTAGACGTTAAATAAATCATCTCTTTGTCATAAAGTGGAACTTCTAATAAATCAGATAAAAGATTTCCTACATATCTACCACCAGAGCCATACTCTCTTCCAATCGTAACTACTACTTTTGAATTTTTATTCTTATAAACTTTCTTTTCCCTCACAAGAGGAGTATCAACACGGTCTAATTTCTTTAATTTTAAATATTCAGATCCAAAGATGAAAATTACTGCTATAAAACATAAAGCATCCGCAATTGGTCCTGCATAAAGTGCTCCATAAAGCCCCATCTTACTAGTTAAAATGAGTGCAAGAGGTATAAATAAAATAATTTGTCTTGTAAAAGAAACAAGCGTTGCTTTTTTTACATTTCCTAAAGACTGAATCACAATACTAGAACACATTTCAAAAGCATTTAAAGCACATAGCATTAAAAATATCTTTGAAAAATCTATTGCAAATTCCATAAATAATTCATATGTAGGATCTGTATCAGAAATAAAGAAAGAAATGACTTGTTCTGGAAAAAATTGAAATAGAACATTAAATGTTAGTCCAATGATAAACCCAGTTATCATTACTCTTTTTAGAGCATCTCTCACTCTATCATAATTTCCCGCACCATAATTAAATCCAATAATAGGTTGAACTCCTAAAGCAATTCCTAGAATACTAGATATATATAAACTGTTTACTTTAGAAATAATTCCATAAACAGATAAAGGAATATCACTACCAAATTTACTATCTACCCCATATTTTGTCATCAGATTATTCATTACAACAAATAATAATAAAACTGTCATTTGTGTAATAAAGCTAGATGCCCCAAGAGATAAATTTTTCTTTAATGTTGGAGTAATCTTATAATCTTTCTTCTCCATTTTAACGGATTTAATTTTTCTTAAATATAAGATTGCAATTATAAAAGATACTGCCTGTCCAATAATAGTAGCCCAAGCTCCTCCAGCTACTCCTAAATCAAGTCCCCAATCTAAAATAAATATTGGGTCTAATATTAAGTTAATAATAGCACCTACCATAAGACAAAACATTGCATACTTTGGGGAACCATCTGCTCTAATAATAGAGGATAAACCACTATAAATAATCATAAAAGGAGCACCTAATAAAATGATTCTTCCATAACTCATTGCATAAGGATAAACATTTTCTGTACATCCGCAAAGATTTACGAGTACTGGTAAAAATAGTTCTCCTAATAAAGCAACTAAAATAGATACACAGATTAATGCTACTACAGAACTACCAATACTTCTTTTTGCTTCTTCAATATTTCCTTCTCCTAGTCGTAAACTTAAATTAGCTGCACATCCATTTCCAATTAATCCCGCTATTGCATTACAAACAATGATTAATGGAAATATTACATTCGTAGCAGCATTTCCTAAGGTACCTACCCCTTGTCCTATAAATATTTGGTCAACAATATTGTAAACGGAATTGATTAACATACTAACGATACAAGGAATAGAAAACGCTAGTAATAGTTTTCCGATTTTTTCATGACCTAAATCTAATGTCTTCATAAAACCTCCTTCAATGCATAAAAAAGACGTAATCCATCAACCGGATTTACGCACTTTCTAATGCCACACATTGACTTATCCATTATAACACAAATATTAAAAAATGGAGCCACTTTTTTTCTGTAATTGTAATTTTATCCACATCATAATAACTTCTACAATATAGTCTAATTCTTGTCTAGTTATTTCTCTTCCCTTTGGAATATGGTGCCACTTCTCTAAACAACCACGACAACAAGTAGCAGTTGCATGCTGTGCTATAAAAACAGGATGCCCTCTCATTGGTGTTTGTTTTCCATCATTTAGAATATCTGCTGGGACTAGCCTTTTTTCCAAAATGTCATAAGCATGTTTTCTAATTTCACTCAATCCCTTTTTTTCTATATATTCTAAGTCTTTCTGCTTTAAAGAAAAACTGCTTCTAAATTTAGAATTATTCAGGCTTTTTAATATATTCTCTACCCGGCACATATTCTCTTTCCTTCAAATAATCAAAAAAATCTTTTAATGGACCATCTTCAAATCTTTTTCTATCTACTTCTGTTTGATAAAATTCTTGAAATAATTCTGGCATGCCGTATTCTTCACTATAATTAGAAGATTTCATAACAGCGTCTACTTTATCTACTTGAAATAAAAACTGAGCAGTTGGTGTTTTCTTTTCTTCAAATTCCATCCATAATGAAAAATAATAAGTAGCCACTTCTGGACTTAGACTGGCTAAAATATTTTTAATAGCAGACATTTCAGCCTCATGTTTTCTTTTTCTATCTTCTTCTGTATTTACATGAATAACAGAAATATCTCCTACTATTGTTTCTGCTAAATCATGTAAAAATGCCATAGGCGCTAATTTATTCATATCAATATCTGTTAACCCTAATTCATAGACAAAAGTATGCGCTAACATGACTACTTGTAACGTATGATCAGAAACAGATTCTAGCCGTTCAGCTGGTACATGACGCATTACCCAACCGGTTCTAAGTAACTCATTCAACTTTGTATATTGTTTATAAAATGTTAAAATACCTTCATATTTTTGTTTTAAAGAATTCATTTACATCACCGATAGTTATTCTAACACATTTTCTAGTGGAATGAAACCATTTCTACTCCATAACCATAAAGCTGTATGAATATCGATAGGTCTATATTTCGTTCCCTTAAATAATTCATTCCATCTATCAATAACAAGGAGTTGAACATCGCTTCTTTCCATCTCTTCTTCCGTAATGAGTCCTAATTTACAAGTGGATTTTACAACGTGTGTATCAGGCGCAACATTTAAACATTCTAGATTAGGATAGTCTCTATCTGTATATTGCCATATTACATATAGCCAGTAATTACAAATTTTTGTTCCTGATAAGTATGGAAATTTTTTCTTGTTGTCTTTTTGAATAAAATCTCTAATTTTATTGACATCATTACCTAGACTATCAAATAATTTTCTAATATCTCCATCAAAAAGTTCTACAAAGGTCTCACATAAATGAATCCATATTTCTGTTTGTTTATCTTTTTGAAGAGCTACTCTATATTTTACTAGAGCCTTTTGTACTTCTTCATAACTAGAGCCTATTACTTTTTTAGGAGAAAAAACAAACCTCGTTTCTTCATCTTGGTAAGTTTGTAAAGCACTTTCCCATAACGTATAAGAATTTCTTTGATAATTTAAAGCCATAGGAAGAGTAAAATACAAATAATTTTCTTTCGAATCCTTTGATAATTTCGGATTAGCATCCTCAGGCATATGCTCTCCCCCTAGACTACCTTCCTTATACATTTGATATAGAATATCTACTTTCTTTAATAATTCTTTTTTATTCATACTACCACCACTTTCATTATAACAAAAAAAAGAAATTTCTAACAATCTCTTTTTCTAAAATATATTTTTAGTTTTTGGATAAATCACTGACAAACTTGCTCCACTGTTTTTTCAATTTTTGTTTTGCTAGCATTTTAATTTTAGCATCTACTAAAGTTAAATCTACTGTAATAGAAAGATTTGTTTTATTGTCTTCTTTTTTTAATATATACAGGATATGTCCTTCTACTTTATTATTTGTAAACTCCAACTCATAAGTTTTATTTTTTACGTTTTTTAAAACTGTATAAAAAGTTGGATAATCTTTTTTACTATATTCAATAAAATTATTATCATCGATTCCTTTTACTACTTTTAAATCACTTCTCCAAGATGTGTTATGAATATCTGTTATTTTCTTATAAATATTTGCAATTGTATCTTCTAATATGATATTTGATTCTAAATGCATACTACCCACCTCATCTACTTGTATTATAGCACATATTGTAAACAAAAAGGAAACATTATATACATTTCCTTTACTTTCTAGAATAATTCACTTCTTTTTTACGATGAATTAACGATAAGGTATTCGAAACAATGACAATAGTATCGGCGAATGCTCCCGTATAAGATCCACAAATAATATCATAAAATAACCAATAAATAGCATCTATTAAACCACCAAGCACTACATAATTAGCAGCCATCGTTAAAGTATAGCAATAAGTAATAGAAGCTAAAATTGGAAATATTTCTATAATCGTTGTAGAAGTCATACAACCAATGAATAAATAAATTGGAACTAAAATAACAAATATAATTTTTTCTTGTTTTTTTGTTTTAGCGCAAAAGAAAGAGGTTTCTCTAAATAGACCTAATACCTGAGTTAACCCTCCAGTGATAGCCCCTAACAAAAAATAATGAGTCGCATAAAAGATATCTCCTACTATTTGGATAGCAAGAATCTGTTTCTTACCCTTTCCCCAATAACTAACAGTTGTGCATAAAAATGCGATTAATCCTAATGCTTGAATCAATAAAAACACGTTATCACCACTATCTTTAAACATTATAGCATAAAGCCTTATTTTTGAAAATATATTTTATTAGCACTCTTTCTTGACAAGTGCTATTTGGAGTGCTAATATATATAGTGTTGAATCATTCAACTAGGAAGAAGGATTTTATGAAGAAAAAACAATTTAAAGCAGAATCCAAAAAATTATTAGATTTAATGATTAATTCCATTTATACAAATAAGGAAATTTTCTTAAGAGAGTTGATATCTAATGCCAGTGATGCCATTGACAAATTATATTATCGTTCTCTTACAGATAAAGCAATAAAAGTTGATAGAGACAAATTTAAAATTGAAGTTTCTATTGACAAAGAAAATCGTACTTTAACCATTTCTGATAATGGTTGTGGTATGAGTGAAGAAGAATTAGAAAACAACTTAGGTACTATTGCTAAAAGTGGTTCTTTAGATTTTAAAGAAAATAATAAAGAGGAAAAAGATATCAATATCATTGGTCAATTTGGTGTCGGTTTCTATTCAGCATTCATGGTAAGTGATTCTATCACTGTAATCAGTAAGTCTATTGATTCTAAGGAATCTTATTGTTGGAAATCTAGTGGAGCTGATGGATATAGTATTGAAGAATCAGATAAAAAAGAAAATGGTACTACTATTATTTTAAATATAAAAGAAGATTCTGAAGAAGAAAAATATAGTGACTATTTAGACACTTATACTATTCAAAGGATTATCAAGAAATACTCTGATTATATTCGCTACCCTATCACAATGGAAGTAGAGCATGAACATTTAAAAGAGGGATCTGAAGATGAATATGAAAAAGTAATTGAAACAGAAACTATTAACAGTATGATCCCATTATGGAAAAAAGATAAAAAAGATATTAAAGAGGAAGAATACCAAAATTTCTATCATGAAAAGTTCTTTGATTATGAAGATGCTATGAAAACAATTCATACTTCTGTAGAGGGAAATGTTAGTTACCATACCCTACTTTATATTCCAAGTCATGCACCATATGATTTCTATAACAAGGAATATGAAAAAGGATTAGAACTATACTCTAATGGTGTCCTTATTATGGATAAATGCGCAGATTTACTTCCAGATTATTTTAGTTTCGTAAAAGGTCTTGTTGATAGTAGTGATTTATCTTTAAATATCTCTCGTGAAATGTTACAACATGATCGCCAATTACAATTAATTGCCAAAAATATTGAAAAGAAAATCAAAAAAGAATTAGAAGATATGTTAGAGGAAGACCGTGAAAACTATGAAAAGTTCTTCAAAGCATTTGGTCTCCAATTAAAGTTTGGCATTTATAACCAATTTGGTATGCACAAGGATGTATTAAAAGATTTAATGATTTTCTACTCTTCTAAAGAAAAGAAAATGGTAACATTTAAAGAATATTTAGAACATATGCAAGAAGGACAAGATAAAATTTACTATGCTAGTGGAGAATCTAACGATAAAATAGATATGTTGCCACAAGTAGAAAAAGTAAAAGATAAGGGTTACGAGATTCTTTATTTAACAGAATATGCTGATGAATTTGTTATTCAAACCTTAATGGAATATGAAGGAAAACAATTCATGAATGTATGTGCAGATAATCTTGACTTAGATACAGAAGAAGAAAAAGAATCTATTAAGAAAGAAAACGAATCTAACAAAGATTTACTTACTGCTATGAAGGAAGCTTTAACAGATAAAGTAACAGATGTTAAATTTACTAATAGATTAAAAAATCATCCAGTATGTTTGACTACTGAAGGTCCCGTTTCAATGGAGATGGAAAAGATTATGAGCGCTATGCCTACTGATGAGAAAATTAAAGCAAAAGCAGTTATGGAAATTAATGATTCTCACCCTATCGCAAAAAAATTAAAAGAACTTTACAAAACTGATAAAGAAGAGATTAAAAAATATACACAAATTCTTTATGCACAAGCTCGTTTAATTGAAGGAATGTCAATTGAAAATCCAACAGAAATAAGTTCTTTAATATGTGATATGATTTCAAAATAAAAAGCTAATAAAATTAGCTTTTTTATTTTGGTAATTTTTAATTTTTCTGCTTCAAAACTGTAATATAAAAAGAATACCGAGGAGCAGAGTAAGCAGGTCCAAAAGGATCTTTTTCATTTTCATCCATTGCAATAGTTTTTCCATATTCTACTGTCTTTGTAATTGTTTCTTTGTAAGACTCTGATTTTCTTTCTTCAGCGCTAATAACTCTATATTTTAAAATTTCTCTTGAAATTTTAATATTGTTATCATTCACTTCTAGTATAGTAATAGCATTTTCTTCATCTACTTCAACAACCTCTTTTTCTTTAACACTTAAAGTTTTATATATCTCTTTTTTATTCTCAAAAGTATCATACTTCGTAAACTCTAAGGTTATATATTTCTCTTTTGTATTTTTAGTAAATGTCATAACAGTAGTCAGACCTACTATTAAAGTTGCTGCTATAACAATAATTACCATTTTTAAATTATTTTTCACTTTCTTCCTCCTTTTTCCTTACTATTTCTTTAAAAAGTTCAATAGCACTTTGATATGTTAGTGTCTTTTCTACTTCACTAATAGGAATCCATTTTACCTCTATTACTTCACTAAGCTGTGGAATAATTTCCCCACCAATCTTATTAGCAAGAAAGAAAACCACTTCTTTTTCAACTCCTGGTGTAGGAGAATAATGTACTGTGGTTCGATATCCTGCAATAGAAATATCTATATTTGTTTCCTCTTTTACTTCTCTAATAGCAGTTTCTTCCTCTGTCTCATTTTCTTCTACATGACCTTTTGGAAAATCCACATGGCCTGCTCGATGTTTTACTACTAATACAGTATCTCCATTAAAAACAACCGCCCCACACGATTTTTCATATTTCATAAATACTCCTCTAATCTATTTGCCAACATACAATTTCTTGTTCTAATATCCCTACTTTTTTAGAATACAAAGTAGCTTCAATTGACTTATTTATCATATTTAATGAAAAAGCCCAAAGAAGAATTTTCTCTATTTCTTTTGTTCCTATTTTATTTTTTTGCCTATTAGTCCATTCCATATCTTTTAAATCATCTTTGATATTTCCTTTTAAAACAGTAGTTGGATATTCATACATTTCCCTTAGTGCTACATCTTTAGTACTCCACTCTAATATAAATTCCTGTTTTGAAGGAAAAATAATTACAAAATTGCAAATTTGAATAGAATCGTATTGATATCCATTAGAACATAATAAAGAACATTTTTTCTCATTTGCTTCTTTTACAATACTCTCAAAAAAATCCATTTTCTGTTTTTTAGATTTAAAATCTTCTCGATTATATTTATAGAAAGGCAATTGTCTATAATCCTTATTTCTATCAAAACGAATAGAAAACATAGGATTTTCTTTTTCATACTCTACTAACTCTTCTACTGTTTTTAAACTAGCAAATTTATGAGTATTAATCCCCATTTTAGATAACCGACTTAAATTTTGATACTTTGCACCCATATCCTCACCATACTCATTATAACAAAAAAAAATAGTTATAGAAACTATTTTTCAAACATATTTGATAAGATACTTGCAAATTCCTTAAAATCATTTACCATAGGGATATTTTCTATTGGATTATTATTAGTATACCTAGAATACATTTTAATTGTTGGAATGCCTTTTTTAAATACTGCTTTACAAGTAGATGGTATATCATCCATATAAATAGAAATACCCTCCTCTACTGCACATTCGTCTTTTAAGTCGGTTGCTACATAAAGCTTATCTACTTTTAAATCATATTTTTTAAGCCACTCCTCTGTTACTTTTCTAGGATTTGAGAAGAATTCATTACGAGCACTTATTAAAATAATTTGATAACCAAGTTCATGCCACTTGTCAAACGCTTCTTTTACCCCTGGATATGGAACTGCTTCTAATGCTGTATTATCGAAATAAAGCGTACTAAATTGCTCTATTTCCTCTTTTGACCAATCAAACATTCCTCTTGTAATATAGTGATTTTCATCTACAATTCCCGTATTTCTTAATGTCTTATCAAATTCTAAAGCATATTTCAAAGAGATTTCAGAAGAATTACAGATAGTATCATCTATATCTAACCCTATTTTAATATTAGATGTCTCGTTCTTCATTAACAAACTCTTTTTCTATTAAAAACTCATGAATAATCTCTTCTTGATTTTCCACAAATATTTCTTCAATTCTATCTACTCGTAATTTTTCACTTACTAAAATACTTTCTACCTTTTTAACAGCCTCTTCTACATCATCATTTACAACTACATAGTTATAATTGTTCACTTGATTAATCTCATTATAAGCCGTTTTAAAACGCGCTAAAATCTGTTCATTATTTTCGGCGCCTCTCATCTTAATTCTTCTTTTTACTTCTTCCATACTAGGAGCCATAATAAAAATTAAAACAGTTTCTGGATACCTTTCCTTTATCATTTTAGCACCATTTACTTCAATTTCTAAAACGACATCTTTTCCTGTTTCTAACTTTTCAACGACTTCTTTTCTTGGGGTACCATAATAATTTCCTGCATACTCGTTATATTCTAGAAGTTCCCCATCCCTAATTTTTCTTTCAAATTCTTCACGAGTTACAAAGTAATATTCTACTCCATTTGTCTCATAGTCTCTTTTCGCTCTTGAAGTATAAGAAATCGATAATACGATATCATTATGACGCTCTAATAATTTTTTAATAACAGTTCCTTTTCCTGCACAGGTTGTTCCTGAAATAATAATTAAATCTCCACGTTTCTTCGTTTTAATCATAAAATTCCCCTCTCTTATTGAATTATTATATCATACTTTATTTGACTTTTGGTAGAAATGTTATTATAATATAACACGTTTTAAAGGGGGAATTTAAAATGGTAAATTTACCAAGTATATTAGAAGCGGAAAGAGACGCTAATGAAATTATAAAAAGAGTAATGACCGGTTGGGATGGAGAATTTAGTGAGTATTCTAGATTCTATCATATTGCAACAGAAGATAGTCACAGTTATGTAAATGCTATGGGTCCTGATTTTACCACTACTTTTACAGTAGGATCTTCTGGTGATCAAGGAATTGAATGTTCTTTAAAAGGTGCAAAAGATGTTTATCTATTTGATATTAACCGAGTAGATATTTACTTTCTAAGTTTAAGAAAATGTGCACTTTCTACATTAAAAAGAAAAGACTTCTTAGAATTCATGATAGCAGAGGATACTGGATATATTATGAATTATCAATTATTTCAAAAATTAAGTCCTGCACTTCCAATTCCAACACGTATCTTTTGGGAAAAAATTTACAGATTTTTTAAATACAATCATCTTGTAATGGGAGAAGAGTTATTCCGTTCTCCTTGGAAACATGCAAGAAAGGCAAGAGTTGTAAATGGATATTATGCAAATAATAAAGTTTATTATGAAACTCAAGAAAAAGTAAAAAATTCTCGTTGGCATTTTATTGCAAGTGATTTTTACTCTCTAGATAAAAATATGCCTGAAGGTGTAGACTTTGATGCGATGATTCTTTCTAATATTTACGAATATCTAAATTTTGGATTTGATACTAGTGCTGAAAATGCTAAAAAATATGTAGATTTTATTAAAAATATATTACTCCCTAGAGTAAAAGAGAACGGAACTTGTATGGGTGCTTATCTTTGTAGCTATGATGAAAAAGTGGATCAATTTATTGGTGATAAATTAAAAGATAAACCAAATGGTTGGGCACCTAGTGAAGCTATTCTTTTTGGAGTAGAAAATTTTAAAAATTATATGATAGGATATACAGGGCAAAACGTATCTTACTATTATTTACTTAGAGAGTTAGAAAAAAAATTTCCAGTTAAGTTAGTAAGAACAAATGCAGCTGGATATGGTCAAAGCTTTGCTGACTGTGATTCCGCTGTTATCATTCCTAAACAGAAAATATTGACAACACAACCTGGCATCATAAAATAAAGACATGAAATCTCATGTCTTTTTTATAAATATTTTTTTAATCTTTCTATTGCCTCTTGCTGAAACTCTAAATAATTCTCTGCTAATTTCAATACTTTTTTATCTGCATCTTTTTTAAAATTCTTAATTTTTGTTTCCGTATCTACAACTCCCATGGTAAATCCTTCTATTACCATATGAGCAATAGCAGCATCACTATTATCCTTTTTAACTTCTTTAGAAATTCCCATTTTAGACATCATTTTTGTCATCATAGAATTTTCTTTTACTTCAGCTTTATTTTTAGATAATAGTTTTTTACTCTCCTTTTGATATTTTTCATAAGTACTTAATTCCTCACTAATAATTGGTTTCAATTTATTTTCTTTTTCATTAATATCTTTTAATAAATTAGTAAGTGATACTACACCCATTTCACTAGATTGATAAATATACTCTAAAAGTTCTGTGTTAACGTCCATAATTTCATCCTTTCAGTATTACTATTTACCAAGCAAAGGAATTTATACTAAGAAATCTCTTCAATCTTACTGTCAATAATGGAATATAAATATAAGTTTACTTTCTTATTAGAAATTTTTTCTAAATATGTTTTATATCCACTTAATTGGTTAATATAAGCTTCATCTGTTACATTCTTTAATTTATAATCAATTAAATCAATATCATTATCATATTCTAACATACAGTCAATAATACCATGATAAGTAGTATTATCCTCTTCATAAAGAAATTCAAATTCTTTATAAACAGTTGCATTTTCTACTTCTTTTAATAGCGGATGTTTAAAAAATTTCTCTATTTTTTGACGAATAAAAGTATTTTCTATATCCTCAAAATTTGGATTTTTAAAATCTAAGTATTCTAATATTTCATGAACAGTACTTCCAAACCTCATATTTTCTATTTCTTCTTTCGTTATAATATGAGAAGTACTCTTAGAAAAATGTTTTTCTTGTCTTTCTTCTTTTTCTATTTCTAATTCAGAAACATTCAACTTTTCTAAAGAGGTGAAACTCTCCTTAAGCATTTCTACAGGCAATAAGTACTCTTTTGTAAAATCATCTTTCTTTAATTCTAATACTTGATATTCTTTTTGAATACTCCCCTTTAAAGAATTTAAGATGTGTGCAAAAGAACGATATTTCTTTCTTTTAGTGGTAGAAATTAATTCCTCACTACCATTATCTAATGCTTGATAAGGTAAAAAGAAAATCATTTTCTCTTTTGCTCGTGTAAGTGCTACATAGAATAATCTAATTTTTTCTGACACTTCTTCTTCTAGATAGTTTTCCTTCATTAATAATTTTAGAAATGTTTCAGCAATTCCTTCTTCAAAATACGGAAGTAAAAAGCCATATTTCTCACTATATAGAAATTTATCTTTAATATCCATAATATTAAATGTTTTATAAAGACCTGTAAAATAACATACTGGATATTCTAATCCTTTTGATTTATGAATTGTCATAATTTTAACGCTATCCCCTGTATCTGTATTCATGGAATAACGAATAGAATATCCCTCTTTTAATAATTTCTCTAAATATTCTTTAAATTCATAAATACTATAACCAGATTGATCCAAGTTATGAGCTAGCTCTAATACTTTGGTGATACGAACTTCTCTTTCTTCTATATCTCCTACTTCAATGCTTTTTTGATAAAAATTTGTAGATTCTAAAATAGAAAGTAGAATGTGATAAATATCATTACTATCTAAACATTCTACGATAGGTTCTAAATCTTGATAAATAACTGTTTCAAAATATTTTTTGCTAGTTACAATATCTAGTATTTCTTCATCTTTCAAAGTATATAAAAAACTTCTAGCTATACTTACAAAGTTATAAGTAAAAGCAGTATCAAAATTTTTTCCTTTCATATGAATCAAGAAATCAACTATATTTTTAATAAGAGATAAATCTGTACTTTGCTCTAATGTCTCATCCTTATATAAGGTAAGAGGTACATTTAAATATTCAAATATTTTTTTATACAAAGAAAAAGTAGTAGTACGATCCATTAAAATAACAAAATCGCTATAACTAGCAGGTCTTTGTTCCTTAATATCTTTATCAAAGATAGTATATTTGCTCTCTACTTTCTTTTGAATATCACGAGCTACTAAGAATGCCTCTACTTCATCATTTGAATATCCCTCTTGTTTTAAAGAAGTATACTGATAGATTTCACTAGTGCTACTCTCTTTTTTCTTACCCTCTTCCTCATATGCATTGTTTCCAAAAATCATTTGATGAGAAACTACATAGTCAGCTCCACCTACTTCATCATCCATGATTTGTCTAAACATTGTATTGATATCCTCCAAAACTTCTTTTCTAGAACGAAAATTTTTCAGCAAATCAATTTTAGCACCACCATCATGTTTTTGATAAGCATTATATTTTTCTCTAAAGATATGTGGATTAGCGTTTCTAAAACGGTAAATAGACTGTTTTACATCTCCTACCATATAAACATTATTATCCGCAATCAAAGAAACAAAAGTTTCTTGTAAATCATTCGTATCTTGGTATTCATCTACTAAAATTTCTTTAAAAGAGGATTTTACTTCCTCTCTAATTTCTGGGTTAGTATTTAATATTTCAATAGCCATAGAAGCAATATCTGAAAATTCGTAATAATTATTTTTTCTTTTGTATTCTTTAATTCTATCAAAATATCTTTTTAAGATTTGAAGTATAACACTAGCTGTATTTTTAGTTTTTAAAACACTTTCTCGCATTTCTTCTAAAGAACCATACTCTAAATAACTAGCAAGTTCATCAATTAGACTAGATAATTCTTTTTTTGCTGCTTTTGTCTCTTCCTCACTACCACGTGGTAAAGAAGGAAACTTTGTACTAGTAAGAATCTGCCTTAAATCTTCTAGTTGTTCTGTTTCCAAAATAGGGTTTAAATACTCCTCTACCTTTTCATAATAATCTCCATCTATAAAAGAACTTAAGAAGTTAAACCCTTCTTTAATAGCTTTCTTTTTTTCTCTTATTCTTTTTTGATACTCTGATATATATTGCTCTATACTATCATTACTATAATAATCTTCTAAATAATGATTTAAAAAATCATCTAAGTCATATTTTAATTCACACTTCTTAACCATTCCTAAAATAGAAGCTTTTAGGTTTTCATCATCCTTTGTACAAAATGTAGAAATCATATTTTCAAAATCTTTATTCTCTTCCGTATAAAATTCTTCAAAAATAGTTTCTAGAATTTCTTTTTTCTTCATAGAAAGTAATGATTCGTCAGAAATACTAATATCTTTATCAAGACCTAATACATAATGATACTTTTTTAAAATAGCTAAAGAAAAACTGTCAAATGTAGTAATGTAGGCTCTATCAATGGTAGATAATTCTTCCCCCAAATCAGGACTTTTCTTAATAGACTTACGA
This sequence comes from uncultured Bacilli bacterium, assembly GCA_910589375.1. Classification (GTDB taxonomy): domain Bacteria; phylum Bacillota_I; class Bacilli_A; order RF39; family UBA660; genus UBA5578. Next base: position 136,445 of record CAJUTK010000002.1, on the reverse strand, counting down.
ATACGTTCTTTCATTTCAGCGGCTGCAGCTTTAGTAAATGTTAATATAAGTAATTCATGAATATGGATTCCTCTTTTTAACTTTTGAATAACACGTTCTGTTAAAACAGCTGTTTTTCCACTTCCAGCACCCGCACTTACAATAATATTTTCACCACTTTTAGAAATCGCTAATTGTTGCTCTTTAGTCCAATTTGGCATCTTCTTCACCACCTAAAAAATCTAAATTTTGATATTCTTTTAAATTTACTACATCCTTTTCTGTATGATAACATATATCTTGATATGGACAATACTGACATCCAACTTTCTCAAAACCAATACGTTTTGGATTAATAGAAAAATTACCTTCCCAAATATTGGTAATAGATTCTTTAATCTTACTATCTACAATAGAGATGATTTTCTCCATTTCTTTATCAGACAAAACTTTGCTATAAGCATAAAATCCTTTAGAGCTTTTTCGCAGCCCTTTTATAACACAACTTTCTTCATAAGAAGAGTCAAATTCTTTTAAATAAAACTCATTAGAAGTACTATAACCCTGTAAATACAAATTCTTTCTTTTTTCAATTTCATAAGTAGAGTTTTCTTTTCTAGATATTTCATTATGTAATATCTTTTGTAAATAGAAGCCAACTATCTTAGGATTTTCTATTTTTGAAAAATGATTTACTAAATAAAGATAAACAGGTAACTGCATATCTATTCCATAGGGTAATGTTTCTAAATTTAAATGTGGATTTCCCGTTTTATAATCAATTACAGAAACTAAATTATTTTTCTCTTGATATAACAATTTATCAATAATTCCCATAAATGTTATGTTCTCATCTAAAGTAGGATTAGTATAAATCTTTTCTTCATAAAAAGCACCATCAAAAGAGGAATAACGATACTGTCTTTTTATCTCTTCAATAATAAACTTTAATTCTTCTTTTAGTTTTTTTAAGAAAAATTCATCCTTTTTAGATTTTATAATCGCATTTTCTTCTAAATAATTATTCCATTCTTTTTCAAAATTAAAAGTATCTAAAAAAGCTTTTGATAAAACATAATGAAATAAGTTTCCTATTTCTTGTAAAAACGTACTTTCAAATAAATTTAATTTTAATACTTTTTCTAAATAATAACGAAAACTACAACGATAATAATTATCCATACTAGAATAAGATAACAATAATTTATTTCCTAAAGCTTCTCTTATTTTTTCTTTTGGAATATATTGATAATGATTAGAATAAGTGCGATATGGGATACTAGAATAATTTCCATATAGTAACTCTAAATCTTTATGACTAACATGATACTTATAATGGTTATCCAACATCTTACCAAGAAATAACTGATTTACCAAATGACTATCTTGGTAATTTAATGTTGCCTCTTTTTCTTCTACTTCGATTTCTTCTAATAGAGAAGAAGGATAATAGGTATCCGCTAACGTTTTTTTCTTATAACTTAGAATAATATTTTTAGTAGAATATAAAAATGATTTTACTCTTTCTTTTTCTAAGTCATTTCTATCATTAGAAGTACTCCTTCCTAAACTCTTTAATTCTTGATCACTTAAATAGTCTTCTTCTTTATGAATAACAGGAAGAACTCCTTGATTAAAGCCTATTACAAATACATAATAGGAGTCATCATAGATTGTTTCTATGCTACCCTCTTCTACTACATTTTTAAGGCAACTAATAGGAATAGTCTTTTTCTTTAATTCTTCTATTATCATAGTGCGTGTAACAAAGTCTTGTGGCAATGCCCTATATCGATTAAGAATAGAAAGTAAACTATCAAATATCTTATTTTCTTCCTCAGTATGAATCTTTTTTTCTATTTCTTCCAAACCTTCTTCTACATTATCAAAAGATAAAAAAAGCTTCACTAAAGAAGTACCATAGATACTTTTTGGAATTTCTATATTGTTTGGAATATGATACCAATTGAAAATTTTAGAAATACTCATTCTATATTCATCATTTACATTCACTACTTTTATTTTACTTGCTGGAACTCCACTTTTTAGTAACTTCACACATTCCCCAGCTAAAAAGTGTACCTCTTCTTCTAAGGTAGAGTGAACATAGAGAGGTATTTTTCTATCTTTATAAAGTGGTGTCTCCATCACTTCATAAGAAATATTTTCTAATAATTTTTTTTCTTCATTAGATAAAATACCATTACTATAAACTAATACCTTTTGACGTTTAAAAAAGGAAGAAAAAAGTGCATTCTTTATCAATAAATGACTAGAATTCAAATAATTATAAATATCCTTTAACTTATTTATTTTAGGAGAACTTCCATCTAAAAAGTAGAGATTGTCCAAATAAATTTTAGCAATTCCTAAAGAAACAGATTCTTTTTTCACCACTTCATAAAGAGCTCTTTCATCATAAGAAAAGAATAACTTCTCCTTTAATTCTTGAAAAGTCATATACTTCTTTGTAGATAAACTTTTACTATCTTTTTTTAATAACTCTTTTTTATTAGTGCTAGTAGTTAGTATTAAAGTTTCTTCCATATACTTCACCATAAATATTATATCATATTATTTTTTTGTTTATAAAAAAGAGTTAACAAAAGTTAACTCTATAAAGATACTTTACCCATATCATATATATTGGAATATCCCATACTAACAAGCAAATTAGCGGCTAATCTACTCCTACTACCAGTAGAACAATAAAGAATCAATGTAGTTTCTTTGGGATACTGTTTCGTACTTTCCAAAATACGTTCTTGTGGAATATTAATTGCTCCATTTAAATGTCCTTGACGATATTCTTCTATGCTTCTAACATCAATTAAAATAGCTCCTTTTTTTAGATATTCAGGTAATTCTTTTAAAGATAGTTTTCGAATCATATTCTCCTACCTAACATATACCAATTTAAGTTTAAAGGAAAAGACATACATTAAACTTTTCATCAGTTACTAAAGCATATGATATTCTTTCATTTTGTGATAGTTCTTTCCCACAAAAAAGACGATATTTCATCGTCTTTAAAATAATCTTAAAATATCATTAAAAGTAATATAAACCATTAAAATCATGATAAGTACAAAGCCAATTGTATGAATGGTATTTTCTACTTTAGGATTTACTGGACTTCCCTTAATCTTCTCTATAATTAGGAATAAGGCATGAGAACCATCGAATGCTGGAAGTGGCAAAATATTGATAAATCCAACATTTACACTAATCATTGCAAGTAATGACACTAAACTCATAAGACCTGCTTGAGAAGCTACTCCTACAACTTGATAAATCCCAACTGGACCAGACAACATATTGATACTTAATTTACCAGTACATAAGTATAAAACTGTGAAAAGCATTTGTTCAATTAAACTAAAGAATTTACCAAAAGCATAACGAATAGCTGCTACAAAGCCACTTGCTTCTTCACCAGTAATATAAAATCCATAACTATATCCTCGCAGTTCGTCTTCTTCTAATTCTTTTGGCTGAATAGTAAAATCTGATTTTTCACCATCTTTTTCTACTTTTAATAAGAATTCACTATCCCCAATTTTTTCTAGTTCTTTTAATAAAGACAAATAGTTTAAATTTTCTAAATCATTAATTCCTACTAAAACAGATTCATTTTCAAGGCCATCTATATTAGAATCTACTATTTTAATTTTAGAATCTTCTTCAACTATCCTAAAACCATAATCTTGCTTATGCATTAAATTAGATTCTCCAACTGCAATAGGATGAATAGTTACTTCCTTTTTTGTTCCGTCTTTCTTTTTGACAGTAACTGTAAAATCTTTACTTCCAGGAACCGTTAACTCAAGTGCTAATTTATCATAGTTATTAACAAAATGTCCATTGACAGAAACAATCTTATCGCCATCTGTTAATCCGTCAATAATACTTCCATCTACATATACAGAATTAAGAGATAGTTCACTACTCATTCCAATAATAAATAATAATATAATGGCAAGAATGAAGTTCATCATAACCCCTGCTACCATAACCATAAATCTACTAAACCAAGGCTTGGATTGTAATCGCTGATCCTCTGGAATATTTTCATCAACTTCTATTTCTTCACCAGCCATTTGAACATATCCACCAATTGGCAAAAGTCTGATAGAATATTCTGTTTCGTCCTCTACATATTCAACCTTTCCATTTTTATCTTTTACTTTTTTCTTCCTTTTCCATTTAAAAAGCCTTGGTCCCATTCCTATTGAAAACTCGTAGACATAAACTCCTGCTTTTTTAGCAAATAGAAAATGACCTGTTTCATGAACAAGAACTACAATCCCTAATATTAATATAAAATAAATAATAGTCATTGCTACCTCCTATAATAAATTGATAAATAAGCTAAATGCTAGCATAACAAAAATAATACTATCTAAACGATCTAATATTCCACCATGTCCTGGAATAATATTAGAAAAATCTTTTTTACTATAATGTCTTTTAATAGCTGAGAAAAATAAATCCCCCAATTGACCTATAATACTTAAAAATAGTGTAATGCAAATTAAATTAGACATAACAACTTCTGGATTAATAACAGTTTTATAAAACATTACAGCAATAAAAGTTCCAAGTAAAGTTCCCCCTACAAATCCTTCCCAAGTTTTTTTAGGAGAAATTGCCTCAGCTAATTTATTACGTCCAATTAACTGTCCAGTAAAAAGGGCAAAAGTATCTGTAAAGACAGTAATACATAATAAATATAATAATATTTCTCTATTCATATTATAATAGGTAATTAAAAAGGACATAGACATTCCAACAAATAACACACCTGTTGTTACATAACATGCATCACTTATATTATAAGCATCCTTTTCATGAAAAATGACCATAGGGAGTAATAGAACTAAAAACAACCCTGTAATAATACGAAAATCCATAGATAGTATAGACGTTTTAGTTACTTCCACATTTAATATAATTAAAGGAATACATAAATAAGAAATGAGCTTAATAAAAATCGGCAATTCTTTTTCATTTTCCTTCATATCTAAATATTCTTTTATTCCTAACATTCCTAATAAAAATACTCCTATAGAATAAGGAACTCCACCATGTAAATAAAGTGGTAATAGAATTAAAACTAATACTATCGCACTAATAACTCTTGTTTTCATTTTTAATACCTCCAAACCTACGATCTCTTTTATTATAAACTAAGATAGCTTCATCAAAAGCTTCTGAATTAAAATCTGGAAAATAAATTCTTGGAAAATACATCTCTGCATAACTTAATTGATAAAGCATAAAATTACTAATTCTAAGTTCTCCACTAGTACGAATCAAAAAGTCAACTGGTGGTAACTCCTGAAAAAGATAATGATTAAATAATTCTTCATCAATATCTTCTATACGCAATTTATTTTCTTGAACCAGAGTACTTATTTTTTTAGTAGCTTCCACAATCTCTTGTCTACCACTATAGTTCATACAAAGATTTAAGACTCCACCAGTCTTTTCTTTTGTTTCTTCCTCTACTGTATTCATAATGTCAATAGAAGCCTGTGATAATGGTTTTTCTCTCTTCCCAGAAAATATAATTCGTATATTTTTTTCTTTTAAATAATCTGAATATTCTTTAAATTTATTTTCAAACAAATACATTAAAAAGTTTACTTCTTCCTTACTTCTCTTAAAGTTTTCTGTTGAAAAAGCAAAAATACTCAAAACTTTAATTCCTTTAGAAAATATATATTCACTAATTCTTTTTAAAGCTTCAAATCCAGCTTCATGTCCTTTACTTCTAGATAAACCTTTCTCAAGTGCCCATCTACCATTACCATCCATGATAATTGCTACATGAGTTGGAATCTTTAACTTTGTATGTTCCATTTTTCCTCCATTATAAATTAACTCAATATTATTATAACACAAATTAATAGGTGTGGAAAATAAAAAAGTAGTATAACTACTTTTTTGCATCAATATTAATTCTTACTCTTCCTTGGTCTGTTGTATAAGCTGCTGCTTGTACTAAAGTACGAATGGCATTCGCTATTTTTCCTGCTCTACCAATAACAGCGCCTAAATCTTCCTCTGCTACTAAAACTTCTATCGTTCCCTCATCATTTTTAGTAACTTCTACATTAGTAGGATCCTTCACAATATTCTTAACTAAATATTCTGTTAACTCTACTAAATTCATTATTTATCTTCTTTCTTAGTCATTTTAGACTCATGGAATTTTTTCATAATTCCTTCTCTACTAAGTAAATCTCTTACTGTATCTGTAGGAATTGCTCCATTATGTAACCAAGATAAAGCTTTTTCTTCGTCAATTTTAACAACAGCTGGAGTTTCAATTGGATTATAATAACCAATCTCTTCAATAAATTTTCCATCTCTTGGACTTCTAGTATCAGCTGCTACAATACGATAAAATGGTCTCTTTTTAGCTCCCATTCTTCTTAATCTTAATTTAACTGCCATAGTTTCTCCTCCGTTTCTTACAAGATAATACCATAAACAAAAAACATTGTCAACCTTTTTTAGTTGACAACGTTTTATTTCATTTCTATATGCGGTAAATACTCTTGTTTAAAATGATCTATTACATCCTCTTTGCAAATTCCATCGCAAGTATCTGTAATAAAATTATATTGAAATTTTTCCTTTAAATCGTTTCCATCCTTCTCATAAAATTCATAACTGAATGCATCATTAGAATAACTATATCTTTTCAAATAGAAATTAGATGAACTTTCTTCTACTATATAAGGAAGTTCTCCCGAGTAATTATATTGCTCCTCTACCTTTATTTTTCCTTTTTCAAACTTACATCTATATTGATTGTAATCAATTTCTAACTTGCAATATTTTTTCATGTAAGAGGGGATCGAATATTCTATCTCCTCGGCCGAAATTGGGGTGACCGAAGAATTATTGCGATATTTTAGAGTATCATTAGAAAATTCTTTTACCATCGTAAGTTTAATAGTGTCTCTCTTCTCATCTTCACCATAAATAACATCCATATAAAGATTTTGTTTAAAATAATTTAAATCTTCATACAATTTGAATCCAAACTCACTGGGTCCAAAAGGGCTAAAACCAGTATTAGAAGTTACAAAATTCTTCTCTCCATCCTTTACATAGTAAAGTTCTATTCCATGTATTTTTTCTTTCAAAGAATTTCGAATACCGCCCACTTGTAAACAAATGCGATCTCTAGATATCACTACTATAGTATTACTAATTTCAAACCTCTCATTTCCCCCTGTAATATGATGTACACTAATAGAATCATAATTTTTCATAAAATAGGTTCCCAAAAAAATGGTTCCATAAACAAAAATTAATAATAGAATAATAAAACCTAAGGTAAAAACTACTTTTTTTAATTTTTTTCTGCTTTTATTCATGACCTCTACTGTTACTGTATTAATTTTTTGCTCATTTTCTTTCGTCTTTCTCTCTCCTGCTAAAATCTCATTAACAGAGACATGAAATAAATTACTTAATTCCAATAGTAAATCAGGTTTTGGTAAATAAACTCCCCTTTCCCATTTAGAAACTGTTCCCCTGTCCACATGTAATTTTAGCGCTAGTTCCTCTTGCGTCATTTCTTTTTCTTTTCTAAGTTCTAAAATAAAATTTCCTATTTACTAGACTTCTCTATTAAAAAAGTATAGTTTAATGTGCTAGGTAAATAATGAATGATTTCATGAATTCCTTTTTTTGAAGGAATTAATATTCCTAATGTAGTATTATCATTTTGCGTTTTCCAAGAATAAACACCTTCTAAAAATATTCTTTTATTAGTATTGCCTTTTTCCACTATATAAATATCTATCATTTCTCTATCAGAAAAATCACTTGGAATTTCTACTCGTAAAGTATCTGGACGATAATGATATTTATCAGCTACAGCACTCCAAGAATTTTCATCTACCTCATTTTCCTGTATTTTAGAATTCCTTTTTTGAAATACTAAGAAAAGAATTACCAATGCTATAATAAGAATAAAAACACTTACAACAATTCCTTTTTTCTTCATAATTTTCTCCTTCCTATTTTCATTGTAGCATTTTAGGAAAAAAAAGAAAGGGCGAATTTCGCCCATTACATAAAGAAAAAGTATGTCAATAGTTTTTTATGACATACTATAAATATTCTTCATTTACTTCCTCATCAATTTTCTCTAAATCTTCCTCTTTTACATCATCTTCAATAATATCCCAAGGGTCTTCTTCTTCCTCAATGGCAATTTTCATTTTCATTTCTCCTACTATTTCTACGCCTAATTCTTTTTCAATCATAAAATGAATTTTATTACCATCTATTTTTACATCTGAACAATTTGGTTGATATAAAGTTCTTACAATGATATCAGTATCTTCTGATAAATCAGCATTACTTCTAAGTCTTACATTAAAAGTATCTGTATATTCTATTTTCTTATTGGCTACCATTGTTTTACTATCATTATCGTAAGAATACCAAATATTTACATCAAAAGATCCATTTACTCCTACTTGATCACCAGTTTTATAACCTTTAAATTTATGATTAATAACCCAACATCCTAAAACTGTAGAAGGAGTTTCCTCAACTTCTATTTCATAATTGTTCTTAAAGCTTTTTTTACCTTTTCCAATAATGGATTTTGCCACGATTTCCTTATAGGCTGCCATATAATCACTCCTCACTTTAATGTATGCCTTTACCAAGAAAATGTGCTAAATACTAGTAAAAAATAAAAAAAAGAGGACTTTTATTCCTCTTCTAATTTAGCTTTATCAAGAATATCTTTCGGGATTTCAATTTCCTTTACTTTATTATAATCAGAAAGTTCAAATCTCATTGTATATTTCGTAATATCTTCAGCATAATCTTCTGTCAATATATTTGATAAATCAATCTTAATAATAGCGATATAACCATCCTTAATATAAAGATCAAGAATTAAATCTTTAGAAAAATCAAATCCTTCTGCTTTCTCATCTTCTCCTAGTAAACTAGGTGTTTTAGAATTATCTAAAGTTACTTCTAACTTTGTATATCCAGATTTTTCAGATTTTACCTTTTTTACTGTTTTATAATTATCCGCGATTGTCTTAACAGCACTTAAGTCATCGTTATCTTCCTGCAACTCTTTTATATTATATTTCCAAACTTCTTTTTCAGCCTCTTTATGGTAAGTATAAATTTTTCCATCTTTTTTTAAAGAATAAGCTTCATTAATACTTTCATTTCCAACAATAGAAGTTGTTGTTTTAATGTAACTAGAATTTTCTGCATAAGTACCTTCTTCTAAAATTTCTAAACTATAAAGACTAGACCCTACTTCTGCTTTTAATGTCATTTTTAATGTCTTTAAATCTCTCATATTCACAAGAGTATCCTCTAATATTTTTTCTGCGCTTTCCCCACATCCAGTTAAGCAACAGATAGATAATAATAAAACAATAAAACATTTTATCTTTTTCATAGCATCACTCCTTTGAACATTATATCATATTTTTTTATTTTTCAAATCTATTCTAGAAGAAAAAAAGTAGTTTTCACTACTTTTTACATTTCTTCTTTTCCACCTAAGTCTAAATCATCTAAATCTATTTTATACTCAGTAGCACTATCTTCTATTTCTTTTGGAACTTCTACTACTACCTTTTCATTACGTCCTAAAATTTCTAAAGTAAGATCATAAAATTTCATGTTTACACCTTCTGGCATTTCTTCTGATAGTGATGGAATTGTCATAGAACTTAAATCCATATTAATAATAGCTAGTTCCCCGTCTTTTAAATACATATAAAATGTAAATTCTTCAGGAAGTGATTTAAGAGCTTCTTCTACTTCTTTTTTATCATCTTCCTCTATATCTTTTTCTTTATTGATATTTTCTTCCATTGCTTTTTTAGAGATGGTAATTTCTAATTTATCATATCCATCTTTATCTGATTTTACCTTTTTAACACTACTTAAAGAGTCTAAATATTCATCAAGTTCTTTTTCAAAATCAGCATTTTCGTCAAAGTTAAAATCGATTACAGAATCTCCTTTTTTTCCTTTCATGTAATACCATTTTTGTTCTTCACTATCATAAGTATATACAAAGCTTTCTTCGCCTTTATTAATCGCATAAGTTTCTTCGGCTACTTCCATACCAAATAAGTTAGTAGAATACTTCATATGCATTCCATTTTCATTGACACTAATATCAAAATTTAATGGTAATTTCATTTCATCTGAACCCATCGTAACACTCATTTTCATAGCGATAGCTTTCGTGTCTTTAAGTTTTAGCATAGCCTCTTTTAATTCTTTTTTAGAATTATCTTTGCCACATCCTGTTACACATATTAATGCAATAAATAGAAATACTAAATATTTTAATTTTTTCATAACATACTCCTCCTATACTCATTATACAATAAAAATAGACTATTATTTAAGAAAATAATGTTTCTAATACATTTTTGTCTATTGCTTTACTATTTTTCTCTATATCCTCAGGAATTGTAATAGAGGATATGGTATTCCAACTAGAGAATGTTAAATAGATATTACTTACATATAAATTTTCTTCTTCTGAAAGTATTATTTTATCATAAGTTTGAATACCAGATATCTTATCCCCTTTTAAATATAGATAAAGTGTTATTTTATTAGAAGAATGTGGCAATAAAGAAGCAAGAGTTTCTCCAGAAATCTCTATTCTAAATTTTTTTTCTCCTTTACGGTCTGATTTTACCTTTTCAAAATCAATATCTTTCTTAGAAATTTTTAAATCCTGATTACTAAGTTTCCTTTTATGAAATACCCAATTATTTGATAAGTTTGTAGAAAGATACGATTTTACATCTGATTTATCTTTATTCATATACAATTCTGCATGAATAGGATTCCAAATATAATCTGTTGATAAATCAGCATGAAAAATAGAATTTGAAAAATTAGCATTTCCTTTTAAATCTATTTCATATTGCTCATTACTTAATTTGAAAGTTCCCTCTATATGAACACTTTCTAATTCCGTAAAATTAATAATAGCTTTTACTAATAATAATTTAGGATAAATGAGAAAAGCAAGCATACCTAGTATGAGTACTAAAACACTTATAATCACTATTCTTTTATGTTTCATAATCCTCCTAAATAATTTTACCGTCTAAACTCCATGTCTTAACATCTGTAATTTCAACATCTACAATTTTACCTATATTAGAAGAATCACCATCTACATTCACTAATTTCATAGTATCTGTATATCCCATTAAATTTCCCTTTTCACCAGTTCCTTCAATTAATACTTTTACAACACTCCCTAAATATTCTTGATTCTTCTTATTCGCATAAGTATTTACTAAATCATTTAGTTCCTGTAATCTTCTATTTTTTTCTTCTAAAGAAGTATTATCTTCCATTTTAGCTGCTGGAGTACCAACTCTAGGAGAAAAGATAAAAGTAAATGCTGAATCATATTCACAGCGTTTAACAACCTCTAGCGTTTCCTTAAAATCCTCCTCTGTCTCTTTAGGAAATCCTACAATAATATCTGTTGTAAGGGCAAGATTTGGAATAGTGCTTTTTAATTTATCTACCAATTCTAAATATTTTTCTTGTGTATATCTTCTTCCCATTAATTTTAAAATACGATTAGAACCTGACTGAAGTGGTAGATGAACATAAGGCATAATATTATCATACTTACTAATCACTTCAATCATCTTATCATCAAAATCCCATGGATGACTAGTCATAAAACGAACTCTTTTAATCCCTGTTTTAGCAACTTTCTCTAATAAATCTCCCATCGTAGTCTTTTCTTCTAAATCTTTTCCATAAGCATTTACATTTTGACCTAGCAATGTAACTTCTAAATAACCTTTTTTAACAAGTTCTTCTACTTCTTCTACAATAAATTCAGGTTGTCTACTTCTTTGTTTTCCTCTCGTATAAGGAACTATGCAATAAGTACAAAATTTATCACAACCAAACATAATATTAACCCATGCTTTATACTTAGAATCCCTTTTTACAGGAATATTTTCAATAACATCTCCTTCTATACTATAAACTTCTATTTCTTGTTCACGTCTTGCCATAGAAGTTTCTAATATATAAGGTAATCTATGAATATTATGAGTTCCAAAAACAATGTCTACCCATTTATACTTTTTCATTAAAGAATCTACTACATTTTCTTCCTGCGCCATACATCCACAGATAGCAGTAATAATATGAGGTTTTGACTCTTTTAAATGCTTTACACGTCCTAAAAATCCAAACATCTTATTATGAGCATTTTCTCTGATAGCACATGTATTTAATAAAATAAAATCAGCTTCTTCAAATACGCATGTTTCTTCAAAAGACATCATCTCTAAAATAGCTTTAATATTTTCAGAATCATGAACATTCATCTGACATCCATAAGTCTTAATAAAATATTTTTTTCCACTACCTAATCCCTTTAAAGAATCTGGTATTTCATAGTCATCTATAATAAACTGAATTTGGTTATTTGTCCTTTTTCCTGCTTCTTTTAAATTTGGTATTTGCATACTATCACTTCCTTGAATGATAGTACCATAGATTAGAGAATTAATCAATTAATTTCACAAAAGAAAAAAGATAGATATCTATCTTTTTTGTTATTTTTGGAAGTTATTCATTCCTAATTGTTGTTCACCCATTTTTACTAATCTCTTAGTAATTTCTCCTCCAACAGAACCGTTAGCTCTACTTGAAGCATCTGGACCCATAGCAACACCTAATTCAGCAGCTATTTCATATTTCATCTTTTCGATAGCTTGTTTAGCACCAGGTACTACGAATTTATTTGAATTATTTTTCATTATTTTCACCTCCTGTACATTACTATCATGTGTACAAGTAGGAATTTCATACCTGGTAATTTTTGGTTATAATAAATCGTTATCTATTTCATTTTTTAAAACATGAGTTTCTATATTATTAATACACTCTTCTACTAAAGTAGAATAATCAAAACGTTTCTCATAATCTAAACATTTATCAAGTTCTGGATTAATAACAGGATGTTTTGGTAAAAAGATTGTACAACAATCTTCATATGGCAAAATACTAGTTTCATAAGTACCGATTTTATTAGAAATATCTATTATTTCTAATTTATCCATACAAGCAACTGGTCTAATTACTGGCAAATTGGTTACACTATTAATAACACGCATACTATCTAAAGTTTGACTTGCTACCTGACCAATACTTTCGCCATTTAAAATTACTTTTAAATGTCTTCTTTCTACTACACCACTAGCAATTCTATACATCATTCTACGCATAATAGTAATAACGTAACTCTCTGGAACATTCTTATAAATTTCTTCTTGTAATTTCGTAAAAGGAACTACATGGACTTTTATATTTCCAGAATATTCATTGATAATAGACGCTAATTTTAAAACTTTATTTTTTGCTTCTAAACTAGTATGTGGAGGAGATTCAAAATAAAGACACTCTAAATCTACTCCTCTTTTTAAAGAAAGATAACCTGCTACTGGAGAATCAATTCCTCCACTTAACATAAGCAATCCTTTTCCTTGAATACCTACTGGATATCCACCAATACCAGCAATTTCTCTGATATATAGGAATGCTCCTTCTCTCCTGATTTCTACTTTAATTACTAAATCTGGGTTGTGAACATCTACCTTACAATCAAAATTTTTAAGAACTACACCACCGAATATTCTACTACATTCCATACTAGGTGTAGGAAAATCTTTATCAGCTCTTTTCGTTTCTACTTTAAAAGTTTTAAAAGATACATTTTTTAAAACTTCTACTAAAGAACTTTGTATATCTTCCATATTATTATTCACTTTATAACACTCTACTATACTGTGAATACCAAATACTTTTTGTAACTTAGAAATAATAATCTCTATATCATCACTTTCAATATACATTCTAACACGATCATACTGAATACGATAATCAATACCATTTAAAATAGCATTAATATTACGCACTAACAATTTAATAAACGTATTTCTATTTCCTTTTTTAGTAGTTAACTCTCCATATTTAATCAATAATAATTTCTTCATATTTCCAACCTCATTACAAATTATAACAAAAAAAAAGAAGTTTTGGAATAGAACTACTTATTCTTGAGCTTCTTATTTTTCTTTTCCAATATTTCTTGCTTTCTAGTTTGATCAACTTATACAATTTCTTTTATTCTAGATTTTAACATATCACAAACATCTTTATCATTAATCAAGTTAATAGAAAATGTTTTATACCCTATTCTATTTATACTAGCACCACAATGATAGACAATATTATTATCTAGTATAAAATATCTGTCGTGAAATGTATTATCATATATAACCTTTAGATTATGATATTGTTTTTTATACTTTAATATATCTTGCTTAGATGATAAATTATCTTTTTTAGTTATTAGTGTTATACTTATATCTAATCTTTTTATAATATTTAGCAAAACATTATCAGCATAAGCATCTATTATGATAAGTTCTTTTTCTGCTTCTTTAAATATTTCTAATATTTTAGAATAAGCATCATATATTTGCCCATTAAAATAGATTTCACTAATGCTGCGCTTTTTATCAAATCTAGCAAATGATTCTTGCAATAGTTTAATATCTTCACTATTTTTCATTACTTGATTATTTATATATTTTTGTTCTATTAAATTGCCGCTAATGTAATGTTTCATCAAAGCAAAAGTACGCATAATCGAAACACTTATTTTTGAAGCAATTTCTGTTCTTAACACTGATGCAAGCATTGCTACACCTTGTTCCGTAAAGACATATGGTAATTTTCTAACTCCACCATGACTACTTAATCTTGAAGTTCCATTTTGGAACTTCAAATTATCATACTCTTCTCTAGTTAACTGAAAATAAAAATCTTCTGGAAAACGATCAATGTTTCTATTAACAGCCTTATTAACATCTTTAGTTCCGTTTTTACATCCATAGAGCCTAGCTAAATCACTATCAATCATTATTTGCTTCCCTCTTATCTCATATATTAAGTTTTCTATTTCCTCATTTTTCTTTTTCATCAATTCATTCATTTTCTTTTCCTTTCTACTTAATTATTATCGTTTTTACTAAAAAATCCTTTTTATAATAAAAAAACTAAAATTCATTTTAGTTCTCCAATACTATCCTCTGTTAAATTATTTACTCTTACTACTCCCCATGCATCATAGGTATATTCTGCTACTACATTAAATTCCTCATCTAATACTTCTATTATATCACCTTGTATATTTTTTACAAAGCTATATTCTTTATTATCTATTCTTATTCCTGTTATTCCACTTTCATCATAACTATATTCTAGTGTTTTTCCATCTCTTTTTTCATAGATAATGTTTGTTCCTTCTAAATAGTATTCTGTTTCTTTTCCATTTACTGTTTTCTTTGTTCTTATTCCTTCTATGTTATACTCATAATCATATTGGTTATTTCCTGTTGTTACTCTTTTTAATTCATTTCCATATCAAAAAAGAAAAGTTATAATGATTAACTTTTCCAATAAATCTATTTCTCATAAAATTAATAATTTAAAGATTGTCTATCATTTCTAGCATTCGATTCAAATCAGCTAAAATATTTTTTTGACTATCATTAACTTTTATCTTCTTAAAAAACAACATTCCAATTATAGATGAAATATTATAAGAAATCGATAATTCAAAATTTTTACTTTTGGTTTCTTCTTGAATAGCTTCACATAGAATATAAAATTTATAACCTGGACTAAAAGGCAATCTA
Source organism: uncultured Bacilli bacterium (assembly GCA_910589375.1). Lineage (GTDB taxonomy): Bacteria > Bacillota_I > Bacilli_A > RF39 > UBA660 > UBA5578. The sequence goes on along the minus strand of CAJUTK010000002.1, from coordinate 120,684 downwards.
ACTTTTGAGTGTTTAGATTTTAATGTGTTTAGCCAATAGCAACTTAACCTCAAAGAATATCCATGTTTTCTAAACTTATTTTTATATTTATTGATAATTCCTGAATAAAAATAGAATATCTCTTCCTCTTCCTTTTTCAGTAATTCTTTTTCATGGTTATTATACTTACGCGTTATCAATTTTTTCCTCCTATTTATTCATGCACAATTTCATAGAAATATCTAGAATCCTTTCTAATTCCTCAGAAAATTTGCTTGTATCATCATTAAGATATACATATTTTTCTATCCGAGATATAATTTCAGAAGCATGTAACACATGGTAATCAACTTCACCTGTAACTCCATTATCATCAATAAATTCATTTTCATTTTTATAAATTCTACAATGGACAGAAAGTGAATACTCATCAAAATCTTTCTGCCAATAAAAGACTAACTTTAATGAATAATCAAATTGTACAAATTTAAATTTATACTTTTCTACTATATTAGTATAGACCTTTATCATTTTTTCTTCATGATTCTTTATAATTTTATCTGTTTCTTTAGTATATTTTAATTTCATTTTAACTTCCCCACTTTTTTGGCCAGTGCTTATCCGGACTGATATAATTTAACGGTCCGTTTATTTCATTACTGTACCATTTATTCTTTTGTAAATGCCAATATTGATGTGGTCCATCACTATGAGGAGGATGTATTTCAATAGATTTGTTTCTGTGTCATAATAGTAGCCTCTATATCTATATGGGTTGATATCTCCTATTTTATCCTCTGTTATATTATTTGCTCTTATTACTCCCCATGCATTATAGGTGTATTCCTCTACTACATTAAATTCCTCATCTAATACTCCTATTATATCACCTTAGTAAAAATAAAGAAACTGATTATACAGTTTCTTTAGCTTATAACAATCCTTTACTTTTAAAGAATTCTTCTATTCTTTTATCTTTTTCTTCCCTACTAATTCCTCTCTCTTGCCAATAGTTTGGCTGATATATTTCATCCTGTTTTAAATTATATCTTTTATAAGATTCAAGTAATAACTGTTCTAATTCTTTCCAAGATGTATATTTTCCGCTTAACAATTCATATTGAGAATCTTTTAGGCTTCTAAACTCTATCTTTGGAGATTCTAATTTATTATCAAAATTTCCTATATACTGTAAGTCTTTTGGTATTACTCTTTTTGAGGTTGTTATTATTGCCATATCATAATAAGGAATACATCCATATTCATCTTTTGGGAACTTAAACTGTTCTAATGTTACAGGTAAACCATAATAATAAGTATAAAAAAAAGTTTGGATAAATTCTAACTCATTTATTTCTTCTATTGTCTTTGGTATCTTTCCATTTCTTGTTATCTTTATTTTTACTACTGGTATAATATGTTCTGGATACCAATTCGTTTCTCCTGTTTTTATAATTATCAAGTACTGTCCTTCAAATCCTAATTCTTTTGCTTCTTCACTTTTTAGGGGATATGCAAATACATCTCCTATCTTCCATTCACATTTATAAGGAGTTCCATATCCTTTTACTTTTTTCTCTGGTGGCTGAGGACTTTTTAGCTTTTCTTTTAGTTCTAACAATACTTGCTTTCTTTTTTCTAATAATTTAGAATCTTCTTCCCATTTTCTTAAATCTATTCCATTTTCTATTACTCTAAGAGCATTTTCCTTTACTTCTTCTTTTAATCTTCCATATTTCCATTGAGTATCTGATAAGGCTATCCAAAAAATTGCTTCCTCTTCTTCATCCTCATAACTAGTATACTCCTCTATTAATTTTTCTGTTATTTCTTCATTACTTATACCTTTTCTTAATGCTTCTACATATTCTTCTTTTACATCACATGCCACATCATCTTGGTATATTTTTACTCCCCATGCTCCCATATATTATCCTCCAACTTTTCATTCATTATATCATATTTTCAAAAAGAACTGAATTTTATTCAGTTCTCAAATCATAATCTACATTAACTAATTGTTACTCCTCTTTCTTCATCGATAACATTGGTTTCTTCAAAATAATATTTTTTATATAATAAAAAGTTACTCCAATCTTATAATTGAATCAAAACTTCCTCTTTTCTTTCTAATTCACAAAGAAGATAAGTCTCAAAATTGTAAATATTTAACGTTGCAGTACCAATCCCTAAACCATTTGGATATTTTTCAAAAATATCATAAAATAACATACTATTATCATTAGATAAAACTTTAAAATCAGCCTTTTTAAAATCTCGATTATTAAAGCAAATTACTGCAAATCTATCATCATTTCTAAAGCTGGAATTGACAAAACTTAATTCAGATATATTTGGGATATTATTTTCATCTCCAACAAAATTATATAAGCTTATAACAGGGCTCTCATTACAAAATTTGTCCTTAGAAATATTATCAAAGTATTCTTCTTCTATTGCAATTACTCTAAACAAAACAAATTTATGATACCACTTATGTTCCTTAAATTTTTCTTCTTTAATCTGATAAAGTAATAAATCCCCCTTTTTAAATGGTGATAAATAAGACTCTAATTTAGAAAACTTTTTCTCTGGTGGCTGAGGACTTTTTAACTTTTCTTTTAATTCTAACAATACTTGCTTTCTTTTTTCTAATAATTTAGAATCTTCTTCCCACTTTCTTAAATCTATTCCATTTTCTATTACTCTAAGAGCATTTTCCTTTACTTCTTTCGTTAATCTACCATATTCCCACTGAATATCTGATAAAACCAGCCAGAAAATAGATTCATCTTCACTCCCTAAATAAGTATCTATCATATTTTGAGTAATCATATCATTATCTAACCCAATTTTCAAACTATATAGGTATTTATTCTTTATATCACATGCTACATCATCTTGATATAATTTCACTCCCCATACGCTCATTAAAAACCACATCCATTCACACGAATCTCATTTTCGTCAATATATGTATGCGCCATTTGCACTCTTATTTTTCGGTCTGGCCGATTCAACGAAATCTCATTTCTCTGATTATAATGATAATCACCTTTTTTTATAGTATCACATTGTTCAATAAAAAATTGTTCCATAGAAATTGCATCATATTTTGATAGTCCACTAACAACTTTATCCATATATAAGCCTGCTTTATTTCCTATATAAAAATGTTGCTTTGCTCTAATATCAGGATGAATGCTTCTTCCAACATACTTTACTTCATTACTAATAATATCTCTCAAAAAATAAACAGTATGTTTTTCATTATCGTTGGACTTAGAAGTACTTTTCTTAGATTTTTCTGTTATTTCATCATATCCAACTTTTGCAATAGTAATTACAGCAATTCCACCAATAACAAATAATCCTGCTGTCGGATTAATTGCAGCTGCTGGTATTATGATTTCTTTTAATTCTTCTAACCATTGTAGCCAATTAGGTAATGCATCTACAAAGTTTTCTCCACTAGGATCACTATATACAATAGGATTATTACTACAGTAAATATATAAATTATATTCTAAGATATCTCCATTTGCTCCTAAGATACTATCTGCACTTATAAATCTTCCTAATACTGGATTATAATATCTACTATTTAGATAATATAGATTTGTTTCTGTATCATAATAGTAGCCTCTATATCTATATGGGTTGATATCTCCTATTTTATCCTCTGTTAGATTGTTTACTCTTACTACTCCCCATGCATCATAGGTATATTCTGCTACTACATTAAATTCCTCATCTAATACTTCTATTATATCACCTTGTATATTTTTTACAAAGCTATATTCTTTATTATCTATTCTTATTCCTGTTATTCCACTTTCATCATAACTATATTCTAGTGTTTTTCCATCTCTTTTTTCATAGATAATGTTTGTTCCTTCTAAATAGTATTCTGTTTCTTTTCCATTTACTGTTTTCTTTGTTCTTATTCCTTCTATGTTATATTCATAATCATATTGGTTATTTCCTGTTGTTACTCTTTTTAATTCATTTCCATTTGTCCATGTATAGTTATATCCATTATAACTTGTCATGTTTCCTATAGAATCATAAGTAATATTACTATCATCTACTTGTACTAATTGATCTTTCCAAATATCACTATATTGATATTCTCCTAATACATCGGTTGATGATGGAGTATAGGCATCTACTCTAGAATCAGAAGGAATTAAATAGTTAAAAATTTGTGTCATATCCATTGTATCATAATTATTTTTATACTTTTGCTTTAGGTTCCCACCTAAATCATAAGTATATCCTATATAACTATAAAACTTACCAGTATACTCTCTTTTTAATTGGTTTAGGGAATCATAAGAATATCTTTTTTGATAAATACCATTTTTCTTAATATTAGTAATATTTCCATTACTATCATAGTTATATTCTAATTTATTATCTCCATTCGTAATACTTTTTAATAGAGTAGTTGTTTTATATTCATCTATATCATAATATTCATAGGTTGTAGTATAAGTTTTATCTTTCCTTATGATTTCTTTTTTGATTAATCTATCTAAATTATCATAAGTATATTTTATTTTATAATTAGGATAAGTAATCATTGTTAGTTTATCATCAGCATCATAAGTATAAGATACTTCTTTTTCTGTATTATCATATTTATACTTTACTTTATCTAGATTATTATAATTATCATAGTTATATTTCTTTTCAAAATTATTTTCCTTTATACTAGTAATTCTACCACTTAAATCATAAGTATAATAATAATCTTTTCCTAAATATTTTAAACTAGAAAGAGATCCTCTATTATTATAGGTATAAGTAGCAGTACCTGTAGTATTTGTTTGTTTAGAAATTCTACCAAATGGATCATATTCATAATGAATACTATCATTATTTCCATAAATACTTTTTAATAAATATCCATTATTAGCTTCATATTGATGTGTTATTAAAGGGGTACCTGCTACTGTAATAGAAATAGTATTCCCATATTCATCTTTTATAAACTCATAGTCAAAATTATTATGAGTAATCTTCTTTAAGTAATCTTTATCATAAGTATACGTATTAATAATATCATTGCTTTTAATAGAAGTAATACGGTCCATAATATCATAAGTATATTCTATCTTATTTCCTCTAGCATCTGTTATATCACTAATAGTACCTCTAGATTCATTATAATTAGTAATAATAGAATCTCCTTTTTGGTCAATTACTTTTGTTTGATAATTTCCATTTTCTGTATATTCAGCACTACTTTCTATATACTTTGTCTGATATTCTATTGGTACAATCATAAATTTTTGACTATTGGCTTTATTACAAGTATATTGTTCTAATGCTTGATTTTTATTATAACTACTAGATACTACATTGATACAACTTTTATAACTAGATACTTCTGTTTGAAAAGTAAATGTGCCATCATCATTATTAATAACTTTATATCTTTGTTTTGCACTATTGTTATAATCTTCTAACTGTAAAGTAGTACCACTAGTAGCACTTCCACCTTTAACGGCAATAGATGCATTTGATTCATCTATGATACTATAGTTATCCCCTGATTTTTGAAATTTCCATTTTTGATTTTCATCTAATAGTTTAATATCGGTATTGCTTTTTCCTACTTTTAAATTAGAAGATACTGGTTTTAAATAGTAGTATTCATTCTCTTTTATATCTTCTATTTTTCTAATCATAGAAGGTGCTTCTATACGGCTTTTTATAATATTTCCATATGTATCATATTGATATTTTAGTGTTAATCCACTTTGATTAACTGCTTGTAATAATCTATTAGTATGACTATAGTCATATTCATAATAAAATTTTCTACCTTTTGGATTAGTAGCACCTATTAATTCATTCTTTTTACTATACTGATAAGTACTATTTTGGTTTGCTAAATCTTTGGTACTAATGATATTTCCATTCTCATCATAAGTATAGGAATTAGAAACATCATCTTTAAATAAGGAAATATTAGTATAGTAAATATTACTAGCATTATTGTTATAAGTAGCAGTTATCTTAATTCTTTTATAATCTTGTTTCGCAACAATTTCTCCACTAGCATACTGCCAATTCTTACTGTCTGGATAAGCATGCACTTCTAAAGCTTGAACAATCTCTGAACCGTTTAGAAATTCTACTAATATTCTTGCTTTTTTAGATCCTACAAGAGGAATACCAGTATTCTTTACCCAATAACTAAGCTGATAAGTATCTCCCTTTTTACCATCTAAATAGGCATGTTCATAAATATTTTTAGATTTACCAAGTTCTCCTTTAAAGTTCATAGCGTTAACACCACTAACTGATACTACTTTATCATTAGTAGTTACATTCGCATTCTTTGTCCATCCTGATAATCCATTATGAAAATCTCCATTATCAATAATATTATAAGGATTAAGACTCTCTCCTTCTTCTAATTGAACATTATCTAAAAAGATATCTCCATTTTGAGAAGAAAAACCAATATCTACATTTCCTGTAATTGTCTCTGGCACTTGAAATGTATGGGAATATCTATCCCATTCCTCTTTCATATCCACTTTCTTTAAACAGCTTCCATTAAAAGAAATACAAACACTACCATTACCTTTTCCATAAAATGATATAGTATATTCTTTCTTTTTTTCTAAAGCAAGAGATTGTGTTAAAAGGGCATTAGAACTAGCTAACTGAAAACTATTCGTACCAAAATAAGGATTAGTAGTAGCAATAACAGAACCTGTTACTTTCCAGTTTGTAAGCTTATTTTCTGCTCCACTATTTAAGAATAAGTTTTGTGTAGTTTTAGACATATTCGTTTCTAATAATAATTTATTTTTATTAGAACCACTAGTACCATATTGATAAGAAGTTCCATAGGCAGTCTTTAAAGTATGATTAGAATCTATTGTATTAATACTTAAAGTATGACCTAAATTATTAAATGTATAAGCTTCTATATGATCCTTATTATCTTTGAAAACAGTTGTATTCGCACTATAACCAATCGTAAGAGAAGAACCTGCTGTTCCACTATTCCCATACTCTGTTATAGATTTTACACGATAAGGAGATTTTGAATAATAAGTATAGGAAATAGAACTTTTATCTACATCTATTACCTTTGATAATAATTTAGAGCTTGTATATTGATATTCTGTTTTTAAAGAATCTGGATAAGTAATACTAGTTAGATTATTAGAAGTATAGGCATATTTATATACCCTATTATCACTATCTTTTATACTTGTTAATAAATTATTAGTATAAGTAAGTGTTAAAGTATCTCCTGCTCCATCTGTTACACTAGTAATATGATTGTAATTAGAAGCATATTGAATGGTTATTTTATTGTTATTGGTATCCTTCATTTCTTTTAGATACCATTTTGTTCCATTCTTTGTGAAAGTAGAAGTATTTCCTCCTTTATCTTTCATAATATAGTTTGTACCACTTGCTATAATTGTTAAATCTAGACCATCTTCATCTTTCCATATATTATTTTCTTTATAAAAATAATGTCTTGTTGCATCTTCATCTATATAGAGTAAATAAGAAATTCCAGATATTGTTTTAGATTCTAATGTTTGATTTAAATTTAATCTAAATCCATTTCCATATCCTATATTCGTATCTTTATCATTGGTATTATAAACATGATTAATACTCACTGGTAATCTATTACCAGGAGTAGAGGTATCTTGATGAATAAGTGTTAAGTTTCCATTATAATCATTCGTATATACAGTAGTATTTCCAATATTTTGGGTATGAGTTGTTAAATAGTTTTCTAATCCTGTTTGATTTCTATAATGGATAACTACATATGGTCTTTTAGTAGTATATGCACTAGAGGTATCACTAGAAATAAAGGATACATCGTTTCTACCACTTACTTTCTTTTCTACATGTTCTTTTAAAAGCAATCCATAATTATTACCAGATACATACCAATCTTTTACTAAGCTAGTAATATCAGCAGTATTCTCTTTATTTTGATTCTTAGAATCATAACCATACTTAATATAATCTACAATTTGGGAATTATAAGCATCTTTCATATTGTTCCAATAAGCATTAGATTCATTCCAAGACTTTGTAACAGCATGGATATCTATTTGGACATCACCACTAGGAGGTGTCCATGAATCTGTATTTTGATAATTAAAAATATGTAATTCTGCTTTTATGACTTGATCACCGCTACTAAGTGATGGTAAAGAAAACTGAATTAAACTCCTAAAAGGATTCTTATTGGTATTAATATTACTGTAAGAAGTACTACCTACTCTTAAAATATGGGCATTTCCTTTTCCCGTATTTGTTGCATCATTTGGATAAATATAAGTATCTTTAATTTCATCACGACTAAGATCTGTTACAATAACAGGATCTATTGTAATAGGATAAATTCTCTCATCAGAACTTAACCAATCTAAGTTGGCTTCTAATAATATTTCATATCCATTTTCTACCTTCTTTGGGGTAAGAAGAATATCTGAACTAAATTCTAAATTAGAATCATACATAACAGGAGAACTAATATAAAATATTTCTTTTCCTGTATCATCTAAAAAAGCAAGTTCATTTTTCTTTAACTCTTTTACAGTTAAATCTGTCTCTAAAAAATAAGTAAATTCATTTTTTAAAGCTTCTTTATCATGAATAATAATATTTTCTTCTATCCTATTAGAAACTATTTCATATTCTAAGTCAATGTTATCAAAGACATTAGAATACGTTATTTTAGATTCTAAAGAAGGAATTATATTTATTTTAGAAAATAAATTACCTGTTACTTCTCCTTTTCTCTTTTTAGCATCTTTCATCTTCCAAGAAATCTTATGTCCTTTATAAGTAAGATTTAGTTTACTTTCTTCTTTTAAAAATTCTGAGGAAAGATTACTTTTTTTGTTTTTAAATCCTGATGTTGTAGATATTAAAGTATTATCAATATCTACATACTCTCCATTTTCTTCATAATGAATATTTTCAGGATAAATAAAAGCTTTGATAGAACCATCTTCTAGTAAATAATGTTTTTCATTTAATGTTCTTTTTTCTTTTATTTCTCCTACTACTTCAAGAGATGATTGACTATCTTCTGTTTCTTTTTCTAACTCTATATTTGTTATCTCTTCTTTTTCTAAAAAAGAAGCAAAAACAATTACTGGGCATGCATTTATTAGAATAGAAACTATCCATACATAAATGATACTCTTTTTTAAAAAACTTCTCATATATTACTCCTCTACTACTCTTTCATTATATCAAAGGAGTAACTTTTGTAAATAGAACGTGCTCGAAATGGTAAAAACCGTGTCTGAAATAGAAAAAAGTAATCTCATTAAGAGATTACTTCTGTTACTTCACCATTTACAGTATTAAATTTATAAGTAGCATATTCTTTATCATTTGTCTTTGATTTCATGATATAAATATTTACAATTGTACCATCAATGTCTACTTTAAAGGTTGGTATTTCTACTACTGTTCTTCCTCTAAAGCCTACTATATAAGTAGGAATATCTTTAGATACTATCTTCTCACCCTTATAATTTAAAATATTAAAAACTTCATCTTTTGCTACTAAAACATAACTCTGAAGTGGTATTACCATATCGTAGCCATTATCCAATACTTTTTTACCATCTAAATCAGCTAAATACCATAATCCTTCTTCTTTAACTGCTACATGATTAGTATCACTTAGATAAATATCTTCATATAGAAAAGGAATCTTTTCTTTTTGTTCACTATCTAATGTAATCATTCCCCATTTACCATCTTTAGAGGCAGTAATAATATTTCTATCATAAGAATAATCAGATACCTCTCCACCACCAAATGAGTAACCAAAATTATCATATTCAAAAGGAACGATAATTTCTCCTCTTGTATTAACAATTCCTACTTTTCCATTAGAAGAAGTAGCAATAAATGCAACGGTCTTATCTTTATGGTATAAATTTTCTAATCGTGTGAAATTATCTGTTATCACTTTATCATCTACAAAGTTATAAAGAAATATCTTTTCTCCATCTTGCAAAGCAATAACATGATCTTCTTTTGATAAGTATTGATAACTACCTAATGAATAAATAGAGCATTGATTTACACAAGAATAAGTACTAACTTTTGCAGCTCCTTCATAAAATAAAATCTCTGATTCCCCTATTTCATAGCGATAGTCTTTCTTACTTTCTAAATTAGAAGCATCTTCTACAGGTTTTCCTTTCTTTTTTTCGAATGGATTAAAATAAATAACTAGAAAAACAATAAGACCAATTAGTACTAATAAAACTAAAATTCCTACTACTTTTTTCCACTTTTTCGTTGGTGTCATAAAATCTTCATCATCAGAAAATATTTCTACTTCTTTTACCAAATTATTCAAAAGCATTGTATGTGTTGGCTTTTCTGTTTCATCCTCTAGAAATTCATCACTTAAATCCTCTGTTTCCATTGCTTCTCTTTTTTCTTTATAGTATTGCTCACGTGTCATATCAAGTTCAGATGTTAAGGATTCTTCATCTTCTATTTGTTTTTGAATAGAATTATCTAATTCTGATTCTTTTAATCTCATTTTTCATCCTACTTTCCTAAATCATACATGTACGCTAATTTCTCATAAATACCAGGCTCTATTTTATTTAAAAGGTTAATCGTAAGTTCTAATGACTTTTGATATTCTCCTTTCAAAAATAATTGTTCTGATAAGTTTAATTTATTACTTAAACCGTCATAACTACTACGATAACGATTTCCATAAACTAAAGCAGTTTCTGCAAAAGTAGCTACTTTTAATAATTCTTTTGTTTTCGTATATAGTTTTAAAACTAAGTCACGAGCGGTATCTACTCTAGTATTTAATACACTAATTGTAATCGGTTTTTTCTCTAACTCTCTTACAATTTCCCTAATAGCACCCATAGCCTCTTTTAATTCTACGTAATAACTTTGTGGAATATAAGGTAAATTATATTCTCTCATCTTTAATTTAGATTCTTTCAATATTACTTTTATCTCATCTAATTGTTGACGAGCTCTTACCTCATCATCTCTCATGCTTCCAATAGCATCTAATGAATTATCTAACTTATCCTCTATCTTAGCAAGTCTTAAACTTAATTCTTCTAATTCTTTTAACAACTTCGTATAAGCAAAACTAGTATTATTCATAGTATGATCTATTAGTACTTTATAATCATTACTTACTTCTAATAAATCAATATGTAATTGTTTTAAAATTTCTATATCTTCTTCTGATAAATGATAAATATTTTTAATATCATCTAACTGTGTAAAAATATCTTCTACAACAGAACTAATTTTACCAAGTTTATTACGGAATGCAGCATTATTATCCTCATAAGAGGCACGTGCTACTTTCTCAGATTCAAAATCTGTAAACAAAGATTCAAAATAGTCTAATAAAACTTTTAATTCAAATAAACTCTCTTCTAAATTTAAACTCTTTGTACGTACAATAATATCTCCAATTTTTTTCTCTGCTTCCTCAATATTGTATTCTACATTTAAATATCCTAAAGGATAACCAGCTTTTACCATCCAATTGTAGATTTCTTGAACTTCCGTTATCCTTTTTGGAATAGCATTATAAGCAAGTAATACGATAGAAGGAACTTCCTCTACTACAATTTCCATATGTTTTAATAAATCATTGATAATAAGAACAATCTCATTAATCTCTGTATATTCATTATTATCCATAATCGTTTCATAATCTTCAAAGCGTTTAGAAATCACTTTAAATTGTTTTTGTACAACATTTGTCATAGGACCAAACTCAGACTTTGTCTGTTGAAACTTCTGATGAAGCATTCTAAATTTCTTTTTAAAGTCTGTAATAACTTCTCTACTACGTTCCTCACTAGAAGTTAACTCTTTAATTTCTCCTAATAAGAAATCTGAATTTGTTCTTACTTTATAAATTTCCATTTCTAACTTTGCTAATTTATAGACAGTACTCTTATAATTTTTTTGTGATAAAGAATACTCTGTCTCTAAAATCATATCTGTTAATTTAGGAATTTGATTATCTTTAATATTTTGAAGTCTCTCTGTCCATTCTTTATACATAACCTCTAATTTAGGGTTTTTTAAGAAACTCTCCACTTTAGCAAGTTCTGGAACAATAGGAGAAGAATCCAATTTATTTTTCTCTATTTCTAATTCTTCTAATTTCTTTTTAATACGTTTTCTTTTATCATTACGTAAAAAGAAGATAACCCCAACAATTAACAAAAATGCTACAACGACAATAGCGATTATTAACGTTAAATTATCTTTCATACTATCACCTATTATAAGTATAGCATACTTTTTCTACATTTTTTAACATTTTTTTATCATAATCAAAAATTTTTCTTTTATTTTCATTGTTTTATTTTCTTTTCTTCTAAGAAAATATTAGATATAATAAATATTGGTGAGGAAAATGGATAAGTTATTTTTGATAGGTGGAACAGACTCTATTGGTGTTCCTTATACAAAAGACAACAAAACAAATACTGGTTTTTTTGAACAGATTGAGAATTTTCTTTCTAATCGTTTTGAAGTAACTACTTTTAACTTTTTTCATATGTCTACTTATAATACTAATTCTTTTATCCTAGAATGCTTAAAGAAAAACTATTCTTTAGCAGAAATTAAAGTTCAACAAAATCAAATGCTTAGAAAGTGCAAATACTCTGGTGTCTACCCTTATTTAGAACTTCCTAAAAATTTTTTAAATTTTTATAAAATACAAGAACAAGATTATACTATTAAAATAAAAGAACAACTAATAAACAATAAAAATGTAATCTTCCTTTATAGTGCTGGAGTAAATGATTTTCTAAAATATAACAAATCCAGTCTATTTAAAATGTTTTCCCCTCGCAACATAAAAAACAATTTAAAAGAATTAGATACTATTTTAGAAAATTGTTTTCAGGATATCTATAAAAACATTTCTTACATTCACAAACTAAATAAAGACTGCAAAATCTATTTAGTAGGACTTTTTTATCCTACCAATTTAAAATATATTCGAAAAAGATTAAAATTTCCTATTGATTCTTTTAATGATAAATTAAAAAATATGTGCAAAAATTACAAAAATGTATACTTTATAGAAAATTCTAATTTATCAAAAGGAGATTTTTGCAATATTGATTTTCATCCTAATAGTAAAGGTCATAAGAAAATTTACGAAAATTTTCTAAAAGCATATGAAAAATAAGACATATTCTATTATTTTACTTGACTTATTTACTATTCCATAATATAATTAAAACTGCGATGGATTTGCAGCGTGTTTTAGAATTTATAATGTGTCTATTACCTATAGGGGTTATTTGTAATCTTGCTGCAGGTGAAGATATTGAAATAAGACACCCTATAAATTAGTAAAATAGCTTCATTCATCAAATATTATGAAAGGAGAATGAAGATGTCAAGATATACTGATTCAAGTTACAGAAAATCACGTCGTTTTGGTTTCTCTATTCTTGAAACTGGAGAAGAATTAGCTAGAAAGCCATATGCTCCAGGTCAACATGGAAACAAACGTGGTAAAAAGTTATCTGACTACGGTGTTCAGTTACAAGAAAAACAAAAAGTTAAATTTATGTATGGACTTAATGAAAAACAATTCCATAAGACTTTTGTTTTAGCTGGTAAGATGAAAGGTGTTCATGGTGAAAACTTATTAAAGCTACTAGAGAGTCGTTTAGATAATCTAGTTTATCGTATGGGTCTTTCTACTACTAGAAGAGGTGCTCGTCAATTAGTTAACCATGGTCATATTACAGTAAATGGAAAGAATGTTAATATTCCTTCTTATACTTGTAAACCTGGTGATGTAATCGCCGTTAAAGAAAACTCTAAAGAAATGACTATTATTAAAACTTCTTTAGAAGCTTTATCAAGACGTGTTGATTTTGTTACTTTTGATGATACAAAATTATCTGGTTCTTATGTAAGATATCCAGAAAGAAGCGAATTAAATGCTGATATTAATGAATCATTAATCGTAGAATTCTACAACAGAGGATAAAAAGAAAAAGGAACTTATGTTCCTTTTTTATTTTCACTTTATTCAAATATTCCCATGTAATATTTCTTTTTTCCTTTTCTTACAATAATCACTTTAGATTCAATCGCTAATTCTTTATTAATAACCATATTCTCATCTGTTACTTTCTCACCATTGATAGAAATAGAACCAGCAGTTAAGAATTCTCTTGCTTCCCTTCTACTAGTAGCAATACCATTATCTACTAATAATTCTAATAAAGTAGATTCTTTAGCAGTAAAGTTTGGAACATCTTTAAATCCATCTTCAATTTCTTCTAAAGATAACTCTTTAATATTACCACTAAATAGTACTTCACTAATACGAAGTGCTTTTTCATATTCTTCTTCTCCATGTAGGAAAGTAATTACTTCGTGCGCTAAAGCCTTTTGAGCCATTCTCTTTTCTGGAGCAGCATTATGCTCAGATTCTATTTTTTCTATCTCTTCTTTTGTTAAAAAAGTTAGTTTCTTTAAATAATCAATTACACATTTATCATCAGAATTAATTAAGTATTGGTATAGCTCATAACTAGATGTCTTATTCTTATCTAACCACAAGGCATTTCCTTCTGTTTTTCCAAATTTAACACCATTCGCATCTAATACTAGTGGCATTGTCATACCAAATAATTCTACATCGCTTTTCTTACGAGCAAGTTCTATTCCTGTTGTAATATTTCCCCATTGATCAGAACCTGCTACTTGCAAAGTAACACCTTTATCTTCATATAGATGAACGAAATCCATTCCTTGTAATAAGGTATAAGCAAATTCACAGAAAGTAATCCCTGATTCTAATCTTCTGCTAATGATATCTTTATCTAACATATAATTAACGTTTATATATTTTCCATAATCTCTTAAGAAATCTAAAATCGTTATATCTTTTGTCCAATCATAGTTATTTACTACTTCAAATCCAAATATTTTTTCAGCTTGTTGAGTTAGACCCGCTACATTCTTTTCTACTTCTTCTTTGGTAATCATTTGGCGTTCTTTAGATGGTTTTGGATCTCCAATAAGACCTGTTGCTCCTCCTACAAGTAGAATTGGCTTATGGCCATAACGAGCAAGTCTAGATGCTATTAAAAATGATGAAAAATGCCCTATATGCATAGAATCAGCTGTTGGATCTGTTCCAATATAAAACGTTAATTTCTCTTCATTTAATTTTTTTTCTAATTCTGGAGAACTAATATCTTTTATAAGTCCTCTCCATGTTAAATCTTCAAATAATGTCATAATATTCCTCCTAATAATTACTGTTTAATCTTTCTTCTACTATTTTTAATTTCTTAAAAATAGCATCCATTACATCTTCTTCTTTTATATGCAATAACCTACTAATATGCATTAAGTTAGAAAAAATAGTCTTTACTAATCCTTCATTATAATTGTCTAATAATTCTGTCCCTAATCGGTAAGTATCATTAATAACATCTAAGATATTATCACTATCATATGGGCTACTCATATTCTCTAAGTCCAAATCTAAATAATTAAAGAATGTTAAAAGAATAGTAATACAGTCTGCAAACTCATCTAATACTTTTTCCATATCTGGTTTCTTTACCGTCCAATACTTAAAGCATTTCGTTTCATTTACAAATTCTCCTAACTCTACTAAAAATTCAATTCCATTCTTTCTAATAAATTCAGGATCACTATCTTTATAACGATTAATAAATATTTCATCTAATCTTTTATTTTCTTCATAGATTTCATACCAAACGCTATTCATGACAATCACACTTTCCATCATGACAATGGCATTCATGACCTTCTTCGTGATTAGAGCATTCACAAGTACTTTCTACTTGCATAAGCACAACTCCGCTACTAGTTCCAAGTCTCGTAGCTCCTGCTTTAATCATAGCCTCAGCAGTTTCTATATCCCTTATACCACCACTAGCTTTAATTTCTAATACATCATTTTTATGTTTGTTCATAATTTCTACTGCTTCTACAGTAGCACCACATGTTCCAAAACCAGTAGATGTTTTAATAAAATTTACAAATGTTTCATTACAGATTTCAGTCATCTTTATAATCTCGTTTTCATCTAGATAACAAGTCTCAATAATTACTTTTAAAGTATGCCCATCAATAGCATCTCTAATTTCTTCTATTTCTTCTTTTACATAATCATAATCCTTATTCTTTAAAGCAGATAAATTAATAACCATATCAATTTCAGTAGCACCATTTTCAATAGCATTAATAGCCTCAAATGATTTTACTTCCATTGTATTAGCTCCTAATGGAAAACCGATTACTGTTCCTACTTCTACGCTGCTTCCTTTTAATAATTCTCTTGCAAGTCTTACATAAAAGGGATGTACACATACACTAGCAAAATGATATTTTTTAGCCTCTTCACACAATTTCTTAATATCTTCTACAGTCGCTGTAGCTTTTAAATTGGTATGATCAATATAACTATTTAATTCCATAAAATCCTCCTTATAACAAAAAAATATTATGAAATATAGGAACGAATTACTCGCGGTACCATCCTATTTCATAATATCTTATGCCCTCTTATCTTAACGCGATTAACGATTTAGCTCCCAATAGGTAACTTCTCAATATTGTCTTGTCTAGTTTTCATCTACCACTAGATTTCTAATTACTAACAATTTGATACTACTATTTTTCACAGCTAATTAAACTCAAATTCATTATACCATATTTTTCTAAGTTGTCAATATTATTTATCTTTATAAGCTTCACATCTATCTTCATCAATATTTAAAGTACTATTTGTTAAATTATAAGTGTATATAGCACATGGATTTCCTTGCTTATTTGTTTTAAATAGAACTGTAAAAATTATTTTTCCATCTTCTTCTTTATAATAAAAGCTAGAATATCCATCTTCTTTCATAAGAACATATCCTACTGGAATATCCGCTATTTTCTTTATTAATTTTCCTTCAATATTAACAATCTGTAAAATATTATCTCCATAAGTCATAACATAAAGTTCTTGGTGATCTGCTATTACAAATTCATCATAAAAATTACCACCTAGAAGAATTTTCTTACCATCTAAATCAATTAATCCTCTTTTAGAATTTTTTGTAACATTAATATACTGGTTATCCATAAAGATAGTATCGTATTCAAATGGTAAAACGACCTCTCCATTATAAGTATTTATTAAACCATACTTTCCCTTTAAAGTCTTTCTAACTGGTAATAGGTTTTTCTTAGTCTCTATACTTGGATACTCTCCCCATACTCCATCACCACTTATATAAGGTGTCCAATCATAGTAATATTTACCATATTCTTGCATTAATCTTCTATCTGCAAAAGAATATAAAGCTTCTTGTCCTTTCGCATTCTTTAAAAGAACACCATAAACCTCTGTACCATTTCTCTCTATAAAAGTATATTTTAAATTACTTGTTACAGCAAAAACACTAGTAGAAGACTTTATATCATAAATAATTATATTGCCATCTTTTTCTTTAACAGCTATATAAGAACCTAAATACTTATCTAAAGAACAATCATTTGTGGTACACTTAATGATCTTTTTACTTACTTGTGATGATTCGAAATCAGAAGTAGTCATTTCCCCTATTACTTCATAATTATGACCAGCATATGTAATATAGACAGAGCCTGGTTCTTTTTCATATCCAAAAGAATACTTTTCTTTTGACCCATTCACACTACAATCTTTTAAATATAAATTGGAAGAATCATAAATTTTAACAGCTTCACATTCGACCTTAGATTCAAAATTAATATCAATTGTATTAGGAAGCTTATTATTTGCTTTTTCATAATCATTAACGTACGCTAAAGCGCGTGTACCATATTCCTTTAAAAGAGCCCTTTCATCAGAATAAGTTCCGTAATCGTAAGTATCTGTAGAATTATTAATGATACACTTTCCTAAATAAGCTTTTCCTGTTGAAGAAAGTTGAACAGTCTCACATACTATCTCATAACCATCTATTTTAGATAGCTCTAATATTTCTTCCTTTTCTGGAACTTTATTATTTTCTTTTAAATAAAGAGAGAGATTTTCTTCTACTTTATTTCCATACTGATTCATAATTTCTTCTAAGGTAACATCTACTGTTCCGTTAGAAGAACTATTTTCTGGATTCTTTTTATCTTCTTTTTTTCCTAGTACAACAAAAACTACTACCGCAACAACTACTAAAAGCACTACTACTATAGAAATAAGAATGATTTTCTTTTTACTTTTCTTAGGCGCGGGAGATGGAACTTGATACCCACTAAAATTATTGTTTCCTACATACTGTGGATTATTTTGATTTTGTCCATATTGAGGATAATTTACTTGTTGATAGCCTTGATTATATTGAGGCTGCATCTGTCCATTATTAGAAGAATTCCCATATGGATAATTTGGATTCTGATTATTATACATAACAACACTCCTATCCTATTTATTACTATACCACAAAATCAGAAAAAAAAGAAGATTTCTCTTCTTTTAATAATTAATTCCGCCCCATTCAACAGCTGTAAATCCAGTTCTTTTAAATGTAGATAGTTTTTGTTCTTTTATGTTTACTTTTTTATCTACTTTCTTTACGTGAATTGCCATTCTTAACATAGAATTTGGTTTTGGACTAATATGAATTGGGCTATAAGAATCTCTTTCTTCTGTTAATTCAAAATATACAAGACTTTTTCCATTCTTTTCTAAAATTGGTAACCAGTACATTATAAATTCATTTCTTTCTCGGTCATTTAATCCAATAATAGATAATTTTTCCTCTAAGAATTCTATCGCATTTTCTTTGGTAACATAGAATCCTTCTTTAAAATCTACTCTATGATTTAAATTTTCTTCCCAATATAGACCATAATAATATTTATTTTCTAAATCTCTTAAATCTCCATTTGGTCTTGCAAATACTGTCCAATTGTCTTTATATTTTGGATAGGTTGTCGTTAAACTTTCTGGATACTTAAATGTTACATTTACTAATGTTGGAAGCATTGGATATAAGTACAATACTGGTTTTGCATATCCACCTATATATGTAGGTATCTTTCCAGTTTCCTTCGTAGTTGGAATATAGTAATATTCATATCCTAAATCATAACCATCTAAATCCTCTAATGTCATATCTGGATTATTTTTTAAGATTTCATTTTTAGGAACATCTCCACCTTCAATTACCAAGTAAATACCATTCTTACCATTTTCAGTATACCAACCAGATAACATACTATGATAAGAATATTTCTCTTCTGACCAGTCCTTTAGGAAAGTTGTAAGTACATTTTCTTTATAATTAATTAAATTTAAATTTGTGCCTTCTACAACTAATATATAATCTTCCCAGAACGTTAAAACATCTGAATACTTTTTACTAGTATAAGTAGTTTGATAATTACTATTATATATTTTATAAACACCATCTTTTACTGTTATTACTTTTCCATTTTGAGGATAGAAAGCATCAAATTCTTCTCCATCAAATAATGCAAAACCATTACTATCATATATTTTATATCGATAAGAGGTGTCTTCACCATTCTTTGCCTCTACAGTTTGTAAAATATAAGCTTTATTTGTTTTAGAATCTATATCGAAGCCATATACATCTTCTATTGTATAAATAACCTTACCTGTTTTTAAATTTACAAAATCCACTTTACTAGTATTTTCTTCGTATATAGAAAGAGGAATATAGCCTGAAGGTAACATTACATGTGGATACCATCCCATCTCTGATAAAAAAGAGCCTTCTACAGGAAATACTTTTCCTGCTGATAAACTATAAAAGTAATCCTTTTCATTTTTGTTATAATAAATACCGTAAAATTTTTCATTATAATCTAAAATATTCCAATCATCTAAAGATGAAATGCTGACATCTAAATACTTTTTATCAATATAATCATAGACATATAAGGTTTCTTTTTCAGTAATAACAGCGTATCTTTCAAATACGTCTTCTCCTTCACACTTTTCTTCTTTACAAGGTACTGTAGCTATTTCACTAAACTTATTTTTCTCATCTTCATAATAGTCTAATGAAAAAGTATATACAATTCCGTTATTTTTTGTATTTCCTTTATAAACTTTCAAAGATTCTCCAGCTGGCTTTGGAATTTCTTTTTGTCCATAAGAATATACCTCTTTAGAATCATTTATACTACATTCTCCTAAATATACTTTTTTATTACTATTAATAGAACTCTCTTTACAAGTAATTTTATAATCCCCTACTTTAGCATATTCTAAAATACCTTCTAGTTCAGGAACTTTGCCATTTTGCTTAGAATAGTTAACAACTAATTCATCTAACTTAGATCCATATTCATTAACAATCTCTTGATAATTAATTGGTTCTTCTACATTACTATTCGTATTGGTATCAGAAGGAGGATTTTCCATCTTATTAGGTTTCCGTAAAAGAAAGAATAGAACTATTGATACTATTACTAAGATTAATATAATAACAGAAATCGCAATTTGTATTTTCTGTTTTTTCGTTAATCCATTCTTTTCCTTCTCTTCATTACTGCTTGCATGCCTTGGAGCAACGGCTTGCTCTTCTATCACTTC
Organism: uncultured Bacilli bacterium; assembly: GCA_910589375.1. Taxonomy (GTDB): domain Bacteria; phylum Bacillota_I; class Bacilli_A; order RF39; family UBA660; genus UBA5578. The sequence goes on along the minus strand of CAJUTK010000002.1, from coordinate 100,058 downwards.
CTCTTCAGAAACATTTTCAGAAATTTCTATTTTTTCTGAATCAGAAGAAGTCTGCTCAACATCTACTACATTCTTCTCTTCATTATTTTCCATTTCATTTCTCCCCATATTATATTTTCTTAACTACTTCATGATTGTGTACTTTCTCATTCTTATGTTCCTTTTGCTTTTCTTTACCAATATTTATTGCAATAAATATTGAAAGAAAAAGAATTATTAAAACTACGATTAAAACAATAGCAATTTTTTTCTTACTACCTGACTTTCTCTCTTCTTTTTCTATCTCTTCTTCTAAAGAAAGACTCTCTTCCTCTTCTATTAGTTCCTCTCTCTTTTTAGGCACTTCCTCTTCTTCATCAGTAACTGCTTCCTCTTGCTCTTCTACCTCTTCATAAGAAGATTCATCCATATCAGAAGGTTCTGCACTCCCAAACAAGTCATCGATAGAATACTTTTCCTCTTTCTCATTATTCTTTTCATTAGAAAATAAATCGTCAATTGTTAGCTTTTCATTATCTTTATCCATAAATATACACCTACTATCTTACTATAAGTATAGCATTAAAATCAAAAAAAAAGAAGACTATTTTTCTTCTTCATTTTTAATAACTTCTTTTCCTTTGTATGTTCCACAATTTAAACATACTCTGTGTGGTCTAATTTCAGCACCACACTTTGGACATTTTGTTGTTCCATTCTCACTAATTTTATAATGAGTTCTTCTTTTTCTTCCTCTAGTATTACTTACTTTTCTAAATGGTACAGCCATCCTACTCACCTCACGATCTTATAGTAAATCTTTTAATTTGGATAGTTCCGAATTTTCTTTTTTTTCATCATCAGTGATTAGTCTCCAACCATCACCTGATAATTCTACATCTTCTGCGTCTTCACTTACAACACGCATTGGAATTTCCATTAATATATTTTCCCATATTATTGGTAAAATATCAAGCCTATTTTGACAATTTATTGTTTTTTCTGGTGTTTCTTCTAGTATTTCTTCTAATGTCCCCTCTATGTTAATAGAAAATGGATAATTTACAGGTTTTAGTGTAATAGCACACGGAATAATCATAGCACCATTTACTTCTAAATTTAAATAAATTTCTTGCATAGAATCTACCGTAATTGTACCTGTTATTTTAACATCATCTATAGAAGTTACTCCTGTGTGTTCTAAATCTTCCTTTGGAACAGAGTATGTTTCATCCACAATTACCTCAGAATCAATTCCATTACGTAATCTTGTTAAATCTATTACCATATTCATCACCCAATGAAAACATTATACAAAAAAACTCCTAAAAAAGCAAGAAAGTGTGGTATGATATTGCTGGTGATTACTATGAAATCTGTTGGTATCATTTGTGAATATAATCCTTTTCATAATGGACATTTGTATCACATTGAAGAAGTAAAAAAACAATTTCCTGATTATACTATTATTGCTATCTTATCTGGTAATGTTACTCAAAGAGGAGAACTTAGCGTTTTATCAAAATGGGAAAAAACGGAATTAGCGCTTACTTTTGGAGTAGATTTAGTAGTAGAACTCCCATTTGTATTTGCTAGCCAATCTGCTGATACTTTTTGCTTTGGGGCTATGAGGTTATTAAACTATTTACAAGTAGAAGCTATTGTATTTGGTTCCGAATTAGGTTCTATAGAGCCACTTATGATAGGCGCTAAAACACAACTTCAAGAAAATTATCAAATACTCTTAAAAGAATATTTAAAAGAAGGAATAAATTACCCAACCGCACTCTCTAAAGCTTTAGAAAAAATGATAAATATAGATATTCGTAATCCTAATGATCTATTAGGATTAGGGTACACTAAAGAAATTCTTAAAAATAACTATCCTATTAAACCAGTTACTATTCCTAGAACTAATAATTATCATGATGAAAACATTACTGGAGATATTAGTAGTGCAACTAGTATTAGACACTGTTTAAAAGAAAATCATTCTATAGAAAACACTGTTCCTGAAATAGTAAAACAGTATTTAACTCATCCTATTTTTCTAAGTGATTTTTTTCCCTATTTAAAATATAAGATTCTATCAGAAGAAAACTTAGATAAATTTGAAACAGTAGATGAAAGAATTAGCCACAGGTTAAAAGAAAAAATTATCAATTCTAATTCATTAGATGAATTTTTAAATAGTACAAAAACAAAGTACTATACTTATAACCGCTTAATGAGAATGTGTAGTCATATTCTATTCTCTTTTACAAAAGAAGAAAACCAAAAACTCCAAAATATCTTTTATCTTAGAATACTAGGTTTTTCAAAAGATGGAAGAAATTACTTAAGTAAATTAAAGAAAAATGTAGAAGTTCCTATTATTACCAATTATTCAAATGATAAAGAAAACTATTTAGAATTAGAGATTAGAATTACAAAAATACTTAGTATTTTAAAAGGAAATCAATTCTTAGAAGAAGAAATCAAAAGAAAGCCTATTATAAAAAGAGATATTACTGAGTAATATCTCTTTTGAATTAGCAACGTCTACCTCCGCCACCATGACTTACACCACTATGGCTAGAATGAATGGAAGAACCTCCTCCACTACCACCAGTATTTCTTGGAATATAAGTACTAGAAGTATGAGTTGTTATAAATCTATCTTCTTTTCTTGTATATTCAATAGAATTCTGATCTAGATAAGCAGTTGCTTGAGTCGCTTTTTTTATCATTTTATTTTTAGCCATTAATATTCCTACAACTATACTAGGAACAGCCAAAGTAAGTATAGTAATCCAAATCCAAGGAAATGTTCTTTTGCGAAGATAATTTCCATCTTCATCTATATAATAATCTTTATTACTTGGAGCAACTCCATTTAATGCATAAGCAGAAGAAGAATCAATAAAAGCCTCAAACATACTATAATATCCATATGGCTTTTGATCTACCATATCATCTAAAATAGAATTGATACGATTGTCATCATATATTAAAATAGCTTCTCCTGTTGTCGTTATCCAAAGATCATTATATCCATAAGTTCTATCAATTAAAATTAAAATCCCATCTCTGGTATCTCCCATTCCAAATCCATTATAGTCATAGAAGTCCTGAGCATAATGCTTAGTACTACCAGAACTAGAATTATCACTGGTAGTTACTAATACCATATCCATCTTATATTCTTCTATGAAAGCATCTATTTTTAATTTTAAATTAGCTTCCTCTTCTGGAGTTAACAAATTGGCATCATCATAGATTTTTAAAGAAGTATCTAACGCTAAAACATTAGGAATAAAACATAAAGAGAGTACAAAGATTATAATACTATATATTATCTTTTTCATAAAATACCCCCTATCCACCAAACAAGAGTGCATACTACGAATGTAATTACTAAAATAATAATCCACCATAGAAATGCTTTCTTCTTATCTAAAGGAATATCCCCTATCATTTTTCCTGTTTGACCATTCATAGCAAAAGGATAAATTTTATCTTTATATTTAATATTTAGCATCCAAACAGGCAATAAAACATATTCACTTTTTGTCATTTGAATATTATGATTTTCTTTCATTACAGATACTGAGGTATAACCTCCAATACTACTTTTTAACGTATTCGTAGTAGAAGTTTTTGCTCTTTCTGCAGCAATAGGTTCTGCATCCTTACTTTCTACATCATATTTTTCTGCTAAAAAACCAGAAAGATAAGAATGGCTAAACTTTACTAAACCTTTATAATCAAAAGGCTCTATAGAATTCATAATATCATCTGCAAAATGAGTAGAACCATCTACTGGAATCCTATAATACGTCATATTACCATCCCTAAAAATTAAGTAGGTATCAGTTTTCGTATAATGATAATCGCCTGAAGTCCATGTTTTTACTCTTTTAGCATCTGCCTCTAGAGAACCTGTAACATCAAAATCATAAACCCAAAAAGGAATATAAACACCCTTTACTTCATTGATATTTCTTTGATCACTAAACTCTTTAGGCATAAAAGGTCTACCCTTTCCAATACTTTTAAATGCCTTGATAGCATCTTCTTTAGTATTTTGGAAAGGAATTACATAAGCTGGATTAAATTCCCCTACTAATTTATTTTTTAAAATGGCTGTACTCTTACAGTATACGCAAAAAGTTGCCGTTGTATTTTCATCAGCTACTATTTGAGCTCCACAGTTTGGACATGAATAAATATCCATTCCATTTTCATCTTGCTCTAACTTTACAGACTCTGCTTCTTCATCAATGACATTACCACGTTTGGCTTCAAATGCATCGATATCCTCTTTCGTAAACTCACTTCTACAATATTCACATTTCCAGTTTTGACCATGAGGATTGAACTTCAATGCTGCTCTACAATTAGGACACACATGATCTAATGTACCACTACTCATAACATCATTCCTATTCTTTATACATTATATCATACTCAAAAGAATTAGAGTACTAATTTTTCTATTATATTCTTAGATTATACAAAAAAAGATATGAAACTTCATATCTTTATGATTTTAATGCTTCTACTTCTTTTCTAAGTTGTTGTTCTAAAATTTTTATTAACTGTGCATTTCCTTTTTCTTTTGCTTTATCTAAAGCTTTCTTAATTAATTTAATTCTATCTAAAGATGCTTTTTTCTGTTCTGATGAAGATTGTTCCACTTCCTCTTTTGATTCACTTGCCACTTCTACTTTTTCTTCCTCTACAGTTTCTACTGGTAGTGGTTTTTCTAATGGCAATTCAGAAGTAGCAAAGTCATCTTCTGATTTTCTTTCTTCTTTTACTTCAGGTTGTGGTTCCATTACATCTGAAGGTAGAGTATCTAAAGATTCTATACCCTCTTTTTGCTTTTCTTCTGGTTTTTCCTCATCAGTTTGTATACTCTTTAATTTTTGATATTGTTCCTCTGTTACAGCAAAGGCATTCTTCACATTTCCTAATTGACCTTTACTATAATAAATATCTTCTTCTGGTTCCTCTGATGCTGGAACATTTAATGATTCAATTTCAACTTCCTCAAAAGGTTCTACTAAGCTTTCAATTTCATCTAATGATTCTTTCTTCTCTGGTACTTCTGATACAGGTACATCCGATAAAACCTCTAATGGTAAAGACATCTCTTTTAGCTTTACAACAAATTCATCTTGTGCAGCTAACTTTCTGTATTCCTCATCTTTTTTATATCGCGTAGGAATTATAAAACTATTAGAAGTTACTATTTGATTTAAGACATCTTTTAAATTTTCACGAATAACTTTATCAGCAGCATCTATTGTTTTTTCAAGGGATTGGATTGCTTGAATAAGGGCTTGTTCTTGCTCTTCATACAATGGACTTTTATTTAAAACATCATATCTAGCATTTAAAAAGCTATAATCATCTAGATATCCGTTCGTTCTAGAACAATCTAAAATTGCTTTTAATGCCTCTATAATTTCGTTATAAGTAACCATTGGATTACTATAATTATTCATAATGCTTATTTACTCACAATCTCGCTCATGATTTTCTTAACATTCATCCATTCATCTTCATCTGTGATGTTATCTAGTTCATACCCTTTTTCGCCAACCGTTAGTTTTGCAATATACAAAATTTTATTTCCACTTTTTTGTGTTTCTCCTTTTGCATATACTAAATATTTATTTTTTTCCTCTTCATCCTCTAAAATTGCTACTTTTTCAACCTGTTGTTCCACACCATCCACGTCAATAATTCTAATTATTTCCTCTTCCATTTTATCCTCCTACTTTACTAGTACATTATATCATTAAAAGAGGGAATTTGCAATTACTCTATTTTGTTTTTTCCCTTTTTTCTTTTTTCACTTTACTTATCAAAAACCACTTACATTCATAACTACATAAATCTTTGATATAATCATCCTTAAACTTAATATCATTTCCTTTATTACAAATTTTATTAATTTTCTTACAAAAACCTTTTAAACGTAATTTTCCATAAGACCAATCTCCAAGAATATAATCATATGGTTCAAAGTAATCTGTATAGCGTTCTTTTAGTGCTTCTAAATCAAAACCATCTTTATATTCTTCTTCTAATACCCATTCTGTATCTTCTAATTTTATATTCATCTTTGGTACTCCCTTCTAAAGGCATCCTTTATTTCTTCATATTTTGATAACTTAGAACTAGAATTCCAAGTCATGTATCCTCCTGTTAGACCATTTTCATATAAAGCCCTTATTTCCTCTGACACTTTATCAGCATCATAAATAGTAGCAGGATCTTTCTTTGTATCATAAGCTTGAATCCATGTCCTAACTTTTGCTGGTGTTGGAATTAGCTCTTGCTTTGATACAACATACTCTCCCCACTTTTTTAACAACTTATAAGGAACAGTCCACACAACTTCTTCAATGCCATATTGATGCTTATCAAAATGATCAGGATATGGCATGCCACTAATAACATCTACTACATTCGAAATAGCTGGCCAATATTGACCATAGGCTGTTACATAGTTTTGAGCAGATTCTCCAAATACATCAACAGAGATATAGGCATCTAAATCATGAATCTCATCTGCTGCATACATAATAAAGGATTGAATAGCTTCCGCTTTGGATTCCTTATAAACATTATTATAATCGATTATTCCAGATTGTTCAAGTGATATCATCCTATCAGGAAATCTAACATAATCAAATTGAATTTCTTGAAAACCAATATCTTGAATAGATTCTTTGGCAAGTTCCACATTAAATTCCCATACATTTCTAGAATAAGGACTAGGCCAATAAGAATCATTATGTTTTAATGGAGAATTAGTCTTAGTATTTAAAATAGCATCTTCTGGGTGATCCATAACGTAGTAAGAATCTTTAAAAACTGTTATTCTACCAATTACATAAAATCCATTATCTTTTAATTTCTGAATATATTTTTTATAATCATCTTTCGTATAAATAGCATGTTTAAAATTAGTTTTAGAATATTTATTCATAGAATCAGCTTCATAAGCAGCAACCGTATTATCTTTAATATCTACAACAAAGGCATTAATATTATTTTCTTTCGCAAAATTTATATAAGCATCTATATTTTTTAATACTCCTGCATTTAAATATAGCGCTCTTACTTCTTCTGGCATTTCATTATTAGAAAATTTTTTCTTCTCTACTGGATAATAATCTAAGGTAGAAGCACTTCCGCCACCTAGTGAATCTCCCATCTTTACATGTTTTTGATAGCTACCATCATAATCATACATAGCGATGGCTTCCTTCTTAGTAGGTACCAAATATTTAGAACGAACATAACCTTCTTTATCATGATACTTCACCTTATATTTAGAGACACTTCCATCTTCTAAAAGATTATCATATCCTATAACCTCTACTTTTTCTCCTTTTTTTAGGAATCCTTCAATATTAGAAGATGAATCTGATTCATATAAAGTTGCTGAAGTACGCACATACATTTCTTTTTCCTGCACGATTTCCTCCTTATTTTGGACTAGATTAGAAATAGGTATAAAATAGATAGAACCCTGATATTGAACTTTAGCTTCTGATCCATTTTCTTCTAATAAAAACACTTTACTTCCACGAACTAATAAAATGGAATCTTGCTCATTTCTTACTTCTACCTCTTTTTGATTAGATGCTAAAAAACGTACTTCTAATGATTGTTCTTTAGAATTTCCAACATTTTGACTAAAAATAAGAAACAAGAAAACAAGAATCACTGACAAAATAATAATTTGAAATAATTTTTTCATAGTACACCTCTTTTATAGTATACCAAAAAATACCTTTTTAAAAAATTATTCTACTGGTAAAGAAAGAAGAGGACTAGATAAATTGCCACCATAATAATTTGGAACACTTCCCTGTATTAACTTCATCGCTATTGGAACTAGAGTATCTACTTGAACAGTATCTGAGAGAAAAGGAAGTATTACTTGAATATTCACTTGCAAGTGTACATATACTTCAATCATTGCATTATTAATCCCATAATTTGTAACTTTCGTCTCTACTCCACTAATAATATTTCCTACTAAGTTTATTTTAACAGGAATTTTAGGTCCTAAATTGGAAAGAAAAGAATTATTGAAAATAACTCCTAATGGGACTTCATAAAAATTTCCTTTTTTAAAAGAATCTTCATATTGTACTAATAAAGCATCTGAAATTTCTAACTCCTCAAATCTGCCTTGCTCTACATATCTTAAACTAACCTCAACTGTATTTGTTGTTACTGACAATATTTTATTGACAATAACAGAATTAAAATCAATACTAATAATTTCTCCTTTATCATTTTTTGTAAGCAAGAATAAATTTTCAACAGTTAGCTCCTCTACTACTTTCTTACTGATGGCATCATTAATAAGAAAAGTTGCTATTTTTTTAGATTCGTTAGTAGCATAAGATAAAAGAATAGGAGTAACTTTCTTATTCAAAATACGAAATAATATAAGAAATAATAGAAAAAGAAAAAAGAGAATGAGTCCTAACCTTTGTTTCCATTTTCGTCTAATCATACTTTATTCTATTAAAAAAGAATAAAAAAATGTATAAAGAAAGTAAAGAAAACTCATATTAAAAATGGTGATAATATGAGAATAAAAGAAGTAATGACTAAAAATATGGTAGTAGCAAATCCCAATACTACCTTAGAAGAAGCAAGTAACATGATGAAAAACTATGATATTGGTTTTCTACCCATTGAACAAGATGATGACTATATTGGAGTTATAACAGATAGAGATATTGTTATTCGAGCTATTGCAAATGGAAAAGATACTAGTGAAACTATTGAAAATTATATGACAAATTATATCATCAGTATATCAAGTGATAGTTCTTTAGAAGATACTTTAAAAATAATGGCTAGTGAGAAAATTAAAAGACTAATGATAGAAGAAAATCATAAAATAATTGGCATGGTTTCTTTATCGGATATTTTAAACAAACAAGATGATGACGATTTCCTAGAATATGTAATAGCTATCTTCGAACCAATGACAGATGTAGTAATTACCAATGAAATTGATATTCCCCAAGCAGAAGTAGATGAATTTGAATTATAAAAAAAGGATGATTATCATCCTTTTTTATTATATCTTTAAATGTTTTCTAACAGCTCTCCAAGAACCAATCATACCAACAATAACACCTATTAATAATAGTACACCGGAAGCTTGGAAAATAAATGGATCTGGTTTTGTAAGAGTAAAAATATTACCGAAAATTTTACCATCAAAACGACTATATAAGGTGGAATAACCATAAGTGGTAAGAACAATTGGGATAATAGACCCTAATAATCCTAAAAATAACCCTTCAAATAAAAATGGTATTTTGATATTAATATTAGAAGCTCCTACTAAACGCATAATATCAATTTCTCTTTTTCTTGAAAAAATAGTAATTTTGATAGTATTTACAATTAAAAAGGCAGTTACAATAACGAGAGCTATTACTACAATATAAGTACCCTTGGTAATAGCATCGAAGACTCCTACTAAAGAATCTACCATCTCCTCATTATTTTTTACACTATGTACACCCTCTATTTTTGAAATTTCTTTTACTACATTTTCCATTTGATCAATACTTTCCACCTTTACATGGTAAGCATCTTTCAGTGGGTTATCTTCTCTGTTATTCCAATTTTTCATAATGTCTTCATAAGTGGTAGAAGACTTCATCATTTCTTGACGAATGCTTTCCTTATCATCTAAGATAATTCCTTCTTTACCAGGTAAAATATTTGGAATCTTTCTAATTTCACCCTCTATTTCTTTAATTCTTTCTGGGGTAATATCTTCATCTAAGAATGCTACTATCGTAACATCATCTTCTACTTTTTTCATTAAATTATTTACATTTACAGACAAAGTCATAGAAATTGCTACTACTACTAAAGTAATAGTAATACAACTAATAGATGCTAAAGAAAGAGAAAAGTTACGAATGATACTTTTAAAAGAATCTCGAATACTACGAAATACAATTCTAATTACTTTCATGAACATATTCTCCTTCCTCATACTCTCTTAAAATTCTTCCTGAATCTAATTCTATTACCCTCTTTTTCATCTTATCTACTATCTCTGTATCATGAGTAACCATAATAATGGTAGTACCAAGTTTATTAATAGCTTCTAATACATTCATAATTTCCATACTAGTTTTTTCATCTAAGTTTCCAGTAGGTTCATCGCAGATTAAAATCTTAGGACCATTTACAATAGCACGAGCAATAGCAACCCTTTGCTGTTCTCCACCTGATAATTGTGTTGGATATTGTTTTGCTTTATTTTTAAGACCAACTAATTCTAATACTTTTACTACCTTATTATAAATTTCTGATTTTGGAAGTCCAAAAATTTCTAGAGCAAAAGCAACATTCTCATAAACTGTTAATTTTGGCAATAATTTAAAATCTTGAAAAACAACACCTAATTTTCTTCTGATTTTATAAATCTTTCTATTTCTAATTTTAGCGACATCTAATCCACCTACTAGAATTTGTCCTGAAGTAGGTCTTTCTTCACGATAAAGCATTTTAATCAAAGTAGACTTACCGCATCCTGTTGCACCTATAATAAATACAAACTCACCTTTTTTTATAGATAAATCCAAATCATGAATGGCAGTAACTCCATTCTTATAAACTTTATGAACATGTCGCATTTTAATTAATTCCATAAGCTAACTCCCTTCTTACGCACCGCCAGAGACTTCATACGCATCTGTTACAACAAAAAATGCTGAACGGTCAATTTTCAATATTCCCTCTTTTAACTCACAATACTGACTAGTAGGAACAATGCACATAATCACTTTTTTGACGTCTCCAGTGTATCCTCCTCTTCCTTCTAAAACAGTAACTCCATGTATCATGGAATTCATAATAAACTTTTTTACACTAGTCTCTTCTGATGTAATAATATAAAATGCTTTAGACTGAGAGATTCCTAACACTACTTTATCTGTCATAAGACTTATAATATAAAGATTCAAAATAGAATAAATGAATGTTTGAAAGTTGAAAACAAAAAATGAAAATAATATAATTACACCGTCTGTATAAAACATTGCTTTTCCAACATTCATATGAAAGAATTTACTCACAATATGATTTAAAATATCCGTTCCACCTGTTGTAAACCCTGCTTTAAAAACTAATCCAAGACCTAATCCTGAAACCAAAGAGCCACAAATAACTTCTAATAATGGTTCTATATCTCCTATAGAAAATAAGCTTGGTAAAGATTCCGTTAGTTTTACAAAAGCAGGATATAATAAAGATCCTAATATTGTCTTTTTTGTACTCTCTTTTCCTAAGAATATCAAACTAAGTATCAATAAAATCAAAGATCCAACTAAAATAACAATAGAAGGGTCAGCACCTAATACTTTTTTAAAAATGACACCTAGTCCACCAACACCATAAACAATGTTGTGTGGTAACATAAAGAAATTATAAGAAAGAGCTAATAAAAGAATACCAATGATAAATTCTCCATAACGCTCTATCAACCGTGTACTACTTTTCTTTTTTTTCATGATTCCACGCCTTTCTTAAGGTAATCCTCAATAAATAAATCTAAATCCCCATCTAAAACTTTCGTAACATTTCCTGTTTCCGTATTCGTTCTATGGTCTTTTACTAATGAATACGGATGCATTGTATATGTCCGAATTTGAGAACCAAAATTAATTTCTGTATTTTCTCCCTTTAGAGATTTTAATTCTTGTTCTTTTTTTTCCACTTCTTTTTGATAAATCTTATTTTTAAGAACAGTCATCGCTATTTCTTTATTTCTAATTTGACTTCTCTCATTTTGACAAGTAACTACAATACCTGTTGGAAAATGGGTAATACGAACAGCACTATCTGTTGTATTAACTCCCTGTCCACCTTTTCCGCTACTACGATAGACATCCACACGGATGTCTGTTTCTTTAATTTCTACTTCAATTTCTTGATTTTGATAAATAGGTGTTACATCAATAGAAGCAAAAGATGTATGTCTTCTACTATTAGAATCAAATGGTGAAATACGAATTAATCTATGAACTCCTTTTTCTCCTTTTAAATACCCATAACACTTATTTCCATGAACAATCATAGAGACACTTTTAATACCCGCTTCTTCTCCATTTTGATAATCAATTAGCTCTAGTTTATAATTCTTCTTCTCACAATATCTAGTATACATACGATAAAGCATATTAGCCCAGTCACAAGATTCTGTTCCTCCTGCACCTGGATGAATTTCTAAAATAGAATCACAATCATCATAAGGTCCATTTAAAAGAAGTTCTAAATGCAGTTTACTAAGTTCTTCCTCTATACTTGAAATTTCTATTTGTAATGACTTTTTCAAATCTTCATCTGGTTCTTCCCTTAAAAGAAATAATAGTTCCAAATTTGCTTCTATTTTTTCTTTTAACCTTTTTACCCCTTGATAGCTTTCTTTTAACTCATTTAATTCTTTAATTACAGATTCTGTATTATCTTGGTTCCAAAAAGAAGAATCTGCAATTTTATTTTCTAATTCTAAAATTCGAGTTTCTTTTTTTTCTGGGTCAAAGAGACCCCCAAAGTTCATTTATTTTCTTTTCAAAATCTTGATATATATAAATTAATTCGTTTGTCTCCATACCTATCCTCCATAATATTTATTATAGCATTAATTCTTTCTTTTTAAAATCTTTTTTCCCTATTTTCACGGATTATTCAAAAATCTAACTACTAACAGAAAAAAACTATAGACAAAATTCTATAGTTCTACATTATGATATACATTTTGAACATCATCTACTTCATCTAATAAAGTAAGTAAACGATTAAATTCTTCTAAAGATTCTCCTTCTAATGTAATTCTATCCTTCGGAAGTAAAGAAATCTCATCAACAGTAAATTCAATATTAGGAGAAACATTAGTAATTGCTGTTTTAATTTTATATAAATCTTGTGGTTGACCATAGATCATAATTTCTTCATCCACTTCTATGTCTACAAAATCAACTTCTTCAGCAATTAATGCTTCCATTACTTGTTCCTCTGTCAACCCTTTAAAACCTACTACGCATAAATGATCATACATGTATGCTACACTTCCCATAGCCCCCATCTTTACATGACATTTATTGATAACAGCACGCAAATCACTAACACTTCTATTGACGTTGTCTGTTAAGCATTCTACCATTAAAGTAGAACCAGCAGGTCCAAATATCTCATAAGTTAGTGTTTCGTAATCTTCTCCTCCACCACTATTTACCTTATCAATTGCTCTTTTAATAACATCACTTGGAACTTGATCCTTCTTTGCTTTTTCTATTAATCTCTTTAATGCTGGATTTCCTTCAGGAGTAACTCCACCATTCTTTGCTGTTTGATAAATCTCTTTAGCATACATGCCATACAACTTACCTTTCGCTGCTCCAGTTTTAGCCTTAGCAGCTGCTATATTAGGAAATCTTCCCATAAAAACACTCCTTTTCTTTCCTTATTTTAACATATTAAGCCCTTTTTCCGCAACCATTTTTTAGGATTCTAAAGAATCCCCATTTTGTGCTTTCTGCAAAGCATCTTTCGCAGCCATTTGTTCTGCTTCTTTTTTACTATGGGCAGTACCACTTCCATAGACAATATCATCTATTTTAACCACTACACTAAACTCTTTCTCATGAGCTGGTCCTTTTTCATCTACGATGACATATTCTAAACTTTTTTTATCAGTTTGAACTAACTCTTGTAAAACAGACTTATAATCATTCGTGAAATCAATTGTCTTATTCTCAATAAGAGGAATGATATGTCTATACAAAAATTCTTTTACTTGTTCAATACCACAATCTAAAAACATAGCCCCAATAAAAGATTCAAAAATATCCGCAACTATAGCGCGATTATGTTTTCCATCACGCTCTAATTCTCCCTTTCCAAGTAGTAATTCCTCATTTAAGCCTAGTAAAATAGAATACTCATATAACGCATTTTCACAGACATAATAACTTCTTAACTTTGTCATTTTTCCTTCTGGCTCATCTGTGTTTTTATATAAATACTCACTCATAATAAGCTCTAAAACTGCATCTCCTAAATATTCTAATCTCTCATAACTTTCTACATTCTCTTCATGAGCATAAGAAGTATGGGTTAATGCTTTCCTATATAGTTTTTCATTATGATAAGGAATATTTAGATTCTTTAGAATTTCCATATAATACCATCCTTTACTGTTTCTTCCACTTCTATTATATCAAAAAAACGGATTTATGTTTTACTTTTTTTAGGTTTTTTAGTATAATGTACTATATGAAACATGTTTTAATTGGAATCATAAAAATCTATCAAAAAATTCCAGGTCCATGGCATGATAGTTGCAGACACATACCTACATGCTCAAACTATGGAATTGAAGCTATTCAAGAATATGGTGCTCTAAAGGGCAGTTTTTTAACGTTTAAAAGAATTTTAAGATGTAATCCCTGGGGAACTAGTGGATATGATCCAGTTATCAAAAAAGGAGAAAAATATGAAAAAATTTAGTTACTTATTACTAATGATTACTATCCTCATTTTACCAACAGGTTGTTTAAAAAATGATTCTATGGAAGATATTACTATTAGAGCAACCATTTATCCTAGCCAATATATTACTGAAAGGCTCTATGGGAAACATAGTAAGATTGCTAGTATCTATCCAAATGGAAGTACACAGGAAGAAGTTGTTAGTGATAAATTACTACAAGACTATAGCCAAGCAGATTTATTTATCTTTAATGGAAATAATGAAGAAGAAATGAACTATGTTTACAAAATGCGTAACTATCATAATAATTTAAAATTAATTGATGCATCTTCTAGTATGGTCTTTGAGCATAGTGTTGAAGAATTATGGCTAGATCCTATGAATCTACTTACTATGGCTAACAGTATTAAAAAAGGATTTGAAGAATATACAAAGAGTGCCTACCTTACAAATGAAATAACAGAAAATTATCAAGCTTTAAAACAAGATTTAATACAATTAGATGCTGATTATAGAGATATGGCTAAAACGGCTAATAAAAATACAATTGTTGTTAGTAATGACGCTTTTCTTTATTTAGAAAAATATGGTATAACAGTTATTTCTCTAGAAGAAAATGAAAACCTAACACAAAAAAATATCTACACAGTAACAAATATGATAAAAAAAGGAGATATTTCCTATATTTATACTGTTAAAGGAGAAAAAGTAAATAAAACCATTACTTCTATCCAAAAAGAAACAAATGTTGAATTAATAGAATTACATAATTTATATACTCGTACAGAAGAAGAAGCTACTAAAGGAGAAGATTATCTTTCTCTTATGAAAAATAATCTAGAAGCATTAAAGAAACAACTTTACAATTAGGAGGATTTTTTATGTTTATGCATAGTTGGAATAAAAAGGTAATCATTGCAGTTGGACTAATCATAGTCCAAGCAATTATCTATGCCATTTTTGCTGGAAGAAGTCATCATTTTACGATAGCAACATTCTTCATTGCTTCTCTCCCAGGAATCATTGGAGCGCTTATTATTTGGATAGAAAAAAATAAAGGTAGATTTTAAAAGAGGAAATTTAAATTTCCTCTTTTTTTCTCATTCTCTTTTTTCTTCCTTTTATAGTTATTAAAATTATTATGAGTAAAAGAAATATTCCTACTCCTATTCCAACCCATAACCATGGAAAATTTTTAGGCTTTATTATCTTTTCATCTAGAAAGAATTCTTGCGTATCCACTACTTTATTATCTACTAAAACTTGATACTCTCCAATTTTAGACCCTCCATCCATATCATAATCAATAAATTCCAAACCATTATATTGATAATCTATAATACTATTTTTAGGTAAATAACGAATAATCACCTTATCAGAAAAGAAATCATGTTCTAATTCATTAGCATCTATTATAGTTTTTAATTTTTGATCTTTTTCTAGTAGTGTTTTGTACTCATAATTCTCAAAGAAAAACTTATAAAGTTTATCTGTATCCATAATGTGATAAGGCTTATGGGCTTTATAATCAGCATTAGCCGTTACTAATAAATAAGTTTCTTCATTATGCTTAGCAATGGATGCTAAGCAAAGTCCAGCATCATAGGTATAGCCAGTCTTACTTCCCAATATGTATGAAACATCCAATTTATAAGTTGCAGCGGTTTTAGAAAGAGTGCTCTTAAAAGTATGCCTTGAATTGCTTGTTATATATTTTTTTGAAGTAAAAACTTTTTCAAACTTTGGATTCTTTAAAGCTTCTTTTAAAATAATGGCAATATCCTCTACACTAGAATAGTGACCATCACTATCTAAACCTGTCGTATTGATAAAATGCGTATGTTCTAAATTCAAAGACTTTGCTTTCTCATTCATCTTATCAACAAATGCAGCTTCGCTTCCTACTAAATGATTAGCGGGCGCCAAAGCAGCATCCGCACCACTTGGAAGTAAAAGTCCATATAATAAATCTCTGTAGGTTACTTTTTCTCCAATAAAAAAGCCCGCTACAGAAGCATTCGCTTCCCTTAACCCCTTAAAATCCTTAGAAGTTAATACCACTTCATCATCTAAATCTGTTATTAAATCAAGTGCTACTAAAGAAGTCATAATCTTAGTTAAACTAGCTACAGCAATTTCTTCTTTAGAATCTTGTTCATAGAGTACTTCTCCCCTATCTAGCTGATAAAAATAAATACAAGGAGATTCTACTTTTGGAATTGCAAAAACACTTACTTGATAGCATAATAAAAGAAAAAAGAAAAGAATTTTTTCATATACTTTTCCTCCTCAATTCGTCATATTGCTTATATAAATATTGTACCCCGTTTTCTAAATGAAAATAATGCATTACATAAGGAATTAAAAATAAAACCAAAATAATTCCTATAAAAACAAACATAGGAGAAAAAGTGGATATAGCAAAACTAATAAGTGCAAGTAATGCGTAAGCTAAAGTTACTAATAAATGAATAAGTCTTTCATGTTGGAAAAAGGTAATTTTTATTAGGTGCTCCTCTACTATTTTTTTATCTATTCTCTCTTCTTCTAATACAGAATCTATCTTCTTGATATAATCATATAAATACTTTTTCATAGTATCACCTTACTCATTATACCATTGTTTTAAGAAAAGAAAAAGATTGATAATAATCAATCTTTTTTAAAAAAAGAAAACCCTTGGTGACCAAGGGATTATAACTTAATGGCGGAGCAGGAGGGATTTGAACCCTCGCGCCAGTTGCCCGACCTACACCCTTAGCAGGGGCGCCTCTTCAGCCTCTTGAGTACTACTCCAAATTCAAGCTACATATTGATTTTAACATAAATAACTATATTATTCAATATATTTTAAGCAACTAATTTGTTTTTTAACTTCGCTAGTGCCTTCTGCTCTTTTCTGGATACCTGCACTTGACTAATACCTAGGATACTTGCAGTTTCCATCTGTGTCCTATCTTCCATATATCTTCGATTTAGAATTTCTAATTCTTCACTACTTAATTGCTCTAGTTGTTCTCGTAAATAAATTTGCTCATCTAAATCTTCACATTTTCCAATAGGTACTTCATCGACATCAAGAAGTGCACTACTACTGTAAAAGGCTTCTACTACTAATTCTTCCTCTATTTCTAAGAATGCAGCAATTTCGGGTATTGTTGGTTCTCTCATTAGCTTTTGCGATAAAAGAACACTTGCTTTTTCTATTTTTAAGTGAAGAGAGTGTGTCATTCTACTTACTTTAATACCTCTATCTTCTCGTACTAGTTTTTTCATTTCACCTAAGATGTAACTGTAAGCATATGTGGAAAATTTGGTATGAAAATCATCCCTAAAGCGATAATACGCCTCTATTAAACCAACACAGCCTACTTGAAATAAATCATCCTTATTTGGATAATAGGAAAAATACTTCATAATTGAATAAATTAACTTTTCATGTTCTAAGATTAGAGCTTCTAGCTCCCTTTGCTCCATTTCATCACCTTAATTGCATTTAATTCATCCGAGATCTCGTAAATGTAGTTTAAAATTCTAGAACTTTTTAAACTATGATTAATGTGATGATTCATACCGCATATTAGCCCACGTCCATCTTTATCATGAATCATTTGATAAGAATCGAAAAATGACCTAATACCTACTGTATCTATTTTTTTTAAATTCATTACATTAAATACAATATTAGATATTCCTTCCTCCTTCCATCTTTCTAATTCTGTTTGAAAGAACTCTACTGTATTAGATACTAAGATTCCCTCTAGTCTTACAAACAAAATTCCCTCCCTATATTCTGTTTTAATCTCTAGCACGTTTATCACTCTCCAAAAATACTGTATCATTTTTTGTAGAACCCTACTAGCAATTCGACAAAAGTAGATAAAATTAGAACAAAAAACTATTAACAATAGTTAATAGCTTTAATTTTCTTTTATCCAATTTTGATACCTTTCAAAAATAGTGTCACGACCTAAAATATTCATAATATCATATAAATCTGGGGTCATAGATTTTGTTGTAAGAACAATACGTAATACCAAACTAATATCTCCAATATGACCTTTATAGTTATCTGGGTTTTCTTTATACTCTTTTACCTCTTTAGCGTATCCAAATTCATGAGCTAAATCCTTCATATGGTCAAACCATTCTTCTTTCGTATCAAATTCATTATAGTATTTATTCATATAAGCAGTTAAGATATTCTTAATTTCTTCTTTATCAGAAATTGTTTGGAATACGTATTCTTTATCCCACTTATCAAATAATTCTTTAAACATATACCAAGTTTGTTCTTTAATTTCAGAATAGCATCCATAATCTTTTCTAGGTTTCTTCTGCTCTCTTTCAATATTAAATACAGAGGTAGCATAATCTTTATGGTTCTTTAATATTTCATAGAACTCTGAATCATAGTCTTTTGCCCAATTTAAAGTTCCTTCATAAACTTCACTTGCTTTTAATCTACTAATATAGTTTCTAGAAATATTAAATAGTTTTTCAACATCGAATAATCCACCACTACTAGACATTTTCTTAAAATCAAAAGTAAAGTCATTTAAAGATTTATCTTTATTGCAGTCATACCACTGTTCAAAATTAGTATTTGCTAAAGTCATAAGATATAGTTTTACAGCTTCTACTGGAATTCCTTTTTCATGATAATAACTAACTGCTGCTTCTGGATCTTTTCTCTTACTAAGTTTTCTTCTTACTCCATTTTCTTCTTTCATAATTGGAGAAATATGAGCATACTTAGGTGGCTTATATCCCATTGATTCAAATAATTGAATATGTAAAGGAAGAGAACTTAACCACTCATCTCCACGAATAACATGCGTTGTACGCATTAAATGGTCATCTACTAAATGCGCAAAATGGTAAGTTGGAAGTCCGTCGGATTTTAGTATTACAATATCTAAATCATTCTCTGGAACTTCTAAGTTTCCTTTAATTAAATCATTTACTTTAATACGTTTTTCAAAATCTCCATAGGATTTAAAACGAATGATATATGGTTCTTTATTTTCCACTTTCTCTTTAATTTGCTCAGGTGTCAATTTTCTACACTTTGCAAATCTTCCATAATATCCAATTCTCTGTTTTTTCTTTTCTTGTAGTAATCTTGTATCCTCTATCTCTTCTGCAGTACAGAAGCATGGATATGCTTTTCCTTGTTCAATTAAATATTTTACAAAAGATTGATAAATTTCTTTACGAAGGCTTTGCATGTAAGGTCCATACGCACCTTTCTCTTCTTCCTCTGAAAGCATCCCTTCATCTATCTCTATATTAAAGTTTTTTAAGTCAGATACAATTCCCTTTACACTATTTTCTACTAAACGTTTTTGATCTGTATCTTCTACTCTTAAAAAGAAAATTCCTTCTGTATCGTTTGCTACTTTTCTAGAAATAAAAGACTGAAATAAAGACCCCATATGTACGAATCCGGTTGGAGATGGAGCAAAACGAGTTACTATTGCGCCTTCTTTTAGATTCCTCTCTGGATATTTTTCTTCATATTTACTAATATCAGAATCTACACCTGGTAATAATAAATCAGCTAATTCTTTATTTGTCATATGACACCTCCAATATCACTATTTTATCATAAATAAGAGAAGAAAAAAAGAGGATAACCTCTTTTACATACTTCTTCCCATGGAATTTTCTTCCGTCTTATACTCTGCTAAAGCAACATCTAAAGCTCCATCAAAAGTAGGTACCACAGAAATAGAATTTCCTTCTCCTACATAATTTCCAATTGATAGCGTTTCACGAAAGTCAGATTTTTTTTCATCATCCCAGCTGAATTTAATTGCTGTACTTGCTCCTAAAAGAGCGCAATATTGTAAACAGCTTTCTAAAACGGATTCACGCTCCTGAGCGCTTCCACCACTTAATTTATGATCTAAAATATAATCCATTTTGTCGAATACTTTTTCTGTTATTGTATTTGCCATTATCCAACCTCCGCCTCTAACATTTTCTTATAAACAAGGTCAGCATTATTAGTAAAATATGCTTGAAATAAAACATCCACACCAATAATCTGGCTTATAAGATTAGTGGCAAGTAATTCTTCCTCATAATCACAAACACCTTCATTACCTACTAAAAAGTTTGCTAACATTTCTGTATATCCAATATTAAGTGCCCGTAACTTACCATTTTGATTAAACCCATAATAGTCTTCATTAGAAGAAATCATACCAAGAATACCTTTCATCATAAGATGATTTGCATCATATTCTTCATGAAGTTTTTTATTACTAAAACAAATCTCGTTTTTTAATGCATCATATATAACAGGACCTTTCCTTTCGAAAACTCCTATTTTCCCCAACTTTACATCTTTTATTTTTTCTTTTAATTTTCCTAGATTTACATCTGGGAACTTCTGATGAAAGAGGACACAAAGTTCAAACATCTTTGCTTTTACCTCATCTGTTAGGTTCTGATTGGCTGCTAGATTACTTCTTATTTCATCCAATATCTCCATCGTATCACCCTCATCTTAAATTCATTATACCATAAATTTAATTTTTGGAATAGTATTTTGAAATTTTTTTAGTTTTTTGTCTTATGAATTTTGCAATAAAAATTTTTGATACTTTTGTTTTAAAAGAGATTTTATTTGTCTAGCACCATATTCCTGGTAATGACTTTTTTTGATTATTTCTTGCTTTTCAGAGGAAGTTAGATGAACTTTTTTATACTTTTTGTTTCTTTTTAATTCTAATTCTACAATTTTCATAATATCTTCTTCTCTGAGGGCATTAAAAGAGAGAACTTTTTCAATACGATTCATGAAAGGAATGCCGAAAGCCTGATTTAATTCTTCTAAAGATGTACTATTTTTTTGAAATCCTAGTTCTTTTTTCTTAAAAATATTAGTAGTCATAATGATAATGACATTATGAAAATCAATGACAGTTCCCTTAGAATCTTTTATTTCACTATTATCTAATATCTGTAAAAATAAGTTTAACACTTTTGGATGAGCACGTTCTATTTCATCTAATATAAGTACACTAAAGGGGTTTGTTCTAACCTCTTCTAACACATGCGTAGTATCGTTATAGCCGACATATCCTGCAGGAGAGCCTAATAACTTACTTACTGTATGTGATTCACTATACTCACTCATATCTAATCTAATAATGTGATTAGAGAAAAGATTTCCAAACTTTTCAGCTAATGCTGTCTTTCCAACACCACTATTACCAGAAAATACTATTCCATAACATCTATGCTCTCCTTGATTTTGAAGATAAGTATCTATCAATTCAGAAATAATATTATCTTGGCCAATAATTTCTTTTTCTAAAGATAAAGCTAATTGTTTCTTACCTCTACCTTTACTAGATAGCTCATAAATTGGCATATCTACTTTCGTTTTTAAGACTTCCTCTAAGTCTTTTTTTGTTACGTTAATACATTTATGATTAGAAAGTTCTACTTCTAGAGTATTCATCTCATGCATAAGAGAATTTTCTTTTTCTTTATAATTCATCGCTTGATCAAAATTTTTATTTAAAATAGAATGTTTTTTATTATCTAATGTTTTTTTCAATTCTTTAGAAAGTTCCTGATATCGAGTCATACTTTTATTTTCCTTTAAATTAGCATGTGAGCATACCTCATCTAAAATATCTATCGTTTTATCAGGATTTTTACGTTCATATATGTATTTATCAGTAAGTTCTATTAGAATTTCTAATAATTCATTAGAAATATTAACTTTATGGAACTTTTCATAGATTGGCTTCAATCCAAAAATAATATCTTTTACAACTTCTTTTCCTGGCTCACATACTAAAACAGTTTGAAATCTTCTATCTAAAGCTTTATCATTTTCCATATACTTTTTATATTCAGCAGTTGTTGTTGCTCCAATACAATGCATTTTATTACGCGCTAAAGCAGGCTTTAAAATATTAGATGCATCTATTGCACCTTCCGCCCCTCCAGCACCTATTAATGTATGAATTTCATCAATAAATAGTATTAAATCGTCATTTTCTTCTATTTCGTGAACTAATTTATTAATTTTTTCTTCAAATTCTCCTCTATATTTTGTACCAGCTACTAAAGAAGACATGTCTACACTAATTACTCTTTTATCTAATAAACTGCTAGGCACTTCACCATTTACTATTCTTCTACTAAGTTCTTCTACAATAGCAGTTTTTCCAACACCAGCATCTCCTATTAATAATGGATTATTTTTGTTTCTTCTCGTCAATATTTCCATTACTCTTTTTAGTTCTTTATCTCTTCCAATAACAGGATCAAACAATCCCTTTTTCGCTTTTTCTGTGAAATCTATTCCTATTTCATCTAATAGTAACTTTTTCTTTTTAATCTTCTTTGTTGTCTTTACAACAAATTCTTGATATAGTTTATCAATATCTATTCCCATATTTAAAAGAATACGAATAGCAATGCCTTCTCCTTCTTCTAAAATTCCCATGAAAAGATAATCTACTGTTACTTCATTGCCATAATCTTTAGAAATCGCTATAGCATTCTCAAAAACATTTTTTAAAACTGGTGTATATAAAAACCACTCACTTTTAGTGCTACCATACCCGATTGTTTTAACAATTTCTTCTTTCAATAAATCGTAAGTTAAAGAATATTCTTTTGCTTTTTGAGAAATCATATTTTTATCTTTTAATATAGCAAGCAATAAGTGTTCCGAACCTACATAAGGATGCTTTAATTCCATCATTTCACACTTTGCTTCCTTGATCATTCTCCTAGCCTCTTCCGAAAAATTTTGAAACATATTTTTCCTCCTTTTATATTCTATGTTTATAGTGTGCGAAAAAATTTATTTTTAAACAAAAAAACTATTAGTTTCCTAATAGTTTTATTCATACATTACTAAAGCAGAAAAGCAATATACCTGTTCTTCTGAAAATATTCCAATAGAAACTTGATATTTTATATCGATTACTTTTACATCTTCTATAAAATCATTAACTGCATTTTCTAAATCTTTTTCATGACTTTCATCAAATATCTTAACCTTCACGCTATCACCATAAATATTATAAGTGTTAAGAATGATTATTTTTGTCGATTAATATTTTCTTTTTCTATCAGAGAAAGAACCTCCTAGTGCTGGAGCATTTACTACTTCTCTTGGATTCATTCTATGAGAAACAAAACCACTATAAGTATAATAATCTGTTAAATAGTGTCCTTTCCCCATTTGTAAATGAACGTGGGATCCAGTAGAACAATTGTCCCAATATTCAATTCCTGGGCTACCACCTACTGTACCAATCTTAGTATCGTAAGTTACAATTTCTCCTACCTTAACATTAATAGTTGCTAAATGATAATAAGCTGATGTATAGTCTTTTCCATTAATAGTGTGAACGATATATACTTTATTACCACCGCATATTTTCTTTTTCTTCTTATCGTTATCATAAATTGATTTTGCATTAATCGTAGCAACTACCCTACCATTTGCAATTGAATAAACTGTACTACCATGACTAGTTGCAAAGTCTAATCCGTAGTGGAAATCAGAGTATGGTTTTCCATTTAATGTGAATGAACGATAACCATAATTACTTGAAATACGTCCTGATACTACTGGTCTAAAGAAAGCAGTTCCAACTGGAAGTTCATTCTGCGGAGCTTTTGCTAAACAAGCTTTATACTCCAAAGTCTCTTCACATTTATATGCTTCATATGTCTTTTCTCTTTGCTTAATAGTATCCTTTAATACTTGTATTTCTTCTTCAACGCTAAGAGCCCCTTCCATCGTTTCCTTTAACTCTACGCGCAATTCTTTCATTTTCTTTTCTAATTCTTTTGTCTTATTATCTAACTCAATTGTCTTATTAGATAATTCTTCTTTTTTCTTTTCATTTTGTAAAATCAAATCTTCATAATCAGAAATTAATTTATCATTATAATCACTTAATTGTTCTGCAATAGCCATACGATAAATAAAATCTGTAAAGTCTGTAGCTGTAAAAACATACTCTAAATAAGCATCACTACCTGTAGCGGATAATTGATAATAAGCAATAATTTCCTTTATTTGTTCATTTTTATCCTCTATCTGTTGCTTTAATGTTTCCATTTCAGCGGTAATATCTTTTATTTCTTGTTCAATTTCCTCTTGCTCTATACTAATTCTATCTACTTCTTTTTTTGCTGCTGCAATCTCTGCCTCTGTCACTTCTTTTTCATGCTGCTTATCGTTATATTCTTTTTCTAAGGTAGCTAATTCTGCTCTTAAATCTTTCAAGGACTCTGCTTGAGCCTCCTCTATAAAATCAGGAATTACTACTTGGCTTCCTAGTAATACAACAGCTAATATAATGTAAGTTATATTCTTTATAAATTTCATAAATTCACCTACTCTTTTAATTCTTTTCGGATTTGCTTATAACTTGGGCAGTATTTAGAAACTAGATTCCAAAAGTCTTTAGAATGATCAAAATGAATGATATGACTAAGTTCATGAACAATGACATAATCTAATTTTTCTGTAGAATACTCTATTAAATGGCTATTTAACGTAATAGAATGATTAACTCTATTATATACACCCCATCTAGTTTTCATAGAGCGAATTTTTAATTTAGGAATTTTAATTTTTTCATCAAACTGTTCACATTGTAACTGGTATCTTTCCTCAAAAATTCTCTTAATTTCTTTTTGATACCATTTCTCTAATTTCTCCATACTTGGAGTATAAATTTTATCTTGGACGAATTCTATATTATCCATAATTGACACTTCAATTATATCATAAGATTTTCCTAAATAAAAGAATCTTTCCTTTTTTTCCAACTGTGACATTTTCTTAATTAACATTTTTTGTAAAGAACTATAATTCTGCTTCAACATTCTTTCAACATCTTTTTTCGTACTCCACATAGAAGTTGTCACATAAATCTTTAAATCATCCTTAATACGAATATAAGAATTCTTATTTTTTTTCTTTTCAACGATTACTTCGTATGTTTGACCATCTATTTCAAATTGCATAAAACCACTCACTTCATCAAAGAAAAGAAATAAATTTTACTTTTCTTAAATTAAATTCATTAGTAATAAGAATCCTAATGCAAAAATAAGTAATACTAGGAATAATTTCCAAATATAAGATAACCATTTTTGATAAGGAATTTTTAAATAACTCAATCCCATAACCAAGAATAAACTAGTAGGCGCTACTAAACACACCAATCCATGCATCATTTGCATAGTAAGAACCGATAAAGATAATACATTCTCCTGAAAAGAGCTTGAAATTACACTACCTAATGCAGAAGATAGAGCGTAGTAGTCCCCTATGAAAATTCCATAAATAGTTGTTGCTAATGCTGTAAATGGAACAGCTAATTTAGTTATATGATTATAGACAAAACCAATAATAGTAGTTAAAAATGTTTCTACTCCACCTATTTGTGTAAGCATTACCATAGGAATGAAAGAAAGAGTTGCATATACCGCTACCTTAGACATTCTCTTTATTCCAGTAAAAGCACATTCCTTTATTTCTTCAAAAGAGATAGAATAAATGAAAGAAATCATTAATCCCATAAGGATTAAAATAGTACTAATAGTAAATCCTGACCAATATCCGAATGGTTCTATCATACCAAAGATATTTTTAGCAATCGGGTATCCTCCAATTGTAGTCTCCATTAAACTCTCATAAGCTTCATAGAAAGAAGAAGAACTAAAAACATAATACCAATTATAGCTTCCAATTATTAAAATAATTAAGAAAAAGATACTAAGCAAAACAATAGGTGCATAACTCTTCTCTTTCTTTTCTACAATCTTTTCTTCTATTTCTTCTAACTCTAATTCTGGTTCTTTTTTATACTGCATATAAAGAATAAATACAACTACAAATAGTAAAAATAATAGTCCCTTAAAAACAAGATCTGTACCTACTGTTAAATTATACATAATATTATTAATACCAACAACATCTGTTCCTGTTATAGAAACAATATTACCAAGCAAAACTGCTAAGAATGTTGCTACAAATGTAGACAATCTAGAATAATTTAATTTCAATAATATAGTTGTAAAAAAAGGAATGAGGATAAAAGCTAAAATATTAATACCTACAATAGAAGAGAATGCTAAAAAGAAAATAGATGTGCCAATAAAGAATAATTTTCTTTTTTTCTCAAACTTCTTTACAATATCTTTTATTAAATTTCCATAAGCTCCTGTCTTATTTAGAATACTATAAAAAATACCTGTAACAAAAATAACTAATAAAATACTAACATAGCTATAAGCCATTACCGTTGTCCCATCAGTGGATAACTGTGTTTTTATAAAACTCCAATCAAAAAAACGTA
This sequence comes from uncultured Bacilli bacterium, assembly GCA_910589375.1. Taxonomy (GTDB): domain Bacteria; phylum Bacillota_I; class Bacilli_A; order RF39; family UBA660; genus UBA5578. Next base: position 73,172 of record CAJUTK010000002.1, on the reverse strand, counting down.
ATGGAGCTTGAATAATATCTAAAAGGCCAAATGGTGCATATCCTGCTTTTGAAAACCCCTCACTTGAAAATACACTCGCAGGAACAATCCAACTTCCCACTAACAATAAAGCAATAATAATTACAATTGCTTTCCATAACTTATTCTGTTTCATACTTTACCTCCATAATCATTATAACAAAAAAAGAGAACATTGTCTGACGTTTCTTACAAATTTCACCATTTTTTTATTTTTCTAAAAATGTTATAATACTTTTGGTGATTTTATGAACAATCCTTTTCCTTATTCGGATAGTAATAAGAGGTATCATACATTAGACTATTTTTATAAGCATACTTTTCATTCTAAAGTATTTAAGGTAAGTTTAAATGCAGGGTTTACATGCCCTAATATCGACGGCACAGTTGGAACAGGCGGATGTATATACTGTTCTTCTTTAGGAAGTGGAGAATATGCAGGTAATCAAAAAAAAGCATTATTAGAACAATTCGAAGACGTAAAAAGTGTTATGTTAAAGAAATGGCCTAATAGTAAATATATAGGTTACTTTCAAGCCCATACCAATACTTATGCACCCCTTTCTGTACTAAAAGAAATGTATGAATCTGTCCTAAATATTCCAAATGTAATTGGGCTTGCCATTGCAACAAGACCTGATGCTATTACTGAAGATTGCTTAAATTATTTAGAAGAATTATCTAAGAGAACCTATTTAGTTGTAGAACTAGGTCTTCAAACCATACATGAAAAAACATCTATTTTTATCAATAGATGCCATACCTTAGAGTGCTTTGAAAAAATGGTAAAAAACTTGAGAAAACGAAATATCAATGTGGTTGTTCATATTATTAATGGACTACCTTATGAAACGGAACGCATGATGATTGAAACTGCCCAATATTTAAATACTTTAGACATACAGGGGATTAAAATTCATATGCTATCTATTTTAAAAAATACTAAATTAGCTAATATTTATGAGAGAGAACACTTCCCTATCCTATCTAGGGAAAAATACATTGAAATAACCTGTAAACAGTTAGAATGTTTAAGACCAGAAATTGTGATTCATAGGTTAACAGGTGATCCAAAAGTAGAAGACCTAATAGAACCTAGCTGGCTAATAAAAAAAGTTACCATTTTAAATGATATCGATAAATATATGGCAAAAAACAATACTTATCAAGGCAAAAAACCAAAAGAAAAAGAATCCTAAGATTCTTTTTTTGTTTGAGAATATGACTTACTAGCCACTAACTTCAAATCTTTTAAAATCCAATCATCGACACTTTCTTGTAACATATTTTCACAGTTTGGACAAATGAACGGATTTCCCTGCACTTTTTCTCCACAATTGCTACACTTTTTAATAATTCTTTTTTTATAATTTTTAACGACTGTTAAAGCATAGCAACTCTCATATCTCACACCTACCGAAGTTAAACGCATTGGTTCCTCTTCCTTTTTCATATACTTATCTTCTAATACAGATAAGTGAACTACCGCTAAATCAGAGTTTTCCTCTTGAGTAAAAGACATGATTTGGATTTTCTGCAATTCTATATTATTTCTTACAGCTTGTCTACCGCTTTCCTCTAAATGTCTCAATTGTTTAGAGAATTGTTCATACATTTCTAATCCCAATTTTGTCATTAACTTTTCATATCTAAAATTCATGAAATCTACTTGGATTTCTCTATATAATAAGAACATAGCTTTAGCGAAAGCCTTTTCATCAAAATCTTCTGGAAAATTAAGATTATTCTCTTCCGTAATTTCTTCTTCTGCTTCTTCCTCAATTTCTTCCTCTATAATTTTAGGTTCTTCTTCCTCGAACTCTAAACTTGGAGTTTTTTCCATAGAAATTCTAAAAAGAATTAATTGCGCTATTGATAATAAAAAGATAAAAAGTGCTAATAAAGAAAAATCTACGCATAAATAAATAAAAGATAAAACAGAAATTAAAAATTCTATTAAAACCTGTGCCCTTTTTTTACTCATATTTACCACCCTGTTATTATTTTATCATAAAAGTACTAGAAAAAAACAGTGGAAAAGAAAAAAAGATTAGAAATCTAATCTTTTAGTCTACAAATTCTTGTTCTAAAGCCTCTAATGGTTCTTCTTTTAAATTATCAAGTGCTAAATCATATTCAGCTTTCTTATAATTTCTAAATCCTGTACCAGCTGGAATTAACTTACCAAGTAATACATTTTCTTTTAAACCTTCTAAGTGATCTACTTTTCCATGAATAGCAGCATCTGTTAAGATTCTTGTCGTCTCTTGGAATGATGCAGCTGATAAGAATGAATCTGTCTCTAAAGAAGCTTTTGTAATTCCTAGTAATACTGGAACTCCTTTTGAAGGAACTTTTCCTTCCAAAATTAAATTTTGGTTAGTCTCCGTAAATTTATTATAATTTACCATTGTTCCTGGTAAGAAGTAAGAATCACCAGAATTAATAATCTTAATCTTAGAAATCATACGTTTAGCCATAATTTCAACGTGTTTATCACTGATATCAACACCTTGAGAACGATAAACTTTTTGAATTTCTAATAAAATATATTGTTGTGTAGTAATTGGGTCAGTTACAGCAAGTAATTCTTTTGGATTAATAGCTCCAAATGTAATTCTATCCCCTGCTTTTATATCTTGACCTTCCTCAACACATAATTTTGCACCATAGTGAGTAGTATATTTCTTTGTATCTACATCATTTTTAACGTGAACAACAAAGTTTCCATTACCCTCTTCTATTTCACTAACAACACCATTGATTTCAGAAATAGTTGCTTTTCCTTTTGGATTACGAGATTCGAATAACTCTTGAACACGAGGTAAACCTTGTGTAATATCGTCTCCAGCAACTCCACCAGTGTTGAATGTTCTCATGGTTAACTGAGTACCTGGTTCACCGATAGATTGAGCAGCCATAATTCCTACAGCTTCTCCTTCTTCTACCACTGTTCCAGTTGCTAAGTTACGTCCGTAACATTTACGACAAACACCATGATCTTCTTTACATGTTAATACAGTACGAATTGGTACACGAGTAAGACCAGCATTAATAATCTTATCTGCTAAGTTCTCAGTAATGTAAGTATCCTTCTCACAAATAGTTTCCTTTGTTTCAGGATTTACTACCTTCTTACTTGTATAACGTCCTACAATACGATCATATAATGATTCAATTACAGTACCATCTTTTTCATTGATAAATGCTTCTACTAATACACCATTGTCAGTTCCACAATCATCAGATTTAACAATGATATCTTGCGCTACATCAACTAAACGACGAGTTAAGTATCCAGCATCGGCTGTTTTTAAGGCCGTATCAACGGCTCCTTTACGAGCACCATGAGTAGATAGGAAGAATTCACTGATAGTAACTCCATCACTGAAGGATGAAATAACTGGGATTTCTTCTGATTTTCCATTTGGTTTACCGAATAATCCACGCATACCAACTAATTGTGTATAAGAACCCATATCACCACGAGCCTTAGAAGTCATCATGATACAGATTGGATTTTCGCTATCTTCTTTAACCATTTGTTCAAGTTCTTTTTGAACTTTTCCTTTGGCCTCTGTCCAAATAGAGATAACTTTTTGATATCTTTCATCTTCTGTAATTAAACCACGTTTGAACTGTTTATTAACAGTATCAACCATGTTTTGTGCTTCTGCTACTATTTCACCTTTTTGTTTAGAAGGTTTAATATCACTAATAGCGATACTAATTCCTGAAATAGTAGAATATTTAAATCCTAAATCTTTTAATTTATCAAGCATGATAGAAGTTTCTGTCGTTTGATAACGCTTATAGATTTGAGCGATTAATTTTGTAAGTACTCCTTTTGCGAATGCTGGAACTAATTCCATCTTAGCAATAGCTTCAGGAATATTTGTTCCTCTTTCTAATAAATATTTAGCAGGAGTAATCTTTTCAATATTTTCTGTTGTACCATCATTAATATATTGGAAAGTATCTGGGAAAATCTCATTGAATAAAATTTTACCAACTGTTGTTACTAAATATTTATCCATGTATTTATCTAAGAATACTTTGTGCTTAAAGGCACGAACTGGAATCGCAATTCTTGTATGAAGAGTAATTTCTTTTCTCTCATAAGCCATTAAAGCTTCATCAGGGCTTTTGAATACTCTTCCTTCTCCTGGCTCTCCAGCTTTTTCAATAGTAATATAGTAGTTACCTAATACCATATCCTGTCCTGGAGTAACGATTGGTTTACCATCAGATGGTTTTAAGATGTTATTAGCACCTAACATAAGAATTCTAGCTTCTGCTTGTGCTTCTTCTGTAATAGGTACGTGAACAGCCATCTGGTCTCCATCGAAGTCGGCATTGAATGCTGCACATACAAGTGGATGAAGACGAATACTACGTCCATCAATTAATTTTGGTTCGAATGCTTGAATACCAAGTCTATGTAGAGTTGGTGCACGGTTTAACATAACCGGATATTCTTTGATTTTCTCTTCTACAACATCCCATACACGCTCATCTTGATTTTCAATCATCTTCTTAGCAGCTTTAATATTGCTTGCAATTTCTTTTTGAACTAAACCATTAATAACATGTGGTTTAAATAACTCTAAAGCCATTTCTTTTGGAATACCACATTCATACATCTTTAAGCTTGGTCCAACAACGATAACAGAACGTCCTGAATAGTCAACACGTTTACCAAGTAAATTTTGACGGAAACGTCCTTGTTTACCCTTTAACATGCTACTTAATGATTTTAATGGTCTATTACCAGCACCAGTAATATTACGTCCACGTCTTCCGTTATCAAATAGAGCATCTACAGCCTCTTGTAACATACGTTTTTCATTTTGAATAATGATAGAAGGTGCTCCTAACTCCATTAATTTCTTTAAACGGTTGTTACGGTTAATAACACGTCTATATAAATCATTTAAATCAGAAGTTGCAAATCTACCACCATCTAGTTGAATCATTGGACGAAGTTCTGGTGGAATAACTGGAAGTGCATCTAAAATCATCCACTCTGGTTTATTACCTGATTCTAAGAACGCATCTAAGATATCTAAACGCTTAATTAAACGAATACGTTTTTGACTAGAAGAATCTTTAATTTGTTCTATTTCTTCTTTAATTTGATCTACTTCTTTTTGTAAATCAACATCCATTAATAATTCTTTAATAGCTTCAGCACCCATACCTACACGGAAAGCATTTCCATACTTTTCATAGTAAGCACGATACTCTTTATCGCTAATAGTTTGTTTTTTCTCTAAAGGAGCTGGTCCTGGATCTAATACTACGTAAGATACGAAGTATAATACCTCTTCTAGATCTCTTGGGCTCATATCAAGTACTAATCCCATACGAGATGGAACACCTTTAAAGAACCAGATGTGAGACACTGGAGTAGCAAGTTCAATGTGTCCCATACGCTCACGACGTACCTTAGAACGAGTTACTTCTACTCCACATCTATCACATACAATATTTTTATAACGTAATCTCTTGTATTTTCCACAAGAACATTCAAAATCTTTCGTTGGTCCAAAAATTTTCTCACAGAATAAACCATCTCTTTCAGGTTTTAAAGTACGATAGTTAATTGTTTCTGCTTTCTTTACTTCACCATAAGACCATGAACGAATTTTTTCTGGAGAAGCAATACTGATTTTTAATCCTTCAAAACTATTTACATCCATTATTGCTCATCCCCTTCCAAATCTTTTAAGTCCTCATCTGATAGGTCGAAATCCTCTTCATCCATATCATCTTCAAACTCATCCTCTTCTTCATCTTCATATGCTATCTCTTCATCGATATCTTCATAATCTTCTTCAGCAAAATCATCTTGATAATCTTCAAACATTTCTTCTTTAGATTCATCTGTTACTAAAGTAGATTCTACTTTTTCCTCTGGTGCTTCTTCACTAGCATACATATCTTTATCATTTTCTTCTAATTCTTTTAAGTCTACAAATCTTCCATATTCATTTAATACATTAATATCAAGTCCTAAAGCTTGGAACTCTTTAATTAATACTCTAAATGATTCTGGGATACCAGATTTTGGTATTGGGGTTCCCTTAACTAGAGATTCATATACTTTAACACGTCCAACAACATCGTCTGATTTAATAGTCATCATTTCTTGAAGTACATGAGAAGCTCCATATGCATAAAGTGCCCAAACTTCCATTTCTCCAAATCTCTGTCCACCAAATTGTGCTTTACCACCTAATGGTTGTTGAGTAACCATTGAGTATGGTCCTGTTGAACGAGCATGTAATTTATCATCAACCATGTGGTGTAGTTTAATCATATACATGATACCTACACTGATACGGTGATCAAATGGTTCACCAGTACGTCCATCGTATAGTACCATCTTTCCATCTTCATCTAAGTTTGCTTCTTTTAAAGAATCAATAATTTCTTCACGAGTAGCACCACTAAATACTGGGGTTGCTACATAGATACCTAATTCTTTAGCGGCGGCACCTAAATGCATTTCTAGAATCTGTCCAATGTTCATACGAGATGGAACTCCAAGTGGGTTAAGTAAAATATCAATTGGTTCACCATCAGCTGTATATGGCATATCTTCACTTGGTAATACTAGGGAAATAACACCTTTATTACCATGACGTCCAGCCATTTTATCTCCTACTGTAATCTTACGTTTTTGTGCGATATAAACACGAATAATTTTAGATACACCAGCAGGAAGTTCGTCTGTATCTTCTTTTGTAAATACTTTAATGTCGTGAACAATTCCGCCACCACCATGTGGTACACGTAGAGAAGTATCACGAACTTCACGAGTCTTTTCACCAAAGATTGCGTGTAATAATTTTTCTTCTGATGTAAGTTCAGCCATTCCTTTTGGAGTAACTTTACCTACTAAGATATCATCGTCTCTTACTTCTGTTCCAATTGCAATGATACCATTTTCATCTAAGTTCTTACGATTTTCCTCACTTACGTTTGGAATATCTCTTGTAAATTCTTCAGGTCCTAACTTCGTATCACGACATTCAATTTGGTAATCTTGAATATGAATAGAAGTATAGACATCATCTCTTACTAATCTCTCATTTAAGATAACGGCATCCTCATAGTTATATCCATTGAAGTTCATGAATGCTACACGAACGTTTTTACCTAATGCCATTTCTCCATGTTCTGTACTTGGACCATCAGCAATAACTTGATCTTTATGTACAGTATCTCCTACTCTAACGATAGGTACTTGGTGATAACAAGTTCCAGCATTACTACGGTCAAATCCATTTAAGTAATATGTATCTGTTCCACCTTTTGTCTTAATTAATATTTTTCTAGAATCTACATAGTCAACGATACCATCACCTTTTGCAATGATAACAGCACCACTATCACGAGCGGAAATGGCTTCAATTCCAGTTCCAACGATTGGAGCTTCTGCTTTTAATAATGGAATAGCCTGACGTTGCATGTTAGAACCCATTAGGGCACGTTTTCCATCATCGTGTTCCAAGAATGGAATACCAGCTGTTGTAATAGATACAACTTGTTGACTAGATACGTCCATATAATCAACATCTTTTGATGGAATGATAATGTTCTCACCACGATAACGTACTGGAACACGTTCATCTGCAAATTTTTCATCATCTGTAAGCTTAACAGTAGCCTGAGAAATGTGATAATCCAATTCTTCATCAGCTGTCATATAGACAATCTCATCTGTTAATTTACCGTCAATTACTTTACGATATGGAGTCATAATAAATCCATATTCATTAATTTTAGCGTAACTTGCTAAAGCTGTAATAAGTCCAATGTTTGGTCCTTCTGGAGATTCAATTGGACAAAGTCTTCCATAGTGAGATGGGTTAACGTCACGTACTTCCATACCAGCACGATCTCTTGATAACCCACCAGGTCCTAGAGAAGATAAACGACGTTTATTCGCTAACTCTGCTACTGGGTTTGTCTGATCCATGAATTGTGATAACTGACTACTTCCAAAGAATTCTTTAATAGCAGCTGTTAATGGTCTAATATTGATTAATGTTTTTGGAGTTACTTCTGCAATATCCTGTGTAGACATTCTATCACGGATTACTCTTTCAATACGACTAATACCAACACGGAATTGGTTTTGTAATAATTCTCCTACTTGACGTACACGACGATTAGATAAGTGATCAATTTCATCAAAATTACCAATACCATCATGTAAATTTAAGTAGTAAGAAATTGTTGCATATACATCTGAGATAGTTAATCTCTTTAAATCTAATGTTTGATCATTTCCAATTATTGGAACAATCTTATCTGGATTAGTATTAGAATAAACATGTACTACTTGTACTTTGTTATAACTATCTAATTCTTCATTGATTAAAGATTCTCTAACACCATATCCTGATTCAAAAACTGGCTTTAATTTTTCTAATAAATCTTTTGTTACAACATCTCCAGCTTCTGCAATAGTCTCTTTTCCAACTTTAATAGTTTCTGCTAGTTTGCAGCCTAGTAATCTTTCTGTTACATTTAATTTTTTATTAAATTTGTAACGACCTACTTTCGCTAAATCATAACGGAAAGAATCAAAGAATCTTGAAATTAATTGGTTCTTAGCACTATCTAAAGTAGATGGTTCACCTGGTCTTAATTTAGAATGGATATCAATTAAAGATTCGTCTGTATTCTTATTTGCATCTTTCTCAATAGTACGAGTAAGATATTCATCTTCTCCAAATAAATCATAGATATCTGCATCATTAGATAAACCTAATGCTCTAAGTAAAGTTGTTACTGGCACTTTACGAGTACGGTCAATACGTACATAGATAACATCTCTTGCATCTGTTTCATACTCCAACCAAGTACCACGTGTTGGAATAATTTGAGAAGTAATAATAAGCTTACCATTTTTCTTATCAATATCTTTTCCATAATAAGCACTAGGAGAACGAACTAATTGTGACACAATAACACGTTCTGCACCATTGATAACGAAAGTTCCACTTTCTGTCATAATAGGCATGTCCCCCAAATAAATTTCTTGCTCTTTTACTTCCCCTGTTTCATGATTGAATAATCTTGCTTGCACTTTTAAAGGAGCTGCATATGTCGCATAACGATCTTTGCAACCCTTAATGGAATATCTTGGCTCTTCAAACGAGTACTCTCCAAACTCTAACGTCAAATTACCAGTAAAACTCTCTACTGGAAAAATATCTTCAAATACTTCATTAATTCCTTCTGTCATAAACCAATCGTATGACTTTTTTTGAATCTCTAACAAATTGTTCAATTCAATTGCATTTTTAGTTTTTGCATAACTTCTTCTTTCACGGTAATCCCCGTATTTTTTAACTGTATAAGCCACTTTTTCACCCCATAAACTAAATTTTTTAGAATGCACGTATTAGGCAGAATAATACATGCCACCAATTTATAATTTTACCAAACACTGTTCAAATTGTCAACGGATTTTGCAAGCAATTACATAAAAACCTTTATTTTTTTCTAATATATCCACTTGATAAAATTCTTCCATATCTCTAGCCACTGATTTTGCACCTTGATCCTTGTTAATAACAAAGATTAATGTACCATCTTTCTTTAAATGTGCTTTAGCTCCTATTAAGATTTCATATAGTATCTTTTTTCCTACTCGAATGGGTGGATTCGTAATGATATAATCATACTTTTCTGTAACATTGGAATAGATATCGCTTTCAAAAATAGAAACGTTTACCCCATTAACAGAAGCATTCTTTTTAGCTAGATTCAGTGCTCGTAAATTAACATCTATCATATCTACTTCTAAATTGTTTTTAGCTAAGAATATTCCGATAGGACCATATCCACAACCAAAATCTAATACTTTCCCTTTTAAACTATTTATATCTATACTTTCTAAAAGTGTCCTAGTTCCAAAATCAAGGCCGTTTTTAGAAAATACATTATAATCTGTCCAAAAAGTAAATAGTTGTCCTTGAATCATTGCTTTCGTTACTTTTTCTTCACTTGCAATAGAATCATCGTTCATAAAATAATGAGACATGATATCACTCCTACTACTCTTTAAAAAACGGTGAAAGCCCGTGCCAAAAACGGCACAGGCTAAACCACTTTTTATAATAAACTATTTTAATTCGATAGTAGCGCCAGCTTCTTCAAATTTAGCTTTCATTTCATTAGCTTCATCCATAGAAACTTTTTCTTTAACAACGCCACCGTTATCAGCGATTGCCTTAGATTCACCTAACCCTAATCCAGTGATTTCTTTAATAATCTTGATAACGTTAATCTTGTTAGCACCAGCACTTGCTAATACTACGTCTACTGAAGAAGGTCCTTCTTCAGCTGCTGCAGCTCCACCTGCAGCTGGTGCAGCTACTGCTACTGCAGATGGGTCAACACCAAATTCCTCTTTCATTAAATCTACTACTTCTTTAATCTCTAAAAGTGTCATTTCTTTTAAAGAATCAATAATTTCTTGTGCGCTTAATTTTGCCATTTTATTTCCTCCTTTAATTTTTCATTTTTATTTTTCTTCTAAATTTTTAGCATGTAAGTCTAAGCATATTGCGAAATCTCTTGCAATACCCATTAAACCACCAGCAAACATTGTAAGTAATCCCTCTCTTGATGGGATAGTAGCCAATTTCTTTAAAGTTGCTAGATCAGTAACTTCACCATCAACAAGTCCTAATTTTAATTCTAAGTTAGGATGTTTCTCTGCGAATTTAGCAACAGCCTTAATTGGTTCAATTGCATCTTTACCAAATGCTACAACCTTTGGACCATTTAATTCATCAGATAAATTGATATCCATAGAAGTTAATGCACGATTTACTAACGTATTTTTGTAAATTTTTAGTTCTGAACCACTTTCCTTAAGAGCTCTTCTTAATTCCATTGTTTCAGCAACAGTAAGTCCATGGTTCTCCATAAAAATGAAAGAACTAGAATTTTTTACATTTTCTACGATTTCATCAATTACTGCTTGTTTTTGATCTAGTATTTTTTGATTAGCCATATTACACCTCCTTATCTTGTGTAATACCGTTAAAAAAGTCCCCACTTACCGCAGGGACTTTAGAGTTTCTTAATTAAATTAAGTCCTCGGTAGGATAATTAAGATTTTCATCCCCTACTGTCTACGGTACTATCTTGCTCACATGAGCCTATTATAACATAATTTATGTGGTTTATCAATATTAAATTTCAAAACTATTAGAATCTACTTTGATACCAGGACCCATAGTTGTAGAAATACTAATATTCTTAATGTATTTACCTTTAACTGCTGCAGGTTTTGTCTTAAGGATTAAAGAAACGAATGCTTCCATATTTCCTTGTAACTTCTCAGCATCGAATGAAACTTTACCGATAGATACAGCAACGTTACCGAAACTATCTGTACGATATTCAACACGTCCTTTTTTAACATCTTCAACAGCTCTTTTAGTATCCATTGTAACTGTTCCTGTTTTAGGGTTTGGCATTAAACCACGTGGTCCTAAAACACGTCCAATTTTACCAAGTTGTGGCATCATATCTGGAGTTGCAATGATTGTATCAAAATCGAACCAGTTTTCTTTTTCAATTTTTTCAATCATGTCAGTATCTCCAACATAATCAGCTCCAGCTTCTTTAGCAAGGCTTGCTTGTTCTCCTTTAGCAAGAACTAATACTTTTTTAACTTTACCAATACCATTTGGTAATACTGTTGCACCACGTAATTGTTGATCAGCTTTCTTAGTATCTAAGTTTAAACGTAATACTAATTCTACTGTCTCATCAAATTTTGCAGTGCTAGTTTCTTTTACTAGTTTTACAGCTTCTTCTTTTGTATATAATTTACCTTTTTCTACTTTAGAAGCAACTTCTACATATTTTTTTCCTTTTTTCATATTTTTAACCTCCTCGTGTGGTAGTGATGGAAAGCGGATTTTCCTCCCACATAGGAATCCCTATGTTTATTTTTATTATTCTTCGATAGAAACGCCCATATTGATGGCAGTTCCTTCAACAATTTTCATTGCTTCCTCAACAGTATAGCAATTTAAGTCTGGTAATTTGATCTCAGCAATTTCTCTAACTTGTGCTTTAGTTAACTTACCAACAACACCTTTAGATCCAGTTGCTGAACCTTTCTTAATATTTCCAACTTTCTTAATTAAGAATGCAGTTGGTGGAGTCTTAATTACAAAGTCGAAAGTTCTATCTTCATAAATATTAATTTCAACTGGTAAAATATCTCCCATTTTATCTTTAGTTGCATCATTGTACTTTGTACAAAACTCTTGCAAATTAATTCCTGCTGGTCCTAAAACTGTACCTACTGGTGGAGCAGGTGTAGCTTTTCCTGCTGGAATTTGTAACTTAATCTTTTTAACTAATTGTGCCACGAAAAACACCTCCTATAATTTTTTTCGCCGTGGTTCTAATGAATCCGCTATTTAAAACTCTCCCACTAAAAGCTATGAATTTCCACATAGCCCTTACATAATAACATAAAATAATACTTTTGTAAACTTTTTTTAGTTTGTTTTTTCAATTTCGTTGAACTCAACTTCAACGATTGTCTCTTGACCGAATAAATCAAGTGCTACTTCTAATTTCTGAGTTGCTAAATCGATATTCTTAACTTTACCATACATATTAGCAAATGCTCCATTAATAACACGTACTGTATCTCCTACTTGTACTTCGTTACCGATATCTAATCTGCTCATACCCATATTTCCTAGAATCTTATCCACTTCTTGTGGAGTTAATGGGAATGGTTTAGCTCCCTTACCAGAAGAACCGATAAATCCTGTAACACCTGGAGTATTACGTACGATAAACCATGCTTCATCTGTCATAACCATTTCTACTAATATATAACCTGGAAACATTTTTGATTTTTTTTCTTTTTCTACTCCATCTTTTACTTCAACTTGAGTCTGTTCAGGTACAACTACACGAAAGATATAATCTTCCATACCCATTGTACTAGCACGCATCTCTAATTTTTCTTTTACCTTATTCTCATGCCCTGAATAAGTGTTAACAACATACCATTCTTTTTCCATTATCCTAACACCTTCACTAAAGCTCCTAAGATAGCATCAGATGCAACAAAGAATAAAGCAAATACAACAACGAATGTAATAGTTGCTAAAGAATAATTTACCATCTCTTTTTTATTAGGAAATCTAACTTTTCCCATCTCTTGTTTTACACCTACAAAAAATCTTGCAATACTTTTCATCTTCCACCAAATTCCTTTCTGTTTTTATTTCAAAATAAAAACACCTCTTTGTGTCTAACAATAATCTATCATATTAAAGGATTATTGTCAATAAATAACACAGATTTTATCTTCTTTTAAAAGCATAACCGCCATCTTTAATACCACCATAACTAGCTGGCACTAATGTATAAGCACGTCCAAATTCTTGCCATCTATCACTTTCTATTTTAGGAATCTCTCCTCTTCTAAAGATTGTACGAATAATAGGCGCTAAAAATTCATCATTAGCAAGTCCAATTTCTTTTAATACTAACTCCATCGCAATTTGTGGTGGCATACCAGAATAATGTTCTGTAATCCACACATATCTTGTGCATAACTTTATAAAGTATGTTAGTATTATTAAACGATTAGTATCTAAAGTAGCATAAAGACTTTTTTTGCCTTCCTTTAAATACTTATACATAATAAATCTATTTTCATCTAAATTTAAAAAGTCAGTTGCTGTGAACGGAAATATTTGCTTTGTCTGAATTCCCTCACCGTCTAAGAAAAGAAAGCTAGACGTATTTGGATTCATTTTCAAATTTCCTTTCGTAGTACTGTCTAAAAATACTAACCCCAAATTAGATCCTTTTTCAAATAGAGTATTTAAGAGAGAAAATTTTTCACAAATTTCTCTCATATTGGTTTTACAAGCAGTAATATAATCTTCAAAATCAATCATATTAGATGGCATCATTGGCATCTCAATTCCTTTTAAATATCCATCTACTAACCAAAGTTCATCTGCCTTTAATAATTCTTCAAAGCTAGTTAACTTCGACTGTTCTATCAAAATTTCTTTCCAGCTTTCTAATAAATGTAATAAAAAATCTCCATCTGCTGGCAATTTATGATATTGGTAATCTTTTAAAACACTATTCAAACCTACTTGATAAAAATCACTACTATCAGAAGAAAATAATTTTCTTCCCTTTTGTAAAACACTTTTCCTATAATCACTAAAAGAAACATAATTTATTTTAACCATAAAATCGCCTCAAGGAAGTATCATATAAGAAAAAAGAAAAAAAGTCAAAACATTGACTTTATTTTAAAATAATAGTTTTATTTACATCTATTTGATTACCATATCTCTTATAATATTCTCGTGCAATATATAAAGTAATAGTAGTTTCTGTTATTTTTCTTTGGTATTCTTCAAAAGCAGCACCAAAACCAACCGCTTTATCATTTCGAAGTTCTATGCCACTATCCTTTGGATAAATAGCATTTACTAAAAAGCTTTGATGAATGGATTGCTTTGGATCAAATACCGCAACAGAGCCAGTCCAACCTTGATGAGAAAAACTGCCTGTTGCTAATTCATTTGGAGTAAATGATTTTTGTAGTCCCAATGGATGCTTTACATAAAGTCCTAAATTTCCTTTATTACTCTGTGGTGCTAAAGGGAAAGTGATTTCCCCTAATTTCTCTATATCTTTTTTTCTAAAAAAGGAAGTATTTACATAATTCACACTAAAAATATTACGAGATAAAATAGCTAAATCTTCACTTGTTGTAAATAATCCAGCTGAGCCAACTGCTCCTCCTAATGCTCTAGCTTTAGGGTCATGAACAAAATCTCCACCACCATTTCCGGTGATATTGAAAGTAGGATTAAATTCTGTATTCTCTAAATGAAGAGGATCTAACAAATACTTATGCATAATAGAATCAAATGTCATCTTATAACCTAATCTCTTAGATAAAATATGCTCTAAAGTATTACCAATCACAATAGAGCCAAAATCAGTATATAAATTTCTGCTTCTATCATTAGACGTTAAATATACTGTTTTTAAGATTTGGAAAGCTTCTTCTACAGACTGAGCCGTTGCAACATTTCCCTGCGTTCTTAATTCACCGTGCAATCTTATTAAATCGTTAATAGTAAAATCTTCTAATCCTTGAATGTCAGGATTTAAATTACTAACTTTTTCATCTAAAGAAATAATTCCTTGTTCCTCTAATTTAAATAGCAATAATAGAGTAAACATTTTAGTAATAGATGCTACATCAAATTTTGTATGCTCATTTACTGGAATCTCATGTTTCCAATCCGATGCACCACCTATAATAGTAAATTTATAATCACCCGAATTATCAAATGTAGGTAAATAAATACAAGTAGATAAGCCACTAATATAAGAGTTATCGTTGTCGTTTTTTCCATCTAAAAAATGTTTAGTCGCTTCTTTTATATCACTTATCGCTCTATTCATAACATCATCAAATGTTCTTGCCTTAGATACAATGTCACTCATAGAGGAAGCAAGTTGATTAGGATTTTCAAAAGCACTTCCATTTTCTTCCATTCTCTTTATTATTTTATTAATTTCTTCATTCATATTATTGTCTAATCTTTCTATATTGAATTTTATAAGTGATTTTTAATTTTAATTTTCTTGGCACTAAATGACTAAAGAAATGAGTTATCTTCATTTTAGTACCCGGAATAATTACTAATTTTCTTTTAAACATTTGCTCTACTGCATAGTGAGCAACATATTCGCTACTTAAGCTTGGAAGTTTAAATTCCACTTTTGCCACTTTATTAAATTCTGTATCTACTGGGCCTGGGCAAAGACACCCAACATAAACACTACTATTTTCTCTTCTTAATTCTTCATAAATAGCAGTCGTTAAAAAATAGACATAACTTTTTGTACCATAATAAGTCGCCATTAAAGGTCCTGGTTGAAAAGAGGCACTAGAAGCTACATTTAAAATATAACCTTTATTTCTTTCTCTAAATTTTTGTAAAAAACACTTTGTTAAAGTATGAACTGCTTTAATATTTAAATCAACCATATCTAATTCTTTATCCAAACTAGTTTCTGCAAACTCTCCTGCAAGACCAAAACCAGCATTATTAACAATTACTTCAATTGGCTCTTCTTTTACCATTTCATAAAGTTTCATGCAATTAAAAGTACTTCCTAAATCCATAGAAATAATTTCTACATTGGTTTTTATTCTTCTTTTTACCGCTTCTAATTTTGTTTTTCTACGTGCTACTAAGATAAGATCGTATCCTAAATTTCCTAGTTCTACTGCTATATCTGCACCTATTCCAGAAGATGCCCCTGTTACTAATGCCTTCATCCCCATCACCTAACCCTATTATATAGGAATATCCTTAAGAAAGCAAGAAAGAAAAAAGGAAACTAGTCTTCTTCTATTTCCTTTAATTTTTCTTTTACTTTCATTTTAATTCTTTGAATAGCATTATCAATCTGCTTTCTATCCTTATCTAATATTTCTGCTATCTCCCTATAGTTAAAAGAAGAAATCATAAGTTCAAAAACTTGAAGTTCAAAATCAGTAAGACTCTTTTTAATTTCTTTCATTAAGAATTCTGTTTTTGTTTCATCTAATAAAATTTCTTCTGGATTAAAACTGTTATCCTTTAAAAAGCGATCTGGCACTGCATCTTCACCTTCACTATCTATTGGAATAGAATCATTTAAAGGGCGATGTTTTAATCTTTTAGAAGCTACTATCGCGCTAATCAACTTTCTTTCAATACACGTTTTTGCATAAGTATAAAAAGTAATATCCTTTTGATCATTAAAATAATCCATTGCATGATTTAATCCAATCAATCCTTCTTGCATCAAATCACTTCTATCTACTCCTATATAGGGGCAAGACTTCATCATACGAGAAACAATAGAAGAAATCAATGGTTCATATTTTTTTAGCAAAATATTTCTCGCTTCTTCATCATTCTCATAAACATAAGAAATTAGTTCATAATCATTTAGATTTTGGTAATCCATATTACCCCCTTCTAGATTTTACTGCCTCAAATACAATAATAGCAGTAGCAACAGATGCATTTAAACTATTAACTGTTCCCTGCATTGGAATAGTCGCAATAAAATCACAATTTTCTTCTACTAAACGACTCATACCTTTTCCTTCATTTCCACAAACGATAGCTGTCTTTCCTCTATAATCTAAAGTTGTATAATCGCTACCTTCCATATCTGTTCCAAAAATCCAAAAGCCTTTCTTCTTTAGTTCTTTTATAGTATTTACTAAATTGGTTACTCTTACAATTTTAACTTTTTCTGTTGTACCAACACTCGTTTTCACAACAGTACCATTTACTTCTACACTTCTATCATTTGGTATAATAATTCCATCTACTCCTGCAGCCTCACAAGTTCTGATAATAGCACCAAAATTATGAGGATCTTCAATATGGTCTAAAATTACAAGCAGTGGTTCTTCTAGTTCTAAGACAGAATCTAAAGATGCATATTTATAATCTTCTATTTCAAGAATAATTCCTTGATGTAATCCATTTACTTTTTTATCTAAATCTCTTTTTAATAGATAATCTATTTTAATTCTTTTCTGTTTTAAAAGACTAATGATTTCAGTATCTTTAAAATCTTTATCTAAAAAACATTTTTTTACAGTCGTCTTACCCATTAAAGTATCATAAGCAACATTTTTTCCAAATACATACATCCTATTCTCTCTCCGTTTCATATGTCCAACCAATAATACCACCTAAATCATAGACATTACCATATCCATTTTCTATCAATATCTGGGCTGCCTTTGCACTTCTATTTCCAGACTGACAATAAACAACTATTTTAGTATCTTTATCTAAAGTAGTAGATTCTATTTCCTCTACTGGAATGTTGATAGCATCTTTAATATGTTCTGATTCGTATTCTGCTTTCGTACGAACATCTATTAATGTAAATTCTTCATTGCTAGTAAGCATCCTATTTACTTCTGATGAAGTAATAGAAGGTATCTTGAACTTTACCTCCTCAGATTTACAGCCTACTAAAAATAATATCATAAATATAATTATGATTTTCTTCATTCTAACCTCCTATAATAAAGTTCATAATTTCTTCTACTCTTTTGTCATTACTGCTTAAAAATAAATATCCAATTAATGCTTCTAAACCAGTTGCATCATGATAAGTTGCTACATCTGTATTTTTAGGACTAGCATGACTTTTATGATTTCTTGCCCGTGTAACTAATTGTAATTCTTCTTCCGTTAAAAAATGTTGATTTATCATTTCTCTTAAATATCTAGCTTGTCCTTTCGCACTTACATAATTAGTTGCTTCTTTCTGTAAATCATTTACTTTTTCTATTCCTTGTAAAAATAAATGTTTTCGGATATAGATTTCATATACACTATCTCCAACATAAGCAAGTGCTAAAACATTTCTGTATTTATAATCCATATCTCACCAACTTCCCCTCAATTATAACATTTCACAGAAAAAAAGAAAACAAAATTTCTTGCTTTCTCTAAATTTAAAAAATAACCTATTTTATTCTGTCAAAAGTGATTTCTGGAATAAGCCCTGTTTTTATATCATTCATGATAACTGTATACACTTTATCATAATCTACACAGCCACCCTTAACGATACATCCACGTTTATTTCCAATTGTAACTAAGATATCTTCAAATGTATCTTCGGTTACATTAGATATTCCATATCTTTTTTCTAACTTCTCAGGATAATATCTTTCTAGTGTAGATAAAATATAGAATACTACGTCATCAATCGGTAATATTTCTTCCTTAATAGAAGTTAGAGATGCTAAATTATAAGCAACATCTTGTTCCTCTAATTTTGGCCACAAAATTCCTGGGCTATCTAATAGCTCTAAAGAATCACTAATACGTATCCAATTTAATTGTTTAGTAACACCTGGTCTATTTCCTACATTAGCGACTTTTTTATTAACCAAACGATTAATCAAAGTACTCTTTCCTACATTTGGAGCCCCCACTACTAAAACACGAGTTTTTCTTTTGGTCATTCCTTTTTGAATACGTTTCTCATTTTCTTCTTTCATGAACTCTTCTGTTAGCTTGATAAGACCACTTAAATTGGTCTCCTTTTCTAAATTAGTAGTATATACTTGATACCCTTTTTCCACATAATAAGAAATCCATTTTTTAGTCTCTTCTTTATCACATAAATCCATCTTCGTCATAATCATAATTCTTGGTTTATTCTTAATATAATTATCAATATCACGTACTTTTGATGAATATGGCATTCTAGCATCCACTACTTCATAAACAACGTCAATTAAATTGATATTTTCTGTAATTAATCTTTTCGTTTTTGCCATATGGCCTGGATACCAGTTTATATTTGCCTGATTTTGTCGATTCTCCATTTTATTCACTTCCTTTTACTCATACCAATTTAAGACACATCTAATTTTTTATTAATATAATCCAAGGCTTTAATTAAGATTGACTTTTTATCCCTACAGCCTTAACTTTAACTACTATGATAATTCATATTAACTAACCTATCACTTTTTGTCCCATCTGTCCTAGTTCATTTTCATTTAACATTCGGTCAATTTCTAACCAATCATTCGCTCTAGTGATATTACTTCTTGCTAATTCCTCATCAGTTAAATGTTCATTTCTAAATTCAGTGAATAATAGTCTCGTACCACAACTGACTAAGTTATTTGGCCTATCATCTATACCAATATCAAATGCAATTTTACTTTTATCTGCTATATAAATAAAATTATTTTCATTCATAAACGGAAAGAAATATTTTAAGTACTCATGCTTATTTTTTAAATTACTAGCAGCATCAATCACACTTTCTTTCCAGACATAGGAAGTAACAATATAAACATCATAAAGTTCATTTAATCTTCTTATAACTTCTACACAATTAGGTAATGGCTCAATAAAAGAACCATCATCATTTTTGTATAAATTTCTATATTGATATCTTTCTCTAAATTCTTCTTCCCTTCCCTTAATTAAATCTTGTCTATAAAAACTATTTAATTGCTTGAAATCTGCACCTATCAGAAATTCATCTATAAATTCTGAGAATCGCCCTCTAACAATAACTTCATCCATATCTATCATAATAGTCTTTTTTTTCATATTGTACCTCTTTCCTTTTTATAAAAAATACTCTTTATCATTGGGAGTAGAAAAGCAATAATTTTCATTAGCTAGCTTTATAGCATCATCTATCATTTGATTGCCTGCTAAATCTTTATAATCTAAATAGTTTTTAACATTATTCTGATTAGCCATATATCTTTGATAGATTTTGCCATTATCTATATCAGCCCTTATATCATTTATTTTCTTTATTCTTGCTATCATTCTAATTTGTGCATATTGAACATTATCTTCTTCTACTAATAAATACCCTAAATAACAAATATCCTTTATTTCTATATTTAATTCTTCTATAAATTCTCTTTTTAATGTATCTTCGAAACAATTATCTCTTTCTTCAGGATGCCCACCAGTTAATTTATACTTATGATTATCTACACGTAAAAGGATTTTTCCTTCCTCTGAAAATACTATACCATATACTTGTTTAACTTCTAAATTTATTGGCACCTCATTTTTAATCCAAACATATTTACACATTATTAGAACTTCCTTTTTAATGATAATTTGCTTTATTATTGTATCATATCTTCGATATTTTTGAAACTTTCATAATTTTTTAATTTTAAAAATCTAACGCAATAGCTTGCATAAATTGGTTGATCCTGATTCTTTTTGAAGAATATCTTGGTACATTTCATAGTCTTCTTTCCCCATATCTGTATTTAATTCTCTTAGTTCTACTGTAACTGTTATTATTTCTTCTAAATTTCTTTATCAGATAGAATATCTACTTTCATTTCGTCACTAGAAATTTTTTCTAATATAGATTGAATAGATTCTTCAATATGTTTTAATATAGAAGCTTCTCTTATCATAATTCCAATATTGTCATTATTAACCCATAAATCTCTAAACGCTTCTTTAAACCCATTTCTTTCTCCATAATATAAGCCTTGCGCTAACTGGAAATATTCATCTAAACAATGACTCTTCATTTCTTCTTCCGTTAGGACATATATTTTACTATTATGGAAACATGTTTGAGTAGCATATTGAAATAAAGAATTCTTTTTTAGCTCAGCTAATTTCTTTTTGCTACCAATCATAAATAAATGAATTTCGGCTCCATTTTTCATAGCAGTAATTCTACTTTCTATATATTCTTTTTCTGACTCATTATCCAAATAAGCATAATCTGGCAACATATCAAATATATAAGCTTTATCACCTACTGTTAGTTTAGAATATAGATTACTTAAATCTTGATAGCTATAGTTTTCAAATGGATATACAGTTTTATTTGCATCGTTTTCACTATTAGGAGAATAACCTAGTTTCTGTAATACTTCTTCAATATTCGCATGCATAATAATTAATTCTTCATCCTTCTCAAAACCAATTCTGTTATACCAGTTTTGTGGAAATTCGCTCTCTTCCCCATAAGTATGAAATTCAATCATGTAAGCATTATACTTTATTTTAGCTGCTTTTAAATGTTCTAACATTAGACTTTTTCCAATATGCTTTTTCTGGCATTTATCCGATACAAATATCTCTGTATCAATTAAACGTGGTCCATCAAACCAAGCTTTTACTCCAGAAACAATGGCTCCTACTGGTATATTATCTTCAATATCTACAAAAAACAAATCTGGTTGTTTATCATACCAGTATAGTAACAATTCTTTTGCTTTTTCTATTGTCCAATTCTCACCAATATCAGCATTATCATATAGTTCTTTATAAATAACCGCTAACTCATCTATATCTTGTTTTTGTACTAATCTAATCATATTTTCACCTATTTCATTTCTTTTTTAAACTCGTGAACTTCACTTTCATCAAAACCATTAGATTGTATCTCTAACAACTTCATATTTCCTAAATAACTATATTTTTGGCCTGATAATATTTCAACTAAGTCATCTTTTTGAACTTTTACTTTATCACTCCCTATCTCAAATTGTCCTGAACCTTCTAATACGTAATAAAATATTGTACTTCTATCTAACATACAGTAACTAGTTCTCTCACCATTTATATCCACAAAACAAATACTAACATCATTATTTTGAATGGACGGAAGTGTTACATGAAAACCATCTTTAGAAAAGGTATATTCTTTATTTAAATTTTTAACATATTTTTCTCTCATCTTATTTTTCCCTTCTACGATTTACATGCTTCTACCCAATCACTAATTAAATTAGCAATCTCTAATTCTTTGCTACGGTAAGTGTGGCCTGTATTTTCTATAATTTTATATTCAAAGCTTTTACAACTGAGTGCTTTTTCTTTTAAAAGTTCTAACTGTAAATAATGTTCTTCTTCTAAAGAGCCAGAGAAAGTAAGAATTGGTACATCAATCTTAGAAAATTGAATCCAACATTTTGGATTAGCAATAACAGGAAGGTTATCTATATTAGAATTTTCATGAAACCAATTATAATAAGTTTCAGAGCTCATATACATGTAGTCTTCAACCATTTTAGAAAGTAACTTAGTAGGATTCCCACTACCAATATTTTCTTTTGCTTCTTTTAATAATTCCTTATAATCAGGTTGATTAGTAATATGAGATCCAACCATATCAGGAGCGCTTGCTAGTATGATACCTAATAATTCAGGTCTTTTTTTATAATAATAGTAAATTACTTTGTTACACCCATAACTATGACCTAATAAAATGATTCTTTTATATCCCTTTTCTTTAGCAATCATAATAGCTAAATCAATATCCATAATAGAATCTTCAAATATTTCATACATCGTTCCACATCTTAAAAATGTTCCATCTCTTTTTACTAAATCATTTTCAATATCATGACCTCTATTGTATTCATAAATAAATCCAATACCATTTTCACTCAAATGTTTTCCCCAAACGGAAGCAAAATAATTGTCAGCAAAATTAGCACACATTCCATGAATGCAAATAACACAGACATCCTTATTAGAAGAAAAATAATGTACCATTGGTAACTTTATATCATCAGAAGTATAAGCGTCATTAATAAATTCTATATTCATTATCATTTTCCTTTCTACTTTTCTTATATTCTTTTAAATAGGAATGTATTTTTTGATAACTAAAATCATTTCCTGTTAATACTTTTTTAAATAGATATATTCTAAAAGAATTATTTGTTTTCTTTTTCTTTGGTTTCCACAATCTTTTACTGATAAAAGGATTATAAAAAATATTAGCAATTATCCTAGAAGCATTTAATTCTTTTACAACAGTTTTCATATTCTTTTTATACAAAGTTAAATTATTTTCTTTAATAGCGTAAACTGCTTCTTTCGCAGACACTAAAGCATAATAGATTCCTTCTTGTGTCAAAGAATCTACTAATCCAGCTGCATCACCAATAAGAAGAGCATTATGATAGTTTAACTTTTCTACTCTTCTTGGAATGAAAGCCCCCTTTATATTTTTAGTATCAATAGAATAACCTTTTTTGCTAGCAAATTCTTTTAATAACTCTAAATATTTAATATTTTTATCATATAAATCTGTAAAACCAATCGTTGTATAATTTTCTTGTGTAAATACCCAAGCATATCCCTTTCTCGTTATGCCAAAATTAAGATCTGCTTTCTGATTTAATTTCTGAGAATTTGTAAGCCTTACTTCAAAACCTATTTGTTTATCTTTTGGTTTCTTTTGATATTTAGAAGATATGCCTACAAAGCCATCCGCTAACACTAAATAACAGTAAGAAATAATATCATTTTCTAATATTACTTTTTTCTTTTCAAAATCTATTTCTTTCACTTCTGTATTTTCTAATACTTTAATATCCTCTTTTACTATTTGCTGATATAAATAATTGTCTAAATCTTCTCTATTAGAACAAGGAGGAAAGTAAATATATCTTCTTCATTTAAATGGAGCCACTCTTTATAATGATAATTAATAACTAAATCGGTTTCCTTACGATATCCTAAATCCTGTGTTGCTGAAATATTTAATTCTGATAAAAGTGTAACCGTTTTTGGGGTAAAATAGCCTGAACAAGTTTTATGAACTCTATGATTATTTTATTAATAATACAAATATTTTCTATTCCATACTTCTTTAAATAAAGAGCATGAAGCATAGCTGCTGGTCCACAACCAATAATAACAACATTATATTCCATAAGCTACCTCCTTCCTTGAAACACTAACAATCTTTCTCTTTTACTTTTCTAAAAATTACTCTTTCTTCTAGTGGAACAATTTCTTTCGTTGAATCATCGTGTAGCTTTTGCCCCATTATTACTTCTTTATCTAAATAATTAACAATCATGCATATCTCCAAAATAATCCTCTATTTTTTTCTTTAAATTTTCTTTATTTTCTTCTAATTGTTTTTTTCTATGACCATTAGCACCTGATGGATGAGGAAAACCAAAAAGACATTGCTCACTTTTTAAAATGTTTTCTTGAACCATACATTCAAGTATTTCTTCTACAGCCTTACCAAGAGGAATATAAAAAGCTTTTGGCAATAGTTTTACCTCTTCATAAAAGTATTTTCTTACGAAAGAAGATAATACTTTATGTTCTAATATTTTAGGATTACTACCTGTATAATTTTTTCCTTTGATAAAAACTGGATATGGTATAACAGAAGTAGTATGCAATAAAATTTCTCTCTCATTAAAAAGCTGTATGCAAGAAGTAATGCCCAAATATTGATTTAGGTTTAAATCATCTAACATTTCAATTAGATTTTTTCTCATACTTCCAGCAAATCTAGAATTTCTTTTACATTCTTTTTTTATTTGCTCTTCTGGTAAATGACTTTCAATTGCCTCTTTAGCTGTCTGATAAGCAATATGTGTTTGTGACCACCCTGGGGTAATTCCTACTAAAAATATTTTCGCATTCTTATTCACTATCTCATTATGAGGTGCATAATAAATATTCAATTTTTCATCTTGATATAATGAAAATTTATTCGTCAAAATATCTTTTTTATCAAAACTATTTAATTTTTCTATTTTCTTATAATACTTATCAAACATGTTCTAACATCACTTTCTACTACAAAAAGAGTAAATAGGACAATTCTTACAATCTTTCTTATTACAAAAAGAATTTCCTATTTCCCATAAGTACTTATCAATATTACTAGGATTAATATGTAATTCTTTTCCTACATTTACATAAGCATCTGATAAGTTTTGGATATCACTTGAAGTTATGGTTTTACTATCTATTATATTTACAAAATAACTAATCTCTATATCATGCCTATCAATTGGAATACTATCTATTTCTTCTTCAAAATTACAAATTCTAGAATCCACAATAATCCTAATTAATAATCCGCCAGTTTTTTGTCCATACCCTTTTATTCCTTTTATAAAACAATTTAATTCCTGAAAACTATTCATTCTTTTTAAAATATCTTTTATACTTTCATATTTTTTTAATACATTAGAAAGCTCTATCCATTTTTTTAGTGCCACATTAGGATATCTTGGATGAATAGAACTTACTATAATATTCCTTAAATCATCTTCATTCATCGATAAAACAAAATCTGGATTAAAAATTTCTGGATAGTTTTTATAAGTTTTTACTAAATTTTGATGGTATATTTTAGAGCGCATACCATAATCTAATAAGCAAGAATAAAACATATATAAATAGTAACTATCTGTTTTATATTTAATAGTAGAAGGAAACTCAACGTGCGCTAAAGATCTATTATTCTGAAAATAATTATCTAAACACTTCACTATCTTTTTACACTGACAATAATTTATATTCAAATTTAAACCTCACACATTCTTTTTTCATATTTCATATAATATCTATTTTCTGTTTCTTTCAAAACTTGAAATCCTAATCTCTGATATAAGGAAATAGCACCTCTATTTAATTTATATACCCAAAGATAAGCATTTTCATTAGTACGTAAAATATTTTGAATAATGTCTTTCCCTATTCCTCGATTTCTATAAATTTCCTCTAAATAAATTTCATCTAGTAAAACTCCATCTTCATACTTTTCTACTAAAAGACATCCTACTTTTTTATTGTCTACTAAAATCATTTTATAATTTTTAAGTTGAATAGGAACCATTTTTTGAACATAATCTTGAATTTTTTTATTTTCTTGTGAAGGAAGATTTTTTGCATATTCTAAAATATTTATAAGCTTATACTCTATTAGCTTTTGAATATCTATATTCGTTGCTTTACAAAATTGATAATCCATAATTTACATCCTTAAAAATTCTAATGCTTTTTTATATTTTTCTCGTCTAATAATATCTTCTTCTGTAATAGAATCTAATCTTGTTTCATCTGCATTGTGTAAAATATCTTCTATTTTTACTTTTCTAGCAATTTCATTTTCCTTTATTCTTTTTATATATTCCATATAATCTACTTTTTTATCATGTGTCAATAATTTTAAAATTTCGATTACTTCTCTTGGAAAAGTTTTTTCTAATTCTTCCATTGTAATATCAGTGTCCTCTACAACATCATGTAAGAGCGCTACTACACAGGCTATCTCAGAATCCATATTCTCAGCTAAATGAATTGGGTGATAAATATAAGGAACACCTGCTCTATCAAATTGATTATAGTGGGCATTGTAAGCAATCTTCATTGCCTCTCTAGTCATTTTAGTGTTAATCATATAATCACTCCTTTACAGTTCCATTATAACATTAATTTCTAGTTCTTTGAATAAAAAAATTTAAGATAAAATCTTAAATTTTCTAACGTAACTTTTTTATTAAAGTTTTATTATTTACTACTTTTATCCTTCCAACACTAGGAGTTACGTCAAAGCAAGTATCCTCCATTAATTCTCCATCTAATTGCCCAATCAAAGGATAAATGGAAGAAATATGGATACCATTTTCTGTTTTAAAAAAGTCTAAATTAGGGTTTTCTTGATGCCTACCACCTAATAATTGTAATAAAAATTTCACTTGTTCTATTTTACTAACTCCATTTAAAGAATATACACATAATGAAGGTTCTGTTATATCTGCTTCTGGGCTAATGGCAAATCCACCACCATAGTAAGTCCCATTACAAAGTGCTAATAAAGTAATACTCTTAAGGCCATCATTTAAAGTTACTTCTTTATTTTGATAACGTGCAAAAGTATAAAACATACTTGTAATATAAACTAAATGAGAAGGAATTCTCAGCCTCTTCATCAAATTAGCATTAATTCCTATTTCAGCATCTAGCCCAATACTAAAGCTATTTATTCCCAATTGTTCATTTACCTTCATAACATTTACATCTAAAACTTCACTATTATATTCATTTAGTTTTTTATAGAAATCATTTCCAGTTCCTACTGGAATAATTCCAAGAGATGCGCTTCCACCAAACATTCCATTTAAAATTGTATTAACAGTGCCATCGCCACCAACTGCATAAATAACATCTGCGCGATTTTTATAAAATGCTAATACATCTTTTAACTCCTCCAATGAAGTGGTTTTTTCAATGACTCCCGCAATATCCTTTATTGAAAACGCTAACTTATCTTGTAAAAATAAATTTTTCTCATTATTAGCTTTTTCATTTAAAATAAAAATTTGTGACATATAAAAATCTCCCTCTTACATAGTCCTTATCTTAACCATTACCTTCTCTTTATTTTTTTCAAAAGATTCTAGTTCTAAAGGCGTTGCTTTCAGTCCTAGTGCTAATCTATCCGCAAGCTCTAAATTCTCTGACATTTTTAAGATATCTAAACAATCGCCATATTGTTTAAATTTTTCTAAATAAAAGAGTATAGGAGCAAATGTCTTATCATAACCAAATGTAACTATTTTTCCCAAGTTTTCCATATAAACTCTCTCTAAATTAGAAAAAGAATATGATTCCAATTGAGAAAGTCTTGACAATAAATTTAATATTAAATTATAAGAACGAATATTAGCCATTCTCTCACTAGAAATATAACCCCAATATTTATCATATTTTTTCTTATCTAGTGATAAACCTATTTTTCTTTTCATAAGTGCTAAATGATATAGTAAGAACGGGTATTTTACTATTCGATTTAGCTCCCTATCTCTCATTTCGTTTCTTTCATTCTCAGCAGTAAGAATCCTAGTTTCAGTATCACTACCATGTACCACTAAAATTCTTACTTGATTAGCATGTTCTACCTCATGTCTTAAAAACTCGGTAACTTGACAATAAGGATTGTACTTTTTTTCTAAAGGTGTCAATATTAAACCGGAACTTTCTTCAATACTTCTCTTAATAGACCCAAGAAATACTTTTATTTGACAATTTCTAGTATAGGATGCTAAAGATTTATCTCCGTATTTTTCAAAAGAAATACTTCTAACATAATCATTTAATCCTAAATTACATACTAATATTTCTACCACTTGCGCAATAAAATTTTCATCTATTTCTTTACCATTAGCAACAGCGTCATTAATTGTTCTTAAAAGTTCTTCCTCTAAAATTTCATTATCAATAGTAGGTTTAGAGGTACTACTTACTATGTAAGTTTTATAATAGCTATGTAGAGTACAATAGGCCATGAATAACTCATGGTTTATTGTACTTGCTTCCTCATATTCTGGGGATAAAAATTCATATTGATCAGGATTGTATTCTTGTTCTAACCGTGAAAAATTAGACTCTAATTGTTCTTCTAAAAATCCCGTTTCAATTTGTAGTAATTTTATTGCTTCCTTATACGTAGCCATTTTCACACCCCACCAAACGCTAACTAATCTAGCATTTTAAAGAGCAATTGTCAAATTAAAAAAGACTGATATTAATCAATCTTTTGCTAAATTTTCTAAAACTTCTACATTATCCAATTTAAAAATATAATTACTTGGTAAAGACAATTTAGAATATTGTAAACCACTTCCACAAATAATTCTATCAGAATCTAATACTTTAGAATCTATTAAAATTTTCCAATCTTTAGGAAGCCCAATAGGATTAATACTACCATACTCCATCTTTGTTTGCTGCAATACATAATCTAAAGGAGCAACAGATACTATTCTAGCGTTTATATATCTTCTTACTGTTGTTGACATATTATATCGATAACCAGTAGGAACGAGTAAAGCAACATAGGTCTTATTTTCAGATCTTTTACACTCACAAATTAAACAGTTAACTCCCATTTGCTTATCTATTTGATAATGTTCAAAAAGCGCTACTCCATCCATATAATCTGGATTAATTTCCGCAACTAAAATATTCTCTTTCTCTTCTTCTGTAAAGCATTCATCAATTCTTTGATAAGTAGTTTCTGCTACTAGCTTCTTACAATTAGATACCATTTGAAATGATAATTTTTCTTTCATACTATCTCCTAACTTTTTTGACTTCCTACTTCTTTTTCTAAAACAGAACTATTAAACGATAGTATACTATCCCTTCCATTAGATAGTTCTTCTATTTGAAAACCATCACTTTCCTTATAAACTTCATAATATCCTGCTTCAATACCATTATGCCAACTAGCTTTAATATAGGAAAGATCAATAACAGAAGATTCCTTTAATGATGGATAGAGCCTTTTTAAAATAAATTCTTTAAATGCTACTAATTTCTCATTATCTACTTTCATATCATCTACACCAACCATAAAATCCATAATATTAGATAAATAAGCATAAGAGCAGTTGGATAAATTAGCGGCTTTTGGTAATTCTAATAAGTCACAATTTACAAATTGAATATCTTCTAAAGACTTTGTTTGTAATTGCCTCTGTAGGCGTGCATAATTTTCCTCTGTATAGTATCCATTTGGATTATACATTGTATCGTTACCAGCGAATATAGAAGCAGTTGGATAAAAAAGTCCGCCTTTTTCTGCATCTTTTAAGGGCATGTCTACAATTTTACAATAACTATATAATTCATTCCAAAACTTTTTTGTTGAAACTGATAAATGAGGTTCTAACTTTCTATAAATAGTCTCATTAAAAGAAGAAAAGAATAAACAAAATTGTTGAAAAGATAATTGTTTAGCAGCTATAAACTTCAATTCTGCATAAAAAACAGTAAAAGCATTCGTATCAAATGCTATTATTTTAGAAACTCCATTCAAAAATAAATCTAATATGGCATCTCCACTTCCTGTTACTGTAACAACATTTTGATTAGCTATTAAAGGCTTCTTAGCACAAAATACTGAAGCACTATCTTCTGTATTAAAACTATATAATGGAGAAGTATTAAAACCATTAAATGATAGCTGATGGGAAATAAGTCCCTTAGAACTATCAATAATCTCATCTAAGGAATCCATTTCTACAGGCTTATATGGATATTTTTTGTTCTCTCTTCTAATAATAGCTTTCTTTTGAATTCCATTTAATTCATACTCTACTATCTCAACTAGTTCGTAAAATTGACAATTTTGTCCACGATATTTTTTGTCATTATAGACCGTTTTTTCATAACAAACTGTGCCATCTTCTTGATGGAGTTCTACATACCAATAGGAACTTCCTAAAATGATATCCTGTAGGCTTTTTTGTACTGGAACTTCGCCATGATTTACTTTTATATAGGAAGAATAGCAACCTAATGTAGCTTCTCCTTCGCCATCTAAATTCCATTCTCTATTTGGATTTTCTTTTAAATATTCAATTGTTTCTGAATCATAGTGTTGAAAAAAAGAAACTCCCTCATAATATCTTCTTACAATATCTAAAGAACTAACAACTTCTCCCACACCAAAAACAGTTTCTTTGGTTGGTATTTCAATAAAATGCCCATCATCCTCAATAAAGTGCTTTTCACAGACACTTTTCATACCGCTAACATACACAACATCTTCCAATTTAGAAGTTGGTAAATACTGATAATAATCTTTTTTATCAATTTGATAAAAAGCATATTTTTCTACATTTTTTTGTTCTATCATTTTATCTCCACATGAAATTATTTATTTTAAATCATATTCTTTCATTTCACAATTTTTTAATCCTCTATTTAAAAACATTCCATCTTGAATTCCTTCAAAATAGGCACTAAAAGCTTTTGATACACCACTATGAGCAACTATTAATATGCACTCATATGGCTGATTTTTTAATTCTTCAAGAAATTGATAAACTCGTTTAAAAAACAGTTTTATATTTTCGCTTGTTCCGTATTGAAGGCTTGTATTATAGTTCCAATATTCATCTCTGTTCGTAACAGTAAGCGGTCTACCTGCTAAATCCCCCACATTTCTTTCTTTTATCCTGTCATCATAAATAATAGGTTTATGATTTTCATTAATAATAGAAGCTGTATGCTTTGCTCGTAATAAGGTTGAACAAAAAATAGCATCTATTTCTATAGTTTTTATTTTTTCTCTTAATTCCTCAGCTTGCTTTATACCTAATTCTGTTAAATCATCACTATCTTCGTTATAATGTTTTAACGCATTACTAATAACTTCTCCGTGTCGTACTAAATATATTTTCATTCACCCATCTCCTCTATTACTTCTCTTATTCTTTTATATTCTTGAAGCAATTTATCTTCTATTCCTTTAGGACAATTAGCAGGTGAAGGACTTGGCAAACAAATTGCTTCTATTTTTGTTTTTGGATAACAATATTTTTGATAGAGAGAATAAGCTTTTTTTCCTGTTGTAAATATATATTTAATCTTAGAATGGGATAACATAAAAGTAAAATCATTAGGAACTGGATTTTTAATACTATTATCCTTCGAAGAAGTAATATCACAACTTTTTAAAACATCAAATAAAGCAATCTGATGTTTCAATAAAAATTCAATTTTCTCTTCTTTACTATTTCCAATTGGTTCATTATACACATTACTTAAAGTCTCCCAAAATCTATTTTTAGGATGGGCATAATAAAAATTTTTCTCTCTTGATTGAATAGAAGGCATAGTTCCTAATATTAATACCGTAGAATTGGAATCATAAATGGGATTTAAAGGATGAATTATTTTCATTATTTCATATGACTTACTATCCACTCCACTGCATGAGTTTCGTCCTCTTGAATAGAAAGTTTATCCTCTTTTGTCAATTCAGTAAAATACTTATTTAATTTTCTATTAATAGAAATAGAATCTAATGGATAACCTGGATGAATAATCTCACTTGGAGTAGTTATTAAATCAAAATCACTATTACTCCAACTATAAGTGAACTCCTCTTCTCCTATTACCAAAGCTAAACCATGTACCCAACGCGCTACTAGTTTTCCATCTACTCCATACTCCTGAACTAAATTAGTATAATATTTTATCATTTCTTCATCGGTTAAACGTTTACCATTTACTCGCCTAACATACACCCCTGGTTGATATGTAGAAGGAACATTTTCTAAATATAAATTATCATCCATCGCTAAAGTAGCAATGTTAGTAATACTTGCATAAGCACGTGCCTTAATTAATGCATTTTCTATAGCCGTACTGCCATTTTCTTCTATTTCAATAGCAGTGTCAATATCTTTTAAAGTTAACATCTCTATATTATTTTCTAACAATGCTTTCTGAAATCTTTTTACTTTACTTTCATTGATAGTTGCAAATAGTATTTGTTTCATATAATCCCTCTAATCACTTAATTCTTTAATATCCTTAGATAACAAATTCCATTCTTCATCAAAATCAAAGTAAGCATCTATTTTCTTTCCTTCTAAAATAAGAGGTAGCCAATACTTATCATCAGGAAACATTTGGTTATAAGGGATACTGTCTATAGAAAACCATTTTGGTTGCATTTCTTCACTCTCTGCTGGGGTTCCTTCCCACTCTGTTACCATATAAAGATGAAAAATCAAATTTACTTTTTCATCTTTATAAAATTCATCAAAAGAAACAACACCTACTTTTTCATATTGAATAGGAGTTACTCCTATTTCCTCCTTTGTTTCTCTAAGCATGGTAGCTTCTGGAGTTTCAGTTCCTTCTATCTTGCCACCTACACCATTATATTTTCCTTCCCCAAATCCTCTTTTTTTCATAGCTAATAATATTTCTTCATTTCTTCTAAGTAAACAAAGAGTTGTCTCCATCTTTTTCATAAATCCTCCTAAGAAGCTTTCTTTACTTTTACTTTATTTGCTTCATATTGTCTATCTAAATCTTTTGACATTACATTTACTTCTTCTTTTTTCATTTTTAAGCTCTTCTTTAAGCTTTCTATCTTTCTTTCTACCTCCGCATAAGCAGGTATAAGATTAGAATAGGCACTAAAACGAAGTTTAAATTCAGCATCAAACTTATCTAGCTGATAAATAGAATCTTCTATTAAGTGGGCAGTAGTTTTTACATAGTCTTTACTATTCAATATTTCTCTTTCAATATCTTTATAACGATGTTTAATTTCAGTTCTTTCTATTACTTCAGGATTCATATAATCCCTAAGTTGATGAATTCCCCTATTAATCAAATGTGTTCCTAACATAGTACCAAAAATATGTCTACCATTAAAAGGCATCGTAAGAATTCCAGCTGCTATTCTAAAAAAGGAACCAAATAATCTTTCTGTGTGATAAACAGTTTCTCTTACCACTTCTATATCTGTTGTAAATTTACCTAATTGCTTTTCTAAATCGGCAATAATCAAGGCCTGTTCTCTTGCTTCACGTGCTATTTTCTTTTCTAAATCATCTAAATAAATAACACCTTCTCTATTTTTCTCGAAATCTTGATCACGTTTCACCACTGCTTTTCTTTGTTCTTCTACTTCTTCTGCTACAGCAACACTTCTTTTTTCTTCTATTAATATTCCATCTATTTGATCTATCTCATCCTTGCAAACATCTACCATTGTTTCTAGTTCATCTAAAGAAGCTTTATCTTTATAATCTTCGATGGCAGTCATCATTTCAATGCTTTCTAAGATTCGAAAATCATCAAAATTATATTTTTCTTTTACTACATCGTACTGAGCCTTCAATTTATCTACTTTTGCACGAATAGCAGCATATCGCTCTTCTAATTCTGCTACTTGCTCTTGTGTCTTACTTTGAGAAACTAATTCTCTAACTTCTAATAAGTCCTCTTTAATATCTAGTAAAGTCTCCTGACTATCCTCTATAAAAGT
This sequence comes from uncultured Bacilli bacterium, assembly GCA_910589375.1. Taxonomy (GTDB): domain Bacteria; phylum Bacillota_I; class Bacilli_A; order RF39; family UBA660; genus UBA5578. The sequence goes on along the minus strand of CAJUTK010000002.1, from coordinate 38,924 downwards.
AGTAAGTTCTTCTAATATTGTTTCTTCATCTTCTACTTTTTCTATTTCTCTATCAAAATCTAAACTTTCATCACTATCTTGCATAGCTAACTCATCTTGTACAAAAAACTGTTCTGAACTAGAATTAGAAGCTTTTCCTTTAGGAGTTTGAAGAACTTCATAATAATCATAATGTTCAAAATCAAAAACCTCAGTATCAATATCCACATCTATCATTTTTCCACTTAAATCATGAATACTAGCAACAGATGGAGTTGAACTACTTTCTATAGCAGTTCCTGCACTCTTAATTTCTGATACTCTTTCTTCATAGGATGATTTAAAAGGAACCTGTTTATTAGATAAATCTTCTATTGTAGCAGGGTTACTTCCAATACTTTTAAAAGTTACCTCTTCACTAGGATTATCTAATACTATAAAATTAGACTCTTCCTGTTTTAATACTGGGGTATTTTCTAAACTAGGTATACCTATCTGTTCTATTGGTAATGGTTTAAAAGCTTCTTGAACTACTTTATTATCTTTTTCTTCCAAACTGACAGTATCTTTCTCCATATCAAAAGTACGCATCGTTTTAATATATTCTTTTTGTTTCGCTTTTTCTTCCTTTGTATATCCTTCTTTTTTTCTTTGTTCTAGCTTATATCTATTATGATACATCATACTAATTAGACGATCATTAATAGATCCCTTTGCTCCTCTTCCGCCATTCATAAACTCACCTTAGTACATTATATCATAAAATGATTATAATTTGCCGTAAAAAAAGAATGTAAAACATTCTTATTTTAGTTTTCCTAAACGGTTAAATGGATATAATCTTAAAGATGTAGTTCCCTCTATTTGCTTTTTAGAAATTAGTCCTACACGATAATCTCTACTATCAGATGAATTCTTTCTATTATCCCCCATAACGAAGTAATATCCTTCTGGTATCATAGCATAGTCATATAACCCCTCTAATGAAAAGTCATCTGTAATACATTCCCCAACAAAATCTTCTACCTCTTTATCATTGATATATAACTTACAATCCTTATAAGCTACAGTTTCACCAGGAAGTCCTATAATTCTTTTAATTATCTTTGTTTTATTAGAATTAATTACTACAATATCAAATCTATTATAAGATTTATCTAACTTATTTAAAATAAGAACTTCCCCTTCTTTTAAATAAGGATACATAGAATCGCCATTTACTCTTACTGGTGTCGCTATATAAGCTCTTATTAAAATAACAGCAATAATAATTACTATATAAGGAACTGCCTCTTTTATTATTTTAAAAATTCTTGTTTTTTCATTATAATCTTTTTTATTTTCGTGTTCTTCCATTTTATCACCTATTAATTAAAATAAGGCTTAGTTGCTAAGCCTTATCCTCTTTCTTTAATCTTTGGTGTTTTCTTTAAATCTCTGATGTAGCCTAGTTTAGCTTGTCTAACTTTACCTTTTCTTACCACTACAATTTTATCAATTGTTGGTGAATTAACAGGTAATGTTTTTTCAACGCCAACATTTCCAGAAACTTTTCTAACTGTAAAAGTTTTACTTACTCCAGCACCTTTAATTGCCATTACAAGGCCTTCAAATGCTTGAATTCTAATTTTCTTATTACCTTTAGAATCTACATCTTCAATTTTCAAATCTACTCTAACAGTATCTCCTACTTGGAAAACAGGTAAATCTGTTCTGATTTGACTACTAGTTACCTTTTCAACTAAATTCACAATGTCACGCTCCTTTATCTAAACTATGATCTTAAATAAATACATCCAGCGGATCACGTCGTTATTCATTTTAACATATATTTCCAAGATTTACAAGTTTTTTCATATATTTTGTTGCGCAGCACTAACTTTTTTTACTTTTTGATTCAATGGTTGCTCTTCTACTAATGTTTCCTCCACTGTAAATTCTCTTCCTGTTCGATCTACTAACTTACATTTAAAAGGATTCTCTACACATTCTGCGGTTAATAGAATCTCTCTATATTTATCAGGATTCAATAAAACTTCCCAGCGTGCCTCCATAATAGACTTCTCCACTGTTGATTTAAGTGATCTAGCACCAGTTTTCAGTTGAATTGCTTTATGCGCTACCGCTTCTAAATAATCTTCAGTCCATCTTAGAGAAATACCAATTTTAGCAAGAACTTTTTGCTGTAATAATAACGCACTAGTTTCAATATCAGTCAAAATAAACTTTAATGTCTCAACTGTATGACCAGATAATTGGCATATCGTTGTAATTCTTCCAATTATTTCGTCTGTCATACCACCATACTTTACAAAATCTTCTGGCTCTAGTTGCGGATAAACAAAATCTTCTTCCGCTTGATTATCAGAAACATCTGCTAAAAATCCAATTTTCGTTTTCTTATAATGATCTAATCCTTCTTTTTGCAATTTTGCTTTTGCTACATCAGTACAAGCACCAGTTGCAAATATAGTTAATCTAGAAGTATTAAAATCTACTTTATCTTTGCCTTTTGCAACTTGATAAGTTGCACCTTGGAAAAAAGGTAATAATGAATTAAGCACACCTTGACCAGCAATATCTGATTTTTTATCAGATCCTTTTTTGTCTAATTCATCGAAAACAACAATACCATTTTCAGCTTTCTCTAAATCTCCACCAGCTTTTGTAATAAGTCTAGCTAAAAAGTCCTCTATATTTCCACCAATATATCCTGGACTCGTTAATTGTGTGGTATCCACAATTTCACATGGAATATTCAAAAATTCTCCTAAAGTTTTCGCAATCAATGTTTTTCCACTTCCTGGAGGTCCTACTAAAAAACAAGAAGTCTTATCATCCGGATTTTCTGATAATATATTCATTGTAACAGCGGAAATAACTGCTCTTTTAGCTGCTTCTTGACCAGCAATTCTCCTATCAAAGAATTCTTTCAATTTCTTAGCATTTACTTTTCTTAATGAAAAACTTTTTTGACTAGATTGAGGCTCTCCATCTCCCATAGTTTTTTCAAATTTTGCATCATATTCGTCATAAATAGCAGCCGCCCTTGCAACTTCTTCCATTTCTGTTTTTAAAACATTTGCTATATCAGTTTTTACTCTAGCAATATCTCTACAAGCAGTTATTACTGCAATTTCATCTATAATTCTATAAAAAATTTCTTCTGCTGCTGAAGCTGCAATCTCATTATTAGCATGAGTATCTAAAATAAGTACTGCAGCTGTAAAACCGTTTTTAAAATTTGTTTCTAATAGAGAAATCTGTTCCATTGAACTTGCTATTATCATTTTATTACAGATATCTTTAAAAAACGAAACAATCTTTTTTCCCGTAATTTCTTGATTCTCAAGAGTTGGATATATCTCACTTTCATCCATTCCAATTGTTACTGGCAGCCTACCATTTTGAAATTGTTCATACATATTTTGCAAGATAGATCTCAATTTTCCGTCTTCCCTAATATCTAACATTTTCTTAAAATCAGTTGCTGTAATAGGAATCAATTCTTCTACCATCAAAGATGTAGACTCTCTTTCTCCTACGTTTTTTTCACGCTCAATTCTAAGAAATGGAATTCCCTCTGCCTGGCTTTGTTCAGCAGAAGACTTTGGTGATGCACTTTCATCTTTTGATAATACCTGTTCTAATAATACTTCTGCATTATAAGTTTTTATAATAAGTTCATCTTCAACGTCCATATAATAGCCAACATGTATATATTCATTAATGCTACTAAAATATCCCATTTTTGCTTCTGATAAAGATACTTCGCCATATTGTCTTTGTAACTCTTCTTCTGAAATAATATATGCTACACTTAAATCATTTTCTCGTAAGCAGAACGAATCTGTGTCTGTTGCATAAGTATAAAAATATCCCATTTCATCTTCAAAATCTTGACCAGTATCCCTACCAGCTATTAAATAAATTGGATGATATATGCATATATTTTCATTTACTTTATGGCGCTTCATTAAAATACCATAACTTTTATTCTCCACTCTAATCCCCCTAAAAAACAAAGTTCTAATGTATTACTTTTTATGAACTTTTAGAATATACTCTATTTATAAGATTTATCAGCATTAGCTTTTACACTATTTTCTGCAAAATCACAAAAACTTTTAAAATCAATAGGTGATACTTCTATATAACCATTTGTCAAAAATTTTTCTTCAATTAAATCTTTTGATTTGCGATAAGCTGTCTTATCAGAATAGTCCTTAATAGCTGATAAAATCTCACTAGAACTACATAAATATTGTACCAATATAGGATCTATATCCTGAGTATCAGAACCAATTGTCTCTAATAAATTTTCTAAAACATTCCTTGGCACATCTTTCATAACAAAACGATATAATTCGTCATCATGAATCTCTCGTAAACACTCTTGATAATATTCTAAAGATGCATCATACCTAATAAACACATGCCCTGTTAAAGCAAAAAGGATAGCTGGTTCTGTAAATTTTTTTGGTTTAAAATTATCCATAAATCCCCTTTTCTAAAAAACATTTTGCTTTTTTATACTCTTTTTAAATCTATATAATTTAGCTGGTTTTTTTCCTTCAAATTTTCCTGTACGCTTTGTATCTTCAATTAAATTCAAATTCAATAATTTTTTTCGAAAATTTCTACGATCAAATTTTCTATTCAAAATTGCTTCATATGTTTTTTGAATTTCTGGAAGAGTAAATTCATTTGGAAATAATGCTTTTAGAATGTCTGTACTAACAATTTTACTTTGTAAATAAACAAGAGCTTCCTTTAAAATTTCTTCATGGTCAAATCCTAAACCTGGAATTTTATCAATTGGAAACCAATCTGCATTACTAGTATTAGTAGTCTCTCTTATAATCTTTACTCTATTACAGTCAATAACACCAACATAGGCAACTGCTATCATACGCATAACGGAAGAACGATCTACTTTTCCAAAAGTATGAAATTGATCAATTTCAATATTTTCAATTCCTGATTTTTCCAAGATTTCTCTTTTGGCACCAGCTTCTAAATCCTCATTATTGTAAAGAGCTCCACCAGTCAATGTCCAATCTCCCTTATAAGGCTCATTTTTTCTTTTGACAAGCAAAACCTTTGTTACACCTTGCTCAACTGTAAAAATAGCTGTAATGACATGAATTCCTTGATTTTTATAAAGCGCATTACTCTTTTTCATAATTTCTCATCTTTCTAATTTGATAATTTTTCTTTTACCATTTTGCTTACAGAACTCATATCTGCCTTACCACGTAATAAAGGTGTAATAATTCCCATAACTTTTCCCATATCAGATGGTGCACTGGCATTTACTTTTTGAATGGCTTCCACTATTATTTTTTCAACTTCTTCCCCACTTAATTGTTCTGGCATATAAGTTTCTAGTATCTCTATTTCTTTTTCTGTTTGTTCTACTAAATCATTTCTGTTACCTTTTTGAAATTCTACAATAGATTCTTTTCTAGTTTTAATCTGTTTTGCTAAAACAGCTATAACCTCATCATCTTTAAGTTCTTCCTTTTTATTTATTTCCTCTAGTTGCATAGCTCCTTTTACCATTCTTAATACAGCTAATTTTTCTTTATCCTTCTCTTTCATAGCAGTTACTAAATCTTTTAAAATTCTTTCTCTCATATAGTTCCTCCTAACAAATAAGGAGCTTTTTTTTGAAAGCTCCCCATGTTTTTAATAATTGTTTCTTTCTCTCTTTCGAGTATTTTTAATACCTTCGTTCTTTTTCTCTCTTCTACGAACTCCTGGTTTCTTATAACCATCTTGACGCTCGCGAGCTTTCTTAAGGAGGCCATCTCTAGCATTTTTTTGCTTCATTGTACGTAAAGCACTCTCAACATTACCATTTCTAACTACTACCTTTGACATTGATTCCCCTCCTTTCACAAGCTAACAGTATTATAGCACCATTCCTTTTAGTTTTCAACAAAAAAAGACACTTTTTTACAAAAAATAAAGGGATATTTCTATTTTTACAAAAAAAAAGAAATATCTAGAAAAAACAGATATTTCCTTCTACTAAATATCGTATCATTGTACCTAAATATCTACCCAATTCCAAAAATAGATAACTTCCTAATGCTAATAAAAAGAAAAGAAAAAGAAAAATAACTATTTTTAATACTATTTGTTTACATTTTAAGATATAGGGCATGCATCTTTAGCAATGATTCTTCGAATAGCGCTTCCAAAACTTCTACCTACTTCTAAAATAGTATTAATACCTCTAATAAAGGCATTTAATAAAGTAGCACTAATGGCACCACCATAAATTTTTTGTAATTCTTCTTTCGTAAGATCTCTCATTTTTCACCTAATGACATTTTAGTGGCCTTAGAAAACCATCAATTACCCCGATTATAAATACAGCACCCATAACAATTAAAGCACCTGCACCTAGGGATATGCCTCCTCCATTTATTTTTTTCATTTCTGCTTCTTGTAATTCTCTTATAATCTCATCCCTTTCTTTATAGTTTTTAAAAATTGTTTTAGCAAAGTTGTTTCTTCTTGTATGAAAGACAGTTCAAATTGATTATTATCAACTTTCCAACTATCTGGTAGATTCAAAGATATCATTACTTCCCATAAACTAGCTTTTCCTTCTTCATAAGCAATAGGTTGTATTTTATTTATATGGTACAAATACATCTTTTCATTTATTTTAAGATTTTCTGTTTTAAGTTGAAAAAAGCTTTTATCTGTAACTATCCGTACTTGGTTATTTTGATAATAGCCAATAACAGTAAGCCTTTTCTCTATTTTATAAAAAGCAAAAATTGGGAAAAATAAAAGACAAAATAATAAATGGAAAACTACCCAATAACAAAAATAGGAAGGCATTTTTCTTTTTAAAATAGTATTGGGGTGTAAATACATTCTAGAGTCTAGCATTTTTCCACATCCTCTATAATTTTTCCATGAGACATTCTTACCTTATGAGAAAATAAATCTAAATTTTCTTCCCTATGTGAAATTACAATAATCGTTTTATCGTAAAACTCATGAAAAATATCCTTTAAGATTTTTCTTTCAAGATTTACATCTAATTGATTCAGTCCTTCATCTATTATCAAGATATAAAATGGTTTAAGCAAAGTCCTAGCTAGAACGATTCTCTGTCTTTCACCACCAGAAAGATTAATTCCATTTTCTTCTATTAATTGATAGTATCCTAACTGTTCTCTATTTATAATTTCATCTAATTTACAAATTTTACAAACTTTTTCTAAATAGCTTTCATCAACTTTCTCTCCTAATACAATATTTTCAAGCATACTTCCTGTATACAAATTTTCATTTTGATGAATATAGGAAATAAAATTAACATTATCATAATCATTTATATCATTAATTCCTAAAAGAATTTTATTTCTAGGGATTTCATAATACCTTTTTAACAGTTTAAATAAAGTACTTTTTCCACTTCCACTACTTCCTAAAATTAAAACCTTATCTTCCTTTTTTATAGTTAGGTTTACGTGATGTAATACCTCCATACTTGGTCTATAAGAATAAGTTACATCTTGAAAAATAATATTATCCGTTTGATAATTTTTTAAAAATCCTTTTCCAGAATCTTTTTTAGATAATATAGAAAGTCTCTCCCAAGCTACCACTGCTTGTTTCGTATCTCTATTCAAATCTATAAATTCTCCAACAGGAGTATAAAAATAAAGAGACAAAGTCTGAATTGTCAATAAAGTAGAAAATTGTAATGAACCTTCTTTTACAAATAGACAGCCAAACAGCAATAAAAGTAAAGAGCTAAATTCTTGAAAAAATTCTTTTATATAACTTTCTACTCCGATAATACTTTCTAAGCTATGAATTTTTCTGATAAAAGAAACTTTTTGTTCCATCCACTTTTTATAAAAATACTTTTCTAAGGAAATTCCTTTGATTGTCTCAAAAGACTGAATTCCTTCTACTTTAAGAGTGGATAAGTATGCATTTTCTTTTTGACATTCTTCTATTTTTTCTTTTAAAGGATTACTAAAAAGTTTTAATACGAAAAGCTGTAATATAAAAAATAAAACTATTATAATTGCTAATTTAGAATGGAGAATATAAAGACAAATAAAAGATATCAGCATGAGAGGAATGTCAACTATAAGAACCATAAGCCATTTACTAATAGCAACTTTAATATCATTAATTCCATTCATTCTAGACAAAATGTCTCCCGAGGTGTGATTATGATAATAACAATATGGAAGGAATAAAACTTTAAAAAATATATCCTGGGTTAATAAAATATCCACATTCTTTTCTATCCAAAGAATTAATTTAGTTCTAATAAATTCACTTGTTAACTTTAAAAAAGTAAGAATTGAAAAAATGAGAAATAGAAATAAAAAATAAGAGCTTTGCTGATTCATTTGTAATTTTTTTAACATAGTTTCACCATAAAAAGAAGTGGCAATTGCATAAGTTATGATAAAGATAGATATCAAAAAAACTTGCATAATTAATTTTTTACTATCCTGTAAAAGTATCCATATATCTCTTAATGAAATTCTCTTTTTTTCAAAATGTAGTAATGGTTTTATAGGATATAAAAACAGTAGATTTCCACTATAGATAGCATTAAAAACATCTAACTTTATCTCCATAATTTTATTGGCAGGATCTGCTATTATTAACTTCTGCTTCTTCTTATCTATTTCATAAATCACTACAAAGTGAGAATAAGATTGATTCATCGTTACGTTTGCTATACAAGGAAGCATTAATTCTTCTTCTAATAACTTATCTGTTGGACAAAAAACCCCCTTTGCAGAAAAGCCAATTTGTTTTACTCCTTCTACAATATCAAATGCATTCGTTCCATTTTTATTAGTATGAAAAAGCTCCCTTATATCTTCTGTATCCATATAGCCACCATAATACTCCATAATCATTAAAAAACAGGCAATGGCGCAATCTTTCTCCTCTTCTTGATGCTCAAATGGATATTTTTTCGTTTTATCACCTTCCTACTTAATTATTATTGATAACATCCCAATTTCCTTCTAAAAAAAAGAGATTCTTAAAAAGAATCTCTTAAACAGGTAATTCCCATAGCATAATACTTTTCTAAATCTACTAATTTTCTTGGCTGATAATGATAAATATATACATATCCGTCCTTCCATTTTATTGGAAATTGATTATGATATTTATCTACCAATTTATTATTTTGTCCTTTTAAATGATATTTTTCAAATAAATTATATTTCATAACCATAGCTTCTATTGGTCCAGAAACAATCATTTCTAAACAAGGATTTTTCTTATAACGATTATGATATTCTGTTATCATTCTTTCTATTTGATAATCATTTAATTCATAAGAAAGAGTTACTTTTCTAACCCCCAATCCATGAAGAAACGCTATACTATAGGAATTTACTACATTCAAAGAAAAATCAGATACGCTATCTTTATAATAAGCAACACTACCTAATTCCCCTACTAATACTTTTTCTTCTGTTGATTTTAAATGTTCCTGAACACGAGGAATTTTTAAAATAGATTTGCTATTTCTTATTTCATAGAAGATACATCCATCTATGTAAATTTCATCATATTCTTTATTCTTTATTTTTTCATATTGTTCTAAAGTAGTAACATAAACAGACCTTTCTTTTTTTAATGGGAAATCTGGAATGTTTTTATGATACTCCTTCTTCAAAATATTATCTCGGAATAACCGTTTCTCTGTTAGTTTTTCAATTCCTAAACGTCTTAATTCATTTAGTTTTTGAATAGGAATAAAAATAGAATCATCCATATTGATAGAAAGTTCTTTTAGGGAATATACGGTCCCTCCTAACTTTTCGATTTGCTTCTTAATTCTTTCCTTTGTCATAGGAGAAGTAGAACTTTCCTCTACTATAAAGTCACTTTCAACTTCACATTGACATTTTCCTTCTTCTAGTTTTAAACGTATTGGACTACCTTTTTTTGCTTCTAAAAAACAACTAATTGGAACTTTTCTTAATTTCTTAGAAATTTGATCTTTTAATCTCTCTAACTGTTCTTTATCAGTTGTCTTTACTACCAAAGAACCTTTACTAACATTCTCTTTAAAAGGAATTGTGACTGTATCTTTTTTTCTAGCAATTTTTATTTTTTCTTTCCCTTTCCATATCACATCAATAGTAGTACCAAAATCTTCTTTTTCTCCTAATATGCGAATGCCATCACCAATTTCTAGGTTATCTGTCAATTCTATTTCCACAAAAGAGCCTTTTATATCTTTTACTACACCCATTGGTATTCCCATATGATTAGGTCTAAATTCATTTACAAACTGATTGTTCTCCTCATGAAATAAAAATCCTTTGGAAAATCCCCTATGAAAAATCTTTTCTATTTCTTTTTGTTCCAAACTACTTACCTCCACTTTTCCAGATGAAAAATAAGAGTCTATTACTTTTCTATAAAGAGAAGTTATCAAATAAACATATTCAGGTCTTTTCATTCTACCCTCTATTTTTAAACTATCCACATTAATGTCCATAAGGCTAGGAATATAATCTAATGTATTTAAATCTTTGGTACTCAAAAGATACTGTTCTTTATTTTGTTTTTTCCCGTCTGAATATAAATCATATGGTTGTCTACAACATTGTGCACAAGTTCCCCTATTACCACTTCTTCCTCCAATCAAACTACTCATAAGGCATTGACCAGAATAAGAAATGCATAAAGCACCATGAACGAATATCTCTATTTCAATAGAGGAATTGTCTTTTATTTCAGATATTAACTCAATTGGAGTTTCACGAGCAAGAACCACTCTTTTTAATCCAAGCTCTTCTAAAAGCTTAACCCCCTCTAAATTATGAATATGCATTTGAGTAGAAGCATGAATTTCTAAATCTGGATATATACTTCTCAATAAGTCCATCATTCCAATATCTTGAACAATAACAGCATCTACAAAAATAGAAACCAAATAATCTACATATTCTAAAAATCTTTTTACTTCTGCTTCATAAATAAGAGTATTAATGGTTACATAAACCTTTACATTATACATATGAGCATAACTGACAGCTTCTTTTAATTGTTCGTTTGTAAAATTTGCTGCATAACTACGTGCTCCATACAATGTCCCCGATAAATAAATAGCATCACAACCACCTTCTATAGCAGCATACAAACTCTCCATATTCCCTGCTGGAGATAAAAGTTCTGGTTTCTTCATAAATATCACCAACTTTATTATATAGAAAAAAAGAAGATTTGAAAACCTTTAATCTTCTTTTATATGTTCAGAAAGAGGTTTAATTTGATATCCTCTAGATTCAATATAAGAAATAATATTTGGAAGTTCCTCTAACAATTGATTATTCACTTCAAAAGTTAAAAATAAACCAGGCGCTAAAATTTCTTTCGTTGTTGTCAAAGGAGTTTTTGTGATAACTTTAGTAGGTGCTACAGAATAATATTTATTTTTTTTACATAATGATAAATAATTATCATCTTGTGCTATATTGTAACAAACCTTAGTAGGATTTTTTAATGTTTCTAATTTTTGTTTCGTATTCAAATAGCTTTGTTCTTTAGAATCTTCAATCAGAAATTCATTTCCTTCGCCAATAGCGAATTCTATATCAGATATTTGATTTTGGAAATTATAATTAGGAATGACAAACGATACTTTCTTATCCCCTATTTTATCTAAAATAGATTTTATAGACCCTTCCTTAACTAAAAAAATAATACTTACCATTCTTTTTTTAGGATTTCCCGAAACGATATATTTATCTAAATGATTATCTAAATTATCAGAAGGCTTTTTAATATCGTAAACAAAATAATTAGAATCGTATACACCTACTTTTTTCATCTCTTGGTAGCTTTTTAGGGTATTAACACTTCTATTTGGTAGTCCAGGAACAATATATTTTTCTTTCACAGTTGCATTTTCTCCTTTTTGATTGTATTCCTCTTGATGTGACTTAATTTGAATCATTAAATCATCTACTTCTTGAACAACTGAAGCTGTTTTATCCGTTAAAAAGAAGCTAAAACATACTAAACTAAGAAGACCTATATATTCAAAAAACTTTTTCATAAACCACCTACTAAAGTATATGAAAAAACTTTTTTGTTTTTCCATTTTTCTAGATATAATCACAAACATTACACTATCGCATATCCTATTCATGAAAGGAGAATATCTATGTTTCAACAATCTAATGCTTTCGTTCCATCAAATAATGTCATGCCTACCTCTTATCAACCAATGAATGTACAAGAAGATAGAGTAGGATTTTTAGGGCCTTTCTTATTAGGAGGAATTACTGGAGGATTAGTAGCACCATTCTTCTATGGAGGAGGAAATGGATACAACCAACCTTACTATACAAATAATTATTACTATCCACCATATCCTACTCCTTATTATGGACCATATTACTATTAAAAAGAATTTCAAAAAAATTCTTTTTTTGATATAATCAAAAATGAGGTGATATCATGGCATCTGCAATTATCCATATCTGTGTTGCTAAAGAATTAAACAAAGTATTAGGGCTAGAAGAACATCCTCTTTTTTTAGGTTCTATTGCGCCAGATATTAGTAAGCAAATTGGAGAAACTAAAGAAAAATCCCATTTTCTTACCAAAACAAAAGAAGATGTTCCTAACATTTTAGAATTTCTAGAAAAATATAAAGATTCCTTAAATAATCCTTTTCTATTAGGATACTTTATCCATCTTTATACAGATAAATTATGGTTTAATAATTTTATTAGGGAACGACTCTATGAAAATTCTATTAAATTATTAGATGGATCTACTATCAGTACTACAGAAAAAGAAATATCAGATTTAATTTATGGAGATTATACAAACCTTAATATTGAATTAATTGATTATTATGAATTAGATTTATCTCTTTTTTATGAAGAAATAGTTCTTCCTGATATTACTATGGATGAAATACCAATTAATAAATTATCCATTTTAGTTGATAAAATGGGGGTTATTATTGAAAATAGTAAAATGGAGAAAACGTATGTATTTGACATGCCAATTATCATCGATTTTATTCAATATGCAACAGAAAAAATTCTCAAAAAATTAGAAGAATACCATATAAAAATACATCCATAGGATGTATTTTAATTTCCGATTAAATTCTTTAATGCACTAATATCCATATAATATTCTGCATAATTATTTGGATTTACATAGACAGGAATCGTTGTAATTTGTCGCTGCGTTAAAATTGGTGTTACATCAGCCCATAATTCATCGCTTTTATAACTATATAATTTTCCATCTAATGGGCTAATATAATTGGCTTCTAAACGATATGGACATCTACCATTTATAGAAACAGTAGTATCTATACTGCATCCAACAATACTCGCTTGGATTACATAATTATAAGATAATACTCTCTTTTGTTTTTTTGATTTTAAAATAGGAATTACTAAAAACAAAATGCCTAAAATTGGAAACACAGCACCTATAATAAGGAAAACTACAGATAATAAATTTTCCCCATTCTTAGATTTAAATTTGTTAGGATTATCTATTTGATAATAGATTTTTTCTTCTTTTCCAACATACATATTGGAATTATAGTAGTTTAAAGAGCCACTATATCTTGTTCCATCTACTATAAATTCTACTAGCACATTATTAGAATCACCAGTACCACTAATACTAGTAATAACAGCAGTTGTTTCTTTCGCATTTTTACGGAATTCTTCAAAAGATATTTTGAAATATAATCCTGCACTAAGCATCATAATGCCAATAACCAAAAATATACTACCTAAAATCTTTAATATCTTATTCATACTAACACCTCTAAATTGATTATAGCATAATATTTCTTAAATCTTTCAAATTTAAAATCAATTAAAGTTTACTTAACAGAAACTATACAATCCTACTTTTTTATGTTATAATGGGCAAAGTTTAAAGGAGGTCATTATGAAAAAACAAATTGAAAATCTTATCAAGAATAAAAAATATTCTGAATTTAAAGAAGAAATTATTAAATTAGAAGAAGCGGATATAGCTGAAATTTTAGAAAATCTTGAAAGTGAAGATCATTTAATTACATTTTTTAGATTACTTCCAAAAAGTATTGCTGCAGAGACTTTTTCTTTCTTAGGAATTCACTATCAACAAACAATTATCGCTTCTCTTACCGACAAAGAAGCTGCTACTATCATTGATGATATGTATGCAGATGATGCAACTGACTTAATGGAAGAAATGCCTGCTAATGTCATTCAAAAAATTCTTGAAAATACCACACCTGAAACAAGGCGTGATATCAATTTACTTCTAAAATATCCAGAAGATTCTGCAGGAAGTATTATGACTGTTGAATTTATGGATATTAAGGATTTCGTTACTGTTAAAGAAGCTATTAAAAGAATAAAAAGAGAAGCCATTGATAAAGAGACAATTGATTTCTGCTATGTTATCGATAAAAAAAGAGAATTAGTAGGAACTATCTCTTTAAAGCATCTCATTTTAGCGGATGATAATATCATCATTAAGGATTTGATGGAAAGTGTACCACATGTCATCAATACCTTAGATGACCAAGAAGAAGTTTCTAAAATGTTTAAAAAATATGATGTAACTTCCATGCCTGTTGTAGATAGTGAAAATCGTTTAGTTGGTATTATTACAATTGATGATATTATGGATATTATAGAAGAAGAAACAACAGAAGATATTGAAAAAATGGCAGCCATTGTTCCTACCGAAAAACCATATTTAAATTTAGGGCTTTGGGATATTTACAAAAGTAGAATGCCATGGTTATTATTTCTTATGATTAGTGCGACTTTCACAGGTGCTATTATTGCTAATTATGAATCTGCACTAGCTAGTTATGCCACACTCACCGTTTTTATACCTATGATTATGGGTACTGGTGGTAATGCTGGTGGTCAATCTTCTGTTACCATCATTCGTGCATTATCTTTAAATGAAGTAAAATTTAAAGATAGTATAAAAGTTTTAGCAAAGGAATTTTCAGTAGGTATTATTTGTGGACTTACCTTAGCAATTTGTAATTTCATAAAACTATTAGTATTTGATAAAATATCTATTCTTTTTGCAAGTATTGTATGTATTGCCCTATTTCTAACAGTAATGCTTGCTAAAATAATTGGAGCTATTCTACCAATATTAGCTGATAAAATACATTTAGACCCCGCGGTTATGGCTAATCCCATTATCACAACTATTGTCGATGCCTTATCTTTACTAGTATATTTTCAAATTGCTAGTGCCTTTTTAGGACTATAAATGTACATCATAAGGATGTACTTTCTTTTTTGACTAATTTGTTTTTAAAGCAAAATAAAGATTTTTACCATCAATATTTTGACATATTACTCAGCACTCCTTATCATCATTCTAACATAGAGTAAGAAAAAAGAAGCCTATTTAGCTTCTTCTGTTGCTCTAGTTTCTCTAATAACCGTTACTTTAATAGTACCTGGATATTGAAGTTGTTCCTCAATCTTATTCTTAATATCACGAGCTATCTTGTGGCTAGTAACATCATCTACTTCTTCTGGTTTTACAACTACACGAAGTTCCCTACCAGCTTGCATTGCATAAGACTTGTCAACACCATTAATATCATTAGCAATTCCCTCTAAGTCATGTAATCTCTGTACATAGTTCTCTAAAGAATCATTTCTAGCACCTGGTCTACTTGCAGATACAGCATCAGCTATAGCTACTAACTCAGATATAATAGAAGTAGGTTCTGTATCACCATGATGAGATTCAATAGCATTAATAACAATATCATTTTCTTTATATCGTTTTGCTAAAGATGCTCCAATTTCAACATGACTACCTTCCATTTCATGATCAATTGCTTTTCCAATATCATGTAATAATCCTGCTCGTTTTGCAAGCATAACATTTTCTCCTAATTCAGCTGCCATAATTCCAGCTAAATGAGCAACTTCTATGGAATGGGTAAGTACATTTTGTCCATAACTAGTTCTAAAATGCAATTTACCAATTACTTCAATTAACTCAGAATCCATTTTTGTAATTCCAAGATCAAATAAAGCTGCATCACCATACTCTAATATTTTAGATTTCATTTCTTTTGCCGTTTTATCATAAATCTCTTCAATTCTAGCAGGGTGAATTCTACCATCCTTAATTAAAGTATCAATTGTAATTCTAGCAATTTCACGGCGTAATGGATCAAAACTTGATAGAACAATTGCCTCTGGCGTATCGTCAATAATTAAATCTACACCAGTTACTGCTTCTATTGTTCTAATATTTCTACCTTCTCTACCAATAATTCTACCTTTCATGTCTTCACTTGGTAAATCCACTACTGTTACTGTTTGTTCAGAAGCCATGTCACTAGCATATTTCTGCATAGATGAAACAATCATATTTTTAGCATTCTTATCTGCTACTAATGCAGCTTCTGTCTCTTTTTCTTTTATGTAAGAGGCGATTTCAAGTGACATCTCCTCTTCCACTTTTTTCATAACAATTTCTCTAGCTTTATCTTTTGTATATCCAGCTATTTTTTCTAATAAATCATATTGTTGTTTCTTTATTTCTTCCACTTTTGCCTGTTCGTCTTGGATATCATTTTGTTTATTAATCAGATTATTTTCTTTCTCTTCTAATAGAGCTTCGCGATTTTGCAAAGATTGATCTCTTCTATCAATATTTTCCTCACGAGAATCCAAGCGTTGTTCTGTCTTTTTTAGTTCTTCTTTCTTCTCACGAATTTCTTCTTCAGCTTTTTTAGTTAACTGATTGACCTCCTCTTTCGCTTCTGCTAAATAATCCTTTTTAATTTTATCTGCCTCTAATTTGGCATTTCCTAATATATTTTCTACACTCTCAGCTGTTTTTATACCTCTTATATAATTAAATATAAACATTACAATTATTCCAACAACAAGTCCGATTAGGACTAGCAAAATGGAGATTAAAATACTTGGCATTTAAATTTCCTCCATTTCTATAGCAAGTGATTATCAATCACTCTACTACTATTTTAAAATGGATTGAATAAGAAGTCAAGTAAAAAAGCAAAAGGATTTCTTTTGCTTTTATTCTTCTTCTGTACTACCAATAGATAAAGTATCATTTTCTGCATAATAGTCACGCACTTGCTTTTCAATTTCTGCACATTTATCAGGATTTTTTTTCAACCAATCCTTAACATTTTCTTTACCTTGACCTACTTTGTCTCCTTGGTAAGCATACCAAGATCCACTTTTTTCTAGTACTCCTGCTTCTGTTGCTAAATCTACAATTTCTCCAATAAGGGAAACACCTTCTCCATACATGATATCTACTGTACAAGTTTTAAAAGGTGGTGCCATTTTATTTTTTACAACTTTAATATTTGCTTTATTTCCAATTACATCAGAGCCTAATTTAATTTGTTCTCCTCTTCTTATTTCTAAGCGAACAGAGGCATAAAATTTAAGAGCCCTACCACCAGGTGTAGTCTCTGGATTTCCATAAAATACCCCTACTTTTTCACGTAATTGATTAATAAAAATACAAACTGTATTTGTTTTATTAATAATACCAGATAATTTTCTAAGAGCTTGGCTCATTAACCTTGCCTGTAAGCCAACATGGGAATCACCCATTTCTCCTTCTATTTCTGCTTGTGGTACTAAAGCTGCTACAGAGTCGATTACAATAACACTAATCGCTCCACTACGAACAAGTGCTTCACAAATTTCAAGAGCTTGCTCTCCATTATCAGGCTGACTCAATAATAATTCATCAATATTTACACCAATTTTAGCAGCATATAAAGGGTCTAATGCGTGTTCAGCATCTATAAAAGCAGCTCTTCCTCCCTTTTTTTGTGCTTCTGAAATTGCATGTAATGCAAATGTAGTTTTACCACTAGATTCAGGTCCGTAAATTTCTATAATTCTTCCTTTTGGATATCCACCAATTCCAAGTGCTGCGTCTAATGCAATGGATCCACTAGGTATTGTATCTATCTTTTGATGTTCATGATCACCTAATTTCATGACAGCACCTTTACCAAATTGTTTTTCAATATCTGCCATTACTTGATCAAGAGTTTTATCACCAGATGTTTTTGCCATATCATTTCCTCCTTCAATTGTTCATGACTTCATTATACTACGCATAAAAAAAGTTGTCAATAGTTTTATCGAACAAATGTATTCTAAAATATTAGAATGATTATTCGCTTTTTTGAACTTTTAACAACTTATATTTTTTCTTTCTTAAATTTATTCTTATTTTTTTTGCTATAAAATAAAAACAAAGTAAATAAATACTATTTATAATGATAGACGAAAAGATACTCTTTAATAGTAAATTTAAACTCCAATTGGAAAAGAATAATCCAACGAAAAAAAGAGCATGAAATAATCTATATAATACAATTCCTGATATTCCTATTAAATATGTATTTAAAACATTGACAGAAACTTTTCTAAATAAAAAGGAAACAAAAATGCCAAATCCAATAAATATAAAGAAATGTAAAAATAATGTATTGGCATAGCAAATATCATATAGTATTCCTAAAATTCCACAAATAATATAATATTTGTTATTATCACTAATAAGCATTGGATAAATTATTAAGATAGAAAGGATAGAAAATAATGGACAAAATAAAGTATTAGAATTTAGGGAACTAAAAAATATTCCATCTAAAAGAAAAGAAATTATTACTAGAAAAATCATTTTGTAATATCTCCTTCACGTATTAATACTGATACAAAAGAAATGTCATCTATAGCAGTGGATGGTTTTACGTACACTACCTTTGCTAAATCAAAGCTATCTGTTTGAATATCCAATACTGATCCCACTAATAATCCACTAGGAAATCTGTCACTTAAGCCTGTAGTAGTTACTTTCGCACTCACTGGTATTTGTCCATAATCACTAATACCTTCTATAGCATATGCTTTCTTTTCTCTATCATATCCTGTTAGTAATCCATAAGCATACTTATCTTTTGAAATTTGAATTTTAACAGAAACTGGTCTAGAAAGATTAGAATTCGTTAATAATTTAACAGTACTAGTATAATTACTTACTTGGGATATATACCCAATTAAACCACCATTTCCTACTACAGCCATACTCTCTTCTATTCCAGAGGATGATCCTTTATTGATTGTAAAAGAATCCAACCAATAATTCATATTTCTATTCATTACTGTTGCATGAATTTTTTCATAAGAAGACAAAGAGCTATCTAAATCCATCAATTTTTTTAGTTTACTATTTTCTTCCTCCAACTCTCTTACCGTTTCTTCATATTGTTCTAGGGTACTATGCTCTTTTAAGATTTCTTCATATTTATCATAGATTTCTTCACTATTAGAAAGAATTTCCCATTTACTTTTTACATACCTAATAGGAGTCGCTAAAACATCCCCTACTGTTAAAACAGTATCTTTAATTGCTTTTTCTACAATAGTCAACTTTCTATCTGTTGCAATAGAATAAGCTGTCACCCATAAAAGAAGCAAAGAAATGATTACACTTACTAAAATGATATACTTCTTTCTATTTTCGCGCCTACGATTCATAGTATCACCTAACTTCTTTCTATATCTCTATTTTCTAAAAAACTATAATAATTTTGACTCCCTATTATCAAGTGATCTAAAACTTTTATACCAAGTAATATTCCTACTTCTTCTAATTTTTGAGTAATTTCAATATCCTCTTTACTAGGAAATATATTTCCAGATGGATGATTATGTACACAGATAATAGCACTTGCAGAAAGCATATATGCTTCTTTAAAAACTTCTCTTGGATGAACAACACTATAATTGATAGTCCCAATAAAAAGTAACTTATCACGAATAATATTTTTAGCATTATCTAAGTATACAACATAAAAATATTCTTGTTTTTTATCACCTATTTTTAATTTATAATACTCATACACCATTTCACTACTGGTTAGTTTCCTATTCTTAATTTCATATTTATCTTCTTCTATTCTCCTAGCTAACTCAATAGAAGCAAGAATAGTGCACGCTTTTGATTTTCCTATTCCTTTCATAGAAATTAATTTTTCATAAGATAAACTTTTTAAATCAGAAATAGAATCTACTTTAGAAATAATCATACTTGATAATTCTTTTGAAGAAATATCTTTAAATCCAGTCTTTAATAAAATTGCTAATAATTCTTCATTTGACAAACTCTCCACACCATAAAGTTCTAATTTCTCATAAGGCCTTTCTAAAGGTGGTAATTGTTTAATCTTTACTACCATTTATAAGTTCCTCATATTTTTCTAGTATTTGACTATTGATAGAAGAAATAACAACAGTATCTTCTGTACTCTTTAAAATAGAATCATAATTTTTTAACTCCAATAAGAATTCTTTATTTGTTATTAAAAACTCCTCTGTAAAAGTATTATACCCTAAAGAACTAAAATAATTATTGAGTTTAATTAAATTTTCATAATCATTTGTTATTCCGATATACACATCATAAACATCTACATTTTTCTTATAAATATAATTGGTAAGAGATAACGTATTTTTTTCCATTTCCTTTATAGAAGGATAAGAATTAAATTTAATAAAGTAAACCATTTCCCCCGAATTAGAAGTAAATTTAATACCTTGATAAGAATCATATTGTTCTAAAAATACCTTTGCCATAACAAAGCCAACTATTAATGCAACAAAAATAGAGAATAAATATTTTTTCATATCATCACCAACTAAATTGTACTAAATCTAATAGTCGTATTTTGTCACATATAAGTAGAATTATTCAAGATAGTAGTATACATTGAGCTTACTAGAAAGTCAATCTTTTTAATTCAAAAAAAATAGAACAAAAAGTTCTATTTTATACAATTGCCACATCTTGGACAAAATTCCATCCTAGGATTAATTTTTAATTTACAATAAGGACATTTTGTTTTGTCCATTTTTCTTTTTACTAGAAAAATAATTCCTGCTATTACCAAAAGAACTATTCCTATTATAGATACATAATTATAACGAATTATCTCTGTAGAAATGGATACCGTATCCATAATATTTCTAAATATCTCTCTATCTTCCTCTGTAAATGAATTAACAGATTGAAATTTAAAAATATATATGGCGTTATTTAAAACAGTAAAATAGTCCACAATATTGGCAATACTAGCATCATACTCAACAATACAAAAAGGTAAGCCATTAATTTATTGAATAAAACTATCTACTATCTTAAAATTTTTTTCTTCGCTAGTAGAAACATATTCTTTCATTACTTCCTCTATTTCAGAATTACTTTTCTTTCTAAAATCTCCAATATAATAATACTTTATCGCAAAAATTTCGATTCCATCTTCTATATCATATAGCATACATGTAAGCTCTATTAAGTTCAAAAACAGTTTCTACATCATTTTCTGTTAAGTCATACATTTCTAATTGTTTATTTCCTTTATAATTATCTAATATAAAAACTGTAAAAGTATCTGGAATATCAATAACTACAGGATTTTTAGATACCGTATATTTTGTAGCAAATACTAAAACTGGAAAAACAAATAAAGAAACAAGGAAAATTATGATTTTCTTCATCATCTATCCACTTACCTTTGGCAAAAATATCATAAGCCCTATAACCACAGCAATAATAGCAAGTACTAAAACTGCGCCAGCAGCTAAATCTTTGGCCAATTTTGCTTTTGGATGAAGTTTAGGCATTGCTAGATCAACAGTTGTTTCAACTGCTGTATTCATTATTTCAGCTGAAATGACAACACCAAATAAAATAATACAAATCATCCATTCTTGGAAAGATATTTGAAAATAAATCCCAGCTAAAATAACAAGTAACATCACAGAAACATGAATTTTCATATTACGTTCTGATAAAAAAGCACTATAAATTCCTATACCTGCATGATAGAAACTCTTTAATAAACTTTTCTTTTTCATCTTATCTTTATACTCCTTATATATTACGAATAAACTAGTGTAACAAATTCCTAACACAACCCCTGCAAGTACATCACTTGCATAATGTACCCCTAAATAAATCCTACTAAATCCAATACCAACAATTAATATGGTCAATACAACACTAAAAAGAATTCTCTTTCTTTTGGGTAGTTTAGATTTAGATAGCAAATAGATTAAATATCCATAAAAAGCAGAACCTACCATCGAGTGTCCTGATGGAAAACTAAAACCAGTCTCCTCCACTAACCGATATAATAATAGTGGTCTTTCCCTTTGAAAGAAAAACTTTAATCCTTGACTAATCGCAACAACGCCTAAAAATTGACCTAAAAAATACATTTTCTCTTCTTTCTTTTTCAAAAGGACAAATATAAGTATTGTCAAAACTAAAAGCAAAATTACACTAGAAAAAAACGTAATTATCTTAAAAAAAACGGTTAAATTGTCACTTCTTCCATTTAAAACAATATGTTCTATAAAAAAAGAATCAATGGATAATATTTCTTGATTTGTGATTTGGTAACACAAAAATAAAAATATAGAAAATAAAAAAATCCAACCGCAAATAAATATTCTTTTCTTCATATTACCACCATATTCATTGTATCACATTTTCATCACTTTCCATAAAAAAACGAAATAAAGTTATTTCGTTTATCCTAGCATTACATCTAAATACATCATAATTACAAATCCTATCATAAAAGATAAAACCCCACTATTATTCTTTTCAGATTTACTATTTGGTATTAATTCGTCAACTACAACATAAAACATCGTTCCTGCTGCAAGTGATAAGAAAAACGGCATAAAGCTTGCTAGTTTATGAGATAGTACTGCCATTAAAATACCTGCAATAGGTTCTACAATACCAGATATAACCCCATAAAGAAATGCTTGTAATTTTGTCTTCTTTTGTTCTAACATAGCAATTGAAACAGCTGTTCCTTCTGGTATATTTTGTATAGCGATTCCAATTGCTAATGCTACTGCACTTGCAAGAGTCACTGCCGAGTTTACTTGGTAAGAAAGAGCACAAGCGAGTCCTACAGCCATTCCTTCTGGTATATTATGAAGAGTTACAGCTAAAAAGAACATTGATTTTTTTTGAGGTAACTTTTCTTTATGAGAAAATATTTTATCCATTACCAAAATTAAAAATCCACCTAGCAAAACGCTGATGATTACAGATAGACAACTACTATCCTCTAAAGCTGGCAATAACAAAGAAAAAATAGATGCAGAAATCATGATTCCACTTGCTAACCCTAAGCAAATCTTTTCTATATTTTCATTCATTTCTCTTATCAGAAAAACTAATAAAGAACCTAGTACAGTTGCAAAGAAAGTAATTGATGTACAGATAAGAACTAACATATATACACTCATATTTCACCTACTACTTATAATGTATGTTCTACTAAAAAAGATGTTCCATTTAGCATTTTTTTGGTATAATAAAAAAGAATGGATGTGTAAAATATGGAATTTATAGAAAACTTAAAGGAAAAAGAATTTGAAGAATTTGTAAATAAAAGTAAAAAAGGACACTTTATGCAATCCTATTATTGGGGAAATGTAAGTAGTTTTAAACATTTTAAACCTCACTATTTAGGAATGAAACAAGACGGAAAATTAATTGCCACTGCACTATTATTAGAAAAACATTTAATTAGTAAATATTCCTTTTTCTACTGTCCTAGAGGATTTGTATGTGACTATCAAAACAAAGAAATCTTAAAAGAATTTTCCACTTTTTTAAAAAAATACTGCAAAAAAAAGCATGGTCTTTTTTTAAGAATTGATCCAGATATTCCACTTCAAAAACTAGATAGTGATGGAAATATATTAGAACCACTAAATTATGAATTAGTTGACACCTTAAAAAAGATGGGGTTTAAACATAGTGGATTTAATAAAAATTTTGAAAACGATCAACCACGTTATACCTTTAGACTTGATATTAGTAAAGGAATAGAAGACATTAGAAAAAATATGCACCCTACTACTAGAAAAATTATTAATAGAGGAAATATCTATCACTTAGATATTTATAAAGGTACCAAAGAAGATATAAAAGACTTTTACGATACTATGATTGAAACTGCAGAAAGAGAAAATCTTGTACTTTCTCCTATTGGATACTATGAAAATTTTTATGAAAAACTTCATGAACAAAATATGAGTGATATCTACCTTGTAAAAGTAAATATTGAAGAATTGAAAAAAAATTATGAAGAAAAAATTAAAGTTATTCATGAAGAAATAAAATTAGCAAGTGTAAAAGATGAAAAGAAAAATCAAGAGAAAGTAGCAATCAAATTAAAAGAATTGAATCAACAATTAGAAAAAAATGAATCAGAATTAAAAGAACTTGAAAATATTACAGAAAAAGAAATGGTTTTATCTGCTATTATCACTGCAAAATATCAAAGTAAAGTTTGGACAATTCATGGTGGAAATAGAACTTGTTTAAGATATTTAAATGCCAACTATTGGCTATACTATCAAATCATTGAAGATGCAGTAAAAGAAGGATATCAAACAGTTGATTTCTTTGGTACAACTGGAGAACCAGAAAAAGATAATACTGTGTATGGAATTCATTTGTTTAAAAAAAGATTTGGCGGAGAATATATGGAATTTATTGGTCAATTCGATTATGTTATTCATCCTATTCTATACTTTGGATATCGTAAAGTCTTTCCAAAAATTAGAAAGTTTTTAAAAAAATAAAAAGAACTAGTTATTAGTTCTTTTTTTTGTATTTGTCTTTTGAGTTTTCGGTTTTTTTGTTCCAGTTTTTTTTGTATCAACTTTAGTATTCTTGATAGTTGGTACATTTTTTTTCTCTTCTACTGTTGGTTCTTCTTTAGATTCTTCAATCTCTTTTGCACTTACTATTTCTTTTTCTAACTTAATACTTTTTGGAACATTATCCTCTTCAAAATCAATGAAGAAAATTGCTAAAGAAGCAAATGCTGCACCTACTAATGGTCCAACGATGAATACCCAAACTTGTTCTAAATATTCACCACCCATGAAAATAGCAGGAGCTAATGATCTAGCTGGGTTCACTGAAGTACCTGTTAATCCAATTCCTAAAAGATGTACTAATACAAGAGACAAACCTATAACAATTGGTGCTACATTTTCTTTTTTCTCATCTCTAGTTATTCCTAATACAGATAACACAAATACGAATGTTAAAACAATTTCAACTATTAATGCACCTAGCATAGTAATACCAGAAGCTGATAACTCACCAAAAGTATTAGCACCTAATGCTAACTTGTCAATATCAGCAGTTGAATTTATTATTAAAACAAGTAGTCCACTTCCAGCAATTGCTCCTAGTACTTGAGCAATTACATATCCAACAAAATCCTTTGTTGTAATTCTTCTATCAATCCACATAGCAAATGTAACTGCAGGATTGATATGGCATCCTGTATATTTTCCAATTGTATAAGCAACTGCTACAATTGATAATCCAAATGCCAAAGCAGTGGCAACTAAATTTCCATTTGATACTACTGCAACTCCACAACCAAATAAAACCAAAACACAAGTTCCTAAAAACTCGCAAAGATATTTTTTCATATCTCTCCATTCTCCTTCCAATTTCATTTTAACATATATTAAAAAAGTTGTAAATATTTGTTTAAATTGAAAAGAAAAAAGTGCTTTTCACACTTTTTTAAATGACTCTTAATTACACCCACAACTAGTTCCATAAGTATAGGTATATTGTTTTTTATCCTCTAACCATTTAATAGTAACCTGCCCTGTTAATTGATTACCAGTTTCTGGATCCATTATTTTACCAGTCTCTAAATATCCGCTTGATTGCAAATCAGCGATAGAAACACAGCCACAACTTTCTGGTCCATTCTTGATAGTATAAGTTCTCGCTGCTTCCTCAATAGTACGGATTTGCTCTTTAGATAATTTCTTCTCAGATGTTTTAATAACACCTGTAACAATTGGATATGCAATTATTGCTATAAGCGCTAAAACGGCAATTACTGCCATTAATTCTACTAATGTAAAACCATCACTCTTTTTCATATCTTCACCTTCTATTACAATTTATCATAATTAGAAAAAAAAAACAACTGTATTTTTTAGAAATACAATTGCTTTTGTAAATCATTAGTCTTCTTTTTTATAATCACAAGAACTACATTTAATGACGTTTTTCTTTTCGGTTAACATACTACCACACTCTGGGCATTTCTCTCCAGTAGGTCTATCCCAATAAGCAGTTTTGCATTTTGGGTAGTTACTACAACCATAGAAAACTTTTCCTCTTTTACTCTTTTTTTCCACTATTTTAGCTCCACAATTTGGACAATCACAAATTTCTTGTACTTCTCTTGGTTCTGCCTTAATATATTTACAAGTTGGAAAATTACTACAAGCAACAAACTCCCCATATTTTCCTTTACGAATAACGAGTGGACTTCCGCATTCTGGACAATCTTCACCTGTTTTTTCAGCTTCCTTTTTTGGCATTGCATCAAAAGCATTCTTTACAGCAGGCTCAAATTCATCATAAAAATTGTGTAATGTCTCTACCCAATTTTGATTTCCTTCTGCTATTTTATCCAAGTCATTCTCCATATTAGCAGTATACTCTACATTAATTAAATGACTAAAACATTGCTGTAATTTATCTGTAATTTCAAATCCAACCTCTGTTGGCACAAATTTCTTTTCAACTAAATTTGCATAATTTCTCTTTTTTAAAATATCAATTGTTGTTGCATAAGTACTAGGTCTTCCAATTCCTAATTCTTCCATTTCTTTAATCAATTTTGCTTCAGTATAACGTGCTGGTGGAGAAGTAAAATGTTGTTTCTTTTCAATTGCTTGAGATACCACTACAGAGGATTGATAAGTATCAAATGGTGGAAGTTCACTATCCTTAATATCTTCATAATCTTTAAATACTTTTAAATAACCATCAAAAACGATTACTTGACCAGTTGTTTTAAACTGATAATTATTATTATCAAATATTACTGTTGTATTTTCTGTTTTTGCGCTCTTCATTAAAGACGCTAAAGCACGATAATAAATCATACGATAAAGTTTAAACTCATCATTGGATAAAAATGTTCTTACAGACTCTGGAGTTCTATTAATGCTAGTTGGACGAATAGCCTCATGAGCATCTTGAACATTTTCCTTTTTCTTAGTTACCTTAACACTTCCAACATATTCTTTCCCATATTTGTTTTCAATATGTGCATAAGCGCTAGTAATGAACTGCTGAGAAAGTCTTGTAGAATCAGTACGCATGTAACTAATAAGACCTACAGTCTCATCCTCTAACTCAATTCCTTCATATAATTTTTGGGCAATTTGCATTGTTTTTTTAGCATTAAATCCTAATTTATTAGATGCATCTTGTTGAAGTGTACTTGTAATAAAAGGAAGTTTCGATTGCTTTTGCTTAATTTTCTTATCAACACTTTCAATTTTAAAAGTATTAGAAAGTTTTCCTAATATCTCGTTAGCTTCTGCCTCTGTTTTTATTTCAATATCTTTATGATTATATTGGAACATTTCTGCCTCAAAAGATGGGAATATTCCTGTAATTGTCCAATACTCCTCTGCTTTAAAAGCTTCTATTTCTCTTTCTCTATCTACAATTAATTTAAGGGCAACAGACTGAACACGACCAGCACTGCTTCCATCTGTTTTAGACTGAATTAGTTTACTCAAACGAAAACCAATAATGCGATCTAATATTCTTCTAGTCTCTTGACTATTAACTAAATCTTTATCAATTTTACGAGTATTTTTAAATGCCTCTATAACTGCATCATGAGTAATTTCGTTGAACACTACTCTATCGTAACTATCTTCTTTTAATCCTAACGTATCAAAAAGATGCCAAGAGATGGCCTCTCCCTCACGATCAGGGTCGGTAGCAAGATATACTCTATCGGCCTTTTTTGCTTCTTTCTTTAATTCATTAATAACCGCTGTTTTTCCTTTCATAGGAATGTAATCTGGTTTGAAATCATTTTCAATATCTACACCAAAACCATACTTCCCTTTTGTTGAAAGATCCCTTACATGACCTTTAGAAGATAATACTTTATAATCTCCACCTAAATATTTTTCAATAGGTTTTGTTTTACTTGGGGACTCCACAATTACTAATTTTTTAGGCATAATCCACTTCCTTTTGTCTAACTATATTTTATACACTATAAAGTTTCTTTTGTCAAATGATATTTTACACTTTATAACATCCATTTTATACTTTCACAAATTTACTTTACAATTCTTAAAATATAATAATAAATATTTTTACATTTTTAATATTTTCCGCATTTACTACCCCAAGTATCTAATAATTCTTCATTTCTATATATTCTTAGTAATTCACATCTATTCGTACATCCCTTACACTCATTTCCGATTGTTTTAAATGAAATATTTTCAATATTTAAGTCATAGTATTCTTTATTTTCTGCTTTAGAAGAAAGTATTGCAACACCAATTGCTCCCATTAAATGTCCATTTTCATCTACCAATATTTTTTGCTTTAATTCTTCTTCAAAATATTTTACTACTCCCTTATTTTTAGATACTCCCCCCTGGAAGATAATTGGTCCTTCTATTCTTTTACCCTTACATACATTATTCAAATAATTTAAAACAACCGATTTGCATAGGCCTGCAACAATATCTTTTTTAGGATATCCGACTTGAGCTTTATGAACTAAATCAGACTCTGCGAACACAGTACAACGTGCTGCAATGTTTACAGGATTATCACTTTCTAAGGCAATATTTCCGAATTCTTTTACATCTATTCCTAATCTTTTAGCCTGACTTGATAAAAAAGCTCCTGTTCCGGCTGCACATAATGTATTCATCGCATAATCACTAATCATACCATTGCGTATTAAAATAACTTTAGAATCCTGACCACCAATTTCTAAAATAGTTTTTACTTCTGGATGAAAAGTTAGCGTTCCAATTGCATGCGCAGTAATTTCATTTTTCACAATGTTGGCATTTAATAACAATCCAATTAATTTACGGGCACTCCCAGTCGTTCCTATTCCTCTTAAAACATAGTTCTCTGGAATACTAACCATTTTAATTGCCTTTTTCACTGCCTCTATGGGGTTACCATTTGTCTCTATGTAACAAGAACTTAATATTCTATAATCAGCATCTATGATAGCTGCCTTTGTAGAAATGGAACCTATATCTATTCCTAAATAACAATCTCTCATGATTTCCTCATTTCTAACATATCGCAAAATGCCTCTATTCTAGTCAAAAATCCTGTTTCTGATGTATGAGTATCCATACTAAAAAATAAAACTGGAACATTATATTCTTGCGCTACACTTTCTATAATAGGCATTGCTCCTATTTCAGGTGTACAAAAAGAAGATTTCATATGAATAATCCCATCATATCCTTTTTCACATAATTCTTTTGTATGATGAATATTATCTAAGGCATCTGCACCCATTCTATATTTAATAAAAAAATTTTTTAAATACTTTTTAACAGACTTTCTTTTTTGAAATAAAAGATATGTCACATTCGTATACCTTTTTAACTCAATACCTCTTTCATTTAATAATTGCTCTATCTCCTCATTAGCTTTAGGTTCCATTAGAGTATAAAGTTCTCCTATAATTCCTACTTTAATTTTTTTATTAACATCCCTTCTAGGAATGTTCTTCATTTTTTTCAAATATTTTCTATAGACTCTACGTAAATGCATATAACTCTTACAATTAGAAAATTCTGTTAACATTTCATCTCTTAATTTATTAAATGCTCCTATTTCTTTTTCGTAGCACCTATTTTTTCTAATATAAGCATCTATTTTATCCATATAAATAACCATTTTCTTTGTTATTAAAAGATACCTTACTAAATTTTTCTTTCTAATTTCTAATGGATATTCTTTCAAAAGTTTTTTTATAGATATTCTATTTCCCCCACTTATTAAATTTACCATAGTAAATTGATACCCTAAATCTTTTAAAATTTGTTCTTGCAATTCATGATAATATCCATACCTGCAACCACCACCTAATTGAATTAAAAAATCAGCTCCCTCTTCTAAAGATTCTAGCATAGTTCCTAAAGTATACTTAAAAGGAGTACATACAAAATCAGGACTATATTTGCTTCCTAGCTCTAGCGTATAGGAACTAATCTCTCTTGGCTTTACTATATCATTCTTCAATATATGAGTTAATAAATAATAAATGGGAACTCCATAACTTCCCATTTGGGGATAACTAACCTTGCTCAATTAAATCAACAAAACTTTCTATTCTAGTTTCTATCCCAGTCATAGAAGATAAATCATCTATAACAAGATTTAAATATGGTTTTTCCATCTTTCGAATCATTAACTCATGCACTAAAGAATCTAACCCACATGGAAAAGTGGATAAAAATATAATTCCATTTACCTTTTCACATAAAGGAATTGCTCCAATACTTTCTTTACTATATTTCCAATATAAACTTTTAGACAATTTTTCTGACATCTTACTTGTTTCTTCGGGTAAAAAATAATTACTATAAACTACTTTAATTTTATTTTGTTCTAGCATACTAGAGATAGATCCACCAATAAAATCATCATGAATATTATAAGCGTGGGAAACAATTAGAACTTTTTTATCTTTTCCATTTAAAATTCTCTTTTGTTCCTCATTTTTACTTTTTCTCCATTCTCTTTCCTTTAGGCATGCATATTCATAAGCTTCTATCACTTTCATTTTAGAAAGATGAAGTACTTCCCCTATTTCAATTAATCCATCTAATAAATGATTTTTATTATCAATATTATAATTTAATAATGGAGTTTTAAAATAGTGATTAGCAAGATCATAAATTGCTAAAAAATTTGTACAGGTTTGATTATAATTATCAAATCTATCTATTCTTGGTATTAAAATATAATCACATTTTCCCTCCAAAGAAGAAATATGACCTAAATAAACTTTCATACTAAGACACATTTCATCGGGCGCTAAAGACTTACCTATTTCTAAGATTTCATGAGTCGTTTTCGAACTATAAATGACATCAATATTACATTTTTTAAAAAAATATTTCCAAAATATTCCAGAATAATAGTAGTGTATTCCTCTTGGTATTCCGATTTTTACCTTGTCCATTTTATCACCACTATACTATATGTATAAATTATTAAAATATGCTAAAAATATAAATGGGTGATAGAATGGAAAACAAAACACAAAAAATCGAATGTAACGTATTTGACTGCAAGCATTGTAATTGTGATGATTGTGTATGCAATTTAAAAGAAATTAAAGTATGTAATTGCGGACATAACGAAGATAAAGAATCTACTATGTGCAATAGTTATAAACAAAGAAAAAAATAAGAATTCATCAACGTTTATTCAAAGTATAAGGTTTCTCGTAGATTTCATGAGAAATCTTTTTTATACTAAAAAAGCCACCTTATTGGTGGACTTTTTAATTTAAATTTCTGGATTATTGACCTCATTACAATCTATGCAAAACTTCGTTGCATTAGCCATTTCGCTTAATCTGTTTTTTAACTTTGAAATTTCTTCTTCTTTCCAATATTCTTCTGGCTTACTATATCCTTTTGTATTCCATGCAGTTTCATCATTAAATCCTACTACAAATCCCTTGTTCATTCCAATTACAGTTGGAACCGAAATTACCCTTTCACCATTATCGTCATATTGTAGATAATCTTTTACAGATTCTACTATTTTTAAATATTTATCAGTATTGTTTTTTTGTACTTCTATAATATCTAAATAGTATACTTTCTCTATTCCTACTTCTTTTGCAACTTCATTTAAGTATTTTACATATGCCTGTGACCATATATTATCTTTAGATCCTAAATAAATAATCCCTGTACCACTTTCTAAAATATCTATGATTTCATCCACTGTACTATATACAAATACATTATCCTCTGACACATTTGTGTACTCTTTAGCAAACTTTTGAGCATCTGTTAAATTCTCTTTCTTTTTTCCACAACCTACTGGAATCACTAACAGTAAGATTGCTAATGCTAATACTATTCTATTTTTCATATAACGTCTCTCCTATCATTTTCTTTTCACAATTTATTTAATAGTAAATGTTAATGTAGATGGTTTACCAATAGAGCTATTAAATTTATCAGCATCAGCTTGTGTTCTAGCATAACCTGTTGTAGTTCTAGCAGCGTTGAAAATAGAATCCATATTCGTTACACTGCTTGTATCAAAACTGCTTAAATCTAATATTAATGCTTGACTTTGATTAAACATGGCATACATAGTTGTTACTTTACTTGTATCAAAATTACTTACATCTATTGTTGTTGCTTGGCATTTATTAAATAAATGCTCCATATTTGTTACTTTGCTTGTATCAAAACTACTTAAATTTAATGTCTGAGCTTGGCTTTGATAAAACATAGCATACATAGTTGTTATTTTACTTGTATCAAAATTACTTACATCTATTGTTGTTGCTTTACTATTAAAAAACATACGCTCCATATTCGTCACATTACTTGTATCAAAATTACTTAAATTTAATGTTTGAGCTTGACTTTGATGAAACATAGCATACATAGTTGTTACTTTGCTTGTATCAAAATTACTTAGATTTAGCGTTGTAGCTTCACTTCCATTAAACATATGGGCCATATTCGTGACTTTGCTTGTATCAAAATTACTTAGATTTAATGTTCTTGCTTTAGCATTAGAAAACATACCATACATAGTTGTTACTTTACTTGTATCAAAATTACTTACATCTAATATCGGGGCTTGACTATCATAAAACATCAATAACATACTAGATACTCTACTAGTGTCTAATTTTTGTACATCCACTGTTGTAGCATGATTAAAATAAGAAAATAAATAATCCCCGCTTCTTGCTACTACACCACCATTTTGACCAATATATACATCATATAATCCATTAGAATCAGGTGCACCATACCATGCCATAACACTTCCATTTTGGTGATGTGACACATCCCAACTAGTAGCATCGCTTGGTATATTTTTATGATTTACTATATGTATTCCTTTTACTTTATTTCTTTTTAAACTTCCTCCTAAAAAAGTAGTATCAGAGCTAGTTACAGAAACATCAGCTTTTAATGTATTAGGTATAAAATTTAATTCTTTTTCTGTCTTTTTACCATTGACACTAGTTACAGTACAATTAACTTTATTTGTATTTGATGTTAATTGACTAATTGTCTTATCACAGCGTACTGTTCCATAATTCACATTTACATAATCCTCAGTTTTCCCATAGTTATCAAAGTATACAGACTCTGACGCAAATACAGGTCCTGAAATATCTAACTTATAAGTTTTACATACAACTGATCCGTCTCCACCACCATTTGTTCCTTGTGCACATACATAATTGGTTCCATCTTTTGTTATAGGTATTGTTCCTTTTGTTCCAATTACTTTTGTATTTGGAGTACACTCACCTGTACTTGATATACAATACGAATATCCAGTTATATTTTTACCTCTTACATTAACATCAAAAGTAGAAGTTGCCCATCCAGATTCTTTAATAACTCCAGGATCAACACTTAAAACTAATTGAATTTGTCCTCCAACAGAAGTACCAGAGCAATTGCAATTTTCTCCATATTTATAACTATATTGGCTTTGAGACTCTACCCATTCGATAGTAACATAACCATTTAATTGTTCCCCAGTATCTGGATCTGATATTTTTCCTTTATCCAAATATCCTCCAGTTTGTAAATCCTCGATTGAAATGCAACTGCACTCCTCTGGTCCATGTTTAATTGCATAATCTCTGGCTGCGTCCTCAATATTATTAATTTGTTCTTTAGATAATTTCTTTCCCGTTTTTTTAACTGAATTAATAACAATAGGATAAGCTATTAAAGCTACAAGCGCCAATAACGCGATTACTGCTAGCAATTCAATTAATGTAAATCCTTCACTTTTTTTCTTATACATAGATATACCTCCTAGTATCCTATACTATAAGGAATTATAACATAAAATTATAGGTATTGTAAATACGTTATCCCTGCATTTATTATTCCCTTTTTTTGCCACATTAATACAAAAAAGTGACAAATTATTATTTTTATGATATAATTTAATACTAATGAAAAAAGGAGGATACTATGAAATTAAAGGAACTAACAAATGAAGAATTTCAAGCATTTGCTAACAACTATCCTATTTCTTCTGTTTTTCAAACACCTGAATACGCTATGGTAATGAATAAACAGAACTATGATACATTTTATTTAGGTATGGTTGATGATAATGATAATATACTAGCAGCTTCTTTAATTCTTGTAGAGTTACTTGGTAAATTTCAATACGCCTATGCTCCTAGAGGATATTTAGTTGATTATCAAGATGAAAATTTAGTAAAAACATTTTCTAAGCAAATCAAAAAGTTTTTAAAAAAGAAAAGTGTTATGGCAATTAAAATCGCGCCTATCATTAGAAAATCCATTACTAAAAATAATGGAACAGAAATAATCGATTTACCAGATTACGACAAAAAATTTAAGTTTTTAAAGAAAATTGGATATTATCATTTAGGATATAATCGTTTTTTTGAAGCCATCAAACCGAGATTTGAAGCAGTTATCCCATTAGATAAAAATTCTTCTATCATGTTTCAAAAAGTTAGAAAAGAATTTCGTACAAAAATTCGTATGAGTGATAGAAATGGAGTTAGAATCTATAAGGGCTCTAGCCAAAATTTATCTTTCTTCTACAAAATGACCAAAGATAAATATCCAAGAGATTTAAAATATTTTCAGGATGTTTATGAACATTATAGCAAAAGAAATATGGTTGATATCTATTTTGCCCTACTAGATACAAAGGCTTATTTAATAAGTGTACAAAAGCAATTACAAGCTCAAAATATAAGATGTTCTAAAGTAACAGAGGAAATATTTAAAAGACAGGGAAATGCAAATAATACTTTAATCTCAAGAAAAATTTCAGAAGATAATAAACTGGCAGGCTTAAAAAATCAATTAGTATCCGCTACTAACTTATTACATAGAAATCCAGATGGAATTATTCTAGCTTGCGCTATGGTAATTAGATATAAAAATGAAGCATACCTTTTAATGGACGGATATGAGCCTACTTATAAAAAGATGAATGCAAAACACTTACTCATTTGGAAACTAATGGAAAAATATGGAAATGAAGGATACGAGTTGTTCAACTTAGGTGGAATTGTTGATCCAAAAGATCCAGAAAAATATAAAGGACTTAATGACTTTAGACTAGGTTTTGGTTCTAATATAGTAGAATATATTGGTGACTTAGAATTAATTACTAGTAGACCTCTTTATATGGCCTATAGAAATACAGCTCCATTACGCAATATGATGAAAAAATAAACTCTAGAAATCTAGAGTTTTTTTATGTCCACTACTTCTTTAGAATCTAATAATATAGATTCTATATTTGTGATTTCTATTTTTTTCTAAACTACTTTTTTCCTTTCTACCATTAAATACTCTTTTTCTTTGGACAGAGAAATTTGTTTAATTAATTGTTCCATTAGCATCACTACCAATTATCTTTATCATATAAAAAAAGAAAATCCGAAGATTCTCTTTTTCTATTTTCATCATTACTATTTAATAATTTCAGAAATGTTACCAGAACCAACTGTTCTACCACCTTCACGAATTGAGAACTTAGTTCCATTTTCGATAGCGATTGGAGCAATTAATTCAACTGTCATTTCAACATTATCTCCAGGCATAACCATCTCAACACCTTCTGGTAATTCAATAACACCAGTAACGTCTGTAGTTCTGAAATAGAATTGAGGACGATAATTTGAGAAGAATGGTGTATGACGTCCACCCTCGTCTTTGCTTAAAACATAAACTTGTGCTTTAAACTTAGTATGAGGTGTAACACTTCCTGGTTTAGCAAGTACTTGACCACGTTCAACTTCTTCACGAGAAATACCACGTAATAATACACCAGCGTTATCTCCTGATTCAGCATAGTCTAATTGTTTACGGAACATTTCAATTCCTGTAACAACTGTCTTCTTAGTATCCTTTAAACCAACGATTTCAACTTCATCATTAAGTTTTAATTGTCCACGTTCAACACGTCCTGTAACAACAGTTCCACGACCAGTGATTGTGAAAACATCTTCGATTGGCATTAAGAATGGTTTGTCTGTATCTCTTGCTGGAGTTTCGATCCAAGTATCTACAGCATCCATTAAATCTAAGATTTTTTGTTCGTAAGCTGCATCTCCTTCAAGAGCTTTTAATGCAGATCCACGAATAATTGGAGTGTTATCTCCATCAAATCCGTACTCACTTAATAATTCACGGATTTCCATTTCAACTAAATCTAATAATTCTTCATCATCAACCATATCACATTTGTTCATGAATACAACCATACGAGGTACTCCAACTTGACGTGATAATAAGATGTGCTCACGAGTTTGAGCCATAGGTCCATCTGTAGCAGCAATAACTAAGATAGCTCCATCCATTTGAGCAGCACCAGTAATCATGTTTTTAACATAGTCAGCATGTCCTGGGCAGTCAACGTGTGCATAGTGTCTCTTATCTGTTTGATATTCAACGTGTGCAGTATTAATAGTAATACCACGTTCTCTTTCTTCTGGTGCTTTATCGATATTTGCATAATCTACGAAGTCAGCATATCCTTTTTTTGATAATACATTGGTAATAGCAGCTGTTAAAGTTGTTTTACCATGGTCTACGTGTCCAATTGTACCAATGTTAACATGTGGTTTTGAACGATCATATTTTGCTTTTGCCATATTTATTTCCTCCTTAATTTACATACAATATAATTATATCTAATTACTTTTAAAATAGCAATAGTTTTTTTAATTTTATGGGGAAACTAGAGTCCTAGTTTCCGCCATTTTTCTTAATAATTTCATCAGCAATATTCTTTGGAACTTCTTCGTAATGGTCAAATACCATTGTGAAGTTTCCACGTCCTTGTGTATTAGAACGTAAGCTTGTAGCATATCCAAACATTTCTGAAAGTGGTACCATTGCGTCAATTGCAAGGGCATTTCCACGAGATTCTTGCCCCATTGGACGTCCACGACGAGAAGTAATATCTCCCATTACGTTTCCTAAATATTCATCTGGAACAATAACTTGAACTTTCATAATTGGCTCAAGTAATACTGGTTTACATTTATTCTTTGCCTCTTTAAGTGCTAGAGAAGCAGCAACTTTAAATGCCATTTCAGATGAGTCTACATCATGGTAAGAACCATCAAATAATGTAGCTTTAACATCTACCATTGGGTATCCAGCAAGTACACCAGTTTTTAAAGCATCTTGTAATCCCTTATCTGTTACTGGAATGTATTCACGAGGAACGACACCACCTACAACAGCATCAACGAATTCATATCCTTTATCTGGATTTGGCTCAAATTTAATCCATACATGTCCATATTGTCCACGTCCACCTGATTGCTTAATGTATTTTCCTTCACATTCAGCAGCTTGAGTGATTGTTTCACGGTAAGAAACTTGTGGTTGACCAATATTAGCTTCTACATTAAATTCTCTTTTCATTCTATCTACGATGATATCTAAGTGTAACTCACCCATACCAGCGATAATAGTTTGTCCAGTTTCATGGTTAGTAGATGCTCTAAATGTTGGATCTTCTTCTGATAATTTTTGAAGTGCTAAAGCCATCTTATCTTGGTCAGCCTTTGATTTTGGTTCAACAGCTAACTCGATAACTGGTTCTGGGAATTCCATAGATTCCAAAATACAAGCACTCTTTTCTTCACATAGAGTATCTCCTGTAGTAGTATTTTTTAAACCTACTGCAGCAGCGATATCTCCTGTCCATACTTCAGCAATTTCTGAACGGTTATTAGCGTGCATCAATAAGATACGACCAATTCTTTCTTTTGAATTCTTAGTAGCATTTAATACGTAAGAACCACTACTTAAATGTCCAGAGTAAACTCTGAAGAAAGTTAAACGTCCAACAAATGGATCTGTCATGATTTTGAATGCTAAGGCACTAAATGGTTCACTATCTTTTGGATGTCTTTCAATTTCATTTCCATTTAAGTCTACACCTTTAATAGATTCAATATCAATTGGGCTTGGTAGGTAATCAACAACAGCATCAAGCGCTAACTTAACACCTGTGTTACCTAATGCAGTACCACATAATACTGGGAAGAATTCAACAGCAAGTGTACCTTTACGAATTGCACGTTTGATTAAATCTACACTTACTTCTTCTCCTTCTAAGTATTTCTCCATTAATTCATCATCGAATTCAGCAACAGCTTCAATTAATTCTGTTCTCTTAGTTTCAACGATATCTTTTAAGTCATCTGGAATATCAATAACAGTTGGTTCCTCTGCTTGCGCACCATCATAATGGTAAGCAGTACGAGTAACTAAGTCAATAATTCCATTGAATTCACTTTCCGCACCAATTGGCCATTGGATAGGTTTTGCATTAACACCTAAACGACTATCAATGGTAGATAAACTGTATTCAAAGTTTGCTCCCATTTTATCCATCTTGTTACAGAAGAACATTCTTGGAACTTTAAATTCAGTAGCTTGACGCCAAACAGTTTCTGTTTGTGGTTCTACACCTGCTTGAGAGTCAAGTAGAGCGATTGCTCCATCTAGTACACGAAGTGATCTTGATACTTCAACAGTAAAGTCTACGTGACCTGGAGTATCGATAATGTTTAAACGATGTCCAGCCCAGTAAGCAGTAGTTGCTGCTGAAGTAATGGTAATACCACGTTCTTGTTCTTGTTCCATCCAGTCCATTTGAGAAGCTCCATCATGAGTTTCTCCAATTTTATGAATTTTACCAGT
>CAJUTK010000001.1 GCA_910589375.1 uncultured Bacilli bacterium | reverse complement strand
CACTGGCGCTACTGGGCCTCAAGGTTTAATTGGTCCTACTGGTGCCACTGGCGCTACTGGGCCTCAAGGTTTAATTGGTCCTACTGGTGCCACTGGCGCTACTGGGCCTCAAGGTTTAATTGGTCCTACTGGTGCCACTGGCGCTACTGGGCCTCAAGGTTTAATTGGTCCTACTGGTGCCACTGGCGCTGCTGGTCCTACTGGGCCTAGTGGTGAAGATGGATTAGATGGTGCTACTGGACCTGCACCAACATTAGCAATTGGAACAGTTACTACTGGTGCTCCAGGTACAAATGCTAGTGTTACAATCACACCTGCTAATGGTTAATTAGATAGAAAGGATTGATTATTACGAACTCAGATTATTTAGTAAACTTTGTCATTCCACAAGGGCCAACAGGGCCTACTGGCCCTATTGGTCCTAGTACTGGACTTGCCGCATATGGTGGAAAATATAATAATACCTCACAAGTTTTAAATATTGGTTTAGGTACTCAAACTCAAGTCCCACTAGCAAACAATATGCCCAATCTAAATACTACTTATACACCTACTAATAGTATTACAGTTTCACAAGCTGGTACCTATGAAATTAATTATTATAGTAACGTTTCCGCAGCACTTGCTACTACTGTCACTTTTGCAGTAAGAAATAATGGAACAAATATTCCTAGTACAATTATTTCAAGAGCACTGTCTGTTGGTGTAGGTTCTATTTTTAGTGGTAGTGTAATTGTTACGTTAGCTGCTGGAGATGTAATCGATATGGCTATTTCTGCTTTGCTTGCTGTTGGAATTACTCTAGGTAGTGGTGTTAATGCTACACTAAGCATTAAAAAATTAAGTTAGGTGTTTTATGCAAAAATTAAAAATATGTGTATACGCTATTAGTAAAAATGAAGAAAAATTTGTAAACAGATGGTATGAATCTATGAAAGATGCCGATGAAATCTATGTACTAGATACTGGTTCTACTGATAATACAATTTCTCTTCTAAAGGAGAAAGGAGTTCATGTAGCAACTAAAATTATTAAGCCTTGGAGATTTGATGTTGCTAGAAATCAGTCTCTAGCCCTTGTTCCAGAAGATGCTGATATCTGTATTTGTACAGATTTAGACGAAGAATTTGTTCCAGGATGGAGAGAAATACTAGAAAAAAATTGGAATCCAACTACTACAAGAATTTTCTATACTTACAATTGGAAGTTAGATACTATAAATAGACCAATTATTAGTTTCTTTGCTAACAAAATACATGGTAGAAAAGATTATTGTTGGACCCATCCAGTCCATGAAGTTTTATCCTATTTAGGTACACAAGAAATCACTCAAACATTAGAAAAACTTACTATCAATCATTACCCAGATGCAACAAAATCTAGAAGTTCCTATTTACCTCTATTAGAACTATCTGTTAAAGAAGATCCATTAGATGATAGAAATATGCATTATCTAGGAAGGGAATACATGTATTATGGTTACTATAAAAAAGCTATTAAAACATTAAAAAAACACCTCAAACTTGAGAAAGCGACTTGGAAAGATGAACGATGTGCTTCTATGAGATTTATTGCAAGATGTTATCTAAATGAAAAAAAGTATAAAGAAGCTAACAGTTGGGCTGATAAAGCTATTCTAGAAGCACCTTATCTTAGAGACCCTTTTATGGAAAAAGCAATGATTGCCTATCAAGAAAACAATTGGGAAAATGTTATTATCAATTGTCTAAAGGCTCTTACTATCAAAAAAAATCCTAAAAGTTATATAAATGAATCATTTTGCACAAACGAGGCTATCTATGATGTATTATCAATTGCCTTTTACAATCAAGGTCTGTATGAATTTTCTTACGCTAGTATAAAGGAAGCTCTAACAATATCCCCCCATAATGATCGCCTATTACAAAATTTTAAATATATAGAAGAAAAAAGAAAGCCATAGACTTTCTTTTTTATTTCATAAAAATAGATTTAAGATCTTTACCAGATACATCGATTCCAAAACCATTATTATCTGCAACTGCTGTACTAAAAATATTATCTAATACACTTAAATACTTTGTTCCATAAGTATTATCACTAGTAATTAATTCATATAAAAATACAGAAGCGGCATCTGCCTTAACAAAACCAATAATACCATTTTGACCATTTGAAGTTCCTTTTATCACAAAATATGATTTTCCATTAACCGTCTCTTCTGAATCAGTAACATTTATATATCCAGAAGAAATTAAATTTTGTTTTAAAGTCTCTTTTTGTGCCACTAAAGATTCATAAGGAGCAGCTAAAGGTTGTACAGCTACAGCCCAATTAACATCATCTGTTATTACTAAGTTTTCGCCTTGTACTTGTGTTTTATATTGTAGTGGTATTTTAAATGTATATCCTCCATGATTAATTGAGAATGTACTATTGTGCGCTACATTAGAATTAGAATTTGTATTAGAATTACTTGCACTGTTTGTATTTGTATTAGATTGTGATGTAGTATTAGAATTACTTGCAGGATTTTTATCCTCTTTTTTATTAAATACTGTAAAATATAATACTGCTGCCACTACTACAATAGCTAGTATTGCCACAATAGCAACAATAAACTTTGATCCACCTTTTTTCTCTTTTACTGGTGGTTGTTGCATTGGTGCTCCAGCCATTTGTGATACAGGTGGAACAGGAGCATTGCCAACTGGTTGTCCCATCATAGGTGATGGCATACTAGGTACACCATTTGGTGCTACTGGAGCAGCCGTTGGAACTGAAGCTGGTGTAGCTACAGGTGACACTGGCGTAACTGGAGTAACAGGAGTCTGTTGTTGGGAAGCACTTGGAGTAATTCCAGGAGTTCCTGGAACTAAAGTATCTACAGAAGTACCACATTCCTTACAGAAAACTTCATTTGGTCCTAATGGAGAACCACATTTTTTACAATTCATAATTTTACCTCTTTCCTTCTATTCTTCTAACTTTATATCAAAGTCCGTAATCTCCTCAAATAAGGATTCACTTACTTTAACATCATTTCCATAAATTTTGACTTCTAAAATTCCACTATTTGTTTTTACATAAAGCAAATGGATTTCTACATACTTACCAGATACATCAGTATAACCACCACTATAATAATAAAACGTTTTTTTATGGAGATTTATCTTTCTTCTAAAAATTACTTTCTCATGTTTTCCATATTTAGAATAAGTAGAAATAGAATTATTTACAATCTCAACCTTTGAAGATAATCCTTTGTCAAAATCATCGTAATAATTCCTAGAATAACTATATACGATACTATATTGATGATAATCCAAATCTTTTAAATAGTCAAGTCCAAATTCCCTAGTTTGATAAATATTAGAACCTTTTGAAGATGCTATTTCTTCCCATTTTTTTGGTAAATTTAAAGTAATCGTTTCAATATTATTATAATTCGTGTCTGTAAATATCTTTAAATCAAATTGCCATGCTTTTTCTAATTCTTTTGTATTCGTATAAATTGCATAATTACGAATAGATTCTATTTTAATACTATCAATTAGTGATCTAGGGATAACTATATTTCTTGCATCTATTGTTACTACTAAAATATGATTTTTATGAATCTCATAAATAAGCACGATAGATTGTGTCTTTACATCATCAAGTGATTGATAATTTACCTGATAAATGTAACAATTGTATCCGCTACAAGAAGATTTCTCTAAATATTCTTTCAAATTACTATTAGGATTTTCCCGATAAACATTATAAACAGACTTAAAATCTCCCCTTGTCAAATAAGAATAAATATTCGTATTATATATGCTCATCCTCATAGTGATTTCTTTTTTTCCATCTAATCCTAAATATCGATAAGTTGCATGACTAGAATCTAGGCTTGTTGCTTGAAAATTAGAAGGAATATTATACTTCAAAAGATAATTTTCATTCGCCATTTCATAATCTGAACCACTTGATAGAGACAAATCATTTTCTTCCCATGGAATTTGCGATGTAGCAATATTTAATTCGCTATCAATAGAATCTATTTTTTCTTTTATAGTAAAATTCTCCAAAATGGCCTCTACACTATCTATTAGAATATCAAAATAATCGCTATTAGCTTCATAACAAACAAATATTAATTTCTCTCTCTCTTTCATAACAATAACCAAAGCCTGCGTATTTTCCTTTTCATAAAGAATTTTATATCCTTCATAATGATTTTTAGAAATTTTTAAAAATTGCTCTGCCAATAGATGATAATCCTTATTCTGCTTTCCTAAATCTCTAAGAATCTGTGATTTCATTTCTTCTAATGACTTGTATTGATAGATATCATCTAACAAAATCATTTGTATAAAAATACTACTGCTATCATTTTCTAAAGTGACAGACATCTCTTCTTTTTCTTTCAAACTCCAACTATTATCATACTGAAAAAAATAATTGTCATTTTCATACTTTAAAATAGATAGAGAATGCTTTGAAAAACAAAAATAACAAACAATAAGTCCAACTACTATTGTTAATAATGACGAAAAAATCATTACCTTATATTCTTTTAACCATCTAATCATAAACTCACCATAACAATAATCAAATAATGAAACTGTGACATAATAATAATCTTATATTCGTCATTTTGATACACATATCTATCTTCGCTTTTTGATATCAATTCATACCCACTATTTTCTAATTCTTTTCTAAAAGCATTGGATAATTGCAAATTTTGAATATAATCTGGTGTATCATTTTGATAACGAAGACTCAGTATTCCATTATGATAACTAGCTTTCATCAATTGTAAAGAAATCGTATTTTCAATA
This sequence comes from uncultured Bacilli bacterium, assembly GCA_910589375.1. Taxonomy (GTDB): domain Bacteria; phylum Bacillota_I; class Bacilli_A; order RF39; family UBA660; genus UBA5578. The sequence goes on along the minus strand of CAJUTK010000001.1, from coordinate 658,636 downwards.
TTCCCTATTTTTGAATATTTTTTCCAAACATCTTCAGAAATATCATTTTTTATAACTTCATCTTGATAATTTCTATAATAGTATTTTTCTTTTAGTGTTTGAAAAGGAATAGAAGGAATATCTGAAAAAGAAACACCATCTAACTTTTCAAAAACTTCTTTTAAAATATCTATCGAAATAGCAGTAGATATACTAGTATTTGTAGAAATATCAGTATTCATACCAACAACTTCACCATAATAATTAAATAAAGGACTACCCGCATCACATTCTAAAAGAGGTAAAAGATTATGGTAATGACCTGTTTTAGAAAGATGGATTCCTGACTGTAAAACAAATCCAATTCCAGATTTACTACTAAGTGTAAATATGGCATCTTCTGATGCTAAATTTTTCTTACTAAGAGTAACTGGAGATCCAAGTTCTTGTTTTAGTTTTAAAATAACAATATCTGATTGAATATCTAAAGTAACAATACCATCTAAGTCATAAAAATTGCCATTTCCATCTTTTATAATAACATACTGCGCTTCATTTAGTGACTTTTCAAAATAGTTCCAACTTGTTACTAAAATTCCCTTTTTTAAAAAGAATCCATGTGCAGATGCTAATAAATTATTATTGTAATAAGAATTTAGCATCACAACACTATTTTCGTTTCTTTTTATTATTTCTCCTTTTTGAATATTAGTTATACTATCTAAATTGTGATAATTATATACATTTTTAAAATCTTCTTTATAAGGACTCATAATTGTTTTTATTTTTGATTTTTCTTTACTTTCTAATTCATGAAAATAAAGACTAAGTGAATCAGTTGTTTCTCCTTTTAAATAATATAATTTATATTCTCCTTTATATTCTTTAAAAACATAGTATATTGTTAAATCTGTAGTAATAGTTTGATATTCCCTCTTATTTTTAGGATTCACTTGTTTCATTTTTACTCCTGGTAAAAACACAGAAGCCATATAATTATCCCCACTAGAAAATATCATTATACTACTAATTGTATTATATTCAATTCCTAATTCATCTAAATATCGAAACATATTAGGGACATAAAAACTACTCACTAATTCATCCTTGTACTCTGGACTATTAGTATCATAACCATCATTCAATTTAGGAATATCTGGTGCATATCTAAATGTCAAATATTTTTGATATCTTTGGTAATAATCTAATGCACTTTCTTCCTTACTATTTTCTCTTCTTAAAAGAAAATAAGTAATATTCTTACTAACTTGCGCTATCTTAGAAGCTACATCACTATTCTGATTCTCTATTCGATACGAAAGTCTATAACGCTCGTCTATAGCACTCAATAAGTCTATTTCAGTCCCTCTATCAGAGAATGAAAATTTATCCTTGTCAAGAAAAAAAGCGTAGATGGAATGAATTCCTAAAAAGAAAAGCACAACTATTAAAATTTTTTTCTTCATTGTAATCTCTCCTTTAAAGCATTTACGATATAGATACTAGCAACATTTGCTTGTTCATTATTTAAATATACATCATGAAAAGCTTCTGCAATAGTCTCATCATAAATATAATTTCCACTATTATCTTTAGCAAGAGCATAATTTGATATTTTTCCTCTCCAATCATCTAATGATAAATTCGTATTAGTATCCTCTTTATATTTTTGATATGCCTCTTCTAGAATAGAACGAGAAAAATTTCCAGACTTTGACTCTACACCTATTTCTAATAAAGTAGAATAGGAATCTTTATCAATTAGTAAAATAGAATCAACTTCATAACTTTTTAAAAGTGCTACAAAGGATAAATAATGCCCCATTTCATGAGCGATTGGAGAATAAATTGTCGCATTTTTAGGAAAATGACCTGACACAGAAGCATCGTGAGTAGCTACTGATAATCTTTCCTTATTTAAAAAGTAAGAAGAGCTTAAAAACATTTGTGTTTTTACGACTAATTGATACTTAGAATCATTAATATCGGCAAATGTAAATATAGGAGAAAAGGAAGCAATTACTCCACTTCTAATCATACTCTCATTCTTTAAAGTAATATTTGTTAAGTATCCTCTAGCAGCTGGATACTCATTATAAATTTTCTCAAATACTTGTTCTAACTCTCTTGCAAACTCCACATCCATCTCACATAAATTGACTGCTGTTATTCCATATTTCTGAATTAAAGTTTCTTCAATAGAAGTAATCTCTAAAGGACATCCTTCCTTTTGAGAAAGAGAATCTTCCTGAATTAATTGATTGGCGAGTTCTTTTGTATTTAATTTACTACAAACATAAGTATTATCAGAAATAATAGAAGTAGATGTTAAACTATTAGACATATTAATACTGCCATCTCGCAGTTGGCAAAATTCACTAGTAAGAGGAATATTTTCTATATCTTTAAATGTTTTATCTCTAAAATAATAATTTTTTTCTTGAGAATAATGGTTAGTAAAAATACCAATTATTAATGCTAAAAGCCCCATACTAACCCCTAATAAAACTTTCTTCATAAACTCACCTATTCTTTTTTATTGTAACATAAATCAAAAGAAAAAAATAGGATAACCCTATTTTATTTCTACTAATTTTGAATAAGTTATTTCATTTGATAAATCTCGAACTTTAAATGCAAAATAATATTTTGCTGTTCTATCAATATCTACTTTTTGAATCTTATAGTGATTTACTAAAGCATTTACTTTATGCTCCTCACCAGATGAAGTCCATTTATTAGAAACCCCACCATTTCCATTCGAAATAGCATAATCATGATTTGTAAATACTAGTTTTTGATAATTTTCTAAAGTCAAAATAGACATATCAGGTAACTGCATCTCTAACTTTTCATTATCCACTTTCTCTACTGCTAAATGAATTTTTCCATCTCCACCTTGAAAAGAAATGTAAGCATTAGCATTAGAACTTATTCCTTTATCTGTATTCTCTAATTGAATCATGGTCATATAAGTTCCATTTTGTTTTTCATAAGCTACTATAGGAAGCATTTGGTTACTCACTGTATCTAAAGCCATTACTATTTTTCCATCAAAATTAGCTTTTAATTTTCCATTAGAGTCTAAAGTAGTATTATCTGAAAAATAAATTGGAGTAAAATTTCCCTTAGTACTTTCTTTTACAATAATGTAAGAAGCACTTGCAAAATCTTTTTGCTGTCCTTCGCTTAATTGCATAGAAAAATCGCCAGATAAAGTATTTACTTTATTATTTGTTAGATCCATTGAATAAGATGTTTTTGTTCTTCGATACAAATCAAAATTTTTAATAAAAGCTAAATAGTCATTTGCACTACTATTCTCTAATTCCTCTAATAATTTAATTTGGAAATCTACATTTTTCTTTTCAGCATTATATGGAAAATATACAGATAATCCCTTTGAAGTAGAATCTAAAGAATAATTATAAACAATTGCCTCTGATAATGAAGATATAAGTTTAGATGCTTCTGTAGGCGCTAAAGCCTGTAGTTTTGATACAAAAGAAGAAAGATCTATCATATCAAACTCTAAATATTCTCCTCCATATTGAAACATACTAGATCTAGAAAGAGCTATCTGTTCATAGTCCTGATTTAAATTAATAGCCTTTACAAAATTGTTTAAGTCTCTTTCTACTTGAGATATTTTTGACAAATCGATAATGGAATAAGTCGTTGGAGTATTATAAGACTTAGCATTCGCATTTAAGAAATTGTTACTAGTTAAATTATCTACAAACTTTTTGCCAAATTCAAATCCATTATCTTCTACTGTAATTTCCTCAAAAAACTTAAATTTATCTACAAAAGGATGCGTATAAGAAATTTCTTCTGAAGCAATCATATAATCAGCATAATCATCAATTACTCCTGCTAATTCAATATTACCTAATAAGCAATTGATAAATAAGATGGAATCTAATTTTTCTTCTTTAAAAGGACTTTTACTAAATGCCATTTGTAATTCACTAAAATTTAACATATCGCCATAAATATCGTCACTTTCAAGTCCTACAATCCCTGAACCATGGTTCCAAAAAATAAGTTCATATTTTTTAGCTGGATAAAACTCATAAGCATAATTTAAAAAATCTAAAAGGGTATTGGCATCTCCCATATTTTTTACACCATCTTGTTTTACCTTTTCAAAACCATTTTCCTTAAGCTGATAAGTAGAAGTCTCATTAGGATCAATATAATTATTTCCCCATACTTTTGAGCCACCTGCTATCATAATAATATTATTATTTTCTAAATCAATATTATTTGGTCGAATATGATTTAACTCTGCAGAGGCATTTCCATTCGTCTCTAAATCAGAACCTACCATATAAATCATTATCGTACGATTCATAGTTGGTTCTTTTCGCTTTTTCTTTTGACCATTTATACCATCTTTATCTCCTGATAAAAATATAAATACCAAAATTGCTGCTATTACTATAATTGCAATAGCAACAAAGGCGAATATTTTCTTACTCTTTTTTTTATTAGTATTATTTTCGTTTCCTGGAACAGTACCATTTGGTACTTGTTGATACTGTTGATAATTCATAGGTTGTTGATATTCTACATTAGGTTGTACTCCTAGATTAGTATTCGTTCCATTTTGATTTATACCTTGTCCATATGGATAACCTTGATTCCCATTAAAATTGGAAGGTTGACCGTATGGATAGCCTTGATTTCCTCCTTGATTATTCATTATTTCCTCCTCTATTAAAAAAATGGGGCTAAGCCTCATTTTTTACTATTTGCAAGTATAGCCATCAGCTTCATAATATTTTTTCATTGCATCATAAGAGATGTCACCATTAAATTCTTCTTGCAAATCTTCATCTGTCATCTTCCCTATATTTAAAGTAGCAATTAAAGTAACTTTCTTTCCATTTACCTTTACTTCCATAGTAACAGATTCATCTGTCATAAGGCCAAGCATTGCATCGTAAGTTTCTTTCAACTGTTTTGCTTCCTCTTCAGAAGCTGCTTCTTCTGTTGTCTCTACTGTAGTAGTAACAGCTTTTTTATCCTTAAACTCAGTAACAGCTTTAAGAGAACTTCCCTCCTCTGTTAATGTACAAACTAGCTTTTTACTTCCACATCCTGTTAGAACTAATAATGTCATAAAAAGACATGACATCATCACTATTTTCTTTTTCATTTTATTCCTCCTCTATTTTCTATAGAATAACATTTTTAAGAAAAAATATCAAGTTAGAAAAGAGGATTTAAATAACTCTTTCAAAATTATTTGCAAACATAATTCTGTTCTTCTAATGATTTCTTAAATCCTTCATAAGTAGAATTTTTTTCAGTAATAGAAAACGTTTCTAATGCCTTCATTCCATTAGAAGTATTTACTTCTAATGTCAAATTCAGTCGATTTTTTTCTAATGAAGAGCGATATTTTACTCCCGATTCATTCTTCCAAGAAGACATAGACTCATCTATATAACTTTTAAAAGTCTCTTGCTGTTTCGAAGTTAGATTATTTTCTAAATAATAAACTGTTTCTAATTGAAAATTTTCTAAATTATCATTTTTCCAATTTGCGACTACCTTTATATCTATCTTCTGATCTTCTTGTACAGTAGTAGTACAAACTAATGTCTTTTCACTAGTACATCCTGATAATAAAAAGAAAAAAGAAACGAAGACTAAAATCTTTTTCATATTACACCTCTATCTTTAATAAGAATACCATAAATATCAAAAAAGGAAAATAAAAAAGAGTAATAAACTCTTTTTATTTACAAGTATATCCTTTGCCTTCATACTCTTTTTTGATGTCATCATAAGTAGTTGATGAAGTAGCAAAGCTCTCTTTAATATCATCAGATGTTTTAGAAATGTCAATATCTAAAATCATAGTAACTCTTTTGTCTTTTACTTCAGCTTTATAAGATACACCTTCAACTTTTTCAAATTGTGGACCATATGTTGTATCTAATAAAGTTTTAGCTGCGTTTGCTTCTTCTTTAGAAGATGCTTCACTTGAACTTTTAATTGTTATAGCACTAACTTTTTCATCTTTGAATGTAACAATAGCTTCAGTGTCTGCGTCTCCTTCTTTTCCTTTACAAGATAGTTTCTTACCACTATCTCCGCAACCAGTTACTACTACTAGAGCAACTAATAGTACTGACAATGTCATTAAATACTTTTTCATATTCTAACTCCTCTCCTCATTTTAAGAGTACCATTTTTAAGAGAAAATATCAAGACCTAAATTATATTGTTTTTTGTTTTATATTTTTCTTTTTATCTATTTCCCTTTTTACTTCCTCGGTTTTAGATTGTAACCGTAACAGCATTTTTTCTAATTCTTCCACTGTCAAAGAATCCATATCACGAGTAGTAGAAACCACCTGAAATCCACTTTCTACAATTAATGGCAAAAGTCTACCATCATTAATATGCATACAATAAACCTTTGATTTTAATTCATCTGGAATAGCTGCTTTTAATTGTTCTAACGATAAGTGAACAGGACTATTCGTTAAACTAACATCAGTATATATTCTATCAATATTATTAGTCCCATTATAAGTAATAAACCCTCTTAGAATTGCATCATCTGCAATATCACCAGTATAAAGCATATTTCCTTCACTACTACCAATTACAATAGCGCAAGATGCTAAAGGAGTATCCCCGTGATTACTTCTTACATATCGAATAGAATGAAACTCTTGAAACTTATTATCTAAAGATTCTTCACTAACAAATGAATAAGTTCCTGAAACTAGTCCAAATCCATCTATTATTTTTTTTAGTTCCTCTTGATATCTCATTTGAGGAGAAATTACAATATTTAGCTTTTTTCCACAACACCAATATAAATATTGTTGCAAAGTCCCCAAACTTCCAATATGATCTGAATGAGTATGTGTAACCATTAAATAATATTCTTTATCCCTATTCAATTTTTCATCTGCAATCAATTTAGCTGCAACGTCTTCTCCACAGTCAATTAGAAAGAATGCATTATCACTTTCAAAATAAGCAGCAGTATTTCCCTCTTGTGGATATAACATCGCCCCTCTTCCTGTAAAATTTAATTTCATATAACCCTCCTAGTTCATTATAACATAAGTTGTTGTGATTTCATAAAAATTCGGATATAATAGTACATAGTAAAAGGATATGAGGTGTATGAATTATGAATTATGAACAAAAATCAGGAATTGAAGAAACAGAACTACAAAAAAGCAAAAATATTATTAAACAGTTAAAAGAATATTACCAAGAAAAAATTGTTGGTCAAGAAAAACTTCAAAATTCCCTATTAATTAGTTTAATGGCAAATGGGCATATCTTACTGGAATCTGTTCCTGGATTAGCTAAGACAACAGCTGCTAAAGTATTAACAGAAGCTGTATCAGGTAAGTTTTCTAGAATCCAGTGTACTCCAGATTTACTTCCAAGTGATATTATAGGAACACAAATTTTTAATTATTCTAACAACAGTTTTGAAACAAAAATTGGGCCTATTCACGCCAATTTTGTACTCTTAGATGAAATTAATAGGTCTAGTGCTAAAACACAAAGTGCCACTTTAGAAGCAATGCAAGAAAGACAGATTACCATAGATGGAAAAAAATATAATTTACCAGAAGTTTTCATTGTCATAGCTACACAAAACCCAATTGATCAAGAAGGAACTTACCTTTTAGCAGAAGCCCAATTAGATCGTTTTCTAATAAAAGAAACCGTAGAATATCCTACTGTCAGTGAAGAAATTGAAATATTAAATAGAATTGAAAAAGAGATTTTCTCAAAGAAGGAAGCTATTCTTACCTTAGACGACATTCATTTTTTACAAAATCTAACAAAAAAAGTCTATATTGACGAATCCATAAAAAGATATATTGCTCAAATCATATTAGCTACTAGATGCCCTAAAAACTTCATTGATAAACAATTAGCAGAATATATTCACTTAGGAGCTAGTACGAGAGGAACTATTGCATTTATGGAATGTTCTAAGGCACTTGCACTAATAAATGGAAGAACCTATGTAACTCCAGACGATGTAAAAGCTTTAAGATACAGCATTTTAAGGCATAGAATATCTCTTAACTTTTCTGCAGTAGCGGACAATGTTTCCGTAGAACAAATTATAGATGCCATTGTAGGAGCTATTCAAACACCATGAATCTAAAATATATTAATCAAGTAAAAGCCAATATATCTATTTATTCTAATAAAAAAAGTAGTAATATCTTAGATGGAAGTTATAAATCTGTCTACCGTGGAAAAAGTATGAATTTTGAAAATCTAAGAGAATATGTAATTAATGATGATGTCAAAGATATTGATTGGAAAGCAAGTGCTAGAAGTGCTAACCTATTAGTGAAACAATTCAATGCTGAAAAAAAACACAATATCCTTATAGTAATGGATACAGGAATAAAAATGGATGGAGATACCAATATATCAGACTCTAAAAAAGATGTAGCCTTATATTCAGCAGGAACTATAGGATATTTAGCCATTAAAAATGGAGATTATGTTGGAATGCTTTACAACCAACAGGACCGCATTACCTATAAACCATTTCGATATAACTTATATAATCTTGAACAATATCTAACCGACTTTGACAAATATGCTACAGTAGAAAATCAAGAAGGAATAGAAAAATCTTTAGAATATGCATATAAGTATATTACTAAAAAGATGATTATTTTTATCATTACGGACTTACAGGGAATGGAAACGATTTCTCTGAAAACAATAAAAAAATTAAGTGCAATTCACGATGTACTATTAATTAATATAAGCGATGCCTATTTCTTTGGAGAAAAAGGATTTGATTTAGATAATAAATCTTATATTCCAAGTTTTATTACAGAAGATGCAGAACTATATACCTTAGAAAAAGAAATCAAAAAAGAAGTTTTTACCAATAGTGAAAATAAACTAAGAAAAAATAAAGTAAGTGTAACTACAGTAAATAGTGTTGATGAGATTCCACAAAAAATAATAGAATTATTAGAAAGGCATAAATATGCAAACACACATTAATCAAGAAATAGAATTAAAAACAGAATTAAGTAACCCATTTTCTTACTCTATTTTCCCTATTCTTATTTTAATCATCATTATTTTTCTCCTTATTTTAATTTTATTTATTAGAAAGAAGAAAAAAGATGCAAAGAAAAAGATTGTTATAATAACGCCAAATGAAAAAGATAAAAATGCTATTAAGAATTTTTATATAGAGAAAATAAACGAATTACTTGTAAATATTCAAAAAAATATAATTTCTAATAGAGAAGCCTATCAATCTTTAAGCAAATTAATTAGAATGTTTATCTATGAAATGACAAATATTAAAGTTCAAAATTATACATTAGGAGATATTAAAAATATAAATATTCCTATTTTATATGAGCTGGTGAAAGAATACTATAGTCCTGAATTTTCAAGAGAGTCTAAAGGAGATATTATCTCCTCTATTGAAAAAACTAGAAAGGTAATGGAAGTATGGAAGTAAGATATCCCATTTTATTAATACTACTTATAATAGTTTTTATTTTCTATATGGTTTTAATAAAAGGAAAAAAGAAGAACTACGAAAGTGGTACTAAGATTGCGAATACACATTATCTAAAAAGGAATTCTCGCTTTCAAAAAAAAATAAAATCTTATCAGAGAATCATTATAGCAATAAAATCTTTATGTATATTCTCCATTTTCATATGTTCTGTTTTAATTTCTAGACCTTATAAAGTAAAAAAAGTAGAATTCAAAGAAGCTAATAGAGATATTGTTTTATGTATGGATATCTCATCCTCTGTCTATGAATTAGATAAAGATTTAGTTACTCACTTTAAAAATACAGTTACTTCTTTAAAAGGAGAACGCTTCGCTATTTCTATTTTCAATACTACATCGGTTACTCTTACACCATTAACAGATGATTATGAATATGTTTTATCGATACTAGAAAATGTAGAAAAAGGGATTAATCTTTCTGTCAATGGGATGAAAGACTACACTAGTGGAAACATTTCTTATGCTGAATATACCTATTATACTCAATACATAGAGCAAGGAACAGTAGAAAACGCTGATGAAAGAGGTAGTTCCATTATTGGAGATGGACTTGCCTCTTGTATCTATAATTTTTCTAATTTAGAAGAGGATCGAACTAGAATTATCATTTTAGCTACTGACAATGATGATTATGGAAAAAAGCCTATTACTTCCTTAGAAAATGCAGCTTCTTTAGCAAAAAGTAAAGGAATTTTAGTATTTGCAATTGGTACAAAAGGAATAAAGGAAAATCATGAAAATAGTCTAAAATCAATTATTGAAAAAAATGGTGGAAAATATTATAGTGAGAATTCTTCGAATATAGAAGATATTATTAATAATATTGAAAAGACAAGTAAATCTTTATTAGATGGAAAAGTAGAAACTAAAAAAATAGATATTCCTGAAATTCCTTTTACTGTCCTACTGATTTCTACTATCTTATTAATCCTATTAAATCAAAAGGTGAATTTATGAAAATGTTTCCAATAATACCAATATGGTTAATGATCATCATTTGTATCTTTCTAATAACCTATCTTATTATTAAAAGCAAAAGGAAAAGTAGAATTTTAGAAATAGGAATGATACTACTTCTTTTCTTAATAAATCTAAGAATTATGATTCCAACTAATAAATCTCTTGTCGCCTCTAATAATCTAGATATTTTATTCGTTATCGATCAATCTATTAGTATGGTTGCAAATGACTATGAAAAAAAGGAACGATTAGAAGGTGTCAAAGAAATCAGTAACTATATTATCGATAATTTAGAAGGTGCTAGATTCTCGGTTATTACTTTTGATAATACATCTAAAATTTCTATTCCCTATACAAAAGATACCACTATGGTAAAAGAAGCAATAGCTATTATTCAGCCAAAGGCAGAATTTTATGCAGCAGGTTCTTCTTTAAACATTCCAAAAGAAAATATGATAAATAGTTTAAAATCTTCTAAAGAAAAAAAAGAAAGAATACAAGTTCTTTTCTATATTAGTGATGGGGAAATTACTAGAGAAGATGAAAAATTAGAATCTTTCCTAGATATTCGTAACCTTATCACCGAAGGAGCTGTACTAGGTTTTGGAAGTAAAACGGGTGGAACCATGAACATCGGTGAAAAAGGTCTTTGGGGAGAATATGTTATGGATAACTATGGAAACGACAAAGCAATTTCTAAAATTGAAGAACAAAACTTAAAAATGATTGCTGAAGATTTAAACTTAGATTACATTCATATTGAAAAAGAAAAAGATATTTATAAAAAGGTAAAGGAATTGAAACAACTATCTACTTCTTCTTTTGAAGATTCTGATAAAAGTTCCTACCAAGATACCTATTATTTTCTTATGGTACCTCTCCTACTATTATTACTAATCAATTATAGAAATTATAAAGGAGTATATAAATGAAAAATGGAATAAAAGTACTCTTATTTATTACCTGCATTCTATTCTTAAAGTTTTTTTCTACTTTTTTTATTAATCAAATTATTATAAAAGATTATTATCAACAAAAGTATGATACAAGCTTAGTAGAATCTCTTTATATAGCTAATATCAGTGAACCTTATATTAATTATTATAATCATGGTAATTTACTATATCAAACCAAAGAGTATCAAAAAGCAATTGATAAATATAAAACAGCATTAAAGAAAAATCCACCAAAAGAAAGAGTTTGCGACATACAAATAAATTTATCCATTACAATAATTGCTACCATAGATATAAATGAAAGAGAAGACTCTCTATCAAAGTTAAAAGAAGCACGTAATGTTTTATATGAAAATAATTGTGCTAATAAAAATGACAATAATGGTAACAGTGAAAAAGCTGAAAACTTAAAAGAAGAAATTAAGAAGCTAGAAGAACAGTTAAAATCGAACACTAATAAAAATGAACCGGAAGAAGAGGAAGAAAATAAAAAGCCAGAAGAAAAAGAAGAAAAAAATATAGAGGAAGAATTGAAGGAAAATAGACAAAAGGCTAATCAAAATAGACAAGATAAACTACAGTATTTTGAAAATTCTATAAACGGAAGTTATTACTATGGGAAAACATGGTAAAAAAAGCAATCTAAAAGATTGCTTTTTTATTTACTTAGAAGGCACTACTGAATAAGTTCTTACGATATTATTATCAGAATCTAGAAACAGTAACATTTGATTACTAGTAACCACTTGGTTATTAGGATCTTGTCCTAAAAAGTCATACATATCGTTAAACATTTTCTCAGTTATATTAGCAAACTGTTTTGTAAATGCATAACATTTTTTTAATCGTACTATTTCATTATATGTTTTAGGTTTTTGGGTAATCATAAATCCTCCTTAATGATAATAAATAAAAGTTGGGCTTTCTTGAAATGCATTTTCATGTATTATAATTCCATTAGAAACAGTAATATCTTTTAAAGAATAACATCTACTAAAGGAATAAGAATCTATTTTCTTTACATTTTTAGAAAGATAAACATAATTTAAATTAGTGCAATTATAAAAAGCTTTTTCTCCTATTATTTCTACCTCTTCTGGAATATATATAGTTTTTAAAGAACTGCATCCTGAAAATGTATTTTGATAAATTTCTGTAATTCTAGAAGGAAGCGTTAAACTCTCTAAACTACTAACATTTTCAAAACTCCCTTCTTGAATAGATGTAATATCATCATGCAAATGAATTTTATTTAAAGAAGTACAATTTTTAAATGTATTTCGATAAATCTTAGTAACCTTATTAGGAATCGTAATGGAAGTCAATGATTTGCAATTCAAAAAAGAACTTTCTCCTAAATATTCTAAAGAATTAGGAAGTGAAATCTCTACTAAATTAATATCATTTTGAAAAGCTCCTACCCCTATTTTTTCTATTCCTTCCTGCAAAATCACATTTGTTAAACTATTACAATTTTGAAAAGCATTATCCCCAATTTCTAAAACGGTTGAAGGGATTACTATTTCTTTAATATCAGAGTAAGCAAAAGCTTCTGATTCTATTTTCTGAATGCCTTCTGGTATTGTTATCCTTTGAATAGAAGAATCTTCAAATGCTCTCGATTTAATAACAATAACTTTTTTATTATGATATTCTTTCGGAATATCATATTTATATTCTTCTTTAATTCCTCGTGTACGTTTTATTAAAGCATATCCATCTTCATATTTTGTAAAAAAGCTTTTTGGTTGGTAAAAATAACAACAAGGTATCATAATAGAAACTAAAAGAATAATAACTAGTTGAAAATGACTAGACATAGATGCAGTTTTCTTGTTTTCTATCACCTTTTGAACAAGTTCAGAGATATTTTTATCTGGATTTTTTTCTGCATCTTTTATTAAAAAGTCTACAGTTGTCATACCTCTTTTAAATACTAAATAAATTCCAAATGCTATAGCCTCTATATAAATACTAATCCAAATTGAATAATTAAAAAAGTAAAAAGAAGTAGCTATTAATGTAAAAATTCCAAATACAATAGAAGAAATTGCCATTTTAATACTGACAGCCTTACTAATAAGCTTTCTTTCATCTTCGCCCTGTAATTTAATCTCCTCAAGAATAATACCCCTCAAAATTTCTCTTTCTGATAATAAATACTCTTTATCAGTCTTCACAATTGGGCTAGTATCCTTGGTAATTGTTTTTCCACAATTTGAACAGAACTTATGATCTAAAGTTACCTCCATACCACACTTTTCACACCGTAATATTGGATTAGAATTTAGTGAATCATGACTATAAACCAATTTATTAACTAAAGCCCTATTAGAAGCTTTCTTCATAACTGTACAGATTGGTACTACTAAAAAATCCCCTATAAATAGTGCAAAAAAATCAAGTATTACTATTTCTGGCGTAATCAAAATATCTACTAATAGTAAAAAAATAATTCTTACAATAAATAGTTTCCAGAACAAACTTTTGTAATTGTCTTTTCCAAATATTTTAGAAATGGGCATCATAACAAACAAAGACATATGAATTGTTATAAAAGCCTCCAGAAATATTGCCATATAAAGAGGAATAGACGGAGAACCATTACTAGCATATACCGCCGTTGGCATTAATAGCATTATGAAAAAAAGTATTCTACTCACAGTATCACACATCCCTACTATATTAAGTATAACATATTTTAAAGAAAAAAGAATATAGAGTATCTCTATATTCTTCTACTTAATAATTTCTTTACCACCCATATAAGGTTGTAATACTTTTGGTATTTTAATACTACCATCTTCTTGATAGTTATTTTCTAAAAGAGCGATTAAAGCTCTAGTAGAAGCAAGTACAGTATTATTTAAGGTATGTAAATAATAGTTTCCTTTATCACTTTTTACACGAATTCCTAAACGTCTTGCTTGCGCATCTGTTAGGTTAGAGCAACTTCCCACTTCAAAGTATTTTTGTTGTCTTGGACTCCATGCTTCAATATCACAAGATTTATATTTTAAATCTGCTAAATCTCCACTACAACATTCTAACTGTCTTACTGGAATATCTAAACTTCTAAATAGTTCAACAGTATATTGCCACATCTTTTCATACCATTCTTCACTCTCTTCTGGTTCACAAATAACAATCATCTCTTGTTTTTCAAATTGGTGAACACGGTAAATACCACGTTCCTCAATACCATGTGCCCCTACTTCTTTTCTAAAGCATGGAGAATAAGAAGTCATCGTAATTGGTAAACTTTCTGGTTTCAAAAGTTGATCTTTAAATTTACCAATCATAGAGTGTTCTGAAGTACCAATTAAGTATAAATCTTCGCCCTCAATTTTATACATCATAGCATCCATCTCTGCAAAAGACATAACACCAGTTACAACATCACTTCTAATCATAAATGGTGGAATACAATAAATAAATCCCTTATCAATCATAAAGTCACGTGCATAACTTAGCATTGCTGAAGATAGCCTTGCAGCATCTCCCATTAAATAGTAAAAACCATTACCACTAGTTCTTCCACTAGCTTCTTTATCTAAAGCATTAAATGCCTCTAAAATATCGGCATGATATGGTATTTCATAAGTAGGAACTACTGGTTCTCCAAATTTTTTTAATTCTACATTTTCTGAATCATCTTTACCAATTGGTACACTATCAGCAATGATATTTGGAATTCTCATCATCTTTGTTTTAATGATTTCACTTAATTCATCTTCCCTTTTGGTTAAGGCATCAATTTCTTCACCCATTGTAGATACTTTTGCTTTAATTTCGTTTGCTTCCTCAATCTTCTTATCGCGCATTAAAGCACCAATTTCCGCACTTAATTTATTTTTTTCAGCGCGTTTTGTATCCATATTCTGTTTTACTTCACGATACTCTAAATCAAGTTCATAAATTTCATCTACTAGTGGTAATTTATCATCTTGAAATTTCTTTTTAATATTTTCCTTTACTAAATCCTTATTTTCTCTAATTAATTTAATATCTATCATATTATCTTTCCTTTCTTTCAAACATCCCATAAAAAGAAAAAGACCAAAAGTATAGGAGTGCGAATGCACGGTACCATCCTACTTTGGTCTCTTTTATGATAACGGAATTACCCGAAAATGTTTACATTTCATTCAGAAGTAGATTCACAAAAACGCCATTATTCATTCTCACCAACCATGAACTCTCTTAAAATTTTAATCTTTGCTACTAGTCTTCGTCATCAATTTATAGTGCTATTTTATCATTATTTTATTTACTTGTCAATGTCGTAGATTCTACTGGTGGAGCATATTTAGTTAATACCTTTTGATATTCCTGTAAGAAAGATACTGGAAAATCTGATTCTACAATTCTAGTATGCATAGCATTAATATCCACAAGTAAAGCGGATTTCTCTGCTTCTGCTAACGATAATGTTTCATCTTTCATTTTCGATATTGTTCTTACCATAAGTGGTGATAAATTCGTAGTATCAATGTCTAAATAATCAAACTCATCGCTTTCTTCATCAGTTCCTAAATTAACTGTAGCAACATCTAAATTTTGTCGATACTGATGTAATAAAAACTTTTTCCCATTTCTTAAATAATCAGATACTAGTTGGTAAGGATAACGTTCTTCTTCTAATTTGTTTTTTAATTTTTCATGAAATCCTAAATCTTCCCAATATTCCATTCTTCTTTTGAAATTTGCTGCCATCAAAGAAACATTTCCTAAAATTGCTACTAAGCCACATCCAGACGGAACACCTACTGTAAGAGCCCAGGAATGACTTAAAACATAAATCGCTGCACCAGAAACCACTAAAATTCCACCACCTATTTTAGTAGTAACAACCTTATCTGCCAAATCAACGACTGCAAAAGGAATTCTATACTTGCTATTATAAGTACATTCCCATGCTTTATCAGCTTGTTCTTTTTTTAAATCTATTTCTGCAAGTTTTTCATCACATTCTTTTAATACTAATTCTTGCTCTTTTTTTTTCATATTAAGTCCCCCATAAGCCAGTATTATACCAGCTGATAATTATTTTCGCAAACTATTCTTTATCAAACTGCTGCTCTACTACCATTTCCGGTTCTATGTGAATATGAATATACTGTATATAATGACTAAACTTCTTTATTTTTTCTTCCAAAATATCTGCCTTTTCATGAGCTTCTCTTAAAGAAATATCCCCATTCATAGTCACAATTAAATTCAAAGTAGAAACTGGTCCATACCTTAGTAATACCATATTTTTAACATCAACAATTCCTTCTTCTTTTGATACTAGTTTTTTTAATCTATTCATGTACTCTTCATTTTCTTCTTGTCTTCCTAGTAAGATACTAACATTATCTCTCATAATGCTGAAACCTACAAAAAGAATAAATAAGCCAACAATAATAGCCGATACTTTCTCTGCATAAGAAAATATCCATACCCTATCTTGAAACTGAATTAAAATAGAAGAAATTAGTACCACAATAGAACTAATAACATCACTTCTACTTTCTTTTCCACTAGAAATTAAAATAGAATTATGATACTTTTTCCCTTTTCTTAAAATGTAAGTAGATAATAATAATTTCGTCAATATCGTAAAAATAGATACTAAAATAACAAGTGTATTAGGAACTTGTAAAGATCCTGTAATAGAGTTATAAATAACTCCAACTCCTACTATTAAGACCATTAAACCTATTCCTAAACTTGTTAAATACTCTAAATTACCATGACCAAAAGGGTGCTCCAAATCAGCAGGTTTCTGGGCAAAATGACTTCCAATAATTGCAAAGAAGTCAGTAATTAAATCACTGAAGGAGTGAATACCATCTGCTACTAACGCAACGGATGAAAAAATCGTTCCTGTTATAATTTTTAATATAGCCAAAAAGATATTTGTGAAAACACTCACAAACATCACTTTGAATACCAGTTTTTTCTTGTTTATTTTTTCTGGTTGCAAAATCTCAACTCTCCTTTTTATTTAGCTTGATACCAGTCTGTTCCATATTCTATTTCTACCTTTAATGGAACATCTAAGGTAATAATATTTTCCATTACTCTAGTAACAAGTTCTTTTAACGCATCAAATTCGCTTTCTACACAATCAAATACTAATTCATCGTGTACTTGAACAATCATTTTTGATTGCATCTTTTTATTCACTAATTCTTTATCAATTTCTACCATAGCTTTCTTAATAATATCCGCACTAGTGCCTTGAATTGGTGTATTAAGTGCCATTCTCTCTGCACCACTACGTATCATATAATTTTTATTTTCTAACTCTGGTATCGTTCTTTTTCTATTTAGCATTGTTCTTACAAAACCATCACTGTGTGCTTGCTTAACAGTTTCATCCATATATGTTTTAACACCTGGGTAAGTTTCCATATAATTATTGATAAACTGAGTTGCCTCTTTTGGGCTTACACCAATATTTTCAGATAAACCATATCCACTAATTCCGTAAATAATACCAAAGTTTACAGCTTTAGCCATTCTACGCATATCTTTCGTTACCTCTTGTTCCTCTACTTTAAAAATATCACTAGCTGTTTTACTATGAATATCTTGATTATTTTTAAAAGCATTAATTAGCGTATCAATAGAAGCTACATGAGCAAGTATTCTAAGTTCTATCTGGGAATAATCACTACTTACAATAATGGAATCAGGACTTGGTACAAAAGCCTTTCTAATTAATTTTCCATATTCATGACGAATTGGAATATTCTGTAAATTTGGCTCAATAGAAGAAAGCCTTCCAGTACGTGTTAATGTCTGTGTATAAATGGTATGAATCTTACCATCCGGCATTACCGTATCAAGTAGCCCTTCTATATAAGTAGAATGTAATTTGGTAAGCATACGATATTCTAATATTTCTGGAATAATTGGATGTTTATCTTTTAATTTTTCTAGAATATCAGCAGCAGTAGAATAACCGTTCTTTCCCTTTTTTCCATGAGGTAAATCTAATTTCTCAAATAGAACTTCACTTAGCTGAATAGGGCTAGAAATATTAAATTCACACCCTGCATAATTATAGATTGTTTTTTGAATAAGTTCTATCTTAATTTGAATTTCTTCTCCCATATCTTGAAGTTTCTTTTTATCTACACAGATTCCATTATACTCCATACGACCCAAAACACCAGATAAAGGCATTTCAACTTCATAAAATAGAGTTAGCATCTCTTCTTTCTCTAAAAATTCTAATAACTCTTTTTTGGTATCATGAATAAATTTTGCTTTTAATACACATGCTTCTTCTATTTTCTTTTCATCTATGCCTTTTTTCTTATCATATAACTCTTCTCTAAAAGGAATAGCATACCCTAGTTCGTTTGCCAAATAAGCAATATCTTCCTTTTGATTATACTCAAGTAGATAAGCTGCTATCATAGTATCATATTCCATATTATCAATATAAATACCATGCCATTTTAAAGCAACTATTACTCTTTTTGCATCATACGTATTCTTTTTAGCTTTCATTAGGAATATTGGGTTTTCTTTTAATACAGAATAAGGAACAAAATAACTAGACTCTCCATCATATACTCCCATACCAATAATATCGGTATGATGATAGTTCGATTCTTTTGTCTCTAAATAGATGGATAATTCTTCTTTTTTATCTAATATACTAGTATCCTCTAATACTTGATAAGAAATATCTTCTTTTACCACTTTCTTTTCTCTCTTTTTTAGGAAAGAATAGAATTCTAAATCTTCATATAAAGCATTTAATTTATCGGTATCTTCTTCTTTATAGATAATATCATCCATATTAATAGACATAGGAACATTTCTTTCGATAGTAGCAATTTCATAACTCATATAAGCGCTTTCCTTGCCACTTTCTAACTTATCATGAGTAGCCCCTTTAATTTCATCTAAATGAGCATATAAATTATCTAATGTTTCATACTCTACTAATAGTTTTAAAGCAGTCTTTTCCCCTATTCCTTTTACCCCTGGAATGTTATCAGAAGCATCTCCCATAAGTGCTTTTAAATCTATCATACGAATAGGTTCAATCCCATAAGCTTCCTTAAATGTCTTAGGATTATAACGGATATAATCTTTTTGTTTTAATAGTTTAATATCTACTTGATTAGAAAGTAATTGTAGTAAGTCTTTATCACTACTGATAATAGTTCCTATATAATTTGGATCTTCATCACAAATGCGCGCAAAAGTACCAATGATATCATCTGCTTCATAATTATCTATCTCATAATATTTAATTCCCATATACCCTAACATTTCTTTAGCAATTGGAAACTGTACTTTTAATTCATCAGGAGTCTCTATTCTGCCTCCTTTATAAAAATCATATTTCTCATGTCTAAAGGTTTTCCCTTTATCAAAGGCAACTATAATTCTCGTTGGTTTTTCTTCTTCTACAATTTTATTCATCATATTGGTAAAACCAAATAATGCATTGGTAGGAAATCCCTTACTATTCTTCATAAAATTACCATTATAAGCAGTTGCATAATAACTTCTAAATAATAAATTGTTTCCATCTACTAGTATAATCTTTTCCATATAACCATCCTCATCAATACTAATTATTATATCATGTATTTAAAATAATGCACATTTTTTGAAAAAAATGTGCATTATTTTTGAGCAAGATATTTTTTTATCTTTACAATATCCACTTGGTCCTTTTCTTTCATCCTGTTTTCTTTAAATGCTAATATTTTCTCTAATCTTTCTACAGGATAACCATCTACAAAGTCTCTATCAAAATCTTGTTTAGGATTAACAACAACTTCTACATTAGAAGCAAGAGGATAAAATCCGCAATCATTTGCGTTACCCTCTACAATCCTATTTTGCTTTTTCAACACTTCAAATAATTCCTCTGAAATACATAAATCCAAATCATGAGCAATATCGCGAATTCCATACAATAATAAGCTACCACTACCTAAAATATAATAGTCATCTTTAGAGAAATTTAAAGATTCAACTAACTCTTTTAATTCTTCTCTGCTCATTTTATCACATCCTACTTTCCGTTAGGTAGTACCCAATCTATTGGCAACACTCAACATGCGATTATTGAATATTCCTCTTTTTATGCAAGTTTTCTTGACCCACTCATCATAGCATAAAAATCATTTTTTAACAAGTTCCTCTTTTTATTTATGAATGCTTTCTATTTGAGAAAGTTGAGCAGTTTTTAAATATTCTTTTAAAGCTTGAACCATTTTCTGATAACCAACTTCACTCATGTTATTAGCAACAAAATTATCATGAGAATATTTTCCTCTTTTTTCCGCTAAATGGTTATCTCCGAAATCCCAAACTTGATAACTATCTTGAAATTCTTGGAAAGTTTTTCCTTCAGCACTTTCTACAAAACTAGTAGCAGCATCAATAAAAGACCCTCCATTTTGTAAAATCCAATTTTCTATTCCTACTCCACCTAAGCCACCTTGCGGAACTTCTCCACGATTCGGTTTATAAGCACCAGCTTCTTTTAATACTCTTTTAGCAAGTAAGATATTCGCTACTACATATTTATATTTTTCACTATCTGTTTTTTGAATAGTTGATAATCTATCTTGTATAGACATATCTGTAGAATAAGATACTTTATCCGTTTTTTCAGTAAATGTGATATCTATATCAACAGCAATAGATGATGGTAATAAAACGTTTTTTAAACGAAAATCACCAGAATCTGTTATTTCAAAAGAATTTTCTTTTCCTAATCTTCTTAATAACGTTTGTTTTAATTCATTTAATTTAGTGGGATTAAGTAATATAATCTTATCTAATCTCATCATAAAATCAAAATCTCCATCACCTGGTTTATTTGTTCCACGACCAGTTGATCCTGTATCAATGATTTCAACAAATCCTTCTGTTAAATCTCCATCTAGAGTAGTCTTTAACTGTAACCCTAACTCCTCTAAAGATGATCTTATCATTTCATTAATTTGCGTTCTTTTTCCTTGAACCTCATAATTATTCTCTTCTATTTTAGAAGCAAAATATTCTGTTTCTTCTGTAACTAAATGATCAGAAAAATGATAACTATCTTCTCCAAAATAAGTTAATCCACTCATTTTTTCTCGAATTTTATCATAATCATTTGGAGTAAAAACTATTTTTCCTTCTTTATCAACAACAGGAATATAAAATCCATTCATAGCAATTTCTAACCCTACTCTTCGATCATAATCTTCCATGACTATATAATTTATTTCAGAAGAAGCAAATCCAGTACGAATTCCATAATGATCACTACCCAATACTCCTGTATAAAAAGTCTCCATCTTTGATATATCTTTTGATTGCTCTACTGTTTCTTCTTTCGTTCTCGTTATATTAAACCGACCATCATTTTTAAGTACAAACCAAATAGGTCCATACTTAGAGGCTGCTGTCCTTGCCATTTTCTCCCAAACTGTTCCATCTGATAAAATCATAGATATATCTGTATCTAATGGTGTTAAATCACTACCTGCACTAGAATCTAAAAACTCTTTAGAAACACTTCCATTTTGAAGAATATTGTGTAAATATTTTATACTACCGATTCCCTTTATAAAATCTCCTTGTTCTAATGTCATATCATTTTTAGCAGATTCCCTATTTCTAGAATTAGCAGTATCCACTTTCGTATGAATATAATATTTAGCTTGTTCTAAGGAATTAATACCTGCAAATCCACAAAACATTCGAATCACTCTATCAGCTAAATTATAATCTAAATTTCCATTTGGGGATAATAAGATAGATAATTTTTGAATATCTAAAATAACATCACCAGATACCTGAAACTGATTATCATCTTTTTTTCCCTTTAAAGTATTATTATAAAGAGTAGATAAATGCTTACTAAAAGTAGCCAATTCTTGCCTTTCTTCCTCGGTAAGTGCATCATACTTTCTACTACCATTTTTAATACTATCATATAAACTAGAACCAATTTCAATATTATTTAAATAAGAAAGAACTGATTTATTATTTGATCCAAAAGAGGCTTTTATTAAATCTGCAAAAACAATCGTTTTTTTACGCATTGTAGAAGAAGATTGTAATACTGGTGATACCATAGAATTATCATCAAATAAAAATCCTCGGAAATCTGGATGTAGTATTTCAAAGCAAGAATATATTTTTCCTACAATTGGAATATTATTTTTGATAAATATCTCTTCTACTTTGTCTAAGCTCTCTAATGGATTTTCCGTTTTTAATAGCTGTACAGCCAATTCCTTTCTAAAAGCAAATATTTCACTAGAATTAGAGTAGGATAATCTTTCTAAAACTTCAGATAAACATTCTATTTTTTCCATATTAAGATTATTTTCAAATTCCATAACACATTCTCTAAAAACACTTTGTAGAGGAATATCCTTAATTTTATAATAGGCTTCCATAAGTTTTAGTCTATTATGATTTGCCTCCTTTAAATCTTTTAAATCATTAAATAAAGGAATCATCCAAGACAAATTCATTGGAAATCCGCAAACAATATTTGTATCAGCAAATAAGTCTAGTAAACTTGGATTAGAAGAAAAATCATCTATCGTAAATTTTCTATCATAAAATTTATCACGCATATCTTGAGGAAGACTGGAATCTAAAAATAAAGTTGGGTTAGCACTTTTAAAGTGGTTTGGCATATTTTCATCATATTTCATTACCCCCTCTAAAATTACCTTTAAAATCACAGAATCTAATTCTTTTAATACCTCATCCTTCGAAGACTCTGGATGAAGTTGAAATTCACATAAACGATTTTGTTCAAAAACAGTTTCGATATATTTTCCATATTGTAACATAATATCAAAACTATCCTCACTACCAAAAACTTGTTCAATTGCTGTTGTTAAATTAATATAAGAATTTACATTTCCATTTCTACTCACCTTAACTGGCATATATTTATAAAGGAGTTCTAAATCAACTTTTCTTAAATATTTCCTATAAACAGGATTGGATAATATAAAATCATTCGTAATTGTTCTATTATAAAAAGCTTCTTGTAACTCTTTTTGAGCATCTATACTTAAAAACATAGAAGGATATTGATCTTTTAAATTTTGTGGTATATTTTTTGGATATATAATTCCTTTTTCAACAATAAATTTCTTAAAAGTTGTATGCACCTTTTTTTTGATTTCCTGAATAGTATCTTCTTTTGATAATCTTATTTCATATAGATAAATCTCACTTATACTTCTATCAAATACAATATCAAATACATCACTATACTCTGTAATAAAGTCCATTACTTCATGAAAACTTAATTTTTCACCTAGAAAATTATAAAAATTTTCATAACCATATAGACTATTAGAGCCTTCTACATAAACATCTCTTTTTCTAAAACAAGAACTTAAATCTTTACCTTCTAAATAAGGAATATAATCAGGATGTTCAACTAACAGATGTGGAGTAATATTTTTTGTATAAAATTCTTTCTGTAATTCCTCTGGTGCTTGTTCAGAAATAAACAAAGAAGCATTTCTTACTCTAAATTCTCCTGTCATACTTCTATAATCAGGTGCTTTAGAAGCATAATCCCAGTTACTTGGGCCATAAATTACCATTCTTTTTATTGCTTCATAAAATTCATCTTTGGTATATAATCGATCAACATAATTTCCGTTTTCATCATATGGATTCCTAGTATAAATGTATTTGTTAGGGTCATGTTCATTTCCACCATAGTGCATATACATCTCATACATTAATTTAAGCATATTGCATTCATCTTTTGTAAAAAAGTGACCACATTCATTATCAAAATCAACCGTGTTTTTAAGTCCATAAATACCGATAAAACTTAATACATCTGAATTTTTTAAAACGTTAAAAGGAATAGGTATATCAAAGATATAATCATGTGGTAACTCTCCTAGTTCTTCAAATATTTTATCAATATAATAATCAGAATAAGGAGATGCCTTTTTAAAATACTCCTGCATTGATGAATATTGAAATAATTGTTTATATTCTTCATTAGATAGTTCAAGAGCTGAGTGATATCTATCTATTCTTATTGTATTTTCTAAAACGCTATCTGTTATCTTTTTTATATATTCTAATCTTTCCTGCCCACTTAAAGAATTAAATTCTTGGATTAAAGAGTAAATAGGACCTGTTTCTAATATCAAATGAACAAAATTTTGAAAAGTCGACATAAAAGTTTTTAATTCACTACTAGTAATACCTATTACATTATAAGAATCATTTTTTAAACAAATACTTAAGTCATTATCTTTAAACAATTCCCAATTTCTTATGATTTCTACTAATGATACCTCACCCTTATTAAAACGCTTTATAACGTTTCTTTGATTTGGGGGGTAGTCATCTATAGAGAAAATCATTCTATCAGGATATAAGGCTTGAAGTCTTTTAGAATAATCGATAGGTCTTAAATTATCAGAAGCTATTTCATTTAATTTCTCATTTATATCCTCATCTGTTTCAGAGCATTGCATTAAGAAAGTTTTAAAATTGACATTAGTATAAAAAACATATTTATCTAGTAACTCCCAATCAAATGTTTTTGCTTTTTCTATTCCAAATTTTTGAACAATTTGTCTATCTTCAATAGCCAAACAAGTGATAGGGATTTTATCCTCTAATTCATATTCCATGAACTCACTAAAGGAAAGTGTACAATTATAAACTCCTGCTAATATATTTTTAGGGACTTTTAGTCTTTTTCCAAATATTTGTCCTCTTTTATACTTATAATCCATACTATCACCTATAGTATTATTTTATCATAAAACTATTCTTTTTTATAGAAAATCCATTTATTAAATTATATTTGATATCCAAATAAAAAAGAGTTCTAAAACTCTTTTTATCTATTACAACTACTTTTTTACATATTCTAAATTCTTTTTTCTAGCAAGATTACCCGCATCAAACTCTTCCTCATCAGTTACTTCTCTTCCTACTTTTAAAGAAGGTGGAAGTGTAATAGTAACATCACATCTAGTAGGATTTACCTCTAATAACGCATAAGGGCATCCATCAATAATGTCTAATTTAAAATACTGTTTTTTATAGACAAATGTATATCTTTCCTTTTTCAAAGTACCTGCAATGGGAGACTCTAAAAAACGCATATATTCCTTTTCTGTTATTTTTTTATCCGTTACTATTTTATGTAATCCATGACCAGAATTTTTTTGTACAGTAATATAGAAAGTTTCTTCAGTTCCTAAAGTACGTTTTCTAAGTCTTCTTTCATAGTGCTCTCTAGGTTCTTCTAAATAGGTTTGATCCATATCTATTTTAATGACGTCTTTTTTTCTTAAAATGTCTAAAGAAGAATTACTTAAATCCACTAAATATTTTCTTTGGTAGCGAATGCTATAGGGACTTCTAACTAATTGACAAACGTTTTCTAAAACTCTACTAATTTTATCATTAAAATCTGTAGAATTATCAATAATTACTAAGTTGTTATGACCAAGCCAAGCATCTTGCGTTTTTTTATCTAATTCTCTTGCCTGTTCTGGCGTTTCTGATCTTGCTTGATTATTTTCTAACGTATAATACTCTTCACAACCATCAGCAGCTGTTACTAAGTGTAAAACCATATCATAACTATCTAATAAATCTAATTCGTGAAGTCCTTGCTCTGTTGTAATTAATTTAAATTCATCAGCACTGATATAAGCTTTATTATCCATGATTCCTCTATCATAAAGAATTACACATTTCTCATCCTCTGGTAACATATCAACTGCTTGTTCATATATTTTTTCCTTTTGAAGTTGATACTGTAAAATAAGTCTTTGGAAGTCTAATAAGTCAAATGGCTTATCTCCAAAAGGTCGAATACAGCCTTTAATTAATTCAGTAGCGCTTTCTCCCACCACTAGTACACGATAACCTCTATCTGTTAATTCTTGTTCAATAGTAGAAAGTGCGGTTGTCTTTCCTGCACAAGGTCCTCCTGTAAGTACAATTTTACCAACTAATTGTCCCATAATTAAATTCCTACCTTTCTTATTTTCTTTTCTTTTGGATGATACTCATGTAGTGATGCATGAGTTACTCCAAATTGACTCTTATCCATATCTGGTAATCTATTTTGTGTTAAAAAATAAACCATATTGATAACACCTCTATGTGTTACAATTAATACCTCATCCCACCCTTCTATTTCTCCAAGAAGAAGATTCACTCTCTCATATAAATCCATCATTGATTCTCCTTTTGGATATCTCATATCTATCGTAATACTATCCTTATATTTAGGATAGCGACTATTTGCTTCTGATACTTTCAATCCAGTAAGTAACCCCTTATCTAATTCCCTAAATTTATCAGAATATTCAATAGGAAGATTAAGTGCAGTTCCTACTATTTCAGCCGTTGTTCTAGCTCGTTTTACATCACTAGAAACAATCCTATTAATAGGAAACTTACTGATAACAGAAACGATTTCCTTAACTTGTTCTATTCCAGTACTCGTTAAATCAACATCACTCCACCCTCCAATATAAGTTTCATCATCTAAACCATGTCTTAAAAAATATATCAATTTACCCTCCTTCTAAAGTGTATATATTTACACATCGATAAAGATTAGAAAAATGTATTAAAATACATTTCTATCTTCAATATTATCTTTAAAAATATATATTTTTGCTGGCTTATTTCCACTAAACTTTTCAACTCTATTTGTTTCTTCAATCATTCCAGTACTAAGTAATTTTTTACGAAAATTTCTTCTATCATATGTTTTTCCTAAAATGCTTTCATAAACCTTTTGTATTTCAGGCATCGTAAATCCTTCTGGATACAAGTTTCTTAATAAATCTGTTTCCTTAATTCGTTTTCTTAGAACTTCCAATGAGCTTACTAATATTTCATTGTGGTCAAAAGCAAGTTCAGGAATATTTCTAATATCTCTCCATTCCGCATCAATGGTACGTAAAGTTTCTTTTAATAGTTCATATTTATTCTTATTAATAATGCCTAAATATGCAATACCTACCATTCTCATTGCTGGAGATCTATCTACCTTACTAAAAACATCAAACAATTCTAAATGAATATTTTCGATTCCTGTTTTTTCTTTTACTTCCCTCTTCATACAATCTAGAAGTTCTTCATCATTATAGAGAGCTCCACTAACAAGCGCCCACATTCCAGAATAGGGATCATATTTTCTTTTAATAAGTAAAACTTTTGTAATTCCCTTATCCACTGTAAATATCGCACTTACAACATGCACACCTTGATTTCGATATCTAGGATTAGCTACTTCCATACTATCACCGCCAGCATTATCATTATAAGTGTAGATATATACGCTTGTCAATAGTTTTTCATAAAAAAAGAAAAATTATTTCGTTTTTCCTTCTTCATATAAATATATACAATCCTTCTCAGCGTTATTTCTATATTCTCTTACAACAGATGGTACTAAAATCTTTTTAAATTTAAATTTTTCTAAAGCTTCCCTTCTATCTATTGCATACCTGCCTTTAAATAAATTCTTTAAAGATGGTTTATAAGCTTGATTTTTGGTTTTATAGTGATACTGATAGGCAATAGAAATCACGCCACCTGGATTTAAATTCTTTGATAACTCTTCTGTTACGTATTGAGTAAAAGCGTTTTCACTAATTCCACCATACCACTCGTCTGTCACATATTCATAAATATTAGAAAGAATGATAGAATCATACGTATCTTCTAATTTATGTAATTCTAATACATCCATTGCAAAATATTTAGTGTCTACCTTATCAATACATTCTCTTGCTTGGTTATAATTTTTTTCATTCTGTAAATAAAGATTATTAAAGACTGCTGAAGTTCTATCTACTCCACGAATAATTCCCGATTTCATTAAAGAAACTCCATTAAAATGATATTCCTCGTAAAGCATATCCCAATATAAAGCACAATCTTCTTTTAAATTTTCTCGTATACGCAAATAAGTTTTATAATCTAGTACCTGTGGATTTTCATCAATCTTTTTCTGAATAGGTACTAATCCATAATACTCTTCTCTACTATCTTTACAAGCAGTAAAAAATAATAAATATTCTTCATAACTTAATGTCTTTAAAGCTGCCAATTTAAGTTGAGTCATGAAATAGACATTCCTATTAATATCAAAATTATGGACTGTAGTTGCACCTGCAAGAGCTAAATTGATTAAATGGTCCCCAGACGCTGTTACAGTTAATATCTTTTTTCCTTTAATTGGCATTTTAGAAAGATACCCTCTAATATTTTCAGTTGCAAATGCATACATTTCACAAAATTCTTTAAACTTTATATGCATAAATGATTTAGCGCCCTCTGTAAGCTTCACTGTTTCTTGATAAGCATGATAAACGCTTGCTTGTTCCTCTTTCGTTAACATAGTATCCTCCTTATTTTTTTCATTATAACACATATTGTTCCCATTTGTCTTTCATGATATAATTAGTTTACACTAGGAGGACACATTTATGTTTTGTAATAATAAATTATTGATTGGAAAAAATAAGGAAGAGTTTTGTATCTTAACAAACATGGCTAATAGACATGGATTAATTACAGGGGCTAGTGGCAGTGGTAAAACAATCACTTTAAAAGTAATGGCAGAAAGCTTCTCTGATGCTGGTGTACCTGTCTTTTTAGCAGATGTTAAGGGAGATCTTGCAGGTATGCCAATAGAAGGTTCCTCTAACGAAAAAATAGATAGCAGAATTCAAAATTTAGAATTAAAAACCTTTACATTTAAATCTTTCCCTACTCACTTTTGGGATGTCTATGGAGAAAATGGTCATCCAATTCGCACTACCATTTCGAATATTGGTGCTTCCCTACTATCTCGTATGTTAGGGCTTACCGAAGCCCAAGAAGGAGTTTTGACAGTAGTATTTAAAATTGCAGAAGATAATAACTGGGAATTAATAGACCTAAAAGATTTACGTCTAGTCCTTCAATATGTTGGAGATAATAGAAGTTCTTATACATTAGAATATGGAAATGTATCTATCCAAAGTATTGGTACTATTCAAAGAAATTTACTAGTATTAGAAGAACAAGGTGGAGATTATTTCTTTGGAGAACCTTCTATTCACATTAAAGACTTTATTAGATTTGATCAAAATGATGGACGTGGATACATTAATATCTTGCATGCCGTTAAATTATTTCAAAAACCTAACTTGTACGCTACTTTTTTACTATGGTTATTAAATGACTTATATAAAGAACTACCCGAAGTTGGAGATTTAGAAAAACCTAAAATTGTCTTCTTCTTTGATGAAGCCCATCTTTTATTTGAAGAAATGCCTGATTATATGATTAAGCAAATCATTCAAATTGTAAAATTGATACGATCTAAAGGAATCGGATTATACTTTATTTCTCAGAGCCCTAAAGATATTCCTGATGAAGTTTTATCTCAGTTAGGAAATCGTGTTCAACATGCCTTACGTGCTTATACTCCAGCAGAACAAAAAGTCATTAAAGCAGCTGCCTCTTCTTTTAGAGTAAATCCTAATTTTGATACCGAAGAAGCTATCCAATCTCTAGGCACAGGAGAAGCACTAGTATCTTTCTTAAATGAAAAAGGAGAACCTAATATTGTTGATAAAGTTACTATCTTACCTCCTCAAAGCAAAATGGGAACCATTGAAGATACTACTAGAAAAGAAATAATAGGTAAAAGTTTATTCAAGGGAAAATATGAAGAAAAAATAGATAATATTTCTGCCTATGAAAAATTAAAAGAAGAAATGGAAAAGAAACAAAAAGAGGAGCAAGAAGCTCTTGAACAAAAGGAAAAAGAAAAATTAGAAAAAAAACAATCTAGTACAAAAAAGAAAAAATCTAAAGCTGAAAAAGCAGTAGATAAAGCTACTAATTCTGCTATGAACACATTAGGTAGAAAAATAGGTAATTCTATTTTTAAAGGATTATTTAAATAGAAAAAAGAATCCCCATAAAATACAGCATAGTGGTATAAATAATAAAAATTTTAGTTTTCTATTTTTATGATGAAAGAAAAACATACCAAATAAAGAACCGAATGCCCCTCCTAGGAAAGTAATTAGGAATAATACTTTCTCAGGAATGCGGTATTCTTTTTTTATACTTCTTTTCTTATCAATTCCAAATAATAGGAAAGATAAAATATTCATAACTAAAAAATAGTAAATCATGTTATCACCTAATTCATTATACTAAAAAAATTGAAGATAGAAAAACTTCAATTTTTACTTCAAAAATTTCTCATAAATAATATCAGAATAATTATATTCATTCATACGTAGGCAAAATATTTTTTTACTACCAATTCTCGTTTTTATTTCTAATACATTTTTATAAATTTTATTTTCTCCATCAATAGAGATAACAAAATTAGTGTTGCCCGTCGGAATCATTTTTATTTCTTTATCCTCTGGAATAATAACAGAATTTTGAAGAGTTCTATATACTTTACTATTGAGTGGAGCAATTGGCGTTATCTGCAAAGTATGTAATGCACTATAAACAATACTTCCACCAAAACTTAAATTGTATGCAGTTGAGCCAATAGAAGTAGAAACTAAGATTCCATCCCCTACAAAATTTTCAAGTAAATTATTATCTACATATAAAGAAAAGTGAGCAGTATTTAAATCCCTATCTCTAATAACAATATCGTTTAGAGAATAAAAAGTATCACTTTCTTTTTTTGTTGTAATGGTAGTTTCTTGTATACTAACTTCTTCTAATTTAAAATCATTATTATGGATTCTAGCAGTAAATAATTCTACTTCATCCGGTTTAATCTCTTGTAAAAAGCCTAATGTTCCACTATTAATTCCAATATAATAAATTTTACTATTAAAACCAGTCTGATGCATCATTCTAAGGAATGCGCCATCTCCACCTATCGCTACTGCTAAATCATAATCCTCTTCTACAATTTCAAAATGATATTTTAAAAAACAATTTTCTACTTTTCTTTTTAATGCTAAAGATTCTTCATTCTCATTAACAAAAAGTTTTACTCTACTAATCGTTCTATCCATATTATTTCTTCTTTTTATATCTAAATAAAGCAGATGGTCTATGTCCTCCACCACTTTGAACTTTCGTAGTCTTCTCTACTTTATTAGCAATAATTCTTCTAAATGCTGGATCTAATAATTTCTTATCTAAAATTACTTCATATACCTGTTGTAATTCTCCTAATGTAAAGTATTCTGGCATCATATTAAATACGATATCAGTATAACCTATTTTATTTTTTAATCTAGAAATACCTGCTGCTATCACAAGTGGATGATCAAATGCTAATTTATCATTTTTAGCAATGGAAAATTTATAACGATCTGAAGTTTTTCCTTTAAGCGTTTTCTTTATGGTAAAATGAATCGTCTCTACTCCATTATCTAATGTTACTTGCATTTCCTTATCATCTTCTAATACAGTCGTATTAAACCAAGAAGCATTAGGAGATAATTTATCTTGCAATCTATTTTTATCTACTAACGCAATGTAAGAAGTACTAATAACTCTCATACGAGGATCTCTATCTACACTACCATATGTATATAACTGTTCTAAATAAATGTCATGTAAATTTGTTTCACTTGCTAATATTCTTTTTGGGGCCTCTTCTAAATCTTCATCAATACCAATAAATCCACCTGGTAAACACCATTTTCCTTTAAATGGATAATTATCTCTTTTAACTAATAATATACTAAAATATTTTCTACTTAACTTTCTATAATTTTCTTCTTCTTCACTCGATACACTGCATATTAAAATATCTGTTGTTAACGATAACTTTTCATAATCATCTGGATTATATGCTTTTAAAAATTCCTCTTCTGATTTAAAATCTTCCATAGTCCACCTCTTTTTCATTATAACATTTTTTTAATAACAACACAACTAATGGTAATCGTAATATCTATAAAAACTTACTACATTTTCATCCTTTACTTTATTTCCATCATAAAATACATAAGTCTTAGTAAGTATTCCATTATTTTTTTCTATATAATTTTGAATAGCATTACGGGTTCTTCCTGCCCAAAAGCTATCATCAATAAAAATAAATTTTTGACCGTTAAAATCTCTATTTTCTAAACCAATACTATTTCCTTTTCTTAAAGAACCATTAGCTACTAATATTTTACTAGCTAATTCTTTTCCTATTTTTAGAGTAACAAATTTATAAAATTTTCTACCGAAGTTTCCACTTACAATAAGTTTATCGAAAGATTCTTCTTCTACAAGAGAAATCATAGTATATAACCAAACATCATTAATTCTAATTTGCTCATCTAATGCATCATAGAATTCTTCACCGCCAATATAATCATTTAAAAAAGTTTCTACTATATTTATCATTTCTGCTTTCATATTTTTCTCCTTTCTTATTAACATATAATTAATAACAAATTATATTTTTTTAGAACTCATTCGTTCTTGTTATTAACATTATATTAAAATGTATGCATTTTGTCAACTACTTTTTAATATTTTTTTAAAAAGATAAGTAAAAAAGAAAATGACTAGCATTTCCTTATTCTAAAATGGACAATAATAACTTTTTTATTGCTTCTATAATGATTTCTTTACATTCATTCCTACTAAGTAAAGGTAGTTCTATTTTCTTAGTAATATAATTATCTAAATTACTATTATAAATACTAACAAAAATAGTATTTACATCTCCTCTTAAATTGTTAGGATCTTCTCTATCAATTTTTCCAGTTACTCCCACTCCATAAGTAGAGTTTGCAAAAAGACTTATTTCTTTACTCATTTCACATGCCACTTCCTTACTATAGACACTATAAGTATCAATAGTAGAAGCATTTACTCCCATTTTTATTTTGTATTCATTAGAATAAGTAACAGCACTAAATTTTATAATCTCACTAGCACCTGGAATATTGGTAATAGCATTCGCTATCCCTCCACCAGTACATGATTCCATAGTAGCTATCGTTTCTTTTCTAGTAATTAATTTATCCACAATTTTCTTCATAAAATAACCTCTTTTCCATTTGCGTGCGAACATAGTTATTAGGAATACTTGGTTAGTTTAGGTACTATTCTCCTTCGCTTTTAGAAGCGAAAGGAGGTGACATTATGAGAAAAATAGAGAGATATCTTTGTTCCATCATAATACTCCTTATTATTGTGATTATAATCATATTAATAAAAATAGTACCAACTGTATAAGTCGGTACTAACCAAGCATTGGGATAGTACCTAACTCTTCAAAACTAGGTATTCCCTTTTTTATTATATGAGATTTCTCTCACTACGTACAGTATACTATAGATTTTTTTGAAATACAAGTTTTAACCAATGTACTTTTTAAATCTTTGTTTTGCTTTAGACATATCGAAATTACCATCAAAGTATGGATTCCAAGAATAGTAATCAAAGTCTCTTTCTAATGCCTCCTTATCGTGATTTGGGTAATTTTTACCATCATTAGTATAATCAATAATAATATTAGTTGCTACTAAAGTACCAAGACTTCTTACAGTATGCATAATTTTCAAGGCCTCTTTTGTCATAGGTACACTTCTATTCATAATCTTTAATACTTCATCATCAAAACTTTGAACTGGGCAATGTAAAATATGAAGATGTCCAGCTGCTGCAAGAGCTAGTACTTCCTCTTTACAAGCTACTAAAGTTTGTGGCTCTATATTACGAATAGATATATCTTTTTTATATTCCATAGCAATACTGCACCAATCCTTAATCTGTGATACAGTTGGGCTATCTGAAATAAGAACTACATTTTCATGTCTTAAAAACTCTTCTACTTGTTCTCTTGGTACTGTCGCATAAGTTTCACCTCTTGTATGTTTAATTGTACAGTACTTACATTTACCATGACATCCAGCTCCTATCTTTAATGGATAATAATTACGGAATAAATTTCCATCTTTTAGATCTTCTTCTGACTCCTTATAATCTGGCACCCAGAATGGTGGCTCATAATCTATTAATGTTCTATCATTAATCTCTTGTCCTACAGTTCTTACTACATCTAATCTCCTAATATAATCAGGTAGTGGAATATCCATACGTTGAGCAAGACATCCACCCATGAAAATTGGCTTGCCTGTCTCTTTATGAAGATGATGTGCTACCTCAATATCATTTAAGATAGATAAATCTGTTACTTGACACCCCAATACTACAATGCTATCTGCTTTACTAGCATCGCTTACCA
This sequence comes from uncultured Bacilli bacterium, assembly GCA_910589375.1. Lineage (GTDB taxonomy): Bacteria > Bacillota_I > Bacilli_A > RF39 > UBA660 > UBA5578. Next base: position 623,941 of record CAJUTK010000001.1, on the reverse strand, counting down.
TTCTATCTGAATGAGCATTCGCCCAAGATAAGAAATCTGACCAAACTGACATACATGCACAAGATGTTGCATAAATCTTCTCTCCTAAATCATTTACGTTATATAAATTTCCTTTTCCAAATTTGTTTTCTATTTCTTTCATAATTTTCTCCTTTTCTTATATTCTCTTTGTTAATAACACAATTTATAAAAAATAGTTATTGGTACAAAGAATATTTTTCAATATATTCTAATACCAGTTTATCTAAATATCCTTTTAATTCTTTTATTTTTCTTTCTTTTATTCTTTTTCTAACAATAGTAGAAGATAATTCCTCCATTTTAAAATCATAAGTTTTTAAACTATCAGGATATCTACTATAAATCTCTGGCAAAACTCCATCTACCCCCCTCCTCTTTAAACCAATCAATTTATATTTTGAAAGAATGTATTCTGGTTTCTTCCAATTCATAATATCTAAAATTAAATCTGTAGATAAAATGAAATAAAGATCATCACTAGGATACAAACTTTTAAAATAATCTAATGTCTCATAGGTATAACTAGCACCTCTTTTTATCTCATAATCAGATACTTCTAATAATGGATTATCTTGGCACATAAGCTTCAACATTTCTAATCTAATATTTCCATCTAATAATCCGTCTTTTGCATACTTATCTCCTGTTGGTACATAAATAACTTTATCAACTAAATTATTCTTTAAAACATTTAAAGCCATTTCTTTATGTAATCTATGAGGGGGATTAAAGCTTCCACCAATAATTCCTATACGCATAAATCATTTTCCTACTTTCTTATTAATTTTACGAATCATTTCTTTCTTACCATTTTGAAGTGGTTCTATAGATTCTCCTTTGTGCAATGTATGAATAACTTTTGCTATAAAATTAGAACAGTCTACTTCATGATACCAAGAAGAATTTCTTACATCTTCTCTAACATAAGATAAATTAGTAGAATAAAGTTTATCAAACAACTTATTTTCATAAGCTTCTTTAAATAATTCTATTCCTTCTGTGAAAAGAGAGAATGTTGCTACTAAGAAAATTTTATTGGCTCCCCTTTTCTTTAACTCAGTTGCTACTTCTATCATAGAAGAACCAGATGCTATCATATCATCTACTACAATAATATTTTTATCCTTTACATCTGTTCCCATATATACATGATCAACAATTGGGTTTTTACCATTTACTACTCTGCTCAAATCTCTTCTTTTATAAAAAACGCCAACATCGCATCCAAGTAATTCAGCATAATAACGAGATCTTTCCATAGCTCCCATATCTGGACTTACTACTAATAAATTATCAAGTTCTTCCTCTATCAGGTCTTCTAAAATAATATGGGTAGGATAAAAATTTTCAAAAGGTAAATTAGGTATTGCATTTGAGACATTAGGATCATGTGCATCAAAAGTAACAATACAGTTTACACCTAAATTCTCAAGTTCTTGAAGTGCTAAAGCACAGTCTAAAGATTCTCTTCCCTTCCTTTTATGCTGTCTTGATTGATAAAGAAGAGGCATAATAAGAGTAATATGTTCACTTCTACCACTCGTTGCAGAAATCACTCTTTTCACATCTTGGAAATGTTCATCTGGGGAAATATAATGAGTAAATCCATGCATTTCATAAGACATACTATAGTTTCCTACATCACATAAGATATATAAGTCTTGATGACGAACTGTTTCTTCTAGTTTTACTTTTCCCTCTCCATTGGAAAATCTACTATTAGAAATTTTTACAGAGTAAGAATCTTTATTCTTATTGAACTTTTGAAGTTCTTTATCTACTTTTTCTCCTACATTTTTAAAATTATCTAATATAATTAACTTTAAATTTGGTTTCATAATTCCTCTTTTCTATTTCTTTTTTTATTGCACTTTTTGCATCTGTTATTAACATTATATTAAAAACTATTGTTTTTGTCAACATCTTTTTAACATTTTTTTAAAAAGATGTTTTTTTCACACAAAAAGACTTTTCTTTTAGAAAAGTCTATACTTTCTTTTTTCCTTTTTCTCCTACACCATAGCCCTCATAAATATCTATTAATTCATCAATTAAAGTCTCTTGTGCATAATTTGTATAAGCATATTGTGCTATATGGCGAGAATCAAAACAAATTTCATTATTTAAAATTTTTTGAATAGAAGACGCTAATGCATTAGCATCATCTACTGGAATTAATACACCTACATCAGGTTTTAGAAAATCAGGGATTCCACCTACAGTACTTGCCACTACAGGAGTTCCACACGCTAATGCCTCGATAGCAACTAAACCAAATGCCTCAAATCGAGAAGGAACGCAAGAAACATCTGCTACATTATAAATTGCTCGTAATTCCTCTTGGGGTAAATTTCCTAAAAAATAAACATCAGATAACTCTAAATTATTAGCCATCGTATTTAGTTCCTCAAACAATTCCCCATTTCCTGCAATTAAGGTTGCAGTATTTCCATCTTCATAAGTAGAAGCAGCATTTAAAAGAGTATCTACTCCCTTTATCTCTGTCAGTTTACCAACAAAGCAAACTACATTAGCGTACTCCTTTTCAATACCAAATTTTTTCAAAACTTTATTTCTATTATAAACATCCTGATAAAAAACATTAGAATCATATCCATTTCGAATAAGTGTCGTTTTTCCAGTTGCTTGTGGAAATTCCTGTTCAACAAGTTTCTTATTATCTTCTGATATCGTTATAATATGTGCGCACTTAGAAGCAACATCATTCGTGTAAGAATGAAATCTATTACTTCTTTGATGTCCTACAATATCTGTTCCATGTGCAGTTACTATTAATGGAATATCATATTCAGCTGCTAAATCTGACAAAATCCAAATATGTTGTCCATGAATAACATCTGGACAAAAAGATTCTACTTCTTCTTTAATAGCTTTTCTAAAAGCATCTACATATTCATTTAACTCCTCATCAGTTAAATCAGAAAAATTTAAGGTACTATTAGGATGTGTAGTAAAGCAAGGAAAGTTAAATGGTAATTGTCCTGGGATTTCTTCTTTCTGCTTAAAATATACAGGGTGTAATTTAATACCATCTTCTCTATTAAAATTTGTTCTATTTTCTGGCATAATAATGCATACATCATGTCCTTTATCTCGTAAAGACTTCGCTATATTCATTGTATATACACCACTGCCAGAACCAGCAAGTGGAAAATGGTTAATCATTAATATTCTCATAGTTGCCTTCCTATTTAGAAACAATAGTTCCTATTTTTTTGCCAGTAATTACTTTTTCTAAATTTCCCTTTTTGTTCATATTATAAACTAGTATTGGTATTTCATTATCCATACATAGTGTAGTGGCAGTAGAATCCATTACATTTAATTTTTTATTTAATACATCAATATAAGTAATTTCTTCTATCATAGTAGCATTTTTATCCTTTTTAGGATCTGCTGTATAAATGCCATCTACATTCGTAGCTTTTAAAACAATATCAGCATTAATTTCTGCAGCTCTTAAAGCAGCCGCAGTATCTGTTGAGAAAAATGGGCTTCCAGTTCCACATCCAAAGATGACAACTCTTCCTTTTTGCAAATGTCTTTCTGCCCTATTTTTAATATAGAATTCTGCTATTTGTCGCATTTCAATTCCTGTTTGAACACGAGATTCAAAACCTAATTGTTTGAATGCGTCATTAATTGCTAATGCATTCATAGTTGTACCAAGCATTCCAATATGATCTGATGTACATCTATCCATATGTTGGTTAGATCTTCCTCTCCAGAAATTTCCACCACCTACTACAATAGCAACTTCTACATTTGTTTTTTCAACAACCTCTTTTATCTCTGCACAGATTTCTAAAACTTTTTCAAAATCTATACCCATTCCTTTATCTCCAGCTAGAGATTCTCCGCTTAATTTTAAAAGCACACGATTATATTTTTTCATAAATACCTTCTTTCTTGCTATAGTATATCATATTTCTAATAACAAAAAAAGATTAAAAAACTATATCTTTATAACTCTTTCCTAATATCATATGTTACTGCTATCTATCAAAAAAGATATTAGCCAACAAGAAAAGACTTAGACATTTTCTAAGTCTTTTAACCATATTTCATAATCAGCATCACTTGGCATACGTAAGTCTCCTCTTGGAGATAAACTAATTGTACCTACTTTAGGTCCATCTGGCATACAGCTTCTTTTAAATTGTTGTGTAAAAAATCTGCTAATAAAGAACGTTAACCATTTTTTAATTTCTACTTCTTCATACATTTCTTTAAATGTTATACTAGCTATAAAATAAATTTTACTTGGTTTAAATCCATTTCTTAAAAACTGATATAAGAAGAAATCATGTAAGATATAAGGACCTACTGAAGCTTCTGTTTTTTGAGCAATCTTGCCATCCTTTGTTGGAGGAAGTAATTCTGGACTAATAGGTGTATCTAAAATATCATAGATAGTATCTCTTGTAGTCTCATGAGTATCAGCAATCCATTTTACTAAATATCTAACTAAGGTCTTTGGAATAGAAGTATTAACAGCATACATACTCATATGATCTCCATTATAGGTACACCAACCTAACGCAAGTTCAGATAAGTCACCTGTACCAATTACTAATGCGCCTTCTTTATTAGCAATATCCATTAAGATTTGTGTCCGCTCTCTTGCTTGTGAATTTTCATAAGTAATATCAAAAGTATTTTCATCTTGCCCAATATCTTTAAAATGTACAAGGCATGCTTCTTTAATACTAATTTCTCTTAAAGTAGCACCAAATTCTTTTACTAAATTAACAGCATTTGTATACGTTCTATCGGTAGTACCAAATCCAGGCATGGTAACAGCAATCATATTCTTATTATCAATCCCTAGTTTTTTATAAGCTTCTATAATGATTAAAAATGCTAAAGTAGAATCTAATCCACCTGAAATACCAATTACTGTTTTCTTCATTCCCGTATGTTTTAGGCGTTTTGCTAAACCTGATGCTTGAATATTAAAGATTTCAGAACATCTTAAATTTCTCTTTTCCTCATTTTTAGGAACAAATGGGTATGCAGGATAAGTACGTAATAAATTTTCATTCGTATCTTTTAAGTTAAAATAGACAGTTCTATATTTAATTTTTGGAATTACTCCCATATAACTGATATCTTTATGACGATTATTCATAATACGTTCTACATCTATATCCATAACGATACTATTAGAAGAAAAATCAAAGCGATTATTCTCTTTTAAGATAGTACCATTTTCGGCTACCATAGCATGACCTGAGAATACAACATCAGTACTAGATTCTCCTACTCCACTAGAAGCGTAAATATAAGCACTAATCGTTTTTGCAGATTGCATCTTAATTAATTCTTTACGATATTCGTATTTACCAATAATCTCATTACTAGCAGATAAATTAAAAATCATAGTTGCACCATTTAATGCGTGTTCATTACTTGGGGGATTAATACTCCAAACATCTTCACAGATTTCAATACCAAATGTAATATTTTTATTTTCTTTATCTTGAAATAAAATATTGGTTCCAAATGGTATTTCTTTACCAAATAGAGTAACGGTATCACTAATCGCATTAATAGAAGATGCAAACCATCTCTTCTCATAGAATTCACTATAGTTTGGAATAAATGTTTTTGGAACTACTCCTAGAATTTCTCCTTTAAAAATAACAACTGCCACATTAAATAGTTGGTTATCTAAAGAAATAGGAAGTCCAATAATAGATACAATATCTATATTCTTAGTTTTTTCTACTATCTTTTTTAATCCTTCTAAAGCGTTATCTAAAAGAATATCCTGATGAAATAAATCATTACAAGTATATCCTGTTAAAGATAACTCTGGAAGTGTTACAATCTGAACTCCTTCTTTTGATAATGCCTTAATTTCTTTTATAATTTCTTCTGTATTAAATTCTACATTCCCTACTTTTAATTCCGGAACGATTGCTCCTACTCTTACATATCCATATTTTTTTAACATATTACTATCTCCTTTTTAAGTATTCTTTAGCTCTTTCAATGGCAAGTTTACTATTTGCTCCTGTAAAATATCCAAGTTTATTTAACTCCAATACCTCATCATAAGTACAAAGAAATGGTCTAATAATTTCATCTTTATCTAGGTGTTGTTCACTCACTTTTTCTGAATCAAGTGCTAAAAAGATTCTGTTGAATGCTGAAGAACAGCCTTCATCTTGATAAAACTCATCTAACAAAATCATTTCTCCAGCTTGATATCCATGTTCTTCTAATAGTTCTCTTCTAGCGCCTTGTTCTGGTGTTTCATTTAATTCTATATATCCTGCTGGGAAACCTAAAGATACTGTTTCATTTGTAAATACACGAGGTTCTACATTGAGAAGTACTTCATTAGTTTTGGTAAGTGCAAATATGATAGCTGCACTTCCATCTTTTTTGCCCTTCACAAGTTTTTCTCTTACTACTATTCTACCACAATTTAAGTGACATTCATAAACATCACTTGATAGAAATCCTTTTCCTCGAAATAGTCTGGTAAGGAAAGATGGATCTTTCCTTACCTGCTTTACTGTCTTTAATTCTTCTAAATAACTTTCTAGTTCTTCTAGTTTTTCTTTACGCATGATATGTACCTATTGTCTTCACTTTCTCTGATTCACTACTAGCATATTCATTTAGTAATTGTTTTTTTAAATCTAATAATTGTCTACTTAAATCTACATAATATCCATGAGGTTTAATATCTCTTTTAATTTCTGGGTAAAGAGTTGCAAATTCTTTATGACAATGTTCTGCACTTTCCATAACCGTTGGAACATCATATACTAATTTACCTCCTCTAAAGATTGGAACTTGTAATTCTTTTACAGTATAATCTTTTAACTCAGTTGTTTTCCACTCTTCTGTTGGGGAAATTAAAGTATAGTGATCAAGTGGTATTACCTCTGTTGCAAGTGCTACTACATCGCCTAGTGCGTATCCTGTTTTCTTATCATAGAAACGATATACTTTCTTATATCCTGGATTCGTTGTTTTAATGGCATCTCCACTAATTTTAATTCTTGGGACTGGTACACCATTTTCTTCTACTGCGCATAATTTATAAACACCATTCATTCTTTCTTTTGGAGCAAGTACATTATCTCCTGCACCTATTGCATCTACATGTGCTCCTTGCTGTTTTAAAGAATTAATTTTCTTCTCATCTAATCCATTTGTTAAGAATATTTTAGTTTCTGGAAATCCTGCTTCATCTAACATCTTTCTTGCTTCTTTTGAAAGGTATGCTAAATCTCCACTATCAATACGGATTCCAATAAATGGATAACCATTTGGAATTAAGAATTCTTTCGCTACACGAATTGCTGCTGGAATACCTTTCTTTAAAGTATTAAAGGTATCTACTAAGAATACACAGTTTCTAGGATTGGCTCTCGCATATACCATAAATGCCTTATAATCATCTTTATAAAATTGAATCAAGTCATGAGCCATTGTTCCTGAGATTTTAACACCAGTAAGTTCTCCTGTTAATGTATTAGAAGTAGAAGTACATCCACCTATCATCGCATATTTAGATCCATTAATAGTACCTTCTCCATGTCCTCTTCTAAGACCAAAGTCTGATACTGGAATCTTTCCAGCAGCATTTGTAATTCTTTTCGTTGAAGTAGCAATTAAAGAACCTTGATTAAAATAAGCAAGCATCAATGATTCTAATAATTGTGCCTCTATAATATTCGCACGTACTGTAATAACTGGTTCATTTGGGAATACTGGAGTACCATCTGGAATTGCCCAAATATCTCCATTAAATCTTAGATTACTTAAATACCTTAAGAAATCTTCTGTAAACTGCCCAGTACTTCTTAAATAATCAATATCTGCTTTTGTATAATGAAAATCTTTTACAAAATTGATAATATCCCCTAATCCATTACTAATGGTATAACCACCTTCTAATGGATTGGTACGAAAGAATACATCAAAGTATGCTTTTTTATTTTCATCCCCTGCATCAAAGAATGCTTGTGACATTGTAAATTCATAAAAGTCAGTAAGCATTGCTAAATTAGGTTTTTGATTTCTCTCAATTTCTGCCTTTAAGTCCTCCCATGTTTTAATATCTGGGTTATCAATACCCATTAAATTTTTAAATTCTTCTACACTTTTTAATTGTTCATTTTTCATAATTTCTCTCCTTCTTATATATAAAATATTAATAACACAAATGTAAAATTTAAGCCTTCACTTTCTGATAGCCTTTTTCTTCTATTTGAATACCTGCTTGTTTCATAAATTTAAATGCCATGGTATTCCATTCATTTCTATCATGTATTCCTTCTTCTACAAGCTTTCCAAATTCATCATAAGTATGTGGTTTAATTTGGAATGTCTCAACAGCTTCTGTTGGTACAATTACTTCTACATCAATATTTAGTTGATCTAATAGCTTCTTTAATGGAATACTTAAATCCATAACACAGATATCTGTACAACATCCAACTACACGAATTTTTCTAAATTTAGGATTTTTTAATAATGTCTTAATAAAATCTAGAAATCCTGGTGCCCATATCGCACTTGTTGAGTTTTTCAAGAATGTATAACAGTAAGGTTCCAAATCCTTTAATTCATCTACCATTTCTGCTTCTTTTGTTCCTTTCTTACAATGTGGTGGATGAATATCAAATTCTTTTGCATTTTCATCATGATTCTCTTTAATAACTACTACTGCCTTATTAGGACTTTCTAATGCCACTTCCATATAGTTTCTAATAGCTGGTACAATATGCATAATGTAAGGATCTGCCATCACTCCCTCTTTTGCAAAACCGTTAACCATATCAACTACAATCGTCAACTCTTCAATTTCACTTATTTCTACTTTTTTCATAATATCGCCTCTTTCTTTTTATCGAAATATTAATAAGTAATTTTAAAATTTTCAAGAACAGTTTTCGTTCTTGTTATTAGCATTATATTAAAAAGATTTCTTTTTGTCAATATCTTTTTAACATTTTTTTAAAAAGATTTTTATTTTCTTCTATTTTCTGACAAATTACTAGTATTTTTATTCACTCTATACTATAATACTATTTATAAAAAAGGAGATTATTATGATTACTATACAAAAAGGAAATTTATTTAATCATTTAGATCAAAGACTAGATTGTACCCTGTTAGACTCTAATCAATATGATTTAAAATTAATTGTAGATGATGTTCCAACATTTTATCGCATCAGATTCAATGGGAAACATTTTCATGCTAACGAAATAGAAGAACCTTCTACTTTCCAATTGCCAAAATATTCAAAACAGGCAGATATTGATGAACTATCTAGTTTTTATCAAAGTATGTATTATATAGAGTCTTTCCCTTACCAAAAAATTTTTGATAGTATCAAAAGAAAAAGTGGCAATGGAGTAGAAGATTACTATGCCTATTTAAAAAAAATAACTGGAAAAAGTTCTGTATCCTCAGAAAAAATTTATGATTTTAGAATCCCCTTTAATAAAAGAGGTGTAAATTCTATAGAAATTACAATTGAACTCATTAGAAAAAAATACTACCTTATATTTATAAAAGAGCATGCACAAAAAGGATATTTTCAAACAGATTGCACACTCTATAGTATTTTTGATAGAAAAGATTTTCTTTATGAAAAAAATAAACTAGAAGAGACTGTCTTAGAGCTCTGTATTCAATATGACTACCCTATTGGGCTTGCTACTTTCTTACTTGTTATCTGTAATCAAGATTTGGACTTATTAAAGCAATTAATGGATTTATTTTTATTAGCTAGAAGTAAACAAGAAATGAATATCTTACTGACAAATCAAATTTATGCTATCCTAGAGCCAACTTTAAGACATGATCCAGATATTGAACATATAATCAGACAATTCGTTAGTCAAGAAACAGAAGATCTCAATTATCAATTTAAAAAGAAAAAACGTGATTAACACGTTTTTTAATATTGATATACTACCCCTAAATATTCTTCCGTTGTTACTGTAATTCCTTTCGTAAATCCTGCTTCTTTTAAACCAGAAGAAAGATATGCTTTACAAACTGTAAATTTTAAATACTCCTCTAATGTTCCATAATGATCTGTAAATAAACTCACAAAAACACTTAAATGATATTGAACCGCTTCTTCATCTTCAAATTCAAAAGCATTTACATATTCTAAAAAATCTAATAAAGTTTGATTTGCTTTCTTAGCCTCTTCTACTGAAGCATTATATCTGCGATAATTTTCCATACAGGCATCTAAGTCTTCTATTATACCTTTCGCGTGATTCTCTTTTCCTATTAAATTATCTAAAGCGTTATAAATAAGCTCTGGTTTATCTTCTGTATAAGATTGAAGAACAATATCTGTCCCTATCATTTCACACAATAGTTTTACAAAACTAACTTGATAAGGATAGATAGTAGTTAGTAAAAAAGGTGTTTCAGAAAAATATTCGGAAACAATTAATTGATCTATTCCTTCTACTATAAAATTTGGCATATTCTTGCATTCATGAATACAATGTCCATCTTCATGTGCCATCGTATCTACACTAGGAAACAATTCAAAATAAACAATGTCTCTATAATTTGACAAATAGATTGCTAAAACATTTTCTTCTTTATCTAAAGCACCACGAAGAGAGAATCTAGCATTTACATTTAACATATTTTCATAGATTTCTTCTCTATTAATATAAGGATTATCGTTAAAATATTCTATAAATTTATAAAATATTTCCTTTTCTTTAGCATTTAAATACGGGTTTTCTAAAACAGCATGTAATAAAAGATAATTTTCCCTATTATCATCAATTTTTATCCCTAATTCTTTTTCTAAAGTGTGCAAAATATCTTCTTGCTCTTCCACTGGAACAATAACTTCTTTATCAGAGAATAGATTACTGTCATCAAATTCTCTAGCAGTTGGCCTATACCAAATATGAGGTAATACACTAAATGCAAAAATTTGCAAAATAGCAGTGGATAATGCAACAGGATAAAACATTTTTTGTAAACTAAAATTTTTTTCCTGTTTTGCGGAAGGAAATACTACTAATTTTTTCACATTCGCCTTTTTCTTCTTTTTCATATTCATCACAGTCACTTATTGTATCAGTAAAAAATATTATTGTCAATAAAAATAAAAGAGTGTGTTATCACTCTTTTATTTATGATACTGATATTGATATCCTTTTTGAGAAGCAGTCCATTCTTCATATTCTGCTTTACTTGTCCAATAAGTTCCATCTGGAGCTTTATATAAAGTACTTGGATCATAATATTTATTATCAGCATTAACTCTTTCAGTTGTTACTGGTATATTATAAGTAAATTGTAAATCTCCTATTGTTAAATCGCCATCATATAATGCTTGCGTTACTGATTTTTGAGTTCCATCAACATATTTTACAATTACTAAAGTACTTCTTTGTGTTGATAAATAATAATTGTTAACACCATCACTATAGATAAATTCCTTTACTTGTGGTACAGAGATTCCTAATTCTAAAGATTTGTCTGTAACAGATGAAATTCTATTTGTTCTTACTTGTGTTACAACAGAAATCCCATATACATTTTGTAAATCCTTAATAGTTAAATCTCCATCATTTAATGCTTGAATAATATTTTTTTCTGTTCCATCTGAATATCTTACAATTACTAAATTGCTTTTCATAGTAGTAAAATAATATTCATTTTTATCATCCTCATAGATTTTTTCATATGCTTGAGGAGTAAAAACTCCTGGTTTAGTAGAATTATCTTTTACAGATCTAATCGTTGGTTTCTTTGAAGTAACTACAGAAATTCCATATTCATTTTGTAACTCTTTAATAGTAAGATCGCCATCGTTTAATGCTTGAACTACATTTTTTTCTGTTCCATCTGAATATCTTACAATTACATAAGCACTTTTTTGTGTTCTAAAATAATATTCGTTTTTACCATCATCATAAATTTTTTCCATTACTTGTGGAACATAATATTGACTAGATTTATCAATTACTTTTCTAACAGTTGCCTTTCTAGAACTAATAATAGAAATTCCATATACATTTCGTAATGTTCTAACACTGATATCTCCATCATTTAATGCTTGAGATACATTTTTTTCTGTCCCATTAGAATATCTTACGATTATCAAATTACTCTTTGGACAATCTAAATAATATTCATTCTTACCATCGTCGTAAATTTTTTCCATTACTTGTGGGAATACCATACCTGAATTAATAGAGCGGTCTTCTACCCCAATTACATTTACACGACTCGCATAAGAACTGGCATAAACTGTCATATCTGGCATATCCATATTTGCAGCTTCTGCAGTCATTGTTAATGATGAAAATAAAGCAACAGATGCTAATGTAAGCGCTAATCCTTTCTTTCCTTTTTGAAGCTTATAACTTAGATTTTTTTCAAAGCCTCTGAATTAAACTTTATCACTCAAATCACCCTCCTGTGATATGGAATATAGTATCACTATTATACTATAATGTCAAATAAAAAACAGAATAGGTATATATCCTATTCTGTTCTAAGTGCCTCTACCGGATCTTTTCTAGATGCCATACGTGCTGGAAAAAGGCCAGCAATCACAGTAAGTAATACACTAATAATTACAAGAATAATGGCGCCTACTATTGGAAGACTAGAAATATTTGAAATACCTGTAATATCTTTAATAATCATATTAATAGGAATATTCAAAATAACAGTGATTAAAATTCCAAATACACCAGCAGTTAATCCCTCAATAATAGTTTCTGCTCTAAATACTCTTGAAATATCTTTTTTACTAGCTCCAATCGCTCTTAAAATACCAATTTCTTTAATTCTTTCTAATACAGAAATATAAGTAATAATTCCTATCATAATACTAGATACCACTAATGAAATAGATACGAAAGCAATTAAGACATAACTAATAATATCAATAATAGTAGTTACTCCAGACATCATAAGACCTACATAATCTGTATAATTAATAGAATCTTCTTCTTTTCCTTCTTTTGTAACCATATCATTATAATCTTGAATAATAGTTTCTATTTGCTCTTTAGATTTGAAATCTTTTGGATAGATAGAAATAGAACTTGGGCTCTCTAAGTCAACTACGCCTAGTTTCTTTAAGTTATCATCATAAGTTGCACCATAAGTCTCCATATAAGCAGAGATTACTTGTGCTAATTCCTCTTGAGAAAGCGTAGCTAAATAGGCTTGTTGCTCTTTTGTTAGAGAACTCATATCAAATTGCTTATTATCCTTATTAAATTCTAATCCAGTAAAAATGTTAATAGAAGAATTTTCCTTCTGTTCTTTTACAATTTTTTTATCATTAATTTTATCAATAACATATTCTGTTAAATCCTTTGTATAACCAATTAAACCATGATTAGAATTCAAAATGGCCTCTTCATTTGGACGAATAATTCCTACAATAGTGATATCTTCAGCATCTTTGATCACTTTTTTCATATATTCATAATCATCTTTACGATTAACCCAAATACCAGATTTTTTTGTATAGTAATCTGTATTTAATACCAATTTAAATTTTAAACCAATAAGTTCGCTATATTCATAAGTAGTTGGTTCATAAGTAAACTGTTCTCCTGCCACTACTTTTTTAAATAAATTTTCAATCTCTTTTTGATCTTTTAAACCTAATGCATATAATGTGTAATCGCTAATATTATTTTTTTCGTCTACAATTAATACTACCTCATTATATTTCTTTGGCCAAGAACCAGCTACTACATCATATTGTGTTTTTAGCAATTCTTTGTTATCCATAAGTTCTGTAAATACATTATATTCAGACATCATATTCATACTAGACATAGTATCATTTCCAAATCCTATTTTTTCCATAATAGAACTTGGATTTACTTGAATGATATCTTCTTCAGTATTTGAATTATAAATCTGTAAATCAATATTATATCCATACTGAATAGCATTTGTATAAGTAGAGATATCTGTATTTTTACTCTCAATATATTTCTTAAAACGCTCTAAATTATTTTTACTAATTTTAGAAGTAACAGAACTTACTACATCCCCTAAAATATCATTAGAATATATTTTATCTAAATCATGTTCTTCCTGTTTCTTATTTCCAGTCATAACATCCATCATAGCTGACATATCAATAGTAGATTCTTCTATTTGAATAGGATATGAAGATAATGTATCTTCCTCTACTCTACTAATATAACTTCTAACTCCACTTGATAAAGAAAGTATCAAAGCAATTCCAATAATACCAATAGATCCTGCAAAAGCAGTTAAAATAGTTCTTCCTTTTTTCGTCATCAAGTTATTCAAACTAAGAGACAAAGCAGTCATAAAAGACATGTATGTCTTTTTTGTCTTCCTAGTATCCTTCTTCTTATTTTTTTCTCTTTTAGCATCAAAAGGATTAGAATCATCTGTAATATTTCCATCTAATAATTTAATAATACGAGTAGAGTATTTCTCAGCCAACTCAGGATTATGAGTAACCATAATAACTAATTTTTCAGAAGCAATTTCTTTAAGTAAATTCATAATTTGAATACTAGTCTCAGAATCAAGGGCTCCCGTTGGCTCATCAGCAAGCAAAATATCTGGATCATTAATTAAAGCACGTGCTATAGCAACTCTCTGCATCTGTCCACCAGACATTTGGTTTGGTTTCTTATTAATTTGATCTTCAAGCCCTACCTTTTTTAATACCTCTATAGCTCTTTTTCTACGTTCTGATTTTGATACTCCAGATAAAGTAAGCGCTAATTCAACATTTGATAGTACTGTCTGATGAGGAATTAAATTATAGTTTTGAAATACAAAACCAACAGAATGATTTCGGTAAGTATCCCAATCACGATCCTTAAACTCTTTTGTAGATTTCTCATTAATAATTAAATCTCCAGTTGTATATCGATCTAATCCACCAATAATATTTAACAAGGTTGTTTTTCCACAACCACTTTGTCCTAAAATAGAAACAAATTCACTTTCTCTAAATGCAATAGTAATTCCTTTTAATGCTTGAACAGAAGAATCACCAGTAACATAGTTTTTTGTTATCTTTTTTAATTCTAACATAATCATTTCCTTTCTAATTATTATCTTCTATGTATTTTTGTAATACAAAATTACAACAAGTTATTAACATACTTTGTTCTTTTTTGGTAAACTTATTTTTAAAATTCTCTCTTTCCCTCAGAAGCATCTTTTCAATCTGTTTAGCTTTTTCGAATCCAAGTTCTGTCAAACAAATCTTATAATTTCTAATATTAGGATTGTTTCTATTCCGATAAATATAATCTTTTTCTTCTAATTTTTTTATAATTTTAGTCGTCATAGATTTGTCTACTTTAGACATCTTTGTAAGTTCTGCCATAGAAAGACCATCTTTTTCTCTATTTAAAAGAAGAAGACAAATAAATTCACTGCAATCAACATCATTCTTTTTCAAATAAGCATTAAATTTCTGATGCATTATCTTAGAGAAATATCGAAAATTAATCAAAAAGCTTTCTATCTGATATAAATTATCATTATCCATACATCTCTCCTAACACATACTATAATAGTATAACATCATCAAGTTGAGTTTTCAACTTATTTTTTATTAAAATTTATTAAAAAAGAAACGATTATTCGTCTCTTATTAATTTAGATATTAATTCTTTCTCTGAAAAATTATACCAAAGCCCTCTTAGGTAATACTCTTTCTTATTTCCATAATTGACAATAACAGGAAAATCATTTTCTGACTTTTCTTCTAATTCTGTAATCACTTTATGAACTTTATCTTGGTTGGATATAGTTTGAAACTGAACATACAAAATCAAACGACTATCCTGATAAAAGTTAGAAAGGTTTACTCTATGAGGACTTGGAAAACTAATATACTCATTTATTACCGTACTTCTATCCAAATCAAGAATACCTTTTCCACTAATAGAAATCTTAAACTGATAGTCTACTTTTCCTATTCCCTTAATACTAGAAAAATAATCCCCCATTTTTTCATATACAATTTCATAAGACTGAACGCGCATCATTTTATCAAAATTTTCTTTACCATCAAAAAGAATCATTTTTTCTTCCTGAAAATCATTTCTATAAGATATCTTATAAACGTAGTGAGTTTCTGTTGACATGCATTTCATTTTATCTTTCCAAGAACTAGAATTATTAAAGAATGAAAAATTACTATCCATTCCAGATTCAAAAGTATTTGAATTTTTAGGCTCTTCCTTCTTCTCTACCATACAATCATCAGGAAGTATTACCTCTAAACCTTTATAAGTATATTTTCCCAAAGATTCTTTTAAATAATGGTAATTTCCTAAATACCCATAAAAAGGACTAAGCAAAAAAGAAAACATTAATAATAATCCAAAGATTTTAATAACACTGTTTCGATATTTAAAACCTAAAAACATCATAAAAAAACCTAAAATAAATCCTAGTAATCCTATATAAGTATCTGCCCCTACCATAAACTGACTAGCTAATTTTAAAATATCCAAAATAGAAGAATAAAAAGGTATTAAAAACAGTAACATTAAAACTAAAAGTATAATAAAAACTATATCACAAATACCCATCTTGCCTTCATCACGGTTTGATGGTCCCATCCTACACCAACTCTCTATTTTCAGTATAGCATGATTAAAAGAATATTACTAGTAATATTTATACACATTTATGTGAATTACCATGAAATCATATAATCATGATAATCAATTTCTTTTTTAGAATCTAAAAGACCAAAAAGCGCTTCTAAATTTTGAATCAATTGCTCAGAACTAGAAAAGTCACAATTAAAATCTAATGTTCTACCATAAATTTTTTCATATAGAGATTGCATTTTATCTATCAATATATAATATAGCGGTATAGCATAAGGACTATTCTGCAATGCCATATCTTCACATTTCCATATAGCTTTATTAATAGTAACTAAATTTTTCGTTACCCAAAAATCATCAGCAAAAGTATCAACGAATTTTCTTTTTACTTTCTCTTTTTGAAATAATTTAAAAAATTTTACTAACCACTCTTTTCTCTTTTCATGATTGGTCTCTTGTAAAGCAGATAAATAATCTGCTATAAAACTATCATCAGGAAGTTTTATCATATACCTTTCTGTCGCTTTTTTTCTATCACAATATAAATCATAAACTTTAGAAGTTGAAATATTAGAACAATTCCTTTTAGCGTGATACACTTTCCTCAATAAATCAAGAGCAACATAATAATGTATATTTTCGTTTCCACTTCTCTCTTCAAAGTCAAAAAAGTGATTTACTGCTAAATCCAATAAGGAACCATCAATCGTTCTTCTATGAACACTTTTAAGAGATAATGTCTGAGATAACATGTTAAATGTACCACATTTATCGATAATGACTACTCCTGTTTTTAACACGGACTCTAAATATGTGGAACCAGTAGAAGCAGATTCCATAATCATTTCTTCAGCATCATTGATGGGAATAATGGTAATATCGACAGATATTCCATCTATCATTCTACTTCCTCTATATTCTCTAGATTTAGAAGTAATATAAAGAATATCTAAATCACTATTTTCATGAGCAGTACCTGTTACTCTACTACCGTAAGCCATTAAAAGCATTAAATCTGATTTATTCTGATAATTTGTTTCTTCTAAAAAACGATTGATTAATTCCTGAATTTCCATATTCATTTCCCCTGACAAGATATATATCATACAACAAATCTGCATATTAATCAAAAAACAGTCTTATGACTGTTTTATATTTTAAACTTGAAACCACATGTTCAAGATAGAAACAACTGGTGTCCCCAACAGGATTCGAACCTGTCTTTCACCCTTAGGAGGGGCGCGCACTATCCAAATATGCTATGAGGACATAAATACATTATAGTATTTTTTCTATTTTTTGTAAAGAAAATAGAGTAGAAATCTACCCTATTCTCATAAAATTCAATAAAAATATAATATATAAATTGGCATGTTCTAAAGCTTGACGGCCAAACTTATGTCCAAATTCTGCTGTACTAATACTCTTATCTACTAAACTTACTATCCAACTTTCTGCATATTTTGGAACTTTTACATCTACAGGGAACATATGGGTACGAATAATATCCTCTTCCTTTTCTGTAAGTGTAAAAAACTTTTTAGAATTTTCTACAGCAGCTTGTGGATGTTTCATTGTATATAAAAGAACTTTATCTTTTATATTTTTTTGATCAGAAACACTATCTAAATAGAAGTCATGCAATAAACCTGCACGTGCTACTTCCTCATAATCTAATCTTAAATATTTTGATATCTTATACGAATAATAAGATACTTTTAGCAAATGATTAAGTCTCGTACTATTGTGATGCTTAATATGACTCATTGTTTCGCTAAATTCCTTTGTTGTTAAGATAGAAGAAACAATCGAATTGTACTCTTCATCTTTTGCAATTTTATTCATTTTCTCTCTCCTCGAACATTCCCATTATACCACAATATGGAAAAATGGCAAATTTGTATCTTACTCAATCGTCAATGTTTTATTTGTTGGTTGAATCTCAATATAAGTATTTCCATCATTTACATTAATTTCTTTTCCATCCAAATATCTATATTTAGTTTGAGATGCACGGCTCGTTTTTTCCCAAGTAATTGGTACCGCATATCCATTTGTTATATAAAATCCTTTGCCAGCCCCTACTGTATTCATTTCCTGTCTACCTTTAGAATCAATAGTTCTAGTTGGTAACTGATAAGTAATAATATTTTTTGCCGTATATTGTTTTTTAGTGACTGCATCCTTATGAGCATAATTTGCTTTAGCAGTTCCTTGAGAACGTAAGTATACTTTATTTACTGTATCATATTCAAAAGTTGTAGATCTGCTTGCAGAATAGTCTATAAAAACTTTATTTGCTTGTTTTGCATTAGGCATTTTACTAATATCTATCTCATCAACACTATAATTAAGAAGTAAATCTATCTTAGTAGTTGTGCGATAACCATATTTATTAATTCCCTTTTGAATATAATCCATAGAAGTAAATGCTGTATGCTCTGTAGCCAATTTTAAAGATTTATCTCTCCAAAAAGAAGAAGCATAAGTCATTCCATTAATATTATTAACACCTAACTTTTTAATATCAGAAAGCGCTTGTTCACTCGCCCCAAAATGAACATACAAAGCATCATTTTCAAGTGCGAAATCAAGAAAATATGGTCTAGAACTACGGACACTTCCAATTCTTTCTGTTTTCGCATCTTTATAAATTGCCATTAACCTAGTATATCCGCCCTCTACTAGCATTTCATATACTAAATAGGCATCTTGTAAACCAGCCTGATACCCCCATACTGTAGAGATATTATTATACATAACAGCAATATTCCTACTATTAGAATCCTGATTTACAATCTTTAATTTTTTTTCTTCTACTTTTGGTTTTTCTTCTTGCTTTTTATTTGATGTTGCGGGATTTTCTTTTTTAGTATCCTTATTTGTAATTACTAATATACCACCTACTGCTAATCCTAAAACAATCATAATCACAAATAAAGCACTTATTATTTTTTTCTTTTTTACTCTTCTTTTCTTTGCCATATATACCATCCTTATTAATCTCATTATAACACAATCAAAAAAAGTGAAAAGATAAGTTTACACTATTTCTTTTCCACTTTACACTTATTCTCTTTTTTCGACAAATACTGTTCAATATATTTTTGAATTTCTGCTACTATCCCTTGACACAATTTATATTTTATGGGAGAAGAATAACCACATCTTTTCATATCTAATGAAAGAAATCTGATTACTAACTTTTTTCATATAACCCATAAAAAAACTTAATTACTTAAGTTTTCCTTTGGATCCTTTCAATCCTTTTGCTCCCATTACATATCCACTTAAAATATTAGTATCAAAAGAGTAAACCTTTTTACGCTTTTCTTTATAATCTTTGATAGCTAATGTAAGTAAATCATCTAAAAGTACACTATATCTTTTTCCTGCTGGTTCCCACAAATAGAAAGATAAACTTCCTGGGATTGTATTTGGCTCATTAATATAAACCTTTTTAGTTTGCTTATCAATTAAAAAGTCCACTCTACATACTCCAGATAAATTAAGTGCTCGAAAAGCGGCCATTGCTAAATCCTTAATTTCTTTAGCAACACTTTGTTCAATTCTAGCAGGAATAATTCTACTAGCACTTGCCATACCTTTACTAGTTTTCCCTTTTCCACCACCAATATATTTGTCTTGATAAGTTAAAAATTCATCGGTAGACATTACTTCTTCTATTTCACTAGTTTCCTGATAAGAATAATTTCCAAGAACACTACAATTAACTTCTATCAAGTTAGAAATAGCTTTCTCTACAATTATTTTTTGATCATATTGAATAGCAGTATCAATAGCCTTTTTTAACTCTGATTCTTCTTTTACAAAAGTAATTCCAACACTACTGCCCAATGTCGCAGGCTTTACAATTACTGGATATCCTAAATTACGAATAGACTTTAAGATATCTTCTCCCATTTCTACATATTCTGTATCATAAAACCAAACATAATCTACAATTGGTAAATGCATAGCAGAAAAAACTTGTTTCATAACTACTTTGTCTTGACCCAAGGCAGACCCTAATACACCACTACCAACAAAAGGAATTCCTATTGTCTTTAAATATCCATGTAAAGTTCCATCTTCTACATTATTACCATGAACAATTGGGAATGCTACATCAATATCTGTAATATCTTTACGAAATATTCCCTTTGTCTTTTGTAAATAAAATTTTTCATTTCTAGAAATCAAAGTACATGGTGTAGCGTACTTTTTTAAATCTTTAAAATCTTTATATACATCAATATCAAATAACATATGTCCTGTATACCATGTTCTATCTTTAGCAATATAAATAGGAACTATTTCATATTTATCTCTATTCATATTTTCAATTGCTTGGAGTGCTGAAATAATACTTACTTCATGTTCTACTGTTTCCCCACCAAAAATAACACCAACTTTTATCTTCATTATATCCATCTCCCTTTACTCATTGAATAAATCTGGCAAATCATTCTCTAACAATACATACGCTTCTTCCTTCTTCAATTTATAAATGAGAGGGAAAGCTTCTCTTACATCATTTAGAACAACAATTTTCTCCTTATTAAAATTGGATTCTACTAATCCATCATAAATTGGTTTAGTTTGTTCCTTTCCTACTAAAATTACATAATCAGCAACACCCGCTATTTGATTTCCAAATGTTTTATTAGCCACATATTGCTTTTCACCTAATTCAATCATTCCTGGCGTAACTATAATTTTTTCACCAGGCATCATTCCTAATACTTCCACGGCCATCTTAGCACCTACTGGATTAGAATTATAAGCATCATCTATAATATTTAGTTCCCCAGCTCGTTTTAATTCTAATCTATGTTCAATAGGCTTGATTCGACTAACTCCTCTTTGTAAGTCTAAAACATTCATACCTAATTTTTTACCAAGTAGCACTCCTGCTAAAATATTATATATGTTATGACTACCTAACAGTTTTGTTTGAAAAGAATAAAATTTTTCATCATCCTTAAACTTAATGTCAAACTTACTTCCTTCATAAGATGTTTGAATATTAGTAGCATAAGCATCTACATTCTTATTTTCGATTCCTATCCAAAATAAAGAGCAATCATTCTTTACTTTATAACTTCTTTGATAAGGATCATCACCATTTAAAATGGCAAATCCATCACTAGGTAGTGATTCTATCAATTCAAACTTTCCTTTTTGAATATTCTCCCTACTACCAAAACTTTCTAAGTGAGCTTCTCCTATTGTCGTTAAAACACCATAAGTAGGTTTCATTAATCTACAAGTTTCGGCTATTTCCCCTATTTTAAAAGCTCCCATCTCTGCAATAAAGTAATCTTCAAATTTGTCTAAATAGTTATTAATGGAAAGTATTAAACCATAAGGAGTATTAAAATTTTTAGGGCTTACAAATGCATTAAATTTTACATTCAATATATCATAAATAATATTTTTACTGCTCGTTTTACCATAGCTACCTGTAATTCCTATAACAGGTATTTTCATGGCATCCATCTTTTTCAAAGCTTTATTCTGATAATAAAAATAAACACATTTTTCTATTGGCTTATTAATAGTATTAGCAAGTTTTACTACCAAATAACTCAAATAGGTAACAAATCCTAAATATAAATAATTAGCAACCAACATTTTACTAGAATAGCAAAGAATCATTGGCAATATCATAATAGCATATAGTATACAAATAGTAATTAATAAACGTCTTACTCTAGCAGTGAATACCAATGGTTTTTTATTTTGACTATGAATTCTTTCATGATGATATTCTATTGCTAGTAAGATATAAAATATTCCAAATATAATACAGGCAATATCATGTGTTAAAAACTGTAATAAAACTAAAAATAAAAAACTGATATCCCATTCCAACCAGACTTTTTTAGGATTATTTAAAATCCATAAAAAGTATCTTTCAGATTCATCATAATAATTTTGTTGTAACATATGAATTGCTTTTCTTATTTTAAAAATAGAAAAAAGAAAGAATGGAAACAAAGATATTAAAAATAAAAACATAATATCACCTAACTTTCTAAGAATACTCTTACCACATTAATAGTCTTTTTTAATCCTTCTAAATAAGCATAATGACTACAGGAAGGATATAAAACAACACCAGCATCAGGAATCAATTTCTCTAGCTCATACGCACACTCTAATGGTACAGCTCGATCTTGATCCCCCCAAATAATTAAAGTAGATGACTTTATCTTTTTTACTTCTTCTGTGATATCTAAATTGACATGTTCTACCATAATTTCTCTCATTAATTTACTAGCTTGTCTATAATCAGTAGAACCTATATGTTTTTTAGCAACATCTTCTAATTTATTTAAACCTGGAACTTTCTTTAACGACTTTAATATCTTAGTCTTCATAGATAGTTTTTTTATTTCTTTACGAAATGGACTTCCACATACAATTAATTTTTTTACTGGATATGTACTAGCATATAATAAAGATATTTTTCCACCAAAAGAATGTCCAAATAAAATAGGATTATCGATATCTAGTTTTTTTGTTAATTCATGCACAAAATCCACATAGTCATACAAGGTCCAAACACTATTTGGCTCTTTACTATCTCCAAATCCTGGTAAATCAATAATAACGATTCTATATTCTTTTTTTAAGGCATCTCCAACAGGCCTCATCATTTCTATATTTTGGCCCCATCCATGTAAAAAAAGAATAGTATCTCCTTCAGAATTTCCATAATCTACATAATTGACATCTAGACCTTTTATTTTTTCCATAGTCATCACCATAACTTTATTATATCAGAATCCAATAAAAAGAAAAAGAAAACTTATTTTTTCTTCTTTGTCTTTTCTTTTTTTCTTTTCTTTTTTGAGTTTTCCTTTACTTCTTTACTTTTTTTATCTACAAGAGATTGTTTTTCCTTTTCCATTATTTCTAAAGCGTAAGGTCTAAGTACTAAAATAATAAAAATACCGACAAACAAAAACAATGCCACTTGCATGCTATATTTCGCATGAAAATGTGTCGAAATACAGCTAATGATACCACTAATAACAAAGCAAATTGCTGTAAAATTTTTAGACATATATTCTATCAATAATAAGGAAACAACAACTCCTAGCCAAATCCAAATCACATTTCTCACCTGTTTCCATTATACTAGACAATCCTTTGAATTTCAACAATTAATCATATTTTTTAAAAATATTATTGTCCACTAAAGAAGCCTTTTTAATAATCTTGTTTCCATACTGCTCCTTCAGTTTGTCCACTACTTTTTCTAGTTCATTATTTCGTTCAACCTTTTCCTCTACCTCAAATAAAGATAACTGCCTTTTACATACACCTGTTAAATTTGTTAAACTAACTCCTAGCAATCTAATTGGCTCTTCATTCCAAAGTTCAAAAAATAGTTCCTTTATTGCTTTATATATTTCCTCTGTATTAGAAGTTGCATTTACTAATTTTTTTTGATGAGAATAGGTTTTAAAATATTTATCGCGAATTGTTACTCCAACTACATAAGCATAACGTTCACTTTTTCGCAAACTTAAACATACATTTTCTACTAGAGCTTGTAAACTTTTTAATATAACCTCCTCTTTTATTAAATTATAGGAAAAAGTAGTAGAATTGCTGATACCCTTACTTTCTTCTTCTTCAGCAATCACTGGACTATCATCTATTCCTTGTGCTTTTAAGATAAGAGATTGCGATTGATTTTTAAAATATTTTTTTAAATAAGATTCATTAGAATGAGCAAGATCAGCAATCGTAAATATATTTAATTCACGAAGCTTCATAGCACTTTTTCTTCCAACTCCATATAAATCTCCTATGTCTAAAGGATACATCTTCTTCTCTACTTCTTCTTTCCATAAAGTATGAACTCGATTTGGTTTTAAAAAGTCAGACGCCATTTTTGCACACAATTTGTTATTAGCAATTCCAATATTGACAGTAAATCCTAATCTTGTATAAATTTCTTCTTTTAATTTGTGAGCAAAAGCAATGGGGTCTCCATGTAAACTTCTTACTTTTGTATAATCAATAAAACACTCATCTATCGATAAAACTTCAATATCTGGCGTATACTTAGAAATAATTTCAAACATTGCTTTGGACATTTTACTATACCAATTATAGTTTGGTGGAAAAACACTTAAATTATTACATTTTCGCTTTGCTTCTCTCAAAGTTTCAGCTGTTTTCACTCCCTTTTTTTTAGCTACAGGAGATTTTGCTAAAACAATTCCATGTCTCATAGATTCATCTCCGCCAATAACAGCTTCAATTGTTCGAATATCCGTTTTATATCCTCTCTTTAGCAAATAAACAGCTGTCCAAGATAAAAAAGCATTATTAACATCTACATGCATAATAATTCTCATATCCATCACCTAAATTCATTATAACACGAACAATTGTTTTTATAAACAAAAAAAAGAAAGTTTTTCTTTCTTTTATCCTAATAAAAAACTAATTAAGAAAAGCCCTACCCCTAAGATAGTTCCTAAAAGTGTAATCTTTTTATTTTCTGAATGAATCATTTGACCTAAAAGTTCAACAAAAGCAATATATATTAACATACCTAATGTTAGTGCAATAAACATACCTACCATAAAATCAGTAATAACAGAACTAATAAAATAAATAATAATTCCTCCAACAAAAGTAGATAATGATAAAAATAAACTAGTAATAACGGTTTGTTTTTTTGTTCTTAAAGTGCTTGCTATTAAAAGGCCAAGAGGTATATTATGTAGACCAATTCCAACGCATAATAAATATCCAGCATTCATAGAGGAAGCAGCTGTTACATAAAGTGTCATTCCTTCAATAACATTATGAATAACTAAAGCAATTGTTGCTAAAATTCCTATATGACTCAAATGCTCATTATGGCAAGTATCATCTTTATGCTTATGGGCATGATGGCTTTCATGTTCATGATGCGGAACAAAATTATCTAATATATTCATGATTAATAAGCCAATTAAAGCAGTGGTTATTAAAATCACTATTGCACGCCAAGGCGCATTTACATTTAAATTTTCATAAGCTTCTGGTGCAAGTTCTAAAGCCATTAATGCAACTATTACTCCAAAAGCAATTCCTATAGCTAGATTAATAATATTTTTATTATTTTTAGAACAAAATCCTAGTAATGTTCCTCCTAAAATAAAAAGTCCTACAATCAAAGTTAATAATAATGGGTTCATATCATTTCACAATCCTTTCCTGATATTTAAATATTTTCTTTTCACAGAGTACCGTTAAACCTTTAAAAATTGGCATATCTAATAAGCATAGAAGAATAACAAACAACAACATAAATGGAGTAAGAACAACTATTTCAAATAACTTATGAAGACCTATTACCCCACCTAAGAAAATACCTATTAAAGATCCAAATAATATACCACGTATATAATTAAAAGGATAACATATTTTAAATAATAATAAAAATCCTGTAAATGCTAATAGAAAAACAGACATAGTAGATGCATACTCATGAGAAAAATGAAAAATATGCGTAAATATCATAACGCTAACAATATTTACAATAATAGTTAACGCTGCTGGAATAGACTTTCTAATAACATTAATAATAAATTTACCTTTTATCCTATCATGATTAGGTTCTAATGCTAGTATAAAAGATGGGATACCTATCGCTACTAAACTATTTAAACTTAATTGAATAGGTTGAAATGGATAACTCATTCTAATAAAAATAAACAGAATGGCTAATAAAGTAGAATAGATAGTCTTTGTTAAAAATAAAGTTGCAGAGCGCTCTAAGTTATTGATAGATCGTCTACCTTCATTTACAATCTTCGGAATAGAATCAAAATTAGAATCTAATAATACTAATTGGCTAACACTTCTAG
Organism: uncultured Bacilli bacterium; assembly: GCA_910589375.1. Classification (GTDB taxonomy): domain Bacteria; phylum Bacillota_I; class Bacilli_A; order RF39; family UBA660; genus UBA5578. The sequence goes on along the minus strand of CAJUTK010000001.1, from coordinate 597,402 downwards.
CTGCATCACTTCCACTTGCCATTGCTAAACTACAATCAGCTTCTTTTAAAGCTAGGACATCATTTACACCATCTCCTGTCATAGCAACAGTATGCCCATTAGCTTTTAAAGCCAAAATCAAATCTTTTTTACCACTAGGAGTAACCCTTCCAAAAACATTATACTCTTCTACTACTTTTTTTAAATTAGTCTCCTTAGTAACCGTAGACATATCAATTCCCTTTAAATCCTCAATACCTAATCGTGACGCTATTTTTGATACTGTCTCTACACCATCACCTGAAATAATTTTAATAGAAACACCTTGCTCTTTAAAATATTGTAAAGTCTTAGGAGCACTCTTTCTTAGCTTGTCCTGTATTAATAAAATAGCAATAGCTTCTTTCTTACTATTTTCTACTTTACAAGATTCATCACTATGCATTAAAAGTAATACGCGATAATCAGAATATTGATGTACTGTTTCTAAAATATTTTTATCTTTCGTAAGAATTTCTGGAGCACCTAAAAAATAAGTTCCATAATTTTTAAAAGTAATGGCAGAATACTTTCTCTTCGAAGAAAAATCTATTTTATCTACCATTTCATAATTCGTTTTTCCAACAAATTTTTCTTTTAAAGCAAAAGAAGTTGCATTATTATCTTGATTATAATTGGCAAATGCTATAAAAACATCTAATAGTGGATACTTCTCATCTTTAAAAGATATCATATCTATAATTTCCATTGTACCTTCTGTTAAAGTACCTGTCTTATCCAAACAAATAGTATCTACACGTGCTAATGTCTCTATACAATAAAGCTCCTGTACCAGTACTTTTTTACGAGCAAGTCTAATAGAACCAACTGCAAGAACTGTACTAGTAAGTAAAACTAGCCCCTCTGGTATCATCCCTATAATAGCAGCTACTGTATTAATGATACTATCACTTATTGTATTTCCATCTAAATGCATCTGCTGTAAAAATAAAAGAATGCCCAATGGAATAATTACAATTGATACTATTTTAATAATTTTCTCCATTGTACTCATAATTTCAGAATTAATCTTTTTTATATATTTAGCTTCTTTTGATATTTTACTTGTATAATTTTCATTCCCAATATGTTCTACTTTGGCAACACAAGAACCACTCACTATAAAACTCCCAGATAAAAGCATTTCACCCTTTCCCTTTAAAATAGACTCACTTTCTCCTGTAATAAAAGATTCATCTACTTCTACGGTTCCCTCTTCAATAATAGAATCCACAATTACCTGATTTCCTAAAGAGTAAGAAATAATATCATCCAAAACAATTTCATTAATCAAATGTTTTTCACTCTTGCCATTTCTAATTAAAGTTACTTTAGAACTAGAAACAATAGCTAATTTATCAATAATACGTTTAGCGTGAATTTCTTGATACATACTAATGATAGTATTACAAAATACTACACCTAAAAATAACAAATTCTTATAAGAACCTGTAGATACAATTAAAACTCCTAATCCAAGATTTAGAAGATTAAATAATGTAAAAATATTAGATAATAGTATTTGCTTAATACTTTTTGTAGTTACCATTGTATCTTGGTGGATTAAATTCTGCTTTATTCTCATTTGAACTTGTTCATTATTTAAACCAATATGTATATTTGGATCTATTCTTTCTACCATAGCAATCCCTCTCAAACAGTATAACATTTTTTATAAGAAAGTAAAAGGATTTTTAAAAACTTTATAGGTTATATTGGTTGTATAGCCAATAGTTATTGGGACAGTAAATTGTTATGATATTCTTGTAAAGGTAACGGTGAAGAAGATGGTAAAAATTGATGTTGAAAATGGTTATTATCTTTTTAAATTAGACGATTTATTAACGGAAAATAAAATTAGCAAAAATAAACTTATGCGAGATACAAATACAGATTACAAGGTCCTAGAGCGAATTATTCGTGGAGAACTTGTAAAAATAGATGTTACCGTTTTTGCACGACTTTGTGATTATTTTGATTGTAAACTAGATAATATTGTAGAATATATACCTAATGGTGAACATTAGGTTTTTTAATACTTTTTTTGACTTTTTTTAATTTATTACATTATAAACAAAAAATTTTTCTATTTTTTATGATAAAAATTTCAATTATAAACTTTTCTCTTTCATAAAGAAGTATGATATATTCTTTTCATGAAAAAATTTTATTCCCTGTTTTCTGGTTATGAATACTTATCAAATAAAAAACTAGAACAAATAAAAAAATATTATTTCCACTACTTTAAAAATATAAAAAAAAGAAAATATTGGCTGATTATTCCAAGCAAGAGGAAGTTTTATTTTGGATATCAGAATATTGACAAATTAAAAGTTAAAAATAATAATATCTACCTAGAAAAGAAGCTAAAAGAAACTGAACATTTTTTAAATCATATTAAAGGATATTCCCTAGATATCAACCAAAGAAAATGTGTACTAAATGAAGAAGATAATCTACTAGTAGTGGCAGGTGCTGGAAGTGGGAAAAGTCTTACTATTATTGCAAAAATATGTTATTTGATAGAATACTTAGGATATAAAGAAAACGAAATTTTATGCATTTCTTTTACAAATGCATCTTCCAAAAGTTTAGAGGAAAGCATTCAAAAACATTATCATTATAACATCAAAGTTCATACTTTTCATAAATTAGCACTTACCATTTTAAAAGACAAAGATTTAAAAATTGCATCCCCCGATCTACTAGATTATTTAATAGAAGAATTTTATCATTCCATTATTTTAAGATGCCCTAAACTATTAGAAATAGTAGTCCAATATTTCTATCCTTATCAAGAAGGAACTATAGAGCAATATAAAATGTTATTGCCACAAAAAAAGTTTTTATTGTTTCAGAGAAAAATAGCGCAGTTTATTCGCCTATTTAAAGCAAATCAACAAGAAGAATCTCTACTTTATTCTTTTTTACAAAAAGTTTTTTCAAAACAAGAATATCAATTTTTAGTCAATGTTATTGTTATATGGAATTTATATAAGGAAGAACTACAATCTCAAAAAGAAATAGACTTTGATGATATGATATTAGAAGCTATAGCTTATTTAAAAGAAAATGAAATTTTTCTACACTATCGTTATATTATTATAGATGAATACCAGGATAGTTCCCTACTAAGATGTAAATTAATTCAAACTTTAATAGCAAAAACAAATGCTAAAATAATGGCCGTTGGAGATGACTTTCAATCTATTTATCGTTTTTCTGGATGCGACTTAAACATATTTTTAAATTTTCAAAATTACTTTCCAAATCCTGATATCCTATTTATTATAAATACCTATCGAAACAGTCAAGAACTGATTGATATTGCAGGGACTTTTATCATGAAAAATAAAAATCAAATAAAAAAGGAACTACATTCTAACAAACACTCTTATAAACCGATTAAATTTGTTTACTATGAGAATCAAAAAGATACTTTTTTAAAATTATTAACTTATCTAGCTCAAAACAATAAAAAGAAAATACTTGTATTAGGAAGAAATAGAAAAGATATCTATTCCCTTCTTACACCATCCATTACTTTTCAAAATAATAGATATTATTATAAAAATATAGAATTTCAATATATGACAGTTCATCAATCAAAAGGATTAGAAGAAGAATGTGTCATTTTAATTCATTTAGAAAACAGTATAATGGGATTCCCAAACAAATTAGAAGAAGATAATATTTTTCGCCTACTACAATCTAGTGAAACCTTTGCCTATGAGGAAGAAAGAAGACTCTTCTATGTTGCTTTAACTAGAACTAAAAATGAAAACTATTTATTAATACCTACTGAAAATGAATCTATCTTCGTAAAAGAATTAAAAAGAGATTTCTCTGAAAAAATTGAAAATATAAGTATAAAATAGAAAATTTAGATAACAATATTAGTAATAAGGAGGTAAATTATGGAAACATTACAGAAAATTGCCCTTGTATTTACCATTATTGGTGCTGTAAACTGGGGATTAATTGGCCTTTTTGATTTTAACTTAGTAACAGCTATTACAGGAGATATGGATGTTATTAGAAATATTATCTATATCATTGTAGGCGTTGCTGGTTTAATCAATATTGGAATTTTCTTTCAACATTTTGATGAAGACTAAAAAAGAACACCAGATTGAGAAATCATTATTGGTGTTCTTTTTTATTAATTATATAAAGATTCTAAAATACTTGTAGTATTTACCTTTTTTAAATCTTCATTTAATAAACCTATAACAGGTCTAAGTCCGTCATGATTATGAAAATCAGAACCAATGGTAGTACATAGATTATGTTTTTTAGCAAATTCATTCCAAATAGTAATATCATTTATTTTTTTATCATTTCTATCTACATAAATATAATTAGCTTCAATTCCATATGGTTCAATATCTTTTACTAATTCTAAAATATCCTCTTCTGTTAGTCCATCTTCATACACATACGCTACTGGATGAGCCAAAACAACTTTTCCTCCTGCACTGCGAATTAAATCTGCAGCTTCTTTTGGCGTAATAGAATTTTTCTTAACATAGGCGGGACATCCTTCATTCATTATCGTTTCAATAAATTCGCCCTTACCTGGAATATGTCCAAAATTTTCTAATAGCAATTTTTCATTAACTGGATCTTCAACTACATCTAATGCAATATGTGCCTTGGTAACAGCATCAATTTTATCTAATTCTTCTACATTTAAGTGATATCCCATTTCTCCTAATTTATTAGAAACATCAAATAAATAATCATGCCTTGCATTTCTTAATTTTGCTAGCTGTACTTTGAATTCTTGATTAGTGATATCAATTTGATATCCTAATACATGTATTCCACACTTTTTTGTTTTAGTAGAAATTTCAACTGCTGGTATAAGTTCTATCTTTTTTTCTTCTGCATATTTTATTAATTCTGGTGTATAGGCTTCAACAGTATCATGATCTGCTATAGCAATTGTGCTAACACCATTTTTTACAGCCTCATCAATTACTTCTTTTGGTGTAAGAGCACCATCTGATACGGTTGTATGAATATGTAAATCTATTATTTTCTCCATGAGTCAACCCTTCTTTCAAATACTTGTTGTAAAGATTTTTCTTTCATTCTTCTTCTATTAGCAGGAGTAGCTGCTTTTAACATAAAATTATATAATTCCTCTGTCGTATATTCCTCTGCTATCATTTTTCTTGTTTCTATTAAACATTCTTTTAAATTTCCATTAAAATTATATTCTGTAAATGCTGATAAATAATCATAAATAAAATTGTAAGCAACATCATCTTTTTGCCATACTTTTCTAAGAGATAATGGGTGAATTGGCAAATAAGGAACAGTATCTCTTTCTTTCGCTTCTCTAAGTGCTTCTGGAGTAGAACAAATTAAGTTATAAAGATAAGAATACTCTACAATATGTGCATCTAATGGTAATAAAAATTCTGGGTCCTGTCCATTTTTCAAGGATTCTACAATCTTTAAAATTTCCCCTATTGTTCTAATAGGATCAACATCCGATGTACGAAATCCTTGTTCTTGTAATAACTTTTGTAAATTACCCTTTACTGCGTCTGTATATCCATCTTCACAAACCATCCACATATCCATATCTGGCAACCTATTAATAATTTTTCTAGGTTTTAATTCATCAGGAATATTAGGGCAAGGCTTACAAACTGCTTTCAAGTCTGGCATACTTTCCCCTTTTTGCATTAAACATCTTACACAAGGCCAAACTGGATATTGATATTTTGCATGCTCTACTGAATCTATTAATTCATCATTATATCGAAGTTGTTCAGCAATAATTGGTAATCTCCCAGTCATATTTTTGCCAAGCGCATAGAAAGGGTATCCTGTACCAAATGCTCCACAATTTCCTGTTACCTTTTTTACCGTTTCTACAAATATTTTAATATGTCTCACTACATATCTTCTCTTAAAATGGTCATTAGCATTTTCAAAGTCACTAGAAGCTCTTGAGGCTGCGCTACAAATTCCTATATTATTATATTCTGGTAATAGATTCTCTTCAGTTACTCTTATAAGCGCATTATTTTCCTCTTCTGCACCAAGTTGTCCTTTTTTTATTAATTCTCTTTCATTTTCTAAAATTCGATTCATCATTCATTCCCCCTTTTAAATTGGGAATATATTAACATAAATCTATTATAATGTCAATTTTACTATTCTGATAAACCTTTTAAAATATCAAATAAATATAATCTATTTTCATGAAAAACAGTAGAGGTATCTTGCTTTTTTATTTTATCAATAACATCATCAAAATCAAACCATTCCACTTCTGATAACTCTTCTTTTTGAATAATAAACTCGTTTGATTTTTGATTACTCTTCACATAATAAAAATAGGTAACATGCGAATTAGAATCTTGAATAGTAAATTCTCTTTCCGCAAAAGGAATTAAATTTTCCTTAGAAATATCTAATCCTAATTCTTCTTTTAGTTCTCTTAAAGCAGCACTTTCTAAGCTTTCATTAGCATCTACATGTCCTGCACATAGTGCCCATTTATTAGGATTAAACTTCTTATTAGCACTTCTTTTTTGAAGTAGTACTTGTCTTTTATCATTGATAACAAATACCGCTACTTCATTGTGCAATAGATTTCTATCATGTGCTTCTTCTTTTTCCATTATTTGCCCAGTATAATTTCCTTTACTATCTACAATTTCAATCCATTCTTTTTCACCATTATTCAAAATAATACTCCTTTCACAAAATAAAAGCCAATGCAATAAATATCGCAAAGGCTCATAAATTCTATTGGAGGGCCCGACCGGATTTGAACCAGCGATCAGGGAGTTGCAGTCCCATGCCTTACCACTTGGCTACGGACCCATACCTATAAATAGTATATGCTTTATCACAAGCACAATTTCATTTTATCTTAAAATAAGTGAAAAGTCAACTGTTAACTAGACGTATTTATTTTTAAAAAGATTGATATATCAAGGTTTTTGGATTATAATTATAATGCGAGGTGCTAAATGAAAAAAAGAAGTAATAAGAAAAAATTTAAATTAAACTATAAAATTACTATTGCAATATTACTTGCGATTTTAATACTTACTAGTATACATATATTATATACAGTTTCCCTATTTAAAGGAATAGAAACTCCTCTTAGAATCTGTGGTAGCATTTTAATTATTGATATTATATTTCTATTTACTATACTAGGTTTTAAAGTAAAAAAGAAAAGAAATATAAAGCTATTAGCAGTTTTTTCAACCATCTTAATTTTATATTCAGGAATTATTACAATTTCTTCTGTCAAAGTACAAAAAATTTATTCTAGTCTTTCCGGCATGAGTAATAATAAAGGAAGCGCTAGTACTTACTCTACTAGTATTGTTGTAACAAAGAAAAGTCCTTTAAAAAATATTGATGATGCAAAAAAAGGAATTATTGGAATTATAAAAGAAGAGGGAAATATTGCTACCTATGAACTTCCTATGCAAATTATAGAAAAAGAAAAATTTGATAAAAAGAAAATAAAAACCTATGATAATCATGTAGATTTACTTCATGATTTATTAGATGAGAAAATTGATGCAGCATTCTTACCTACTCAATATACTATTATGTATTCATCTGATGAATTTGAAACACTAGGCGATAATACTAAAATTATTTATACAAAAGATCAAAAAGAAAAAGAGCCAGATAAAACTACTCAAAAAAGTTTAGATGAACCATTTACTATTCTTGTCTTAGGAGTAGATACCACAGGAGACGGAATTGGAAGTAGCTTTAATGGAGATGCTCTTCTCCTAATCACTTTTAATCCTAAAACAATGAACAGCACTATTTTAAGTATTCCAAGAGATAGTTACATTCCTATTTCTTGTATGAATGGTAGAAAAAATAAAATAACAAATGCTGGATGGCAAGGCGAAAGCTGTATCATGAATTCTATTGAAAATTACTTTGGAATTAAAATTGATTACTATTACAAAATTAACTTCAATGGTGTTGTATCTCTAGTAGATGCTTTGGGTGGAGTAGATGTAGAAGTACCTTACAGCTTCTGTGAACAAAATAGTGCTAGAAAATGGGGAAAAAATACAATTTTTGTAAAAGAAGGAAAACAACATTTAAATGGAGAACAAGCACTTGCTTTTGCAAGGCATCGTAAAGTAACCGCTTATCAGAGAAATTATTGTGGAGCAGAATATACCCAACATGCTGGATATTGGAATGACTTCGTAAGAGGTCAAAATCAACAAGTAATTATACGTGCATTATTAAATAAATTAGCAGATATAAAAAGCATCAATACTATTGAAAAATTATTAGATACTATTAGTGATAATGCTAAAACAAATATGTCTACAGAAACAATATTATCTTTATATAATCTAGGAAAAAATATATTAAGTAATTCTAACAGTAAGAATCAAATGTTAAATATGCAACGTTTATATCTTTCTGGATATGATGCCTATATATATGATTACAGCTTTTTACATGAACGTGGTTCTAAATTAACAACTTACAATTTCATTATCTATGATAAAAGCTATGAAGAAGTTACACACGCTATGAAAGTCAATTTAGAATTAGAAAAAGCAAATCCTATTAAAACATTTAGCTTTTCTGTACATAATAAATATGAACAAACAGTTATTGGAAAAGGTAGTACTTCTGCTAAAACGCTAGTACAAATGCCAAACTTTGTAGGTTCTGATGTATCTAAAGCAAAAGAATTTGCAGCAACACATGGACTTAACTTAGTTATCAATGAAGTAGAAGGAACTAGTTATCAATTTGTAGGCCAAATTGTTAGTCAAAGTATTCCTGAAAAGACAGATATTTCTATGCTAAATAAAAGTAAAACAGTTACTATTAGTGTAGTAAAAGAAAGAGAACAATATATACCAAATCCTCCAGTTGAAGTAGACCCACCTACTGAAAATCCTGAAGATCCAGAAGTTCCAGGAGTACCAGGGGATGATAATACTAATAATAATATAGAAACACAAGTAGAAAACTAAAAAATACGTAAAACACGTATTTTTTCTTTTATCATTTTTTTATTTTTAACTTTTGCTCTGGCATAGAACTATTCATAATAGTAGCAATAATATGGCTACAGGTACCAGCCTTTTGATAATATTCACAATCACAAGAATATCGATTATCTGTGCCTACTACTACAGTTCTAATACCATGTTCGGAATGTATAGTTACTCTATTGCCATCATAAGAAAATCTTTCTGGCTGCATCATGTATCCCTTAGCCTTCTTTATCTTTTTTTGAAATTCTACATCATGATTGACAATAGAATTAATGATTTCAATAGGTAATAAATCTCTATTTCCTTCATTTATCTCAATTAATTTTATATCTTTCCTTTTTTTAAATTCATCAAGCCATTCATAACTATCATAAAAAACAGTACCTATTACAGGCTTATCAATGGATAAAATATTTAACAACAAACTTTTATATTCTTCAGAAAATAATTGCATAGGACCTATTTCATCAATGATGATATATTTAATCTGTGGTGAGGATACTGCCCTTTTCAACTCATTTAAACAAATTTGCTCAAAGCAAGATAAATCTACACCATATCTACTAATTTTATAATTACTTACCAAAGACACATGCGCCAAAATTCCTACTTCCCCATTTAAAGAATTTATCCTAAAGCCAACATGTTCTCCATCTTCTCTAATTTCTTCTGTATAAAAACCGCCACAATTTTTAGGCCCCAACATATTTACAATTTTTTTTATAGCAGTAGACTTTCCTGTTCTAGGTGGTGCTGTTAATAAAATCAAAATATCATCCTTCTATAAAAATTATAACATTATGATTTATTAATGTAAATAAAAAATCCTTATAAAATAAGGATTAATACACTTCATGGTGGAGGCGATGGGGTTTGCACCCATGTCCGAAAAAGCCAACTCTTAAACATCTACAAGTTTAGTTAGATAGTTTTATGTCCTTAAAAAGTTGGTACCTAACAACCCTTTTTAAGTAAGATTATAAAAATTCATAATTACTTATAATCATCATAATTATATATCCTACATACAATGAGCCCCACTCTTTATTCTGTAGGAAAAATAAAGGTGAAGCAGCCTTCTTAAATTAAGCGAAAGCTAATTGATTTCTACTGTTTCCAGTTATTTTTTTGTTGTACGTAACGTGCACCTCCGACTTGCAGCCTAAGCACCAACTAATCCGTCGAAACTAGACGCCCCCATGTATAAGTGATTATATCATACCTAACCCTAAAAATCAATTAATACCTAACCGAATTGTCTTTGTTAGGATATCACTATAAGAAAAACATTTTACATTTCCGTTTTCTTCTTCAAACAAAAAAACATTTGGAAACAACTGAGTAATTTTTCCACTATATTTTTCATATTTATTTCTTCCTAAACTATATTGTATTTTTATGAATTTTCCAACATATGGCTCTAATTTCGTTTTTATAAATTTTGCATTCATCTTGGATACCCCATGTACATCGTCCCTTTCGTAATAATTCCCCCTATACCATTCGCACCATACTTTGTACTTTCAATAATGCTTTTTAAATCAATATCTTTATTAATATCAGATAAACTCATTTTAACTGCTACTATAGCAGGATCTAAGGCGTGAATATTTACTCTCTTTGGAGAAGATGCGAAATTAGCACCTGCTTTAATTAATTCCTCATAATTAGATTGACAAGCTCCAGCAATGATGACTAATTTTTCATGACTAGATTCATATTTTCTAGCTTCCATAACAGCTTCTACGAAGTTTTTACTATTTTTATAGGCATCTAAATCACCTACATTCCCTTTTCTTTTATAATAAGCATCATGACCTGTAATTACTAAAATATTTGGGTTATACTTTTCTAACAAAGAGTATATTTTACTTGGAACATCTTCTTCTTTTTCTATTACTCCAAGAGAAGCAATATTCATATCCTCATAGAACTTTAAACATCTATTTAAATATTCTTTATCCCCATCTATGTGCAACACTTTTCCTGGTAAGTAAAAATATTCATCTCTTTCTATATCTGTCCTATCTTTAATTCTTTCTTGAAAAACTGCCTCTTCTTCAATATCTAACTCTCCATCATAGGAAACTAAATCATCTGCCGAGCTATCAGCATATAGTCTTACATTGATTCCCTTTAAATAATAAATATCACTTTCAATATCAATAATACGAAAAATTAAATCATTATCATAAGAATTTCTAGTTACCAAATCCCCAATATTCATGATTCATCACCTAATATATTATATTCTTTAATGCTTACAGAAATGACAAAAAAAGGATTATAAATAGGCGTTTTATAATCACAAATTAATTTTTTATTTATATACTAATATAGGTGGTAATATGAATTGGTGGAGAAAAAGAGGTTGTTGGTATATTTGGTTCATGATATGCTCCATTCTATTATTTTACCAACTGCTTATTACATTCTTCTTTATCACTAGATTTAATATCTTTCTACTATTTTTATTTAGTCTTTGTATTTTCTTATCTATTTTTCGCATCTTTTGGTAAACAAGCTAACTGCTTGTTTTTTTCATTTGTTCAATAAAATGATTTGTTTTGTTCATATAATCTAATTCTTCATGAATAAATTTAACATTTTGATATTCTGTATCATGCAATTCTAAAGGAGATGGAATACTAATCATAATATAGAATAATTCTAATTCCTCTTCTTTTAAAGGATAATTCGCTAAATATTTTTTCATTACTTCTTCCCAAACAAAAGGAGTATAGGTTTTCTTATAGAATTTATAAAGATCAAAGATAGGTGGTCCTATCTTTGCCTTATTCCAACTAATTAACTTATTCCCAAAAAAATGATCTAATGATAGATTATTATGTAAAATTACTAATCGAATCTTTTTTTCTTCTTTTACTTTTTTATACCATTTTTCAATTCCATCATTACAAAATTTTAGCATATTATAAATAGCTGTAATATGTCTAGCTAATAAATACGAACTTGGACTCATAAAAATTTCTGATTCTACTTTATCCATCTTATCATCATATTGTTTTTTTAAATATTCTAAATTTCCTTTTATTGTTTCGTAAATATCTTGATATCCATACTCCTCTATTGGTTTATAATGAGTAGTTTTAACATGTAATAAGGCTATTAAAGAAGCCATATCTAAGATTTTCTGATCATCTGGAATAATTGGCTCCTCTAAATATTCTGCCACTTCATAATCTCCTATAATTCTAATATTTGGATAGTACTCAAAAGTTCTTTGATTCAAATAATTATATATAGGATCGGGATTTTTCTTTACTACATATTTACCGTTCTTAGTAGTTACTATTGTTGCTTTTCCATTTTTTTCATAATGAATTGGCTTTATTTCTAAGTTCCTTAATAATTCATTAATTTTTTTCATTTGGAATAATTAACTTTTCTCCAAGAGTTAATTCATTAATGACATTATATTTTCTAAGACTATCTTCGGTAATCTGATATTTTTCTAAAATAGAGCCAACAGTATCTCCCTCTCTAACGATATAAACTCTATAAGTCATATATGACTCTTCCATGGAATCAGTATTTGAAAATACTTGTACTACATTCTCTACTCTCTCAGTTTCACTTTCCTCTTCACTTTCACTTGCTACTTCTGGCAGTCTTTCTTCCTTTACTTGTTCTACTTCCACTTCTTTTTCCTCCACAGTTCTATCCTCCTTTACAAATTCCTCATCTAACATAGGAATATCCTCTATCACTTCTTCTAAAAGTGGCTTCTCTGATAATTTATCTACTAAAATATCTATATGAATAGACACTTTATTAGGGCCTACTATTTCATAATAAAAATCATCTATATCCAATATAGCATTTTCTACTTCATAATTTTCCTCTAAAGTACCTGAGTATGGTATTTCAAAAGAAAATTTATCTTTTTTATTGGAATAAGCATATTCACCTTCCACTATAAAATTTCCCTTAATAGTATAATCTTCTCTTGATAAATGGTGATCCATAGAAATACTAGTAATTTCATCAATAGTATTTTGAAATACCATCTCTTTTTTAAAAGGAATTATCTTTTGCATATTATCTCTCCTATCAGTAAAAAATATGCAAGAAAAAAGGATTCTATGAATCCTTTTGTAAACGATTTATTCTCTTCTTAACCTTTCTTTGTAATTTCCAAAGATATTTATCTTTAATATATTGTTGATCATCTTCCTCTAAATAGCTTTCACTTTCTGCTACAGTTTTTCCTTGCGCTTCACTCAAAAGATTTTCATTTTCCGTTAAAATTTTTCTTATTCTTCGAATAAATACTGGATCATTTTCCAATTCTGGAATTTCATCTAACAAAAACTCAATAGATTCTAAATAAGCTCCATTTAAAAGAAAATTACATCCAAAAGCCATAAATTCTTGATCACTTAATAATTCTGCATGACTATAAAGAACATAATATTCTAAGCTAATATAAGAATCAAGCAAAGTTGTCATCGCCTCTGGGTTATTAGCGTGCAAATAATGATTCCAAATATTAGAAATTATTCCATGATATAAATGGTTAATAAGAGCTGGATAAAAAGGATATTCTTTTTTTCCTCGTGACTGATTTACAGAAGTAATAACTTGATTACATAGTTCTATTCTCTTACTTTTTTCCTCGCCAATTTTTTCTTGCGCTACAGAACGATGAATAGAAATAAAATTAACTACATTTTTTTCTATAGTATGAGGCAGAGAATGTTCTGTTGTATAAGCCCCTACAATTTCTCTAGACATTTCTAACAAAGGAAATGATTTATAATCAATTCCTAATTCATCTGCTTCTTCTAAAAAAGAATTTAAATCATCACAAACAAGCAATGCCTGTAAAAATTTTAAATATAAAAGTGTACTATACGTCTCACTAATAGCTGGCATGTTATCACCTCTTAATTTTCTACTAAATCTTTCTGAATATAATCAAATATTTCCATATAATTACTAACTGAAATAAATTCTAACTGATTTCTTATTTCCTGTGGTAACTCTGATATTTCTTGCATATTTTCACTAGGAATAAATATTTTCTCAATATGATTTTGAGCAGCCCCTAAGCACTTTTCTCTCAATCCCCCAACTGGTAATATATTTCCCCTTAAGGTAATTTCACCAGTCATTGCTATTTTATGATTCATAGAAATATTTGCAAAAGCGCTAATTAAAGACGTCACTAAAGTCACTCCAGCACTAGGACCATCTTTAGAAACAGCTCCTGCAGGTATATGAATATGAATATCGTTATCACATAATTTTTGATAATCTATTCCAAATTTTTGATAATTTGCCTTAATATAGCTAAGAGCTAAAAGAGCACTCTCTTTCATTGTATCTCCTAATGAACCTGTTAAAATTAATTGCCCATCACCTTTATAGTAACTTACTTCAATTGGTAAAACTTCTCCACCGTAAGGAGTATAAGAAAGAGCGCTCACTACACCAACTTGTTTTTCAAGACGTGGCTTTGGAGAACCAAATCTTCTTCTTCCTAAATAGTCTTCCATATTATCTACTGTAAGAGTAACTCTAGTTGTCTTTTTCTCTATTACAAAAGAAGTTACAATCTTCCTAATAATTTTAGAAATTTGTCTTTCTAATTCTCTTACCCCAGATTCCTTCGTATAATATCTAATAATATCTAAGATTACCTGATCATATATTTTAATGTATTTTAATCCATGACTCTTACACAATTTGGGAATTAGATATTTTTTAGCAATATCTTTTTTCTCATATTCTGTATATCCTGAAATATCTACTACTTCTAAACGATCTAATAAAGGAATTGGAATATTATCAATAGAATTCGCTGTTAACATAAACATAACTTGTGATAAGTCATATTCTAGTTCTAAATAGTTATCTCTGAATGTTCTATTTTGTTCAATGTCCAATACTTCTAATAGAGCACTAGCAGGATCTCCTTTAATTCCCTTTGACATTTTATCTATTTCATCAATTAAGAAAACAGGATTATTGCTTTGTGCCTTTTTCATTCCTTCAATGATTCTACCTGGACTAGCTCCTAAATATGATTTTCTATGACCAATAATTTCTGCTTCATCATCTACACCACCAACAGAAATCTTTACGAAGTTTCTTTGGATACTCTTAGCTATACTTTGAATTAAAGTAGTCTTTCCAGTCCCTGGGGGTCCTACTAAACAAATAATTGGGCCAGATAAATTTTTACTATATTTTTTTACTGCTAAATACTCAATAATCCTATTTTTTACATTTTCCAGTCCATAGTGAGAAGCATCTAAGCTTTTTCTTACTTGTGTGAAATCTTCCCTATCTTTTGTCGTCTTATTCCATGGTAAATGAAGTAAACAATCAATATAATTTCTAGTAATTCCTATCTCAGGAGAAGATGGAGATAAAGCTTCATATCGACTGATTTCAAACTCTATTTTCTCATGAACTTCATTAGAGCATTCTAACTTCTCTAATGCTTTACGTAAATCATGAATATCTTTTTCTTGTGGAGATAATTCCCCTAATTCTTCTTGAATTAATTTAATCTTTTCACGCAATAAATAATCTTTTTGAGAATTTTCTAACGTATTTTTTACTTTACTATCAATTCTTTTTTCTATTTCCGCTAAAGCCTCTTCTTGATAGATATCTTCTAATAACATCTCAGTTCTTTTTAACGGATTTGAACACTCTAAATACTCTCTTTTTCGCGTTACAGATAATGATAAATAATGAACAATTATATCTGTAATCTCACTTATGTTAGTCGCACTATCAATGCGAGCAATTACACTGTTACTAATTGTTGGAACCATTTTAATATAACTATCTAGTTCCTTTTTTAATTTTCTACTAACAGCAATATTAAGTTCTAATTCTACATTATTCTCTTCTAGTACAGATACTTCTCCTTGGATTACTTTAGAAAATGTATAACTATAATCATAACATACTGCTCTCGATAGTCCTTTTAGGATAATGCGAATTTTTTTATTTGGAAGTTCTAACTTACTAGCAATCATAGCTAAAGTACCAATAGCTGGCATATCCTTAAGTTCATTAGTTTCTTCTAAAGGATCGCTCTTAGTTACCACAAAAACGCGATCTTCTCCTATCAATTCTAAGGCTTTCATGATTTGATTACCCAAACTATAGTCTACCTCTAAACGGAGTTCGTTATTCGGAAGCAAAATTAGGTCATTTAAGACAATTACTGGCAACTGATTTTTATTCATGACCTCACCTCCGGTTTTGCTGTTTATTATAGTACAAAAATATTCCTTTGTAAACAAAAAAAGAAAATTCTATTTTTCTTTTTTCTTATTCTTTTTCTGATACTCTTTACAAAACTCCTGTAACTGACATTCTAAACAATTTGGAGACATTGATTTACAATGATATCTACCAAATAAAACAAATTGATGATGCAATCTAGATAAAGAATATCCTTTAAATTTTTTAGTTAATTTTTTCTCAATTACGGAAACATCGTCAGAAGACTGCGCTAAACCTAAACGTTTACTAACTCTACTAACATGTGTATCAACCGCCATACAATTTTCTCCATACAGATTTGATAAAACTACATTAGCAGTTTTATGACCAATGCCACTTAAACTCTCTAAATAAACTCTATCATTTGGAACATGTCCATCTGTATGTTCTAAAAGTGACTTAGAAATAGAAATAATATTACTAGCCTTTCTCTGATAAGTACCAATAGGTCTTATAATATTAATGATATCTTCCTCTTTAGCGCTCGCTAAAGCTTCTAAACTTGGATATTCCGTAAACAGTATCTCTGTTACCATATTAACTCTTTTATCAGTTGTCTGTGCGCTCATCATAACAGCAAGTAATAATTCATAGTCCTTATGATAATTTAATTCGCACCGAGGATTAGGAAATAAAAAATCTAAATAACTAACTATCTTGGGAATCATTTAACCAATCATACCCTTCTAAATCTGTAAATAACTTCTGATTTTCTTTCGATTTCGCCTTTTTAAATGTCTTTCTATTTTTCTCTACATCCTCTTTCGTTTTAATTCCTTTTTTTAACCATTCAAAAATAATACGGTCAATATATCTAAGATTAGTAGTTCCATTATAAATTGCTTCTTTAAGCGCTAAAATAATCATTTCTTCAGTAGCATCACTGTCTAACCATCCATGTATGATCTCTATTTCAGTTGGAGATAAAGGCCTACCTAACTCTTTTTCATAAAGACTAAATAAATCTTTACTTTCCTTCTTATGTTCTGACTTCAATAAAAGAAAAGCCATTTTTTCATATAATAAATCTAAACTAATTACCTCACTTCGAATATTATTCAATTTCACAATATTAAGACTTAAAAATCCTTTTTCAGATAAAGTATTTATAACTTCTAATACAGTATTCAAACTAATACCTAAATCATTACTGATTTGTTTAGGATTATAACTTGTATCACTACTATTCCAAAGATAAAAAATCATAATAAACTCTTGATCATTAAGACCTAATTTATGATAATTAAAAAGTAAAAGTTTTGGAATTTGATAAGTTCTATCTCTTAAGAGCTCTAAAACCTGTTCCATAATATCACCTAGCTATATTATACAAGAAAGTATTTATAAGGGCAAGAAAAAAAGGCTTTAAGCCTTAATATCTTTGACCACAGCTTGGACATACTACATCAGTTGGGTTTCTTTTTGGTTGACCACAAAAATTACATACTTCCACATTTTGTACAACTGGTTGAACTGGTCCTGGTTGAACAGGAGCTTGTGGAGCAACTGGTGCTACAGGTGCTACTGGTGTTGAAGGTGCAGCTACTGGTGGTACTTGCATAGTACTAGTGGCTGTTGGTGTTCCAACCGCTACTTTTGGTTTTGTAGCTAACATCGTTTTGATTTCTGGCAAATCTTCCATAACACATACTGTAATAAGCGCTACTGTAGCAAGAAACATTAGCCAAAAGCCAAATGATAATCCAGAGAAACCTTCTACTGAATCAAATGTTGATACTACAAAGCATAATGCATAACCCGCAGATAAATAAGATAATCTTTTTGCCTTTTGTAATAAAAATGTGGCAATTGGAATTAATGCTAAAACGATTAGTAAGATTTTAAAAACTGTGCCATCTCCATCCCAAATACTTGCTTTCATTGTATATCCATAGGCAGAAACAGAAATATATGGAAGGAATATTGACAATAGTAATAAAACTCCTGATCCTATTCCAACATATTTTTTTGCAGAATCTTTATCAATATTAGATAATGTATTCTTTAAATTGTTCATTGCTGCACCGCTTGTAGAAGGAGCTGGCGCAACTGGGGTACCACTATATACTGGCTGCCCTTGTGGTTGAACTGGTCCTGGTTGAACAGGTGCCTGTGGAACATTATTATTTACTCCATTTGGTTGATTATACATGTTATTGTTCATCCTTTTCATTCCTCACTCTCTTAGTTAATTATAGCATACAATATCTACTTTCGCAATATTTAATGAGCCAAATGAATAACTTCATAATCGTCATTTAAAAGAAGGATGGTATAACTATCATTTGTTATTTTATAAGTATCTATCCACCTTTTATGTAACATTTCGATATAAGAATCAGACAAAGATTCATCATAGAAAACAACATCTATATTTTCTGAAAAAGAAATCTCCTCTGTCAAATAAACAAAATCACAGTTTTCTACTTCATTGATACATAAAATACGATTATTATAATGAAGCCTATTAGGTTCTAATTGAATATTTTGAACAACTACTAACCCATCTAAAACCGTTTTATTAGGATAACTTAATGGATATTCGTGCTTCATAAAAACATAATCTAAATTATCTGTAAATAAAGAAATATTTTGTTCTAAATTCTGATCATCTTTATAAGAAAATGTATATAATAGATTCCCATTTTTAGAAGAAAGCAAAAAGCTTTTACTTTCTTCTAGAGACAAAATAATAACAGCTACTTCTCCTTCCTTTAAATTTAGCTCTATTTTTTTTAATTTATTAGAAAATATTCTAACACATAGCAAAGAAATGTTAGCAAGCACTAAAAAAATAATAAGATAAAGTTTTTTCATACTACTTTATCTTATTATTTGCTATTTAAAATATTCCTTTAAATACGTCTCAATACTTTTGGAATCATTTTTCAATCTTTTACTAATAATCTGTTCTTCTAACAAAGAAAAAGTACTATTAATATCTTTCTTAGAAATATCATGGAGAAATGAAATATCAACATTTATGTCTTTTCTACTCTTAATTGAAAGAGATTCGTGCCTTTCCTTAATTATTTTTAAGTCTTTATCTAAAATAGTTGCTACTATCAACATCAAATCTAAATCATAATAATACAAATCGATATCCTCTATTCTCCCTTTTGATAAAAAGTACCTTATAATATCTATTCTCTTTCTTTCCATCTTTGTAAAAGGATAGTAAGAACTACATTTTATTTGTGCCCACATAGCTTCTAAATTAGGAACTATCACTATCTTACTAAAATCACATTCTAAAATTTTATCCAAGCCATACTCTTTTAATAGTTCTATTCCTAAATAGCAATTAGAACTAAGAAATATTTTATCTAATTCCTCTTTTTTTCGATAATAAGAAAGCGTAGATATACTATTCTTATTCTCTATAATAGCTTCTTTTAAATTCTCATCTATTTTAAAATCTAATACAGTAGCAAACCTAATTGCCCGAAGAATTCGTAGAGGATCTTCCTTCATCTTTTTAGAAGCATCACCTACTACTTTAATGATCCTATTACCTAAGTCTTCTCTAGCCCCTAAGACATCTATATAAATTTCCTCTTTATCCATACATAATGTATTTATAATAAAATCTCTTCTTTGTAAATCCTGCTCTAATGAATTTGTATAAGTAATTACAGGCGCTCTAGGTGGAATATAATCTTGTTCTAATCTAAATGTAGTTATTTCTACTAAAACGTCTTTATATTTTATTTTTAAAGAACCATAATTTTCCTCCAATATATCTGAAAAAAGACTCTTTAAATGTTCAGGTTTTGCATTTGTACAAATATCAAAGTCATTAGTTTCTTTACCTAAATAACAGTCTCGTGGATAACCGCCTACTAAATAAGCCTGATAGCCTATTCTTTCTATTTTATCTAGTACTTCGTATACACTTTTATTCATTTTTACTCCTAAAAAAAGGTGGAAAACCACCTTATAAATATTCTGAAAGTATCGTTGGAAGACTTTCTTTCAAATCCTCATTAAATTTAACGAGCAATGTTTCAAATAAGTCTGGATCTTCGATTTCATCAATTCCTTCTTCTGTATATTCTCCTATAATATATTTCTGATAATCATTCTTATGAATCAAATATACATACTTCTTATTATCTATATCGAGAATAGAAGCAACAATGTAAGGATTATTATCATCTAATGTCCAAATTTCGCCTTGTTCTATCATCTGGTTCTTCCTCCTTTTTCTGCTTCTTCTCTTTCTCTCATTACCTCGTCTAATACTTCGACAATTTCACGTTTTCTTTGTTCTTTTTTCTTATCTTTTCTTCTTCGTAGCCAAGCAACAGTTCCTGCGGTTGCTACTCCAAATACAGATAAGTTTTTGACAAGATCAACAGTTTTTGGAATAATTTGACTAAGGAAGGCATTTCCTGCTGTAAATGATCCAATAGACGCAGCTGTATTCTTAGCAGCTTCTATTGGAGACACCCCAAAAATAGAAGTCAATACTGCAGTTGAAATAGCTCCTGCTGCTACTATAAGAGCTGCAATTACAGCTTTCTTTTCAGAAGAAGTAACTGCCTTTTCTCTTTTTAAAACTTTATGTCTCTTACCATTAGAAACTGGTCTAAAGTAAGAAGCTGGAATAGTTTCTTCACGATATGGTACTACACCCGCTTCTCCAGCCATTACAAACTGACCTGTTGGTGATAAATCAAAAGTTTCATGATTAACTGGTTCTAAATCATCTCTCGCTGGAATAGTAGGACCTATTTCTCCATTTTTAGTAGATACATCAGTTTTCAAATATCCATTAATAATGTCATCATAAGGAAGAACTAGCTTCTTAGAACGCATTTGACAGATAGTAGCTAAAATAGCTTCTTTTGGGTATTCTGATTCAAAATCTTCTAGTCTACTAACAATTTCTTCAGCAGATAATTTTTTACGACTTCCCTCTAATAGAATATTGATAATTGCTGGTTCATCTTCTAAACGATAAGCTTCATATCTTACTCTGTCAATTTGTAAATTCTCCGTACCTACATCTAATATAGCAAAAATTCTTTCCATATCAAATGATTCATATCTAGCCATAATATCTTTTGCTAAAAGACTTCCTCTTAATTTTGTATCTTGATATCTTTTTATTACCTCTGGCATTAATAATTCATAGAAACGGTCTTCTACTTGTGCTTTTACTTCACTAGATAAAGAAGATTTATTTAACACTAATCTTAACTGTCCATAATTATATCCATGAATATAATTATTAAACATAAATCCTGCTACCTTATTTACTAATTCTTCAGTATCCATATTTTGTTGTTGTAATTTTTCAAAATTAATAGAAATTGCTCTCAATCCTAATTGATTATGATAAGCAGCTACCATTGCTTTACTATCTTCTACCAAACCGTTTGCTGCTGCTAATTTAATACCAGCTTCTATTTCACTAGGTTTTATATTAAAGAATAGTCTATTTAATTCTTTTGATATAAATAACAAGTCCTTCTTTTTACTTTCTGGTATAATTTTAAAATAATCTGCTACTCTTTGAGAATTACTAACAACCTCTGGTTTTTCTAATGAATCAGAATCTTGTAATGGCACTTCTCTTCTTTTTATTTCCGCATCCAAAACTAAACTACGTGCTTCTCTTAACGTATATATTTTTGCCTTTGGAAGATTTAAATGATATTCTTGAGCTACTTTTGCCATTGCTTCTGGCTTAACCAAAATTGTTCCATTAGATGCTCTAATAATGTCCATTGGAGTAAAGAATTTTTGATTTCTCCAAAATACATTTTTTTCCTCTTCTGTCATTTATCTCCACCTCGCGATTTTACTATTCTATAATCATTATAGCATAAAAAAAAAGAAAGATATATTCTTTTTATAAAAAAATAAAAAAAAGCATTAAATATTAATTTAATGCATCTTTCAATTTTGATCCGGCTTTAATTGTTACAGCAACTCTTGCAGGAATATTTACAACTTCACCAGTTCTTGGGTTACGTCCCTTTTTAGCTGGTTTTTTCTTTGCAGAGAATGTTGCAAAACCTGTTAAAGATACCTTTCCTTCACTTTTTAATCCACTCATAACACCACTAATCATTGCATCTAATGCACGAGTAGCATCTGCTTTTGTTAACCCAGTTTCTTCAGCCATGTAGTTAACTAAATCTGATTTTGTCATAGACTTACCTCCCTATTTCTATAAGCTATCTTGCTTACAATCTAAGAATATCATATCCAATTTATAAAAGCAAGATTTTTCTTTATTTTTTTCAATTTTCCTTTATTTTTTAATACGATTTATCCAAAAACAGTATTTTTTACTATAATAAATAAAATAATTAAGCCAATTACTAGTACAGCTAACCCCAAGAAATTAAATAAAGTAGCTTTAGCACGATCATTGCCATCACGCTCTACATACTGCTTATTATCCTTTGGTGTGCTATCCGGAATACCCATTTTATCTTTTACCATCTCCGTAAAAGATTGCCCCTCTTTTTTATATACAATCTTAGTAGGTTGTGTAGTTGATGGTAAGGATGGTGACATAAAATCATTAGTGGCTACATTATCTTTATCATTAGTAAAATTCATTTCTTCTATTGGAGTAGCACAAGTTCTACAAAATGTATCTCCCTCATGAATTGTAGCTCCGCAATTTTTACAACGTTTCATATATCCCTATCCTTTCTACTTCATTCTATCACAATAGTTTTTTTTTATCAAGAAAAAGAGATTATCCATTTTTCTTGATATAATCTCTTATCTTTTTAAATTGATCTCCGCTTTCTAAATTTGTTTCATTTAAAGATTCAAATAATTTCTTTTGATCACGACTCAGCTTTTGGGGAATTACTACATTTAATACTACATACATATTTCCTTTAGATCCAGAATGTACATCTTCTATTCCTTTTCCCTTTAAGCGATGTTTATCCCCAGTAGCACTTCCTGGTGGAATAGAAAGTTTTACATTTCCATACAAGGTAGGAACCTCTTTTTTGCATCCTAATACAGCTTCTGTAATAGTAACAGGTACCTCTAGATAAATATCATTATCATCGCGAACGAATAATTCATGATCCTTAACACGGAATTCTAAATATAAATCTCCATTTGGGCCGCCATTTCTACCAGCATCACCCTTACCTGCTAAACGTAGTTGATTTCCAGTATCAACACCAGCTGGTATTTTTACTTCAATATCTTTATTAGAAGAAATTCTTCCACTACCATGACATTTAGAACAGCTTGTTTCATAAGAAACTCCCTGTCCATTACAATTTGGGCAAGTAGTTCTCGTCATAAAAGAACCAAACATCGTTCTTTGCTCTGCCGTTATCGTTCCACTACCATGACATTTAGAACAAGTTTTTTCTCCTAATCCACCTTTTCCATCACAATTTGGACATTCATCGGAGACATCTACATTAATTGTTTTTTTCGTACCAAATACAGCTTCTTCAAAAGTTAAATTAATGCGCATAAGTTTATCGGCACCTTTTTGTCTTCGTGGACCAGTTGATCTTCCTCCGCCACCAAAGCCAAAACCACCACCAAATATTTCACTAAAAATATCACCAAAGTCAAAGTCAGAAAAATCAAATCCAGCTCCACCGTTCATTTGATCAAAAGCAGCATGGCCATATTGATCATATTGTTTTCTCTTGCCTTCATCACTTAATACAGCATAAGCTTCCTGTGCTTCTTTAAACTTCTCTGCTGCATCGGGTGCTTTATTAACATCAGGGTGATACTGCTTAGCTAGTTTTCTAAATGCACTTTTAATCTCTTTATCAGATGCATCTTTACTAACTCCTAAGACTTCATAATAATCTCTTTTATTCATTAAAACCACCTACTTTTAGATTAATTCTTTTAATTCTTTTAATTTCTCCTCAAACATAGTAATTGCTTTAGAGATTGGTTCTGGAGTTGTCATATCAACGCCAGCTTTCTTTAAGATATTTAATGGGTAATCACTGCATCCACTTCTTAAGAACTCTAAATATGCTTCCTTAGCCCCTTCTTTCCCCTTTAAGATATCACTAGCAATCGCAATGGCAGAAGAAAGGCCTGTTGCATATTTATACACATAAAATGGTGTATAGAAATGTGGGATACGTAACCATTCATAGCGAATCAAATCATCACTAATCATGTTATCCCCATAATAAAGTTTATTCAAATCATAGTAAGTAGAACTTAATTCCTCCTCTGTAATTGGAATATTTTGCTCATACTTATCATGCATAATCATTTCAAATTCTGCAAACATAGTTTGACGATAAATCGTCGTTCTTACTTTATCTAAGAACTCTGTTAGATATAGCATCTTCTCTTTCTTAGTTTTAGCATTCTTATATAAATAATCATTAATTAATACTTCATTTACAGTAGATGCTATTTCAGCTAAAAAGATAGGATAATTCGCATTCATAGAATTTTGATACTTATTAGAATAGTAAGAATGCATAGAATGACCTAATTCATGTCCCATGGTACTTACAGAGTCTACTGTTCCATTATAGTTTAAAAGTAAATATGGATAAGTATCGAAACTTCCCCAACTATAAGCACCAGATTTCTTCCCAACATTTGGATATTTATCAATCCATCTTTCATCAAATGCCTTTTGTAAATCAGATAGATAGGTATCCCCTAATGGTTTTAAAGCTTCAAATAGAATCTTCTTTCCTTCTTCAAATGGAATATCAGCTGGAGTTGCATCAACAATATCTACATAAACGTCATACATATGCATTTCATCAAGGCCTAATACTTTTTTTCTAAGAGCCATATAATCATACATTGCTCCTAAATTATCATGAACAGTACTAATTAGATTCTTGTAAACAGAAGAATCAATAGAATCACGATATAAGCTCATCTCTAATGGATTTGGATATTTTCTAATATCACTCATAAAGAAATCTTCTTTAATTTGTCCCTTATAAGCAGAAGAGATTGTATTTTTAAAACTTTCAAAATAGTGATACATATGCTCGAATGCATCTTTACGAACCTGTCTATTTTTACTATTCATGAGTTTAATATAATTACTGTTCGTAACTTCTTCTAATTCGCCATCCTCATTCGTAATTTCACCTAAATGAATATCGGCATTATCAAAGTTATAGAATACTTCATCTCCTGTACCGAACGCATTACTTGCTTTAGTAATAATTTCTTCTTCTTTCTCAGATAGAGTATGGTCTTTATAACGAAACATCTTCTCTAAATCAAAAGCAAATTCTTCTAGTTTTGGATTTTCTTTGATATATTCTAAAATGGTACTATAATCTGCTGATAACATTTCAGAACTTACAAAAGATAATTCTGTAGAGATATCTTCCATCATTTTTTCTACTCTAGATTTCATCTTTTGATATTCACTATTGGTTGTATCTCCATCGCATAGTAATCTAGCATATAAGTAAACTAAATCACTTATACGATTCATCTTATCATACGCTAAATAAAACTCATATAAGGTAGAACTACTTTCCATAATTCTTCCTTTAAAAGCTGCTACTTCTTTTACACTCTCAGTTACTTTTTGAATATCCTTTTCCCAATCCTCATAAGAGGTATACATAGGAGTTAAATCCCATTTATCTACTTCTTTTACATCTTCTCTTTTTTGTAGTGCCATAATTATCCTTTCTATAGATAGCGAGAAAGTTCTAGTAACCTAGAACTTCACGACTATTTCTCTTCAAATTCTGCATCCATTACATCATCATTTGATTTCTTAGAAGAATCAGAATCACTATCATCTTCTGTCTCGCTATTAGCTTCTCTATCTTTTGCTGCTTGTTCATATACTTTTGTTGCAAGAGCCATAGCTGTTTCATTTAATTTTTCTTGTTTTGCTTTAATTTCTTCGATGTCATCTTTCTCTAAAGCCTCTTTTAAGTCTTTGATTTGTTCTTCGGCTTTTTCTTTTTCTTTCTTATCTACTTTGTCTCCTAAATCTTTGATTGCCTTTTCTGTTGCAAAAATCATTTGTTCAGCATCGTTTCTAA
The DNA here is from genome assembly GCA_910589375.1 of uncultured Bacilli bacterium. Classification (GTDB taxonomy): domain Bacteria; phylum Bacillota_I; class Bacilli_A; order RF39; family UBA660; genus UBA5578. The sequence continues at coordinate 571,067 of CAJUTK010000001.1, read as the reverse complement.
CGTCAGCTTCCTCTTTACGTTTTTCATCGTTTGCTTTATTAGCTTCTGCTTCTTTTACCATCTTATCGATTTCATCATCTGATAAGTTAGTAGATGCTGTAATTGTAATAGATTGCTCTTTATTTGTTCCTAAATCTTTAGCGCGAACATTAACAATTCCGTTAGCATCGATATCGAATGTAACTTCAATTTGTGGTACTCCACGAGGTGCTGGTGGAATGTTAGATAATTGGAATCTTCCAAGTGTCTTATTATCCGCAGCCATTGATCTTTCTCCTTGTAGGATATGAATATCTACGGCTGGTTGATTATCCGCAGCAGTTGAGAATACTTGTGACTTACTAGTTGGAATGGTTGTATTTCTTGGAATTAATACTGTACATACTCCACCTAATGTTTCAAGTCCAAGAGATAAAGGTGTAACATCAAGTAATACGATATCATTTACTTCTCCTACTAATACACCACCTTGAATAGCAGCACCCATAGCAACAACTTCATCTGGGTTAACTCCTTTAGAAGGTTCTTTACCAAGCTCTTTCTTAACAATTTCTTGAACTTTTGGAATACGTGTAGATCCACCTACTAATAATACTTTATCAATATCACTAGCTTTTAATTTAGCATCTTTCATAGCTTTTCTAACTGGCTCTAATGTAGATTCTACTAAATCATCTACTAACTCTTCAAACTTAGCTCTTGATAAAGTAGTCTCATAAGAAACACCTTGTGCGATAAATGGTAAACTAATTGTTGCATTAGTTGCACTAGATAATGTCTTCTTAGCTTTCTCTGCTTCATCTTTAACACGTTGCATAGCCATCTTATCATCTGATAAGTCGATATCGTGCTCTTTCTTGATATCTTTTACAATGTATTCAATGATTCTCTCATCGAAGTCATCTCCACCTAATTTATTGTTTCCACTAGTAGATTTAACTTCAAATACACCATCTCCTAATTCTAGGATAGATACGTCGAATGTACCTCCACCTAAATCGTATACTAAGACAGTTTGAGTTTCATCTTGTTTATCAAGACCGTACGCTAAAGCAGCAGCTGTTGGTTCATTAATGATTCTTTCTACTTCTAATCCTGCAATCTTACCGGCATTTTTAGTAGCTTGTCTTTGTGCATCGTTAAAGTATGCTGGAACAGTAATAACTGCACGTGTTACAGTTTCTCCTAAATAAGCTTCAGCAGTTTTCTTTAAATCTCCTAAAATCATTGCACTGATTTCTTCTGGAGTGTACTCTTTTCCATTTGCTTTTACTTTCTTACTAGTTCCCATTAATCTTTTAACAGAACTTACTGTATCTGGGTTTACTACTGCTTGTCTTTTAGCAGTTCCTCCTACATTAATATCTCCATCTTTAAAAGCAACTACAGATGGAGTTGTTCTTTCTCCTTCAGCATTTACGATTACTTTTGCTTCTCCACCTTCATAAACACTGACACAACTATTGGTTGTACCTAAGTCAATACCTATAATTTTACTCATAATATCAAATCCTTTCATTATTCACTAACTCGTACCATTGCTGTACGAATTACTTTGTCTTTTAATAAATATCCCTTTTGAAGGACTTCTAGAACCATACCAGGCGCTACTCCTTCTTTCTTCTCTACTAATATAGCATTATGATAAACGGGATCAAATGGTTTATTATTACCATCTATCATTTTTACCTCATACTTTTCCATAACATTTTGTAAATGACTATAAATCATTTTAAATCCATCTAAGAATTTTGATTCAGCTTCTGTTAACTCTTTTTCTTGAGCCATAGCTCTTTCAAAATTGTCAAGAATTGGTAAAATATCTTTTACGATATCTTCATTACAAAACTTTAACATTTTGTTTACTTCTTCTTCTTTTCTTTTTCTGTAATTTACCATATCAGCATTTTGACGAATTAGTTTATCTTCTAATTCACTAATTTTATTGTAAGCATCATTTAACTTGTTATCTCGTTCTGTATGTTCTTCACAAGCACATTCATGATTTTCTTCTTCATGATGGCAATGTCCACCACAACAAGTGTGTTCCTTATTTTCTACTTCTTGTTCACAAGCACATTCAGAACAACATGCTTTTTCTTCTTTTACTTGTTTGCTCATGATTCCTCCTTCTCGATATTTTCTTTAATAAAATCTAAAAGAGTAATTACTCTATCATATTCCATTCTTTTTGGTCCTATCAAAGCAATAGTTCCTTCTTCGCCATCAACGACATATTTCGTTTTAACAATCGTAACATCATCATCAAAATGATTTTCACTACCAATATATACGTTGATACCATTATCTTCTTCTTTAATCGCATTAACGATTTCTTTATCTTCAAATTTATTGATAATCTCTCTAATTCTATCAGCATTATCAAATTCTGGTTGCATCAAAATATTTCTTCTTCCTGACATATGAACACTCTCAGGATTTGTAAAATCACTAAATGCTTGATAGAACGCATTATATAAAATTTCATGCTGTTCTACATAAGAAGCAATTACTGGTTTTACTTGAAACTCTAAGAAACTGCTTACTTCATCAATTGGTGTACCTGTAATTAGTTTATTAATAAGTTCTACTGTTTTTCCAATATCTTTAGAAGATACTCTTCCTTCTAAATAAATATTCTTGTGTTCTACATGGCCTTTATCTGTTACTACAATTACGACCAATTTATTTTCATCAATAGGAATTACTTCTACTTTACTAATTAAATTATCTTTAGAAGCATTACCTAGTACAATAGCTGTATAATTTGTTAACTGTGATACAATTTCCATACTCTGTGTAATAACATCACTAAGTACTAATGACTTATTATTGACAATCGTCTGAAGCTTTAACATATCATCACCAGATAACTCTTTTGGTTTCATTATGTTATCTACATAATAACGATATCCTTTTTCACTAGGAATACGTCCACTAGAGATATGTTCTTTTTCAAGTAGTCCATATTCTTCTAATTGACTCATCTCTGCTCTTACTGTTGCACTAGAACAGTTCATTAAATCACAGATTGATTTAGAGCCAACTGGTCTCGCCGTTTGAATATAATCTTCTACAATTATTTTTAGTAACTCTATTTGTCTTTCTGTTAAAAGCAATTTCATCACCTCTTAGCACTCTACTTTCTGACGTGCTGAATTAAGTATAACACTATAAATTAGCACTGTCAATAGTTTAGTGCTAAAAATTAAAAAAGGAGTAGTAAAACTACTCACACATATAACCATCTGCTTGATAAGTATAGATAAACTCATCCTTAGTTAAAGTCTTTTCAAACTCTTCTGTTTCAGTAACTCTAATCATCTTTCCATTAAGAGTTACCTTTACGTTATCCTCTGATGTTCCTTTAGAAATAGCTTCATAAGATTCTTTCGCTCTTTCTTCATCCTCAAAACTCATAATAATAGTCAAATCTACTCCACTAACAACATCATCTGAAATTTTTCCAGTAACCTTTGTCTCTACTGTATATCCCACATTATTCTCTGTAGAAATTTTTGAACATACCAATTTATTAGAAGACTTTTGACAGCCTGTTATCATTACCATAAAAACTAAAACAATTAATAAACTACATTTTTTCATATCTTTTCCTTACCTTTCTAAATTTATTATATCACAATATTCTTTATTATATTATATAAAAATACTTGACAAATTATCTTTTTTAGATTAGTATATACAGTACCAATTCGATTTAGGCGAATTGGAAGCTAGTATCACACTAGCCAACCCCTTTTTATTCTTTTATGGAAGTTGCTCAGGGGGCAACTTCTTTTTTTGTTTTTACTCTACAATTTCATTTTTTTATGCAAAATCCTTGACAAATTATCCTTTTTGGATTAGTATATACAGTACCAATTCGATTTAGGCGAATTGGAAGCTAGTATCACACTAGCCAACCCCTTTTTATTCTTTTATGGAAGTTGCTCAGGGGGCAACTTCTTTTTTATGCTTAACGTTCTAATAAAGAAAGTGCTACTTTCTTTTTATCCAATAAAATCTCATCGACATAGCAATCTACTATATCTCCAACACTTAGTACTTCAGATGGATGTTTAATGTAATGATCTGTTATTTTTGAAATATGAACTAATCCATCTTCGTGTAATCCAATATCTATAAAAGCTCCAAAATCTACTACATTCCTAACAGTCCCTTGAAGTTTCATCCCTACTTTCAAATCTTCAAGTTCTAAAATATCACTCTTTAAAAGTGGTTGTGGCATTTCATCTCTTGGATCCCTATTCGGCTTCTTTAAAGAATTAATGACATCCTCTAACGTATAAATATCTGTACTTAATTGTTCTTTATACTGATCTATATCAATAGAATCCAACTTTTCTATTAAAGCTTCTGTTCCAATATCTTTTAATTGCATATTCAAGGCTTGTAATAAATTTAGAGCAATATCATAGCTTTCAGGGTGAATTCCTGTTGCATCTAAAATATTTTCTCCGTCTGTTATTCTTAAGAAACCAATTGCCTGTTCATAAACTTTATCGCTTAATAATTTCTCAATCTCTTTTCTAGAATTAATTCTTCCCTTTGAATTTCGGTAATCAATTATTTTTTCTATATTCTTTTTAGTAATACCTGATACATATTTCAATAACGAAGGAGATGCCGTATTAACATTAACTCCAACACTATTAACTGTTTTACTAACTACAAAGTCTAAATTATCAGATAACTTTTTAGAGGAAACATCATGTTGATAAAGGCCAACACCAATTCCATCTGGTGGTATTTTAACGAGTTCTGCAAGTGGATCTTGAAGCCTTCTTCCAATACTAACAGCACTACGCTTTTCAACTGCTAAATCAGGAAATTCCTCTATCGCAATTTTAGAAGCACTATAAATAGATGCACCTGCTTCTGATACAATTACATATTTACAATTTAAATGAAATTGTTTAATCATATCAGCAACAAATTTTTCACTTTCACGAGAAGCAGTTCCATTTCCTATCGCAATGATATCTACCTTATATTTATCAATTAATGTCTTTACAATAATCTTAGATTGTTCTACTAACTTATCTTGATTACTACTTTTAATAAATGGTTTAATAACAGTAGAATCTAAATATTTTCCAGTAGTATCAATAACCGCTAATTTACAACCGTTTACATATCCTGGATCAAAAGCTAATACAACTCTTTCCTTCATTGGTGGAGTAAGTAATAAAGCTTCTAAATTCTTACCAAAGTTACTAATAGCTGCTTCTTCTCCAATTACTGTTAAATCACTTCTAATTTCTCTTTCAATAGAAGGCGCTATTAATCTTTTATAAGAATCTTCTATTGCTTCTTTTACAATATCTACTACAAAAGATTTATCATTTTTGATAAGTCTTTTTTCTAAATATCCTAAAACCCTATCCTTATCATAATCGATAGATACACTAAGAATACCTTCATTTTCTCCTCTATTCAAAGCAAGAATTCTATGTGGCTTAATATATTTTACCTTCTCTTCATACTCATAATACATATCATAAGTTTTATTTTCATCTTTTGCATTTTTCTTTAATTTACTTTTAATAATCCCGTAATTATAAGTATTATCTCTAATCGTTTTTCTATATTTAGCATTATCAGAAATGTTCTCAGCAATAATATATTTTGCACCTTGAACTGCTTCTTCTATACTTTTAACAGCATCATTAAGATATTTTTTAGCAATAGTATCTATATTACCAGTTGTAGGAAAAGCCATAATTTCTTTTGCTAATCCCTCTAAACCATTTTTAATAGCTTCTGTTGCCTTTGTTTTCTTTTTCTCTTTAAATGGCCTATATAAATCTTCTACTTCTACTAATTTACTAGATCTCATGATTTCATCTTTAAGCTCATCTGTTAATAATCCTTTTTCATCTATTAATCTTATAACATCTTCTTTTCGTTTTAATAAATTTACTTGATAACTATATACTTCTTCAATAGATTTAATTTGTTCTTCGTCTAATGCTCCTGTTGCCTCTTTCCTGTATCTAGCAATAAAAGGGATGGTATTCCCATCCTCTAATAATTTTAATACAGCCTCTACTTGATATTGCTTTACTTGTAATTCTTGTGTTATTTCTCTTATAATTTCTGTATTCATACGTCCTCTATTCTACACTTTTTGAGTTTAAATGATCCCTTAATTCTTCTTTATACATAAATCCTGCTCTTTTGTAAAGAACATTTCCCTTTGCCATCACTATTAATGTTGGAACGGTTATTTCTGGTTTTTTATATTTCATAATATCTGTTACATCATCAATTACTCTTGAATAATCTTCTTTACTTAAATCTTTAATGTCAATTGTATAAACAACAGATGTACGATTTTGAAAAGCACCCTTTACTTCCTCTAAAAAGTTTCTACTAATTTCTTCTTTACTATTCCAAATAAGAATAGCATAAGTCTCTGTATCATGTGCTTTTGAACGCAATTCCAAATACTTTTCATAATTAATATTTTCAACAACGGCTTCTACTACTTGTGGTTCCTGTTTGTTTTGTTCATTCTCTTTTTCAAATGCTTTCTTTTCTGTATTTCGAATAATTAAAAATGTTATTGTTCCTAACAACAATGTCGTTACTATAAAAAACAAAATTTTTTTCTTACTTTCCATATTCTCACCATCTTAATTATACCATATTAGATTTTAAAAAAATAGTTTTATTCAAACTATTTTTTTCCAAAATGGAATAAACCTCTCTTTTCCTTCTTTGGTGCTTTTTGAGGTTCCTCTGATTCAGTAGTAGAATCATCCAATGATTCTGTTTTAGATTCTGCCTCCGTTATTGTTTCCTCAATTTGTTTAACAACATCCGATACATCAATTGTTGTATCTTTATTAACAGATGCTTCTTCAGTTAAGTCAGAGATAGCCATAGGTGTATTATCTTCTTCTGGTATTTCTTCTAAAGGAGAAGTACTTTCAATTCCATCAGACATTACAATACCATTTTCATCAAACGTTAAAGAGCTTTCTTCTTTTGGGATTTCATTTTCTTGTACATTAGAAAATTCTTCATTTCCATCAGATATTACTATGCCATTATCATCAAATGTTAAATCATTTTCTCTATTTTTTTGTTCTTCTAAAACTTCTTTTTCAGATAAAAGATCAGCTACTACTATACCATTTTCATCAAATTGAATTTGTGTTGGAATAGGATTTTCTTCATAACCATCTGAAACAACAATACCGCTTTCATCAAATGCTAAAGCACTTTTCTCTTGTTCTTTTTCTTGCACATCAGGAATTTCTTCATTACTATCAGATATTACTATACCATTATCATCAAACTGAAATGGGTTAGAAATTACTGGGATTTCTTCTACTGTAAGATTGGATGTAGGAGTTATACCCTCCGCTGCATCAGAATCATCATCTGACTCTACCGTTTGAACGCTTATTAAAGTACCATTAAAAATACGGCTTTCTTCATTTTTATACCCTAATGAATATAACTCTTGCACTTGTCCATGATTAAAATAAGATAACTTATTATCAGATTCAAACCCTTTTGGGTACTCTACTGCTACATAATCATACCCACTCTTAGAATATCCAATAATCATTTGTTTTTTATTTACATTTTCTACTAAACAAACTGTTCCTATTGGTAAAAATTTTAAATTCATACTTATCCTCTTCCTATTCTTTTATTCTTTATTACTTAATTCTTCTTTAGTATATTCTTCTGCACTAATTACTACACCATTCTCATCAAATTGAATGTTCTTAAAAATAGACCATTCATTTGAATTCTCTTGAGAAGGATTAGAAACTTCCTTTTGCACAGGAACAAAGGGGTTATTAACTTCTTTCTGATCTACTTTTTCAGAAATTGAAACATTTGTTACATTACTCTTATAAGTTGGTGCTTCAATAGGATCGTATACTACAACCCCATTTGCATCAAAACGAATATTATTAGCAAAAGGCTTTTTCTCATATGTTGCTGACTCCTTAGCATCATTTTGACCTATAATATTTTTATTAAAACTATCATAGAACTCATCTTTATAACCCATAAATAAAATATTTTCTATATCTACATGATTAAAAGAACACAGCCTATTGCTCAAAAGAAGTCCTTCTGGATAATCGCAACCTTTATAATCATACATTTTCACAGTTCCATTATACTCAGTAGAAAATACTCCTACAATCATAACTTTTTTCTGATGATTTTTAATTGTACAAACAGTACCAATTGGCAAATACTTCTCTGTATTCATCTTATCACTATCCTATACTTATATTAGAATTATACCCAACTTTTAACAAAATTGCAAGCTTACAAAAAAGATAAAACAAAATCTGTTTTATCTCACTGTTCCATTCCTAACTTGTAATTGAGACTTCGGTAAAAGGGTTGCTACGCTATTCATATTTTGAAGAGCATTATCAAACTTTTTACAACTATCTATTCCCCAATTTTTTAAATCTGAAATCTCCTTTTTAATATTCTGAATATCACTTAGGCATTTCTTTAAATTGCCCGCTTCTGTAAAATCATTAGGAATACTAATAGAATAGATTTGCCTATTTGCATCATTTAAATATTCTAATCCATTGTCTAAACTACGTATTACTACATTTTCAAGTGGACTTTCTTTAAATAATAATTTAGCCATATTAATCTCTCCTTACGCTCTTTATCGTTTTATCATAGTAATCTGCACAATCAATCAAATATTTACCATACTTATATAAAGATGTAGCATAATTATAATATTGTACTTTATCTTTATTAGCTAAACTAACAAAAAGCATTGCAGAGTCCCCCACCCATTCTTTTGTATAAATAGGAACATTTTCTATTCTAGTAAACATAGTATCTAACGTAGCCTTAAATTCTTCTACCAAATCTAATATTTCATTACCACAAGCACGCATTTTATCCGTATCTACATATATCTCCGACATATTATTCACTCCTAATAAAGAAAGATTAGTAGTCACTAATCTTTTCTATTTGCCTCTTTCTGCCTTTCTTCTTCTTTCTCAAGTTCTTCTATTTCCTTACGTATTTGAGAGATTTTTCTTTCAATTGCTGGAACAGCAACCCTAATTATATAATCTTTATGATTTATTAATCTTTCTCTACAACTTGATATTTTACCTGCATCAGCACGAACTTCATCAATCTCATAGCAAGAACTAATTTTACTCACTGCCGGTTCTAAAGCCTCTGATGCTTGACTAATCGTCATAGAAAAGCGTTGAATATCAGAAAGTAAATCCTGATAACGTCGTAAATCTCTATATAAAGAACTTAAACTAGACATACCTCACCTATTATTTTGTTTCAGTATAGAAAGTTGTTGCATCAGCCATTCCAGTTACACTTGAATTAATGCTATCTGAAGCAAAGCTTTGAGTACTTTGTTCCCAAGCCTCTCTAACTTCTTGTAATTTATCACTAAATGCAAGCAAGTCACTAATAAGTGCTTTACTGTACTCTTTTACAGAATCTACATATTTTTCTACTGCAACTTTAATTTCTTCACTTCTAAATGCATTAGCAGAATTTGTTTGTGATTCAATACCATCTAAATGTGCTTGAATAGATTGAATAGAACTTCTAATTTGTTCTCTCATTTCTGGAACTCTGTTAGCATCGATACCTACGATACTAAATCCTCCGCCACCGAAAAGGCCGCTGAAAAATCCACCGCCTGAGCTTGCATTAGATGCAGAACGTGTAGAATTACGACTATCCATTGCAGTACGAGCTGCTGCTTGTGCATCAAAAGATGATGTTTGTGTTGTTGCTTCCCAATTTGCCATACTTTTTCCTCCTATCTATCCTCTAGAAGACTTTTATCTTGATTGAAATAGAATGCTTCTAATTCATCTAATCTTGCTTCTAAATCTTTATATTCTGCTTCTAAATCGTTACCAATATCATCGCACATTTTCTTTAATTGATTATCAAATCTATCACGTGCAACTCCTTGCCAACCTGTATTAATAACATTCATAATGTTATTACGTTCTTCTTCTAATTTTGTCTTTGTTGCTACAAGCAAATCTGCTTTTAGTGCTTCTTTATACTCTGACATACCACTAGTTGATATACCAATTGATAAAGAATCAATACTTAAATCGTTCATCTTTCTTTCCCTCCTCAGAACTTACTATTAACGTCATTCTTTCCTGCATTCAAAATATCAGTTCCTACTTCTACACGACTCTGATAATTTCTCTTTACATTCATCAAATCTTCGTTATAGCTCAAGATATTCTTATTAATAGTAGCGTTTCCTATTTTAAGCATACTAAATTGATCTCTAAACTTATCCCCACTTTCACAAACGAAATATGTGGATGTTTCACTAATCAAATCAGAAATTTGATTCAATGTCTTATTACTTTTATCAGCATAATCGATAATGTCAGACATCAACTTATCAAATCCTTGGGATATACCATTCCAATTCTCTGTACCTTGCATGTAATCACCTACTATAATACCCTACCTTATGATAAAAGAATACCATATTTTTTTAAGATGTTCAAGTTTTTTATCTTATTTTGTTTTAGATATCCCCATTTCTGCTATTGTGCTTTTTTTATTAGAATTTCTACTTTGTAATAATTTGTTTATAAAATCTTTGCTATCGCTTGATAAATCACTTTGACTGATATTGGAAATTTCATCATGATAATAAGTATTGTATAAACTTGTAATTTCTTCTACATTCATATTTAAATTCTCAGATAATAAAGAGAAGAACTCTTCTTGAATTTCTCTATACATACTTAAAAAAGATTCATTTGTATCCATAAATTCAGTATTCGTATACCTAGTAAACCTAGCCATTTCTACTTCAAAAGTAGTTATCATCGAAAAAATATCCTTAACAGATTTTCCTTTAGAAAGATAAGTAGCTAAATTTTCATAAAAATTCTTTGTCAATGTTTTAGCAATAGAACCTTTTAAACTATCCTGATAATTATAAATTTCTAAAGTTTGCCCAGTCTGTTCTTTATAAAACTTTGAAAACTCTGTCGGTTGATTATAACAAATTTCCATTGCATACATCATATTTAATACTTCTAATTGCTCTTCTTTTGTTTGACAATTGAATATAGTAAATAATTGCGTCAAATTAGGTTGCAAAGAAACTTTAGCTAAAGAAGTACTATCTACTCCTTCTTTTGGTAAAGTTGCCAAAGTCATCATTTCTAATCCCTTTACCTGATTTTCATAAGTGGTAATTTCTGCACCATCACCATATTGATAAAGCTTTAAATGTTCTGCCGATGATTCTGTATACCAAGTATAAAAAAGTGGATTTACCGCTAAATCATCCCATGCATAAGCAACTCCAACATTTTTGCTGTATCCTTCTTGTTCCCTCTCTTTTACACTACTAGCTTGTACAAAATGATTTCCCTCGTGTAAAACAGTCATCCTTAAATAGTCTACATTAGGATACTCACTCTGACGTGTAGCAATTACTTCTAAATTAACTGCTACTATTGCATCATCTGTTACCATACCACTTCCAGGTGTTGTCATTCTAAATATTCTTAAATTTGTTAAATTATCATCTAATTGAGCAATATCTATGTTAGGAGTATATTGTAAATTGTAATTAATAGAATCTATCAAAGATCTAAAAACTTTTTCAAATGTCGCATTATCTAATAGACTATATTTACCACTTTTTTTATTTGCAAAATAATTGTTATTATTCTCAATTACTTTCTTTCTTAAAGCTTCTTCATCTACTTTTCCATCTTTAATAAAGTTAGAACTTTCTGTATCATACTCTTTTATATTTTCATATCTACTAAAAGCTTGCTGTATTTGAAAATATTCTGAATTCTCATACTCTACTGGTAAACTATGAATATCTGAAATAAATTTGCTATACTCTAATTCTGATAAAGAAGTTTCTTGTTCCAATAATTTTAATTCTTCTTCTGATAATGAAGTTTTGATATCTACTGAATTAGTAGCAGACTGTGATGGGGTACTTGGCATAATTGTGCTTTCATAATAAAAATTATCGCTATTAGAAGCTTGCTTATTAGTCGTTTTATCAGGACTACATCCAGATACTAATAATAATGTTGTCAAAGAGAAAATAGCTATTCTTTTAATCGTTTTTTCTTTCATTACTTTTAAATTTCCCTTCAAATGATTAAAAAAAGATTTATTAAAGTATTTCATACCATCACCTATTATTCAGTATACCATATTTTTAACAAAAAAGAGAGTATTTAACCCTCTCTTTACATTTATAATAACACTAAACTTGTACCATTTTTTATATCAGTCTCTCTGAGTATAGAATTAATAGAATACTTTTCTCCTGTTGACCGATTATATAACATAGTTACTTCTGTTCCTATAAAAGATCCATTAGTAAGCTCAAATAAAGACTTATTTAATAATACAATAATATTTCCAATCTTTCTATTGACAGGTAAATATAAATTATAAACTTCATCAATAGTAGGAACATATAATTCTACTAAGACTTTATTCTTCATTCTTACTCACCTCTTCTTCATCAATAACATGCTTAATAACAGTGTGTTTACCTTTACTTACAGAAAAAGCGATACAAGGGAAATTCATTTTTCTTTCTTCCATTGTAATTGTTGGTACATTGATTACTAATTGATTAGCTGCATCATTATCAAGCCAAATACCATAAGAATTATCAACCATTGCTTGATACCATGGTTCTACTTGAATATTTTTAAAAGATACTAAAACATCCACAAAAATAAATTTAGCATTCGTAATCGTAGACATATTACTGAATAAGTTTCCTACTACTTGTTTACCAGCAGGACTTAGACTGTTCCTAATTCCTCCTACACCTAGAAGAATATAAATGGTAGCAATATCACTATCTCTATTTTGTAATACTTCGTTATTCATATTAATAACAGCTTGATCAAAATTATTTTTAAATGCCTCTACACCAAAAATATCTTGTTCATAAGCATCTACAAAATCAATTACTTTTACTGTTGTATTCGGTACTTTTTGGAACAATTTGATAAGAGCATAAACAAAACTCATACGTTCCTCATTCATTCCATTGGTAAGTACCATTGTAAAAGGATTAATACTAAAATCATAAAAGAATGGTTCTTTAGTCACTGTACTATAACCAATTGGAATAGTGGCTAGATTTTCTACCTTATCATATAAACTATCTACCAATACTTTTTCAGGTATTACTGGTATTTTCCTAGCCCGACTAGTATAAGCTTCACTTAGTTTTTTGGAAGCATCTCTTACTGTATTATTAATATTTTTTCTATCTGTAAAATATGCTGTTTGAAACTCAAATGCTGATTCTTCTGTAAAAACAAGTCCTCTTCCAAATATTTTAGCTGGGAACAATCCTTTTGGTGCTCCCAAAGAAGAACGATAGTCAGCTTCATTTTGAAGTTGTAAACATAACTTATTATAAAAACTTTGAAGCATTTTGGATTTTACAGTAGATGGAGATAACTCTGAAACAACAAAAACTACACCATAACGAGCACCATCACGATACATTGGTAATAAATTATCAGCAATCTTTCCGTAACTTTCCAAAAATATTTCGTAGTTATTAATAATGGTTACAATCAAAGGTAATTTATTACCACTATTTTCAATATATTCATTGTAATTACCAGCATAATCAGCCATTAAATCTTTACGTCTTTCAATTTCCTCATCTAACATTTGAAAAATGCCAATAGATAAATCATAATCTTCTGCAGTTGCTATCTCACCAACATGAGGAATATTTCGGAACACCTTCAATGATTCAGTTCCACAATCCACAATATAGAAATTAATTTCTTCAGGAGTATGATTCATAATCGTTGACCATAGTAATGTCGTTATTAAATTTTCTTTTCCGCTACCACTTTGACCAATAATAAGAGTATTTCCATTATTGCTTAAATCTAATGTAAGTAACTTTTGTTCTTGAGAAGCTGGTTTATCATATTCTCCAATAATAGGATTAATTTTATAAGGTTCTGCTTGATAATTATATTTTTCTTTTAAATCATTAATATATATTTCACCAGGAATAGCATCTAACCATAGCTTATTAGTCTCAATATTTTCACGCTTTCCAACATTGTAAATATACTTTACAATATTAGTTAATTGATCTCCATAATCCTTATTAGAATTATCTGCCTTTGTTAATTCTTTAATCGTTTTAATAACCTCTCCAGTATTATTAACAAAATCAATAGAATCATCTATTTTCTTAATAACTCTGTCAGAAGGAATATACTTTGCTCCAGCCCATCCAGATTGTCCTTTATCGAAAAAGTCATCGTATCCTACTTGTAAATAGAATCTACCAGTTTCCTTAATACTAGCTGCTTCTGGACGCTTTAACATTTCCATAGAATCTGACTTATCTTGTACTTTCAAACAAACTTTAAACTTAGAATTACTCCAAATTTGATCATTAACAACACCACTTGGCTTTTGTGTAGCAAGTATTAAATGAACCCCTAAAGAACGTCCTATACGAGCAGTACTAATTAATTGCTGCATAAATTCTGGTTGTTGACTTTTTAATTCCGCAAACTCATCACTAATAATAAATAGATGAGCCATAGGTTCTTTTACCATTCCTTCACGATATAATCGTTGATACTTATAAATATCAATAGTACTTTCTCCTAAAGCATCCTTTGTCTCGTTAAATACACGTTGACGTCTTTTTAATTCAGATTCAATAGATACTAAAGTACGATTCATCTCACTTGTATCTAAGTTCGTAATAGTACCTGCCAAATGAGGAATTCTAACACCAGTTTCTTTATTTTCAAAAGCCCCAGCTAATCCTCCACCTTTATAGTCTATTAATACAAATTGCACTTCATAAGGGTGGTAATTTACACACATAGATAAAATGTAAGTGATAATGAATTCTGATTTACCACTTCCTGTTGAACCTGCAATTAATCCATGTGGTCCATGAAATTTCTCATGTAAGTTTAATTTAAATTGTTCTCCATTTGCATAAACACCGATAGGTGCTGCCAAAGAAGATACTGGACTATTCATTTTCCATCTATTTAGAATATTAAACTGTTCTACTTTAGAAACCCCATACATCTCCATAAAAGATAAGGAAGTTGGTAGTACAGATAATCCCTCTTTAGTCATAGTAGGAACATTAGCAAGTGTATTCGCTATATCCCTCATGTTTAAATTATTTTCATATTCATTACTAAAATGAATTTGGGCACTAGCATTAATATTTTTTCTTAAAATAGCGCCCTCTTTTTCACCAATCTCGACAAATACATTACAATTTGTTGGCAAATTGCGCATAGAACTCTCTACTACTAAATAAGAAAATCCAAAATTTTCTGGTATTTTTAATAAAGAATTGATGAAAGGAACATTTTTTCCTAACTTATAATTGTCATTAATAATTAAAAAGTAAGAATCAAAATTTTTATAAATATTTTTAGTGTCAGCTTTCTCTTCTCCCTCTTTACTAGAAGAACTCTTCTTTTCTGCTAATTTTTCTTTTCTTTTCTTAAGTTCATCATCTAAATAAGAAGATACTTCCTTCATTTCTTCTAAATTAGTGGCAAAAAATCTAACGCTTTTATCTTCACTCCAACAATGTGGCATTTGTTTCATATAATCCCATCTAGAAGCTCTATCTTGATCAGTAAAAATAACAATCTTTAAATCTGCTGCACTATGAAGTGCAACTAGCTGAAGAATTAAACTATCTACATATTGATCTTTATAAGTACATTCACAAATAAGAGATGCCACTTTTTCTTCTATCAAAGATATATCTACTGGTACATCTGGTAGTTTTTTATAATTATCACTTATTTTATATACTAACTCTAATAAATTATCATCATCTAAAGTAAAATGTTCCTCTGGAGCTTGTATATGGATAGGAGAATCGATACTGCCCACTCCTAAACGTACTTTCAAGAAATCGTCATCACTAATTTCCCTAGACCAAAAATTTCTATTAGAAGTATTTAACATTAATGCACAATTCTTAGTAGGAATACTATTATCCCTCATAATTTGTGCAACCTTTTTATTAGCTAAACTAATCTCTTGTTCTTTCTTGGCTAAATATTCCCGGTATAATCTCTGCCTTTTCTCCTCTTTTTCTATTTTCTTCTTTTTGCGATATTTTACTGTCATTCTAGGAATGATTAAACTACCAATAATCATAGCAAAAAACATAACGATTTGAGGCAAAACTGACCAGAAACTTCTAGTTCCTGATGATAACCCATAAGCTACATTATATCCCATCATTAAAGAAGATGCCCCCATAGTAATGGTAGAACCAATCGTTAAAATAAAAGGCAAATCATCATCTTGTGGTGCACCTGGCGGAGCCTCTATTACAATTTCTGTATCTTCTACTGTCTCTTTAATTCTAGGAATATGATAAAAATACTCATCTTCACTATATAAATCTGTATTCTTTTCATTTTCATCCACTGGTGTATACTCAGTATTTTTAGCAACCTGCATTTCTGCATAAGCTTTTAATCCAGCTACGGTAACTTGCTTATTTGGATTGTTAATTTGAATAAAACTTCTCATCCAAATAATTTTTAAACTATTAATAAATATTACATCACCAATTAATAATTTTTGAACATTAGTAACTAATTTATTATTGATAAATGTTTTAAACTGGGTATCTTGATTAGGATATACATACCATTCATCATTTACCTTTTTTAACTCTACATGCATTTGTCCAATAAGATTATTATGAAAACAAATATTGCAATTTGGATTACTACCGACAGAAATTACATTTAAAGCACCAAAATCTAATTTATAAGATTCTTTCTCTACAGTAGGCATTGCATATAAAGTAATAAAATCATCAATACCTAAAAACTTTAATACATAGCTTCCGTATTCAACTAGCGTTACTTCATTTACTAACATAGATGCATTCATAATATTAACAGAGCCATTACTCTTTAAAATCCAAGAACCATTACTAGCCTCTAAAGTTATGACGCAATCCTTACCACCTACAGGTTTATAATTGATAATAAAAGAGTCTTCTATCTGTGATGGAAGTTCATATTTACTTATTTTATCATTTTCTATTAGAAGTATTTTCATATTGGCCAACTCCTACTATTCTTTTATTTTATATACTATTAGAATTATATCGAAAAATCCTCTTTTTTACAAGAGAATGACAAAAGAAAAGAACTTAAATTAATTAAGTTCTATTAATCAATACAATTTCTCTTCCTTCTATTGGTCCAAGAGCAAAATCATTTTTCGACTCCTCAAATAACCTATTTAAGGTAATAATTCTATTGTAGGAAAAAGGTTTATCAAAAATGATGCTTACATTACTATCGCTTTGATAGTAATCCTCTTCTAAATAATAAGAATCCCATAGATAAGCAAACGCCTCATTTATATCCGTTAATATTACATAATGCTCGCAATCCTGATAGCATCTTAAAAAGACAACACCTTTATTTTGAATGCAATCTCTTATTTTTTCAAGAGTTACAGCTTCTTTATCATAACGAATACAACGAACCCCTAATTCCTTCTTCTCAGCATAACTAGTAATCCAATGTGTTAATAATTGAATAGCTTCTCTACTAGTACCGCCCTGTCCTATATTTCCATATTCATCATAGCAGTCTAATGTATAATTATGAATAGCTCTAACTAGTTCAGCGGGAATATCTTCTCTCTCGAATAAAAAGCTAAATGCATTCAATAAAGAAACTGTTCCACAATCAAATTCAGTTACTTGAAATCGTAATGGTATTTTCATATATACCTCCTCTAACGCGTAAATCCTTTCTCAGGACTAGATTGTAAAATTTCTAATAGTTCAGTATCTGCAGAAACCATAGTATAGGCATCTGTAACATTTGGAATCCAATTTTCATTATTATCTTCTACAGGAGCATGAATTGCCCCTATTTCTTCAATTGTATAAGCACCCATTCTATTAAATTTTAATATTTCTAAAGCTAGTTCTATGAAGCCTTCCTCTTTTGTATCAAATCTCCACCAACTTCCATTAATCCTTAAACCAGCAGGATTATTAGAATCTCTAAATAAATCACTATTCCAACTAGTTTCTGCTTGCGTTATCGCATAACTTAAAACAGGATCTGCACCAACTAAATTATTGTAATATCCAATCATAGAAGCATAGTCATCAGCTGATACATAATCATTATGAATATATAAATTATCAGCAGAAATTCCTAAGCTTAAAGGTTTCTGCTTAACACAACGAACATAGTATAAAATTAATTCCTCTTCACTACTAGCAAAAACTTCTACCCCTTTACAAGTAACACCTGGAATATGTCCATTTAAATATTCAGAATCTGTAAAATTATTAGTAATTTCTACTAAACGGTTATAGGTAACATCAAAATTAACTTGATAAATATCACAATACTTTTGTACCCACTCTTTTCTTTCTTTATTTTCATCTATAATGGAAGAAACTAAAACCACGTTTTCATTTAATACCTCTTCTGGACTGCTACTCGTTAGATTAGTGTTTAATGAAAGACTCCTTATGGCTTCATCTGCTAACTCCATATTAGATAAATTAACAGGTTCTAATCTAACTTCCTCTTGTAACTGATAAGTTTGTTCTTCTATCACTGGAGTATTAAAAGTAGAAGCTAATAAAGACATACTATAAACGGTAACTGCCACTATCAAACCACCTACTACCACAAATTTATATCCACAAGGATTTTTCTTTGATGTTTTTCTAGCAGTATGTTTTCCATCACTATATCTTTGATTTTTAGCAACCTTATAATTTCTATTCTCCCTTTGTTTCTTTGCTCTGCTAGAAGCTATTGAAGGATCGTTATAATAATTTCTCATAGCTAAAATTTCTTCATCGGTTAACAAAAACATGTTAGTGCCATCAACATCAAAATAATACCCATTTTTGGTAATTTTAGATGGATCTAATTGTTTTATATTTTTCATATTAAACCTCTTTCTATGTTACTAGTATTATAACATAATCCATAATAAGATTTCCACATAGTTGTGTATAATTTCCATATTCTTCCTATTTTGAATACTTCGGATTTGCATTATTTCAAAAAATCTGTATAATAGCATTTTGTTGTAAGGGGGTTTTTATGAAAAACACACAAAAATACTTTTCTCTCGTAAGTGATAGAATTAATGACTTACAAGAAGAATTAAAAGATTTACAAAGAAAACAAGGTCAAATTAGTACTATTTCAGAGATTAAAAGATATCAATTAGAAGCCGATTTTATAAAGAGAAAAATAAGATATTTAAGTAGAATGGTAAATCTACCTATGTTATTACTAATCTCTAATTTATCTCAAGAACAAATAGAAGAAATGCAACAAGAAGGAAAAATACCAGCTGGACAAGGAACTGATTATTTAATAAAATCTTTTGGATTAGAAAATTTAAGAGCCTACATTAATGAGCCTAAAATAGTTCCTCTATATTCTATTAAAGATGCGTTCTTGGATGACTTTGATGCTATGAGTGATTTATTAGCCATGAATCAAAGAAATTTAGAATTAACAAATCATAGAAATAGACTATATGGGATTGGATTAAATGGAGAAGTAACTTATCTACAATTATCTCATGATGAAAAAGCTTTAAATGTTGAAGCAGCAAAAGTAGATAAAACAGTTACTAGAGCTCAAGAAGATTACAATTTAGAAACCTTAAAAGAATTATCTTCTTTAGTTAATAATCCTAATCAAAAATTATCTAATGATTTTGTTTTAAGACACAGTAAAAAAGTATTAGCAACTAACCCTGAGATGAAAAAAGTAATTAAAAAGTTAACTAGAAAAAAATTATTTGGCGGATTAAGTCGATTCTTTCCAGCTAAAAGAAATAAGTACGAGCAAAAATTTATGGATGCAATCAATAGTTATTATGAGAAAGATACTACTCTTCAAGAGTTAGGAATAATAACTAGTCCTTTATTTAATCAATCAGAAATGGGATTAGAAAATCTAACAGAGCAGATTCAAAGAAAATGCAGAAGTAAAAGAAGTACAATTGCAGCTAAAAGAAATCACATCAATATTTCTAGAAGAGAAACTTTAAGACAAATTCATGAGTTTGAAGCTGAACAAAAACAGGTTAAAAAAAGTTTTATCTCTCTTGTAAGTGAAAAAACAAACTATTTTCCAAGATTTTTCCATGATCAATTATGGAATGAACCAGATTTAAAATCTTCATTAATGCAAGAAGCTTGCTACTTAGAAGAAAAAAGATTAATAGAAGAATTAACTTCCCTTTTAAATGGACAAGCAACAGTTACTTTAATACCTGTACAAGCAGTAGATACAAAAGAAAAAGTAAAAGAATTAGTAGCATAAAAAAACATTTCCAATTGGAAATGTTTTTCTTTGACATTATTTTCATAAATACTTACTAATAAATTCTTTTTTAATATATGATAATTAGTATTGTTTCTTACTATCATTTAATCTATTAATAAATTCTTTTTTAGATATGCCACTATTTTCATATTCTTTTTTAGTAATTATTACTTCCCTAACTACATTATCTATACTGTCTTTGAATATATTTATCTCCATCTAAAACTATAGTTATGCAATCGAGTTTCCTAACTTCATTATACTTTTTTAAAATTAGAAGTCGATTATAAAATTCATCAATATATTTTTTTTGAAAATAAGGTTTGATTTCTAGTATTCTTTTTCTAAAATATTCACTATTTAACCAACTTTTAGCATTGTAAGAAAATACACAATTAGCAAATTGATAAAATCTTCGTTCATCTAATTCGTGAAAGCTTTCTGGATGATTAGTCATCCATTCTAAAAAACATTCTTCAGTTGGCGTTTTATGCCTTATAATTGTCAATATTATCACTCCCTATATAATAATCAAATTTAACATTTTAAACGTTTTCATATATTTTAATCTTTTTAATTCATAACAAAAAAAGCGGAGCCATAAGGCTCCTTCAGGGGGTTTTGGTTGTGCGCTCTCACACTTAAACCGTAAGAGCACTGGCATGGAGTAACATGCCATTATAAGTATAAGTTATTTTGGGAAATAAGTCAATATATTTCCAATGAGTTTCTATAGACAAACTTTGTCATTAATCTAAATTCATTGATTTTTCAAGCATTTCCCGAAGCAAGAAATATTTCCCATTGTCATATTCTTTACTGTTTAAAACTTCCATACTATCTTCTTTAGCTCTAAGTAAAATAGAGAAATCTCTTTTAATATCTGCCAAATGAAACCTCATATCGCCACTTTGTCTTGTACCAAATAAATCCCCACTACCACGTAATCTAAAATCTTCCTCACTAATCTTAAATCCATCTGTAGTGGTAGTCATTACCTTTAATCTTTCTACTTCTCTATCACTAATTAAAATACAATAACTTTGTGCATCTCCTCTTCCAACACGACCACGCAATTGATGAAGTTGAGATAAACCAAATCGGTAACTATCAAATATTACTATCATAGTGGCATTAGGAACATCAATTCCTACCTCTATTACCGTAGTACTAATTAATATTTGAATCTCATTGTTTTCAAAAGAACTCATTACTTCTTCTTTTTCATTGGGTTTCATTTTTCCATGAAGCATTCCTATGTTACAAACTTTTCCTAGTGCTCTTTCAAACTTTTCTTTTAACTTCTCTACATTCTCTAAGTTATCATCTTCTGATTCTTCAATCTGAGTAGCTATGATATATACTTGATGTCCTTCTTTTATTTCTCTATGAATTTTATCTAAAACTATTTTGATATCTTTTTCTTCACATAATTCAGTGATAACTTCTTTTCTTCCTTTTGGTTTCGTATGAATGCTAGAAACATCCATATCTCCATACAATGTAATCGCATACGTTCTTGGAATTGGTGTTGCACTTAAATACAATATGTCAGCTTGATGCCCTTTTTCTTTTAATTTTGTTCTTTGAGCAACCCCAAATCGGTGTTGCTCATCTGTTATTACAAGTCCTAAAGAATCATAGATTACATCTTCACTAAATAAACTATGAGTTCCTATTACAATATCAGTCTCTTTATTAGCTAACTTTCTTAATACGGTCTGTCTTTCTTTTGGTTTCATTTTTCCTGTTAGTAACTCTATTTTAATAGGAGTATCTTTATATAACTTTATAAGATTTTCATAATGTTGGACTGCTAAAATCTCTGTAGGAGCCATAAAAGCCCCTTGATAACCACTTATATAATTCATATAAAGAGCTACTACAGCAACAATTGTTTTTCCACTTCCAACATCTCCTTGTATTAGTCTTTTCATAACATGATTACTATTCATCTCTTCTAAAATAGTATTAATACAATTTATTTGATCTTCTGTGAGAGAAAATGGTAAAGTATCTATAAATTTCTTTAAATCCTCTTTCGCTATTTTTCTAGAAATACCAACTTCCCATTTCCTATTTTTTTTCAAATAATTCATTTTAAGCATAAACAAAAACAATTCTTCATACTTTAGATAATTTAAGGCTTGATTAAGAGAAACTTTGCTTTTAGGATTATGAATTTGTAAAACGCTACTTTTCTTATCTAATAATTTATATCTCTCACATAAATAAGCTGGTATGTACTCTTTCGTATCTATATACTCTAAGCTAGATACTATCCATTTATGTAGCTGTGAACTACTTATCCCATTTGTAGTATGGTAAATAGGTTCTATTACTGGTACTGGTGGAAGAAGTCCTAACCTAATCTCACTTGCTACTACTGTATTATGTTTTTTATCATACTTTCCTATAACAGTTATCTTTGTACCTACTTGTAAATGAGTTTTCAAAAATGCCCTATTAAAAATAGTTACACTCAATATAGTAGATCCTTCATTAAATTGAAAACTCATTTTATTTAATTTTTTATTAAAAAAATAAATCATAGGATTAGATTCTATAATACCATCTAAAATTACTTTATCATCTTGATTAGAATTTCTTACATTACTTTTTTCTAGAATCTCAAAACGATATGGATAATAATTTACCATATCTTCTATTGTATAAATATTTAAACGATTTAATAGTGAAATGGTCTTTGGACCAATTCCTTTCATACTTTCTAAACTATTCATATTAACCTATTACTGACTTTAATACTCCAAAAGATAAAATCATCATAATGACGCTTGCCATTATAATTCCTAAAAGAGCAGCTAAAAATGCTTTTTTCTTATTCATGTTCAATACGGCAGCAATTAAACATCCAGTCCATGCTCCTGTTCCTGGAAGTGGAATACCAACAAATAAAACCATACCCCAGAAGCCATATTTTTCAATTTGTGCCTTATGCTTTGTTACTTTACTATCTAACCAATTGGCAATACTAGAAAAGTGTTTACTGTTTCTCATCCAGTTTAGAATAGAATTAATAAACCATAAGATAAATGGAACAGGAAGAACATTTCCAATAATACAAATAATGTAACTAATCACTGGATTTACATCTAATAAAGCTGCAGCTATAAGCCCCCCTCTTAATTCTAAAATAGGCATTAGAGAAATCAAAAATACTAAAATTTCTTTTCCAAAAGTAATTCCTTCTAAACCATTAAATATATTCAAAATGGTATTAACAATTTGTTCAACCATACATTACCTCCAACATTACTAGTATATCATTTTTTAACCTAAAAAAGAAGATTAGTTTTACTAACCTTCCTACTTTCTATCAACAAACCAAATATTACTAATGTCACAACTACTACTAGAAGGAGATGGATCTGGCATATCTAATTGAATTAGAGTTGGTAATTTAAAAGCGGAACCAAAAGCCATACAATTTCCAGGTTGTAAAGATTTCATCTTCTTAATGATTTCTTCTGTTATATCTGGTACCATATCATGAATATATTTAATATCTAATGGATGCATCATTTTAAAGATAAAGAAATTACTACATTGTGATAAAGCTGTCTCTGACATTTCTGATGGTCTTTGTGAAATAAGTCCAAGTAACACACCATACTTACGACCCTCTTTTGTAATACGGTCAAAAATATTATATCCTAATAACTCTGCATCAATATCTTTTTGTACATAACGGTGTGCCTCTTCTAGAATAATATGAAATGGTAAAGATGCACGATTTGGTAATGCCTTTGCATAATCAAATAACATCTTTGAATAAATTTTAGCAATATTTTTTGCAAATCTATCATCTACATAGTTAATATTAAAATTAATTAATTGAGCTTTATTGCCATCTTCTGTCATAATTAAAGATCGAATATACTCATCTCTTGAAATATAGTTTGGACAATCAAAATAAATACTATAATCACTATCTAAAAGGCCATGTAATCGAACTTTTAAAGTATTGGCAAGATCAAATACCGAATCAGATTTCAAGGCACCTTCATCAATAAGAGCGAAATCAAATGCTAAGCATAAATCTTTCAATGTATATTTGAAACTTCCATCTGGTAATGACAATTCTACATTATCTACTAAAAAGGATTCAATAAAAGTAGTAAGTAACTCCATCTCTCTTATTTTTCCAGTAGCATCAATTAATAAACATTGCTTTAAAGGCCTAGTATAACCAGGTTGAAATACTGGGCTTTCTAAGTTCAAATCTCTAGTATTGTAGGTAGATAATATAGAAAATATTTGGTCACGTATTTGAGATGCTGGTCTACCACTTAAGAGAATATCTAAAAGAGCACGCGCTATAATATCATTTTTATATTTAATGACGTCATCTTCTTCACGTCCAAAAATAGTTACAAATTTCATTGCTTTTTCTATAATAGGAAGTTGTGCATGTTTATCTGCATTTAATAGAATTGCAATATCATCAACACCTAATAACCATAAAGGAATCTTTAATTTTGGTGATTGATCATAAACATTGGTAGTATATGATTTAAATCGAACTTCTGGAGCTTTCTTTTGAATATCCTGAAATGCACTATGATATTCACCATAAGCATCAAAAATAAAGATACTTGCTCTATAGGCAACAGATGTCTTTTTTTCAAATAAATTTTGAATAATACGAGAAAGTCCACAAGATTTACCACTTCCTGTTGAACCAAAAATAGCAAAATGATTACTAAATAATGAGTTTACATTAGCACAAACATCTACTCCCTCATAGATAGGACTTTTTCCTATATAGATATCCTTATTATCTTTATAGTCTTGAACACCTACTATGAAATTTACTTTATCAGGAGCTATTAATCTTACAGTTGCACCAAAAGAAGGCTTTTTAGTAATACCAGAAACAAATTGACCATTACGGATTTCACCTAATAAATTAATATAGGCTGTTCCTTCTTTGATATCTGTAATTTCTCCCACTGTTTTTTTACTAGAATCTTCTAGCAAAGTATATAAATTAATAAGGTTTTGTACTTCATTAATATTAATATTTACTTTTACCATCACGACATTTCCGTCAATACCTATTATGTCTCCAATCATACAACCTCTCCTATTCTATGCATCATTATACAATATTTTTTACAAAAAGAAAAGGGATTACTCCCTATTTCACTTCTATTATCTCTATTTTATCTTTGTTATGTAACAGAATTAATTCACACTTTTCTGGGTACCCTAAATCTCTTTGATATTGAATAGACAAAACTACCCTATAAGCAGAAGAATCCTGATAACCTTCTTTAGAATACGCAGTTGTTTCTATCGTTTCAACCTCTACCTTTTTTACACTAGGCAAATCCTGTTTTCTTTTTCCATACACATTGTTTTCAACATAATAGTAAATTCCTTTGCTGTCAGTTGCAAAATCTTTAAAACTTTCTCTTTTATCATTCCAAATAAACTGAACTCCACCAACATCTGTCTTATCTAACTTACTATTTAAATCATAAAAATCAGCTACAAACAATCTAGATACTAACTTCGCATATTCCTCATCAAAATTTTCTTTTTTGGTAGCGTTAAGTAAATCTTTTAAATCATAATATAAACTTTTAAAATAGTCTGTATTATTTCCTGTGAGTTGATACCCAAAATCATCCATTTTGTCAACAACTTCAACATTTGATCCCTTATTTCCTTTTAAATCTTTTATTAATTTACCAACCATAAATCCTGTAATTAATAAAAATACAACAAAAATGGAAATAGATGTTACTAACAACACATTATCATATTTTACCTTTTTATTCTTTTTCATTTCATATCTCCAATGCTCGTTTCTTCTAGTAATTCATTGTCTGGATTTTCTCCAACTTTTTTAATCAAATCATATGTAATAATCGAATTAGATACCTCAATAAGCTGTTCCGCATAGGCATTATATTTTTCAAAATATCCATTTGGAATCTCACTCTTTAAGTCTAACTGTTTATGAGTTCCTTTCGCATTATTATAATATACTTTATCAGTAAGCCAATTTCCTGATGGAAATACTACTACGTTTTCATCTATACTAAAAATATCATGTCCCAAGGCATATTTATTGTAAAAACCAAACATATTCCCTAACGTTGGTTGTACATCAATCATACCCATTACCTTTTTCACTTCTTGATTATATTTTGTTCCTTTTAAATCTTTTGTCCAAATAATGAATGGAACACTACGATTAATTTCATAATCAATATCCTCAACAGAAATACAAGTTTCTACATCGCAATCTTTTATATCATCTGTTTCTGGATCATAATTATAATAGCGATTATATTCAGAAGGTCTCAATTTATTATCATGATCTCCATAAATAATAACTACTGTATTTTCTAATAATCCAGCCGTATCAAGTTCTTCTATAAATTCTCCAATAGCCTCATCTGCATAATGAGCAGATTTGAAATAATTTCCTATTTTTCTTCCCTCTAAATAATCTGCTACAGCTTCTTCTGTTTTACCTGTTACTGGATTTTTCTTTTGATATTTATAAGTCACATCAAAAGACCAATTGTTCTCTTCACCATAACGATTAATGTCACTAAATGGGGTATGGTTAGTAAGCATAATTAATAGTCCATACCACTTTTCGTGTTCTTTACTAATATCATTAATAATATTAACGGATTGTCTAAAGAAAGACTTATCACTTAATCCAAAGCCTATTTTCTCATCTATTTCATAGGCTGATGTATAATAATAAAATTTATCATATCCAAGATGGGGATGAACTACTGTCCTATTCCAAGCACTTCCCTTATTTCCATGCATACTAAACGTATAATATTCTTGTTCTTTCATCATTTTAGGAGTAGTTACATAATCTCTATTAAAATAATTCATAAATACAGTACCACTAGTAGAAGGAAGTAATGAAGAGTTAAATGTAAACTCTGTATCACTACTTGTACCAGCGCTTTCCTGTGAATAGAAATTGGAAAAATAAATTCCTTCCTTCGCTAAACGATTTAAATTTGGGGTAACTTCCTGACCATTAAAAGTAGCAGGTTTTCCATCTAAATTATCGTCAGATATTAAGAAATTTTGAATACTTTCAGCATGAATTACAATAACATTTTTGTCCTTAAAGATTCCTGTATATTTATTTTTAGATGTAGGTTCAGAAGAAACCTCAGAATAAAACTCTCTAAACTTTTTAGCAGCATCATCATAACCAAACATACTATTAATATTTGTTTTAACATACGTTAATAAATCATTAAATTGATATACATATACACCAAATTCTTGAACAACATATTCTCTATTCCATTGCTTATGAAGTCTACTAATATCTGTTCCTGTTAACATAGAGATAAAAAATCCAAGTAATATGAGGGTAACTACAATAGTGTTTAAAAAACGAATCTTTGGCAATTCCATTTCTTCTACTTTTTCATAATACCCCTTTTTACGAAGTTGCAAATGTACAAATACCAAAACAAATATCTGCCATATATAAATAAAATCCTTTACCTGTAAAATATTTTCAAAAACTGCATCTGTATATCCACCTAATTCCGATAATGTTGTAATTAAAGAAATAGATGCAAAAGAGATATAGTTTTTATAATACATTGCATTAATAATACAAATAAGACTTAAAAAAATTCCCATACCTAAAAAATATCGAAAACGATACTTTGGCTTAAAAAAATAAGCAAAAGACCCAAGTACTAGAATTACTACCAAATCGGCCATCATAGGCTTTACAGCCCAAAAATTACCAATTGTAAATTGTCTTATTAGCATAGCATTTATTAATGAAGTAATAATAAAAGTTACAAAAAGGATATTGGTTGCTATATATTCTTTTCCTTTATGAATAGCAATCTTAATAGATTCTTTCATAGACCACCTCAATCTTTTTTCATTATAGCACTAAATAGTATTTTTTTCAAACAAATAAAAAGGGAATTTACTTCCCCTTTACTCCTTAAAATGTAACAAATCTTTTGTTTTTTCGTTTCCATAAATTACAGTATCTACACCAGATAAATTATAGTAATTATAAATCCTATTATTTTTTAAGTCAGACAAAATATTTTGATATAAATAATGAGCATCTCCTACTTCAAAATTATCTCTTACTGTATAAACGAAAATCCAATCTCCCTCTTTTTCTATACTGACATCATATAATTCATCAAAATAAGTAAATTCCGCAAGAATTTGATTATCTTGAATATCATTGTCTACTACAAACTTAATATTGCCAGTAGCAGTAATTTTACTTTCTTTATCTACTTCTATTACAGTAGACTCTGTAACTGGAGTAAAAGCACTTTTTTCTAACGTTTTAGGATAATCAAAATTCATTAGATTATCTACAAATAAAATACTGCCACTTATTAATGATACAATCGCCACAATAATAGAAAATACATGGCTCCTATTTCTATTATCTAGAGCATCTGTTATATATGCAGTAATAACAATACTTAAAAATAATAATCCTACTAAAATTACTACTAAACCAATGATGCTTACACCCTTATACACTAAGAAAAGTGCAAAAGCAGTTAATAATAATAACACTAATGTAATGCATATCATTGGAATAAGAAAAATAATATATAAACAGCTTTTTAAGAATATATAGGCATAATTTTTAGATTTTTCACTACTTTTTATTTTTTCTTTTTTCTCAACTTCAGATTTACTTGTAGAAGATGCTTTTTTATCTTTATAGCCTCTAAATAAGTAAATCGCTAACATAATGCACAAAATTAAATAAATAATAGTTAATGAGAAACTAGCTAACATCATCAAAATATCATCAAAAGGATAAAAAAGAAATGTTAAACCAAACTGAACAAAATTTTCAATAATTAAAAATGGAAACTTTAAAAATAATATACCAATAATTAAAACAATTCCTTTTAATAAAATTTCAAAGAATGTCTCTAATGCACTACTAGACATATGGTTCATATAATAAGAAACTTCTGCACAAGTATCTGATAAAAAATTAGCACATTTTCTTATTCCATTATTTAAAGAATCTCCTCTAGTTTTCTTTTCTTTCATTTGTTTTTTGTTTAAGTGGTATTCCGTATAAATATCAAAGACAATACTATCCATATCTCCTAAAGATTTAATTGCCTCTATTTCACTCATTCCATCTGCTATCTTTTCTTCTAATTCTTTTTGATAACGTTTGATAATTTTTTTCTGTTCGCTCTCTTCTAAAGCTGTTAAATAAGACTCTAAATTTTCTAAAAATTTTTCCATAGTTCTTCACCAACTTTATTGTAACAAAAAATGAATTAAAAAGAAAGAGAATGCTTATTTATCAATCTCTTTCTTTACATATTCTAATACTTCTTCATGAATTTCTTCTATAGATTTTATCTTCTTTCTTCGATCACATGCAATAGTGTGAAAATGATATAAATCAGCTATTTCTAGATACGCTTGTTCTGCATTTTTTAAATGAACTGTACTACGCTCATTCTGATCTGCAGCTTCTTTTCTATCCTTACGAAGCTTTACACTACATTCATAAGGCATATGTAGAAATATTTTAATTTCTGGGTCAGGAAGACCTAATAAATCAAATTCTAATTTTTCTAGCCATTTGTACACGTCTAAACGTTTTTGCTTATTTCTTTCTTTCCCACCTTGATGTGCAAATGTAGAATAGAAATATCTATCTAATAAAATCCAAGTCCCTTTATCTAATAGTTTATTCATTTCCTCTAAATGATATAAGAAATCGGCACCATAGTATAAAGCAGATACCTTAGGAGAAACATGATTAGCGCCCTCTTCAAAATAGCCTTCACAAATATAAGACTTTCCAAGATAAGGGCCACCTACTATTTTTCCTGTTGGAGACTCATAATCAGGAAAAGATACTTTTTGAATTTTTATTCCTAATTTTTTTAAAGCATCCATTAATAAATTTGCTTGTGTTTCTTTTCCAGAACAATCTGTTCCTTCTATTAAAATTAGCTTCCCTCTATTTTTTTGCATTGACACGACCACAACTTTCTTTTCCTTCAGGACAAGTTCCAAATACGTCACAAGTACTTCCTAAACAACTGCCAAACATAGGCGCTACTTCCTTTACTTCCTTAACCATATCCCTAGCAATAGCACGAATCTCCCAGTGTGCTTTTGTACAACAACGTAATCTACTAATCCACTCTAATGTTCTACCATTCATAGTTGTCATTACATTGACAAACTGTCCACATAAATAGAAATAGATTAAATCCTCTTCCATTATCTTTTCTGCTTTAAATTCTTCATATACTTTAGCATTTTTCTCTTGAATTTCTTTAAATCTTTTTTCATCTACCTTCTTTACACTAGGTGGAGTCTGATAATTTCTTAAATTCCACATAGGAACAAAATCAGGTACTAGTAAAGAATGCATTCTATGTCTTGTTAAATGTTTCAAAATAATTAATGAAATAGGAATTTCAAAACCAAATTGAACTTGTTCAAATTCTCTTTGATCTTCAGAAACTTTTAATTTGTCAAATACATCTTTTTTCCATTCTGAATTTTTCTTTTCTAACTTTTTCTCAATGGCATCTAATTCTTCTACCTTACATTGATTTCTATACTGTAATACACTTCTTAAAATTACTTCATCAGCATTTTCCGTATAATGAACCATTCTAGCTTTTGGATAAGGAACAATGTTCTTATTAACATAATAGTCTTCAAACAAATCTTCGGAATAATCTTGGGTCTCTTCAATTCCCTTTACTAGATAAGGAGCATACTCTTTGACAATATCAAATAAGTAAGTACCTAATTCTTTTACCTCTTGAATTCTACTTTTCTTTCCATATAGGAAATCTCTAATCATTTTTTCAAGTTCTCTACCATCTAAACCCATAACTATATTGGTATTGAAGGAATAAGGAAGAACAAACCTAGCATCTTCTTCTTTTACACCAGCATCTACAAACTTTCCATATTCCTTAAATAAGAAATCCATATGCTTACAATATTTCTTTTGTAATTCTTTATTATTTTTCTTTACTTTACCATCTTTATTACGAAATTCAGGAATATAATATCCAACACTTCTAAAATCTACTTCTCTTCCTGACTTTATTGTAAAAGAAGTTAATCGATAACCAATTACTGTCTGTTCAATAATAGGACTAACATCACATAATGCAAATACAAAATAGTCATGTTCAATAATAGATTTATGTCCCATTCCTATAATTCTATTAATTAATTTTAAATTTTTTTCATAATCGTCGCAACTCTCTAATACATCAAAAACATTTCCCTTTGTTCTTGATAATTTACCAGCAGTTGCTACTGTCCTCATTCTATTCTCTTTGTCTTTACCATTTAGCAATTCAATTCTCATAAAATCCTCCTACTAATTCCATTATAAGTGTTTGTTCTACACTTGTCAATCAAATAAGAAAAAAAATAGGAAAATTTCCTATTTTACTAAAGATACTTTATAACCTTTTTCTGTCAATAATTCCAGTATTCCCTTTTCACCAATAACATGTGCTGCACCTACCGCTACCGTTACTTTCTTGTTCTCTTTTAAAAATTGCTCTGCTTGTTCTGTCATATTCACGTTTCTTTCAATTAACATCTTTTGATTATATTCTTGGGCTACTTCATCTTCGCTTTCTTCACTGCTAAGAAGTTGCTTTAATAGCCACGTATTTCCAGAAGCATAACAATCATATAAAAATTTTATATTTGCTTTAGCAGATGAATAATTGTCAATCATAGAATTGATTTGCTCTACATAGTACTCATCTTTAAAACCATATAATAGTCCAGCTTGAAATTCATAAGTTTCAAGCTCAATAATTTCTTTATTATCTTGATGAGCCTTAGTTAACAATTGCATATCTACCCCATTATTAGGCATTAATTGTAGTTCCATATAAGCATATTCTTCAATTAAACTAGCTACTCCTGCTAAATTAAATGTTCTAACAACATCTATAGGAATTAATCGGTTAGCAAAGAATTTCTCCAACTTTTCGAATTCTTCTTTCGATAGATAGTTTGATAAATCATCTCCCTCTTTTAACATGATTAAATCCATACCTGCATCTGCTGGTACTGTTGTAACATCCAATTCAAAAGCGATAGCGTCACTATCATTATAAGCCTTCCATATTTGATCACTTAGTCCATTTAATTTTGCATCCGCCATATGCATAGTCCCAAGAATATAAATACAACTATCATCATCACACGCTTGATATAAAGCAGGATGAACCGAAACACTTGATTCTTTCTTATCTTCCTTCTTAGATACTAATAAATAATATCCTATACTAGAAGATAGGAGAATGATTAAAACTAACATAATTCCTATTACTATTTTTTTCTTACTTTTCATATATTCCTCCCATAATAACAGAATAACACAAACAACTATATTCTTCAATAAAAAAAGAAGATTTCAGAAATCTTCTTGACAATCTATAAAAGAAACTAAAATTTCATTAGAAATATAAATATAATCTTTTGAAATTCTTAGGAAATCTCCTTTTACTTCTAACATATTTTTATCTATAAAATACTCTACTGTCTTAAAATGAATAGGATTTTTACCATATTTCTTTTCAAAATTGGTAATAGAAATTCCATCTAGTTTTCGAAAACCTAAAATAAATTCATTCTCTATTTTTTCTTTTAAAGAAATTCTGTTTTCTTCTACTCTTTTATACTCTTTCAAGTAATGATTTATACTTTTCGTATTCGTATAACGAACACCATCTACATATCCACTAGAACCACTACCAAAGCCATAATATTCATCATTATTCCAATAAGTTAAATTATGTTTTGATTCATACCCAGGAAAAGAAAAATTACTAATTTCATAATGGTGATATTGATTCAATTTCTTCTCAATTAATTCATACATTTTAAAATCTAATTCTTCATCAATTGGCTTAATACTTTTATTATTTAAAACAGTGTTTTCCTCAATGATAAGAGAATACGTAGATATATGTGGTACTTCTAAAGATAAAAATTGTTCTAAATCATTATCTAATTCTTCTAGAGTTTCTCCTGGAATAGCATATATTAAATCAATATTAAGATTAGGTATATATTTTTTTATCATATCTACTTTTTCAAATACTTCTTCCTTTGTATGCTTTCGATTTAAAAAAGATAAATATTTTTCTTGAAAAGTTTGAACTCCTATACTAATTCTATTTACTCCAAAAGAAGAAAATAATTTTATTTTTTCTTCCGTAATATTTTCAATATTACATTCTACAGTATATTCACAAGTTTCTTCCTTTTTTAAAACAGAAAGAATTTCTAGTAACTTTCTTAACTCTTCTTTCGATAAAGAACTAGGAGTACCTCCACCCACATAAATAGTAGATAATGATTCCCCTTTATAATTATTTTTTATTTCATTTTCTAAAGCACTTAGATAAGGAAGTATCAATTCCTTATGATAATACACTTTACAAAAATCACAATAGGAACAAATGGTATCACAAAAAGGAATATGAATATAAGCTGACTTTATCATTTTTGAGATATGCTTTCCTGATAAGCTTGAATCTTTTTTAATGCACTATCCTCAGCTTTTGTAATAGCTGTTTTAGATACACCAAATTGTCTAGCCGCTGCATCGGCAGAATGAATTCCTTCACTTGAAAAGCGATATTGTAAAATCTCTTTTTCCCTATCTGTTAATCCTGCACATTCAAATAATTCAACACCCCAGCTATTCTCGAACTTTCTTAAAATTCCATATCTATTATCATCTAATTGCTGAGTAATAGATTTAGCAATTAAGTTTCCAAAAATTTCACCTACTCTAGGATCATTTAAACATTTATAAACATAATCTGGTGTATATATTCCATCTAAAGATAACGCTAATTGATCAATAGTATAATAAGGATTTTTACTAAACCATAGAACAATACTTACAATATCTTTTCTCTTAATCTCTTCTTTGTCAGTAGTAACTTCCTCTTTTGCTAATCCAATAAATTTACCACTTTCATTTTTTTGAGCAGCATACTTTTTAAACGTAGTTCTACCGCCCTTTTGACGAGCTGCTCTCGTATTTACAAGAATTTGTTCGGAAATGGTTCTATCTAATTGTGGTATAGGAATATCTCCTATAGAAGGGTCTGATAAATATCTTTGAACAGATGATTTAGAAACACCTGTATGAGCACTAATTTCTATATTACTAGCGGTTGGATTCTGTAAAAAATATTCTACTACTTTTTCTTTGGAATTCATATTATTCCTCCTCCATACTAAGAACGGCTAGGAAAGCCTCTTGTGGCACTTCTACACTCCCTACCATCTTCATTCTTTTCTTTCCTTCTTTTTGCTTTTCTAATAGCTTTCTTTTACGAGATACGTCTCCTCCATAACATTTAGCAAGAACGTTTTTACGAACAGCTTTAATATCTGAACGAGCAATTGCTTTTGTACCAATAACGGCTTGAATAGGAATTTCAAACTGTTGTCTCGGAATTAATTTTCGCAAGCTCTCTACTATTGCTTTTCCACGATTATATGCAAAGTCTTTATGTACAATTAAACTTAATGCATCTACCATTTCTCCATTTAATAAAATATCCATCTTTACTAAATCAGATTTTTGATATCCTATCATTTCATAATCAAAAGAAGCATAGCCCTTTGTATACGATTTTAACTTATCAAAAAAGTCATACACAATTTCAGAAAGAGGCAATTCATAATGTATATTTACTCTTGTGGTATCTAAATATTCCATAGAAATATAAATTCCTCTTTTATTTTGGCATAATTCCATAATAGGACCAATATAAGTGCTAGGAACAAAGATATTCGTTTTAATATAAGGTTCTTTGATAGTAGATATACGTTGTCTTTCTGGCATTTTAGCAGGACTATCTACCATAACAATAGAACGATCTGTAAGTTCTACTTCATATACTACAGATGGACTAGTTGCGATTAAATCAATATTAAATTCTCTTTCTATTCTTTCCTCAATAATTTCCATATGCAAAAGCCCTAAAAATCCGCAACGGAAACCAAATCCTAAAGCCTGAGATGTCTCAGGTTCAAATTGTAAAGAAGCGTCATTTAATTTTAATTTTTCTAACGCCTCACGAAGCTCTGGATACCTACTAGATTCTACTGGATAAATTCCACAGAATACCATCGGCTTCATCGGTTTATACCCTGCTAAAGGTTCATTAGCAGGAGTATCCTTTAAAGTAATGGTATCCCCTACTTTAACATCTTCAATACTTTTGATACTAGCGCATAAATAACCAACTTCCCCAGCTTCTAATACATTTACCTTTTTCTCATAAGGATTATGAATTCCAAGTTCTACTACTTCATAAGTGGCATCTGTTGCCATCATTTTTATTTTATCTCCTACACGAACAGTACCATTTACAACACGTAAAAGAGCAACTATCCCTCTATAAGAGTCATAATAACTATCAAAAATTAATGCTTGTAATGGGTCTTCTTTCTTCCCAGTTGGAGCAGGTATTCTTTCAATAATAGCTTCAATTAACTCTTTAATTCCAACTCCAGTTTTAGCACTTACTAAAAGAATTTCTTCCTCATCAAATCCAATTGTATCCATCAATTCTCTTTTTACTTTATCTATATCTGCATTTGGTAAATCTATTTTATTAATAACAGGTATTATTGTTAAATTATTATCTAATGCTTGATAAAGGTTCGCTAATGTTTGCGCCTCTATTCCCTGCGCTGCATCCACTACTAAAAGAGCCCCTTCACAAGCAGCTAAAGACCTAGACACTTCATAAGTAAAGTCAACATGACCTGGAGTATCAATCAAATGCAAAGTATAATCTTCATTATTGTAGTGATACGTTAGTTGTACTGCATTTAGTTTAATAGTAATACCACGTTCTCTTTCAATATCCATGCTATCTAATAATTGTTCTTGTTTTTCTCTTTCTGTTATTGCACCAGTTTCCTCTAAAATTCTATCTGCTAAAGTACTTTTCCCATGATCAATGTGGGCAATAATAGAAAAATTTCTCGTGTTTTGCTGTTTCACAGTCATCACCACATAGATTATAACATAAAATCCTTAGAATATATAGTAAAATCATAGGGAAAAACATATATTTTAATATGGAAAAGGAAGAAATAAAATACATTAACTATCAATTAATTGGTTTAGGAATTACTCTTATAACGACAGTAATAGCCATTATTATTACCTATAATCAAAAACTTGGTACAGCTAAAAAAGAAAAAATATTATCCAATAAAGATAGTTTAAAACTAACTTATTTTAACAGAATCTTAATATTATTAATTGCTATTTTATTTCTTTATATTAACTATCGTTTTTATGAAATCGATAAAGAAAAAGGCGTGGATATTAAAGGCGATATTTTACAGATTACTGCTTCTATTTTAACCATTGTAGGAGCGCTTATTGCAATTTATGTAGTAAGTTTATCAAATACTGAAAATATTGCTGACATTGAAAATCCTAACATATAAAAAAAGCTTCTTTAGAAGCTTTTTAAAAGATATTCTTAAATACAGAAAATACCAATAATAATGTCATACCTGTAAAGAAACCTGCTAAAAGTGCTAAGAATAAAGCATCTACAAAGGCAGCTTGTGAACTATTTGGCTTTTTATTATTTAATACATATTGTTTTTGATATTGTTTTTGATTAGTCATAGCACGCCTTTTAGCCATTTTTCTTTGAATAGCTCTAATAATTCCATGGTAAATTTGCTTATCATAATCTGCCATTTCACTACGTTCAATAATTTCTGGATACTGATAAGCTTGTATAGCAAAATGCATATTAATACTTCTACCACGAATTGTTGGTGCTGTAGTAGATGCAGAATTTTGCTTTCCATTTAATTCTTCTGCTTCCTGAATTGTTGGAATATCACTTGATACATCAATATCAGCAATAACAGCATCAAATTCTTCATCTGTAATATCAAAAGTATAATCAGCGTCACTATCACTCATTTTTTTATCATCATAACGACGAACTTCTGCAGCTTTTATATCACACTTTCCTGTTTGATGATTATAAGAAGCATCAATTACTCTATTATTTTTATCAATACCAAAAGAATTTTCAACATTAATATATTGTAAATTCAAAAAATCAATATTTTCAAGCAATACACGAACTTCTTTTTTTATAGTTACATCTAAATTATCAAATAAATAACGATATTGTGTTCTATTATCTTTTAACTCACGGATAGGAATCAAAGAAAGCTCAATATTTTGATAGCGTAGTTGATAATCAAATACAGCCCTAGCATTCTTTGCACTATTATCTCCTTGTGAATAAGAAAGAGTTTGTTGTACCTCTTTAAACTGCTCGCTTAAATTTTTTCCATCTCTTCTATTTTCAATCATACGAATTGTTTTATCTTCTGGATTATAAAACTTAAAATATTCTTTTCCATTTTCTAAATGAACTTCTTCAATATCTGACAAAGAAATCCCATAAATTTGTGCGACCTCTTGCATCTGTTGTTCTTTAGAATTACTTTGTTTCTCTTTCTTTTCTTCTTTTTGATTCATTTGTGTAAATAGTTCCATACAATCACCTATTCTTACTTTACCCAAGTTTAGCATGGAATATAAAAAAAAGAAATCAATTTGATTTCTTTTTCTGTCAGTTGACATCAATTTAGACACTTTTTATCTAAAAAAATTCATATACGCTAAGAAGGCTACCAAAATAGTTGTCATAATAGCGCCATTTACTCTATCCATTGTTGTACTTTTATATTTAACACCGACTAATTTAGCAACTAAATATCCACCAAATAAGCCTCCTAAATGAGCTGGCATACTGATACCTGGTAACATCATACCAACAAGAATATTAAAGATAATAAGTGGTATAATTTGGGATTTAATAACAGTCCCAAGATAAACACGATAATGATATCCAAAATATAAAAGAGCTCCTAGAAGTCCAAAGATAGCACCACTAGCTCCT
Organism: uncultured Bacilli bacterium; assembly: GCA_910589375.1. GTDB lineage: Bacteria > Bacillota_I > Bacilli_A > RF39 > UBA660 > UBA5578. The sequence continues at coordinate 532,603 of CAJUTK010000001.1, read as the reverse complement.
ACACTTACTATATTATTTCCTTGAAATAACATAGCCATAAGATTACCAATAATACCACTACCTAAATAGATTGCTAAATACTTCCCTTTTCCAAAAAAGCTTTCTAGTTGTGGTCCAATAATATATAATGCATACATATTAAATAACAAATGAATAATCCCTACATGTAAAAACATACTAATAATTAAACGATATAATTCAGAAAAACTTCCCATTGTAGAAAAATTTACTAGTCCCCCAAAATTATAAAGCGTATTAGGATCAATACTAAAAATATTAGCACCACTAATAATCATAGCCAAAAATAATACAAAATTACTAATCAATAAAGCATAAGTTACAATAGGTCTTTTCTTGCTAAAAACATCTTCTGCCTTTTCAGCATCCTCTTGATTCTTATGGTTGATTTCCTCTGTCAATTTCATAAATAGTTCTAAACCCTTTTCTGTTACTTTATCAATTTTCGTAATAGTTGGGAATATCTCTGTTACAAAATCATAGTTTTTGATATCATCTATATTCTTTAGTTCAATACAATCAATGTGTTCCACTTCTGTATCTTCAAGATGTACATTTTCACCTAAATTAATAAAAATACTTAAAGCATTCATTTTAAAAGAAAATGTCTTTCTTTTAATTCTTCGCATAATCTGCTTTGTTCTATAAATATCAAAATCAAACTGTTCATCGTTATGAATATAATTGGTAACAATTCTGACGATTTGATAATCTTGCTCAGAATTTTCAAGCCATATTTCATCCTTTGCGCCATGCAAAATAATAGGATTATATCCTTGTTCTGTAATAAAATAATGGATTAACTTCATAACAATTTCATCATTTTTATTTAATGTTATATTCACTTTCGTCACCACCTATATTGTAATATATTTTTTTCTATTAGTAAAGTTATTCTTCCTCAAAATAACGTTCAATATTTAGAAAACATTTTGGGAGTTCACTATCAAATTCCATGTACTCTTTTGTTCTAGGATGTACAAATCCGATTGTTTTAGCATGTAGACACTGTCCACTATCATCTAGTAGCTTTCTTTTTCCATAAACAGGATCATTTACAATTGGATAACCAATATAGTTCATATGCACACGAATTTGATGTGTTCTTCCTGTTTCTAGTTCACACTCAATTAATGTTGCACTTTTAAATCTTTTTAAAACCCTAAAATGAGTAACAGCTTGCTTACTATTTTTAGAAGTTACTGTCATTTTTTTTCTATCACTTTCATCTCTTCCAATAGGAGCATCAATTGTAGCTGTATCATGAGGAATTACGCCCCAAACAATAGCTTGATATTTTCTTTTTGTAGTTTTATTTGAAAGTTGTTCAGCAAGAAATTGATGAGCTTGATCGTTTTTAGCAATCATCAAAAGACCTGTTGTATAAGCATCTATCCTATGAACGATACCTGGTCTAAATTCTCCATTGACAGAACTCAAATTTTTAGAATGAAATAAAAGACCATTCACTAGGGTACCATGGTTATTTCCAACGGCTGGGTGAACAACTACTCCATTTGCTTTATTCACTACCATAACGTCATCATCTTCATAGACAATATCTAAATCCATTTCTTCGGGTTCTGCACTCATTTCTTCTTCTACATATTCTAAAATAGTAATGTTATCACCAATTTGCAACTCATAACTTGCCTTTACTTCTTTATCATTTACTAAAATATAATTTTCTTTAAGCATTTTTGCAATCTTACTACGACTCATAGAAAGAAGAGTTGCTAGATAAGAATCTATTCGTGTATTCACTTTCTCTGTTATTTCAATTTCTTGCATGCATACTCCTCCTTTATACCTAAAATAATCATCATCAAAATAGAAATTACAATTCCAATATCCGCAAAATTAAAAATTGGAAAATAATAATTAATAAGAACAACACCAATATAATCTACTACATAACCTAAAAAAATACGGTCTATTAAATTTCCTATAATTCCCCCAATTAAAAGAGAATAAAGGAATGTTTCCAATTTAGATAGTGTTTTATCTTTCAAAAAGAAATAATAAATTAATACAAGCGCAATTACACCTAATAAAGCTAATAAAATTACATTACCACTTAGAATACTCCATGCAGCGCCATCATTATGAACATTTGTAATATAAAAAAAATTAGGTACTATATTTATGCTACTTTGATAAGAAACAAAATTAGAAATAATTAGTTTTATCAACTGATCTACTATGACAAATATAATACTAAAAATGGTTAATTTTTTATACATGAAATCACCTTATTCATTATATCATAAAGAGCAAAAAAAAGATAATTTCTTATCTTTTTATATAATTTCTTAAATCGTATATTTTTCCTTCTTGTTTCCCTTTTGAGGCATCTGAAACAGATACCTGTCTATTTGCACAAATAATTTCTGAATTAGAAATATGTGTTAAATGCGTACCTAGTAACATCAACTCTATAGATAATTTTTTGTCGAATTCTTTTCTTTCTTCTCCATTTAATAATTTATAGTTTACAATAACAATGCAGCCATTCTCTAAATAAGTAATTACATCGTCAATATCCTCTAAAGAACTAGCTTGGATAGTTGCTACTTTTGTACTATCCGTATATTCCTCTTCTTTTAGTTCTACTACAGATACAGATTCTAAATCTTCTTTAGGCATATATCTTTCTTCTAATTCTTGAAACTTTGCAGATAAATATTTTATTTTACCAGTAAGTAGTTCTATTGCTTGACTAAGAAATACATTTCTTACTGGCTTATTTGCTACTCTTTTTCCTTTATATTTTCTAAATAATTTAAACTTTTTATCAGCTACTCTTTTTCCCTGAAAACCACCATATAACGTCATAAATCCCCCTTAAAAACATAAGTATTATATCAAAATCTAATAAAATTGCAAATTAAAAGCCCTTTAAGGGCCTTTCTTACATCATATTGTCTAGTTTTTTATCTGCTTTTTTTAAAGCACTCTTCATTACTTTCTCAGCTTCGTCCATTACTGGCTTACTATATTTCTGATATGCTAACACAGCAGTAGCTCCAAGTGCAATTAGTGCTATATCCTTACAACACGTTTGCATATAATCACCTCTTACTAGACTATCCGTAATCAACCGTATATAAGTCGTCACGGTGACTTATATACATTCTTATTTTGCACTACTTTTTTAAATTTATACATCTAGATAAAAGATTTTCTAGTAAATCTGTCTTTCGTATATTTTCTTGATGATTGTGGACACTATAAGTAAATGCATCTGGTTCTCCAATTAAAATTAATTTTTTCTTAGCACGAGTAATACCAGTGTAAATAAGTTTTCGATAAAGCATTCTTTGATAACTTCTACTAATTGGAATAACAACAACATCGAATTCACTTCCCTGAGATTTATGAATACTGATAATAAATCCGTGTTTTATATTTACAAAATCCTTAGGCTGATAAGTAACTAAATTTCCATCAAAATCTATTGTTATTTCATTTTTACCACTCTTTGTAGTATTCCCATGTCTAATAGAAGTAATAATCCCAATATCCCCATTAAATACATTATCATCTGGAATATTTACAAGTTGCAATACTTTATCATTCTCTCTAAAAATAACATCTCCTACTTTTAATTCATTTTTAGTCTTACTAGCAGGATTAAAAACTTCTTGTAATATTTTATTTAAATTATCAATTCCATTAGCACCAGCATACATAGGTGCCATTACTTGTACTCTTTTATAATCATAGCCATGTTCTAAAATTTGATTACATATTTTAGGAAGATTAGAGATAATACTATTAGAAGAACAAGTTAAAAAAGTATAATCATCCCTAGTACTTAAAAAATCACCTAAATCATCTTCTCTAATCTCACGCGCTAATTCTGGTATATAACTATCTTCCTTTTGTCTATATAAAACATCTAATTTGATAACATCAATTAATTCACTATCAATAAAATCTTTTAAAACCATACCAGGTCCTACACTAGGAAGTTGATTAGAATCTCCTACTAAAACTAATTGAATATCTTCAGTAAGACCTTTCAATAAGCTATCCATAAGGGGAAGATCAATCATACTAACCTCATCAATAATAATTAATTTACTAAAATCAGGATTATATTCATTAATCGCAAAGCGATTATTCTCTCTATTCCATTTCAAAAAGCGATGAATAGTACTTGCTGGAAAATCAGTAGACTCAGACATTCTTTTACTAGCACGACCGGTAGGCGCTAATAAGGAAATAACTCCATTTAAATCCTTTTCTTTATATTTATTTAAAATTCTATAAAGATTTACAATTGCTTTTATAATAGTTGTTTTTCCTGTACCAGGTCCCCCAGTAATAATTACAATATTATTTGTGAGTGCCTTTTTAATAGCATCTTTTTGTTTATCATTATAAGTTATGCCACTTTCTTTTTCTAAAGCAGATAACTCTTTTTGAAAATCTTTATATACTTTTTTATCTTTTGATAATAAACGACTTACTCTATCTATTACAGAATATTGAGCCTCATATATTTCTTCTAAATAGTATCTATTATCTAATATTTCAACTTTCATTTCTCCATTTAATTCACATAATAGTTCCTCCACTAATTTTTCTCCTACATCATAACCGATATAATAACAAGTAGCTTCTACTATCTCTCCTAGATTTAAATAAGTATCTCCGTTTTTAAAAGTTAAATCTCTCATTACATATAAGATACAAGCTTTAATACGTAAGTCCTGATCAATACTTAGCTCTTTTCTTTTTACAATAGCATCTATTTTAGGAAAAGTAATTTCTTCTATATCATCAATTACTCTATAAATATTGTGTTCTAAAATCATAGTTGTATTCCCTTTATAAGTATTATAAATCAGTAGAGCATCCCTCATAGAAAAACCTAATTCTGTTAAGTAGACTATCATTTTATGACTCTCTTCATATTTCATTAAAGTTTCATATATACTATCTGCTTTTTTCATAGTCATTTTAGGTACTAACAATAAATTACTTTTATCATCTAAAATTTTATCTAAAGCACTTTCTCCTAATGTATTTACAATAGACTGCGCTAATTTTTCTCCTACACCTTTAAATAAATCACTAGATAAAAATTCTACAATCCCATCTTTGTCCTCAGGTTTTACTCTCTCATATCGCTCCACTACAAACTGAAAACCATACTTTGGATGAACTGTTTCTTGTCCGAAAAAATAGTAATTATCTTGCTCTGTTAACTCATGAAAATAACCTGTAAAAGTAATCGTTTTATTAATATAGTCTTTCATCGATTCCATATCCGTATCTTTTACTCTCATAAGGCCAATAACATAACCATTTTCAGAGGAAAAAATACTCTGTTTATAAGTTCCCATAATAAAGTTTTCCATAGAATCACCATAACTATTATAACATAAAAAAAGTATTTCTTTTGAAATACTTTTATCCTTGTTTACAAACAACTTTTGATGTATCTGTTACATAAGTTCCCTCTATGACATAATCTCCCACTTTAATAGGATTTGTATCTATAAAAGGTCTAGCACTACTAATTTTGATTTGACCAGCTTCTAAAGTTCTAAAATCCGCTACTACTTTTAAAGCATCCTTGTCATCTGCTGTTGTTGCAACATAAGCATCTATTTCTTCTACTGCAACATAATCGCCTTCTTTAATTTCTACAGAATATACACGGTATTTTACATTTGAAAATCTAATTTCATTTGCAGCTGGCTTTTTCTTATCTGATACTACTTTTAAAGCTCCTTTTGTTTTTGCTGTTGCAGCAACATAAGCTTTTACTTTTGTTTTCTTAACATAATCACCAGTTTGTAATTTTGTAGAACTTAGATGTGGAAGAGCATCGCTTAATCTAATTTCATTTGCTTTTAAATTATCTGTATCTTTTACAACTTTTAAAGCTCCCTTTGTCTTTGCTGTCGCAGTAATAACACCAGGAACATAAATGACATTAATCTTTCCTGTACATCCAGTTATAAAATATCCGATATCAGAATCATCTGAATAAAGATTATAGTTTTTAGCATCAAACTCACAGTTCTTAGGGTCAATACAGTGTGCTTTTAAATTTTCAACAGTTTCTCCTGTCGCCCCACTAATATCTGTTTGCATATTCTTAGAAACAATATAATTTTTCTCTTCTGGGGATAATTGTTTAGGATATTTTTCCCTATTCTCTACATTTTCAGGTACTTTTCCTGTTCCATCATAAACATTAGAATTACTCTCTTCTGGATCTTGGTAATTCGTATTAGTGTTAGGTTTTGTTGAACAAACAACCCCTGACATATCTACTTTTACTTCACCATTCTCAAATGTATAAGATAACTTCCCACTACATCCACTAATAGTAGTAGATTTATCAGGATTTTCCTTGTCTTTAACATAATCAAGTAAATCCTTAATATCTATTGGACAAGAACCCTTTTCTACACATTCCTTCTTCATTTGTTCTAAAACAGTTGGATCTAAACTCTCTAAATAAGTTAAAAAGTTTTGTTCAATAAGATATTTCTTTTCAACAGAGTTTAAATCATTTACATCCTTTGTTCTATCTTTTGCCTCATCTGAAATAGTTTCTGTATTAGAAGCACTATTTGTATTAGTATTACTATTATCTTTCTTATGATTAACAATTAAATCTGTATTGAAGATAATAAATACTAAAGTTAAAACCAATATAACAGCAACACCAATAGCTACTACTACTTTTGTATTTAATTTTTCAAATTTCATTTTACCATACCTTTCTTTACCTTATGAAAGTATTATAACATAAAAATATATATTAGAAAAGATATTTTTTTAAAAATATTTCATATATTTATATTGGGTGTATGCAATATGTTTAATTTTTTAAAGTGGCTATTTAAAGACTTCAATTTGTTCTGTGCGGCTTATTCTAACAATATTTTTCCTGATCCTCTTACCAAAGAGGAAGAAGAAGAATATCTAGAACAAGCGAGGATAGGAAACAAGTTTGCACGTGATAAATTAATTGAGCACAATCTTAGGTTAGTTGCCCATATTGTAAAAAAATATGAACACAAAAAAGATGACGAAGATGATTTAATTAGTATTGGTACTATCGGCCTTATTAAAGGAATAGATAGTTACTCAGAAAACCATAAAACGAGACTAACTACTTATGTAGCACGTTGTATCGAAAATGAAATTTTAATGTACTATAGAGCCAATAAACGAAATAGCAAAAATATTAGTATTAATGAAGCAGTAGGATTTGATAAGGAAGGAAATGAAATTACACTTTTAGATATTTTAAAAACTCCAGCCCCTGACTTTGCTATTGATATTCATAATCAAGATAATATTAAAAGAATTGATCAGTATTTTTCTGTATTAACAGATAGAGAAAAGGAAATTATTGAAAAACGTTATGGATTAAATGACCAAGATAAACTAACACAAAAAGAAATTGCTAAATACTATAAAATATCTAGAAGTTACGTATCACGTATTGAAAAAAGAGCACTTACTAAAATGCTTAGAGAATATATAAAAAATAAGAACAACTAAAATTAGTTGTTCTTATTTTGTACAAGATTAATTCTTTTTATCTTAGCTGGATCTATTTCATACATAGATGGATTAAGTTCAAAGAAAGAATTTTGAAGACCACTTCTATAAGTCTTAGAAGTAGAAGTAGTTGGAACAATAACTCCTTTATCAATCATTGGTGCAATCATCGTATCAAATATTTCAGGTAATTTCTTATGTTCATTTTGACTATTATAAAATCTAGCAAAATCTGCATAAGTAATCTGACCATTCATTGATAAAATATATTGCATCGTTTGATAATCTAGCGAACTAAGTTTATGTCTACAACTTTGAGCGATTAATTCCATAATATGCTCTTTTTCTAACTCAGCCTTTAAACTAGCCATCATATAATTTAAAAAGAAGGTAACATTTTTATATTTTTTAACATCTCTAATAATTTTATAATATCTCTGTTTAGACTGTTGAATACCCCTGTTAAAAATAATATAAGGATAAGCTCCATGATTTAATAAGTACCACATAGCAGTTGTTCTACTAGTTCTACCATTGATATCATAGTAAGGATGGATATAACAGAAGTAGAAATGTGCGACCTGTGATACTAAATAAGTATCTGTTAAAGTACCATCTGTTTTTTTCTTAGACATATATTCTAATAGAATACTCATATATTTTTCTATTTCTTTAGCAGGCACTCCTTTATCTGGCTCAATATCCATACGATCTGAATAAAAGATAAATACATCTTCATTTCGATAGTATTCTCCCATATTAGCAATATCCCCTGCTTCTAATAATCCATCTGAAAGAATCCCATATAATTCTTTTAAGTTTTCTCTGTTAATAGCTTTACCAGAAGTTAAAATATAACGATATCCTTTATATAAATTTAGAATTCTTCTCTTTCTTTGTTCATCACTAATATCTAACTTTCTATGAATAACATTATCTACTAATGAGACATCATCATAATACCCTTCAATTACATTATTAGCTTGAATTTCATGAGAAAAAAGGACATCCCTAGAAAACTTTCTACTTTTCATGTAGGACATACCTTCTAAAAAGGATTCTAGTTCTTCTTTTAATGGCGCTATTTCTCTATCCACTACATATAACGGAATATCGTCTACTAATAAAGATAATCTCCTATATTCTTTTTCAGCCATGCCATTCACCCCTTTTTTTCCTAGTATCTTAACAAACATTTCATTATTTGTCAAAAAAGAAGACTATTAGTCTTCTTTCTTTTCTACTCTTAAATAAGTAATATGACCGTTTAAATCCACTTCTTCTTTAGCATTATTATCTTCTATAATATCCAATGATAAAGTTTCATTTTGAATAAATTCTTTAAAACTATTAACAGCTTCTTTTACTTTTTCATCACCTTTATAGTATAGATAAATTCTATCAGCAATCTCAAAGTTACTAGTCTTTCTTAAATTTTGAACTTTACTTACTAATTCTCTAGCAATTCCTTCTAAAATTAAATCTTCTGTAAGTTCTGTTTTTAAAATAACAAAGTTAGAAGCATCTGTTGCAACATCGAAGCCCTCTTTTGAATTAGCTCTAATTTCTACCATAGAAGAAGTAATATCATATTTTTCTCCTTCTATTTCCATAGAAATACTTTCATTATTTTGAAGTTTACTAACCTCTTCATTAGAAAGTTCTAATAATAATTCTCCAAAACGTTTCATCTTAGGTCCAAAAATTTTACCTACTTCCTTGAAATTTGGTTTTACAGTGAAATTCATATACTCTGATAAATTCGTAATAAACGTTACTTTCTTAACATTTAATTCCTCTTCAATTAAAGGTGTTAAATCAGAGATTAAAGATTCATTCTTTCCATCAATTAAGCATTCACTAATTGGTTGACGTACTTTAATTTTTACTTCTTCACGAATATTTCTACCTAAACTGATTAAATTTCTAACCAAATCCATACGAGATTCAATCTCTTCATCAATCATTTTCTTATTGCATTTTGGATAGTCTGCTAAATGAACAGATTCTTTTCCTGTTAATTTTGTATAGATTTCTTCTGATACATAAGGAACGATTGGAGCAATTAATTCACAGATTCCTACTAATACTTGATAAGTAGTACTATAAACTGCTTTTTTATCGTTATCTAATTCACTACTCCAGAATCTTCTTCTATTTCTTCTAATATACCAGTTTGATAAATCTTCTCCAACAAACTCTTGAATTCTACGAACCGTATTCGTTAAATCATAAGCATCCATAAATTCTGTTACATCACGAACTAGTTTATTATATTTAGAAAGTAACCATTTATCAATTTCTAATAAATCCTTATATTTTACTTCAAAGTCTCTTGGATCTATCTTATCGGTATTAGCGTAAATTGCAAAGAAATTATAAGTATTTCTAAGCGTACTGATAAATTTAGAATAAACATCTTTTAGTCCATCTTCGTCAAATTTAATTGGTGTCCAAATTGGAGATACACTTGGTAAATACCATCTGATAGTATCTGCACCATATTGTTCCATTACAGTAAATGGTTCAATCGCATTACCACGGCTCTTATGCATTTTCTTTCCATATTTATCTAATAATAAATCGTTTACTAATACATTTTTATATGGTGTTTTTCCTGTTACTAATACAGAAATAACTAATAGAGAATAGAACCATCCACGGGTTTGATCAATACCTTCACAGATGAATGAAGCAGGGAATTGATTCTCCCATAATTCCTTATTTTCAAATGGATAATGGTATTGCGCAAAAGGCATAGCACCAGAATCAAACCAGCAATCCATTACGTCTTCAATTCTTGATATTTTTTTACCACATTCTGGACATTTAATATGCACATCATCCACATATGGTCTATGTAAGTCGATAGAGTCATCTATTTTTTCAATAGCTTTTTCTACTAATTCTTTACGAGAACCAATCATCTCTAAATGACCACATTCACACTTCCATAATGGAATTGGTGTTCCCCAATATCTTTTTCTAGATACGGCCCAATCAATCATGTTCTCTAACCAGTTTCCAAAACGTTTTTCTCCAACGTAATCAGGATACCAATTTACTTTATTATTCTCTTTAATAATCTTATCTTTTACAGCAGTGGTTTTAATATACCAACTTGGTTTTGAATAGTAAAGAAGTGGTGTACCACATCTCCAGCAGTGTGGATAATTATGGTCCATCTTAATCTTCTTAAATAGTTTATCATTTTCTTTTAACCATTTAATAACTTCGATATCAGCATCCATGACGAATGTGCCCTTCCATGGACCTTCTGTATATTTTCCATCTTCTCCAACAGGGTTTACAACTGGTAATCCATATCTTTTTCCAACTTCATAGTCATCAGCACCGAATGCTGGAGCAATATGGACGATACCTGTTCCATCTTCCATCGTTACATACGTATCACAAGTTACATAGAAAGCATTTTCTACTTCTAAGAATGGAAGTAATTGTTCATATTTCTTATACTCTAAATCTGTTCCTTTATATGTTTCTAATACTTTTACTTCGTCTCCTAATACTTGATGAAGAAGAGCCTTTGCTACAATAAACTTATAACCCATACTTTCTACTTTTACGTATTCTTCATTTGGATTAACACATAAGGCAACATTGGCCATTAATGTCCAAGGTGTTGTTGTCCAAACTAAGAAGTAAGCATCTTCATCTACTAACTTCATTGGTACAATAACAGAATTTACAGATATTTCTTTATAACCTTGCGCTACTTCATGACTAGAAAGTCCTGTTCCACATCTTGTACAGAATGGTAAAATCTTATGTCCTTCATAGAATAATCCATCATCAAATATTTTCTTTAAAATCCACCATTCGGTTTCAATATAGTCATTATGGTAAGTAATATACGCATTATCAGTATCGATAAATTGTCCCATCTTCTCTGTTAAATCACGGAAAGATGCTTCATTTTCCCATACGATTTCTCTACATTTTTGGTTAAATTCTTTGATGCCATATTTCTCAATATCATTTTTAGAAGTAAAACCTAATGCTTTTTCTACTTGTACTTCTACTGGTAACCCATGAGTATCCCATCCAATTTTTCTTACAACACGATATCCCTGCATAGTCTTATATTTACAGAAAGTGTCTTTTAAGAATTTCGCTAACATATGGTGAATTCCTGGCATTCCATTAGCAGTAGCTGGTCCATCATAAAAAACAAAATCTTTTTTACCTTCCCTATTTTGAATAGTTTTCTCTAAAATATTTTCTTCTTTCCATTTCTTTAAAATATCTTGTTCTACAACACTTGTTTTTTCTTTACTTAATTCTTCAAATTTCATTTTAACCCTCCTCAAATTTTAACTCTTTATAAGAATCTAAATCTACATTGTATCTAGCATATACCTTAGTAACTCCTTCTGATGTAATTTCATAATCCTGTAGACCTAGTAACTCAATATATTTCTTAACAGATTCCTCACTTTTTCCTTCTATTTCTAAATAAGTAGGAATTAATGGCCAAGAATCAATATCTAGTTCTATATCGTCTAATACATAAGATATTCGTTTATTTTCCTGATAAGCAGTTTCTTCATAACCTAGTTCTTTTAAAATTAGATGAGTCTTATCAAAGTCCTCTACTTTTTCTTCTAGCTCTAAAGTACCACTGATAGATTGGTCATTATACCGATCTTTAATCGTTAATGTAGTTACTTCCCCATTGGTTCTAAGGCGTATCCATTTTCCTTCTATCTTCGGTTTAAAATCATACACATATCTACGCTGAAAATATTCGCCTTTTTTAGTAGCACCTAAACTTTCTAATTTTGAAATCAAATTATGCACATCAATGTCTAAAACTCTAACTTCATATTCTGTTTCCATAATTCCTCCTAAAAAAGCATCCATAATGTAAGGACGAATTACCGCGGTACCACCTTACTTTATGAATGCTCATACACTTAAACTTGTAACGTAAGTTAAACGTTTATTTTTACTCTATTCAAAATAAAACATCAGAAGTGATTTGTAATAATTTTCTATTCCTGATTTCCACCAACCATCAGTTCTCTATAATATACAATTATTACCGTCTTCCTCAATTGTTTTAAATATCTGCTTTTTCTAAATCCTCCAGAAATTCTGTCTCTAAAGATACAATTTCTTTCGCCCTACTCTTGAACAGTCTTATATTCCTTCTTAATAGATTAGCTTCTTGTTCTATCTTTTCAGCTTTAATGAGTGATTCATTAACAATTCTATCAGCATTTCTACTTGCTTCTTCAATAATCATTTCTGCTTTCTTATTAGCATTCTCTTCTATTCTCTTAGAATTTTCTTGAGCCACTTCTACAACATGTCTTAAAGCTGATTCCATATCTAAATAATGAGATACATTTCCAATAGCTACATTTCTTTTTTCTAGTTGGGCCTCTAACTCCTCTATTCTTTTATCCTTATTAGCAAGTTCCTCTTCCTTCATAGCAAGTTCTTTATCTTTCTTGTCTATTTCAGAAACCATTTGCTCTACTTGTTCAATAATTCTATTTAAAAATTCATTCATCTCTAAAGAATTATTCCTGTCAAAAGTATGTTTTGCTTCCTTCTCGTTCATCAAGACACACCTCATCAAGTGTCATTTATTCTAACACATCTTTATTTTAATATCAATATTTTTTTACCATTCTGGTGTAATATCATCATTATCATGATTTTCATCGCCAGATTCTTCCGTTATTTTTCCTTGTACATTTATATTATTAGGAGTACAAAGGAATATTCCTCCACCAATTTTTTGTAAATCTCCACCAATCGCATAAATAGTACCACTTAAAAAGTCTACAATACGTTTTGCTTGTTCACTTGTCACTCTCTTTAAATTTACAACAACTGTATTTCTTTTCTTAAGATGGTCAGCAATTTGTTGAGATTCTGAGAATGCTCTTGGCTCTAAAAGAATCATCTTAGCGCCACCTTCTTCAGCACTCTCCTCAGTACTTGCTATATAATATTGATCCTCATCGCCACTGAAAATATCTTCTTCATCGTCGTCTCTAAACATTTTCTTTAAAAAACTCATTCTTCATTCCTCCTATCGTGACAATCTTACTATCTAACATTTTATCATATTTGAATAGAAAAGAAAAGCTCTTTTTGTTCATTTCATTAGACAAAAAAAGGATATTTTTTTATCCTTTCATATCTAATTTATCTATTTTTTGGATAACAAGCTGATATTTATCAAATCGTTTTTCTACTTTTCCTGTTACTAAGACAGTATCTCCCTTTTCAATATCATTATGTTTATCATATAAATTGGGGAATAATGTTAAATCAATAGTAGATACTTCATCACTTCCTACTAAAAAAGCCATCTTTTGATTTTTTTTAGTAGTTATTTCTTTTACTTTATCAATATATAAAATTGTTTGAACTACTTTATCAAAATATCTAGGAAAATCTTCTATAGATACCACATTAGAAAATCTAGCCTTCAAGTTTGTAATAGGATGCTCGCTTAAGTAAAGGCCGAACATTTCCTGTTCTTTTTCCATTATTTCTTTACTAGAATATTCTTCAAATGAAACAATTTCTGGTTCTAATACAAATTCTTCTGATAAATCTTTTATCAATTCTCCATAATTAATAATAGCATCTAAGTTTTCTATTACTGTTTTTCTTGTTTGACCAAATGATAAAAAAGCTCCAGCATCATTTAAAGATTCTATTACTTTTCTATTTACAGATTTTCCATAGCATCTTCTTATGAAGTCATAGATATTTTTAAAATCTCCCTTTTTTCGTTCCTCTAAAATTACTTTTGTAGCAGTAGTTCCTACATTTCTAATATTAACAAGGGGATAACGAATTCCATTCTCTTCCCTTTTGTACTTATCAAAGCTCTTATTAATATCGGGTTTTAAAATATCGATATGAAGTTTATGACACTCATAAAAATATTTTTTTACTTTTGAACTATCATTCATATCAATAGAAAGTAAGTTTGACATAAATATCTCTGGATAATGAGACTTCAAATAAGCCATCCTAGAAGAGACAATAGAATATCCAACAGAGTGAGATTTATTAAAACCATATTCTGCAAATTTTACCATCAATCCGTAAACTTTCTTGATGAGATTTTCATTATACCCTTTTCTAAGAGCTCTGGCTTTAAACTTTTCTTCTTCTTGAAGTAATAATTCTTTTTTCTTTTTACTCATTGCTTTTCTTAAAATATCAGCTTCTCCTAAACTATAATCAGCCATAATCTGCGCAATTTGCATAACTTGTTCCTGATAAATCATAATTCCATAAGTAGATTTTAAAATAGGAACCAAAGAATCATCTAAATAATCAATTTTTTCTAATCCTTGTTTTCTCTTAATATAAGTAGGAATATTTTGCATAGCACTCGGTCTAAAAAGAGCAATAGCAGCACAGACATCATCAAAACTATTAGCGTGCAATTGTCTTAAAAATTGAATCATGCCTTCCGATTCAAACTGAAATATTCCTAGTGTATTAGCTTCTTCAAAAAGTTTTAATGCTTTAACATCTTGATATGGTAAAGTATCAAATGTTAATTGTAAAGAATATGTCGAATTTACTTCTCTAATCATATTATGAATAATCGTTAAATATTTAATAGCAAGGAAATCCATTTTTAAAAGTCCTATTTCCTCTAAATATTGCATATCATATCCACTCGTATAAAAGTCTTGATGAGATTTATCTAACGGAATAACCGTATCTAAATCTACCTTAGACATTACAATACCAGCAGCATGTATACTAGTATGTCTTTTAAGTCCCTCAAATATTTTAGAAACTTGATATACTTCTTTTAATTCTGGATAACGTTCTGTATAAATTTGAACTTTACTATTTTTTAAATTTTCATCTAATGAAAGTCTAGAATCAACTAGTTTGCAAAGACCATCTATTAACGTTAAATCAAAATCTAGTGCCCTTCCGACATCTCTAATTGCTTGCTTTGCTCCCATTGTTCCAAAAGTAATAATAGGTGCTACCTTCTTAGAACCATACTTTTCTATGCAGTAGGAGATTATCTCTTCCCTTTTTTCATGTTCAAAATCAATATCAATATCGGGCATACTAACGCGTTCTATGTTTAGAAAACGTTCAAATAACAAATCATATTTTAATGGATCAACATCCGTTATATTTAATAAATATGCTACTAAAGAACCTACCGCACTTCCCCTTCCAGGTCCTACAATAATATCATGTTCCTTAGCATATTTTACATAATCATATACAATTAGAAAGTAGTCACAGAAGCCCATTTTTTCAATAACATCTAGCTCTTTTTTTAAACGTTCTTGGTATTTACTACCTACACTATTTCCAAAACGTTTTTTTAATCCTTCAATACACTTCTTTTTCAAATAAGAATAACTATCTATTCCTTCCTCATTTTGAAAAACGGGCATTAATGATTGATGAAAAGGAAGTTCTAAATTACATAGTTCTCTAAATAATTCTACATCATCTGATTCTAATTCATCTACCGCAAGTCTTAAATAATTATCTAAGCGCGTACTATTTACTAAAGAAATAGTAGTGCCTTCCTTCATAGCATCTAAATACTTAACGTACTTACTTTCTTCTTTTTTCAAATAGATAACTTCATTCATATAAAAATAAGGAGGCTCTAATTCCCTTTTTTCTTCCTTATTCTTATATGTCCTAAAAAGATTTTGATAGATACCTCTAATCTCTGATAATAAAGAACTAGATTCATAAGGGAGCAAACAAACCAAATCACTAGAATACTTTTCTATTTCTTTTAATTCTAATGGGCGCTCAGAAGAGATTGTAACTAACTTCAACAAATTTTGATATCCTTTATAATTCATACAATAAAGGACTATCTTCTTCTCATGATAAGTAATCTCTAAGCCTATATATGGCTTTATTCCTTCTTTTTGACACAATTTATAAAAATCCATAACACCATACATAGTAGAATCTGCAATTCCTAACTCCTTAATAGAGTTCTCTTTTGCATAAGAAATAAGATTCGTTACTGTTATAAAAGAATCTTGTAAAGAATTATCCGTTTTGATATATAGTGGTACATATCTCATAACATCTCTCCTTTTTTTATTTTACCATATTTTTGTTCGCTTGGAAACATTAATTATTTGACAATATAGGCAATCTTCTATATAATTGACTTGGTGATAATATGAAAAAGAAACTTGTTTTAATGGTTATTTTACTACTACTCATTACAGGATGTTTTAATAAAGAAAAAGATAAAAAAGCAGATAAAAAGCTACTATTCAGTGTAGAAGAAATAGGAAAAGATTGTGTATCTAATGTAGTCTATATTTATGACGATAATACATTTACTATTAAAGATTCTACTGGAAAAGAAGAATATGGAGAATATAATTATCCAAATATGAATAATTTAATAAAGGTAATCCCTACTTACACCATTGATCAAAATAATTATGGAAATTATAAAGTAACTTTCCAAGATGGCTCTATTTCAATGGTTTCAGTCATAAAGTCTTTCGAGTTAAGAGAATTTTTAGATTCATTAGAAAAAGATAACTTATTTTGGTGTGGATTAGAACAAGAATAAAAGTGAATTTCTTCTATAAAACATTTGACTTATCATAGTAAATATGGTAAAATCATAGGGCATAGGGAAAAATTATATACTTGATTGGAGGAAGAAACATGGCTAAAAAAGTTACGTCAAGAACACAGCTTTCTGGCAATAGAAGATCACATTCTTTAAGAGCTACTAAGCATGCTCAAAAAACAAATGTACAAATTATGACACTTGAAGATGGTACTAAAATTCGTACTACTACAAGAGAAATGAGAACATTAAGAAAATTAAGTAAAAAGCAACAAACAGAGCAAGTTGCTGCATAAAAAAAGTTGGAATATCCAACTTTTTTTGTTACTAAGCTGCTAAACTATGAGACTCTAATCTTTCTCTTTCTTCAAAGCTAATACCTTGATCTAGCATAATAATTTGGCTTTGTTGTAACTGTGGAAGCATGTTTCTACTACTTGTAAAGCGACCAATATCCTGTTGTAGATTTTGAAATTCAGTTACTACTTGATCCCTTAAAGCTCTTAATTCATTTAGTTTAATATCTCTAAATTGTGTAACTCCCTTCATAGTACCTAAAAATCTTGAACTTCTTACAATTTTTCCTGCGTTCTTATTATATTTTGCCACTGCTGACATTCTTTGTTCAGCTTGTAAAACACCTCTTTTTTCTCTTAAATCTACTATTTTACTCGCTAATTGTTCTTGATATCTAGCTGAGAAAAATCTCATAATCTTACTATTATACTGTTTTGACTTTGCCATAGATTCTGCAAGCAATTGTTTATTTTCATCTATCTTATTCGTAACAACTTCCATTCTTTTATTTCTTTTTACTTCTCTTTTAGATAGTTTTTGTGTCGCTAAAGCTTCTACATAAGCTTCTAATTGTAGTTGTTCTTCTTGTAAAGTATGAATCGTAATCATATCTTTTAAAGACAATTTTTCCTTTAAAGAAGATAACTGAGACGCAATTTGGGCCATTCTATCTTCAACAGTAAGTTCTTGAACCTCTGCTACCATATTTCGATCGCTAGAATAATTTATTTGAGAAATTTTTTCTTCCAAAGTAGGCTCTTTTTTTTCTTCCTCTTGCTTGTCATCTACTGGTTGCTGTTGTGATTCTGGATTTGTTTTCTCACTTTCATTTTGCACAGTAACAACTTCTTTTTTCCCATACATATTAGTTCTTTGCATATAGTTAGCTAAATCTTCCATTTGTTTTTGAAAAGGGCTTCCCTTTTCTAAATTATTTGCAATTTCTTTAATTTCTTCTAAAGAGAACTTATTATTTAAAACTGCACCAACCATCATAATCCCCATTTGTCTTTCTATGGCTGCTAAAGACTGATTAAGATTCATGCTATATTCTGTTTCATATTCTAATCCTGATAAAACAGACTCTTCAAACTTTTTATCTTGAGTTTCTAAGAAGTTTTCTGAATCACTTACTAACATAGATGCTAATGCTTCTTCATTTTCAATAGAACTTAATAAAGACTTATAAGTATCTGGTGGTATTATTCCTTCTAAAGAAGATAAACCTTTTTTTAGTTGTTGTAGTTCTTCTACCCTTTTTTTAGCTACATCTCTTATCTCTAAAAAAGTAGTGGGAGAAATACTTCCCTCTTTTCTTAATGTTTCTGTGTACTCTCCATACAACATTTGTCTTTTTTGAAAAGAACTCATAATAGTTACTGTGGAGATACATATTTCTTTATTCATTAGCCTCCCCCTCTACTATAATCTGACTTTTCAAAATTTCTTCTACCAATTCCCATTCTGAATCATCTGTGATGGTCTCTAATACAAAAGCGCCTTCTGTCTCTCTTAAAATAGAGGCATAAATTTCATCGCTTTCTAATCTTGTATAAAATAAATATTTTTTACCCGTCTCATTATCTGTAATGATATCTATTACATGAATTGCTTCATCTTTACCATCAGCATTTTTTACGATTAATTGATTATCCATACAATCAACTCCTATTATTAAAGTATAATAAGTTTACTAAAAAGTCAATTTGAATAGAAAATATTCTTTCTACTAGACATAAAATATACATTTTTAAGAATGTAAAATTATGATATAATGATTAAAGAAAGTAGGCCTTTTATGAAGAAAGAATTAAAATATTATATCATTACATCCATTATTACTATGTGTTTACTACTCTTTTTATATTCACAAATAGGAGTTTTTGAAAATAGTATTTTTACAAGTGATTCCTATTCCCAATATTTAGCACTTTTTGAAAAGCTTAAAAGAATAATTTCTTCTTCTGATTCTCTTTTCTACTCTTTTCAAGGAGGCTTAGGTGGTAGCTTTTTAGGAACTATTTTTTACTATCTCTGTAGTCCCTTTAATCTTCTTTTATTCTTTTTTGAAGATATGCAAAAGTTCGTTGTTATAATAACCTTATTAAAGTTTTTAGTAGCATCTCTTACTGCACTTTATTTCTTCCGATACCATTTTAAAGAGGAATCTACTATTTATGCAATACTCTTTTCTATCTTATATGTTTTTATCAGTTTCAATGTCTTACACTTTATTCACATTATGTGGTTAGATGCTGTTTTAATGTTACCACTATTATTAGTTGGTATTGATAAATTTATTAAAAAGAAACAAATATTACCATACATGCTCCCGTTAATTTACATCATAGTAACAAACTACTATTTTGGCTATATGGCTTGTATTTTTAGTTTTTTATATTTCAATTATCAATTATTATCAGAACATTCTATCAAAAGTGAAATAAAAGATATCCTAAAACAAAATGCACTATTTATTGTTATTAGTATTCTCGCTGTTTTATGTACTTCTTTTGTACTCTTTGAAATAGTACATTACTTACCAGGATACGCTAGAACTACAACAGAATTTTTAAATGGGGAAAAATTTATATTTCAGGGAAATCCTTTTCATTTCTTAGAAAGTTTTCTACTAGGCGCAACTCAGGATGTCGACTTTTTAAATGCAGATAAATTCTTTCTTTACTTTAGCATTTTAGGCTTCTTACTAGTAATTCTTTATTTTGCAAATCCAGAAATAAAAGGTAAAGAAAAAATACTTACTTTTCTAATGATTTTCATATTATATCTATCTGTTTCTGCAAATTACTTTAATTATGCATGGCATGGGTTTGCAAAACCTCAATTCTTTAACGGCAGATTCACATTTCTATTTTGCTTCTTCCTGCTTTTTATCGCTACCAAATCTCTTAGTAAAATTTCTCATTTAACAAAAAAAAGTTATTTACTAAGTATTTTATTTATTACTATTATGCTATTCATTTATTACATTACTAAAAAAGACACCATTATGATGTATTCAAACTTTGGTCTCTTTAGTGCCTACTTATTATTACTATACTTTATCAAAACAGAAAAAGTATACATGCCAATTATCATTATTACATTAGCGTTCTTAGAAGTAGAGTCTAATGCCTTCATAGAATTAAATAAATATGGTTTTGTTTCGAAAGAAGATTATTATGCTCAAAATGAAACTTATAGGTATGCTATTAACTATATAAAAATTCATGATAAAGATCCTTTCTACCGAATTGAGAATAATGTTACTGATCCATACAATGGTCCTATCTACTATAACTATAATGGAATTGATATTTTCTTATCTACCATTCAAGATGAAATGGCTAATTTCTTTAATGATATGGGATTAGGTTCTGGCTCTACTAAAAAGAATACAATTTCCTACTATACTGGGAATAAAATAACAGATTCTCTATTTGGTATTAAATATCAAGTATTAATCAATGATTATAGTGAAATTGATGGATACGAATTAATAACAGAAGAAGAAATTCAAAGCAATACTATCCGTATTTATAAAAATCCAAATTCTTTATCCCTTGGATTTATGGTAAATTCTAAGATACTAGATGTGAAAAAAGATTTAAATGCACTACAGTATCAAAACAATATATTAAAATCTATGATAGACTCTAAATTAGATATCTTTGAAAATATTTCTTTAACAGATGAAGGAAATTACTATTACTCTTTTGAAAATACGAAAAAGAAAGATATGTGTTTCTATACTGCTATCGATAGTTCTAATGGATATAATAATTTTACGCTTTACTTAAATGATGATTATTTAGAAAAAACAGAAGACTGGGAGATTATTTGTACAGAATCCTCTAATAAAGAAAATTTAGAATTATCTTATACAAATCTAGAGGAGAACCAACACCTAGGAACATTCGCAGCGTATTATGATGAGGAAACTTGGAAAAATACTATTAACAATTTAAAAGAGCAAGAACTAAATATCACTGAATTTAAAGGAAATGTTATAAAAGGAACAGTTACTTCTACCAAAGAAAAAGATATTTTATTTACCACTATTCCTTATGATGATAATTGGGATGTATATATAGATGGTAAAAAGGTAAAAACAGTAAAAGTATTAGATGCTCTATTAGGAGTAAAATTAGATATTGGAACACATTCTATTGAATTCAAATACTGTCCAAAACAGTTTTTCTTAGGCCTTATTGTTAGTATCATTAGTTTTATTATTTTAGTCATTATAGACAAGAAAAAATTACTTCAATCGAAGTAATTTTTTTAGAATAAACTCATTTGATTAGATTCTTCCATACCATCAAAAATTCCCATTGATTTTAATTTTTCAATTAAAGTTCCTGATACTTTTGCTCTTCTTTGAACATCTTCTATACTTAAGAATTCTGATTTTTCTCTTTCTTCTACAATGTTTTTAGCAACGGTATCACCTAATCCATCCACTGCTGCAAATGGAGGATAAATAGAGGTGTCATCTCTTACTCCCCAAACAGTTGCTGGGCTATGATTTAAATCTACTGGCAAAAACTTTATACCACGAGCCGTTGCTTCTAGACATACTTTCAAACTTTCAAGTACACCCATATCTTTATTAGTTGCTTCATACCCTTTATTTTGAATTTCTAATATTTTATTTTTAATAGCATCATATCCACCTATCATAGTCTCAACATCGACGTCCGTTGCTTTAGAAGTAAGCCATGAAGCATAAAAATATACTGGCATATGTACTTTATACCAAGCGATTCTAAACGCACTAATAACATAGGCAGCAGCATGGGCTTTAGGGAACATGTACTTAATTTTACCACAAGAATCAATAAACCAAGGTTCAATTCCCGCTTCTTCCATCGTAGCTTTATGAATAGCCCAAGTATCTGGATCCTTAGAAGCTTTTCCTTTACGTACAAACTCCATAATTTTGAATGCCTTAATAGGCGCAACACCATGATACATTAGATAAACCATGATATCATCACGACATCCAATAACTTCCTTGAATGGAACAATATTATTCTTAATTAATTCTTGAGCATTTCCAAGCCATACATCAGTACCATGAGAAAGTCCTGATATTTTAATTAATTCGGCAAATGTGGTAGGCTTTGTTTCTGCTACCATTCCTATTGTAAAAGGAGTACCAAATTCAGGAATACCTAAAGTACCTGTCGCATTCATAATCTGCTCATTAGTTACTCCTAATGCTTTCGTAGAAGTAAATATACTCATAGTTTCCTTATCGTCTAAAGGAACTGTTAAAATATCCATTCCTGTTAAATCTTGAATCATACGTAATTGAGTTGGGTCTGAGTGACCTAAAATATCTAGTTTTAATAAATCTTGATCAATAGCATGGTAATCAAAGTGTGTTGTACGCCATGCACTATTTACATCATCTGCTGGGAATTGAAATGGTGTAAAATCAGATACTTCCATATAATCTGGTACTACAACGATTCCTCCTGGATGCTGTCCTGTTGTTCTTTTTACACCAGTACACCCCATTGCTAAACGCTCTATCTCAGCAGAACGCATAACTTTGTTATGATCTTCACAATATCCTTTTACAAAACCATAAGCTGTCTTTTCCGCTACAGTACCAATTGTTCCAGCACGGTACACATTATCAACACCAAATAATACTTTTGTATATTCATGGGCTGATGCTTGGTTTAAATCGGAGAAATTTAAGTCTATATCTGGTACCTTATCTGCATTAAATCCTAAGAATGTAGCAAATGGCATATCTTGTCCGTCTTTATACATTCTCTCACCGCATTTAGGACACATTTTATCAGGTAAATCAAAACCACTAGAATAATCAGCACCCAATTCTTTTCCATTATCATCTTGGAAAATACTATTTTTACAATTAAGACAGCGATAGTGTGCAGGAAGTGGATTAACTTCTGTTATTCCCATCATCGTAGCAACGAAACTTGATCCTACTGATCCACGGGAACCAACTAAATATCCATCATCATTAGAGTGTTTTACAAGTCTTTGAGAAATTAGATAAATTGGGTCAAATCCTCCTCCAATAATACCACCTAGTTCTTTTGTTACTTTTTTCTCTAAAGATTTCTCATTTAATTCTCCATCTTCCTCTTTCCACTTTTTCGTAAAATATTCATTTAATAATGCTTTTACAGAGTCAAAACCTTCTACTAAAACAGTATGTAATCTTAAGAATGTCTCTGTTACAGCCTCTTCTTCACTTAGATCAGGATTTTCTTCTAAAACATTATCATGGCAACATTTATATACAATATCTCCATATAATTCTTTTGCAATACGTTCTTCTATATTATGAGGAAGTGGATCACCATACCAAGATGCTGCTTTTTCATAAACTAAGTCTGTTACTACTCGTGGACAATCTAAGTAAGAGGATCCATCATCACTTTTTACACGTGGAGAAAAAGGAATTCCCCCTGTATCAATAATAACTTCTATTTCCTCTGCCATATCTAGTACTTTATTTGTATTCGTGACTACTATTTCATAAGCTAAATCATCCCCTAGGAAACTGAAATCTTCTAACATCTCACGAGTAGTGCGAAAATGCTGTGAAGGAATATTCGTGATACTACTTTTTGCAAGTGGATGCCTTCCTCCTCCTGGTACCTTTTGATTAACAATAATTTCACGATAAATTTTATCCCCACGTTCAAAATGATGAACATCTCCAGTTGCAACGATAATTTTACCAGCTTCTTTTACTGCATTTACAACTTTTGTAATATGGTTCTTTACTTCCATCTCATCTTTAAAATCACTCGTTTGGATTAAATGACCATATACTTCTGGTGGTTGTACTTCAACATAATCATAAAAGTTTATAATATTAGTTAACTCTTGACCTTCTTTACTTTTTGCCTGTTCAAAAACTTCTGATTCATAGCAACCACTACCAATTAATAGTCCCTCTCTTAATTCATTTAATTTACTACGTAAAATTCTTGGAGTTTTATATAAATAAACAGTATTTGCTAAAGATATGATTTTAAATAGATTCTTAATTCCTACTTTATTTAGTGCAATAGCATTAAAGTGGAATGTTCTACCAAATTTATAGATTTCATCTTTTGAAATTAATTTATCTAAATCTAATACATCTTTAAAATTTTGAGCAATTAATTTTTGCATCATTTTATGAAATACATAAGCAGTACCTTCAGCATCATAATCTGCTCTATGGTGAGCATCTTCTTCCCAAGGTACATTGTAACGTTTTACAAGAGCAGATAAACCATGCCTAGAATATCCTTGATCCAATGTACGAGATAACTCCAAAGTATCAATAACGGTATTAGTAAATTCTCCCAAATTATATTTTCTCATAGACATTTCTATAAAAGAAATATCAAATTTAGCATTGTGGGCTACCATTGGTAAATCTCCAGTCCACTCTAAGAACCTCTTCGTTACTTCTTCTTCTGAATCTTTTCCTTTTACCATCTCATCTGTAATACAAGTAAGTTCTGTAATCTTATCTGGAATATGCCTTCCTGGGTCAATTAGTTCATCAAATCTATCTATAATATTTCCATCTTGGATTTTAACCGCACCTATTTCAATCATTTGATCTCCACCTGCTGCATTAAATCCAGTTGTCTCCGTATCAAATACTACAAATGTAGTTCCTTCTAATGTATAATCCCTTGGTCTTACTACAATATTAACAGTATCATCTACAAGAGTTAATTCAGTACCATATAATCCTTTAAAAATTGGGGGATTTTTTAAACTTTCCTTCGTTTCTTCTAATTCTTTTTGAAGGGATTCCTTTTCACTAGCATCTTCTACTTCTGCAATTTTTCCCTCTAATTCTTCCACTTTTCCCTTTAATTTTTTTACAATACCCTTATTATAAGAAGTTATAATACCGAAAGCAATTGGAAATGCTTGACACCCATTATGATCTGTAATGGCTACTCCTCGATATCCCATTTTCATGGTACGCTCTACTAACTCACAAGTATGTTTACCCAAATCTAATTTCGTAATTCCATCCATTTGACTCATCATTGTATGAGCGTGGAGTTCTACTCTCTTAATAGGAGCGTCATCTATTATCTCTTCTTTTTTATAATCACTATAGTTAATATCTAAAATACTTAAAACATCTTCATTAGAATATTTATCTTCTTTGATATTTCCTCTAAACTTATACCACTTACCACATTTTAATCCCTTTTTAATTTTTCCCCAATCTTCTTTTCCATTTACAAATATCTTAGCATAAATACTATCTGTATAATCTGTAATCTTAAGTGTTACTATAATTAAATCTGTCTTTGTTTCTCGTTCTTCAATACCAAATAATTCAGCTTCTAAAGTTACTCCATTAGTTGGTCCTGAAATCGTATCCAATCTAACTACATTAGTATCAATCACTCTACCTAATAATACATTAGGATCGTCTACTGTCTCTATTTTCTTTGGGGTAAAATTCTTCTTCCATGCGGGTTTATCTTCTACTATGACATCTTTTTGTTCAAGTCTTGCCTGTTCTACCACTATTTCTGACTCTTCTTCTAATACACTAATTGGGTCTTCTTTTAATACTGGATTAATCCTACTAATAGCAAAACCAAAAGAACGAAAGTCCATTACTAATTCTTTTTCTAAACTAAATAGTTTCTGCTCTTCCGATAGATAATCTACTGGTATAATTAATACATCTTCTTTTATCTCTACTTCACTTTCTATAAAAGACTCTAAAATAGGACACTTTTTAGCATACCTATTCATTAGATATGTAAAGTATTCTTTTACTTTTCCTAAATCAGGATTTTCTACTTGAAAACGAACTCTTGTACTTTTTACTTGTTCTTTAAATCCTTCTTTTAATACATGAATAAATTCATCAAAAATTTCTGATGGCAATAAATCACTTAAAGATATTACAAAAGTATAGTCAGTATGTTCACTATTACCTACTATTTTTTCTAATGTAGCGCCTTCAAAATAACTTTTTTTTGATTCATCCCATGATATTTGATCTAATAATTTTTGTAATTTACTATCCATGTTACCACCTACATTCTATTTTACCAAAAATTAACTCTATTTTGACAAAAAATAGAAACTTTTTAATTATTTATTTGACTATTAATTTTTTCTTTGATAGGATTAAGCTAGAGGTAATATTATGAAAATAAAAAATCTTCAACATGTAAGGCAGGCTGAATTAATGGCATTCTTAGTAGGCGCTGCAGGACAAGCTTATCCTGCTATAGACCACATGCCAGAAATATTAAATAATGGAATGAACGCTTTAATGGGAAATTATGGAAATATTACTAGTATTACGCCTGAAAATGCAGAAGTTTGGGCTCTTATTATGGCACCATTTACAATTGGAACAGTTGCCCACTTTTATGTGGAAAAGAAAACCGAAGAATACCAAAATTTAAAAGAATATTATAGCAAAGTAATAGATAACTTCATCTCTTTCGCACAATCTCTCGATATCAAAGATCCTATTGAAATATTTAGTTTATATGTATATCTATATAGAGGTGGATATCTATCTTACAATCATCAATTTACTTATGATATTGATATGAAAGATTTATCTCTCTTAAACGGCTTAGATGTTATAAGAGGAACAGGAGTATGCCGTTCGATTTCTTCTATGCTTACTGATATTTATCAGAGAATGGGATTTAATAGTAGTAATTTATCTGTAAATACGAATGGTGAGACTATTCAAAATCTATCCCATCTATGCCCTTTAAAACTAGAGAAATCTGAAAAAGGAGGAAAATTCGCTAAAGTAATTAGTAGTTTCACCAAAGTTATCAAACTACCAAATCATTTAATTACAATCGTAGATGATACTAAATATAGTTATCCATTAGATCCTACCAACGATGGCATTTTATATCCTAGTAAGTTTGGAAAACTAAGAGTGCACAATAATCCTAAGTTAGGAATGCAAAATTATGTTTCCGTTTTAACGCTTCAATCACTTATGGGAAATTTTACTACTCCTAATAAAATACCTGGTGTTTTAAGACAATTAAATATGGATACCATAGAATTGTCTACATTTGAATTTCTCTATAGAAATACTCTTGGAATCATAGAAAGAAATAAAGATAAACTAAATTCTTTCTATGAAGAAAACAAAGATTTATATGAACGAATTTATTTAGAATCTGAAAATATCAATAGTATGCTAGGGAGAATCATTCCTGTTATTAAGTAAAAAATACAAGTTAAAGAACTTGTATTTTTAAATTTCTAATATTTCTTGTATTCTTTCAATCCTTTAACTCTTCTCTAAAAAAATATGCTAAAAAGCATATTTATTTTTCTTCTTTGTAAAGTCTACAAACTTCATCTAAGGCATCGATTACTTCATCTACCTTTTCAAAATCAGAAACACGAATACCAGATGCAAAAGCATGTCCGCCGCCTCCAAAATGAGCTAAAGTTTCATTAATAACTGGTCCTCTAGAACGAACAGAACCGCGAATATTATTATTTACTTTATCCTGTGAAAAAAATCCCCATGCAACCATTTCTTCAATATAATTAAAGCTATTAATCATATTACCAGCAGTAGCAGCATCTACTTTGTGCTCCTGCAAAATTTCCTCATCTAATTTTACATAACCAAAACCATTTTCTGTAATCGTTAAATTACTCATTAAGTAAGCCTGAAACTGAACTTCCTTAATAGATCTTTTATATAGAATTGGATATAATTCAGTAAAATTTAGATTAGTTTCCTCAATCATTTTAGCTACTAATTGAAAAGTTTTAGGAGTTGTATATTGATAAAGGAATCTCTCAGTATCTGCTATTAAACCAACAAAAAGTCTTCGCGCAGCGCTTTCTGTCATCTTTAACTTTGTATGAAAAATTAATTCCATAATTAATTGAGAAGCACTTGATGAAGTATCATCAATCCATTCTATGTCACAAAAAGTCTCTACATATGGATGGTGATCTATTTTAATAGAATAATCAAAATTAGAAGCACTAGCTCCATCTACCCTTTTAGAATCCGGTGTATCTAGCACAATTAATAAAGCGTCCTGTGTATTCTCAGGCATTTTATCGACAGTTCCTAAATAATGAAATTTAGCAGTTCCATTTCCCACTACGTATACTTTCTTTTTAGGGAAAGTAGCGAGAATACTTTCCTTTAAGCCAAAAGTACTCCCTAACGCATCTGGATCAGGACCTACATGTCGCGCTAAAATAATCGTATTATATTTTTTTATTTTTTTATATATTTGTCGATATTTACTATTTCTCATAACAATTACACTTTCTATAAGTTCATTTTATCATAATTTTCTTTAAATATCTACTTCTACATAGACTGCTTTATGGTCTGTTATATTAGATAATTCTTCCATACTTATAGTACCACAACTAATAACTTTAAAATTCTTTGGAATAAAAATATGGTCAATAGCACCTTCTTCACGATATCTAGATGCATTCGTTTTTTCATTTACAGGTACTCTTACAATATCTAATTTTTCTAACTCTTTCATAAAATTTAAAAATAAAGAATCTGTAATCTGTAGGTTAAAATCTCCCATCAATACAACACTAGCATAATTTCTATATTTCTTTATCTTTTTTAATAAATAATTTAACTGCCTTTTTTGAACACTTGGTGTATAGTAATCTAAGTGAGTATTTAAAATATAAATTCTCTGTTTTTCTGTTTCTATTTCTATCCTAGTTACTATTCTACGTTCTAAGGAAGGCTTTTTAAGTGCCCTCCATAACTCTTTAAAAGAATAAGGAATCCAAGGAAGGGTTCTCGTTCTTGTACTTTCAACAGGCATATGAGTAATAATTTGATTTCCCTGATTAAATGTTTTAATAAGAGGAAAATACTTACCAATGATTCCTCTACCATATTGATAATCCCCATAAAAATTAAACTCTTTTAAGTACTTATCTACTTTCCTAGTAAATCTCATTGTAAGTTCTTGAGTACCTAATATATCATACTTTTTTTCTAATATATAACTCGCTAAAAGATTAGCTCGGTCATTTCTATTTTGTCTATTTTCTGTATTATTTTGACAATTTAATGTCCCTATTTTCAATCTCATATCTAACTCCTAAAGAAAAAGAGCATAAGCTCTTTTATTATTGCGCTAAAGCATAGGTGTCACGAGCAATCATTACTTCCTCATCTGTTGGAATAATATAACATGGAATAGAAGAATCAGCTGCACTTACCATTCTTTCTTCTCCACGAATATTGTTTGCCTCAGGATCAGCTTTTACACCAATAGCAGCTAATCCATTCATAACGCCTAAACGAACACCCATAGAATTTTCTCCTACACCAGCTGTAAAAATAATAGCATCACATCCACCTAATTCCATATAGTATTTAGCAATGTAATCCACAATACGTTTTACATACATTCTTTGTGCTAAAATACATTTTTCATTACCGGCTTCAATTCCTGCTTCAATATCTCTTGAATCACTACTAACTCCACTAATTCCTAAGAATCCACTTTCTTTATTCATAACTTTTTCTATTTCTGATGCAGAGAATCCTTTTTTATCAATTAAATAAGTAACAATAGTAGCATCAATATCTCCACAACGAGATCCCATAATAAGACCAGCATTTGGAGTAAGCCCCATAGAAGTATTAATACATTTACCATCTTTAATAGCACTAATAGAAGCACCATTTCCAATATGACAAGTAATTAATCTTGTATTTTCCCTACCTAAAATTTCATTAGCACGTAATGCTACATATTTATGGCTAGTTCCATGAGCTCCATATCTTCTGACTTTATACTTTTCATAAAAATCATATGGAAGTGCATATAAATAATTTTCTTCTGGCATAGTTTGATGAAAAGCTGTATCAAATACAACTGTTTGAGTAGCATTTGGGAATACTTCTTGCGCAGCTTTAATACCAATAATAGCAGCTGGATTATGAAGTGGAGCTAAAGTACTTAGTTCTTCTATTTTAGCAATTACCTCATCATCTACAACAACAGTCTTATCAAAGTAGTCACCACCTTGAACAACACGATGTCCAATTCCTCCTACTTCTTCTAAGTTTTCTACTACCTTATAATCTAATAATTCTTGAATTAAAATTTGAAAAGCTTCCTTATGATTTTCTAAAGCAACTTCTTTTTTTGCTTTCTCACCATTAAACTTAACAGTATAAAAGCTTCCCTCTATTCCTATTCTTTCAAAATTTCCTGAAATTAAAACTTTTTCTTCTGGCATTTCATACATTTGAAATTTTAAAGATGAACTACCACAATTAACTGACAATACCTTCATTTTTTTCATTATCTCCTTTACTGTTCATTTTTTCTTCTTCTTCTTTTACCATATCTACTAATAGTTCTTGTAATTTTATAAACTCTTTTTCTTCAATATTTTGTCCACCTGTTGTAAATGTTTTGCCATTATAGTAAAGTGTAACAGAATAAGTACTTCCACCTTCAGTCTCCATAGAAGTAATATTTTTATCTAAATCTAAAAACTTTTCTGAAAAAGCAGTTTCTAAAATCTTTTGGTAATCTTCTTCTGATAAATTAATAATATAGGAATTACCTTGTTCTGAATATTCAGAAATAATTCTCTTATCATTATAAAGACTTATTTTATATGTTGGGGAATTTTTTAAACTAATATTACTATCTTCATATACCAAAACTAACCCATCTTGATTTCCTATTTGTTTAGGTAGCCCTTGTTTTCCACAACCAGTTATCACTAACAAAAATAGCAATATGACAACTACATATTTTTTCATTATTTCACCTCATATTCTATTATTCTTAAATTAGGAATATTGATTCTACTTAAATTTCCATCTTCTGGAATAGTACCTAATAAATAATGAATAACTCTAACAACTGCACTATGAGTAACAAGTAAAACCTTTTTATCCTTATAGCGTATTTTTATTTCCTCTAGAAACTCTGATACACGGCTCATAAAATCCTGTATTCTTTCGATATTTTGAACATTGGTATTTAAAATAACATCCCAACAGTCCCAAGTATCGAGACCATCTAAGTTCATACCTTCATTTCTTCCCCAATCACGTTCTTTAATTCTGTCATCAATATTAATTGGTAAAGTATCACCTACTAAGATTTTAGCGGTTTCACGAGCCCTAGATAAAGGGGAAGAAATCACTACATCTACATTTAAATTTCTGACTTCTTCACTAATCGCTCTAGCCGTCATTCTTCCTTCTTCACATAATTCTATATCTGTAATACCTTGGACACGATGTTCTAAATTCCAAACTGTTTTTCCATGCCTTACTACATATAAAAGCATACTAATTTCTTTCTTTCATCGTTGGGAATAAAAGTACATCACGAATAGATTCTTGTTCTAAGAATAACATACATAATCTATCGATTCCATATCCAATACCACCTGCTGGAGGCATACCATATTCTAATGCCTCTACGAAATCATAATCGATATCATTCGCTTCGTCATTTCCTAAATCCTTTTCTTTAATTTGATCTTCAAATCTTTCTAACTGATCAATCGGATCATTTAATTCTGTATAAGCATTTGCAAACTCTTTTCCAGCAATAAATAATTCAAAACGATCAACAAATCTTGGGTCTTCTGGATTCCTTTTTGTAAGAGGCGAAATCTCTACTGGATGTCCATAAAGGAATGTTGGTTGGATAAGTGTATCCTCTACATATTTTTCAAAGAACAAATTGATGATATGACCTACATTGTGCTCATGCTCCTGTACTTCAATATGATGTTCCTGAGCTAATTTTAAAGCCTCTTCTACAGTCATTTTTTGCTTAAAATCAATTCCTGTTTGTTCTTTAATAGCATCTGTCATACTAACCCTTTTCCATGGACCCTCTAAATTGATTTCATATCCACCAAATTGGTAAGTCATTTTTCCCATTACATCACGTGCTATAGTCTGATACATATTCTCTGTTAAATCCATCATACCCTCTAAATCACTATAAGCTAAATAAGCTTCCATTAATGTGAATTCAGGATTATGTTTTGGATCCATTCCTTCATTTCTAAATACACGTCCAATTTCATAGACAGCTTCCATACCACCTACTAATAATCTCTTAAGTGGTAACTCTAATGCTATACGTAAATACATATCTAAATCTTGAGCATTGTGATGAGTCACAAATGGCCTTGCACTTGCCCCTGTAAGTAAAGTAGATAAAATTGGTGTCTCTACTTCTGAGAATCCTTGTGCATCCATAAAGTTTTGGATACATCTAATAATTCTAGGGCGCAAAAATGCGACTCTCTTTGAATCCTCATTCATAATTAAGTCTACATAACGCCTTCTATATCTTTCCTCAACATCAGTAAGTCCATGAAATTTCTCTGGTAGTGGTCTTAAAGCTTTTACTAAATGAATATATTTAGAAGCTTTAATAGATAACTCACCTGTATGGGTTACAAATAAAGTACCCTCTATCCCTACAATATCACCAATATCTGATTTTAAGAATAAATCATAGTTTTCTTCTCCAACATTATCTAATTTTAAATAAATTTGAATCTGACCATCACGATCTTGGATGTGCATGAAACCTGCTTTTCCCTTACCACGTTTCGTCATGATTCTTCCTGCTACTTTAACAGCAACATTCATATTTTCTAATTCTTCGCCAGATTTATCGGCGTACTCTTTCTTAATATCACCTGACCTATGTGTACGATCAAAGCGATGTCCGAATGGATCCATTCCAAGCGAACGAATATTATTAGCCTTTTCACGTCTAACGATTTCTTGTTCTGTAAGTTCGCGCATATTTCTCACTTCCTTCTATTTCTTGCGTTTTTTACTCTTCTATAATACCACAAAAAAGAGAAAAAGTACTAGCCTTTTCCTCACAATATTATGCATTTTTTTTCTGATACTTTTTAGAATCAATTATCTTTGTAATCTCCGTATTACTAAGTAGTTCATGAAGTCCTCTTTTTTCTTTTCTGAATATTACGGTTATCATAGAAAATATAGCAACTACAAATTGAAAAATAGCTACTACAGAAATTAAAACAAAATAATAACTCTTAGGAACTAATAATAAAAATAAATTATTTAATAGTACATATCCTAATCCAAAGACAATAGAATAACGTACAAATAATTGCCATATATGCAATTTTCCTTGATCAAATCGCTCTATTTGTACATTGCAAAAATAACACCCGAGCGTTCTTCCTTTCCATAAAAAAGGCAATACTACAAAATAACTTAACATAAAAATTAGATAAAGTAAGTAAGTAACTTGTCCCTCTTTACTAGACTCATAAAAAACATTTCCATAACTGCTAACATACTCTGTAAAATCAATACGATGTGCAAAATAATCTTCCATAATAGCATTCTGCTCTGCTTCTAATGTTTTTACATAATCTGTCTTGGGAATAAGAAATTGCACAAATAAGAAAAATACTAACAAAATGATAAAATCAATAGCAAAAGACTTTATTCTTTTAATTTTCATAGTTTCCTCCCATTTCCCTTTCATAGTTTTCTAACAAGGACAATAGTTCTTCTTCTTTTGTCGTCTTAAAAATTTCTTGCTTTAATTCTTTTGCCTTAGGTAAGCCCTTTAAATACCAAGCTGCATGAGTCCTAATCTCTAACATGGCTACCTTATAAGGTTTCGTTTTTAAAAGTCTTGATAAATGTTCTTTAATCATGGATATTCTCTCATGTAATGTTACCTCACTAGGAACAATTCCCTTTTCTAAGTAATCTATACACTCCCTTATGAGCCAAGGGTTTCCTAATACTCCCCTACCTATCATAATAGCATCACAATGAGTTTCCTCTAACATTCTTTTCGCATCAAAACAACTTATAATATCCCCATTTCCAATTACAGGAATAGATACATTTTCTTTTACTTCCCTAATGATATTCCAATCAGCTTGACCACTATAACCTTGACTACGAGTTCTTGGATGAACTGTAATAGCGCTAGCTCCTGCACTTTCACAAATTTTAGCTATTTCAACAGCATTAATAGAATCTTTATCCCAACCACTTCTAATTTTTACAGTAACTGGTATAGGAACACTTTCTACTACTGCAGAAACAATATCCCTAACTTTCTCAGGACTTTTTAAAAGAGCACTCCCTGCTTGTGCAGAAACAGCTACTTTAGGAACAGGACATCCCATATTAATATCAATGATATCTGGATGCATATGTTCATAAACATATTTAGCAGCTATAACAAAAGACTCCTTATCACTACCGAATATTTGTTGAGCAATTGGTCTTTCATCTTCCGTCATATAAAGCATATCTTGCGTTTTACTACTTCCATACATAAGAGCTTTATCACTGACCATTTCAGCCACCATATAGCCACAGCCCATTTCTTTGATAATAGTTCTATAAGCATTGTTACAAATACCAGCCATAGGCGCTAAAACTACTCTGTTTTGAATTTCAACATTTCCTATTTTCCACATAAGGCCTCTTAATTACAAGATACTTTTAATTCACATTTATTAGTACTTAATATTTTAACACATTTATATTTTTTCTGAGAATCTGGAACTTTTAAATTATCTCTAACATATCCTTCTGAGATTAGACTATCAATAGAAATATTACTTGTACTAACGCCTGTTTCAAATTCTGCATAAGTTTTAGCAGCTAGGCAAATTGTTTCTAAATACTCTTCTGCTTCCATATCCTCTGAATTTCTAAATGTATTGGTAATACTAGGCATAGCCATTAATAAAATAACACCCAAAATAACTAAAACTGCCATTAATTCGACCAATGTAAATCCTAATTTCTTGTCCATATTGATTCCTACTTTCTATCATGTATTATATCCTATATAGTACTTTTTTTCAATAAAAAAAACACCTGATATCGGTGTTAAAACATTTTATCAACATCTTTAGGAACCTTATCATTAATAACTGCATTTACAATTTTATTTTCTTGTTCCTCTGTAACTGTTTTTCCCGTCATAGTACTCAATTTTTGAATAACATTTCTAAGTGTCTTTTCGTTTTTTAAATCATTATCTTGTAACTCTTTTGCAAGTTCTAAAATAGTATCCTTATCCACCCTTGTTCTCTTTTCCACCTTATTAAAGAAATTATCTGAAAATCCCATAACTACCTCCTACTATAATATATGGGAATGCCTATTTTTTGACACAAATTATACACATAGTTGTGCATAAAAAAATCTAGTATTATTTATCTACTAGATTTTTTGACTCCTTTAAACAATGAAATCCAACATTCTCTAATTCTTTCATAGTAACTATTTTTTCATTTAAAGCATTTCTTAACGTATATTCTTTTCCATTTACTCTTACATAAGTACAACTGCTCATACCTGTATTAAAATAATACTTATATTGATTATCTTCATAAAAATAATCTTTTTGCTGTGTAAGATTACCAGTACATTTATCTATAATACTAATCTTTTTAGTGGTAACAATATTAGAATTACTAATAACATTACTACTAGTATTTGTATTAGAAACTTGATTACTATGAATGTTTGTATTACTATTAGTATTGGTATTTGTGTTTACATTACTATTAGATATATTACTATTTGAGTTTGTATTCGTATTACTGCTAGAAGGCTGATTACTACTTGTATTAGTGTTTGTATTAGTGTTGGTGTTGGTATTACTGTTAGAGCCATTTTCTTTTTTACGCTCGCATTGTAATCCATGTTCAATTCCTTCTTCAACAGTGATTATTTTATTATTTAATGCTTCTTTTAAAGAGTACTCTTTTCCATCTACTTTCACTTTATAACAACTACTTACTACTTGATTAAATTTACATACATATTTTTCATCTTCATAATACGTTTCAATAGCGTCTGGATGACTACTTTCTGGTGAACAAGTATCTTTAATTTCTATTTTCCTATTTTTTAAAGAATTACTATTTTCTAAACTTTTCTTTTGATCAGTCATCTTTATTCCTAAAGTAATAGACATGATAATAATTAATAAAGCACTTATAACAGTTGCTATCATTTTTCCATTTTTATTCATTATTGCTCTCCTTTATTTTTAAATTGTAATACAATTGGCGTACCTGTAAAATCAAATGATTCTCTAATTTTATTTTCTAAATATCTTTCATATGAAAAGTGAATAAGACCTTTACTATTTACCTGAATATTAAATGTTGGAGGTTGTACACTCACTTGCGTACTAAAGTAAATTTTCAGTCGCTTTCCTTTATAACTTGGTGGCAAATTCAATGAATAAGCATCCGTTATAACATTATTAAGTAAACTAGTTTTAATCTCTTTATGACTATTCTCATATGCCCTTAAAATTTCTGGCATAAGAGTATGAATTCTCTTTTTCGTTTTAGCAGATAGAAATACCACTGGTGCATAAGGCATAAATTGAAAATTGTTTTCAATATCCTTTTTCCATTTTTTCATCTCTGTATCTTTGTTATTAATAGTATCCCACTTATTGACAACAAGAACTACAGCTTTGCCTGCATCAATTGCATACCCTGCTATATGCTTATCATGTTCAATAATACCTTCTTCGGCATTAATAACAATACAGCATACATCAGATCTATCAATTGCTTTCATACTGCGTAATAAACTATATTTTTCTACTGCCTCATATACTTTTCCTTTTTTACGCATTCCCGCAGTATCAATTACTACATATTCCTCACCATGATAAGTAAAAACCGTATCAATCGCATCACGGGTAGTTCCTGCAACATCACTAACAATAACTCTATCTTCATTTAGTAAAGCATTTACCAAACTACTTTTTCCTACGTTTGGTCTACCAATAATAGAAAATTTAATAAGATTTTGATATTCCTCTTCTATAGGTTCAAATTCACTAACTACTTCATCTAATAATTCCATAATTCCAATATTATGTTCTCCACTAACTTGGAAATATTTTTCAAAACCTAACTCATAAAATTCATATTCAGTTTCTTTAATCTTATTACTATCACATTTATTAATAGCTACAATAACTTTACATTTACTTCTAAGAAGCATATCCCTAACTGCAAAATCATTCGATGTTAGACCTTCTTTTCCATCCACTACAAAAATAATAACATCAGCTTCGTCGATTGCAAGTGTTGCCTGAACCTTAATCTCATCATTAAAAGCAGAATTTTCTAAATCAATCCCACCTGTATCAATTAAATGAAAATTATAATTTTGGTATTCAACATTTCCATAAATTCTATCTCTAGTAATACCTGGTGTATCCTCAATAATAGAAATCTTTTTACCAACTAAGCGATTAAATATTGTACTTTTTCCTACATTTGGTCTACCTAAAAGAGCCACAACTGGTTTTTTCATAGTATCCCCTCTTCCCTGGTGGTATTATAACACGCTTTTCTATATTTTACAAAATAAAAAGTTCAACATAAGTACCGTTGAACTTTTTAAACAAATTCATAACTATGAGTTAGAAGATCCAGAATTACTATTTGATGTTTTTTCTTCTACAGCTTTTCCTGAAGTTCCTCCATCTGGGTTGTTATTAAATCTGTAAGATTCACTGCTGCCTGAAACTTTACATCCAGCTAATTCGATGAATCCTTTTCCACCTTCGTTATATTTTACAGTGCTGCAAACAACTTTACTTCCACTATAAGTAACTTCTATTTTAGCGTTATCATCAGTACATGTACCTACACCAGCAGCGTTTGTTCCAACGCAAGCGTAAGTCTTATCTCCATCTTTAGCGATAACTACATCTCCGCCAACGAAGTCAGGGTTAGACATAGAAGATGCTACTGAGTCTTCGATTGCATGTGCATAAGCCTCTACTGATCTAGCTCTTGTAGATCTTTGTGAACTTTGAATAATGTTCAAAATGATTGGAGAAGCGATTAATGCGATTACAGCTAAAATTACGATTACAGCTAGTAACTCGATTAATGTAAATCCTTTTGTATTGTTTTTCATTTTCTCACCACCTTACCTTCTTATACGATATAATCATATCATAAAACTACCTAGGGGTCAACTTTTTATCGACAAAAAAACACTTATTAGACACTACCTATTATGCAATAATTTGTTGATTCCCTTTGATAATAAAGAACTTAATTCCTCTACTATAAAATCAACTTCTTTTGTAGTAACCATAAAATTATAACCTACTGGAGTCAAAACATCATATATCAAAGATTTCATTTCATCCTCATTTAAGGTACCTACAAGACCCAATAATTTTTCCCGATCACTACTAGAAATTTCATTTTTCTCTCTTAAATAATTTATATTTGTCATCAATTTATATTTTGGATTATTCATATGTTTTTTCATATAAACATAATGCTGCGTTAAAAAGTTTATCGTATCACTTACAATCGTAACAGCATCTACAACCATTGGGACTCCAATAGCGATAACAGGAATACCAAATAGTTCCTTACTAATTTCTTTTCTTTTATTTCCTACTCCACTGCCAGGGTGAATTCCAGTATCAGTCATCTGAATAGTCTTATGGACACGATTAATGGAAGTGCTTGCTAAAGAATCTATTACCAATAATAATGATGGGTTCAAAAGTTCAATTAACTTTCCAAGTAAATCACTTGTCTCTATTCCTGTTTTTCCCATTACACTAGGATTAAAAATAGAAACTCTTTGAAAAGTTGGGTCTAACAGTCCCAATTCATATAAGTGATTGGTAACAGTTACTTGACTTGCTGTTAGTGGCCCTAAAGCATCTGGCGTGGAGTTTTCATTGCCAAGTCCAATTACTAAAACATGATCTTCCTTAGATTGCAGTCTCACTAATTTTTTTAATTCTTTTACAAATACTTGAGAGACTTTTTTTCTATTCTCTTCATCCGTTATATCTTGGAATTCTATTGTAATATACTTTCCTGGCTTTTTTCCTATTTTTTTACTTCCTTTTCTACTTACCATCACTGTCGTAACACAAATATCTTCTAATTTTTTCTCAGATACCTTGACTCCATTACTAGAACTATCTTCTGATAAAGATTCTATTGCTAAATCTGTCCTCACTAAATATTTACTTAAATCTATTTCATGCTTCATACCTATTCACCATTAATATTTTTAACAAAATTGTTGATTTTATTTGCTTTTTTTAGGGAATTTTGCTAAAATAGGTTTGTATGTGTGACCAGGAGGTGAATATTATGCCAAATATGAAAAATGCCGAGAAAAGAATTTTAGTTAATGCTAAAAAAGAACAAACAAATAACAATTATGAAGCTAGTATGAAAACTGCTATTAAAAATGTAGAAAAAGCAGTTGCTAACAAAGATAAAGAAAAAGCACAAAGCTCTTTAAAAACTGCTATTAAAACAATTGATAAAGCTACCAAAAGTGGAGTTAGTAGTAAAAACAAAAGTGCTAGAAATAAGTCACGTTTAACAAAAAAAGTAAATGAAATGGAGTAATGAACTCCTTTTTTTGTGCATAATATGATACAATGAATAAAGGTGAATATATGAAATCGAAAAAAAAATTTATAATTTCTACCATTTTATTACTCATTATTATTTTCATTCTTATGTATTATAAAGAAATACCACATTACTTTGTAAAAACATTTCTATATCATAATTATGCTACAGAAGAACTAGAAAAAAATGATTATGCAAAAGAACAAGATTATAATTTCGTACAAATAACAGATGATTTTGTTGCTAAAGATAAGCAGCATCTTTTAAATATTTTTTATACCATATTAGATAGTGGAAATACTTCCTTTTATTTCTATTGTGACGATAATTATTTAGAATGTAAAAATGATGTAGATAAACTAATTCCTAGCACTAATGAAGAAGAAAGTGCTCTAGCAGATATTAATAACTTTGTCCATCCATTTAATAGCTATAAATCTATTAATATTATTTCCAATAGTTTTGGAAAAATTACAGTGACAGTAGAAAAACAATATAAAGAAGAAGAAATAGAAAAAATTAATAATGAACTACAAACTATTATTAACAAAAACATATCAGAAGATATGAAAATAAATGATAAAATTAAAGTTTTTCACGATTATATTATCAATAATACTGCTTATGATATCGATAGAGCAAATAATATGACTTCTTCTGAATATCAAACTAGTAGTACACATACAGCATATGGACTTTTAGTAGATAAAAAAGCTTTATGTGGTGGTTATAGTGATATTATGTCAATATTCTTATATCAATTAGATATTCCTAATTTTAGAGTCTCTGCAGATAATCATGTATGGAACTTAGTATTTTTAAATGATACTTGGCTTCATTTAGATGCTACTTGGGATGATCCTGTTACTAATACTGGAGAACAATTATTAATTTATGATTATTTTTTAATTCCTTATAAAAAATTGTTAGAAACGGATCCTGTTGAACATAAATTTAATTTAGAAATCTATTCAGAAGCAAAATAAAAGAAATCCTATTCCTTTTCATGGATTTCTTTTATTTTTTGTTCTATCTTTTTGCCATATTCTATAGATTCATCATAGACAAAATCTAATTCAGGAATTTGTCTAATATCAATTCTTTCCATTAAAGATTTTCTAATAAATCCCTTCGCACCTTTTAATGCTTCCATTACTTCTTTTTTCATAGAATCATCTAGTACTGTTACATATATCTTACAATAGCTTAAATCACTAGAAGTTTTAGCAGCTGTAATGGTTACAAATTTAATATTTTGGTTCTTTACTTCATTGGCTAGAATATAACTAACTTCTCTTACAATCGCACTATTAATACGTTCTATTTTAATACTGTTCATTTTATCACCCTCAGTAGATATAGTATATCATGGATATTTTAAGAAGTAAATGATGATACTTGTGAATAATAATTGTTTATGATAAAATGTATTTAGTGAAGGAAACTTCATATAATAAAAAGGATACATTTGAGTTTCTCAGATGTTTCCCAAAGTTTTTGTTCAAGCATCTGATATCAATAATGATACAGATGCCTTTTTATTTTAATAGTAATAGGATTACTACTAGAAATTGTGTAATATTATGATAAATTGAGAAGTCTCTCTTTTTGTCATATCATCACCACCCTTCTATTATCATAGAAAAGGGAAAGCATCTGTTTCAAATGTATCCAATGGATTATTCTAACAAATTAAATAGACTTTTAACAATTAACTAAAATTTAAAAATAATAGTGTATAAAAGATAGAATTTCAAAATAATGATACCTGTTTTTCTAAGATAACAAAAAAAGATAGAATTCTATCTTTTTTAGTCTCTTGCTTTTTCAACCATTTCGTATGCTTCAATAATATCTCCAACTTTTAAATCATTAAAGTTAGAAACAGTAAGTCCACATTCTAATCCCTTTTTAACTTCTTTTACGCTATCTTTTTCTCTTTGTAAAGACCCGATAGATCCATCATAAATTACTTTACTATCGCGAATTACTCTTGCTTTAGCACCCATCTTTACAATTCCATCTAATACATAAGAACCTGCAATAACACCTACTTTAGAGAATTTAAATAATTGTCTTACTTCTACAGTTCCTAGTGTTTTTTCCTCATATTCTGGATCTAACATACCTTTCATAGCTGCTTCCATTTCTTCTACTGCTTTATAGATGATATCATAAAGACGAATCTCTACACCTTTATCTTTAGCATAATCACGAATAGAATTATTTGGTCTAATATTAAATCCTACAATGATAGCATTAGAAGCACTAGCAAGTACAATATCACTTTCTGTAATAGCACCTACACTACTACGAATTACTTTAACACGTACCCCATCTACTTCTATTTTTTCTAATGAATTTTTAACAGCTTCTGCTGAGCCATTTACATCTGCCTTAATAATAACATTAATTTCTTTTACACCATCTTGAATTTTAGCAAAAATATCATCTAAAGATACACTATTGGATTTATTTTGTGCTTCTTTTTCTTCTGTCTTTCTAGTTTCACCAATACTTCTTGCTTGTTTCTCTGTTTCAAAAGCCATAAATTTATCTCCCGCTTTTGGAG
Source organism: uncultured Bacilli bacterium (assembly GCA_910589375.1). Taxonomy (GTDB): domain Bacteria; phylum Bacillota_I; class Bacilli_A; order RF39; family UBA660; genus UBA5578. Next base: position 490,097 of record CAJUTK010000001.1, on the reverse strand, counting down.
TTTCATTTAAGCCTGTAATCTCAACTGGCTGTGAAGGTGATGCGGATGTTATTTCTTCTCCTTTATCATTGCGAAGTGTTCTAATTTTACCAAATGAACTACCAACAACAATAGGGTCCCCTAGACGTAAAGTACCATTTTGAATAAGAACCGTAACAATAGGACCAACATGTTTATCAAGCTTTGCTTCTACCACTGTTCCAATTGCATATCTACTTGGATTAGCTTTATACTCTTCCATTTCTGCTACTAAAAGAATGTTTTCAAGTAAAGTATCAATTCCTTCTCCATTTTTAGCAGAAATTTTAGTGAATATAGTGTCTCCTCCCCATACATCTGGAGTAAGTCCGTATTCAGCAAGTTCTGTCATAACTCTATCTGGATTTGCACCTGGTTTATCAATTTTGTTAATAGCTACTAAAATTGGTACTCCTGCAGCTTTTGCATGGTCAATTGCCTCTTGTGTTTGTGGCATCACTCCATCATCTGCTGCTACTATGATAATAACAATATCTGTAATACTAGCTCCCCTTGCACGCATTTCCGTGAAAGCTGCATGTCCTGGAGTATCAATAAAAGTAATTAATTGATCTTTACATTTTACTTGATAAGCACTAATAGCTTGTGTAATACCACCTGCTTCACCTAATGCTACACTAGTCTTACGAATAGTATCTAATAATGTAGTTTTTCCATGGTCAACATGTCCCATAATGGTAACTACTGGAGGTCTAGATACTAAATCCTCCTCATTATCATGAATTTCAAAATCTTCAAATTTTGATTCATCTTTTTCCGTTTCTCTTTTTAACTCTTTATTATAATCCATTACTAGTAAAGATGCATTTTCAAAATCAATAGAATTATTGACAGTAGCCAATATTCCTAGTGTAAATAACTTTTTAATTAATTCAGCAGCTGTAATACCAAGTTCTTTTGCTAAATTTCCGATTGTCATTCCATCTTTATAAATAACAACATTTTTATCCTCTATTGGTGCATTACTAATAAGTTTTTCCTTATGTTTATACATCTCTTTTTTCTTGCGAGCTAATTCTTTTTTCGTTGATTTTACATTTGTTGTATTTAATTTTTTTTGTTTTGCACTTGGATTTAATCCTTCTATTTTATTTTTTTCTTTTTCAATCAACGCATCTTCTATCTCGTCAATTTCATCATAATCTTCTTCTGCTGGTTCTTGCGCTAAAACATTATCTAACTCTGTAATAGCATCCTCATCTAGCATATCTTCTTCATTGGTAGCATCTATTTGTAGTTCTTTACATTTCTTTAGAATTTCTTCTACTGTTTTTTCTACATCCATAGCATATTCAAATACACTCATCATACTACGCACCTTCTTTCTTTTTTAACACATTTTTAGTAATTCATCGAACACCTCATTTGGAATTTCCACTTCTAAGTGACGTTCCAATATTTTTGTTTTCTTTGCTTTTTCTATTACTTCTTTAGCTTTTTTTAAATAAGCTCCTCTGCCATTTGCTTTTCCTGTTGTATCAATAATAACTGTTTTTTCTGGAGTTCTAACTACTCTTATCAATTCATTCTTTGGCAATTTTTCATGACTAACTACACAAGTTCTCTCTGATACTTTTTTCATTTTATTCTAAAATGTTAATTCCTGCTTCTTTTACTTGCTCATATGTTTTAACATCTAATTTATAATGAGTAAGTTTAGAAGCAAGTCTTACATTTGCACCTTTCTTACCAATTGCTAAAGAAAGATTTTCATTATCTACAACAACTAGAACTTCTTTATTCTTTTCATCTGTAATAAAGACACGTACATCACGAGCTGGGCTTAATGCATTTGCAATAAATGTTGCAGTATCTTTACTATATGGAATAACATCTATTTTTTCTCCATTTAATTCTTTGATAATAGCATTAATTCTAGAGCCTTTTTCTCCAATACAAGCTCCTACTGGATCTACATTACTATTTTCTGAATAAACAGCTATTTTTGTACGATTTCCTGGATCTCTTGCCACACTATAAACAAGGACAATTCCTTCATTAATTTCTGGAATCTCTAATTCAAATAAACGTTTTACAAAACCATAATGTTTTCTAGTAAGTAAAATTAAGGCTCCTTTTGAATTAATATCTACTTTATTAATATATGTTTTAATATGACTACCCATCTTGATAGTCTCTCCTGGAATAATTTCTGTTTTTGGAAGTAATCCTTGTGTTTTTCCCAAGTCAATGAAATAATTTTTCTCATCTTCCATCTCTACAATACCAGAAATCATTTCATCAGTTCTATCACCAAACTCAGTTGCTATATTATTTCTCTCTGCTTCTCTTATCTTTTGAACAATTACTTGTTTTGCAGTAGCAGCAGCAACACGTCCAAAATCATGTGGAGTTACTTCTTCTTCGATAGTTTCTCCTACTCCAATTCCTGGAACGATTTTCTGTGCATCTTCTAATGTAATATGAATTCTTTCATCATAAATAAAAGGTTGATACTTTTCATCATCTTCTTCCTCATCATCGAATTCCATGTTCTCTAAATCCGCAAAAGAAGTAATTCCATCTAAAGAATCATCCTCAAAATCATTTTCATCTAAAGATACCCTATGCTCCTTATCTAATACTACAGTACGGAAAGAAAATACTCTAATATCTCCTGCAAATCTATCAATATCCACCCTTACATTGGATAATGAATGATAATTTTTCTTATAAGCACTTGTTAGCGCAAGCTCCATTGCCTCATAAATATAATCTTCAGATATATCTTTTTCTTTTACTAAAGCATCTAAAGCTTTTTTAAATTCCTTCGTATTAATTTTATTATCTGCTACATTATTATCTACTTTCTTATTAGCCATTTTATTCACATCCTTTCTCTTTAGAACAAACGTCTAAAATATAGCTTTCATCAATAAAGTCTTTTTCATCTAGTAGAGGATTTATAATATTGCTTACTGTAACACAATCATCAACATCTACTACTCCTGCTTTATCAATAATTACTCTTAAAAAACTTGTCCTATCTTCTTTTTCGTAAAGAACCTCATCTATTACATAACCTGCCTCATTTACAGGCACAGTAATTAGTTCTTTTACTTCTCTTACAATGTCCATATTTCCTCCTAAATAAATATTAAAGAGTGGGAATCCCCACTCTTCTCTCTGTAGAACTGCTAATATTATAGCACATTTTTTTAAGAATGAATACTTTTTTATTATTTTTTTACTATTTTCTGATATAATGTTAATGTCTGAAAGGGTGACTAATATGGAAAAGAAGAAACAGAGAATTGTAATGGATACTATATGGATTTTTATTATCTTTTTATTAATTATCATCCATCAAGATTTGCCATTAAATTTGTTTCATATTTCTTATCATGAATGGCCAGATATTGCGATTTTTGGATACTGTCTTTTCTATGATACTGTTATTCTTCTACTAATCCTTTTAGGATTTAAAAAAGGAAAAGAAGAATTTTTACGGGGAATGTCTGTTTTTTTATTTTATTTACTAGCGTCTACTTATCAATACTTACCTTTAGAGCTATTTCAAATAGACTATACCAAATGGCCAGCAGAAGCATTATTATCATACTCTTTAATTTATGAACTCTCTATGATTTTAATTATAATAAGGAGTTACTTTAAAGAGATAAAAGAACAGTTCTTAAATTTTATTACCCATTTTAAAGATTATTTAAAAGAATATATTAAATACTGGTTTATTGCTTTGGGCCTAATGATGGTGAGTAATTTAATTATTAAACCATTTACTAGTGATATAGCAAAAAATGAAGAACAAGTTCGTGTTTTAATAAAAGCATTACCTATTTATACATTCATTGTTTCTGTTATTTTTGCACCTTTAATAGAAGAATTAATATTTCGATTTTCAATACGTAAAATAAGTTGTTATACAAAATATTTCTTCATATTTTTATCAGGACTAGTATTTGGGTTTATGCATGTTATAGGAAATGCTACTGTATGGACAGATTGGTTATTTTTAATTCCCTATAGTATACCAGGATGGGTATTTGCTTATACACTTTTAAAGTCTGATAATATCTTTGTACCTATTAGTTTACATACTATTCATAATGGAATTTTAGTAACTCTACAAATTATTACATTCTTTGCAAAATAAAAACACCATTAGGTGTTTTTTATTTTAGAAATAGCTTCTTCTATTGTATTTTGAAAACATTTAAAATCTACCTCTAACCAAATAACAGGAAGTTGATGATTAAACCAAGTGTATTGCCTTTTAGCATATCGTCTACATCTTTGTTGAATCAATTCTATAGATTCTTCTAAAGAACAGTTTCCTTCAAAGTAAGGAAATAATTCTTTATAACAAATTGGAGTTAAAATAGCTTTACTGCGATATTTCAAATCGTAAATTTTTTTTGCTTCTTCTAACAATCCTTCTTCTATCATTTGATAAGTACGCTTATTAATACGTTCATATAAAATATCTCTATCTGTTGTAAGTCCTAAGAAAATAGTATCATATAAAATTCTAGTTGCCTTTTCCTGGCTACTAATAGGAACTCCATGTTCATAATAGTAACTTAGAGCCCTTTCAATTCTTTTTCTATTATTAGGATGAATCTCTGTATCAGGATCTACATTCTTTAATTCTCTATACAGTTCTTCATCTGACTTATCTTCAAATGAGAATGTTTGATTTTCTTCCTCAAATTTATAGTCATATAAAGCTGCTTTTATATAAAGACCTGTCCCTCCTACTAAGATGGGAGTCTTTCCTCTATTTAAAATGTCATCAATCCAATATCTACAATCTCTTTGATAATCAAAAACAGTATATTCTTCATCAGGATTTTTAATGTCAAATAAATGATGGGGAACATTTTCTTTTTCTTCTTCTGTTACTTTAGCAGTACCAATATCCATCATTTTAAATACTTGGGTACTATCAGCGTTGATAATTTCTCCTTCTAGTTTTTTTGCAAGTTCTACACTAAGTTTTGTTTTTCCTACTGCTGTAGGACCACATATTACAATTACCTTATTCATATTAGTCATTTGATAAGTTATCGAAATATCCTTGAATAAAAACTACAGGAGTACCTTTATCACCACTACCACTTGTTAAATCACATAGTGATCCAACCAAATCTGTAATTCTTCTTGGAGTTGTACCTTGTGATAGCATATTTCCCTTTAAATCACTATTTTTTTCACGAATTTCGCCTTTAATAGCCTCTTTTAATTCATCACCTGATAAATTTGCAAACTTATTATCAGAAATATATTTTAATTTAATTTCGTTTGGTGTTCCTTCTAATCCCTTGGTATAGGCAGGTGATACCACTGGATCTGCAAGCTCCCAAATATGTCCAACAGGATCTTTAAAAGCACCGTCTCCATATACCATTACTTCTATTTCTTTACCAGTTAATTCTCTTAATTTATTTTGAATTTCAACTACTAATGTATTTCCTGTTTTTGGGAACAATTTTAATCTTTCTTCTGTTGATTTATTAGAGCCTAATAATCCATAATCCGGATTAAATCCACTTCCATTAATTGGTGCATTCATAATCTCATAAAGACCATATACATGAGCACCAGCTTCACTCAACATTTTCTTAGTTTTTAATCTAGTATGAATGTCACAATTAAGTACATTGTTTGTATAATTCAAAATAGTTTTTGCATTATTAGCGAATACAAACTCTACTTGACAATTTTCTGATTCAATTAGTTCTCTATAAAAATGAACCATATTAATTCCAGTAAATGGATGAATAAAATCTCCAAAGTCTTTCTCATAATCAGATTCACTTATTACATCTCCAAGTGTATAAGTACTATTATCTAATTTTTCTTCATCTAAAATACCATTTCCTACTTCATCTGATGGAAAACTAAGTAACATTGTTATCTTATTCATTCCACGAGCTATTCCTTTTAAAATCATAGAAAAACGGTTTCTACTTAAAATTGGAAATACAATTCCTACTTCCCGTTCTGGAAATTTATTTGCAACATCTGTTGCTATATCATCTACTGTTACATAGTTTCCTTCTGAGATTCCTACTACTGCTTCTGTAATAGCAACTATATCTTTATCTCTAAAAGTAAATGGTTCTGATTTAGAAGCCTCCATCAATGAATTTACAACAATATTTGCTAAATCATCATGCTCCTTAATAATTGGGGTACGTATTCCCCTTACAACTGTTCCTACATTTCTCATAATATTCCTCCTATAAACTTTTTAATTCTTTTTGATAACTATGTTCTAATTTTTGTAATGATTCCTCTTCTAATTCCCAAGTATCTAAATCTTTTACTTCTAAGTCTAAGTATCGAATTAAATCCAAAAAAGGAATCTCATTACAATGATCATTTAACTCTATAAATTCTCCTATTCTTTTTGGATTATCTAATATGCGGTTATGCATATAAGATGCCATAACACCTCCAATAACATCTCTTTGTAGAAAATCAAATTTCAGCATTTGGTTTTCTTCTATCCAGTCTAAATGATTCGATATCGTACACCTTTCTTCTCTACTTTTTGTTTCTATATAACGAAGCATCATTTCATCATCAATATAGCCATGTGACATATAAAAGTCTACTAAATCTAATTCAAAACCTAACATAATTGCTCTTTCTCTTAAAGCATAATAAGTATCTCTTTTGTTCTTTTTATATTCTGGATGTAACCCTAACATACTATCACACTGAAGGTTTTCTGCTAAAATAGAAAAGCACTCTGTCATAAAATGCCATGTCACTGTGAAATTTGCCTCATCACTATTCCAACTATGCATCACTTCATGAACAAAAGTGTAAGCATCTTCTAATGTTTTAGTTGCGTAAATATCAACTCTTCTACCAGTTGATGGAAAAGTCACCATAGAAAGTCTATGTTCTCTTTTCATTCTACTATGAATATGAATAACACCTGTATCTAAAAGAAGTGTAAAGTAATCATCATATCTTTTATCTAATTTTCTCAAAAATTGATGGGCGTATTCTTGTGTTTTATCAAGTCCCATTTTAGTCTTGTAAGTTTGTGGCTGTAAAGAAACTTTCTGTCTTGTAATTAATTTCTGTAAACTTCTGATAAAACTGATGTCAATTTCACCAAGTTCATCTTCATATACAAAATCCTGTAATAATTGATTTAATAAATCACTCATTAGTTATAAACATACTATCGCCAAATGAAAAGAAGCGATATTTATTTTCTACTGCTATTTTATAAGCATTTAATATAAACTCTTTACTAGCAAGTGCACTCACTAACATAAGCAATGTCGATTTTGGTAAATGAAAATTTGTAATTAACGCATCAATTGCTTCAAATTGATATCCAGGATAAATAAATATTTCTGTCCAACCACTACACTCTTTAAAGGTACCATGTGCTTTTATAATTGTTTCTAATGTTCTTGTAGAAGTAGTTCCTACACTAATAATTCTTCTATTATCTTTCTTTGCTTCATTTAAAATATCCGCTGTTTCCTTACTCATTGTATAAAACTCACTATGCATTTTATGCTTGGTTACATCTTCTACACTAACTGGTCTAAAGGTACCAAGCCCAACATGTAAGGTAACATAAGTGACAATTATTTTCTTTTCTTCTATCCTCTCAAGTAACTCTTTCGTAAAATGGAGGCCTGCAGTAGGCGCTGCTGCACTTCCTATATTTTTTGCATATACCGTTTGATATCTATCTTTTTCTTCTAGTTTTTCATGGATATAAGGCGGAAGCGGCATCTCTCCTAATTCATCTAAAATCTCATAAAATATACCATCATATTCAAAATGAAATCCTCGAATTCCTTCTTCACCTATACTCGTACAAGTTGCTTTTAGTTTAGGAGAAAAAGTAACTGTTTCCCCAACATGAATTCTCTTAGCTGGTTTTACTAAACATTCCCAGTTATCTGAGTCCCTTTCTTTCAACATCAATATCTCTATAACTGCACCAGTTTCTTCTTTTACTCCATAAAGACGAGCTGGCATGACTTTCGTATCATTTAAAACTAAAACATCCCCCTCATGTAAATAATCTAAAATATCACTAAAATGTTTATGTTCTATATTACCTGTTTCTTTATGAAGAACAAGTAATTTCGAATCATCTCTTTTGGGTAATGGAGTCTGGGCTATCAACTCTTCTGGTAACTCAAAGTCAAAATCGTCTGTTTTCATATTTCACCTACCATTTTCTAATTGGTTTCTCATGATAAATAGGAGATAAGAAAAACTTCTCTATTTCTCTATTAACAACATCTGTCTTTCTACTACAGAAAATGTCATGAGTAATTCCCTCTAAATAAACTAACCACTTTTTACCTTTTACATTGTTATAAACAAATTCTGAACTTGTCTGTGGGACAATCTCATCGTTTGTTCCCTGAAAAATGAGTGTTGGAACTGTAACTTTAGAAGGTTTATCTTGCGAATATTCTACTATCTTATTAAATTCCATAAGCATTGGAATAGATACTTTAAGCATTCTTGATAGAATTTCTTTCGCATGATATGTTTTTACAATATTGATACCATTTTTCACAAGAGCATCTACTTTATCTTTTAATTCTGTATCTTCATCTAAATATTGAAAAGCAGGTGCTGCCAAAACTAATTTTTTTACTTCTTTATATTTGATAGCTACATGAGTCGCCAAAATACCACCCATACTATGACCTACTACATAGATTGTTCGATATCCTTTTTGTATTAGCATCTCTACATGTTTTTCAGCAGAATCAAGCCATTCTCTATAAGAAATGTCATGAGTTAAATTTCTCTTATGTCCTGGCAATGTAAAATTATAAACATCTAATTCTAACTTAGAATTTAAATGATATTGAAGTCTTTCTTCATCATATACACCACCTGCAAACCCATGAATAATTAGCACAGCTTTTCTTATAATCATTATTTTCGTCTCCCTACTGCTTCATATAAATATACTCTAGTTTCAATCTCCTTAGAAGAATTTTTTAAAATATCGGAATCAGGAATAACTTTATCCTTTTCTACAAGAACTACAATAGTAGATCCACCAAAGCAAAAATATCCTTTTTCATCTCCACGATTAAATTCTTGACGCTCATTATTTACTATTTTCCCTACCATTAAAGCTCCAACTTCCATTTGAATAACACATCCAAAATTAGAAGTATCTAAGACTTGATACTCTCTCGTATTCTCATGAAACACCTTATATTTTTTAAAAGCAATAGGTTGAACAGTGTGGAATATACCTTTTATTGTTTTGCTTGAAATAACTTTACCATCATCTATATAAGAATATCTATGATAATCTGTTACTCCTAATCGAAAGATAAAACAATAACCACCCTCATACTTTTTAGAAAGTTCCTCATCCTGCAATAAATCAGATACTCTATAACAGCTATCTTTTATCCAAAAACAAGTATCTTCATCTATAGAATAAACCGTTAATTTAGAATCTGCTGGAGCAAGAAACAATTCGTTATCACTTGGTAAAATTCTTTTTTCTTCTTTTATTTTTCTAGTGAAAAAATCATTAAAAGAAATATATTTAGTTTCCTCATATTCACTTATATCAATTTGATTTTGACGAATAAACTTTTTAATTCTGTGTTTAGATAGTCTACTATTCATATAACAGCCACCAAGGATACTTACAAATCTTCTAGTAAGCAATTTCAAAACACAACGTCCAAAAAAATTGTGGTACAAAAAGAGAAGAGACTTACTATTCCCCTCTTCATAATAGGTATTAGTCTTCCTATCGAAAACCATTATTTCACCTTCAAATAGACAAGAATAGCAGTCATAATAATAGCAAGTACACTACAGGTAATATACCACCAATTCTTCTTTGGTTTTTTTATTTTAAAATTATAGACAAATAAGAATGCAATTAAAACAAAGGCACCTAAATAAATACTCACAAAAATATCTTTTGGAATTACATATCTTAATAAATAGATTGCTGGGAATATCATTGCTGTTGTAGTAACTGGAAGTCCTGAATAATATTTTACAGGTCCATCTTCGCTATTAGCACCTAAATTAAAAAACGCTAAACGACTAATTCCTGCTACCGTAAAAAGAGTTAATACAATTACCGTAATAATTGGATTTAAAGCAATATCAAAATAAATACTCATTCCATATAAAGTTACAATAGGAAGAGCTATAAAAGAAATCATATCAGTTAAAGAATCTATTTGAATTCCATATTCTTTATCTTCCTCTGTTCTATTTTTACACATACGTGCTACTTTCCCATCAAACATATCACAAATACCAGACACCATTAAACAAATAATTGCTCCTGTTATCTTAGGTACAGAATATCCTAAAATAAGATAAATTCCTAACATGGTTGATAATACTCCTAAATAAGTAACAATTACTGATTTATTATACTTTCCAATAAACATATCAAAACCTCAACTTCTAACACTTAAAATTATACCATATATGACCGAAAAAACCAAGTGAATAACATTTTAGGTTTCTTTTTTTATAAGAAAACTTAACAATTCTATAATCCCTATTCTACCAAATAAAAAGATAGCAAATGTTTAATATTTTCATTTCCTATCTGTTTCTAAATTTTGATATCTCATCAAGCTATTTATAATTTACATTTTTATACCATCTTTACTATCTATGATTTCTACCATGAGAATGATTATGTCCATTACCATAATGATGATGTTCATTTGTTTCATAATAATGTGTATGTTCATCCGTTCTATGACAATTTGGATTTCCGCAATCATAGTATACTACTTCATTTGCTACACCATCAACATTATTTTGAATATCATTAACTTGATTATTCCTTCTAGGACAATCTCCTTCATCACACCTAGCTTCATGATGATAAAAACTTCCTGCATAAACCTTGCTAACAAAAACAACAAACAGAGTAGTAAACATTACTGTTAATAATATTTTCTTCATTAAAATCACGCTCCTATTTTAATTATACTACAATTAAATATTAAAGTACATTTTCCTCTAAATTAAAACATTACTTAGAATCCTTATCTACATATGGTATTCCTAAATGTTCATAGGCCTTGGCAGTTACCATTCTACCACGACTAGTTCTCTTTAATAAACCAGTTTGTAATAAGTATGGTTCATATACATCTTCTATAGTTGTTTGTTCTTCTCCAATAGAAGAAGCAATTGCTTCTATTCCAACTGGTCCACCATTAAACTTCTCAATAATAGATTTAAGTAAATGGTAATCAGTTTCCTCTAATCCTAAACTATCTACTCTTAATTTATCTAATGCCAATTTTGTAACTTCTAAATCCATAACTCCATTTCCCATCACTAATGCAAAATCTCTTACTCGTTTAAACAAGCGATTTACAATTCTAGGCGTTCCTCTACTACGACGAGCCAGCTCATAAGCAGCATCCTCCTCAATAGTAACATCTAATACTTTAGCAGTTCTCTTAGCAATCTGTTTTAATTCTTCTACAGTATAATAATTTAATTTATTAATAATTCCAAAACGATCTCTTAAAGGTCCTGTTAAATCCCCTGAGCGAGTTGTTGCCCCTACTAATGTAAAAGGTGGCAAATCAATTCTTATATTTCTACTATTGGAATCACTTCCCACAATAATATCTAAAGTAAAATCCTCCATAGCAGAATAAAGAATTTCCTCTATGAATCTTGGAATTCTATGAATTTCATCAATGAATAAGACATCCCCAGGTTCTAAACTAGAAAGCACTGCCGCTAAATCTCCACTTTTCTCAATAGATGGACCACTAGTAGTACGAATATTACTTCCTAGTTCATGGGCAATAATATACGCTAATGTAGTTTTTCCTAAACCAGGTGGGCCATATAATAACACATGATCTAATGGCTCATCCCTCATTTTAGCAGCCTTAATAAAGATTTCTAAGTTTTCTTTTACTTCCTTTTGTCCGATATACTCTTCTAATTCTTCTGGACGAATAGATAATTCATTTTGATCTTCTTTTAATTTTTCATTTGTTAAAATTCTATCTTCCATGATTACCTCCTACTTTAATAATAATTTTAAAGCTTCTTTAATTTGTTCTTCAATAGATAATTCAGAATGAATATGAGGTAAGACCTTTTTAATATCTCCATTTTTATATCCTAATCCCTCTAGTACTTCTATCAGTTCTTCAAAATTATGTTCTATACTTGCACTAGTAGTAACACCCAATTTTCCTTTTAAATCTAAAATAATTTGTTTTGCTACTTTATCTCCTATTTTGGGGAATTTCTTTAAATACAAAATATTTTCTCTTTCAATAGCATCCATAATTCCTTCAATAGAACCTGTAGCAAGAATAGGAAGAGCCATTTTACACCCTAATCCCTTTACAGCAATTAATTTTAAAAACAAATCTTTTTCTTCCTTTGTATGGAATCCATAAAGACTTAGTTCATCTTCTCTTACCTGTTGATAAACGTAAACCTTTTCTTCTTTATTCAAAGAGAATGAATAAGGATTCGGTACATACACTAAATAGCCAATTCCTCCTGTCTCTACTACTATATGAGTAGTCTCAATCTCTGTTATCATTCCTTTTATATATTCATACATGCTATCACCATTATCATTATAGCACACAAACAAATGTATTTAAATAAAAAAAAGAGTATTTTTTACTTTTTAAAAAATACTCTTACAATTAAAAATAGAAAATATAACATCAATAGTACAAACATCCAAGAAATAATAACATTAATAATCCCTTTTGTATATTGATCTGCTACACTTAATAAACTATTTGGCCATTTTGCTAGAAAGGTTGCTACTTCATTTTTTCCAATGTTTCTAGAAATAACATCAAATAAACGTAATCCTATATCTAGTGCTGCAATACCATAAGCAGCTTTCTCTAACTTTCTTCTATAACAAGCCCAACAAATAATTACAATTACTAAAAACAATACAACATATGCATCCATTTTATCACTACCTTACTTTTATCATTATACCATAAAAAAAGAAATTTTTATATTTCTTTTTTGTATAGAACACCGCTTATTTGTTATAACTTCTTCCCGGCCTTTGTGAAATTGCCTCTTTCTTTGCTAACTTCATTTGGGAAGAGGTGGATTGAATAACCGCTTTACAATAATTACAAACAGTTATTCCTTCTTCTAGTTTTGCACCACAATGTGGACATTTATCCTCAGATTTTTCATTTTCAACAAATGTTAATAAATAATTCATGATTACCTTATCTTTATTACTACCTCTTACTATCTTGTTATCACTATCCACTATATAATCATTAAATTCTACTTCTAACCTCATTAAAATAGTCCAAAGACCATTTTCTTCATCTATCCTTAGTAATTCTTCATCTATTAAGAAAAAATTATTCATAACATTTTTTTGGCCTTTTAATTCTAATGTTTGTAATTGGTTATAATAACTATTGTATAGTTCATCTGTTACTAAAGTTCTTAAGGCATCATAGTCAAAGTTCATCCATGCTCGTTGTACTTCTCGATAAATTCCATAGCCTCTATCTAATAATTTCTCATTTTTTTCTGTCTTTGGAACATTATTATGCTTTTCTCGATTATAAAGGGCCAAAGCCTCACCATTTGTAAAACTTCCAATCTTATTATTTCTAGAAATTTTGTTAGAAGATTTATTTCTTTTTATAAGAGGTTCTTTATCTACTATCATTCTTACTAACTTATTAGTTGTTATAAATGGTAAATAGAAATAGATAAGGAGTCCTATTATAGTAAAAGCAATATTTACTTTTGAAAGTAATAAAACAAACGGAAGTAAAATAATATAAGTAAGAATTAAAATAATTGGATATAAAATCATTTTCTTTTTTTGTTTCTTATCTACCAAAAAAAGAATAACCAAGTAAGGCACAAGTACCACCACACCAATAAAAAGAATTGCTTCTAAAGGTTCCATTGATCCCCCTCCTGAATGGGAAGAACCAGAGCTAAATCCTCCACTAGAGCCAGAACTCCAACTAGATCCACCACCAGAACTACCCCCACCAGATGATCCACTATCATAACTAGTATCAAAACCTGAATCTGTTGCTAAAGAGGGATTCGTTATCTCCATATCAAATAAATATAATAAACCTACTATAAATAATGCACTTAGTAATAATAAATAATTTCTTTTCATATTAATAACTCTCCCATGATGTCAATATCCAATCATAATCTTCTTTAGGCATTTGTTCCTTACAATATTCACATACACCACTATAATTATAATCAATATTGGCACCACAATTTGGGCATTTAGCGGCCATTCCTAAGCTTTTATGATTTCTTTTTTCTTCAAAAACAAGATGGTTTCTTAACTCTATTCTACTAGAATTATTACCTGATTTATACTTTTTCGTAGTAGCATCTAATTTATAGTCTAAATATCTAGAAGTTAATAATACTTCTATCACATATCTATCTTCTAATATTTGTACATTTTTAATTTCTGTATCTTTGACATTTAGTTCATCATACATTTGAATCTCATTTTTACTGTTTAATTCATCAATTATTTCTTGAACTTTATGTCTCATACCTTCATTCAAAGAAGAATATATTCTCGTAATATCTCTAAACATGATGGAACTCATCATTAAAACAAATATATTATCTACTTTACTTTTAAACATACTTTCTGTAAAAGTACTATCTAATTTTTTTAATTCTTCTAACATAAATACCTCCTAATCTTCATAAGATTGCTTCAATGCCTCTTTCTTCGCTAATTTCATTTGATTAGCAGATTGAATAGTTGTCTTACAGTATGCACATATAGTGCTTCCTTTTTCAAGTTGTGCACCACAATGTGGACATTTTTCTATTTTCTTATCATTGGAAACAAATGTTAATAAATAAGTCATAATAACTTTTCTATTCTTACTACCTCTGATTACTTTTTTATTTTTATTTACAATATAATCAAAGAAAGAAACTGTTAATAATATTTCTGTTGTAATAATATTATTTTCTATACTAGAAGAAACTAGCACTATTTCTTGCAATTTAAAATCGCTCATAATATTCTGTTGTTCTTTTACTTCCATTGGTGCTAATTGGGTTTGATACATATTAAATAATTCATCTGTCACCAATGTACGCAAAGTATCATAATCAAAATTCATCCAAGATGTTTGAACATCTAAATATATTTGATATCCAACCCCTAAGACTTCTTGATTACTTTCAGTAATAGATAAAGCTTTTTTCTTTAAACCTTTTATAATTCTACTTGCTTTCGCTGCTTCTTTTTCTAACCTAATCTCTTCTCGATAACTTTTAAATAAATTCTTAAAGATATAAACAATAAATAAAATATAACAAACAGCAACTGCTAAAACCGCAATAATTTTAAGAATCATATTTGGTATAAAAAGCATCATCATTCCTAGTAGCATCATAAAAAAAGAAACAAAAGCAAATAGGAATAAAAAGCCAAAGGAAAATGCCACTCTATTAGCTATATGTATTTTCTCAAGTTGCTCATTGATATACCCAAGAATAATTACAAAAACGAAAAATAGTATTAAAGACACGATAGTGTAGAATAGACTTAAAAAGCTAAAATCTCCAGAACCACCATGTGAACTACTACTAGAACCCCCACTATATCCTCCACCAGAGCCACCAGAGGAACCTCCACTATAACCAACATCAAAACCAGAATCAGTGGCAATAGAATGGAAGTTTATTTCCCCCACAAAAATAATCCCGATAACTATAAAAGCTAAGACAAAAAGAAAAATTGTTTTACCGTTTCTCATAATGACACACTCCTATTTTTTTCATTATATCATAAAAAAGAGAAAACTTTATTTGTTTTCTCTTAAATAAAATCCATTTTTATCTACATCCACAATAATCTCAGAATTAAATTTAATATTATCCATGATTAAGTTACTAGCAATTAGCGTTTCTAAATTACGTGATATAAATCTTTTAATAGGACGAGCGCCATATTCTGGTTCAAAAGATTCTTCAATAATATAGTCTTTGGCCTTATCTGTAAGCATCAAAGTAATCTTTTTATCTTCTAGACGATGTTCTATTTCACGAATAATTTTATCTACAATTTCATAGACTACTTCTTTTGTTAATGACTTAAATACAATTACTTCATCGATACGATTAATAAATTCTGGTCTAAAATTACGTTTTAATTCATTTAAAACCAATTCTTCTCCATTTTCTTCTCCATTTAAAATATATTCACTGCCTAAATTAGAAGTCATGATAATAATGGTATTTTTAAAATCAACTGTTCTACCTTGAGAATCTGTAATTCTACCATCATCTAATATTTGAAGTAAAATATTAAATACATCTCTATGGGCTTTTTCTATTTCATCAAATAAAACAATACTATATGGATTTCTTCTAACTGCTTCTGTTAATTGTCCCCCTTCATCATATCCTACATATCCTGGAGGAGCACCTACTAATCTAGCAACACTATGTGCTTCCATATATTCACTCATATCAATACGTACCATGTGTCTTTCATCATCAAATAACTCTTCTGCTAAAGACCTAGCTACTTCTGTTTTACCGACACCAGTAGGACCTAAAAACATGAAAGATCCAATAGGACGATTAGGGTCTTTAATTCCAGCACGTGCTCTAATAATTGCTTCACTAACAAGTTTCAAAGCACTATCCTGTCCTTTTACTCTACGTTTCAAATTCTCTTCTAAATTTAATAATTTTTCTCTTTCTCCACCTACTAATTTAGAAACTGGCACATGAGTCCATTTTGATACTACGGCAGCAATATCTTCTTCTGTTACCTCATCACTTAGAATTTGCTGATTAGTTGCGCTCCTTAATTCTTCTAACTCCTTATTAAGAGTAGGAAGTACACCATGTCTTAAACGAGCTGCTGTTTCTAGATTATAACTATTTTCTGCTTGCTCTAATTCAAATGTTGCCTTTTCTATTTCTTCTTTTTTGGCATTTATTTTAGACAAAATAGACTTCTCTTCTTCCCACTTATCACGTAGTGATTTTTCTTCTTCCTTCATGCCTTTTAGTTTGTCTTTTATTTCCTCAACTCTTTTTTTAGAGATTTCATCCTTCTCTTTTTTTAATGCTTGCATCTCTATTTCCAAACGCATAATCTTACGAGTCAAGGTATCTAATTCTGTTGGCACTGAATCCATTTGTACTTTGATAGTAGAACACGCTTCATCTACTAAATCAATTGCCTTATCTGGTAGAAATCTATCAGTAATATATCTATCTGATAAGGTAGCTGCAGCTACTAATGCTTTATCTTTTATATTTACACTATGAAATACTTCAAAACGAGATTTTAATCCACGTAATATTGTAATGGTGTCCATAACATTAGGCTCTGATACTAATACTTTTTGGAATCTACGCTCTAAAGCACCATCTTTTTCAATGTATTTTCTATATTCATTTAAAGTAGTTGCTCCTATAACATGAATTTCACCTCTAGCAAGTAGTGGTTTTAACATATTTCCAGCATCCATTGCACCTTCTGCTCCTGCTCCTACTATCATGTGTATCTCATCAATAAACATAATAATTTCACCATCTGATTTTTGAATCTCTTTTAATACTGCTTTTAAACGATCTTCAAATTCTCCACGATATTTAGCACCTGCTATAAGAGCACCTAAATCTAGTTCCCAAATTTTTTTACCTTTTAAGCTATTAGGAACATCTCCTTTTACAATTCTTTGAGCAAGTCCTTCTACTATTGCTGTCTTACCTACACCAGGTTCTCCTATTAATACGGGATTATTCTTTGTTTTTCTAGAAAGAATACGAGTGATACTTCTAACCTCATCATCTCTACCTATTACAGGATCTATTTTTCCTGCTTTTACAGAATCAACAATATCTCTACCATATTTTTCTAATACATTCTCTAAATTTTCTTCATATGGATTTTGCATATTCATAATATCCCTTCTTTCTCCATCAGTTATCATTATACTCCTATTTTAGCACTTGTCAATAGTGAGTGCTAAAAAAAGTAATTGCACTATTCCCATGCTTTTGCTATAATCATATTAGAATGAAGGTAAGATATGAATAGTATACACATGAAAGCTGGTTTTATAACACCAGAGAAAAAGATTGAAGTTGGATCTGAACATCTTTTAGCTTTTTGTGGATTAGCATGCCAAAAATATTTAAAAGAACATCCAGAAGAAATACCAAATTGGAAAGAATTTACAAAAGATTATTCCTACTTCCATCCCTTTTTTGACTTTTTAGTTTTTTATCTAAAGTGGATACCAGTAGGATTTATGGGAGATAGTAATTCCTTTGGAATCATTCAAGAGGACAAACTATTTATTCAACAACTTCCAGAAAATATGAATGAAGAAGAGGAAGATTTATATGATACCCTCTACTACACTAAAGTAGAAAATCCTAATATAAAAAAATATATTGTAAAAGCTGATAATAAAACGCTAAGTATTAGAAATCCTAAAAAGAAAATTCAAGGAGATGGAATTGTTTTACATGATGGAATTGTATTTTTACAAAGTGATGTTCATCAGTTTGCTTTAGCCACTACCATTTTAAATCAATTATCTTTAAGTTTTCCCTATTTAGCAGAAGATTTTAGAAATAGTAAAGATACTTATAAAAATGATTATCACTGGTATTTAATTGATAGGTTAGGTGCTATCTTATTTACAGAAAAATATGCAATCTATGATACTAATCTAATGTCAGATATACAGCTACAAGTTTTAAAAAATTTACCAGTAGATGCTAAAGAACAAGAAAAATCTGAAGAAGAATATCAAAATCCATTCTCAATAGAAGATACATTAGACTTATTAGATAAAATTTATAAAAATAAAAAATAAGAATATTTCTTATTTTTTTATTTTAACTTCTTTATAATAAGTACATAATTCATAACTTGCTTTTATATAGTTTAAAGAAGTTGGCATACGAAGATATACTGGATTAAAAGAAAGTTCATCTAAATAACCTAAATCATATCGAATTCTATCTAATGCATCAGCATCTTTTAAAATCTTCCACAATTTAGAAAATCTTGTTACATTTTTTAACTTATATTTTCTAAAGATTTCGCTTTCCCTTTGATCAGGCAAAGAATGAAGTTCTATAATAGCACATAATAAGTTCTTATTTTCTTCTATTTGATAAATAGGATCTTCTATCAGTGAAAGAACCTTTATAGCAGATACTCTTCCATGAATTGTATCATCAATATCATTTGTTCTTCCTATATCATGATATTTAGAAGCATCCATTAATATTTTTTCATCTACTTCTGATAACTTATTATCCCCGCTTAAAACAAAAGACCAAAATAATACTTTTTGAGAGTGATAGATTCCATGAATTTTACTTTTATATAAAGCTTCTTCTTTAATGCTTTCCAATTCTTTCATAAGTACTTCTCTTCTTTTTAAAGAAAGCATATTTAAGATTTCTTTTAATGATATTTGGGAATTAGAAGGTACTGGATGTATGCTATACTTTAGAAAGTCTTGATAATAGTTATCTAAATTATTCAATAATAAAACATCATTTTTTAATAATTCTAACATATCATCACCTACTTTATTGTATACGAAAAAAAGAAATGTGTAAATTCATTTCTTTTATTTTACTAACCTTTGTTTACACTCTCTCTTTTACAATAACATAAATTAAGAATAAATAGCATGATTCCAATAAAAGCACAGACTTTAGAATAATTCCTATAATTTGTTCCTTCATAAGAAAGCGTATATTTTCCCTCCTTAGAAAGAGTTGCTTTTAGAAATCCATATTCTGATTCTTCCAAAAATATAGAGTTTCCTTGTTCATCCTTTAACACATAACCTAAGTAGTAGATTCTAGGGAGTTCTAATACAACTTCTTCATCTATCTTATTTACTTGGAACACTAGGTTAGGAACATCATCCTTTAAAATATCAATAAATGCATCGCCTTCTAAAATAAGAATTCCATTATTCCTTTCTTGAATATAGGTAACAGGACAAGACGTAGGTAAATACTCTGATTGAAAGCCCAATGAATATCTATATTCACTATCTAATTTAGGAGAGGAGTTAATGATATTAATATTGATTATAAAACCATAAATAATGCAAAAAACAATTAGTACAACATGGTATTTTTTATCTATTACTAGCAAAGAAAGGGACGCTAAAAGTGAAAAAGTAACCGCTAATAAAATCAATAATCTCCATACAAATTGAATCATTTGAAGTATGGGTAAGGTATTCCAAATAAATTTAAAACATAAAAGAAATATAGTATTCGTAGACATCACTAATAGAAATAGCCTTTCTTTTTTGAAACTAGGATCTAATTTCTTCCTATAAAACAATACAGCAAATAATAAAATCCATATTTCATACCCAACGAATACTGGGACTCCTCTTGACCATCCGCTATTTAATGATAAGAATAAATCAGAAAAAGATAAAATAGAATTATGAAAGCTAATATTGGTTGTCATTATATCAGCGTGAAACACTCTATAATCTCCTAATAGCCTATGTTCAAATATAGAAACTATTAAAGGAGAACTAATCATAAGTATCAAAATTGCTGTTAAAAACAAAGCCAATATTTTCTTCTTTTCAAAAATATCTTTAAAGTAAAAAATAAAAAATGGAATTAGTAAAAAGGTTAAATAAAAAATACTTAAATAATGACTATAAATAGAAAAAACATACCCTACTATAAATAAAGTATAGAACCTTTTATAGTTTCCCCTAGAAAGTTCTATCAATCCACTTAAAATCATTGGAAAAAAGACAAATATCCAGCTTTCTGCATAGGAACTTCTGACAAATATATCGGCTATATGATAAGTAAAAAGCATGTAGAGAATACTAGCAAAAAAGGAAACTTTATTATTGTTAAAAAGTCTTTTAGCTAAAAAATACATCGTTATGGAAGATAGAAAAAAGGAAAGAAAATTAACAAAGTTTATTCCCATATTAACATTCATAGGAGAAAGCTTTACTATATATGCTGTTAAAAGATGCATGAAAGGAGGATAAAATAAAGAGGACCCATATCCAAATGAGTTTGCTAAAGTTTTTGATATCGGAGAAGGAACAAGATGATTAGCATCTATTCTCTCTACATAATCACTTATTTGATAATAATGAAAAGAATAATCATGACCTTTATAATAGCCACTAAAAAAGACTAAACAATAAAAGACTAATGATATAACAAATAATAATAAAATATACTTTTTATTCTCTTTCATTCTACCACCTACTAGTTTAGTATATCATTCCCAAAAAAAGTTTTCAATGAAAGAATAAAAAAAGAATCTAACGATTCTTCTATTTTAAAGCGTCTAATAATTCTGCTTTTTTCATTGCTGCATATCCTTCAATACCAGCTTCTTTTGCTAAATCTCTTAATTCAGCTACAGTTTTCTTTGATAAATCAGTAGTTTCTTTAGCTTCTTTTTTTGGAGCTTCTTCTTTTACTACTTTTTCACTAGCTTTTGGAGTTGGAATAGATTTTCCTTCTAAACCAGCACGCGCTACTTCTACTAAATTAGTAAATGCTTGAGCATCTTGAATAGCAATTTCACTTAACATCTTTCTATTAATAGAAACACCAGCTTTATTTAAACCGTTAATGAATTTAGAATAACTAATATCATTCATACGGCAAGCTGCATTAATACGAGTAATCCATAATTTTCTCATATTTCTCTTTGTTTGTCTTCTATCTCTATAAGCATATTTTAAAGAGTGCATTACTTGTTCTTTAGCAGTCTTATATAGTTTATGTTTACTTCCAAAATAACCTCTAGCTTGTTTTAAAACTTTTTTTCTTCTTGCAGCGTGGATTGTTCCACCTTTAACTCTTGCCATTTATAATTCTCCCTTCGTTTATTAAATTGTTACATTTTTTAATCTGTTAGCATCTGCTTTACTTAATTCGGAAGCTTTTCTACCACTTCTGTTAGATGCTGCATTTTTCTTTCCAGTATTATGTCTTGTTCCTGGATGTCCTATTTTAATAGAACCACTATCACGAACATTTAATACTTTTTTAGTTCCTTTATGTGTTTTTAATTTTGGCATATTATTCCTCCTATTTTTCCTTTTTTGGCATAAGTATCATTGTCATATTACGTCCATCAAGAAGTGGTTTTTGCTCAATCTCAGAAACTTCATTTAAAGCTTCAGAAAAACGTACTAATACTTGTTTTCCTAAATCTGTATGAGCCATTTCACGTCCTTTAAAACGAATTGAAGCTTTTACACGATGACCTTTTTCTAAATATTTAATAGCTTGATTAACTCTAGTATTGAAATCATGAACATCAATAGATACTGATAATCTATATTCCTTTAATTCCAAATTGGTTTCTCTTTGTTTTTTCATATTTTCTTTTTGTTTTTTCTTATTTTCATATTTAAACTTATTGTAATCCATTATTTTACAAACAGGTGGATTACCATTTTGATTAATCAAAACAAGATCAAACCCTGCATAGGTTGCTAAAGTTAATGCATCCTTAATATTTTTAATACCTAATTGCTCACCATTTGGTCCGATGACCATAACTTCTTTGGCACGTATTTGTTCATTAATGAACAAATCTTTTTCTTTGTTTGCGATAACAAACACCTCCTATTTTCATAATTCTACAACGGTATCTTATACCATGAAAAAAGTGCATACAAGGGTATCCACTTTAAAGCACGCAATTTTTATTACTTTTGGCTTTTACCTATTGCTTAAGCAATCAGGTGGATGTGGATACATCGCTTTCCTTTTTTTCATTACACGGTAGATTATACATAAAAATACTATGTTTGTCAAGTTTAAATTATGATTTATTTTACAGTAGTATGCTCAAAGCCACATTTTATACAAAAATGTCCCACTACTTTTTCTCCACACATTGGACAGTAGTGATAACTATATTGATTAGACATACTAGGAATACTTTCCCTAATATCAAAATGAATTTTCGCTAACTGCTTCACCTTATCGGCTGTTTGAGAAAATAAGAATACTATAAATGCAATAAATAAAATAGTGAAAAAAGATACATGTACAGATCCAAATATTAGGTAATCATAAGTTCCATGTGCTAAAACAGGTAGTAACAAACTCTTTACTTTATTCTTATGAGAAACACCTTTATTTCGATGTTTATCTGCCGTTTTTGCCATTCCAAAATAAAATCCCATTAAGATTCCAAAGCAGGCATGTCCTGGTACTGCTGTTATTCCTCTAACAATTGCTGTTTGCATACTACCATAATTAAATACATAAAGTAAATTTTCTATGCAAGCAAATCCCATAGAAACAAATACACAATAGACAATAGCATCATATGCATGATTAAATTCATAATGATGATAAGCATATAAATATACAAATATCCATTTAGCAAATTCTTCAATAAGCGCTACTCCTATATATACATAAGGAATTAGCTCTAAAACATTCAAATATATTTGATTTTGTGGAGAAAAAAATGGAAAAGTATTTTCTAAGAAGCTACTTAAAAAATAAGTAACAATAACAGATCCAATTCCCATCAAAAACAATCCTACTAGAAGGGATGTAGGTTCTTTTTCAAAATCATTATTATAAATATATCTGGCCAGTAAAAACACTGGTAATATCGATAAAAACAATAATAAAACTACCACTCTACCAACCCTACTTTCACTATTATTATAGCACGAATACTATGGATTAGCAGAAAAAAAATACTTCAATTGAAGTATTTTACATTCTACCTAAGTACTTAGCTGTTCTAACCATTTGAGCACTATAACTCATTTCATTATCATACCAAGCAACAACTTTAACCATTTGTTTACCATCAACTTCTAAAATCTTAGTAAGTTGTCCATCGATAAGTCCTCCTAAGTGAGAACCGATAATATCACTTGATACAATTGGATCCATAGTAAATCCTAATGTCTCATTAGCATTAGATTTAAATAAACCATTTAATTCTTCTACAGTTGTATTTCTAGATAACTCTAATGTTAAATCCACAACAGAACCAGTTGTAGTAGGAACTCTTAAAGCTCCTCCATCCAATTTTCCCTTTACAGAAGGAATTACTAGTCCTAATGCACTAGCAGCTCCTGTTGATGATGGAACAATATTAGCAGCACAAGCTCTACCACGACGTGCATTAATTCCTTTTTTATGAGCAATATCTAATGTTGCTTGGTCATTTGTATAAGCATGAACTGTAGTCATATATCCTTTTACAATACCAATATTCTTCTCTAGTACATTTACAACAGGTGCTAAACAGTTAGTAGTACAGCTAGCTGCACTAATAACAGTTTCACTACCATCTAATGTATCTTCATTAACATTGTATACGATTGTTTTCAAATCTCCTTTAGCAGGTGCTGAAATAATTACTTTTCTAGCTCCAGCACGAATATGTGCTTCAGCCTTTTCTTTATCAGTAAATCTACCAGTACATTCAAAAACCTCATCAATACCAAGTTCACCCCATGGTAAATTGGCAGGATCAGTTTCAGCATATACACGAATATGTCTTCCACCTACAATGATAGAATTTTCATCATGTGAAATTTCATCTACACGATAACTACGATGAGAAGTATCATATTTTAGTAAATATGCAAGTTGTTCTGCATCTGTTAAATCATTAATTGCTACTACTTCGAATTCTGGATCCTCTTCCATAATTCTAAATACTAATCTTCCTATTCTTCCAAATCCATTAATTGCTACTTTTATCATCTTTTTCCTTCTTTCTATTTTTCAAAGCAACTTCCCCCTATAAATTCTCTTAAAACGGAATCATTTGGTACCTCATCACTAGGAATTGGTAAAAAATTTCGTAAAAAGTTTATTAATCTCAATGCTTCTGGATAAACACTATCCTGTTCATCTACACAGAAAAGAAGCGGTTCTACATAAACTTTTAAAACACCGATTTCATATACTAAAGAAGAATTAATAACAACATCCACTTCATCTTGATATGGATAGATGTTCCTTCTCTCTCCCTTTTCAACAGAGTCCCACATATGTAATGTTTGGCTTGCTGTATATCCACGTGTTCTACTATCACGAATAATTCTTCTAAGTTTTCTTAAGTCACTTGTATGAACATGACAATGATTATCAATATTTAACTGTACTAATGGACTAATATAAATTTTATATTTATATCTTCTATCTACAGATAAAGTTAATATATCATTTAAAGCATGAATTCCTTCTACAATTAACATATCATTTGGGCCTAATTTTACAAAATGACCACGATATTCTCTTTTTCCAGTTACGAAATTATAAGATGGAACCTCTACTCTTTTTCCCTCTAGTAACTGAGACAAATGCTTATTAAATAAATTTAAATCTACCGTATATAGAGATTCAAAATCATATTCGCCTTTTTCATCCTTTGGCGTATCTTCTTTATTTACAAAATAATCATCAGTAGATAATTGAATTAAATTGAGACCCCTACTTCTTAAAAAGGTAGTTAACTTTTTAGCAGTTGTTGTCTTTCCACTACTAGAAGGACCTGCTAATAAAATTAATTTTGTATTTGGTCTATCTGTAATTTTATCAGCTATTCTAACAAGTTGTGTATCATAATTAGCCTCTGCTAAACGTATTAAATCATCTACCTTTGCCGAAGATACTACTTGATTTAAATCCGAAGCTAAGTTAACACTAATCTTATTACACAATTCATTATAGTTTTGGAATTCTTCAAATACTTTTTCATGATGAGTATAATCTAATGTACACTCTGGATTTAGTATGGTCGGAAATGATAAAACAAATCCTCTACTATCTACCATAGTAACTTTAAAATCATTAATCTGTCTAGTACTGTAGGCTAGCTTCACATAAAAATAATCGTATAAATCATCTAACCTATAAAGATTTACATAAGTATTAGAGATATATTTCAAAGCTCTTACTTTATCAAATCTCTTTTTCTTCTTATAGTATTGAATAGCATCTACCCTAGACACACTCATCTTTTTATAAAGATAATCATCCTTACAAATTTGATGCATCTCATTTTCAATTTGCGCTACAACATCATTTGTAATCTCAACGCCTTCAATTCTACAAAAAACACCTAAATCAATAGAATGATCTACAAATACTTCTGTTTCCTCACCATATAAATGCTTCACTGCTAATGTCATCATGAATATAGCGCTACTGCTATAAACATTATAACCTAGTGTACTACTACGATCATAAAATTCAATGTTACACTTTTTAGTAATAGGTTCACATAACTCTGTAATATCATTATCTACCTTTGCAACTAAAATATCATAATCATAATAATGTTGAAAGCTCTTACTAATTTGTTTTAATGTTGTTCCAACTGGGAATTCCTTCACTTCTAATTGATGATAAGTGACTTTTATTGTTTTTTCACTCATGACAATCCCTCTATTCTCTATACATCATTTTATCAAAAAAATATATCTTTGTCATTATTTTTTGAATATTTTTCTCTATTTAAACCTATGATAATTTTAGGAGATGATGATTACGATTATTCCAAATGTCATTGAAAAAAAAAGTGGTAGTGAAAGAGTATATGATTTATACTCTAGATTATTAGAAGATCGCATTATTTTACTTACTGGTGAAATAGATGACCATATGGCTAATATCATTGTTAGTGAACTACTCTATCTAGACTCTTTAAATGACAAAGACATTAGTATTTATATTAATTCGCCAGGAGGAAGCGTTACTGCAGGATTTGCCATTTATGATACTATGAACTTTATTAAAAGTGATGTTTCAACTATTTGTATTGGAATAGCAGCTAGTATGGGAGCTTTCTTACTATCTAGTGGTACAAAAGGAAAGCGATATTCTCTACCAAATAGTGAAGTAATGATTCATCAGCCTTTAGGTGGTGCACAAGGTCAAGCAACAGAAATCAAAATAGCAGCAGAACATATTCTAAAAACTAGGCAGAAATTAAATGATATTCTAGCTAAAAATACAGGAAAAGAAAAAAGTATCATTGAAAATGATACAGAAAGAGATTTTTTCATGGATTCTCGTGAAGCATTAGAATATGGTATTATTGATAAAATTCTAGAAAACTAGAATTTTTTTATGTACATTTCTTAATAAAAAAAACGAAGAACTTTCTTCGTTTTATGCAATTTGTACAATTTTAACATCATACTTTCCATTTGGACTTTCAACTGAAACGATATCTCCAACACGCATTCCCATAATAGCTTTCGCTATTGGAGATTCATTAGAAATCTTGTTTGCAAATGGATCTGCTTCTTTACTACCAACAATAGAGTAATCATCTTGTTCTCCATCCTCTACATATTCAATAGTAACTCTTGTTCCAATAGATACAACTTCTTTATTAACTTCTTTAATAACAACAGCTTTCTCTATCATTTGTTCTAATTCTAAAATTCTAGCTTCTACAATAGCTTGCTCATTGCGAGCAGCATCATATTCTGCATTCTCACTTAAGTCTCCAAGTGCTCTTGCATCCTTTAAAGCCTGAATGATTTCCGGTCTCTTTTCTAATTTCAAAACATCTAATTCTTTTTTGATTTCTTCTAACCCTTCAGCAGTTAGATAAATTTCCTTTGTATTTGTCATAAAATTAACCTCTAGCTTTCCTTTTTAACATTAAGTCTACCAAATAATACTACTTTTTTTATTATTTGTCAACTATTATTTTTTCTAATTCTAATCATATCATAAGGCTCTAAATTTTCATCAATATGAATCCTTACAATTTGTCTTGGATGCCTTACAATATCTATAATATTTCCTTCTTCATCTAGAATATCGGAAACTACATAGTGAATAGTACCATGATTTGGTCCGAATATCTCTACATGATCCCCTTTTTTAAAATAATTACGCTGTTCAATAATAGCTTCTTTTTTAAGAGAATCATATTCCTTTACAATTCCTAGAAAATCTTGATTAGAGACTTCTTCACGCCCATTATAGTAACTACATTCCTGACCATAAGAACCATCAAAAAATTGTGGTACAGAATCCCTATTAGCGCAGTTACGCAAAATTCTCTCTTCTTCTTCTAAATAGGTATAATTTTCTCTATCCAACAAGTACCTATCAATTGCCTTGCGATATACTGAAACAATAGTAGCAATATAGTAAATAGAGCGCATTCTACCTTCTATTTTAAAAGAAGTAATTCCCATCTCTATCATATCAGGAATATAACGTAATAACGATAAATCTTTACTGCATAAAGTAAAATCCTTTTCACCTGTTATTTTATTTTTATCCTCATCTAATAAGTCAAAGTCCCATCTACAAATTTGACTACATCCACCACGGTTAGCATCTCTATCTGTTAAAAAATTAGATAGTACACACCTTCCGCTATATCCAGCGCACATTGCTCCATGAATGAATGTTTCAATTTCTACTGGCACTTTCTCAATAATTTCTTGAATTTCTTCTTTGGTACATTCTCTACCTAATACAATACGAGAAACACCCTCTTCATAAAAGAAAGATGCAGCCTCATAATTGATAGTAGATTGCTGTGTTGATAAATGAATTTCTAAATTAGTATTTTCTTTTGCCATCTTAATAACATAAGGATCACTTACAATAATGGCATCTATTCCAGTACTTTCTATCTCTTTTAAATAAGGAACTAACTCCTTCGCTTCTTTATTATGAAGAACGATATTAACAGTTACATATACTTTCTTTCTCAGCTTATGAGCAAAAATAGCCGCTTCTTTCATCTCTTCTATAGTAAAATTAATAGCATTCGCACGTAGTCCAAAAGCAGGACCACCAAAATAAACAGCATCAGCTCCATAAAGAAGAGCTACTTTCAAACGTTCTAAATCGCCTGCTGGCGCTAATAATTCTGGTTTACGACTCATTTTTCTTCACCTGATATACTGTTTCTTTATATAGAAAGCCATTTCCTGTATTTGAAAATAAACTATCTATTAAATTCTTTTGTTCTTCCTTATTCTCTTCAGTAATAGTATGGAAACAAGATAATACTTGTTTTAACTTTTCTAGTGGTATTCGAAACCCACTGATAAAAGTGTACTCTATTTTATTATTTTTATACTCTAAATATTCTAAACTAGCATTTAAAAGAAATGAGGAATAGATTTCTGTACCATTCTTACGTTCTAAAATAGGATATTCCTTTTCTTCTTTATGGAGATAAAACTCCTTAGAATTCGTATGTAACTCAAAATGTTTTAAATAATTATCAATAGCATGTCTTCTAGACACATACATAGGAATATATCCAAATACTTGAACAAAACATGGAATAGTAATATTTCTTTTAATTTCTAGAATTTCTTCCTTTGTAATTTCATTGGATAAAAATACTCCATTTATACCATGATTCTGCCAATACTCTATTGTAAACTGATTGGTCGCTAAATGCTCCGCACTCCAAATCAGTGGCAAATCTAACATTAGTCTATGATGGATTTTATAAACTGCTACATCTGTATAAAAAATTCCATTTACTTTCCATGAAGAACACTTTTTTAAAAGATTCTCTACTTCCTTTAAATCACCATTATGAAAATTTCTATTAAGGGAAATAAATATTTCTTTATCTTTACTTTTTACATATTCTACAATATCTTTTAACTCATTTATGGAAATCTCTGTAAAATTAACGGAAAAACCCTCTATTCCTAATAGAATAGCATCACAATATTCTAATATTTCTCTAATATCTTCAATATGTCCTGGCATCGTTAATATCTTTGTCATAGAAACCTCCTAAAACAAATAAAAAAGGCGTCTTCCCATGAAGACGGCAACATCTTACCACAATTTTTATTTCTTTGTCAAATTATAAAAAAGCTATCAAGAGTATTCTCCTAATAGTTTATTTTTCTATTAAATCAGCTGCCTCATAAGGTCCTACTGAAGTCTCACAATTGTTATGGTATAAAAAACAACTTAAGCAAGAAGAGATAGTTCCCTTTTCACTTCCATCTGCTGCTTTTGTGACAACAAATTGTACGATTCCTGCTACAAAAAATACAATAGCTGTTGTAATAAATTTTTTTATCAATTTTCCTTTTGCTTTATTAATATCATCGGCACTTCCAGCTGTAATAGCTTTAATCAAAGCAATAATACTAAATACAATTAATATAAGTGGTGTAGCTACAATCAATAATGTATATGCAACACTCGTAAGCATTGGGATTGGAGCTGGAATACCAGTTGCACTTCCACAAGAAACATAATTTGTCTCGGTTGCTTCAATCGCATAAACAGGCATAGCTACTAAAAAACTAACCATTAAAACACATAATAGTAACATTCCTTTTTTCATATCATCATCCTCACACTATTTCTAGTGTTATTATATCATATTTCTAGACTTATGGAAATATATTTTAAAAGAAAGGATGATTATATGAATAATAACAACTTCCAAAATATTTCTCCCTATCAAACAACCCCACCTTTAAATGAACAATCTTATGTCGAAAATATACTACGTTTAAACAGAGGAAAAAAAGTAGAAGTCTACATGTCTTTTGCTGACTCCTTAGAATGGAAAGATAGAGTATTTAAAGGAGTTATTGAACAATCTGGAAAAGATCATATTATCTTAAGTGATCCAACAACTGGAAATTGGTATCTATTGCTTTTAATCTATGTTGACTATATTAAGTTCGATGAACAGATTAACACTAGTGAAATCTTCTATCCAACTATATAGAAACTTGTAATAAAAGGTGAAATTTGCTATAATAAATTAGGTGATAAAAATGGCAGTAGGAATTATTCTTTTATCAATCTTTTTCGTTATATGTATAATTTCACTTTTGTTTTTTCTTAGTTACAACCATTTTCAAGAATACATTATTCGTATCAATGAAGCAGAAGTAAGCATTGACTCTGTATTAAGAAAACGATTTGATTTACTAAATAAAGCAACTGATTTTATAAAAGAAGTAACAGAGGAAGATACTGTACTCCCTACTGTTATTAGTCTAAGATCACAAAAACTATCTAACATAGAATTAGATAAGCAATTATATCCTGCTATAGAAGAATTTCAATCTTACGCAGAAAAATACGAAAAATTAAAAGAAAATGAAGGATATGTAAAAACACAAATTAATCTAATGGAATCAGAATCAGAAATAGTTGCCCTTCGTAAATATTACAATGATATTTCTAAAGAATATAATAAACTTATTAAATCTTTTCCTTCTAATTTAGTAGCGCTTATTAAAAAGTATTCTAAAAAAGAGCTATATGAGGAAAGGAAAGAAAAGAAAAGTCTTCTAGAAGAATTAAAAGCATAAAAAAAGAAATCAAGCTGGTTTCTTTTTTTTAGTACTACGAATAATAATATAAAGGAAAATAAGTCCTATAACGGCTAGAGAAATTCTAACCATCTTTTGATTCCACTCAACACTATCCTCTTGAACGGCAATCTCTTGTTGTTGTTCATGAATTTTTATAATCAATTCCCCTTCTTTTGAATAAGAATAATGTTCACGAGCATATTTTGCTAAATACTCTGGATCTTGCAACTTTGTAATTTCTGTCTTTAAATCATCTGCTACTTCTTGTAAATTTAAATACTCTGCTTCTAGTTGTTTCTTTTGTTGTTGTAATTTATACAAACTAGTTGTATAGGAAAACATGGTATAAACAAACCAAAGCATAAGAAAAACACAGATAGGTCCAAGAATAATGAGTCTTCCCCTAGTGGTCATTTGTCTTTTCTTTTTTACTCTTGCCATACCATCACCATATTCATTCTATCATTTTTTTCTAATTCTTGCAATTGTACTTCCAACAACAAAACCCACCATAATTAGAATTAAAGAATAAATATGTAATATTCCATCACTAATACGTTCTAATCCTAGAAAATATAAAAGAGTAAATAGAAGAATAAAACTGAATGTATTAATAATTCTAAAATAAACATTCTGACAATAAATTGCTCTTTTTACTAACTGATAGCAAAAGAAAAAAAACAAACCAAAAAAGAAAGAAAAGGAAATAATTTTTAATTGAATTGATAAAGGAATCATTTAAATAACTTAGCTAAAAAAGAGTCATCTTTATCCTTCTTGGTACCTTCTGTATAACTCAAATTATCAAAATGTCCTTTAATAGAAACATTGCCTTGATATGTATCTAACTTAATAATTTCTAATTCTTTTCCTTTGATAAGCAAATAACCCATTGTTGTTTCAAGTAAAAATTCTTGATCATCAAAATTTTCTATTTTTTTTACACCACTTATAACAATATTTTTTCTTTCTGTAATTGTTATATTATGATTAAAAGACGCTATTTCTTTATCCATAGATACCTCCTACTTATATATATGTACAAGTTATCTGGATATGAAAAAAAACTCTTTCGAGTTTTATTCTTCTTCTTTATTGTAAGCTTCAAATATAGCATCTTCAAACATTTTTCTTGTTTCTGAATTAATTGGATGAGCTATATCATGATATTCACCCTCTGCATTCTTGCGACTTGGCATAGCGATAAATAATCCTTCGTTACCTTCGATGATTCTGATATCACGAACAGCAAAGCAGTCGTCGATTAATACAGAAGCGATCCCTTTCATTCTAGATTCTTCTTTGTCAATTTTCTTGACATTTACAGATGTAATTTGCATTTAAGAACACTCCCTTCGTCTAGTCTTACAATCTAAGTATATAATATTTTTAAATCGAATGCAAGCATTTTTTTAAGAATACTTATTTTGTTGTCTCAATTCTCTTTCAACATCTCTTTTCTTAATAGCTTCGCGTTTATCATAATTTTTCTTTCCACGAGCTATTCCTAATAATACCTTAGCATGATTTTTTACAAAATATACTTTTATAGGGATTAATGTATATCCTTCTTGATCAATTCTATCTCTTATTTTTAAAATTTCTTTTTTATGTAATAAAAGTTTTCTAGTACGAGTTTCTTCATGATTAAAAATATTCCCCTTTTCATAAGCACTAATATGCATGTTTAAAAGAAATACTTCACCATTCTTTAAAATAGCATAACTATCTTTTAACTGAGCCTTTCCATTACGAATAGATTTTATTTCTGTACCTTTTAAAACAATACCTGCTTCATAAGTATCCTCTATTTCGTAATCATATCTTGCTTTTCTATTAGTAATTTCCATGTTATACCTCCCTGTCTAAAATCTCCATGTACTGTTTTTCTATTTTATCATGATTTTTTAAAATAGAATCCGTTAATTCACTAAATGGGATAACTTTAAAATCTTTATGATTAGAAGTACAGTATGTATAAATTAATTCTCTATCAATATTTTCAAAGTGGACAGTAGAATCTGGGTCTACTACAATATCAAGGCCAACTAGTAATCCTATAATCTTTTCAAGACCTAATACTTTTTGTGCTGATATAAAATTTCCTAAAGAATAAATTACCAAAGTATTACCAATATACTCTATTGGTTGAATAACATGAGGATGAGATCCAATAATAAGATTTACTCCTAAACTTGATAAATAAGTTGCCGTTTCTTTTTGAAGTTCAGTTGGTACATGGGTATATTCATTTCCCCAATGCATCGCTACTATGATTACCTCTGCACCATTTGTTTTCGCTTTTTCTATATCTTTTTTTACTTGTTCCTTTTCATAGACATTTATCAAATATTCTTTACCACTAGGTGGTTTTAATCCATTCGTTGTCATTGTATAGGATAAAAAGGCAAAGGAAATATCATTCTTTTTATAAACAGGAATTTCATTTCTTTCTTTCCAAGAAGAAAAAGTACCTGTTTTAATAACATTTTCTTGTTTATTCCAAAATTTATTAGAATATAAAATACCTGATTCATTCTTATCAAGTGAATGATTATTAGCTAAACTAACCATATTAAAGCCAACTCTAACTAATTCCTCGCCTAAAGCATCTGGTGTATTCAATCTAGGATAATGTTGAGGAGCCCCTCCACCGATAATACTCTCTTGGTTATAATACTTTAAATCATATTTTTTTATTTTATTTTCTATAGAAGGGAACATCTTAGAAAAATCATATTTCCCATTACTCGTTCTAGCATCTATATATACCGCACCATGGATTAAAGCATCCCCTACCATTACTAAAGACATCCTTTTAGGTTGTGGTTTTTGAGTAGGTTCATCTTTTTTCTCATTAGAAATATTAGTAGTAGAAAGAGATACATTTTTTTCCTTTGGATAAAGGGTATAAGCTACAACTACTATTAAAATAAGAATGAGAAGTGTTAAAACAGAATTCATAATCCTATTTTTTTTATTTTTTCTTTTCTTTTTCATTTTTAAAGTCCTTCTTTAATTGGAAATCAATCGTATGAACCTCTTTAGAGGCTGCTTTAGCAATAACTTCTACCTCATCTCCTAATCGGTATCCTCGTTTATTACGATTACCAATTAAAGAGAAAGTACTTTCATCATAAGTATAAAAATCATCTTTTAAATCTTCTATACGAACTAAACCTTCAATCATATTTGGAAGTTGTACAAAGAATCCAAAACTCATTACACCAGTAATAATTCCTTTATATTCTTCCCCAATATGTTTTAACATATATTCAGCCATTTTCATGTCATCTACTTCTCTTTCGCAATCAACAGAAGCACGTTCTCTTTCTGATGAGTGCTCCGCAAGTGCTGGAAGCTTTGATTGCCATGAATTAATTGTCTCTAAACTTACATTTTCATTTAATAAACATTTACGAATAGAACGATGTACAGTTAAATCTGGATACCTTCTAATAGGAGAAGTAAAATGACAATAAATTTTACTTGCTAAACCAAAGTGCCCAATATTAGTAGTATCATAAACAGCCTTCTGCATACTGCGTAACATTTGACTAGATAAAATATAATACTCTTTCTTATCTTTAAGTTCATTTAACATACTTTGAATTGTCTTTGGCGTAACTTTCTTCATATCTGCATGAACTCTATATCCTAAAACACTTACTAAATGTAAGAAATTAGTCATCTTTTCTTCACTAGGTTCCCCATGTACACGATAAATAAGTGGATAATCCATATGATAGAAATGACTAGCCACTGTTTCATTGGCAACAATCATGAAATCCTCAATTAGCTTTTCGCCTGTACCCCTATTTCTAAGTTGTACATCAATTGCTTCTCCTTTTTCATCCACTATAATCTTAGCTTCTTCTATTTCAAAATCAATATATCCTTTATTCTCTTTATGGCGTCTTAAAATAGACGCTAATTCTTTCATTAACTTTAAGGAAGATACATATTCTTCATAACCCTCTGGAACTTCATCATTCTCTAAAATTAAATTTACCTTCTCATAAGTCATTTGAATTCTAGAACGAATAACACTATCAAAAATATCATAGTCTACTACATTTCCAGATTCATCAATTTCCATAATACAAGAAAGCGCAAAACGATCTACATTAGGATTTAGAGAACAAATACCATTAGATAATTCATGAGGAAGCATAGGAGTTACACGATCTGCTAAATAAACACTAGTACCCCTAATAGCAGCTTCTTTATCTAATGCACCATCTTCTTTAACATAATAACTAACATCCGCAATATGAACACCTAATTGATAATGACCATTATCTAACTTTTTAATAGAAATAGCATCATCAATATCCTTCGTATCATTACCATCTATTGTAAAAATAATTTCATTTCTCAAATCTTGTTTTGGATCTTTCACTCTTTTAGCAATATCCTCTTCACTAACCTTCTCAGGAATAGTTGCTACTTCCTTCATAACATCATCTGGAAAAACATCATTAATATTATATTTAGCCATGATAGATAAAATATCAATTCCTGGATCATTAATATGTCCGATAACTTTGATAATCTCACCACGATACTCTACATCTTTCGTTGGGCTTAATAACTTTACAATTACTTTATGTCCATCTACTAAATTAGAGTGATAATTTACATCAATTCTGACAGATTTCGCCATTTTATTGTCATCTGGTTTGACGAATATCTTACCATGTTTATAGTAAACAGTACCAACTAACTGCTTTACACCTCTTTCGACAATTCTAATAACATCTCCTAACATTGGAGACTTATCTTTATCGATTATATTTACAATTACTTTATCTTTATGAACTGCTCCATTTAAATGTTCTTCATATACTTTTATCTCTTCACCATTTTCTTGCATGACATATCCAGTACCTTTAGAAGTAACTGATAAAATTCCAACCCTAGAATTACTATCTTCAAAAAGCATATAGTTTCCATGCTTTGTGCGATAAATCTTAGTATCTATTTCAAGATGATTTAGGGCTTTTAGAAGTTCCTTTAAATCATCCGATGTTCCTAATTTCATAAAAGTCTCTAATTCGTGAACACCTAATGCTCTTCTCTCTTTATTTAATATCCTTAAGATTTCCTCTTCCATACTATCACCATATCTATTATACTATAAAATAAGAAAAAAGGATAATAATATCCTTTTCTATAAGCAGAAATTATTAGTATTAATACCAAATATTCCAAGTAAGAATTCTAAGAAAAGTGGGACTAAGAAGATTACTACTGCTACTATTAATCTCTTTACAAACTTTCCTGTTACTTTCTTTACTTCATCTTCATTATCTGCTGCTATTGCCTTTATAAAGTCTAATACACTTAATATAATTAATAATACTGGTACTATATATCTCATCCAGTTTATTATCTTCATTATCCAGTTCGCTATTCTTGCTGATAATCCACAACTTCCATTATTACTGCCAGATTGTCCTATTCCATGATTATCTTTAATCTTTGCTATATCAGCTTCTAAATTCACACATGCTTTTACGCAGTTTTCTGAAAAGTCATAATTTCCCATTACGCTTTTACACAAAGCTGATAACCTTTCTTCCTTATCATGAACACTTTTATATAATGAATCTACAGAGCCTGAATTATTCTCTATTTGCGAATATAAATTTTCTATATCATTTATATAAGAATTATAAGTAATGCAAGAATATTCTGTTCCACTACTATCGCAATCTTCTCCAGAACACTCTTTTACCTCACAATTTTTATATCCTGCAGAGGCAGCTTCCATAGCATCGTTAAAAACATAATAGTCATTTGTACCACCTAAAGTCGTTTTTCCATAACAAGCTACAGTAGGTAAACATTCATCCGTTTTTCTATCTTCAGAAAACCAATTTGTCTGAAGTTCATCACTTATATGATAATAAAGATTTGTAAAACCTGGATTCATATTAGCCTTAATTGATAATTTTTTTTGATCAGTTTCTACTGTAATAGTATAATAATCATATTTACAAGTATAAGTTGGACGTTCAGATTCTAAATCATTATTTTTCATTATAATAGCTGGTACTGTAGATGATGCATTTAAACCTGCCAATTTTTTACCATATTCTATTAACTTAGAAGAAGAGACTCCATACCATCTATCACTTGCCTCTAAAAAGCCTTCTGAAGTAACTACAATATAATCAGGACATGCGGTAGTACTTTTAATGTCTGGGATACCATTAAATTCAGTTCCCCAGTTTTTTAGAGTCTCACTACCACCAACAGAACCACTACCATTACCACTATGGCTACCATCATCATAAATCTTTATATTAATTGTTGCGTTTTCTGCAAAAGGTTGAGTACTTGTACTCCCATCCTTGCTCATAGAATTCACATACGTATAATTACATTCTTTTACTACTTCCTTAGCTAGAACTTTCTCTTGAAATGTTAAACATAAAAAAGCTCCTAAGATGATATAAAATATTTTTCTTTTCATATTATCACCTAATCTCATTATAACAAAAAATAAGTAGACAATCTACTTATTTCATTCCATTCATAAAACTTTTTACCATGCCATTTAATTTCTTTGTTTCTTCAATATAATACAGTATGGATACAAAGATAGATCCTAGAAAAGCAACTAACATATCTTGCATAGTATCATTTACTCCTGTTTTAGCTACTCTCTGGGCATCTCCTCCAAAGAAAATATTTCCAAAATATTCAAAGAATTCCCAACAAACTGCTACTGATAAAGTAACTGATATAATAAATAATATGTTAAAGAATATTTTGTTTTCATGATACATATCTAATTGTTTTAAAAGTAGCATAGCAAGTAGTGCAGTTAGTATTCCCGATATAGTATGAGTAATTTTATCATAGTAAGCAAATTCATTATAGAATTCTAAAGTAGCTCCTAGAAAATGTGCACAAAACACAAATAGAATACAAATAAATTTTACAATAGGAGTTAATTTCTTCTTGAATATTTTTTCTATCCAATAAGGTGCTGTTATAGTAAGTAAAATAGATGCATCTTTTAAAATTAAACCTATTTTATCATCTCTAGTTACTACTAAATAAAAGCTGCCTAATATAGCACTTACAATCAGTACTATATTAAGAAGAGGAAGAATCTTCTTCATAAGTTATAGCCCCCATTTCCACTTGATTAATACTATTAAATCTTTTTGTAATTTTATCTGTTGTTGTATGGATATCTTTTACATCACGGCTAACAGTTTCAATACTTCTATAAAGTTTATCCCAACGTTCTTTATAACGTCCAAATTCACTATCTAATAATTGTAATTCTTTGTGTATTACTTCTGCATACTTATCTCTTTCCATATTCTTCATAATAATTTGAATCGTTGTAAGAGTACTAATTAAAGTAGTTGGTGATGTAATCCAAACTCTTCTCTTATAAGCATATTCAAGTAACTCTGTATGATATGCATTTAATTCAGCAAAAATAGCTTCTGCTGGTAAAAATAATATTGCTTGATCACTAGTGACTCCTGGAATAATATATTTACTACTAATGGCATCAATATGCTTTTTCATATCTGACTTAAACATTTTTTCTGCATTAGTACGGATATCAGCACTATTTTTCCTATTCACCATTGCTTGATAATTTTCTAATGGAAATTTAGAATCTATTGCAATCGTACCCAAAGGTTCTGGTGCAAAAAGTACACAATCTGCAATAGTATCATTATTAAATGCATGTTGCATTTCATATATTTTTTTATTGTTGGCACCAAATACATTAGACATAATATGCTCTAAATTTACTTCTCCAAAAATTCCCCTAGTTTTCTTATCTGTTAAGATTCCTTGAAGAGAAACTATATCACTTGATAAACTATCAATTTTCTTCTGTGCCTCATCTATTTTAGATAATCTTTCTAATACGGATGTAAATGTTCTATTAGTCTTTTCAAAATTTTCATCTAATCTTTCATTTACTTTATCACTAATTAGTTGTAATCTTTTATCAATTTTTTCATTAGTAGCATCAAAATCGGAACGAATATCCCTACTAAAATCTGATTTAAAATCTCCTATTTCTTTTACAATACTAATTTCTAATTTTCCAATTTTCTCTACTACACTTTCATTATTTTTATTCTTGATTATTAAGATAATGAGAAGTATTAAAATAATTACATTTAGTACGATTAAAACATACTCCATAGTATCCTCCTATTCTCTTATGGGAAAAAAATTCCAATTTTTACAAATTAGAATTTTTATTTTTTATTTCTATCAATAACTTCTGATATTGCTGTTCCTAGTGTTGCTACTCCCTGAAGTTCTGCTGGAACTATAATTTTAGTAGCTTGACCATCAGCCATTTTTGCTAAGGCATCAAAACTCTTTAGTCGTAATACAGCTTCATCTGCATTAGCATTCTTTAATTTTTCAATACCTTCTGCTTCTGCTTGTTTTAAAAGACGAATACCATCTGCTTCTGCTTGCTTTAATTTTAATAATGCTTCAGCTTCACCTTCTGCAATTCTAATCTTAGACTCTTTATTAGCTTCAGCTCTTAAAATAGCACTTTGTTTTTCTCCTTCAGCAAGTAAAATACTAGATTTCTTTTCTCCTTCTGCTTGAAGAATTTTTTCTCTTCTTTCACGCTCTGCACGCATTTGTTTTTCCATCGCATCTTGAATATCTCTTGGTGGAATAATATTTTTAACCTCTACACGATTTACTTTAATACCCCAAGGATCTGTAGCTTCATCAAGAATATCTCTCATCTTTGTATTAATAATATCTCTTGATGTTAATGTTTGATCTAATTCTAACTCTCCAATTAAGTTACGAAGAGTAGTTGCTGTTAAATTTTCAATAGCACTGATTGGACTTTCAACTCCATATGTATATAACATAGCATCTGTAATTTGAAAGTACACAACTGTATCTATTTGTATAATGGCATTATCTTTTGTAATAACTGGTTGTGGTACGAAGTCTTTTACAATTTCTTTTAAAGTTACCTCATTTGCTATTCTATCTACAAAAGGTATTTTAAAATGAATTCCATTATGCCATGACTTATAAAATGATCCTAATCTTTCAACAACATAAACTTTCGCTTGTGGTACTATTTTGACACTTGGTATTACAATTACACAAACTAATACCAAAATAACAATTAATATTTCCATACTTTAATCCTCCCATTTTTCTACTTGTAGTTTCACACCATCTATTTTTAGTACCCTTACTGGTGTTCCACTAACTAGTTTTTCTTTAGAAATAGCAGTCCATCTTTTTCCGTCTATTTTTACTTCTCCCTTTTCATCGGGCAAAATATCTTGTGTTACAATTGCTTTTCCATCAATTACTCTATCTAAATTAGTTCTCTCATTTTTAGGTTTTAATAATTTTACTAAAAATGGTCTTGTAGTAATTAGTAGAATAACTCCTAAGATAACAAATACTCCAAATTGTATCACTAAATTATCTACGAAAATAGAAACTATTAGTGCTGCTACTGCACTCATAATAAACCATATTGTAACAAGTTCAACTGTTGCAGCTTCTATAATCGTTAAAAATATAATAAGAACTGTCCAAAAATAAAGCATACTATCACCCACCCTCATTATATCACAGAAATGAATAAATATGAAAAAAAGTAGCGAATTCCGCTACTTTTATTAATCACCACCGAAAAAGTCATCAAAGAAAGCATCATCACTAATAGATGGTTTATTTACTGTACTAGAAGGTACTGATGGGGCTTGTTGAGATACTTGGTTTGTTGCTGGAATAGTAGGCTTAGAAACCTGAGGTTCTACTCTTACATCTTGCATTGTTGGAGCAGAAGATAATGGTAAAGTAGGCTTTGTCTCTTCATTAGAAACAGGCGTTACTTTCTCTTCCTTCTTCTCTTGTTCCTTTTGAGCTTCTTTTTCTTTCTTTTCTTCTTCTTCTAATTCTGCTATTTTAGCATCTATTCTCTTTACTAAATCCTCTACATTGATTCCTCCACCAGCTGGCTTAGCTGGTTTAGGAGTAGAATCCATAGGTGGTAATGGCTTAGCTGAGAATGGATTAGTAGCAGTTCCTGCACCAAATGGTACTGGTGGAACTGGAGGATTTGCTAATGGATTAGGAATTGCTGGAGTAGTACCTGCAGCTCCTGTATTTCCTAATAAATTATTAATTTTTTCCTCTCTTCTCTTTTCAACATAAGTTTTTAAATCAAATGTTTGAACAGGAATTTCTTGCCTGTGAGGGTAATCAGCTTTAGGGAAATTGTGTCCCCAATCCATTTGATAATTTGGCGTTAACTTTGTTTTAAATGGCATTGTTCTAATACGTAAAATAATAGTGTGCCACTGTTCCATACGCTGTAAATCGCTGACTGTAACAAGTGGTGTTGAAGTAGTTTTTTCCTTTTCTTTTGATTTTACTTCACCACACATTTTACTAATTTCCTCAAGCGCTGATAATTCTGTACTAATCAAATAAACAATATTACCGCAGTTACCTTTAATAGTTTCTCCATTTTCTTTTCCATATACTTCATAAAGCTGAGAAAAGTTCTGAATGATAAAGGTAAAACGAATATTTCTAGAACGAGCAGCTGTTACCATGGTTGTAACATCTTTAAGTGGTGGCATGTTCGCAAACTCATCTAGAATGAAATTTGTTCTGTGTGGTAACTTTCCTCCACACTCTTGTGCTACTGAAATAAGTGTTTCATAACATTGCTTTAAGAATATTGTTACTAAAGTATGATAAGTTGTTTTTTCATCCTGAATAACAATAAATACAGCAGTCTTTTTTCTACCAATATCACGCATATCAAAGTCGTTATTTGCTAACATCTCTGACAAATTAGTACGTGATGCAAACAATTGAACTCTCTGTTTAAATACAGAAAGAATAGATCCTTTTGTTTCATTTGGTGCCATCAAAGTTGAAGACGCTTTAATATAAGCTGTACTTGCTGGATCTTTAAAACTAAAATATTCTTTAATATAAGTAGTATTTGCTAGCTTTTCTTCTCCAATAGTTGTCATTAAGTTAATACTATTTAAGTTAATTTGATTTTCATTACCATCTTCAAATAATGCAAATGATAACCCTGAAAAATAATCCGCAGATGTATTTTCCCAGAATGGATCCTGTCCTTTCGCTGAAGGATCCTTCAAAATATTTGCCGCTAAGTCTTCTAGTAACTCTATAGACTTATCAATCTTATGATCCTTATAGAGTGAATAAGGTAAATACATTGGATTCCAACTATTACCTTGTTGTGGATCACGGAAATTAAGTAATACAATATTATAACCTAAACTCTTTAAATAATTAGACGTAAGTTCATAAATTTCACCCTTAGGGTCCGTAATAATCATAGATTCATCATGCTTAGCCAATAAGTTTACCATTGGCAAAACGGTAGTTTGTGTTTTACCGGCACCAGTAGAACCTATAACTAAATTGTGATATCCACCATTGTCAACCCATACCTTTTTAGGAGTCATAATAAGAGGAATACCAGCAGCCTCTGTTTTAGGAGCTAATGGGTCTACTGCTACAACATCTAAACTATGCTGAATTTCTTTATCTTTTGCCCATCTAGAGTAATTTTTCTCTTTCTTTTCACCAATTTGAAGTCCAATTCCTTCTTCTCTATCAAAGAACCAAGATTGTACACTCATAAACATAGCTATAAGAGCTATTATGAAAAGCATTAAAGTAAACCAAAAATATCTTGTTATGGCAGGAATAATAGTAAATCCAGCAAATTCATTTTCAGCAATAAATACACCTACGTTAGATACTGCTAAACAAATTAAAATAAATAATAAAGCTGAAAATCCTAGAAAAATAGCCATATCCTTTGCATCTGCACGAAATTTTAGTTTCACAACATCACCTTCTTATCTAATCATCTAAATTATTTCTTTTTTTAGTACTTCCTACAATACTATAGATTGCAATCGCAACAATTAATACTACCACAATAATAATACCCAATATAATATAAGGGGTTTCTGAAGGTTTGTCAACCTTTTTATTTTTAGTAAACGTTATTGTTATTTCTTTATCATTAGATTTTGGACCAAGATTCCAAATATAAGAATTATTCTCTGTACTATCTGCATTATGATTTACTACCTCAAAAGGTACTACAATTTTTATTTTTGCTTCATCTATTACATATCTACCATCTTGATCCTGTTCATCTTGATTAAGAGTACCTTTAATACTTAACGTAATGGTATCCCCATTATCTACATAAGACCAATCACTTGCTATTTGATTAGGTACTTTAGACTTCTCTTTAAATTCTTCTAAGCTTTTATAAGTATTCTCTACTTTTACTCCTGCATCGCTATTATGAATTACTTGGTCTACTTGATATCCATTACTATTTAAATACTCTAAATTTGGCTCTAAAATAAAACCTATTACCTTTTGAACAGACGAATTTTGATAAGTATTATAAAAATCTGCATCCTCCATTGCTGTAAAAGACTCCGTAACTGTGAAATCTTCTCTAATAGATAACGTATATTCTGCTGTACAACCACTACATAAAATGAGTAAACTAATAAACAATAAAACTAATTTCTTATTCATAATTCCTCCTATTTCGTGATTATCAAAAATCCACTTGACTTCATTTGCTCTACAATTAGATTAAATGAATACCATTTCGTTTCTGTTCTTTTTCTACTAGCAGGATCCGCAACAGACACTTTTCCATCACTACGTGTTCCTGTTAATACAATATAGTGTCCTCCAGTTGTAAAAGTTCCTGGTCCCATTAATACAATAACTAATGAGTTACCACTAGCTAAAGCAGTAGTAACTTTAGAATAATTACCACCCTTTGAAACAAATTCACCTTTATAACCATACTTTTCTGCTATCGTTTTCAAAGTAGAATAGTAAGAACCACCACTAGTACATCCACCAGCTTGACATACTTGCTGTGTTGTAGTAATTGGAGTAATATCTCTACCTTCAAAACTTGATAAAACAATTGCTAAAGAAGTAGGACCACATCCATGGCTGGAAATAGTAGCGCCTTTAAATTGTTGTACACTTACATTTGATGAGTAATAATACTGTTTGAAATCTGTTTGATTCCAATATCTAATATTTCCAAAATC
Organism: uncultured Bacilli bacterium; assembly: GCA_910589375.1. Classification (GTDB taxonomy): domain Bacteria; phylum Bacillota_I; class Bacilli_A; order RF39; family UBA660; genus UBA5578. The sequence goes on along the minus strand of CAJUTK010000001.1, from coordinate 445,558 downwards.
AGAATCAACATATTCAATATTTCCTACATAATCCCCATCTGGTAAAGTCTCTAACTTAGAATTTGTAGATCCATAGAATGTCTCAATAATCTCCTGATAAGTTTTACCATTCTTTGCCATCCATCCTGCTACAGTCTGACTCATACCAAAGTGATGACTAGTAGAAGGCGCTCCACTTTTAGAAGCCCAGTTATTAGCCGCTAATACTTCAGCTTTAGATGGTCCTTCCCAAGTCCAAGCTGTACTAGGATCATTACTAAACTTTTGAAAATTAATTCTCCATTTACCATTCACTTCTGTATAGAAAACTGCATTTGGATAAGATAAATATTGTGTTAAAGCAACCTTACCATCACGCATTACAACTTGTCCAGTTGTTGCTTGTGCTGCCTCAATAAATGGTCTATCACTTGGATTACTTGCATCTATCTCTGAGAAAGTCTGGAATCCTTGACTATTTTCTACAGTACAATCTAGACTATCTCCACGACTGGCAATAACATAAGAACGTGCTGCTACTGCCTGTGCTTTTAATAACTCTGGCTTATCAGCTTCAGAGCCTATTTCATGTTTTACTACTCCTGCTACATATTCGTCTAATGTATAAGTACCAGAACCTTTTACAGTAACCATACTGCAAACGCCACCATAGTTAGAGATAATTTTCTTTCCATCTTCCCCCAACATATACTGATACATTGTTCTTAAACTATAAATTTCATTTCTCTTCAATTCAATAGATGTTTTATTTTTTTCGTTTATGTAATCATAAGAGAAAACATTAGCGATTGGAAATAAGAAAAGACAAAAGCATATGTTAAGAATTAATAGTTTTTTCATTCTCTTTTTCATAAAACCACCTCGCTATATTTCATTAATATTTTTTCTTTTTGATAACTTAGCAGATATTATTAATCCGCCTATTACAACAGTCATTAATAAAATTCCTATTAAAGCTATTGTTATATAATTCGCCAACTTAGTTTTTTTTAATATTTTTATAGAAATATCAACATTATCTACATTTGAACTATTAATAGTCCATGAATATTTATCTCCACTATGAGTAGTGGCATTATTTTCTTTTACTATATTAGGGGTATCTATATTAATATCCATAGAATCACCATATAAGCAATAAAATTTTCCACTTAACTTAATCTCATAAAAATCTTTTTGATTAATATACTCATGATTCTCAAAACATGTATTGAGTGCTGTTGCATTTTTATAAGTATCTGGAGTAAACTCATAATTCAATTTTACATAATAATTATTTTCATCCTCGGTTACTTCTTTATTATAAATTTTAGAAGAAGAAACCATTGGATATAAATCATCTTTTAAAATAGGTGTAATCTGATCATCAGGTTCTACCTCACTAGAAATAACTTCATTATCAATCATACTTTTATCAATTGTCATAAATATATTTTCTTCTAATTTATCAGAAGTTACCTTTAGATTATACTCACTACTACAACCAGAAAGAATAAATACTAAAAATAACAAAATAATATATTTTTTCATTTTATTCCTCCTAATACCAAACACCATAACCATCAATATCTCTACAATCCAATTTATATTTACGCTCTGCTACTGTATTACTAGTATTTCCTTCAATTGTATATACATAATTATCGTCAGAACTTGTTACAATACCAATATGTGAAAAACCTGTAGAAAAGTCATTTGGATTAAATTGATTTGGATTACTTGACCAAGTAAACAAAATAATATCGCCCTTTTTAGGTTTGTAATTTCCACCATGATATTGACTAAGTTTAAACTGTAGATTGCTAGCATCTCTAAAATGTCTAGCCCATGAACCAGTAGATGCTGATTTATAATTAATAATGCTACTTAATGTCTTACCATCATAATTTGTATTAGCAACTACCCATGACACAAAAGTCGCACACCATGGATAAGCATACCCATCCGAAGGATATCCAGGTATTTTTCCATACCATCTTGTAAACTTATTTGGCTTACCACTAACTCCTTTTTGTGATAATGCTAAATTAACCATATTATCAGCTAAACTATTTCCTTCCTCATACTCTGTTGAAATATCTCCAGGATTTTCATCATCACCCCTATGATTAGGATCATCTCCTTCATAGGCATCCCCATCTGGTAAATACATTTTATGTTCAATATACTCTAATAAAAACTCATCATACTTTTCTAAATCCAATTTATAATTACTAGAAATGTCATAAGTCTCACCAGCATCACATTTTAAATAATATGGTTGACCTGGTTTAAAGTATTGTTCTTCTACATCTATATCTGTTTTCGTTTTTGTGATTACTACAGAAGTAGAGCCATCCTTATTTTTAACTACCTTTGAACATGTCTGAGTAGTAGTCTTAGTAACCATATTCTTAGCTAAAATCTGTAAATCATATTGATAATCATCAGACTTTAAATAAGTATAACCTGGAATTTTTTTATAATCATAATCCCAATCTAGATTCATTAAAATATTATATTTTTCTACATCATCATAATTGTATTCATTTAAGAAAGATACAAACATTTCCTTAACATCTAAATCCATACTAAGAGCTGTTGCCATTAATAATTCCCAGTCTAATGTTATATTGTATTTTCTCTTATATCTAGTAGAAATATCATTAACTTTAATATAGAATTTTACTTCATCACGATTAAGACATTCCTCTTCACTTTCACAGTCAAAGAATTCATAAATATTTCCTAAGTTTTGTGTACGCGATAAAAATTCATCATAAGTAGAAAAACTGTTTCCCATTCCTACATCATTTGCACCATTACCAAGAACACTATCACGGAACTTTACAAGATCTCTAGCAGTATCAACATCTCCACCAGAAACAATCGTTCCAAAGAAAATATTAAATGCACCCTCATCTGCTACATAAGCAGTTATGATTGATAGAAATAAAATTACAAACGTAAATGAAGGTAAAATAGCTAACATAATAATCAATTTTACCTTCAAAGGTAAACGTAAAGTGATAAATCCACTTCTTTTTTCCTTTTCTTGTGCTTCTTCTTCTTGCTCAGCAGCATCCTTTTCTGCTTCACTTTTTCCTGCATTTTTAAGTCCACCAAGTGCAGCACCTACTGGATTTTTCATCATGTTCATAGCTTTTTTGCCAAGCTTAGAATTTACAGCAGATTCACTTAATTTTTTAGGAACTCCCATAGCTTGCAGTCCCTTAGAAGCTACTTTATTTTGTAAAGCTTGTCCCTTATTACTAGCTCCACCTTTAGGAGAAGCACCATTTCCTGGAGTTTTATTTTTTAATAATGGATCATTTCCTGTCATATTAGATTTCAATCCATCCTTAGCAGGCAATGCATTTTTATTAGCCATACCTTTATTAGTATTTAAACCATTACCATTATTCCCAATACTATTTTTAGATGGAAGACCTCCTCCACGAGGGGCTACATTCCCATTAGAACTGCGACTAGAAGGCATACTAGCATTTTTTTCTCTAGCTACTTGTAGTTGATTACCTTCACTTTCCATAGCTCTTTCTTTTACAGAAGACGATAACGATGAGCGTAATCTCTCATCGTTATTGTTTCTATTATTATTTCCATTCATAGAATCACCCACTTACTAAGGTCTATAATCCTCCGCCTTTACCGAAAGATTCTAATTCTTCATCTGTTGCTATAATATTAATTCTCATACGTCTTGATCCACATACAAAAAGTGCTTCTCCCTGACCATATCTCTTAATACTATCAATTTCGCTTTCATTTAAATCAATTAATTTTGCTAAATCTTCAGCTGCTTGCTTCTTTAATCCCATTGCTAAGTAATAAGAAGCATTATCAAAGATTGCTTTACCTTGAACAAATACTGCTGGATCACAGAAATCTGTTGGTTGCTGTGTAATAATAATGGTTCCTGTATTATACTTACGAGCACGTCTTTGAATCTGTGCTAAGAAATCTGCTCCTAAAGCATTTTGATTGCTAAGAAGTACGTGCGCTTCATCAACCATTAATACTGTATTTCTTCTTGGATCAAGTGTTAAACTCCAAGCAAACTTTAAAACGTTAAAGAACAAGGCATTTCTAATATTCGTATCAGAATTCATTAACTCCTTAATATTAAATACAATAAACTCACTATTTGGTTTAATTGTTGTATGACCATCAAAGTAATATCTAAGTTCTTTGATTAAAGGTCTAATCTTTAATTCTAGTTTCTCTAGAACATCACGTTCTTGAGTTCTTTCTGGCATAGATAATATTTTACCTTTAATAGTTGCATATACATCTTTTAAAGTTGGATAATCTCTAGCAGTTAATTTTGTAAAGTCTGTGTCAAAGTTAATACTAAAACGTCTATATGTCTCTTGCAATATTTCACTAAACATGTTAGTAACATCCTCTTCAACAGAAGGATCATAATATTTCAAGAATGCCTTAACCGACTGTAAAGTTCTAGTTAAAGTTGTGTAACCTAAACCTTGCTTAATTTCTTCTTCATCAGCATCCATAACTACTTCAAGTGGATTTATCATACCGAATTCTCCACCTTTACCTAAACTGATGAAATCTCCACCATAAAGATGGCACATATCCTCTAATTCACCTTCAGGGTCAATTACAACAACCTGATTACTATTACGTAAATGACTTCTAAGTAATAGCTTAGCTGCAGTAGATTTACCACTACCAGAAGTACCTAAAATAATCATATTAGCATTATTTCTATTGTGCTCTTTCTTAATTTGGTATAAGAACTGATTAAATAAGATAACTCCACCAGAGAAATCTACTCCAAGTAAAGTAGCAAGTCCTGGATCCTTGATACTATCAAAGATAAATGGATACATAGCTGCTATAGTAGGAGCTGGAATTGGAGTACCAATTCTGTCCTCTATATCCTGTTTTGGATAAATAGGAAGCATAGACTTTAAAACTTTCTCTTGTTCAAAACGCAATGGAATAGCTTTCATCTCCATAGCTTCCAAATAATTTCTAACTTGTAATTTTTTAACAGTTAATTCATCTTGTGAATTAGCAGTTATCATAATATGCATTTGAAAATCATAAATCTTAGCTTGACTAGCTGCTAACTCAGAAACAAATATTTCCAAAGAATCATAATCTTGTCTAATTCTCTCTTGAATTGTCCTATCATGTTCATCTTGATATCTCTGTTTTAAATCAGCTATTTCCTTATTTAACATCTTCTGAATAGAACTAAATGGTAATGGAATATTTTTAATAACCAATTTAATACCTGACATAGATGTTAAAGAAGAAAGATATCCTGGATAAATATACTTTGGATATCCAATTACTGTTAATATAGTTGCATATTTGTCACTAATAACAAACTCTGCTGGTTTAAACTCCAAGCCCTTAGGAGCAATTTGGCTTCTAACGTCCATCATGATAACACCGTCCCAAATTCAGTAGTCATACCACCATTTAAGAAGTTATCTAAAATCATTCTTAAATCATCATTCGTAGTTTGGAAAGCTGTCAAACCAGCATTCGCAAAGTTATTAATAAGATTTCTAATTCTCTTATTAATTAACTCACCATCTTTTTCTTTAAATAATAAGAAATACTCTGTATCAACTACATTGTTATTAGTGAACATATTTGCTTTATTAATATCATCATTAATAATTTTTCTACGAGCTGGATCAGTAGTTGTATTATACAATAATTGTAATTGTGATAAATAAACATTAATATCTACTGGTCTATCTGCAACAACAATCCAGAATTCATAATCAATAACATTATAAACAGTCTTTAAATTTGTAATAATTGCATTTTGCATTCCAGAATCAAGGATAAAGATATTTCTAGGCATAATCTTAACACCAGTTACCTTCTGTCCATTATCTAGAATAATAAGACCATTTGTAATACTTTTTACTGGAATATCATCTTCCGTATACTTACTTCTCGTCGTCGAATTTGCCACTGTTGAAACACCATCCTCTCCATACAAAATGTTGTCTAGTTGTATAAAATTCAAATGCTATTCTAATAAATGTTCTAACATTGTGATAATTTGGTATTGGTAAAACTAGAAACCCACAGACACAACCAGGAGCAATTGCTATAATAGCATATAACAATTGATCCACAGGAAGTATCATAAGCAATACTAGCGATACAATAATACCAACTATAAATATACCTAAATCTACCTCATTAAATAGTCCAAAGTATAACATAGACTTCTTTGAATTGGCTGGTATTAAAAATTGTTGATTCATTATTTATCACACCCTTTTTATTATTTTTGACCTTTCTTAGCCCCATACTTATCAACATCTTGTAAGTGTTGGTTCCTGTAGTCAATACCTTGTTGACTATCCTGAGCTGTATCTTTCATTTTCTTGAAATCAAGAGTTCTTATATCTGAACCAGATTCGACTTGAACCCATTTTCCTGTACTGTCTTTGCTACCCGCAACTCCAGATCCAAATCCTGTTATGTTCTTTCCTGCGCCATTCATGGCAACAGCTAAATCTCTCATATGTTCTGCTAGACCCACAATAGCATCATTAGCTGTTGTTTGAGTTTCCCCAGTTTTAACATTAGCTTTTCTAAGTTTAGTATTGTAATCTACTGTTCCATCCGCTTTAGTTGCAAAGAAATCATGATCTGTAACAGGGCTTGAAGCTTTGGCAACGAATCCACCTGATTTTATTATGTCTTTCATTCGCGCATCTCTAAAACCTTCCCACATTTTTTGTGAAGCATAATCTCCTCGAGATTGGGCAGCCAATGCTTGCTTATTGGCATATTTCGCATAATCATCAACGCCAGTTATAACTTGTTCTAATTGTTTATAATCATCTTGAACAGCTTTTAAACCGTCAGATACAGATTTTACCTTTTCACCTGCTGTATGTATTCCCATTTTTTGTTGCATTTTGGAAGCTGTCATTTCTCCCCAACCTACGCCATCGTCTTTTCTATCTGCACGAGATTGTTTAGCTTGCATTGCTGCTCCGTATGAAGATGCCCAGTTTTTACCAAACTTTTCACCTTTCATACCACCTAAAGCAGCTCTTCCCATAGCACTAGCAGCACCTGCTAGACCACTAGAGAAAACTCTTGCTTTTCCTATTCCTTTATTACCTTGCCATGCTGAAATAGCATTTGAACCAAGGGCTAGTCCACCTGCAACTCCCATTGCTGCGGCAGTTCCTCCAACTTTCTTAAGTGTCTTACCACCTAACATATTATCCATTCTCTTTAGTGGATTAAGAGTAAAGTCTCCTGTACCTTTAAATCCAAGAGTATCTTCTAAAATCTTTGGTAATTGTTTAGCAAACATCAATACACCAATAATTACGAATATACATACCCACCAGTCTGTAATTCTTTCTCCTGTTACAACATCTTTAATTCCAGAAGAAGTAACTTCAGAAATTAAATAGATTGCTAAATACAATGCTAATAATCTAATAAATAAACTTGCAAAAGTAGTTCCACATTGTTTTAACCATTTCATAAACATTCCATCTTTTGATTTTGGATCAATATAAGAAAGAATTGGTACTGGTGCGATAAGCTGATAAAAAGCTAATTTAATACTTCTTACCGCAACATCAATACAGAACATTAATAATACCCATAATACAGCAACACCTACTGCTGTACTTAAAGGAAACATATAATCTACTAAATAAACACCATCAGAACCTTTTTTCTGAAGTTGTGTAATATTATGTTTAAACATTAAATAGAAATTTTGTCTTGCAACACCTTGTGCATATGTCTGATATAAATCTTCTGCACTAGCATCTTGCCAATATTTTCCATAAGTACTATTACCTATATCATATAAACCATTTTGTAAAGGTCCGAAGCAATCACTATTTAATACAAATACCCCATTTTCTTCTCTTACCTTGCCATCTGCCTCATATTGGTAAGTAATAGCACAGTTCGCTAAATTAGCATCACCATCTGATTCATATAAAGCATTATAGTTTGGTTGATAAAAAGTATACATCAAAATAAACTTCATTTTTTCTCCAGCAGAATCAATAGCAAAGTTGTTATTAACATTACCAAATACTAGAGATGCTAATGTATTATCTTCTAAAAGCATGGCTTGTAAAGCATAAGCTTCTTTAAATCCATATGGCACAAGCACTAACATAACTAAAGAAATAATAACTCTTTTAATAATGGAAGCAAATCCTTTGTCTTTATCCACAAATTCATCTGGATTTAAGATATAGGTTATAAGAGACAAACTAATTTTAAATAACATAAAAATTCCAATAAGGGCATATATTCTTTGATAAAATCCCCCTATTGTATCTGCGTCTAGAATTGTAGTACGAGAAATTCTAAGTAGTAAATCATATACATTTCCTACACCAGCATATACAACTCTATCGATATTAAAAAACAATGTTCTTAAAATTTGTACTATATAATCCATAAGAATGCTCCTTCTATAATATTATAACAAAAAAAAACTATTAAATAAATAGTTTTTCTTTGTTAAATCTAGAAAAGAACTATAAGCAGAAATTATTAGTATTAATACCAAATATTCCAAGTAAGAATTCTAAGAAAAGTGGGACTAAGAAGATTACTACTGCTACTATTAATCTCTTTACAAACTTTCCTGTTACTTTCTTTACTTCATCTTCATTATCTGCTGCTATTGCCTTTATAAAGTCTAATACACTTAATATAATTAATAATACTGGTACTATATATCTCATCCAGTTTATTATCTTCATTATCCAGTTCGCTATTCTTGCTGATAATCCACAACTTCCATTATTACTGCCAGATTGTCCTATTCCATGATTATCTTTAATCTTTGCTATATCAGCTTCTAAATTCACACATGCTTTTACGCAGTTTTCTGAAAAGTCATAATTTCCCATTACGCTTTTACACAAAGCTGATAACCTTTCTTCCTTATCATGAACACTTTTATATAATGAATCTACAGAGCCTGAACTATTTTCTATTTGTGAATATAAAGAGTCTATATCATCTATATAAGAATTATAAGTAATGCAAGAATATTCTGTTCCACTACTACTATTACAATCATCCCCAGTACATTCCTTTATCTCACAATTTTTATATCCTGCAGAGGCAGCTTCCATAGAATCATTGAAAATATAGTAAGAAGCTCTAACAGAAGCCCCCTTATTACAAGCAACAGTAGTTAAGCATTCATCCGTTTTTCTATCTTCTGAGAACCATGTTGTTTTTAACTCATCACTTATATAATAATCAAGCCCTAAATTAGCAGCAGTAGAATCCACTGTCAAAGTTTTTTGATTTGTATCTACTGTAATATTATAAAATTGATACTTACACAAATAAGTAGGATTCTCTATTCCATCATATTTTAGTACTGCCATGCTTTTTGAATTATCATGTGAAGCTACCTTTTTACCATCAGTAGATAAATTAGAAGAAGTAAACCCATACCACTTACGATCTCCTAATCCCTGAACAATAACACCAATGTAATCAGGACAAGAAGTTCCTTTTATGTCAGGAGCATCATTATCTGCCTGACCCCAGTTTAAGATTTTCTCATTTCCACCAAAATCTTCTGCCAAAAATGTCCCATTACTTTTTCCTGTTCCATCTTGAGTCCCGTCATCATATATTCTTAAAGTAATAGTTCCACCTTGACTAGCTGGGCGAGTATCAGTAGAGCCAGTATCCTTTAATTCGTTTACATACGTATACTTACACTCTTTTACCACTGTTTTTGCTAAAACATTCTCTTGGAATGTCAAGCTTAAAAAAATTGTCAAAACAATATAAAATATCTTCTTTTTCATATTATCACCTACTAATAATTATATCAAAATTAAATAAAGAAAAAAAGGCATTTTTGCCTTTTTTAGAAATCCATTTTAGTTCCAGAATTGTCAGGTGTACATGCAGATGCATCACCATTAACGAAACATTTAAAGCAACTACCAATGTCATCATTATCATTAGATACGAAACTAATAATCATTTGTACAATTGTAATAACAAAGAATACGATAACAGCAGCAATAATTCTTTTAATGAATGTTTGTTGTCCTTTTTTAATTTCGTCTTCTTTTTGAGCCATTACAGCTTTTGCTAAATCCATCATACCAAAGATAATTAATAAGATTGGAACAACGATTTTAATAATTGTAATTGCCATTGAAACTACATAAGGTAACATACCACTAAACTTTAAACCGATATCACCACATGTATAAGTTGCACTTGTATCTATACTCGCTAAAATTTGTAACATTTTATTCCTCCTCTAATTATAGTCATTATACTATATAGCAATTTTTTTGTCAATAAAAGTACTATTCTATTATGTAAGGATCTGCTTCTGTTCCACTTCCTGATTTATATAATTCTTCACCACTAAGATATACAATCCAATTATAATTATTATTCTTATTAGCGTTTAAAGAACCTACATATCCACTACTAATATAATAAACTTCATAAGTATTATCAGAAACACCAGTACTAGTCCATGAAGTAGAAATAACTGATTTTAAATAATTATAATTCGTACAAGAACCAGCCCCTACCGCATTACAGTTTTCATCTAAACTAGCCATTGGATAATCTAATGTATTAATAATACTAATATATTGTCCTTCTAACTTTTCTGCACAATCAACATCATAAGAAATTTTCTTATCTTTAGATGAACGTTTACCTACACAAACATCATGAGGTATTAAATGCATTTTATTAGAATCATTTTTAATATTTTTATAACTTTCATTTAAATACTCTAAAATATAACTATTTTGATAATCATTAATACCATAATTTTTCTTTACACTAATATTATATTTATTATCCCAAAGTTTCTTAGCTTTCTCCGCATTTGTCTTAATTAATCTTAAATTACCATTTTCATCAATCTTCATAATTCGCCATGTAAGACCACCAAATGATACAAAATTATCTACATTTTTACCTTTAAAAATATATTCACCATTAGACTCATACAAACCACCTTCGTATTTGTCCTCAGAATCTGCTACTAAATGGTCATCAATCAATTTTTCTTTTAAGTGAATCGTTTTATATTCTGTACATTGTAAATCTGGTAAGTAAAGAGCTTTCCCACCATTATTCATAACCCTTATACTACCAGTACATGTATCATCAATATACTTTTCTAATTCTTTCATATACTCTTCAGAAACAAGTGTTGCTGAATCAATTACAGTACTAGTTCCTTCCTCAGGAACAAAATCAGGATTCTCCTTTAAATACTTCTGCGTAGCAGTTACCATCTTTTGTTCTAATTTATTATAATTTTTTCCTGGCCCTGATAAAAGTTTTAAAATTACCATCAATAAAATAACAAAAACAATTAATCCAATTATGACACCAAAAATAATGAAATACTTCTTATCAATCTGTTTTAACTTATCACTCATTGCCTTACTCCTTATTCAGTTTTACATGTACCATTTACAAAGCAATTAAAACAATTTGTAAGACTACCATCTTCATCATCGGCAACAAAACTAATTAACATTTTAACAATTGCAATTACGAAGAATACAATAGCTGCTGCTATTAATCTCTTAATAAAAGTTTGTTGCCCTTTTTTAATTTCATCCTCTTTTTGAGCCATAACACCTTTCATTAAATCCATCATACCAAATATTACTAATAGAATTGGTACTACAATTTGAATTAACAAAATAATAGTATGCACTACATCTGGTATTTTTTGATCAATAGTAACACCAGCACATGTAACATCAGCGTAAACTGGTACAGTCAATAATAAACCAAATATAGCTAGACAAAATAAACTCAATTTCTTTTTCATAATAAACACTCCTTTAATGTCATTATACTATGTTTTTTTAAGAATGCAAAATATTTAGCACTCTCTTTACAAAAATATGACATTCATTAATTACAATCATTATTAACAAAACAATCAATACAAGCAATAATATTATTTCTATTTCCAGTATTATCAACCACTATACCAACTAATAATTTTACTAAAGCTACTATGAAGAAGATAACAGCTCCTATAATTAATCTATTAATAAACGTCTTTTGACCTTTTTTAATATCATCCTCTTTTTGAGACATAATACCTTTAGCAAAATCTATCATACCCAATATTACTAAAATAATTGGTACCGCAATCTGGGCAATCAAAATAAACATATGAACTAACTCAGGTCCTTTAGCAGGAATCTGACCAATGTTACCACAAGACACCTTTTCAGAATTAAGCCATCCTGGTGTTTCATGAGGATTAGACTCTCCACCAGTACTTGGAGGATTTGATGAAGATGGTGAATTTGAATTTGAATTAGCAGGAGCTACATAATTCAATATATAATAATCTCCTGATTGACTAGCACTAGCTATATTTCGATAATCTTTACTAATCTTAACAGATGTGGGACAAGTAGAATTTGTTAACCTCACCTGAACATTAATAAGGCTTGTCGCTTCCCTCTCACCATTTGGATATAACACAGTTCCATTTATTTCAATTCCAGAGCCAATATAAGAGACTCTATTTGCGACCCCAGAAGAATCAAAAGATATTTTAAAAACATGTGTTCCATCACCACTTTTTTTATATGTACAAACAGTATCTGCATTTACAGTAGCAATCCCTGCAAATAAAGAAAACACTATAGTAAATACTATTTTTGATAATCTTTTTCTCATTTATAATTACACCTCAATCATCAATTATCCTGCTTCATTACTATTAGAAGGGTCAGCTTCTTCACCTTCAACTACATTAGCTTCACATTCTCCTTTAATAAAGCAGTTTAAACATTCACCTACACTAGTATTATCAGCTAAGTAAGTAGATAATGCTTTTACTATAGCAAAAACAAAAAACACAATAGCTGCTGAAACAACTCGTTTGATTAATGTTTGTTGACCTTTTTTAATCTCGTCTTCCTTTTGGGCGCTAACAGATTTCATTAAATCCAACATTCCAAAGATTACTAAAGCAATGGGAATACCAATCTGCAATAAAGTATAAATAACTTTAGTAGTATTTGGAATTCCTTTTGGGATATCTGTAATCTCTCCACAACTTACAGTATCAAAATCTTCTCCTGGATCCATAGTTCCAACATAAGTAGAACCATTAGAATTTGAATTAGATTCATTCAATCTATCAATATTTCTATAAGTCGTTTTACTTGCAGTTAATTTCTTATTATCTGATATTCCAATACTTGCAGGACACCCTACAAAATCTACTGTGTACTCGCTAGTTACATCTTTATCTGTATATACTTGATCTGTTTGAACATCAACAGCCTTCTCACGAATACTAATAACTTTACCTGTACTATCCGTTTCAAGAATAAATAAATGGTTTATACGAGGATTAGCCTGACTAAAAGTACAAGTTTCTGCATTAACATCATTTATCCCTAAAAATACGACAAAAACTATTAAAATAATAGTTTTCGTTAGTTTACTTCTCATATTATCACCTCTGATTATATTAAATTATCTAATCCTATCAAATCCCATTTTCTTAAGCAATTCTTCCAATGGTTTGATTCTCTTCTCACGTTCATCAAGAGGTGGAAGATTATAGAATACTTTAACATGTGCTTCGTATTCAAAATCTAATACATCGCTTGAACTTAATAAACTTTGATTTAATACAACCTTTTTATCCCTTAATCCCCTTAAAGCCATAGGCGTAATCATAGTCAACTTATTTAACTTAATAATAGATGGCTCAATTAAATAAAGAATTTCATTACATAAACCTTCTGCCTGAACACTATTATTAACATCAATAAGAATAACATCACAGTCACGATACTTACCAACCTCTGCATTTACATTACCACTAATAGTAGATACTAAAGCAGGATTCTTTAAATAAGTAAAGTCAGTTTTATCAACTTCAATAGTTGCTACATTATAATACTTTGATAATTCATTATGTAACATATAAGTTAATGTAGTAGCACCAGAATTCTTAGTAACATTCTTGATACCGATAATTCTTCCGCTATATCCACTTCCAATATTTTGAACAATAACATTCTGAGTAGATGGTCCTCCAACTTGAGGAACAACAGCTACTTCTTCTAATTGATGGAATTGTGCTACATCACGATAACTATTTGGATGATTATACAAATACTGTATACCATCAACATTTCTTGTAAAATTATAAATACCCATAGAAATTAATTTAGACAAATAACCTGGAGAAGTACTTTCTTCAGTATCATCTAAAAGCAAAATAATTTTATCCATAGGTAAAGATATTGACAATTTTTGTAAATTACGAATATCCTTATAATCTTTAATAGCAGTAATATCAAGAATCATTCTTTGGTAAAAAAAGTTTTGAAATGTACTAATAATTTCATCAACTTCAAATTCACCATTCAAACTCTTAATTACATCAATTCCTAGATTTTCTAGCATCAATTGATACTTATTAGAAACGATAACATTCATTTAATATCACCTTTCACTTGTATTATTTAATTATGGTAATGAACTCCAGTACCATAAAGAGATTTTGTCTCACCATAAACTGGGAACTCTAAAATACCACCAATTAGAGGTATATCGAAATGCATAAAAGTCGTTACACCATAATATACTCCTCTATCGTTTTGATACTTATAAACACAATAATGGTAAGTCGTATCTGCAGGATTTGCTCCATACACGATAGTTCCACCACCTTTATTATAACGATCGCATCTACCAATACGAGCATATAAAGGATAACCAATTTGTTTTAAAGAAGCCTCTATTTCATTTCTTGGTAAATTTTCTCTTGCTAATTCAGGCCATTCACCATACTTCTCAATAATAAAAACAATTCTATTTTTTACTTTAAATGCTTTGGAATAACTGATAGAGCCAATAAAGATAATTGACATTACCCCAAGAAAAACTAATAACAAGTTAACTATAAAAGAATTTCCTATTGCCTCTCTCATTTAAACCACCTCTTTAATCAATTTTTTTTAACCATAATAATACATTCTATTGGTTCTAGAAAATACAGGAATCTTTAATAAATACTGTAATCCAGGAAATTGAAATTGCAAATATGTTAATACTCCATAAGTATAGTAAGTATCTGTAGTTTCTACACTTCCGCCATGATAAGATTCAAAGTTATTATCTTCTTGGTAAACATATATACAATAACCATTCATTCCTCTTCCATCTGCACGATATGTCAACTCTCCAGGCTTATTATACTCACTCATATATCTACTATCTGCCGTTTTCCACTCATTTGGACAATAATCTGCAATATCTGTCTCATAAGCTAAATTCTTCAATTTAACATTGATTTCTTCTATTGCATATGTGTTGTAGCCTTCAAATCTTTCAATTTCATGTACAATACTATTATTAATCCTATAGGCCTTGTAATAGCTAAGAGTACCAGCAAGAAATGCAAATACTAAAAATATAAATAATATAATAAAATTTAGCATGAACGTCGTTCCTATACTTTGTCTCATAGCTATTACCTCCTATAAATTCTTTTTTTACTACTATTGACCAGCAGCTGATAAACATGAAGTATATCCAGTTGCATCATACATATTATTTCCTGGATCTGTACATGTATTAGATTTCCATACACCACCTGAATCTGTACAGCAAGATTTCTTTGCTGAACTCTTCATTAAATTACTAATTAATGGTGTAGCTACTGCTACGATTACGGCAATTAAGATAATTGCTACTACTGTTAAGTTTGCTTCTCCTGCAGCTTCTTTCATTAATTTCACCACCTTTACACTACTACATTTATATTATAACACATTATTTTTTTATTTTTCAACAAAATTCCACTAAAAATTCATGAGTAGCATCATAGATAACATCATTAATCCCATGACACCACCACCTGTTGACATAAGCATAATCATTGTTTGATTTTCCATATGTTCAAGACGTTCTTTATATTTCTGCTCTCTTGCTTTATTTTGAAGAGCAGATACTGTTCTTGAAAACATCATAACTTGCTCATGTTTATCTTGTTGTGATCCAAGACCAAGTCTGTAAAGTAAACGCATCATACGCATAGAATCTCTAACTGGATATTCATTAGCAAAATCAATATATGGTTGAATACTAGAATCTCCAGCATCGATACGTGCAATTAATCTTTGTAGTCCAGGTTTAAATACCTCAGGAGCAGTTTCAATACTTCTGCTTAATGCTACTGGCACTGTATAATGCTGAACTAAAATTTCCAAACTTTTTAAATAATAAGGAAGCATTAAATTAATATGATGTAAGTTTGCTTTATAATAAGACTTTAATGAGTTGTAAGAACTTTTAAATACTAAATATCCTGCTATTACAGCAATCAACACATATAAGAATGATAATTGATTAAAGAATAAGAAAATAACAGCTATGATAGTAATTAAACCATTTCTTACTCTAATTCCATATAATTCATTGATATTAATATCTCTACCGGGATAACGTATACTAAGTAGGAAAGCATAATCATCTTCCATTAATGCCCTAAAGTAAGGCTCTGTATCCGTTACAAATCTTCGTGTATCTACAACACGGTTATAATGTAATACGAAAACAACAATAACAGCAATAATAATAAATTCCATTACTCAGCACCTACATTCTCATTATAATATTTTTCTCCCTTAAGTAAGAAATATGTATTTAATATCAAAATACCATGTAATAAAAGTTGTACATACCATCTTTGTAACATTTGTAAGTATGTTTCTGATCCAAGAAGGAATTGTAACAACATACACATAAAGTACAAAATAATACCAAATTGTAAGAATTTTTTATGGAACTGTGCTCTATCTAGTCTATCACGATATACATTTTCAACAAGCATATCGATATCTTGTGACATGTTTTCCAATGACTCAGCGGTATCTTTCGCACCTTCATTAGTAATTTGTAAGAAAAGCTGATGCATATTCTTAACCATATAGAAATCATATTTAGTACTCATAAATGCTAAAGATTGATCAATTGTACCATTTTCATAAGACATATCAATCATTACTTTAACATCTGTCTTAATTGGGTCTTCTAAAACTCCAGACTCATACACACCCTCTAATGCCTTAACAAAAGATTGTGTAGTAGCAAATTCCATAATTGTATTAGTAGTGTATACTTGAATTTGTTCAAATATAAACTCACTATAAATTCTCTTACAACGTAAATACGTTAAATATGGAATAAAACAAACTGCTACTACCGCATAAATAAGAGAAACTAATAAATTATAGAAATACAAATAAGCAATTACAGCAGCACCTGCAGCAAAGCTTATTACTTGCACCATATATTGATGTGGTGTATATTCTTGTCCTAAGTCTTTTACTTTATCACGAATAGTTTTAAAGGAATAAGGCGCTATTTTATCATAAATAAAAGCTGTCCTATCTGATACATATTTATAAACATTTTCACCATTAGCACTTCTATAAACTAATATAAAAATCGCAACGACGGCTACAATGAAAAATGCAACATTTACACTCATATTTTTCCTCCTTTTCCATTATTGTGATTGCGTATTATTATCAGGATTTAAATTAGGCACATTAGGAACCATAGTAGGTTCTACTGCTTGTACTACTTGATTCTCCTGATTCTCAACTACTTCACCACCTAGTTGATTATTACTATCTTCCAAAGTTTCAGAAGCAGAAACACCATTATCAGTAGCTTCTCCTGCCATAAAATCATCTGGAAGGATTACTCCTTGTGCTTCCAAATAAGCAACTAAGTATTTACTAGGTTTATGTTTTGTAATTCTCCCAGCTGGTGTTTTTTGAAACAAAATATTATATTTTGCATCATTATTTTCTGTAACGTAAAATTCACAAACCTCGGCAATTTCACGTATAAATCTTTTTGATACTTTATCTTGATATCCACGGATATAAACACCAATTTGAATATATCGATAAATAGATTTCAAAAATTGATCAATTTCTTGACTAGTCTCTAATAAACTATACATACGGTTAGGAATAGAAGTAGCCTTATCCGCATGGATAGTTGATAAGATATAATGTCCAGAAGAAATTGAGTTACGGGCAGCCATAACAGCTTCCGCACTACGGACTTCGGAAAGTAATATCCATTTAGGGTTCTGTCTCATACAAGCAACAAGTACATCACTATAAGTAGCAACATTATTTGTTTTCATAGAAACAATATCTCTATGAGGATAAATTCTATCCAAGTGAAGTTCCAAAGTATCTTCAATAGTTATTAATTTTTCATTCTCATAAGTATGTGAAGCTAAATACTTAACAAACTCTGTTTTACCAGAACCAGTTTCTCCACATACGATAATATTACAATGTCCATGAACACATCTAATTAGTAAATCATGAATATCTTCTGTAATATATTTCTCTTCAATAATCTTTTCATGCTTCAACCTAATCTTGGCTGGAGTCTTACGAATAACACAAGCTATTCCGTTCTTTGCTATGGAATCATGGATAAAGTTCATACGCAACTCAGCGCTTTCACTATCTAGAAAAGGATGAGCTGCGTTAAAACTATGACCAACAACGTTTGAACATTGGAAAGCCAATTTTTCCATGAAATTATTATCTATCAAAGGATTTTCGATTCTAAAAATACCATGTGATAGAGTTTTTAACCATAATTGTCCACCATTACTATAAGAAATATCGGTTACATCATCATTATCTAAATATTGTTGTAATGAACCGAAGTCCATTTGATCAAATATATTATCCATATATTCTAGCGAACCCCTTTTTAACTAACCTTCAGGTTGTACATTTGGATTTTGTGATGGATCAAGATTATTGACATAATTTTCATCAAGTTTTGAAACGTTAACAGTAAGAACTTCAATAGTATCTCTTAAAGTCTCACTACTTACAGTTACATCACCAGTAAGTGGATTAGCTCCACCATGTGGAACTACTACAAGTTCAATACCTTTATCTTGTAAATAAATAGCTTTACGTAATAAAATATGATACTCTTTAGAAACACCAAAATATAAGAATGCTGGATTTTTATCAGACTCTACTCCAGTAAATACATCTTGTCCATTACCATCCTTAACAGCTAGAATCTTTATGTTTTCCATTAATCTACCAAACATAATCAAACCATTTTCATCTTTAGCTTTCATATAAACATCAATATAAGAATCTGGTTGAATAGCGTTTCCATAAGTAGTTACCATATCTACAGAAAAGTAATATGGTTCATCTGGAATACCAGTTGGACCAGTTTCAATTCTTGCTAACCAACTTCCTGGAAGTTCATCCCTATTAACTAATACATTATTGTAAAACATACTTCCTTCTGGAATGGTAACATTTACACCAGTATATTTTCCAACAATTTCATTTTGTCTTAATATTACATTATTTTGTTTTGCAACAGAAGGAACATTAATCCAAGCAATATCCTCTGCTTTTACTTCTGTTTGTGGTTCTATTGTACGTTTAGCAATAGGTACCTGAACAGGCTTAACAGCACCATCAATTGTAGATTTATATCCCCAATATAAGATAATTAAAATAATAAGTACACCAATAATAGTAACTGTATTCTTATTAGTAATTAATCTTTTTGCAGAAATCATAAAATTATTCATACTTTTAAAATCCTTTCTATTCTACCATTTGGTCTCTAAAATGGCATCCACTCTATGAGTTAGTAAAAAACTTGTTCCCTCACCAGTTATAGTAGTTGTTGTTTCAGCACCCATTGTTTCAATCTTAATACTAACCTTAGGAGGTTCTTCATATACATCATATATCGTAATATGATATTGATGTTGTAGAGTAGCATCTTGTGCAAATCTTCTTAAAAAGCTTTCCACAAAAACCTCTCTATCAATTCTTACTGTACCGTCGTAACGGTAAGCTGCGAGGTCTAACGAATCATACATCGCAGCTTGTGTTGTTTCTTTTAATAATTCATAATTATGATCACTAGTATTGGTAATATTCTGAAAGAAATATACAAGGAACATTGAAACAATTCCTAATCCTACAATCATAATTCCCCAAAACGATTCTCTCATTCTTTATCACCTCACCCAGTTAATAGTTGGGAACGTATAAGTTCCGTTACATCCATTTGCTAATACGTTGTTAGCTCTTGTTTGTGTATCAATATCAGTAATACATGTTCCATATAATCTTGTTGCATCTGGTCCAGTTGATGCTAATTCAGAGATAAAGTCACTTGCACAATATTTCTGATTATCTCCTGCACACTTAATATTTTCAAATGAAGTATATGGATCTCCACTACCAGCAAAGTTCTTGCTATCTTGTCTAATTTCTTGTATCTTCTTAACATCTAAGAATATTTCATACATTGCTAAATTTGGTCGCCCATTTCTATCCTGCTGATAGATATCTGATCTTAAAATATCAGTAACCACACTTTCTTCGAGATTCCAATTATACCCAATTCTTCTACCAGTACCATCCTGTCCTGGGAAAGCTTTATTAATATCATCACCAGTATTCAATAAGGATACTAATCTATAAGCAACATCAATACCGACTAATTCACCATCTGGATTGTTATCTTTTGATTTATCACAATATTTTGGAGAATTTGAAGTCAATCTACCATTTTCATATACACAGTCGTATCCAAAAATATCATTATCTACTTCATATGTACATTGATATTTGAAACCTTTTCCTCCATTTACTGATTCTGCCACTGGAGCAAAATGTCCTTCTGCTGTATTATAATTTTTTTCTTTATTAACAGAAGTGTCATCACTAATTTCTCCATGATCTCCTAAATTAGTAACTATTACTGCCATTTCAGTATCATCTGTATCTCCATATACTCCACTTGGTAAAGTAAATGCCGTAGGTAAACCATATCCTAACGAATAAAAGAATTCATCTCCTTCACCAGTTTTATTTGTTCCATTCATTAATTTGTTGTTTGTTTTTAATGAATACCATTCAAATTCCCCAGCTGCATAAGTATACTTCCATTCTCCATTAATATCCCACGTAACTTGTGTACAATCCAATACATTTTCAATAGATGCAACAACACATTTAGCAGATAATCTATCTCCACTACAACTATAAGTTGGAACTCGTTTTGTTGTACAGCTGCTTTTATTAACATTAGCAGTGTTATATCCTTCTGTCCCATTTACAGGTGTCACATCTAACTCATCATGATTAGAAAACATTCTATCATTTGAACCATAGAAATGATTTTCAGGTTCCTCAAATGAAAATGTTACCACTGTTTTATATACATATTTTATATTATTAGTACATTGTCTTATTTTTTCTAATAATTTTGGTTCTTTTGTTTTTGCACTAGAAGATTTTGATGCACCTGAATTTATTTGATTAGTTAATTGATTGTATGCTTGGTTTCTAGCAGTATTTTCAGCTTCTGAATAGGATAAAACACATGCAGAACTTCCTCTTCCACTTGCCGGCTGTGTAGAAGCACCAGACCAGTTGGAAGAACCTTCAAAAGAGTTATCTTGATTATTGTGTGATTGTCCAGAATAAGCCCAACCTACATATCCCCAAATTTTACATCGTGTACAAGTTGTCCATCTATTACCTACCTTACAAGAATATGTCTCAGTCTGACAGCAAGTTCTAGTAGCACCATATAAATGTTGTTCATCTAATTTTGCTCTAGCATCTTCTGCTGCACCTTTTTGAATATATCCATCTATCAAATTTTTTTCATTTGTTTTGTAATCATTTTCCCACTTTTTATATAGATAGCCATCACCATCTAGTCCTTCTGCATCCGTTCTTTTTTTATTACTACATTGTTTATGAATACGAATTGTTCCATACGTATTATCATCCCTAAAGCCTGATTGTCCCCATCCAAAGGTTTGACCCGCTTTAACGTTTTTTACTTTTCCAGGGAAATTTGTTTCAAATTCCTCATAACAGTACAATTTGCAATATTCATGATTACCTACTATACCACCGTTTGTAGTTTCTACTGCAACATGTCCTGTATTATCTGAACTATATTCTACGCCGCCTTTTATAAAAGCGGTACCACACTCTAACCAATACTTTTTGTTAGATGAGTCTTTATAATAATTATATCCACTAGCAGTACTATCACATGGGTCTATTTTAATAAGTGCTGAAGTACCACAACTTGTAGTTGCATTTGAATCACAACTAGCTTCCCCATTTCCATAATTTGCTGGCAATAAGTTACTATGTTCTGGGTATGCTCGATCCATTTTGCGTACTACAGTTACATCATTTCCACTAGCATCTTTTTCGATAGTTTCATATGAAAATGTCCCCCCACGTACTGCTGCTATATTGTCATTATATTTAGCACTTCCAGTCGTTCCATATTTAGCGGTATCACTATGTATTTCAGCCAAAGCTTCCTCACATAAAAGGCCTTTACCATTACAAGATGCTTTTCCATTACCATATTTAGCCTTTTGTAAATATTCTCTATCTAAATAAGCTTTATCTATTACTACATAATCTGGTTTGTGAAAAACCGTATTACCATCTTCATCTCTTGTTTCGTATACATCACTAGCGTAATATATATATTTGCCAGTTGCTACCTCAGATACAGCAGTATCATAATCTCCTGATGGCACTGTTAAGCCAGAATACTCATTTATAAATTTAATTGCTGTATCACAATTTACTCTTGGAGTATAGCAAGATGCTTTTTTTCCCATTTTTTCTCTTTTTTCATAATTTTCCTTTTTTAAAAAAAAGTATTGATAAGAATCATTATAAGGCTTATCTATTGTGTATTCATTTCCTTTTTCATCTTTCCATTTATAAGTTCCATCTACTACTCCTTCAATTGCTTTATGATATTCACTTGAATCGGGAGAATACTTACTATTAATGTATTTTACAGCGGCATAGCAATCAACACTATCAGCCTTTAAAATATCTGATAATTTAATCCAAGCTACTCCACTACCTGTGGTCAAATCTCTTAAATTTCCGATACCTTCCCCGCCTGGATTAAATCCGGCAGCTTCCTTTGTGGTTTTAAGACCAGGGCTTCCATTACCACCTACTGCTGCTTGCCAGATTGATGTACTATACATTGCCGTTTCTGTAATACTACCATAAAGCAAATTAGTATCATACCAATTTTCTCCACCATCATCTTTTAATTTAAATTTTCCAAGATGTGTCGCTAAAGTTGGTTCAAAAAGAATGTATACGTTTTCTATTTCATCTTGGCTTAATTCGGTAGATTTTTTCCATTTTAGTGCTGTAAATAATACATCTAAATCAGTATAAATAGTTGGGCTATCTTTTTCTTTTTCTAAGCGACTAGTTACATTATCAAAATATGTTTTAAATTTCTTAAAATCGCTTGAGCATGAGCGACTAGAGCCACTAACATCTGAGCAGTTAAATAATTTACCAATTTCCCCCATCCAAGTTTCAGAGTCATTTCCAACATATTCACCATTTATTGTTCCAACATAAGAAATAAATCCATCAAGTCCTTTAGCATTTGCTGAATAAAATTGACTACTAGTTGCTTCTTTTCTAGTCAATTGTCCAGACGTAGCATACACTTTTCTTCCACTGCTAGTATTTTGAGGTCTGCCTACAACGTCATAAGAAGAGGTTCCAGAAACTCTTTTACCATCTTTATCAACTAAAGTTATTCTAATCCCCAATCCAGCATAATTAAAGCACCAATGTTCAGGTTTACTACAACTGCCTGAACTTTGGCCTCCACCACCGCCAGCTCCATCAAATTCTACGCCTAATCCATTAACCAACATCACTCCATTAAATCCAATTAATAAGATTAAGAGTAAACAGGAGATTATTAGTTTTTTCTTTCTTTTCTTATTCATATACACTCACCTACACTTTAAAATCAAATTCGTTTTTTTCTGTTGCCCAAGTTTTTAAAGCAACTAAGAGAAGTACGATAACAGCAATGCCACCAATTAAGAAAATATAGTAGTCAACAATGAAGTTTAATACCTTTGTTTTAAAACTATCGTCTACTTTTTCTTTTATTTTTTGTTCTTGTTGTAATCTTTTCTTTTCTCTATATTCGTTTGTCTTTGAAACAAAATCGTTGTAAGAAACAGGTGATGCTCCCCATTTCTGGCATAAAGAGAATTCTTCTATTCCTTCACATAATGGATCATTAGAGTTCTCATTGTAATTTGGTAAAGTAACATATCTACTTCCCATTACTTGTCCATAACAACCTTCTGCTTCCATATAAAATCGATAAGTCAATTTTTGATTTTCCTTGTATCCTTTAATAATTAATTCATTTTCTGTAGTAAAGCTAGCGTATTTATAAGTTTTTCCTGTTGTAACATCTTCTACATAGACATTTCTTGGAATATTGGTAATAGTAACATCAAAGGTAGGTTGTCCATCTACTATGGTGTAATCAGAATAAATATTGATATTACTAAAGAGCTCTCGATAATCCGCGATAACCTTGTTATCACAAAGCCCAATAGCCTCTACATTCCATACTTTAGGAACAAGAAATATGGTAAAAATGGTTACCATATATATAAGATATCTTTTCATATCGACTCTATCCTTTCTAAATTATAACATACTTTTTTGTCTTTTGATACCCTATTTTAAAGAATATCTATAAATGTTATTTCTAACTTGGAACACTAAAGTTATTTTATCCGCTACCTTTATTTCTTGGAATACTTCTATATAATAAGAATTCTTAGAAGCAACCCTACTTGTTACTGATCCTAAATAAACTGTTTGTGTTTTCTTTTGCCCGCCTATTTCATATTCAATTTTCATAAAATTTTTCATTAAATTATAAACATTTGTGATAGAACCTGATTTAAAGTTTTCATCAAATTTAAAGTCCATATCTAATCTTAATAACGTTTTTTCATAATTTGTATTATATTGTGAAGGTTTTACATACTCTACAGAATCTACACAATTTTTTAATCTTGTAGAGCAATAACGATATCTAAGCGTGAATTTATTTCTTAATTCGTAAGAATCAATCTTTAATGTTGTATTTCCTAAAGTACTACCTTCAAAAGTCATAGTATCTCCTAAGGTATATTCCTTTGTTTCTTTATCTTGTGCACTAATGTTCTTTGGATTTAATCTTACATAAGCAGTTTCTCCTGTACCTGAATTATGAAATCCTAATTTTAATTTACTATCGATTCTGTTAGCAGGAATTTCATAAATTAATAAGTATTTAGAAAACTCTTTATTATTAATTTCTTGGTTTTTATAAGTATATCCTAAATCGACTACCATACTTTCATATTTTTCAGCATGGTGATAATTAATCCCGTTAATATTAAGTTCTAGGTTTCCTGTTGCGAATGCGGCAGGGTTTCTAGAATTATTTTTTACATTTAGTTCTACTACTACTAAATATTTATTTGGGTCATCCATAGTATACCCAATAGAATTTTGATTTAATAAGTAACTTCTACTTACTCCCATCGTAAAGCCATTCATATTGAAATTAACTCCCTCTGGGCTTGTCTTATTATAAATATTAAAGTTATTATAAACGTAGAAGATTGCTACTGCGGCTAATGCTCCCATAATAATATGAGCTATAAACTTATTTTCTTTATATTTATATTTTAAAAGTCTTAAGTATCTTTTCCCTTTTCTTGTTTTATCATTAATGTCAAAATCAATATCGATTTCAAACTCTGCATTATCTTCCTCAGTTAATTCAAGACCATCTAAGTCAGAACCAAAGTCAAACTTCTTAACATCGAATCCTACACCACGTACTAAAGATACAACAGAGAAAATTCCTTGAATGACAATACAGTAAATAAAAATATCTCTTAATGCATTAACTGTTCTTAAATCAACAATTGTTTTCTGCATCTTATCAAAAACTGTATACCCATAAAAATAAGTTGCTATTATGACAATATGGGCAACAATCATTAAAATATAATAAGTTCTAGGTTTATCTTTAATTCTCATTGTAATTAATAAAACTACAGAGAACGCTAATATAAGAATTGGTAATATAATAACCCACATATTATATAAAGAGGAAACTATTGGTTGTCCTATTACAGAAGTTACTGAGTTAATATATTCATTTAAAAAGCTAATCATCAATTCTGTTCTGTAGATTAAATAAATCATACAAACAGTTAATATAAGATGCATTTGTTTAAAATGCTTAATTAAAAAGGCATAAGGCTTTCTTAATATCATATAAATTCCCCTTTACTATCTATATATATAGTATATCTTAAAATTCTAAAAAAAAAAAGTAATTTTTTTTAAAGTTTACAGAAAAAGAGAAAGTATTGAGTTTTATTTTTAAAAATATTATAATGTTTATAATTAAGAAGGAGGATTTATGGAATATACAGTTACCTTACCATCATTTGATGGCCCATTAGATTTACTCCTTCATTTAATAAAACAGTCTGATATTAATATTTGTGATATTTCTATTGTAGAAATAACAAAACAATACTTAGAATATATTGAAAAAATGGAAGAAATGAATCTAGATATTGCTAGTGAATACTTAGTAATGGCAGCAGAACTAGTAGAAATGAAATCAAAAGTATTACTGCCAAAAACAGAAGAGGAAGAGGAAGAAGAAGATCCTAGGGAAGAATTAATTCAAAAGTTGCTTGATTACCAATACTATAAAGAAAGTACAAAAGCCTTTAAAGAATTAGAGGAATACCGTAAAGAAGTCTATACAAAAGAACCTAGTGACTTATTAGAATTTAAAGAAAACGAAGAAGTAGACTTTGGAATTTCTCTAGATGATTTATTAAAAGCCTTTCAAAACTTCCTAAACTCAAAAGAATTTAAGAAACCATTAAATACCAAAATTGCGAATAAAGAGTATTCTGTTGGTAAAAGATGTGTTCAAATAAGAGATATTTTAAGAGAAAAGAAACAAGTATCTTTTGAAGACTTATTTGATATACCTACAAAAGAATACATCGTAGTTACATTCTTAGCTATTTTAAGTATGTCTAAAAAGCAAGAAATTAGTATTGAACAAACAAAAAACTTTGACAACATTGTCATTAAAGAAAAACGAGGTGAAGAATGAAAGCCGCTATTGAAGGATTATTATTTGTAAAAGGTAGTGATGGACTAACAATTTCAGAAATATGTAATGTTTTAGAAGCTAATCCAGAAGAAGTAAAAAATGCCATTAAAGAGTTATACCAAGATTATCAAAGTGAAGAAAGAGGAATACAACTAGAACTTTTAGGGCAGCACTTTAAACTTACTACTAAAAAAGAACATAAAGAATATTACAAAAAAATTACTCAAGAAGAGGAAAACTCTAATTTAAGCCAATCTGCCTTAGAAACCTTGGCAATTATTGCTTACAATGAACCAATTACTAGAATGGAAATAGACGAAATTAGAGGAATTAATAGTAGCTATGTTCTTAGAAAACTTATGATTAAAAATTTAATCCAGGAAGTAGGAAAATCTGATTTACCAGGTAGACCTAAACAATATGGTGTTACAAATGCCTTTCTTGATTATTTTGGATTAGGGGGTATCGATGAACTTCCTAAAATAGAAATAGAGCATCAAGAAGAAGAAGAAAATAACCTATTTGAATCTAAATATCAAGAAAAAAGTACTAATGAATAGTACTTTTTTTATTTTTTCTATATTCATAGGCCACTAGCAAAAGGAAACTAATAATACTCATAAGAATTCCTAATTTTAATCCATATACATGATATTCAAAAGTAATAGTATGATATCCTGGTTCTAAATCTAATGCTAAAAAAGTATCAATTACTTTATAATAATTTACTTTTTCTCCATCTACCTTTACTTTCCATCCTTTTTCATAAGGAATAGTAGTAAATAAGGTTGATTCGTCAGATACTTCAATATGAGATTCTATTTTATTTCCAAGATTTCCATCTATTACTAACTCCACTTTATCTTTTCTAAATTCTTTTAATTTAGATACATCTAAAACATATACTTTAAAATGATCAGCTACTTCTTCAAAAGAAAATGTTAAAGTATCTCCATATTCATCATAAATAACTCCATAATCATTAGCGGATAACAATAATTTTGTTAATTTTTCTCCATTAATCTTAGCTACTTCATTTCCATATAAATATAAGTAGGAGTATTTCTTATCTTTCTTTAATATATATTCTTTATCGCTTACTTTTTCTATAGGTAATTCTATAAAATATTCTCTTTCGTTATCATCCATTGTATTTAACAATTCCTGTAAAAAGATAAATCCCTCTTTTTCAGAATGAAAATCCTTTATTTTAGGAGAAACTAAGTATCCTAAACTAAGAGCATTTGGATTTTTATATAAATAAAAAATTTGATTATTTATCTCAGAAGTTTTTAATAGCTCATAATCTAAATTTGGCTCCCTTAACTCTACTATTTCTATTCCAAGTAACATATCTAATACCATATCTGTCCGATATATAAAATAATTTCTATCATCCGAATAATTAGATGCTGATGATAAGAATGAGGTTACATTTCCATTCATAGTAGATAAAAATAAACTTACACCATTATAATTTCCTAAAATAGAATCATTGAATACATAATCTAACTTTGTCTCACATCTTTTATTTTTATTACAATAACTAGAAAACTCTGTTATTTTCTCTTTATTATCTCTGTATTCTTTATCAAGATATAATTTAGAATCATATCCTATCCAAACTAAATTAGAAACAAGTTCTAAAAATAGTAGTATAAGCATTATTTTTATCTTATTTTTAACTAATAAATAAATATTCACTCCTACTAAAAGAACGGTTACAATTATCTTATAAATATTGATAAAAACATAATACTCTGGGACTACGAAAGAAGTATACGCCAAAGAACAAGATAAAATAATAAAAATAATATAATAAATTAGTAATGGTTTCTTTGGTACTTCTAATACCTTTAAAGTACGAATTATTATAATAATTGTAAATAAAGTTGTTAAAAAACTATAGCGATAATTAAACGCTATCGGAATAGTAAACATATGCCAAAACCTATTAAAAAATGGGATTGCTATTGGTAATAAAAATAAGGCATAAAGAATAGTAGTAGCTATTTTTTCCCTTTTTTCTATTGTTTTATTACAAAAATAACAAATTATAATTGGAACCATTGCTGTCCCAATAAAAATACAAAAGCCAAAATAATTTAATGGATTAATAAGATTACCAAAGCCTATATAAGTAGGAGCTATAAAATCTAAGAAATTAAGATTAATCCATTTAGATCCTCCTGCTAAAGTAGCACGTGTTACCCCAAGAAGTTCTAAGCCACTTGGTACTAAAATAAAGAAAGTAGTAATTCCAATTAAAATCGTAATAATGGTAAAATGCAAAATTTGTTTGAATTCTTTTTTCCAATCTTTTCCATATTTCAAAAAATAAGCATAGATATAATAAATAAAAGAAAAAACAACCACTATATATCCAATATAGTAATTTAAAAAGATAGTAAAAAAAAGAGTTAGAAGATATAACCAATCTCCTTTTTTTTCTAATATTCTTTCAATTCCTAATAAGACAAGCGGGGCAAGAATCACTCCATCTAACCACATGACATTAACATAATAATTAATATTATAACCCATAAAAGCATACGCTAATGCAAAAATGAGTAAGTATTTTTCATCCTTAAACTTATATTTTAAAAAAGTATAACAAGTAAGACCTGAAAGAGCTAATTTTAAAATAACTAATAAATTTAAAAATAACGGAATATCTTCAAAAAAATAAACTAATAAATTAAAAGGATTAGCAAAATAATAAAATAAAGTTCCATACATTCCCCCACCTAACCCTTTTGAGAAAGTATAAGGAAAGCTAGCATCTCCATGTAGTACATTCCTCAAATATTGAAAAAGAGGCATATATTGATCATGCATATCAGAACTTAATATAGTTTTATCTGTAAAACAGCCTTTCCAAAGAAAAAACAAAAAATAAATAACAAGTGGTATTAAAAATGCTAAAAAATAACCTTTGTGCTTCTTTAAGAATTTCAATATACCACCTACCTTCTAAGTTCATTATACTATAAATATGATAATAAATAAAAGGAATCTTTTGCCTTTTTCATAAAAATAATTTTATTTTTTCTATTTTTATGCTATAATCTGATTATGCCTGTGTGGTGGAATTGGTAGACGCGCTGGACTCAAAATCCAGTGTTGGCGACAACGTGTGGGTCCGAGTCCCACCACAGGCACCATTAAAAAATTC
Source organism: uncultured Bacilli bacterium (assembly GCA_910589375.1). Classification (GTDB taxonomy): domain Bacteria; phylum Bacillota_I; class Bacilli_A; order RF39; family UBA660; genus UBA5578. Next base: position 415,251 of record CAJUTK010000001.1, on the reverse strand, counting down.
GTTCGAACTATTCGAACTTTGATATATAGAAAACTTGTCAAAATCCCTTTTTTATGTTATCATGAATATGACAAGGAGACTTGCATACAATAAAAAAGAGGAACATTTGATTTCGCAAGTGAATGTCGCCTCTAAATTATTCGAATTGACACTCTATCAATGCTGAAAGAGTGTCTATTTTTTTATCGCTAGCACCAATAAGGTAGAGAGTAATAAAATGATAGCAATGAGCTTTAAAACTTTCAAAATAAAAGTCTTAGTTTTCATCAATATCTACCTCCTTTCTTTTACAAGATTGGAGGACGACACTCACATCAAATATTCCTACTAAAATTATATAATAACTATAATAGTTAAGCAAGTGAACAAGTAAAACTTTTGACTCTTTTTTCAAGATTTATGCTACAATGGTTGTCTTAATATAAATTTCAAAATGCGGGGTACTAACGCACCAGATTTATAGGAACTCTGACTTTTCAGGCAGCAATAGAAAATGCCTTGTTAAAAAAGGAAACGCTTAATTTTGATAAGTTGAGTACTATCCTATATTGGGTTCAGTACTTAGTCTTTATTAGATTGAGTACTATTTTTTTATACGCATGTAAGGAAGGAACAGTATGAAAGAATTCAGTATTGTAATTAATGATTGGGGACATAAAGAACTTCAAGAATATTTACTGTCTTTAAATGGTATCTTAAAAGCAACAGTAAATATGGATAATTTGTTAGAGATTTATTTAAAATATGATTCCAATGTAATAACCCCTAGAATAATAAAAATGGAAATTTGTTTATTTCTAAATATATTAAAAATTCCTTCTGTACTGTCTTTTGATAAGCACACAAAAGGAAAAAAAGCTAAGTATATAATCATTAGAGATGACTTATGCTGTGAATATTGTTTTCAAGGAGCAATAGAGGCTTTATTAGAAATAGAAGGAATCGAAAAAGTTGAGAGTAATTTTTATGAAAACTATTTATTAAGAAAATACGATGAACGTGAAAAAATTAAAATTGTTATCGAATATGATTCAAATTTATTAACTTCTGATATGATGAAACAAATTGAATCAGAATTAAACATATAAAAAAGCACAATTTTTAAAGATTGTGCTTCTTTTTATAATCTTTTTTGTTTTGCTTTAGAGAATTTCTTTCTTAATGCTACAGTTACTACTATAGCAGATGTAACTAATCCAAGTGCTACTCCAGCAGCAGTTGTTGCTTGAGAACCAATCTCTGGTGTTCCATTAGGTTCTACTGTTGTACCTTCTTGTACATAGTTTTCATTTCTTACTAATTGTCCATTTTCATCAAAAGTAATTTCTCCGCTTTCAAAGCTTGCTTCTGCTCTATCTAGTGCAGCAGAATAATCAGCAAGCATTTCTTCTGACATTCCATTAGTTCTTAAACCATCTAATAGTTCTTGTTTAATCTCTTCGATTTCCTCTTTTGATTCTGCATTAAAAATAGCTTTCAAATATGTTAATACTGTCTCTAACTCTACAGTTGCTTCTCTCATAATATAATCCCCCTTCAAATAATGAGGTATATTCTAACACATATGTTATTAAAAATCAACATAGTGAAATCCTATGCTTTTATAAACATCAGATGCCCTTTTTAAATCTAACATTCTAGCAATCGCCAAATTATAGATTTCATCCAACAAAATAATAGAAACTAACGTAATACTAATTGTTAAAAAAAGTTTCTTGTTCATCTTTTTTGCTAAGACAAAGCAAAGTGGAACAATTCCATAAATTAATAGTAAACTAGACACACCAAAGAATAAAACACTTCTAAGACAGACAAATCCATTAATATTTCCAAAATTCAATATTTCTGAATTATAATCCCAACATCTAAAACCATTTCCTATTTCATACATTCCCCATCCGGCAATATACTCTAAAACACCACAAAGAATTGTACTAATCAAGAAAACCTTCCAAGCACTTTTACGATGTCTATAAGTTAAAAGATAAATAAATACTGACCCAATCGCATAAATATTGATCCATGGCAAGAAGTTTCCTCCACGCCAAAAAAACTGTTTCATTCCACTATTAAAATAGTAGAAAATAAATTCATATACAAAGCCAAATACACCTGCAATTACAATAATGAAACAAATGATTCCTAACATCGTCATCTTATCAAAAGAATGATTTTCTTCTATGTATTTTCTATAGTTTTCTTCCATATTCACACCCTTACTACTACACTAGTTTATTTTAGTGTCAATGTTATTATATCAATTAATGCTATAAAATTCCATTATTTTTAAATCTATGATAAAATGAAAAAAGATAGGAGTATGCTATGGAAACAAAAATACCAGAAACTTTATATAGAGGAGTTGTAATTAAATATCCAAAATTAAAAGACTTTCACTTTTTTGGAGTTGATTTTACTCCTGTTGAAAAAACTATTAGTGATACCCAAAACAAAAGAACTGATGGAAATGAAGTAGGAATCTATATGAGTGATAACCAAAGTATGGTTTACTCTGCTTATGGAAATGTTCATAATTCTGGAACTTCCTTATCTAATACTATTAGAGTAGGGCTTTATCAAACGATTATTGGGGTTCCTGATGTGGGAATATGCTATGAAATTAAAACACAAGGTTTAAATATCAAAAAGCCATTTGTTTCTAGTGCTTTAATGGGGCACTACAATAATGGTTTCCAAGGGGATGAATATATAGCCGATTTCATCCCTCAAGAAAATATCACCGTCACTAGAATACAGATTGGTAGTGATTACCTACACGATGAAGAATTTATTGATGTAAGTGACATAGCCTTAGCAGAAATGAAAACCAAACAAATCATTGAAGAAAGAAAGAGACATTTACAAGCACTATTAAGTGTCTTAGAAAAAATGCATCCCAAAAAAAGAAAATTACTAAGTGAACCAGATCAAAGAATTTTTCGCTGCATATTTGGGAAAAATGGTGTAAGATGGATCCAAAAAAATGATATTAATCTTACCGATGCAGCCGGGATAATAACTCGATTACTATTTGATTATTATCACAATAATATAGTAGAAATTGACTTTAAAAATCTTATCTATCTAGATCAATTACGTAACAGACTTGCTAAAACAGATAATCCTAATAGCACTGATTCCCTTTTAGGACTAATAGAGCAAGACATTCTAAGAAACCAAAATAGCAAAGAAAATTTTATAAAACGTAAGCAAGAAGAAGGAAAACCAGTAAATACCTCTAGTTTTGATTCAAAGGATGAAATGCTTTCTAGTATGCAAAGAAAAATAGAAAGTTTGCAAAAAGAACAGAGTGAAAGAAAAGTACAAGAAGAAAAAAAGAAAAAAAATGCTGTTTTAATAAAAATAGAACAAATGCTACAGATTAGAATTACGCCTACAAAGGGATATATGTTTGACCCTAAAAGATTTAATGGGGTTCCCTACTCTATTTTGAAGACAGCACAAGAGTTAGAACAAGAAGAAGCAGAAATTATAAAAGAAATTAATAGAAGATATTTAAGTGGCGCTATAGATTTAGGAACTGCTAATATAATGAAAAAAGTGATTATAGAAGAATTTGAAAGCATGAAACAAAATTCTATTCAACCAGAAGAATTCACAGAACCACCTAAAGCTAAATAATAATTGTCATTTTCGTATTTAAAAAACAAAAGAAATTTAGTATAATATCTAAAGAAAGCAAGGAGATTATTATGATTCAAGTAGTAGGTACGATGTTTTTTAAAGAACAAAAATTATTAATTGATAAACCTAGAAAAAGAAAAACCTACCAAATGATTGGTGGTGGAGTAGAAGATGGTGAAACGCCTCTACAAGCTGCTATTCGTGAATGTCATGAAGAATTAGGCACAGATGCCCAATTCGATATTGATAAATTTAAATTAGTAATGGAATTTGATGAGATTGCCACTAGTGATGGTAAAACACCTATTCACTTCTATGTATTTCAATACGATGGAGAATTAAAAGGAACTCTTTCCACATCAGAAGAAATAGAATACTTCTTATGGTATGATACAGAAGAAAAGGAAGCACCTTTATCAAATACATTATCTAATGAGGTTATTCCTTACTGTTTACAAAAAAAGCTTATTAAATAAACAACTATCTTAGTTGTTTTTTCTTTCTTAAAACACATATTTTTGATAAATGTAGCTACCCTAATGTTAGGAGGAACTACTATGAAATATGATATTATTATAATTGGAGCTGGATTAGCGGGCCTTACTGCCGCTTATTATTTAACAAAAGAAAGAAAAAAAGTTCTATTAATTGAAAAAGAAAAATTTTTAGGTGGGAGAACCTCTTCTTGGAATGATAATGGCATGATGATAGAATCTGGCTTTCATAGACATATTGGATATTACAAAGAACTTCCAAAACTATTAAAAGAAGTAGATGTTTCCCTAAATACTATTGTAAATTGGGAAAAAGAGCTAGAAATAAAAACACCTGAAAAGCCAATCATTCTAGGAATTGACCCTTTTCATTTTCCATTTCCATTTATAAAAGGAATGATTGGTAACAATAAGATGCTATCCTTACATGATAAAATGTCCTTATCAAAATTATTTATACTTGGATTTAAGGATTATGCATTTCATCCAAAAACATTAGATAATGATAGTATCTTAGAATATGCAGAAAAAAAGAAAATAACAAATAATATTATTGAAAATGTTTTAACACCTCTTAGTACTGGAATATTTTTTCAACCAAAAGATAACTACTCTTCTAAACTATTTTTTGGAATTTTTTACCCTTCTTTATCACGACTCATCAATATTCGAATAGGTGCTTATAAAATGGGAATGAGTGAAGCACTTGCAAATCCTATTGCTTCTAAAATAAGAGAAAATGGAGGTGAAATTCTAACTAACATGAAAGTAGAGTCTATTCTTTTTGATGGTTCTAAAGTAACTGGTGTGAAATTATCTAATGGTAGTTCTATTCACTCCCATAATACTATTCTTGCAACAGATATTGGAAATGCAAAAAGAATTGTTCAAAATCTAGTGCATATTCCTTTTATCCAACCGTTTTTGAAAATTCCTACTACATCGGCTATAACCGTACAATTAGAGCTTAAAAAACCAATTCAAGATTTTGATAGAGTTACATTTGCACCTAATACAATTCTTGCTAGTTTCACAGAAGAGTCCCATACTACTTTTCCAAAATCCAAAGGAAGAATATCCATTATTTTATCTAATCCTGATGATTATTTACAAAAAAATAATCAGGAGATTTTCCAACTAGTTCTAAAAGACTTTCAAAAAATAAATTTAAATATTAAAAAAGATGTTACTGACTTTCGTGTAGTAAGACATAAAGATAAATTTTATAATTTAGGTCCTAATCATGATCAGGACCGCCCTATGCAAAAAACACCAATCCCAGGACTTGTCTTAGCAGGAGATTATACAAGACAAAAGTTTTATACTACTATGGAAGGAGCTGTCTTATCAGGAATTGCTGCTGCTAACATCATTTTAAAAGAAAAAGATTAGAAGACTAATCTTTTTTTAATTCAAAATTACTATTCCAATTGTTAAGTAAGTTGCAAATACTATCCATATCAAATAAGGAATATTTAAATAGGCAGATATTTTCTTACTATTATAAAATAGCAAAATCATTTTTATTACTAAAAAATCTAATAAAAGAATCCATAGAATGGCAAATATTCTCCATTTCCACAAAAAGAAAATAATAGACCACATAGCATTTACAAATAATTGTAAGTAATAAATCATCTTTTCTAATGGAATATAATCTTTCTTTCTCATTAGTAGAAAATAAGATATTCCCATAAAAAGATAAATAATACTCCATGCGATAGGAAATAATTTCGCTGGTGGTGCTAAAGGAGGTTTTATAAGACTATCATACTGAATACTTCCAGAAATCAAAAAGCCTACAATTCCACCTATCAATAATGGGAAAAACAAATAAAAAAGGGACTCTAATATTTTTTTCATTCTATCACACTTTCTCTTTCTTATCCTATGCAAATGTTTTTAATCCTATTCCTTCTTAAAAATTTAGTGAAAGAAATGTTGCTTTTTAGAGTAATTTATCGTAAAATTAAGATAATAATAGAGGGATATTAGGTGGAATTATGAAAGAGAAAAAAAATATTACAGAAGAAACAATGAAAAATGACGACGGAATGATAAGTTCTTCTATTTTTGATGATATGTTTGGACAACCTATTCCTAATGAAGAAGGGACTTTCGAAGATGAAGCAGAAGTTGAAGAGTCTCTTCTTTCAAATGATGAGGAAAAAGAACCAGAACAAAAATTAACAATTGAAAGTGTTTTTGGAAGTAGTGAAGAACCTAGTACTAATGAAGGAGAACCACAAGAAGATGAGGTTACTATCTATGAAGAAGAAGAGGATTCTTCTACTGTCACTGAAGAGGCAGAGACACCTATTTCAGATATTCAAGAGAAATTACCACCTATTACCATTACAGAAGAGGAAGAGGATGGAGAACAAGTTGTTTTAAAACCAATTTCTAGTTTACAAGAACAACTTCCACCTATTACAATAGCTGATGATAGTGCAAATGCAGATGGATCTCAAGAAAGTCTAAACCTAGATACTTCAAAAATATCAACATCTATTGATCCTATCTTTGATAAATGGAAAAAGGAAAGAGAAGAAGCAAAACTTCAAGATCAAAATCAAGAACAAAGCGAAGGACCTAGGGAAGAAACAGAAATAATTGAAGAACCTAGAGAAGAAATTCATACAGAAGAGGAAAACATTCAAATTGGAGTCACTGAAGAAGCTGAAACTTCCCCTTCAGAAGAACTAGCTATGGCTAATCCTTTTGAGGAAAATAAAGTAGAAGCAAATGATATTCCTAATGATGAGCATGAGATTGATTACTTTAACTACGATTTTAGTGAAGAAGTTGAGCAACAAGTTGCTCCTAATAATAGCAGTAGTAATAACAATGAGAATTTAACAGATGCGGGATTACAATTTGATTTTTATAATACTATTAGACCAAGGGAAAATGAGCAAGAAAAGCTTCCTACTGAAGAACGAATTGAATTTTCTAAAATATTTGATAAAAAAGAGTCAAACAATGATGATGAACAAATTATTACCATCAATGAAGAAAGTGGTAATGAATATAGAAGAAATAAACAAATTACAAAATATTCTTTATACGCATTTTATGTGTTCTTAGTTATCTTTGCTATTGGGCTAGTAATTTTCTTAATTAACAAAAAAAGTCATTTCTCTCTTACTAGAGATGAAATCACTTTAGCGCTTCGTTCTACTTATCAAGCAGAAGTTGTTGCGAATACTAAAATTCAAGAAAATGATAAATATGAATGGTCTACATCAAACGCAGAAATTGCTACTGTTAATGAAAATGGTGTCATAACAGCTATTAATAAAGGAACTGCTACTATTACGGTAAAATCTAAAAAGAGCAGAAAAAGTCAAACCTTATTAGTAACTGCTGTAGATATTACTATCAATAGTATTCGTTTTGAAAAACAAAAAATAACAATCACAGAGGGTGATGAATTAACTTTATCTCCTATCATCAATGAAGATGAAACTATTGTCATGAATTTAGAATGGACAAGCTGGAATGAAAATGTTGTTACAGTTGATCAAAATGGACATATTATCGCAAAAGGTCCTGGAGAAACTAGTATTTCTGTAATAGATCCAGAAAGTAATGTTGGAACTGAAATTATTATTTCTGTAAAAGCAAAAGTGAGACCATCTAATACAGATAAAAATACAAATTCTAATTCAAACTCTAATAAACCTATACCAGTAGGAAGAGTATCACTAGATAGAGCAAATGCTAATTTAAAAGTTGGAGAATCTATTACCGTTAAAGCAACTGTGTCTCCATCAAATGCAACTAACAAAAATGTTACATGGACTTCTAGCAATAATAAAGTTGCTACTGTTAAAAATGGTGTTATAACAGCTGTAGCGGAAGGAAAAGCAACTATTACTGTAACTACACAGGACGGAAAGAAAAAAGCAACTATTACTGTGGTAGTATCTAAAGGAACACCTACTAATGTAGGAGTTACAGGAGTTTCACTAAGTGCTACTTCCCTTACTTTAAAAGTGGGAGAAAGTAAAAATATTATGGTTAATGTTACTCCTAAAAATGCTACTAATAAAGAAGTATCATGGAATAATAGTATTCATTCTGATTCTATCAAAGTAGTAACAGCTAATAATGACTATATTACAATTAAAGCCAATGCTCCAGGAGAGGCAACGATTACAGTAACTACAAAAGATGGAAAATATACAGCTAACTGTAAAATTACTGTTGTAGAAAAAGGGCCAGGTTCTAATACAAATACTAATACCAACACGAATACAAACTCAAATACGAATACTAACACAAACACAAATACTAACACGAATACAAATAGTAATACCAACACAAATACGAATACTAATTCAAATACAAATACCAATACTAATACCAACACTAACACGAATACAAATACTAATTCAAACACCAATGAAAACCCAGATCCAGAACCAAAACCGGATCCTAAACCAGAACCTGAAGAATAAAAAAAGCTCGATTAATATCGAGCTTTTTTATAAAAATAAAATAACAAGTATTCCAACAATAGAGCAGTAAATTGTAAAATAAATTAATTTTCCATTATTTACAATATTTCTAAACCATTTTGTTACTAAGAATGTTACTACAGCTGCAACTAACATAGCAACACCATAATAAATCCAAGTCACTGTATTAATAGAAGCATCTAATAAATCCCCTACTTCTAAAAGCATAGCTGCTAAACTCATAGGAATATATAGCATAAAAGAATATTTAAAAGCAGTATCTCTTTTCATTTGTTGTGTCATTCCACCTACTATAGTTGAACCACTTCTACTAATTCCTGGAAATAAACCTAATATTTGGAAGAAACCTACTACTAAAGCATTTTTAGGAGTAATCTCAGAATCATCCTTATGTCCTTTAAAATTACGGATTAAAAATAGAAGAAATGCAGTTATCAATAGAGAAATACCAACAATTTTAATATTATTTTCTATTTTAGCAAATAAATCTAACTTACTAACAACTAATCCCATTAAACCAGCTGGAATACATCCAAGTACAATTAGCCAACAATACTTATATTCACTTTTATATTCTTCTTTCTTAGTTGCTAAATAGCCAAAGAAGCTTTTAATTAAACTAATAATATCTTTTCTAAATAAAATAATAATGGCTATTAAGCTTCCAAAATTAGTAATAATTGCCAAAGTATCAAAGTCTATTTTTAAATCCATAAGTGATTTTACAATCATCAAGTGTCCACTAGAAGAAACAGGAATTGTCTCAGTAAATCCTTGAACAAATCCCAGTAAAATATATTTTAACATTTCTATAAAATCCATTTTCATCACCTAATACATTATATCTTATTTTCTACAATTAATAAATAAAAAGAGAATTAGTTTAATAAAATAAATTAGGTGATTTCATGTTATTACGATCACTTCTTCTATTTTCTGGTATCATTCTTACTCTAACTGGAATAATAACGATCATTTGCTTTTTGAATTTATTTTCTGTTGGGTATAATTTCCATCAATATATCCATTTTATTAGTAACGACGTTTTTTGTTGGTGTTTTCCTTTGGGAGCACTATTTCTTTTCATATACATTTTTTTAGGAGGAAAAAAATGACATTTGTTTATGATATCTATGTAAATTTTCAAACAATTTATTATGACTTTTATGAGTGGAATAAAAAAGATAAAATTATGCACATAAAAAAGATTCCTATCTTTGAAGTGAAAAATGATGTTTTTCAAAAAATGATAATCCATGAAAACAAAATAGATGAAACTTCTTTTGAGCTTATTAAAAATAAAACTGAAATTTTTAAAAAGAAAAGAAAAATTTCAGCAGTACTCTTTACAAATAACCAAGATATTATTGCAGTTTTACTAAATAGTAGTGGTAAAATCATTAAAAAGTCTTGCCTATTATTAGAGGAAGAAAGTATGATTTTAAGAAATGTTCATAAAATTGACTTTTTACCTTTAACTTTAATAGAGTTAGGAAAAAATGAACCAATTTTAGCTACTAGAACTGAAATAGAAAGAAAAAAGTTCTTGCTTGAAAACTTCTCCCAGATGAAAGAAAATGAAATTATCTATTTATACTTTGAATGTTTTGGGGAAGTGAAAAAGGAAAAAGAAGAAATGGAAAAAGAATTAAAAAGAGAAATAAACAGCAATAATGAAAAAATAAGCACAATTAGTTACAATTTTCTAAAACTAATAGGCACAATTTCCTAGGTGTGATATAATACTTTCGAGGCGGTATTATGAAGGAAGTTACAATTACAGACTTAGATCACCAAGGAAGAGGAATTGGAAGAATCAATAATAAGATTATCTTTATTCCTAATACAATTCCAGGTGAAATAGTCGAAGTAGAAATTACAAAAGCTAAAAAGAAATTCATGGAAGGAAAAGTAGTTCGCTTCCTAAAGAAAAGTGAGGATAGAATAGAAAATAATTGTCCTTACTACCCTAAATGTGGCGGATGCCAACTCCTTCATATGCCCTATTTAAAACAGCTAGATTATAAACAAAATAAAATGAGAAACATATTAAATCGATATGGATTAGAAAGTGTTACATTAAAGGATATTGTTGCAAGTCCTAATCCATTTCACTATCGTAATAAAGCAACTTTCCAAAATGAAAATCATAAGTTAGGATACTTCGAAGAAGAAAGTTATCACTTCATTCCTATTGATAATTGTCTATTACTAGATGAAAAAATTAATGAAAATATAAAAAATTTGCCAACAAATCAAGGAAAAGTAATTGTAAGAAGTAATCAAAAAGAAATTACTTATGAGGAAGAAAAAAAAGTTATGCACACAATTGTGGATTTCAATTTTCTAGTATCTCTTCCTTCTTTCTTCCAAATTAATGATTCTGTTACCCCACTACTTTATGGAAAAGTAAAAGAATACCTGCATCCTACTAAGGAAGATACAGTACTTGATTTATATTGCGGTACTGGCACAATTGGTATATTTGTAAGTAGAGACGTTAGAAAAGTAATTGGAATTGAAAAGTGCAAAGAAGCTGTTTTAGATGCTAAAGAAAACGCTAAAATAAACGATATTTCTAACATTGAATTTATTTGCGGAGATGCAGGTGTTGAAACTAAGAAACTAAAAGAAAAACCTACTAGTATCATCATTGATCCCCCAAGATCTGGGCTAAATAAAGAAACTATTGATATTATTCTAAGTTTAGAACCTGAAAAAATAGTATATGTTTCTTGTGATCCAATGACTTTAGTTAGAGATTTAAATATTTTAAAAGAAAAATATAATATTTTAGAAATAACCCCATTTGATATGTTCCCAAACACGTATCATGTGGAAAATGTTGTATTGTTATCTTATAAAAACTTTCACTAGAAACTATCCTAGCTTTTTTACATTTAATAAGGTATAATTTAAATGTATTGATTTTAGGAGGAGTTATGCCATTAACAAATAATATCAAATTGGAAATTTATAAATACTGTAACAACTATTTACCAGACGCTCAATGGTACGAAAATGAGATTGATTTTATCGAAGATATTAATCTAAAAAAAAGAATTATTGAAGAATTCAAAGGAATTAGATTTGCTTATAAGTTATATGAGGGCTTAGAAGCCAAAGATGAAAATTTAATTTTTCAAATAAGACATCAAATATTTGCTTATGCTACTATCTATGAAGCTATAATCCACTATATTTTATATACTTATTATTCAGACACAAAAGAATTTCATGATTTACAATATCATGAATGTCCCGCTAAAATTAGTATTCCGGCGGATAAATTAAATAAACTTAATAAAGAACTTATTCATAATGGTGACACTATCATTCCTTATCATATACAAGAAAGAAAAAAGGATGAGACTCAAGTTCGATTTGATGATAAATGTAAAACAGCTGAGAAGTTGGGATTAATTCATAACATTAAAACTTCTAATGGAAGAATTGTTAATCTTGCTGATGATATCGTTGAAATATATAGTTATAGGAATGCTATACATTTAATCGCCGAACAAAGAAAAGGAATAACATATGAACTTGAACTAAGTGAAAAAGCATATAAAAGAATGCGACCATTTATAGCACAAATAAAAGAAAAATTAAAATATGATAAAAAAGGGATTTACAAATAATAGCACTAATCATTCCTACCTAGATATGATATAATTATTATAACGAAAGAAGGTATAGAATGGAAAAAGTTCAAATTATAGTTAAGAATTATGGGACTATTGAGGTAGAACTAGATGCTACACAAGCTCCAATTACAGTGGAAAATTTCTTATCACTTGTAGATAATCATTTTTATGATGGATTAACATTTCATAGAATTATTGATGGTTTTATGATTCAAGGGGGGGATCCTCTTGGAAATGGTACTGGTGGAAGTCCTAATAAAATAAAGGGAGAATTTAGCGCTAATGGGATAAATAATTCTATCTCACATGTAAGAGGAGTTATTTCTATGGCTAGATCTCAAATGATGGATAGTGCTAGTTCTCAATTCTTTATTGTTCATGAAGATAGTAAATTCTTGGATGGACAATATGCAGGATTTGGTCATGTTACTAGTGGCATGGAAATAGTAGATGCTATCTGTAAATCTACTAAGGTTGAAGATGGTAATGGAACTGTTAGAAAAGAAAATCAACCAATTATTGAAAAGATTGTAAAAGGATAAAGATAAATACAAAAAAGAAAAAGTATTTATCTTTTTCTTTCTAATTTTTTTTGAACAAAAGTATGAATGGAAGTAATTTTAACCAGTAGTACTGTAGCAATCGCTAGAATAAATGCTCCTACTACATCTACTACTACATGTTGTTTGATAAATAGGGTTGAAGCAATAATAAGGATAGCAAATATACTTGTCGTAAACCTATATTCTTTTTTTATTTTATTACCTTTTATCATAATAAATATTGCTATAAAGCAACTTGCGCAGTGAATACTTGGAAAACAGTTTAAGGCTGGTGTATCTCCCCAATAAATGAGACTCACAAGCCAAGTAAAAATGTTGTCAACGTGTATTTCTGGGCGAATTAATAAAGTAGGATAAAAAATAAAAATGATAGTTGCTATAGTATCCACTAGAAAATTAGTTACTAAATACCAGTAGAAGTTTTCTTTATTTTCTTGATAGAGCATACAAGGAACAACAATTAAAAATAAATACCATAGAACATAAGGAATAATAAAAATAGGTAAAAAAGGAATGGCATTATCAATTTCTCCACCTACTACATGAGCAGCAAATGGAGTAAACTTCGCTAAAAAGTAACATATAGCCTGATAAATAACAACTGCTAGAGATACTAAAGCAGGAAAATAGTTTTTCTGAATCATTAGCTTCCACTTTTCTTTCATACTATTACCACCTACTTCATTATATCACTCATTTCTAATTTTATAAATATTTATATCTTACATTACAAAAAAGTAATATTATTCTAAAGTAACATTATTTTTGTCAATAAAATGTTGAAATGTTTTATCTATTTCTCTTTTTTTATGTTATAATTATGAGTAGAAAGAATTGGGGAAAGCATATGGAAAAAGATATTTTTAGTAAGCTTCGATTAGATGGGAAGAATTTAGCCCTTAAAACGATTCAAAATAAAATTGAGCAATTTATTTCTTCTGGAATTTATACTGACCTAGAAGACTTTATTTCTGATAATCCTGATTTAACTACTTTTCAAAATCATACAAAGTTAAATAACACACTAAGAAGAGTATGGGGATATCAGATTACAGATCAAGAATACTTAGAAATTCTAGAATACATGAGAAAAGAAGTTGCCGAAAGAAAACAAATTGCTTTAGATAAATTAGATACTGTAAACGCTAACGGAAAAGAAATTACTACTTATGAGACTGCTAATGGAACTATGGTTTTAGATAACTCTTACAGTGGAAAGCCTATGGGAAGTCAATTAGAAGAATTACAAGCAGAACATAAGCAATTTCAAGTTGGCGGAGCAAATAATACAGATGCTATGATGAGCTATATGCAACAAGAAGTAAAGCCTGAGATAGGATTTAACAATTTATCTTCTATTTCTAAGGATAATCTAACTCAACAAGAAAATAAAAATTTATTTGTTGCTACACAATATCAAGCAAATGTTCAAGATCCTATTCAAGTAGATTTACAAAATGGACTTATCATGCAAGATGGAAACATTCATACTATTGAAGAAAGAGAAACTGGATTAGGAGTATATAGTACAGAATCTATTAGTGAAGAACCTAAGGAAGAACAAGCAGAAAACACTTTAGAAAAGCCTAAAGTACATACATTAAAAATGTTTCAACAAGCAGGTTTCTCTGATGCCCTTATTTTAGCGTTCATAGTAGGTATGTTCTTAGGATTCTTATTCCTAAGTACTTATGCAAAAGCAATATTGCCATAAAAGAAAGGAACAAAGGATATGGAAGAAAATAAAGATTTAAATGTACCTGAAGGTAATGGCGACAATATTACCTTTGACTATAATCAGTTATATCAAAATGCACAGGAAAATATTCAACCACAACCAGAACAACAAGCTGTACAAGCAAATCCAGTAATGGAAGAAACTCCAATTGTACTTGGAAATGAACAACAAGTAGAGCCTGCTCCAGTTGTAAAAGACATTGTTCCAACATTTGATACTACTGCTTTAGAAGATGATCTACCAGATGATTTAAAACCTAAAGTAGAAGAACCATTAATTCATACGATGGCCACTGAAACCCAAAAAGAAAAACAAGAAGGACGTCAAAATATTTTATTTATCGTTATCTTCTTTGCTGTTTTAATTATCGCAGTATTAATAGTTTTTCCATTAATGCTTGGAATCTAAAAAATATTCTGAAATCTCAGAATATTTTTTTATGGAACAATAATGGTTTGACCAATACTTAAAAGATTGTTGGTTAAGCCATTCATTTGTTTTAAAGTATCTACAGATATACCATACTTTTTAGCAATGCTATATAAAGTATCCCCTGCTTTAACAGTATAGGTATTTTCTACTACTTCCCCAGTAATACCACTACTATTAGTAAGTAATACTTGACCAATTGACAATATATTACTAGTAAGATTATTTAACCGCTTTAATTCATCTACTGTAGTTCCTAACTGTTCTGCTATACCATATAAGGTATCCCCTCTTTTTACTACATATTCCCCCATAGGAACGTTATTTTCTTTCTTGACTAATAATACCTGTCCTACTGATAAAAGATTGCTAGAAAGCCCATTTAATGCCTTTAAATCATCTACTGACATATTATATTTAGATGCTATGCCATATAAAGTGTCTCCAGGTTTTACTGTATAGGTATCTCCCTCAACTGGAGTATTAGTTAAATAGAGTTCTTGACCTACCGATAAAATATCACTTGTTAAATTATTAATTTGTTTTATTTCTGACACTGGAATACCAAATCTTCTAGAAATACCATATAGCGTATCTCCTTTTTTTACCGTATATATATTATCTTTATTAACATTTCCACCAGTATAACCTATATATTGTAAAACTGCCTGCACTACTGCTTCTGCATAGTTCTTCCAGTTATTTTTTATTTGTGATACATCATCTTTAGTACTATCTAGAAATCCATATTCTACAATAATACTTTCTGTGTCACCAGTATTTCTATGCATGAAGTAATAATCTTTTGATGGATTAGATGTTAGTTTACGTTGATAAGCCTTACGAATATTTTGGCCTTGCTTACCTAGTTCTGTTAAGACTAGATTGGAAAGAGTTGGGCTGTTGCGTAAGGCGTAGATTACTTCCGCACCATCACCACCTCGTGGGTTTCCTTATGTATAGTAATTTACCCCTTCTTCTTTGCTCGTGGTTTTGTTTCTTTTCTTCTAGAAAAAGGTGGTTTAACATAAGCAAACTCTGTTTTCGGAATAACATTAAATTTGTAATTTATTTCTATATTTCTATTATTATCTATTTCTATTTTTTCAATTAATAAATCATATATTTCTTTATTTGATTTTTTTAAATCTAATAGTTCTTTAATCTTTTTTGTATAATCTGGAACTACATTGGGTGCATTTTTTATTTGATACTTCTCTATCTGTTTTTTTTGAATAGCCTCATTAATCTTTTTTAGTTTTTCATCACATTCCTTTGATAGTTCCTTATACATTTCTGCTGAAATAATATCATTACATCTATCTTCGTATAAAATAGATAATTTTTTAGTTATCTTATTTTTTTCGGCTTCATGTTGGCTTATAATTTTATCTATTTCATTTGTACTTTTAGTAATCTTTTTAGTAATTTCATTATTTAATTTTTTTATATCTAATTTCTTTATATATACATTAATATCATTATTTATCTTTTCAATAAGTTGTTTTTCTAATTGATCATAAGGAAAATAATGTGCACCACATCTTTGTCTAATAGGATCTCTAGAATATCTATTACAATTAACACTCCAAACATCTGCTTTTTTATGATATTGAACAGATAATCTATTACCACACTCTTTGCAAAAAAGAACTCCTTCAAACATTCTTATTTCTCGATCTAATTTAGCTTTACACACTCTTGTATTACTTTTTCTAATATTTATACAATATTCAAAAGTTTCTTTATCTACTAATGCTTCATGTGTATCTTCAACAACTAACCAAAGTCTTTTATCTAATGCTACTTTCTTCTTTGACTTATAATTAACTTTTGCTTGAGTATGCTGAACCATATCTCCAGTATAAATTCTATTATCTAGTATTTTTCTCACAGTAGATATATTCCACTTAGTTGCATCTATCAATCTTGATGAATATGCTGTTCCTTTGTAAGCACTAGGTGTTGGTACTCCTTCATCATTTAGTCTAGTGGCAATTTCTGATGGTCCAATGCCATCAACTCTCCATTTAAATATTTTCTTTACTATTGGAGCTGTTTCAGGATTAGGAATAAGATGACCTTTATCTTCAGGATCTCTCATATATCCATAACTAGGTAGACTACCAATAAACTTTCCTTTTTGTCTTTTTTCATTTAATACATTTCTTATTTTTATTGAGTTCTGTTTACTATAATAATCATTACAAGCAATTATGAATGTTGATGAATCATTACTAGCCTGATTTTTAAAACTATCATAAGATTCTAAGATTGATATAAACCTTATATTATTCTCTGGGAAAAATGTTTCAATATAATAGCCTGTCATAACATGATCTCTACCTAATCTAGATAAATCTTTTACAACAACACAATTAATTTTCTTATTTTTGATATCTTCCATCAGTTTTTGAAAACCTGGTCGATCAAAATCAGTTCCAGAAAATCCATCATCTACATATTCATTTACTAAATTAAAATTATTCTTTTTAACATAATCTCTTAATAATTCCTTTTGATTAGCAACACTTTCACTATCAGATTCATATTTTTTGTCTTTGTCCCTGTCTTCTTGAGATAATCTTATGTATATACCTACATTAAATTCAACATCAGTTAAGTAATTATTATTCATCTTTACCTCCATTCCTAATTACTTGACCAATAATTAAGACAAGAGAATAATAACACTATATTAGAATTTAAACAAAACTGCGATAAAACATTAACTTGTATTTTTATCACCTAATATTTTTTCAATAAGATATCTCAAAATTAGATCTTCAAAAGATATTTTTTTATTTACATCTTCATTCATATCTTCACCATTATAAGATTATGCAAACAATAACTTTATTATTATTTTACTCTTACCTTTCTTACTAGTTTTATGTCCTAATCAAATTATTCAATATTCAAGTATTCACCGTTTACATATTCTACTTGAGTTAAATAAATTTCAAATTTTCTAAAATCCTTAATTTGATTTGTTTTCATAAAAAAATCAGTTAACTCTTTCTTAACTGATTTTTTATTATATCCACCTACTAACATAGTAGTAACTTTATCATTATTAACAACCGTTGCTCTATAAGTCTTTCTCTTCATCTTGCTCTCTCCTTCGTAATTCTTCTTCCATCTCTTGATCAGCCCATGAAGCAACCTTACATGAACATATTGTAAATAAAACAAAAAACGCCAATAATATGATGCCTAAAATTTTCCCTATCATATATATACCTTAAACATATTTCTATGTTTCCTTTCGTAATTTCACGACTTTTTCCAAAATAAAAAGCCACATAAGTGACTTTATTTATAAACTGCTAAATCTAGTGCAAGAGCAAACTTTACTACTGAGCTTTCTTTAATATGTTCAACTTTATCTGGACCACACCTAAATTGTTTTTCAAACAAAATTAACTTAACACCATGTATAAAATGATCTTTAAAGAATCTCTGTTCTTGCAAAGACATGGATTCTAATATTGAATCAATCTCTTTTAATTTTGCTTGATATTCTCTTTCAAATTCATCTTTCTTTTCTACATAACTTTCAATAGATGATTTTGGCACTCCAGAAGATTGAACTTTTATGTCAAACAAATTCATAGCAAGTGAAGGTGGTAATACATTTCTGTATTTATACTGAATTATGTTTAAATCCTCAATATAATCTTCCACATTCTCTCGTGTTCTTACATAGTCAAACATCTCTAGTTCCTTCAAACTCAATAATTTCATATGCATCCCCCATTAAGTAAAAAAGAAGAGAAATAACAACAATCAACATCATTACTTCTCTTCTATCTTTAACTTTGGTTTTAGAGGGTCAAAGACCTTATGTACTATTTGCACTAAAAATGAATAATCAAATTTACCTAAAACAATTAGTTCCATAAAGACCTCGTACCAATAAAACCATACAAAACATATAAATTGTTATCTATTATATATTTTTATTGGAAAAAGTCAATAACAATTCAAAAAATGAAATAATGTATCTCTTTTGATAATTATTTCATTTTACTATATTTTAACACACTCAAATAGGAATACAAGTGGTGAATTATATGGTAGTTTAGGGGGTGGAATTTTACCTTTAAACCCCTATTTTACAACGGTTTATAATATATTTTTCATCATTATTTTCTATTAAATTTTTTAATTCTTCATAATAATTATTAGCATCTAATACATTCTTAAAAGTTTTATATAAAAGAGGACAGGCAATTTCACTAGTATTTTTAATATTTAAATATACTTCATATCTATCAACATTATTATATTGATTACAAATAATGCCAATAAAACCATCAAGAAATTCTATTTGATAGTTTTTAAACATATCTTTGTCTTGATTGTTATCTTCTTCTATGAAGCAGTAGTCTTGCAGTTCCTTAATTATGTTTTTTAGTTCCATTCTCCCACCTCGTTTTCAATGTATAAAGTATTATATCAGATAAATTATACAGGTCAATAAAAATATATAAACCTAATACCATTATACATATTTTTTTAATTTGTATTCACCTATTTTAGAAAATTTAGTATTTTTTTATTTTCCCTATAGTTTTCTAGTAAAATATTAAAATGCATTCTATAATCATTCATTAGCATTAAGTATATCTCTAATTGATTTTTACTTTTATATGTTTTTCTAAAACTTTTTTCCTTTACAGCAAAATTATAAAATAAATATCCTATAGAATAACTATTGATGTTAGTCCAAGATAAATCTCTCATAAGGTCTATTATAATATCAAGGTCTTTTCTATCATCTAAATTCATTTTATGTGGAATTATTTTATACTGTTGAAATGTTTTTCCATCATCTATAAAAATCGTATTATCATAAAAATTATATACAATTGCTTTATCCATACCATCTCTAAAATAATCCATATTTTCATTATCTCCATAATATTTCTTGCATAAAAGAAATTCTGGAACTTGAGTTTCAAGTATCATTTGGATCATTAAATTCTTATGGGTTATAGCTGGAAATTTCATATCAAAATAATAAAGAAAATTGCTTAAAACATCTAAAAACTGCTCGTTACCTGTTAAGTATCCTTTTTTTACAAAAGAAGATTTTATTGCTGGAGTTCTTTCATCTGTAATTAAATCTATAATTTTATCTAATTTATTACTACATAATAGTTGATATATAATTCCACCATTATCAGACCTTTTTAATGCTAACTTTTTTAAGTCTTCTTTCCTATTCTTATTTTTCAATATTATCACCTGTACTCAACATTATAACACACTCTTACCAAATGACCCATAGTTTTGTGAATATTACCAGTTTTAATGGGAAAATTAGAATTGGTGAAAGAATATGAATAATAATAATCTAAAATATTGTAGAGAGGAATTAGAAATGACACAACAAGAACTAGGATATGTTTTTGGTGTGTCAGGTTCAACTGTAGCTGGTTGGGAAAATGCCCACGATAATATGCCACTTCCTAAATTAGTTAAATTCTCAAATCTATACAAATATTCTCTTGATTATGTTACAGGACTATCTCGTATAAATAATTATGTTAAACTTGATAAATTAGATAAAAAGAAGATTGGAGTTAAGTTAAAATCTATAAGAAGTAAATTAGGGTTAACACAAAAAGAGATTGCTGATGAGTGTATGATTTCTCAAACTACTTACAGTAATTATGAAAATGGCTTATATTTGATTACTTCACTAGCTTTATATACAATATGCCTGAACCATGAATTATCAATAGATGCAATACTAAAATAAAAAGGATTTATACAAACATACTTTGCATAAGTCCTTTTTTTAATTCATTTAACCTTTGAAATTTTCTTTCCTCAAATTTTAATCTATTAGAAAGCATTCTATTTACTCTTATAATTTTATTTTGGATTTCACTAGTTGGAATTTTAACTAAAAGTTCTAACAGTTCATTTTTTGATATATTTACCCTTGTAAACCCTTGTCCAAGATTAGAAATTTGTTTTCTATAAGTATTACAATGTAATAGAGAATTCAAATATTCATTATTAACTTTATTTATATCATATATTCTAAATCCAAAACAAAAACTATTTAAATACACATTTGAAACATTTTCACAAATTGTTGAACATAAAGCAACTTCTTCCTTTGTTTCTGAAGAAGTATTAAAAAATATATCGTTTTTTTGAACTCCATTTTGCTTTTCATTATCATTTATTTTAACCATTGGTAACATATCAATGTCTATATTGTCATTTAATACACTAACAAAATTAATAAATTTACAATTTCCATTATCAAAATCTTCCTTAGTTTTTCCAGATAATCCTGCATAAGTAAATCCAATATCCTTTAACTTGATTTCTTCATACTCTTCAATATTATCAATTAGATGATTAATTAGTCCTTTTTTAAATAACTTAAGGTCTTCAATTTTCTTAGTTTGAAGTTCTATTTTTTTATCTAATAATGATAGAAAATTAGATACCTTAGTTTGCTCTTCTTTTGATGGTGTTTTTATGTTCATATCAAAGAAAACTTCATCCTTTATACTAACACGATCATGTCTTGCACCTGAATCACCATTTAAATAAATATATCTGTACCAAAATGGTGATTTAAAATAATACTCTAAATACACCTTATTAATATTATTTGTTTTGAAACAAAGATATAATGGAGAAATTACTCCTGCATCTTCGGATTTATAAAGATTTATAGGCCCATAAGGAGCTTCATTTGATTTTCTTGGATTATATACAAAATCACCATTTTCTATAATATAATAATTTTCTGTATTATCGTTATTTGCTATATCTTTATCAAAAAAATTTCTTTGAGAAATTAATCCGTAAATTGCTGAATTAGAAATAACATTAGTAATAGTATTTTCTTTATTTTTTTTAGATATTTTTTTTGCTATAGAAGAAAGTTTAATCTTGTTGTAATCATCAATAAAATTACAAAATCTTATTTTAGGAGCATTCATTATCTCACCACTTTTCTAGACCTTAAGTTTAATAAAAAGATATCAACTTCAACTAACACAATTATAGCATATTTTTTCATTTTTTTTAACTGTATTGAAAAAGTATTTCAATTATTTTCTTGAAATACCTTACATATCATATCTATACATTTTTTCTTTTGTGATAATCTTGGATGTACATATAGATTTAAAGTAATATTTACATTAGCATGTCCTAATAATTCACTTACAGTTTTATAGTCAACTCCTAAGGAAATACAGTTTGTTGCAAAAGTATGTCTTAGTGAATGAAAATTAAATGAATTTATTTTCACTTGCTTCAATACTTTATTAAAATATTTTCTATAGGTTCTTGGTTCTAAATATTTACTATTTCCAGTTATAATGTAATCTTCATCATTTGTTTTCAATTGTTTTAATAATTCTAAAAAATCTTTGTTAATAGGGATTTCTCTATTAGCATTTTTTGTTTTTGGAGTAGTAATTATTACTTTAGAAGTATTTTTATCTTTATCTTTAATATAAACTCTCTGAATCGTTTTATTCACAGATAATATATGTTTCTTAAAATCAATGTCCTTCCATTGTAAAGCACATAATTCACCGATTCTAATACCAGAATATAAAGATATTAATAATCCAAGATTTCTATTGGTTAGATTTTCTAAAACATAATCTGTGATTTTCTTTTGCTCAGTTTTAGTTAAAATATATATTTTTGAATCTTTATTATCTTTAGGATAAATAAATGATAATTCAAAGTGCCTCAATTTTTCTTCATTGATTGCTTTTTTTAGACTACCTTTAATTATGATTGTAATATCCTTAATTGTTTTTTCAGATAAACCACCATTACCATCTTTTCTACCATTTTTAAATAAATTTAAAAGAAAATCTTGAATAATCTTATGATTTAAATTGTCAATATAATAATTACCTAGTTTAGGAATTATATGATTAAAGATGTTATTTGAATAGTTTGCATATGTTGATTCTTTAATATATTCTTTTTTCTCCAATAGCCAATCATAGATCCAATCACCATATAATATTTTACTTTTTTTAGCAAACATATAATATTCCTCCTTTCCAAAGAAATATTATAGTCTTTTATTATCTCATTATTAAACTTAAGGACTAGTCTGGTGGTGAGATAATGAGCAAACCTAAATTAAGATTTAAAGAATTCTACGATGAATGGAATGATTATCTTTTGAAAGATATTTCTGTTATCACTATGGGTCAATCACCAAATTCGGAGAATTATACGAATGATTCAAATGACACTTTATTAATTCAAGGGAATGCTGATTTAAGTAATGGATTTGTAGTCCCAAGGTTATACACAAAACAGATTACAAAAACTTGTGATATTAATGATATTATAATGACTGTTAGGGCTCCTGTTGGAGATATTGCTATTACAAAATATAATGCATGCATTGGTAGAGGTGTGTGTTCAATTAAGGGGGATAAATATATATATCATTATTTAGATTATTTAAAAAATAGAGATTATTGGAAAAAAATCTCTAAAGGAAGTACAATTGATTCAATAACAAGTGAAGATATTAAGAATTTAAATATAATGAAGCCTTGTGAACAAGAATCAATAAAAATAACAAAATGCATTGATTTATTAAATAAAAAAATAGAGCTTCAGTCAAAGAAAATAGAAGACCTTAAGTTATTTACCAAAAAAATAATTATAGATATATTAAATGGTGAAAACACCTATAATAGTAAATTATTTAAGGATGTTTGTACAATACAAACTGGTAAAAGTAATACACAAGATAAAGATGAAAATGGAAAATATCCATTCTATATTAGATCTGAAAATATAGAGCATAGTTCTAAGTATATTTTTGATTGTGAAGCAGTTATAACTATTGGAGATGGTAATATTGGAAAAGTATTCTTTTATGAAAATGGAAAATTTGATTGTCATCAAAGAGTTTATGTTTTGAATAACTTTAAAGAAGTAACTGGTAAATATTTGTATTATTATTTTTCAACATATTTTTATAAAAGAGCAATTTCAATGAGTGCAAAAAATACTGTAGATTCAGTAAGAATGGAAATGATATCAGATATGGAAATTAAATATCCTGTTAAAGAAGAACAACAAAGAATCACAAAAATATTTGATAAATTGGAAAAAAAACAAAAACTTGAAGAAAAGAAATTAAAAATATTAATTAATTTAAAAAAAGGACTTATGCAAAATATGTTTGTATAAGTTTTTTTTAGTATCTTCTTTATTTAAAAAAGGACTAATTTTCAAATTAAAAAACAATAATTTAAATTGGAATAATTATAAAGTTTCAGAATTATTTACAATTACTAGAGGAATTGTTATCCCTAAAACAGAATTGAAAGAATGTATTAATGAAGAATACAAATATCCAGTTTATTCTTCGCAAACTTCCAATAATGGTATTTTGGGTTATGATAACAAATATGATTTTGAAGGAAAATATTTAACATGGACAACTGATGGTGCTAATGCTGGGAAAGTTTTCTATAGGAATGGAAAATTTAGATGTACTAATGTGTGTGGAGTTTTATACAATAATAAAAATGAATATGTAAATGAGTTAACGGCTGAATTACTAAATTATATAACACCTAAACATGTGTCTTATGTTGGAAATCCAAAACTTATGAATAATGTAATGGCAAATATAAATATTAAATTACCTAATGTTAACGAATCAAATAAAGTCAGTAATATCTTAAATATAATAAATACTAAAATTGATAAAGAAAATAATAAACTTACATCATTACAGGAACTAAAAAAAGGACTTATGCAAAGCATGTTTGTATAAATCCTTTTATTTTATAATTCATCTAATCCTAATTCTTTTAAGTAAACATTAAGTTCCTTATCAACTTCTGCTATTTGTTTATCTATTTCTTTTAGATCTTGCTGTACTGCCTTAATATCAATTTCTTCTTCCTCTTCAAATGTATCAACATATCTAGGAATATTCAGATTGTAATCGTTTTCTATTATTTCAGATAAAGGAGCAATATGACTATACTTTTCTATTTCTTCTCTATCTGTATAGGTTTTAATAATTTTATCAACATCTTCATCACGAAGTCTATTTTGATTCTTACCTGGCTCAAATTCTTTTGATGCATCAATAAATAAAATATTTTCTTCGTTTTCTCTACATTTTTTAAATACTAATATGCATGTTGGAATACTTGTTCCATAAAATATATTTGCAGGTAATCCTATTACAGCATCCAAATAATTTTTTTCTTTAATAAGGTATTCTCTTATTGTTCCCTCAGAAGCACCTCTGAATAAAACTCCATGAGGTAAAACAACTGCCATTGTTCCATTATCTGATAAAGAATAAATCATGTGTTGAATAAATGCAAAATCTGCTTTTGATTTAGGAGCTAGTTTACCATATGCACTAAATCTTTCATCTTCCATAAATTTAGGATCAGCACTCCATTGAGCAGAATATGGAGGATTAGCAACTATTGCATCGAATCCTGGTGGAACTAAATCTAAATGTCTAGGTCTTTCCAAAGTATCATCATTTTTAATATCAAAATGCTTAAACGATACTCCATGCAATAGCATATTCATTCGTGCTAAGTTGTATGTAGTAGAATTAAATTCTTGTCCATAATAAGAAGTTACTTTTGTTTCTTTACCAACTCTTAATAGTAAAGATCCAGATCCACAGGTTGGATCATATACAGATTGTAGTTTTGCTTTGTTTAAAGTAACCAATTTAGCTAATATTCTTGAAACTTGTTGAGGAGTATAGAATTCGCCAGCCTTTTTTCCAGCTGATGCAGCAAAGTTAGAAATAAGATATTCATAAGCATCACCTAGTACATCTATTTCTGCATCTTCATGATGGAAATCAATATCATCTATCTTAAGCATGATAGTAGATATTAATTTAGTTCTTTCAGCTTCACCTCTACCAAGTTTAGAGTTATTTAAGTCCATGTCTTCAAATAGATTTTCAAAATCATCTTCTGATTCATTACCTAAAGTAGATTCAGATATGATATTTACTGCTTTTGCTAACATTGAAATATCAAATTTTCCAGTCTTAATCTTACTTATAAGTGTACTCCATAAATAATCAGCTTCAACAAAATATCCCATATTAGAATCGTTTATTAACTGATTTTTTAATGCCTCTCTATATTCTTCTTTGCTCCATGCTTCTTCATACTTTAAATCATCATCTTTTAAATAAACATTATTAACATAATTAACTAGATTTTCAGATAAATATCTATAAAAAATCAGACCTAATATGTAATTTTTAAAATCATTAGCATCCATATTTCCTCTTAAGGTATTTGCAATGCTCCACAACTGCTTTTGTAGTTCTGCCTGTTGTGATTGTTGTTTTTCTTCTCTAGACATAATTTAACCTCCTACATATATTTCTTTAAAAGATTTTTAACAAATCCCTTAATATTTTCAATAATTGATATTTTCTTTAAGAAAGGTGCTTCAATAGATTGTCCTATTAATTCATCTGGAAATATACCACTATATTCAAATTCATTAATTATGGTTACTAGTGTTTCCATCTTAATATTGTTGTTATTAGCAAAACTTTCTATTTCTTTTTGTCTTTCTTTATTCATATGATTATCTAATGCTTCATCAATTGAATCATCTTCTTTTAAAGCTGGTAAAATAGAAGTTAAGAAACTCTTAATTAAATCAGCTTTTAAGAATAATTCATCATCTGTAATATTAACTAATTTACTTTGAATATCAGCAATATCTTTTACTTTTTGTTCTTCATTTGCAAGATCAACATTTCTTATTAAATTAAGTATATATGAAACATTAATCTTATCAGTTTGAATCAATTCAAGAGAGAATGTTACATCATTAAGAATCGAACTCTTTTCTTTATCGTTTGATAACTTTCTGTATAGTTCATAATATTTGCTTTTATAATCTTCAAATATTTGAGTATTAATTAATGAATCAGAATTATCTAAATCAAATTGATTAAATGTCTTCAAACTTACTAATAACTTAGCAACTTCTCTAAATGCTATAATAAATTCTTTTATATCCTCTTCTCTTTCAAGAGAATCAACACTTTCTACTACAGGGGTTATTGATAAAAGTTTTTCAACTGCATTATTAAATTTTTCAATATAAGTTTCATATGGTGCCATTATAACAGTATCAATGCTACTTGTTTGAGAGAATAATTTTACTGCCTCATCTACTCTGGATTTAGTTGTTCTATAACATACAATATTCCCAAATGGTTTTGTATCTGTTTCAACTCTGTTAGTTCTTGAGAATGCTTGAATAAGGTCATGATACTTCAATGACTTATCAACATATAAAGTATTTAATCTTTTTGCATCAAATCCAGTAAGTAGCATATTAACAACTATTACTATATCAATTTCAGTATTTTTAATTTTTTTACAAATATCTCTAAAATATGAATCAAAAGTATGTGATGAAAAATTTGTTTTATATATCTTGTTATAGTCATCAATTATTCTATCTAATGATTCTCTTGAATGTTCTGGATTTTTATCTAAATCTTCATTTGCCCCATAAGTAAATATTGCACCAATTTTTAAATCATGATCAACTGTTTTAAAAGCATCATAATATTTTATTAATAGAGGTATAGAAGAAACTGTAAATATTGCATTATACTTTTTATTATGAGTTTTGGTATTGTGATGTTTAATAATATCATTTGCTATTAAAGTTACTCTATCATCTGCCATGAACACTTCATCAGTATCTATACCTTCAACCATTAAATCTTCTTCTGTTTGTCCATTAAATTCAACAAATTTCATATAGTCAACAGAGAACCCTAATACATTTTCATCTTTTATAGCATCTTTAATTAAATATGTATGTAAACATTTCTCAAAGATGTCTGCTGTACTTCTTCCATCTTGTGAAGGATTTTCCTTAAATCTAGGAGTACCAGTAAATCCAAAGTATTGTGCTTTTGTAAATGTTTTAGAAATTTGCCTATGCATATCTCCAAATTGAGATCTATGACACTCATCTATTATAAATACTGTTTTTAAATCTTTATATTTTTCCATAACATTAGCATATTTAGGATTTGAACATGCATTAGCCATTTTCTGAATTGTAGTAATTATAAGTGGTTTAGAACTATCCTTTATTTGTTGTATTAACTTATCTGTTTGATTAGTCATATCTACACAGCCTGGTTCAAATTTATTAAATTCATCTAATGTTTGTTTATCTAAATCTTTTCTATCTACTAAAAAGAATACCTGATTTATAGATGGTTCTAAAGATAGAATTTGACTAGTTTTGAATGATGTAATTGTTTTACCTGATCCAGTAGTATGCCATATATATCCATTATTACTTGTATCTAAAGCACGAGAAACTATATTTTCTACTGCATATACTTGATAAGGCCTCATTACCATAAGCATTTTTTCAGTTTCATTAATTATCATGTATCTAGCAATCATTTTTCCTATATGACATCTATCTAAAAAGAATAAACAGAATTGTTCTAGATTAGTGATTCTATTATTATCTGGATCAGTCCAGTAAAATGTGAAGCCATAATTTAATTCTTGATCTCCATTAGCAAAATATTTAGTATCAACCCCATTACTAATAATAAATAATTGAATATATTTATACAATCCAAAGTATGAATGTCTTTTATATCTTTTAATTTGATTAAAAGCTTCTTTCATATCAATTCCTCTTCTTTTTAATTCTATCTGAACTAAAGGAAGACCATTAATTAGAATTGTAACATCATATCTATTAGTATATTTGCCTTCTACAGTTGTTTGGTGGGTTACTTGAAAGAGATTTTTACACCAATCTTTAGTATTAAATAATTCAATATATACTATTGAGCCATCATCTCTTTGAATATCTTGTTTTTGTCTTAATTCCTTTGCAGATTGAAAAACACCCTTACCAGATATTTTCACCATTAATCTTTCAAATTCTTTATCTGATAACTCTTTACCTTTTAATTCTATCTTATTATGTCTGTTAACTTGATTTCTAAAATTCTTTTCTAATGAATCAACATCATCTATTTGGATTTTTTCATATCCTTGCTTAACAAGTTGATCTATCATCTTATCTTCTAATCTAGCTTCACTTTCATAGCTACTCATTATCTCACCACCCAAGAATAAATCTCCCTATAATTATATCATAATTCGACATTTTACTCTATGGTTTCACAATAAAAAGCAATTAATCTTTCATAATTGCTAAAGTCATTAAATTAGATTCTATTCCCATTTTTATCTAAAACAAATTTATTATATGGTTCATCTTCAACTACTTCTATAGTGTCATCTTTAAATATAATAGTTGATTGAATATATGTCATCGAATTATATTCCCATATAATTTCATCACTTTCAATATAAACTATGCTCTGTTCTCCAACTAAAATTTCTCCATTATAGAAATTATATATCTCATCCATTGGAGCATAATCTTCTAAATTTAGTTTCAGCATACATTCTAAAGTATCTAAATTAATTCTATATAAATCAAAATCACTTAATATATAAAAATCATTATTTTTTACTAATGCTGAATACGAATCTAATGGATAATTACCATATGAACTTACACCAATTAAGTTGCCATTAATATTAAAACCCCAACATAGTTCTTCTAAATCACCAAGTTTATTTGCAAAATCATATTGTTCGACATTTTTCGACAAATTAAATCCAATTATGTCATATTTATCATTTTTAAATTCGTAATCATTATTCATTATCATCACTATCTTTCTTCAAAAAACTTCATCTAAAATATTTTTAATGTAATTATAAAATTCATCATATACACATTCTATTTTTTGTATAACATCTGTTGCATTTTTAAATTTTGAAATTTCATCACCATCTATTTCATAAATCTTATAATTTAAATCATATATTTTTTCTAAAATCTCATTATTATATTCTTTCCTTGCCTTACCTAAAAAATTATATCCATTACATACCAGAATATAACAATTACTCACTTTATGACCGATTTTATCACATAAGTAATAAAACATTTCTAATGATCCTGTATTAAATAAATTGTTAAAAATAATTATTTTATCATTTTCATCAATCTTATCATATAATTCTTCAACAGTGCCCCTAATAGAATCTAATAAATCTATAGCAATTCCTTTATATCCTTTTCCCTTAAAATCATTAAAGCCAAAATCATATTTAATAAATATATCCACATCAGTATTACTGTTTTCATCTACTAAAACAGTAATTATTTCACTATTTAAGGCTTTTGCTTTTTTTAATACAGAAATAGCTTCACTATTAATACCTATTACATAAATCTTATTCAAACTAATCACCTTTTCGTATACTATTTTACCATAAAAAAAGAAGCTAGTCATCGTGACTAGCCTTATTTCATACCTAAACTTAAATTAGGATTCTCATTATAAATATTTATTATTGTTTTATCTTCAGATTCTTTTATTTCAGTATGATAAAATTCTGACTTTATTTTGGTATTTAGCAAAGATTTTTCTTTTTGAATTAATTGTCTATTAACTTCGACTTTCATATAAGATCTATGATTTGCTGTAATATTATATTTGATATCAAAATCGGTTTTAAATATCTTTTCAATTATAATTTCAACTGGTTTTAAATTCTCCCTATCAGCAAGTTCTAAAGCATCATAATATTCTTTAGAAGCTTTATTATCTCTTGGCCTCTTGTTTTTAACTTCATGCTTAATATCTTCAACAACAAAATATGTATTAGATAGGTTCTTTAATGGATTAGATGTTCTTTCAACATTACCTGATTCATAGCAATTAAACTTACTATACAAAACAGTATCTCTAAATATAGGAAATCCTATGATTGGAAAAATAATTGTCTTGTAATGTAACTGCTTTACTTCTTCTGGGGTCATTAAATCTCTGCCAATCAGATTAGTAGATTTATCTCCATTATAATTCATTAAAGACATAGATTGCCTTACACTATTAGATTCAATAGTCTTCTTACCTAACCTTTTTGAAATTGCTTCAGCTGTTTCTTGAGTATTAGTCTTAAGATATACCAATCCACAGTTATCAAGAATAATTTGTGCAACATCCTTACCATAAACATTATCCAATTGAGAAAAAGATTGAATAAAAAAATGAAAATGCATACCTCTTGATCTTGCTACAGAAACTATTGCTTCTATATCAGCAAGTGGTGGACAGTTAGCAAATTCATCAAGAATAAAATCTATTTCTAAAGGTAATTTCTTTTTATCATTACTATTAGCAAGTTTTACTAAATCTCTATATAGTAATCCTACTATAATAGTTACAAGAGTAAAATATGTTTTATCTTCATCTGGAACTATAACATATAAAGCAACTGGTTCTTTACCTAAAATATTAAATTCAAAATCACTTGTGCTAGTTACATTTGCAACATTAATATCATCAAATATATTCATTTTTTGACCGAATACTGCTGTGATAGATTTATATGTATTATCACTAGCACTTAATATACTAACTAAAGCATCTTTTGACTTATTACCGTATTCTTTTGTATTAATATAATCTTTGAATTTTTTAAAATTGTTTTCTTCCATAGAACTATTTTGAAATTTTCTAATACTAGTCATAGTAATTTTATCTTTAGTTATATTACCTATTTTATACTCTTCTAAAAAGAATCCAATTAATCCTTCCAAAAGATTTTTTGCAGAGTTATTCCAAAAAGGATCTTTTTGTTCAACCTTTTCCTGCATTACCATTGTTGATAAAGAAGATATAAGTCTATTTGTTTCAGCATAATGTGACATAGATTTATTATTCATTGATATCTTATCATTTTTTAATTTATCAATTATCTCTTTGTTACTTTTAATTTTATTATTAATTCTAGAAATATTAGTAAAACTTAATTTTAGTTTTTTTAACTTATCATTTAATATATCATTTTGCTCAATATATGGATTTATAGTATTTTGAATTTCAATAGATTTATTTTCATATTTAATATATTCTTCATATTCCTTAATTATTGGATCTAACACATTTATTTTATTTGATAATTCTGGATTTCTAAAATCTATAGTTAATATCTTATAACCTTGATTTTTAAACATCTGTGATGTAGTTTGATAAATCTCACCCTTTGGGTCAGTGATAAAAACACTTCGTTTTTTTCTTGCTTTTGAAATAAAAGTACAAGTAGGAATTACTGCCGTTACACTTTTACCACTACCTGTAGATCCTAAATAGACATAATGGGGTGTTTCTCTGTCAAAATAAACATATTTTAAATCTTTGCTAAAAGAAACAGGGAATCCTGCTTCAATAATATGATTAACTTTTTCTTTTTTAAAGTTACTTTTTATTTCAGATTCTGTACTAAATCTTGCTGAGCCATATTCATTATCATTTTTTACTTTATGCTTCATTAGTAATGGTTCAAGATAAATAAATCCTAACAAAAAAACTATTAAAACCACAAGTAAGATAATTAAAGTGGAACTCATGCTATATCATATCCTTTATCTAATTCTCTACAGTAATCTATAATATTATCTAATGTATCATTTGAGTCTAAAGAACAAAGATAACTTTCTAAATCCTCTTCTTGATCTTCAGTAATTTTAATATCATTATCATTTAAATATGAATATGCAAAATACTTCATGATATCATCTTTATATTCATATAATTCTTGTTCATAAGCATAATACTGTCCTTGTTGAATCTGTTTTATTATGTCATTAGAATTACCAAATTCTTTAGTCGCTTCATCAATATACCATAAATTATTTTTTCCCCATTCAAATAAATCTGATGTATATATATCTACATTGCTATCAGCAATTTCAGAAAATACATCACCAATATAACCAGAATCATAATTTGTAATATCTGAACCATAACAAAATTTTAGTTCTAATTTTAAATCATTTATTATATCATCATACATACTCTTCCTCCCATAATAAAAGAACTATTCAAGTTCTATGTTATCTTTTCTCTTTTGTTCTAAATAATCACTATATTCCAAATCTTGACTTAACCATTTATCTGCATATTCATAGTCTTCTAGTGGAAACTCTTCAACCCAATAATTGTCTGGTGGACATGCTGTAGCATCTATGCAAATAATTTGATTGTGTTCATCAAAATAATAAAATGAAACTTCATTACTTTTAATTATATAATCGTTGTATAAGTCTTCAATATTTCCGTATCTATCAAGTGTACTTTTATATATTTTATTATTATTTTTAGCCAAATATTTATCAGCTTTAAATCTTAATAAATCTGTTTTATCTATATCAAAGCACTCCATAAGTTGTTTTTCTTCTTCATAACTTACATCTTCTGGATCAATTGATGAACCATATATATGTTCTGTTCCATCAGTAAAACATATTTGATTATCACTCAAATGTTCTTTTACTTCAAAATAAATATTAGTATATCTTTCTCTTTCTGAACCTTCAGACATCATAATACAATCTTCATAAAATTCCATAACTTCTTTCTTAGAGTCAAAAGATTGTAGATTGCCTCCACAATTAACATAAATTTTATTCATATCTACACTTCCATTTCTTCTTGATTATCATAATCATCATATTCCATCATATTTTCTATAGTATAATTATCATCAAACTGTCTTAACAAACATGGATATTCTAAATCTTGTTCATCTTCTTGATCACTTTCATAATAAGATTCTTCATAATCATCTAGTGATTCTCCTAATCTAGCATATCTATATGATAGATCTTGTTCTCTTAAATGATTCAAGCCTTTCATAATTGCATCAACACTTACATAATCATCACAATATTCGTACCACTTTATAGAATCCCATCCAAAATATTTAGAATACTTATTTTCGTAAATCATCTTACATTGATCTAATAAATTACCATATTCCCAATTTTTCTCTTTCAAAATATTATCTGTAAACTTTCTTAATTCATCAAAACCTTTTTTTGATGTAACTATTCTTACATCTGATCTATATCCCATTTTTTTCCTCCTTCTTTTCATAATAAAAGATCAAACCTTTTCGTTTGATCTATTTAAAACTAATTATTTTTTTTAAAGTATTTACCATATTTGTTATTAAATTCATTCATTGTTTTAATATTATACATTTCTGGTTCTAAATCTGGATTTGCATAACTAATTGATCCTCCATTGTTTCCCTTTTCTGTAATCATAAAATTAACTTGTTTATGAGGATAATCATCTGAATCAATTTTTATTCTTTTACCATTTCTCACTTCATATTCATGTTCATTATTTACTTTATCAATAGTGTATATCAATAAATTATCAAATGATTCTGATTTAAAATCATATTCAACAAAACTTTCATATGTTAATTCATATACCCTATCTATTTCATCATTATCAGTATTTATAATATATACTTTAGTTAAATCTTCTTTAACATAATATTTATAAGATCGAATAGGATTTCTTTCAATAAAATCACTTATATACATATCATCAATAATATCGTAGTCGTATAAATTAATAACATAATATTCTTCTAACTTCTTTATGCTATCTACATCTACTTTATCAATAGTGTCACTAAGTTCAAATGTTCTTTTACAATATTTTGGTGATTCAGACCATATATGAACCGTTTTACATTTATCACATAACCAAAAATATGGGTGTTTTTCATAAAATGAAGGATAATCATCATACATATCTTCAAATTTAAATTTCAACTTTTCTCTTTTAATATATTCAGTTAATTCTTTTCTACTAAATATATCATAAACAATATGACCATCCCCATCCCACATATCATTTCCACATTTGCATCCCATGTGAGCCATTATAATCACCTCTGTTCACATTAAATATTATTACATTAAAAAGAGACTTTTTTTACTATTGAGAAAACTATAATACTAAATATTATAAATAAAAATAAAACTCTTTTTTGAAAATTCATATGCTTCTTTATTTTATTAAATAAAAGATCAATATCCATTGTATAACTGTCTTCAAATATTTTTTGTTTTTTTAACATTATTGGATTTCTATTGTATTCAAATAATAACCATATTTCATCACGAATCATTTTATAATCAAAAAACCATGCAAATTTTGAATGTAAATCTATCATTTCATCTATCCTATTTATAATTTCAATAATATCATTTCCCTGCTTCTCAATTAATCCTATATCAGGGTTTATTGGTTTTGTAAATTTTGGATCTTTATAGTTTCTTTTTAAAGCCATTATCTTTGCGTATGTTTTCTTATGTTCTTGATAAGGTTTGAGACAAAAAAGAAAACAAATAAATCCTGATAGCAGTGATCCTCCTGCAGATATAATTATCTCCAACAATATTTCTTTCATAGTAACTCTCCTGCTATCAATTATACCATATTTAATGCACAAAAAAAAACAACCCTATACTAGCAGTTGTTTCTACTACATGTCAGTTGTCACTACAAATACTACATTATCAACTGACATCATAAGTATAATATATATGTCATAATTTGTCAATTCGTACAGTTATAATATTTTTTAAATACTATTTGAATAAAAATTATCACTCTGAAATAATTTACTAAATTCTTTTTCTGCTTCTTCTAATTCATCATTTATACTTTTTACAGCTTGTCTAATTTGGTATTTATTTTTAAATTTATTACTACTTGTATTAGATGACAAATAATTTAACAGAACGGTATATTTTGACTGTTTGTTATTTCTTCTATATTGTTTATAAACAATTTCTTGAATTAAATCGTTTTCTGTAATTTTCGTTTTATTATGATAATAATATGCATGATTAACAATAGCATTCAATACATAATTATCTAAATATTTTTGCTTTCCTTTTATTAACGAATCATCTACTATATTTGAATTATTACTTTTAGCAACCTCAATAAAATAATCATTGATATCTACTAAAGATTTTTTAAATTGCTCATATTCATCTTTGAAATTAGAATCTTTAGAAAAAATATATTTTTTTATTTCTTTTGTTAAAGTTTTTATCTCTTTATCTTTAATAGAATTAAATTTTATTCTCGTATTAGAAGACTCTCTCTTTTCAGATATTAAATTGCCTAACTTAACAATTTTATCTTCTAATAAAATATCTTCTTTATCACGAAGTAAAAAATTTTTTTCTTTTGGATTAAAATACCTCTTTAAAGATTCAATCTCTTGATTAGTTTCTTTTAGTAAAGGTGTAAATACTTTTTCTTTTTCAACATAATGTTCTATCTCATTTTTTAAGAATCCTAACTCTTTTTGAGATAACTTACCAGCATGTCTGTATTTTAATTCTTTTCCATAAGATTTATAATTGGGTTTCTTTTCAGCAAATGATAAATGAAAATGAAGATTATCTTGATCAGTATGTAGTGAAAACTGATAACTTATGTTTTTGATATCAGCATACCCACATTTTTTTAAAAACATTGGAATAATATGTTTAGCCATTGCCTTTTCGAATTGAGGAATATCTACACTTTCTTCTAAATAACCTTCAGGGAAAGATATGACTAATTTATTAATATTAGAATTTTCAATATATCTTGCATATTGCTTTTTCCTTTTTTCAATTTCATCTTTTGTAGCATATTCACCATTTTCAAACATAATATTCATTTCTTCATTTTTACCTAATTTACCACTAAAATAATCTAGCATAAAAAATGCTTTTTTCTTATTATCAGAATAATAATCAAACATATTCATGGTGGAATTATATATTGATTGTTGAGTTTTATATTTGTTATTAAGATTATTATAACTAGGAGTAAACATATTCATAACTACTACCTTAGGAGTGTTAGTCATTATATTTATCCTTATATCGTTCAGATTTAAATTTTTGTAATGCTTTATTATTATTTGGATTTAATACTTTATCAATTTCCATATCTGTGTAAAATTGTTCTAATAAATCTCTTATATAAATTTGCCTAGAATATATCTTTTCCATTAAAGAATTATTTAAATCCAATTTTTTGTTTGTATCAATATTATTTAAACCTTGTTCCAGTAATTTTCTAACAGCTTGAGAATATTTCAGATCATTTGCACTACAATAATCTCTTATTCTTTTATCTAATTCATTGGTTAATGAAATATGAGGACTTATCATGAGATTCACCTATATTTCTCTTCCCATATATTTAGCATTTTCTTTTAAATGATTTTGGATCAAACTTTCATATTCATCTGAATTTTCAATATCATAAGAAATTTGCCAAACTTCTTCTATTTCATAATCTACACCATTAGATTGACCAAGTTCATAAATCTTTTTATCGAGTTTAGACATTAATCCATCAAAATAAAATACCATATCAAATTCTTGTCTTTCTTCATCATAATCTAATTGAGCAACATTCTCATTTGAATGAACATCATCAATAATTTCTTTAATATGTGATTTTATATAATTTCTAGTATCATCATCATAATCATCTAAAAAGTCATTTAAACTAACAATGTAATTAAAACTAGATGTTTTATCCATCCCATAGTTTACTATATCATTTGCTATCAGTTTGCTTATACTTAATTTTTCCATACTTTTCCTCCTTCTCATAAATAGTTAATAATCCTACTTCGATTATTTCAACTAACATATCATTAATACTTATTCCTCTAGAATCAGCTTCTACTTTAACTCTTTTAAATAGTACATCTTTTATTCTTAATAAAAATCTGTGCATTTTATCACCTTTCTTTTTGGTTTTAATTGGATTAGTTTAGGCCATAGTTTTAGGAATTATTATTACTAATAATTCAAGAGCATAAGAAGTTGATATCACCACTTTAAATAAAGCCTTATAAAATAAGACTTTAGTGTGATATCAAACATATTTTGCACTTGCAAAATGAATCCATTATTATGGCCTAAACTAATAAATAATCCCTTATATAATAAGGATTTTCTATGGCCTAAACTATGGTTTATATTTATTGTTTACATTAAGATTTAAATATTGATCATGGTCTAATTCGTTATTAATACTAGGTTTGTATGATGATGTTTTATCTGAAAAATCTATCAAACTCATACCATCTATATTACTTCCACCAAATTGTACTTGATAATGTAAATGAGGTCCTGTCGAATAACCAGTTGTCCCAACTCCTGCAAGTTCATCACCTGCTTTTACTTGATCTCCTTCTTTTACTTTTGCTGAATCTGGATATAAATGTGCATACAAAACTGTATAAGTTATTTCATCATCTATCTCACATTTAATCTTAATTTGATTACCCCCACCTGCTGATGTGTTTGTAACATTTTCACTTTGAGTAAAACTTACTTGAGTTACTGTTCCATCACATGTAGCATAAACTGGTGTTTGATTACTAGTTCCTAAATCCCATGCTGTATGTATATCCGATTCTCCAAAAACAATTCTTTCTTCCATAAAAAAAGATGTAACTGTTGCTTTTGAAAAATCAATTGGTGAAGTAAAAGGTTTATTTTGTTCTACATCAATCTGATCACTAGAATCTAAATCTCTACATACATCATAATTCTTATATTTTTGTAATTCACACACTTCACTTATGGTTATCATTTTATTAGTATCTTTATCTATGTTATCTACATAAATATCATAAAAGGATAACTGATTATTTTCTAAATAAAAGTATAAGATTCTGTTTAATGGAACATATCCATATCCATTTTTTAGAGCTTTATTTAAAGTAGATTTATATTGTTCTGCATAATCCATATTATTCTCAACATAATTATCAGTAATGTTTGCTCCAAAAAAATCTAATAACATTAAACAAGGAACAATTATTACAAGAGCCATAGTTACCATTCCTATACTGCTTCCCATAACTAACTTCATTATTGTACTTTTTTTCTTTTTCTTCATCTATCTACCTCCATTAAAAAAGAGCAACTAATATGTTGACCTTCTTATTAAGCTTTTGACTTTTATTAATTATTTTTTCGAAACTTTCAATATTATTCCATCTTCATCTCTTAAATATAAAATTCCCTTTTTTCTAAATGTTTCTATTGGTTTTTCTAAATTTTTATTTCTATATTTTGATTCTGCAACAGCATTATCAAGTTTTGCATAACAAATAAAAAAATGATTTACTAAACAAAAATGTAATTTACCATTATCACATATTATTATTTCATGTCTACCATTGAAAGTTTGATTCTTCTTATCAATAAATAATGTATATTGAAATATAGAAATAATGCAAAGCAATATTTCCGATTGAACTATAGGGGTTATTTTAATATTAAAACGGATAGATATATCGTTCAATTCGCTTGCCCATGCTACATCAGAAATACCATAAAAGTCTTTCACAGTTCCATCTGGATTTATTTCAAAATTATTACCATAAGCATTATGTATATTATTATATGCAACACCTCTATCTCTTTCTCTATGTGCAATTCCATCTGCAAAGTCGCAAATAAATGGAGTGACATTTTTATCTAAATGTCTACGGATTAGGATTAAAAAACCTATAATGTCATATTCATTAAACTTTCTTTTTTCTATTCTATCTTTATAATATTTTAGATTAATTTTTTCTTTTTCGTTCATAAGAATCAACTCCTAGTGAATATTATATCATAAATGACAGACAGAACTATTTTTCTCCCATCATTTCTCTTTCAAGTTCTGTTGCTCTTATCCAAATTCTTAATCTATTTTTAGAATCTATATTGAGTAAGAACTCTCCTCTTCTTGCAGACATTAAGAAATTTTTTTGAGTATCAGTAAGTGGATTTTGCTTAAATAATTCTAAATATGCAAGTAAATCATCTTCTTTTAACATTCCTATCATTTGATACTGACAATTATTGAATATTGCTGTTGAATGTCTTAGTATTGATTGACTACCAACGAAATCTTTTACTGATTGAGTTGCAACAACTAATGATCCAGAATATTTTCTGATTCTTCTTGCAAGTTGTCCAAAATTTCTTAATACTTCAAAATTATTTTCATCTATAAATAAATGAAATTCATCAGCAATTATCATTACATGTTTTCTATCTTCTACTTTTACTTTATCATTAAGAATCTTATTTGAAACAATACTATTATTCAAATAAGTAAGAAGATTTAATGTTTGAGTATTGATAAGTCTTTGATTACCACTATAAAGAAGTTCTTGAAGATTAAATGCAATTAAATCATTATCTAAGTTAATTGTTGTATATCCATCAAAAAGATATGAATCTGTTCCTGTTAAGAATCTAGAAAGCAAAATATCTAATTGTTCAATTATCTTTTCTTTTTCTTTACTTTTTATATCTTTCTTATATTCTGGTAAAAATTCATACAATTCACTAAATATAGGATAATCTTCTGGTTTCATATTTTGAAGTGTATTAATAGATGTATTTTTAAAAATACCTTTCTTGTTATACAATTTTTCTACTATTGCTAATAACATAACTAATTCTTTTTCATTTATACTTTCAAATGCTGTTTTAAAAAATGCTTCTAAGAATCCCAAATGTTTTGCAAGTGGACAATCAGTTTCTTTAGTATCATGATTTTCATCATCTGATGGGATAAATCTTATTTGTAAAGGATTAATAATTCCTCCAGTTTTAGAATAAAGATCTATATATTCTCCATGATTTGCTTCTACTATTCTTTTATACTCATTTTCAGCATCAAAAATAAATATTTTAGTTCCTCTACCATACTCATTTACAATCATCTTTTTCATGGTGTAAGATTTACCTCCACCTGTAGAAGATATAATTGCCATATTATGTGATGTACGAGAATTAGTTAAAATAAATGGATCATAGAATATTGGCAATGATGTATGAATATCAACACCAAACATATAACCATTTGAATCATTAAAATATGTTCTAGT
Source organism: uncultured Bacilli bacterium (assembly GCA_910589375.1). Taxonomy (GTDB): domain Bacteria; phylum Bacillota_I; class Bacilli_A; order RF39; family UBA660; genus UBA5578. The sequence continues at coordinate 374,338 of CAJUTK010000001.1, read as the reverse complement.
GAATGGAAAACCAGCACTTAATGTTAAAGTTGGTAAATAGAAACTATAATCTTCAAAAGTCTTTGTTGATATATCATAGCTTTGCCACGCTTCCATTTGTCTTAATCTTGGAATATCAAGTTTTATTTGATATGAATCAGCAATCCTCTTTAGATTTCTTATAACTTCTTCTCTGTGTTTTCTATCACCTTCTACAATAAGTATTAATGATATTTCTTTAATCTTTTCATCTCCATTTTTTATATCCTGCATTAATGCTTGAAAATTTTCTTTTTGAGTATCAAGCTCTGTAGCATCACTTAGTTTTTTAGTAGTATTTCTATCAGTTAACAAAAACTGATATTGTGAATTTACCCATCTTATAAGTTCTTCTTGAGTTATACATTCTTGAATACCTATTGAAGCTCTTACATCTGGATAATTGAATATATCTTCAAAAAACAATTCTGATACGAACGGAGGAACATTTTTAACAGTTAACAACTGTATTTCCTTTTCATCGAATTTTAATTTATCAACTTTTTCAGATATATTCATAGGGCATACTAAACTAGGTAAATCACTCCATACTAATTCATCTAAAGAATTAGATGTTAGATAAAGGTTTGATAAAAACTTGTAAATTTCTAATTTGTTGGTAATACCTTCAATATATATTCTAGGAACAATATTTAAAGTAATATCTTCAAGTTCATCTAGTTGTTTATTAAGTAATGCTGTATCTTTAGCAATTAGTACCCAATAATAAATACTTGAAACAGTAAAATTCTTTTCTTCTAAATCATCAATTAACTTTCTAGATTCTTCTAATAAGATTCTTTTATTTTCATCATTTGTATATCTTTCGATTTTTCTTTCTAAATTTACCTTATTGGCATTCAAGTTTAGTTTTTCATTTAATTTATAACATTTCATATTCAAATTAGGTATTTGATATAAAGCCTTTAACATTGAAAAAAACAAGTTCTTTTCATGATTACTTGTTAACGAAAGATCTATGGCTTTAACTTCGATTAAAGTAGCTACTTCACCAGACTTTAAATAAATTAAACCATCTTGTCCTATTTCCTTAATATTTGTTATAACTTTAGAATTCTTTATTCTTTTTTTCATTTGACCTTTAGATGAAAACCTTCTATTATTTTTAAAATCCAGTTTTTTTATTTTCCTTAAGTTCTTTTCATCTTTAGTTTGTTTTTCCAATCAACATCATCTCCAATCTTCGAGTAGGAATATTCCCTACACCTGAATAAATACTTAAATAATAAAGCTACCACTTTATACATTCGATTCTTTTTTGAAACTTTAACTGGTAACATTAAAAAGACACATATTGTTAAATATACTAACGATTGTATCTTTAAATTAGTAAATGAAAATATAAGTAAAAAAGAAAATAACATAGGTAATCCTATGTATAAATCATTCATTTCAATATATTTTCCTAGTGTTTTCTTAATACTTGAAACTGTAATATACATTATTCATCTCTCCCTCTATATCTTCTTCTATACATGCTTCTTGTTGGTATTACACTATTAACTGCTTGAGCCATTGAGTTAACACCTGCATTCATCATTCCAGATCCAAATCTAGATAGTTTACTAGAAGTTGGTTTTCCATCTTTACCCATTGGATGATTTTTAACACAAGATGATGCTTGAAGATAATCTCCAACCATTTTCAAATTGCTTCCTATTCCACCACTTTCATAATTACCACCCATTTTAGAACCAAAAGATGATACTGCTTTTCCAACTTTTCCTAATGCTGAATTCCCAACACTTCCAGCTTTTGATGTTCCTTTAGCAATTGCTCCAGCTCCCATCAATCCTGCTCCTACAGTTGCAAGACCACCTGTTGTTGCTACAGCACCCATACTATGACCAAATCCCATCATAGCCATTAATTGTTCTCTTCCAGAGTTTGCTGATACATTTCCACCTATAAATCTATTTACAACTTGCGATCCAGTAAGTAAGAATGAGCCACAGCCAATATACATAATAGATTTAATAATTATATCTTTAAATGAATTCGTAAAGAATGTTGTTTCATTTATTTGACCCATTACTATTGCTGTCAGAGAAATAATAAGCATTATTACTGCACCTTGTAACATTAATGATACTAATTGCTGTACTACTGCACTTCTTCTTTCTTTATTTCCTACTGATGTAGCAAAAATAATAGGACTAATCACAAATAAGAATAAAAACTCAATTTGCCTTCTAGCTAACATCATTCCACAAAAGAATAGTGAATATAAGAAGAACCCACCAACAATTGCTGCTAAAATCCAATCAATCTCATATTTATAGTCTTTTTCATCTGGTAAGATCCATCTAGAAGATGTTACATATTTATCGTTGTACATTTTCTTCCCATTAAAATTCCCATTAGATATATTTTTTGAAATATCTTCTTTTTTAAATTCATCAGAATTTTTATAACCATCTGAATAATCAATAAACATAGTAAGCATAGAATCAGATAATGTTACATTGTTGCTTGTAAAAATATTAGAAGTAAAGCCTGCAAGTTTTATAGAAAAGGTTGATGCTTGAACAAATAAAAATGTACTCATAATAATAAGCACACCACACTTTGCTATTTCTTTTACTATACCTTCAGAACTTAGTCCTTCATCTGGATCAATAATCTTTTTCACAAATCGAGTTATTGCAAATAAACCTAATAAAGTAACAGCTATAGCAATTACTCCAGTTTGAAATTTACTAAAATTGTTATTCCCAGATACTGAATTAATAATATCAAAAGCATTTAATCCTTTTAAAATATCAAATAAAGAATCAATCAGTGAAAATATAAAGTGAATTAAACTCCATCCTAATGTCCTTAATAAATCTAATGCCTTTAATAACATTTAACCACCTCCTAGAACAAATCTATGATTAGATTGACTATTGAAATTGCTAGAATGATACCAACAATACCAAACATAGTTTGAATTATTCTTTGTTTTACTCTAGGTTTTTGATCCACATCTACTACTGCATATAGAATAAAACCAACAATTAAAGATACACCTGCAGCTGCAATTCCAACTCTTAAAGCCCATGTAGAAAATGTTTGTATAGCCTTGATAATTGAATCAACATTATATCCTCCACCTTCAAGATGTTCTATTTTTAAAAAACTAACTAATTTATTCATTCTATCTCCTCCTTAAAAAATAAATGAAAAAGAACAAAGAAGGTGTGTTAAAATAACTATATGAGTTATTTGCTGACAGGCATTAACTCTTTTTCTTTGCTCTTTTCTCATAATTACATATCTAAATCATCATCTGATTTTTCATTATCAGAATCTTTTTCTTTTGCTGTTGATAAAAAAGTTACTTTTTCAGCAACAATTTGAGTTGCTTTTTTCTTTTCACCATCAGCATTTTCATAAATATTAGTTTCAACTTTGCCTTTTACTCCAACTAAATCACCTTTTTTACAGTATTCTGCTGTATTAGAAGCAACTCCACCCCAAAGGACACAATCAACAAAATCTGTTTCATATTCTCCTTCAGCATTCTTGTAACTTCTTGGAACTGCTAAAGTAACAAAAGCCCTTTCTTTACCTGATTCTGTTTTTTCAACAGTAGGTTCTTGAACTAATCTTCCGACAATAACAACTTGATTCAACATTATTTCACCTCCTTGTCTTTTTGAATTTTAATATTTTATCTTTGTATAACTATAAAACCACCACCTTTCATGTGAAAAAAATAAGGCTCATTTGCCTCTTTCATCTGCATCACATAGTTGCACAATTGAATCCTCTATTTTTCCCCATAAAGCATCTAGATAGTCATAACACTTTTGAAAATTTTTAAATTCTTTAGAATCTAAATATTCCTTGAATGAATCCATATCAGATAAAACTAACCCTATATGTTCTTGAAATTCACTCATTGCCTCAACTTCTAGCATTTTTAATTCTTCAAGTTTCTTCACAAATCAATCTCCTCCGTTTCATAATCATCTAACCAATCAAACTCATCATCAGAGTAAAGATCTTCTGAATAATTTTTAAACCTATTAATATTAGAAATAATTGAACTTTTAAAATAACCATATTTATTTTTTATTTCATTATCATTCTCATCAATAAAATTCCTTTCCTTTACTCTTTTGATAATATAATGTGTTATAGTTAATAAATCTTTATAAGTATTACCTTCATCAATAAGTTTTTCAAACAAATCATCAAATAAAAAAGAACTAGAATCATCTTCATTAATATAATTAAGATTTATTAGTTCTTTAGTTAAAATATTGTGTTCAATTTTTGTTTTATCTATTTTATCTTTTTTATTATTGATATTTATTTGTGTGCAGTTATCGGTATTCCGATCATCGATATGCCGATTATTGATATCTGGATAATTCATTGTTTTTAGCCATTCTGAATAAGGTAAATAATAAACCATGTATTTATATTTAAAATATCCTTTTTCATCTCTATACTGCTTTATTTGTACATATTCAGCCTTTTTTAATTCATCCAAAGTTGTCCTAATAGCATATTTACCTTCTTGTGATATTTTTTCCAGTCCACTTATAGAATAATCCCAATCTTTAGACATAGACAGCATCATAGATAGTAATCCTTTTGCTTTAAGCGACAGACTTGGATCTCTTAAATGATAGTTTGACATAACAGTATATCCAGTAATACCAAAAACTTCAAAATCTCTTGTACTATCGTTCATATTGCATTCCTCCAAAAATAAAAAGAGCTATTGCTCTTCATCTACATAATCAACTTCTACATAATACTTTATATCTTCATAATCTCGATCACTTCCATCAGATGGATGTATTATTTTATCTAATCTAAAATATAATTCTTGTATAATATCAGTTAAAACATCTTTATTAGACCAATAATTATGTTCATGTAATAACATTGCATAAGAATATAAATGCATATCACTTATCCAAACTTCTTTTATAATTTTATTTTTATCAAGTTGTTTTACTAATTCAAGGTTATAATCATCTCTTGAAAGATCAACATAGGAATCATGAAAATCTACTCCTTCTGACAAATAATATAACCAATCAATAAGTTCATTAACCTCTTTACTGGTACTAGGAAAGCTTTGCATAAGATAAGCCATTCTATTAATAAAATCAATTCTTTTTCTATTTTTCCTATCAACTTTTCCTTTAGAATAATCAAAACACCTTTTCATAATCCACCTCTTACATTCAATCATATTGTATAAGTTAACTTTGTGAGAAGTATTACTACTTCATAATATCTTCGATTTTTAGTGGTGATTCACTTGTAATCTTTAACTCATATGTTTCTTCTAATATTTTCTTTACTAATTCTATATCACAGTCAGTATTTGTAAATTGTGATAAATCTTCTATAGCTGTACTTACTTGATTAGAAAACGATTGTTGCCACATTGCATTACCTCTAAAATATACTGCTATATGAAAAGCAATATATTGATTAAAAAAATTGTCTTTAACATAATTAGTTACCATTTCCTCACAAGGACTGACAACTCTAAAAAACTCCTCATCTGAAATATCATCCATATCCGTTCTAATCATTTTGCACCTCCATGATTCCAATTATAAATAAAATTATTTGAAAAGAAAAAGGTGCTACAAACTTTAAGATTCTAATTCACAAATTATTACTATTTGCTTTTTAGTATTATGTCTACAAGTAATTAATGTAAGTGTACTTTTATTTTTATCTCTAATTATTTCTGCTTTACCAGTTTTCTCTATATCATAGATACCAACTACTTTATATGAGTATGTTTTATTATTATAATCAATATAAACCATATCTCCTAAAGATAACTTATCTAAATTTCTAAAATAAGATATTCTTGCACTACCAGAATGTCCAGCCAAAATGACATTTCCATTTTCTTGATCAGGCATCGAAGATCCTTTTACAATTTCTACATTATAATTAACATTGTTTAAATAACTATTTGGATTTACTAGACCTCTTTCTAAATTAATTTTAGGGATTTTAAGTACAGCAATATACTCTATTTTTACTTGCTCTTTCACTTCTTCTTTTTTTTGAGTGTCTTCAGTAAATTCATCATCGTTAACTATTGTTTCATTTTCGTAAAAATTATTTAAAGCATTATCTTCTATATCTTTAATATCCTTATTAGATAAATAATCGTAACTAATTAAAGAAACTCCTATTAAAAATAGGAAAGAGCCGATTACTATAAACCAGCTCTTATTTTTTATTTTTCTTTTTACCATATATAATAATACCTGATCCTAAAACAATCAAACCAATTCCACTAATTAAAAGTTCTTTATAATCAGATGCATCAGTATTTGGTACTTCTACAATTTGATGATCTTTCATAACAGATTTAACTATTTCTCCATCTTCTTTAATTTCAAAATACATTTTTTCTGGATTTATTTCATAGCCTTCTGGTGCTTCCTTTTCTAAAATATAATATTTTCCATATTTTAATTGTTGAATTGTAATCATACCATTTTCATCTGTTCTTCCAGAGAATACTAATTCATCAGTTTCAGCATTATAAATTTCTATTAAAGTGTTAGGTAGAGGGTTATCATTTGAAAAATCTAATTTTGTAAATTCTAATGTTCCAGTAATGTCCTCATCTTTCATAACAGATTTAACTATTTCTCCATTCTCTTTAATTTCAAAGTACATTTTTTCTTCATTGAGTTTATATCCCTCTGGAGCTTCTTTTTCTAAAATATAGTACACTCCTTGTGGAAGTCTTTCAATTATAATTTTACCATTTTCATCTGTTCTTCCAGAGAATACTAATTCATCATCATTTGTATATATTTCTATTAAAGTATTTGGCAATGCTTTAGATTCTGAAAAATCGGTTTTTGTAAATTCCAATCCTCCAGTTTTTAAAGTGTTTAAAATTGCTTTTGAATATACAATAATTGGTGTATATTGATCCTTATATAAAAGTTCAACTTCATATTTAGTTTCATCTAATACATAGTTATCTAATGTACTTATTTCTTGAATATAATATTTTCCTAAATATAAATTATTAAAAGAAATGTTTCCATCTTTATCAGTAAGTTTTTCAGCAATTTTAGTTCCTTTGGTATATATAATTTTATCATTCCATATAATATCTTCTGATGCATATAAACCGAAAAGAACTCCTTCTAATGAATTAGTTGTAAAAACAAATCCTTTATCAGTTAACTCTGCTACTTCACCTGTTTTCTTAATTTCAATTTTACCTTTTACTGGTTGATTTTCAAAAATAGTATCAAAAATAATTCCATATTCTGAATCTGTTCTTAATTGTGAATTTTCATCAATAGTAAATTCATGTGATACTTTATTCCATAAATATCCATCTACAACTTGATCAATTTCTTCAAGCCTATAAGTACCTGGCATTAAAGCATAAGGTGTAGTAAATTCTCCTTCTGAATCGGTTTCAAACTCACAATAAGTTACTTTGTTAGGATATGTAACCGTTTGGCAAACATATTCATTATTTTTTACATCAAATATTTTGAATTTAATATTTGCTCTTTTAATAACTTCTTTACTTTCAGCATCAATTTTAACAACTCTTAGTTTAGCCGTAATTGGTGCATTAGAAATCACTCTTTTTACAACATTTCCTACATCTTTAACTTCAATTTTAAAATCATCAATTTTTTCATGACCTTTTGTTGTAGTTAATTGTTTTACAGTATAAGTTCCATAAGGCAAATTAAATCTAAATACTCCTTGTGAATCAGTAGTAACTTCTTTAACTAGTTCATTTCTATTATTATAAACTCCAAACTTAACACCAACTTCTGGTGTCATTATTTCAGTTTCATCACTTGCATATACTTTTGTAAATTCAAAATCTAATCTTATTACTTGTTCAAATACTTTTACTACAGGATTTAAATTATCTTCAGTAATTTCAAAATAATATTTTGTACTATCCAATAAATATCCTTCAGATGGCTTTTCTTCTAATAAATAGAATCTGCCTAAAGTTGGTAGATAATCAGATGTATTTCTTCCACCTGCATTAGTTGTAACAGATCCTACTCTAGTTCCATCATCTTTATAAATACCATAAATTGCTCCACCTAAAGTTGCTTCTCCTTGTGCTTCATTTTTTCGTGTTTCCATATCTGTTTTTTCTGGTGTTACTCTTCCTCCAATAACTTTTAAACTAAAATTACTATATACTGGATCATAATTTCCTACTCTCATAACATTTTGTGAATGATCAGAGAAATAAACAATTGGTGGGATCTCATGCTTAGTTGCTTTCTTTTCAAAAGTAATAGTACCTGTTCCAATACTATTAGCAGTAACTGATAATTGGTTTCCGTTAATAGAAGCTGTTACATTTGATGTACTAGATATTCTATATTGACTTAATACATTATTACTATCTGATAAATTAATTGTATTTCCAATAGGTAAAACTACTTCACTTTCTAAACTTGGTGTTTTGAAATGATCTGAAAGTAATCTTTCCATTTCAGCAATTTCACCATCAAATTTAGATGTTCTACTTCCATTTAATGTATCAGTAAAATATATATCTGATTCTGGGTTAGTAGTTCTCCAAATCATTACTTGTGTAATTGCATACCATTTTTGATCCGAATGATCTATTCCATTATCATTATATTGATATCCATAATATGCTAGTAAAGATATTCTTTCCCATTGTGCTTCAGTAAATCCTAACACTCTTACATAATCTTCTCTTATAACATCATAATATGGTAAATTGTTATCAATATCAGTATATGGTTGAAGACAATACACAAACTGATTATCTTCACTTCTTCTTATAAATTGTCCTTGTTGATACTTTGTATATCCATCTGGCTTAACCTTTTTAATGTAAATATTGCTAATATGTTCACTTGGCCATATTGCTTGACCTGTGTATTTTTCAGCATGTACTGTTTGTGCAGTAAAAATTGTCAATAAAAAAAGTATGCTCATGGTGGCACACTTTAAAATTTTTGATTTCATATTACTTTCCTTTCCTTTATTTTGTTCTGAGCATATCTCCTAAATAATCACCTGAATAACTATTAATATTAGTACAAGAAAAACTCAATATATTTTCTAATTTTCTTCCAGCATCAATACAAGCATGATGTGTTTGCTCAAAACTTCCATAATCATCAATAGAATAATCCACTCTTGCCCATGACCACATTGGTTTATGATAATAATCATATTCACTTATTTCTAAGTTTTCCCATACTGAAATTTCTTTTTTTGCTGGTTCTTGTTGAGGTTGTGGTTCTACAGTCATTTCAACTTTTGGTTTTTCTATTTCCTTTTCATGTTTTTCTTCTACTTTTGTTATATTATTTACGACATCAGAGTTACTAACACTATTGCTCTCCATATTGTTCTTATGAATGTTATCATTAATAATATTAGTATTCTCATTACTGACATCATTACTTTCAACAACTTCTGTAACAGGTTCATTTTCTATTTCCTCCAACTTTAACTCATTATCATTTATTTTTAAATATTCTTTATTTTCATCAGATAATTTATACTCGTTATTTTTTGTATTAACAGCATAATAGCCTATATAACCTCCTGATAAAGATACTAAAATAAATGTACATAATATTATTTTTTTCATTCCTTTTCACCTCTTGCATAAATTATAGATAAAGTAAATTAATTATTCTAGGGTGCTACATATCTAGATCATAGGCATCACCCCTTTCAATAGCTTTAACTTTAGAATAATTCTTTAAGGCATCTATTATATACTTCTCTATATATCTTTTATCTTTATTTAATAAATCTATAGGAAGAGCCTTTTCTATATTTCTTCTATTAAAAGATATTTGTTCTTGTTGATTTCCTTTTTCTTCACTTAAGATTTTATCCAATATTTCATCATCTAATTTATTTTCAGATTCTAATTTTCTAATTCTAATTGTCTGTGCATGAGAGGGTGTTGCCTGATTATAATCAATAGCATCGGCAACTAAATGCTGACTTTCTTCTGATAAAAAAGATAATTCAACTGCTGGCTTAATTCCCATTGTTAATGGTTCATTTTTATTTATTACTGTTTTATCAACATACTCTAATAATTCTGGAATCAAATAAGTAAGTCTAATATACCTTTTTATATTCGTAGCACTTTCCCCAAATTCTAAACCTATTTTTTCCACAGTATTTAACTTTAGTTCCTGAGGATCCAAAGTATCAATTTTTTTGCCTTGATGTTTCATTGCTTCTAATTTCATCTTGTAAGCAAATGCTTTTTCACTTGGTAAAACTACTTCTCTTTGTAAATTAGAATCTACCATATCTATTATTGCTTGATCATTTGTTAAATCTTTTACTATAGAAGAAATAGTTTTTTCACCATTTTGTTTCATAGCTAATAATCTTCTATGTCCAGAAATCATCTCATATCTACCATCTTCCTTTGTTCTCAAAACTACTGGATTTAATAAACCGTTATTTTTAATGCTTTGCTTTAATTCAAAAAAACTTAAATCTTCGTTTACTTTAAATGGATGATCCTTAAAACTATCTATTAAAGATATATCAATATCTTTTATTTGACTCTGATTCTTTGCCATAGGTTCCTCCTTCCTAAATTTATCCACAAAAAAACACCATTTAAGGTGCTCAATTATTTATTCAGTTTATTAATATTTATTGGTTTAAAATCAATAACATCAACACTTACATTTATATGTTTATCTCTACTATAAATATTTTCATCTAATTCATCTTGTATAAGTTTGTTATGAATATGTCCATGTATATTTATATATCCTTTTGGAATTTGACTATCCATTAGTGGTCGATGGGATAATATTAATTTATATTCATCTAACTTAGTTTGAGTTGGAATTACTTCTAATCCAGCCTTGTTATAAAATGTAACTGTTTTACGATCATGATTTCCTCTTATTAGATATATTTTTCCATTTAATTTACTTACTAAATCTTTTAATTCATTGTTATATAATGCAAAATCTCCCAAATGATAAACAGTATCATTTTTTCCAACAATGCTGTTCCAGTTATTGATAATTGTTTCATTCATTTCTTCGACATTCCTAAAAGGTCGATTACAATATTTAATAATATTAGTATGACTAAAATGAGTATCTGATATAAAATAAATCATATATTTTACCTCCTATTATTAAAGTTAATATGTTTCATAATAATTAAATCTACATCTGTTCCAAATATCTTCTATTGCTTCTTCTATTTCATCTAAGTTCATATTATCAATTGCATATATTTTAGTTTGAACCCAAAATTTATCTTTGTTAGTTACTAAAATAAATTCATAATTATATGTATCATATAATTCGTATTCATATACATCAATATAATATTTAATACCTTTATTATCTTTAACTTTCTTTTGGAAAAATCTATTTGCATATTGTTCAGTTTCTGGAACATCAAATTCCATATATCCTGCATTTAGCAATACTTTATCTGTCATATATTACACTTCCCTAAGTTATTTATTATCCTTATACACAATGTCTGAAAACTCAAAAATCTTTTTACAACTATGACAAACTATTGAAGTTATATCACATCCTATTATTGCTTCTCCATCTCCTTTTATTAAAGAAATACGGTCTGAATTACAAATAGGACATTTTATATTATCTTGAGAAAGTACCTCACTTTGTTTCAAACTACTTTTTATAGTTTCAAAGCCATCCATTGTAATTTTTGCCAGTTTTCTTGTATAGGATAATTCAACATAGTCATTAGCATTACCAATTCTTTTCATATATTCAGGTCCTCCATCTACAGCTACCGATTTACAACTGCAATATTTTAAATCATGAACATCAGTGGATTCTATAATATCTCCACATTTTTTACATTGAATTTTATTAGGTTTAATTCTATATACTATTTCTTGCATAATTTCTCCTCGTATATGCATTATATACAATTTGTAATTTATTTAAAAATGTGCAAAATAAAAACTAGCTATATTAATATAACTAGTATATCCTAATATTGGTCAAAACTATACGCAAGGAAACCTCCCACCTCCTGCATTCAAGTGATTACTAATTACTATTACATCATCTCTGTTTCCATAAGCATCTAATACTCTCTTTGTTCGCTCACTTGGGCTTACTGTTTCGTCAGTAGTTCTAGTCATTTTAACAGGAATTCCCAATTCCTTAAATCTATCATACATATATTGACTAATCTTTAAAGTATAAGCCTTTTCAACTATTCCATTACCTAAAGCGCCTGGATCTTCTCCGCCGTGCCCACTATCAATTACTATCCCCTCTATATTAAGTTCAGACATAAATTCACCTCAACTTATTATATGAAAAAAGAACCCAATGGTTCTTTTCTCACATAAATCAATAATTCATTTATAACAGACTATGGTAGATTTCATTTTTTCTTTAAGAAAAATGTTTATTCATTCTATTATAAATTACAGAAATCTGATTATAGAAATTATCAATATGCAATTTCTTATTATCCGTCCTTGTAGGCAATAAAATAATTTCTTCCTCAATAGCAACTAATGATTCGTCTATATCTTTGTAGTTTCTTTTGTCAATATATTCCAAAAATTTAATTTTTTCTCTTAATTTATTTATATATACTTCAAATTCTTTTCCTACTTCATCATTAAACTTTTCACTTTCTTTCGAAATAAAGTTTGTGCAATATTGGGGAATTTTTATCGTTAAATCATCTTTAAACAAGTCAAAATAATTATTTCTCATATTTAATTTATTAATCTTTGCAGAATTATAAATAGAAACTAATGAAAAACAAATAGATAGAAAAAGGGATATGCCAGAAAATATTATTGTTATTATTTCAAATACTGTCATTAGAAAATTATGTTATTTAGTATTTTATCCTCTAATTCTTTATTACTAGCCTTAAATACAAATAACTTCTCCACATCATTTTTATCTACTTTTTTTAAAATTTCTTTGGCAAATCCTTGAATAAAAGAAACTGCAATTCTATCAATTTGTTGTGGAAAAATAATTTCATTAACTTCTTCCCAATTAATCTTATCTTTAATTTGATTTTCATATACTTCATATCCATAAGGATTACCTGCTAATCTAGTTAATTGCTTATCAAAAACTAAATTTATTCTATTCATTTTCTTTTCCTCCTAAAATAAAAGATAAATTATAAATAGTACAATTTAAACACTTTTTCAAATTAGACACTATTTTAGAGTCTGGCAAATCACTAACGTAATTTTTAGATTCATTAAAGCCTATTGTCCCATCATCATTTAAATGTAAATATGGTTTTCGTAAAAATATAACTGTATTTCCATTTTGAGCATAACAAAAATCTGCTATCGATAAATCTATTAAGGTTTCAAGAAAAAATGTCAGTCCTTTTCCCCCACTACCTTCACTATTTTTTCTTGTAGAAACATTCTTTTGGAAAGATGATACCATAATAAAATTTTCCAAACTATATTTATCACTAAACTTATCTTTTTGAATATCATATGCACGTTTAACAATTTCATTGCTTGTATTATACCCTTCTTCTTCAGAAAATAGAAATTTTTTTAAGTCTTGGCCAAATTTTCCCTTTGTGCAAGAAAAGGTAGTTACATTTAAAAATTTTCGTAACTTATTTTCTTTATAACCTTGTGTTATTTTTATATCAAGCAGTAAATCAGCATCAGAATGTTCCAAACAATTTCCAACTATCTCAATGATAGTTTCTCCCATTGTCTCATAATAATCCTGTTCAATACCATTATTCTTAAGAAAATTACAAATATCATCAGTAAGCAAAGATAAGAAAGGGCCTTTAGTATTAATATCATTATTTATACATAGTTTTTTATAATGATTTCTACTAATGTCGAACACCTTTTCATAATTTTCCATAAACTCCTGTTTATCAATTTTTTTGCCATCAAATATGAACAAATTACTCATTTCATATAGCCCATATCCAACTAAATTTCTATTAGTTTTAAATATATATTGAATATCAAAATTATAATCTCGTATTAAAAAATAAATAACACTTTCAAAGACTATTAAAGTAGCATCGTCTCCTATTATAGGACATTCTATTTCAATTTTAACTCTACTATTGCTATTATACTTTATTTTCCAATTAAAATGCTCAATAATATACATAACACACTCAAATGTAAAAACTTTTTTGCTTATAATTAGTTTTTCTTTATTAATATCCTTATTTTTTTTATGATTAATGGCAGGAATTCCATCAAACATATATTGTAAATTTTTCATATTATATAAAATCCTTTTTAATATGTATTTTACTAAAATGACAAGATAAAAAATATAAATCATGAACCATTAATATTTTTACCTACTATATATATCATTATAACATATTTTTCGTTATTTTTATCATTTTATCTCATCCCCAGCACAATATCCTCTAAATATGCGCAGTCATAATAATTCTTTTTCTTTAATATCTTCATCCAAATACTAATCGTTGTCTTTAATTCTTCATCAGCTTTTCTATAAATGATTCTAAGGTCCATCGCTAACATTGGAAAACTGTCAATTAATTCTTGCCACTTATTAATATTTCCGGTATCTTTTGTTGCCTCAATAATGGCTTTGCATACATAATAAGCCTCAATATATTCCCCGTTTGCTAAAACACCTTGTACTCTCTTTAAATATTTTCCTAATAAATCATGATTATATCCATCTAGAACTAAAGCATTGTATAAATTATTGTAATAGTAATTATAATTTTGTCTCGGTAAATACTTCGCAAAATATTGTTCTAATCGGTCCCTATCAAAAGCAACAGCCTCTTTTCCTAGATCACCAATGATATATTCCTTTAACTCTTCTGCTGGAATTCTTTCAATCATTTCTAATACGGTTAATTTTTTCTCTTTTGCTTCTTCTTTTAACTCTACTACCTTATACCCTTTATCCTTAATTCCTAACATAACTGCATAAATATGCTTACATGAAAAGTCACATGGACAAGAGCAAGTATAATCTACATACCCTTCTTCTAAATGAACATCAATATCTACATGGTAAATATTCTTATCACGGCCACTGACTTTTGCTTTATAGTGATTATGATTCTTTACAATAGATACTATCCTTTTATTCTTGTAATAATCTCTTCCACTCTGCTTTTCCTGTTTACTAAAATCATCCTCATAATACTGTAATAAATCCTCTACTTTGTTTAGATTTTCCTCTAAATTTTTTTTCATACCAAATACCTCCCCTTTGTTTCAACCAAAACTTATAAAATATAGCTACTATTATAACAGAAAGTTCTTATTCCTAAAAGCTTTTTTTGAAATTCTATAAAGAAAACAGACACCTAATTGTCAAAGTATCTGTTTTGATTACCATTTCTAATATTATTTTGGAATTATTTTACTCTTTCATACTTTACTTTCTTTTGATATTCCGTTTTTTCTGGATTACTAGTTAACGTAATATCTTCTATACTCATTGGATAAAAGTTATTAGCGGGGTGTAACATTTTTTGATTTTCTTCTGCAATCTTAGTAATACCACCACTAATAATCAAATATTGACCATTATCGGTACGAACTGTTCCTCTAGCATTTTTTGGAAATAAAAATTTAGAAGGTGCGATTAAGCCATAATTGCTATGGATAACATCATCTAATATTGGTGGTACCATTCCTTCATGCATATGTCCAGATATTAAAATATCATAATCCTTAAAATATTTAGAAATTACTGGGTTTGTTAACTGGTAGGGAGAATGTATCATACAAATTCTAGGCAATGATACTGTTGGATTTAATAAGTTTTCTTTTTCACTTTCCAAACTACTTACCATAACTGGAATATATTCTTTCTTATCATCAAAATAAAAATCAAATGGTTGTGTATATCCAGATATAAAGATTTTGTCATCTTGATAAACAGTATTATCTACTATAGTTACATTAGGCATTGCAGCAATTTTCCTCCAGAAACTTCCTTGCCATCCGAATACCCATTTACCATCTTTTTTGGTACTAATATCGTGATTTCCTAATGAAATAATAACTGGTGCGATAACAGAAAGTTCACTAATAAAATCTAATACTATCCCTTCTAATTCACTATCCTGTAAAACATCGATACTATCAAGTAAATCCCCTACAATTACAACATAATCAGGTTTTAAATAATATAATTTGAAGAAGATACTTACCAAAACTCCAGGTGTTACTAGTTGACTATAATGAATATCACTAATAGCTGCTATTTTAATCTCACCTTTAGCATCTTCATTGTAAATAGTGTGCTTTACCGTTCTAAAGAATTTATACATACTACACCTCTTTTGTGAGATAGTATTTTAATACAAATCAATGCTTTAGTCAAGAATTAAGAAGATTTTGGTATTTTCAAAACTTGACCTATTTGTAAAAGGGTACTACTTAAATTATTAGCATTCATAATAGATGATACACTTACATTGTATTTCTGGGCGATATTATACAAATTATCTCCCTTTTTTACAGTATACGTTGTAGTAGATGGAGAACTAGAACCACTTGGGATAGTAAGTTTTTGACCTATTTGAAGCAAATTATTACTTAGTCCATTTAATCTTTTAATATCCTCCACACTAACCCCATATTTAGAGGCTATTCCATATAGTGTATCACCCGACTTTACAGTATAGGTTGTAGAGCCTGTTGGGTCAGTAGTACTACTTGGAATAGTAAGCTTCTGTCCAATTTTTAAATTGTTACTCGTTAAATTATTAGCAGTTTTTAAGCTATCTACAGTAATACCATATCTACCTGCTATACTATAAAGGGTATCCCCAGATACACTTTTTATGTAACATTTTTAAATGTAAATATAATATCTATCGTTTTGTCTTGATAGATATAGATTTTTTCAACCAAATTAATTATCAATTCTCTAGTTGGATTTTCAAGTGATAAAAAATCATTTATATATTTTTCTATCTTCTTATTATCTACTTTATTTTCGTTTATTTGTTCATTTTTTAGATTATCAATACTTGATTTATTACTTTCTATTTCCTGTTTTAGATTTTCACTTATTCTTATGTATTGCTCTTCATCAACAATACCTTTTAACATATTCATATAATTTTTATCTAATGTTTCAGTTATTTTGTTATTTGCTAGTTCTAAACTTTCAATTTGCTTTTTAATTTTTAAAGTATTATCTTCAAATTCAATATTATCAATGGAATTCTTTACTTTATTTTTATCTAAATATTTCTTACACACATCTTTAACATTATCTAAAATAACATTTTCTAATACTTCGTAATTATTGGTATGAGTTGTACAAACATGATATTTTGAATATGTCCTATAATAATCACAAGTCGTATAACTTCTACCAGTTTTATTTTGATACCTAATTGTTATTCGATGCTTACAATCCCCACAATACAGAAGTCCATCTAATAAATAAAATCTTTTTTTCTCTGGTCTTTTAACATTTTTAGGTAAAAGTGTTTGAACAAACTCAAAAGTATCTCTATCAATTATTGCTTCGTGGGTATTTTCTACTATTATAAAATCATTAGGATTATTTTTAACCGTCTTTTTAAGTTTATAATTAATCTTTTTAGTCTTGCCTTGAACTGTATCTCCTACATATATCCTGTTAGTAAGAATGGCTTTAACAGTTGTATCAACCCATACCCCATATTCTTGTGATATACAATTAGTATTTATGCACTTTGTATTCCAAACATAATTGTAGTAAGATGCTGGTGTTTTGATTTTTCTTTTAGTAAGGTATTGTGCTATAAAATGATATGTATTACCTTTAAGTGCTAAATCAAAAATAAGTTTAACAGTTTCTGCTTGTTCTTCATTTACAACTAGATGGTTTTTATTAAGTGGATCTTTCATGTAACCAAAAGGACATCTTCCTGATACATATAATCCTTCTTTCATTCTAGAATGAAGACTTGTTTTAACTTTCTTAGAAATATCTTTAGCATACATATCATTCATTATTGCTTTAAAGGGTGCTATATCATTATTGGTATTATCTATAAATGTATCAATCCCATCATTAATAGCAATATATCTAACATTTTTATTTGGAAAATACTTTTCAATGAGTTCACCAGTACCTATATAATCTCTACCTAATCTAGACATATCTTTAGTAATAATCATATTGATTTTACCATGTTCAATATCTTTAATCATTCTTTTAAATGCTGGTCTTTCAAAATTAGTTCCAGTAAATCCATCATCTACATATTCTTCTACTATATTATAGTTATTTTCTTTGACGTATTGATTAAGTAAACTTCTTTGACTAACAATACTATCAGATTCAATATTCCCATCATCTCTTGATAATCTTATATATATTCCTACTTTAAAACTACTATTCCCTATCATTAATTACTACTCCCTTCATTTTGGGAATAATGAGTATGCATGAATGGTAACTCCTTTTTTAATATATTGCAAGTCGTGTTTATTCTTTTTTCTAGTTCTATTTTTAATACATTAGTTATTGTTTCATTTAAAGATTTTCCATTTTCTTTAAACTTTAAATTAACTTTGTATTTAACCATAGAGTTTTATACCTCCAATAAATTCTATGGCTTTAAATTTTGTTTTAGTAATATTATTTGGTATGTCTATAACATACCTAACAATATTACTTACTATAATAAACCTCCACTAATTTAAAAATTATTATATTCATATTCATCACCTTAACCTTTCACTGTTATTATTTATTTTTTCTTGTATCTATCATATCTATATATCCAATTTCTAATAGTTCTACCATTAATTTAGTTATAGAGATATTATAGAAATTTGCAAGTAATTTAATTCGTTCAAATAACTCCTCTGGCAAATATAAATTAAATCTTCTCATACACATCATCTCCTTTGCATGATGCATGGTAGCTCCTTTTATTAGAAGAGTCAAGTCATAAAGTATAGAAAGTTTTATCTATTCATCCTAAAATATTCATAATTTATTAAATTATGTAATAGCAGGATAAGAAGATGGTGCATCTACACTCATTTTCCCTTATAAAATAAGGCCTTATGTATGCACCATTCTTATTTCGTACTTACGAAATTCATCCTATTTTGTAGGATGATATGTAGGATAGACCCAATAATATCAATGGTTTTAAGCACAAAAAAACATCCTAATTTTTAATTTTCATTAGTTTTTATAGGATGACTAATTTTTTTACTTAAATGTTTTTTCATAACTTTGTTTTAATATATTTTTAATATATTCTACATCATCATTTTCATAAATGTCTAATCTATTCATATTAGACCATTTATAATTATCATCAAGTTTTACTACTTTATTTTCTGGGTCATCATATTCTCCAGACATAATTGTTAGAAATAAACTATTTGACCAAAAATGAAATTCTACAAAAGATTTACCATTAGTATAACCAATATAATGTTTAGTTGAATTTTTTTGAATATCATTACCTAATGATAATAAATATTTATCTAATTCATCATATATTTCTAATAGTTTTGTTTTTTTCCCTTCAGTTAATCTTTTATAATCTTCTTCAGAATAGGACACTTTTTTTAATGTCGTTGAAACAACTTCTTGATTTTCAGGAGCAGTAACATCTGTTTTTTCATCATTTTCATCAATCATAAAATCTAAACCTAGCATTTTAATTCTATCTGCCTTGTTTGGAATAATAAAATCATACTTTGCTTCCATATATTTTATCATATTTAATCCACGATTTAATATCTCTTCAGATGTCCATTCATCTAATTTAGCTACTTCCATTTCAGAATGAGAACCATTAATATATCCTCTTGTTCTATCCTTACCGTACTTTTTATCATCAAAAGAGTAATTTTGTAATTTAATATTAATACTTAATGATAATGGTAATAAATTACCTAAAGATCCATTCAAGTGTTTTTGTTCTAGTTCAGTATAATTACCAAATCTTTTAACCCAATATTCTTCTGTATCAGTTTGTGGATAAATATGTTCAACAGAAACCTTATCTTTTTCATCTTTTTTAAATAGATTTTCTGGATATATTTTTTGATTTGCTTGATTATTCATTAAAAACAACTCGTATTCGTACAAGAAATATCTAATAGATCCCCAACTATAATAACCTTTATAGTTTTTAAACCATCTACTAATATTATTTAAAATACCATTCATATTAGCTACATTATTATCACTTAAATAATCTATTTTATTTATCTCTTCAACAACATTATCTATACTAACCTCATCATAATAAAATTTATGCGCTAAATTCCAAAAGAAACTATTTCTATATGTTGATTGATAATTTACTAATCTAAAGTGTAAGAATATATATCTTTCAATCTTTTGAAGGCATTCAAGTTTTTTATTTACTGGAATATTATTTTTTGATAATAAAACAGTAATTAAAGGTTTGAAATATACAAATTGCAATCTATTTAATTTATTAAGCATTGCGATTAATTCTTTATCAAGATTACTATCATTTGGATTTTGAATAATATACCAATATGGTATAAGTGATTTCATACTATTAATATACTTACTGATTGAACCTAAGGTTAATTCTTGATTAGAACTTAACGATTCAACTTCTTGTATTTCTTCTTCATTAGTAATATCATCTATATCTATATTATCTACAATATCTTCATTTTTTGTACGCATAATATATTTATCGGATACATTGTTTTGATTAAAATAATCATTTAATAAGAAAGATGAGTAAGTAACTTTATTTGATCTAGTATAACCAAAATATATTATCCAATGGTCCTGTAAAAAATCCTCATCATTTAAAGGCTTCTCTTTATTTTTCCCCAAGTATCCATAAACATCTTTCCAGGTTGCATTAATATTATTTCTGACAGCATTTTTATTATCTTCTTCATCTTCAAAAATGGTTGATAGATAAATTAATCTATTCTTTAATAATTCAAGATTTGATAATCTTTTACCCCTATTATTCATAGTTTCAAATGCTACAAAAACATTAAAGTCATTATCTATATAATACATATTAAATTTTAATCTTTGAGTAATTTTTTTAAATATATTTTCTATTGATGATATACCATTTTTCTCATATTCATTTTGAAGATTTTCTCTAAAGAAGTTTTTGGCGTTTTCTAAATTTAATGTATAAAAAGTTTCATTCAAGATACCAGCATTTGGCTCACCTAGTATTTTATGTTTAAAAAATTCATAACTAGGATTATCTACTTCATACCCAAACTTAAATGATTTGATAATATCATCGGAATCTGGTTTAACAATTACTAAATAATCCTCTATAATTTTTGTTAAAGGAATACTATTAATAAAGATTTCGTTTTCTTTTTTATCTGGATATAATTGTTTATAAAAATTTACTATTTCATTAATTAGAATAATAAATGTAGTTAGTCTTTGCTGTCCATCAACTATATGGTAAGCATTGTAATTCCAGTTATCTAATAGCCATCTTTCATCATTCCATTTTTCATCACTCGTATATTCCTTATCAAGTTTTTTTAATGAAATCATTCCAGTATAATGATCTCTATCAGGTAGTAAATTTAATATGTCACTCCAAAATTCTTCCAATTGTAAATTTCCCCAAGAATATCCTCTTTGATAATCTGGTATTCTAAATATATTTCTTTCAAACAATGCAGTTAAGGACAGCAATTCGTTCATAATTATGTCACCTCGTATAATAATATTATAACATTTAAAAACAAAATACTAAATCCCTTATATAAAATTTAATTTCATTAATTGAAATATCATTGTAAAAAAATATTTTTATATTTACTTCAAATCAGTTTTGTTATTCATCTTGTTTTTTACTTATATTTAAGTTCCACTCCTCAAATCCTTTAAACACTCCATTTGTAGTAAATATTTCATTAATTATTCTTTCTTTTTCATTTGGATTATTTTTTAGATATTCTTTAATATTATATATTTGTATAGTAGTTAAAAGACAGATTTCTTGATGGATTGCATATTTTAACATTTGTGCCGGAAAATATTCTTGCCTTTCTTCCAAATTTCTCTCATTAAAAGCATTTACTAACAATATACCCTTTGGTAATATATCATTTTCAATATGATATTCTGATTTCCATTTTACAATTTGTGATGTGTGTTTTTCAGTCGCACTTCCAGATACACCCTTTACTTCAACCACAGCAATTTTTTCTTTATATTTTATTACAATGTCTTCATCCACTGAATATGAGTCATACTTTTCTATTGAAAACCCTATTTCTTTAAATTGTTTCACAGAATTTTTTTCTAATGATGTTCCTGAACCAGTAAATAATACTTTTTCCTTTTGTAATTCCAACAAAACATTTTCCTTATTTTCTATTTCTTCTATAAGTTTATTTAATTTAATCTTGTTTTTTTTAATATCATTAATCATTATTTCTTCATTAGGTAACATATATTTTTTAGAATACAATGGAAGATCAAGCTTATTCTCTAAAAATATATCATTTAATTTCGTTAAATCATTATAATATTTCTTTTCTAAACATGATTCTTTTTTACAATCGACTCTATTAAAGCATAAATCTGGTAGAAAAATTAATAAACCATTACCAATTTTTTCGTAATACGAAACAACCTTTTTTGTATCTTTAATTGTCATCAAAATACTTTCTTTGCTAATATTTTCATATATAGTCCTATACTCAAAATAATCTGTATATTTTTTTAATGATTCACCAATTTTTTTATTTTTAAAATCAAGAGATTTTCCCGTTAAATTTATTGAAGATGTTTTAATTGGTAATAATGACATAGAATGCACATCTTCAACTAAATATGTTACTCTTGCGTTTCTTCCAGTACCAGAGGTAGTTTTGTTACCAGAATAGCAATAAACACATTCATCATTACCATCAAGTACAATTACACTTTTACCACTTTCCAAAAACTCCTTAAGTTCGTTCTTTCGTCTATCTAAATCTTTTTTTAAACGCATAGAATCATGATCTGTTATTCGTGGTAGTCCATTATACTCAGAAGATGCTTCATATTCTGAAAAAATATTTTTTAAATCGACTAATAATATATCATATTCTAAAATAGTTCTATCACTAGAAAACGTAATTGTTTCCATATCTTTATGCTCATATTCTGGATAATAACCTAGTAATCCAAATTTCATGATATCCACCTCCCTGATATAGTTTTAATAACACTTAATATTATAACATACAAAAAACAAATCCCAAATAAGATTTGCTCACTTTCTTCTAGTTATTTATATGTTTTTACTCATTATCCCCCATAAAAACTCTATCCCCATTTTTAACTGTGTAAACACTTCCTGTAGAAGACGTAGGAGGTATAGATGGTTCATCCTCAGTTATCTCCGGAATAAGTAACTTTTGTCCTATAGAAAGCATATTTGTTCCTAAATTATTAGCTCTTTTAATGGCATCTACAGAAGTACCAAATTTCGTTGCTATACTATATAAACTGTCACCCTTTTGAACAGTGTAAAATTTACCTACCGTTCCTAAATAATTCTCTAATGACTTAGCTGTAATAGAAGCTAACTCCTGCCAATTATTTTCTAAGAAAGAGGCATCACTTAAATTACCATAATCTATAATTAAAGATTCTCTCTTTCCTGTTTCTCTTAAAATATCATAGTAATCTTGACTAGTATTTCCTGGCAATCTTCTAGCGTAATATTTAGAGACAGTATAGCCTTTATCTTCTAAGTTAGTAGCTATAGTAGACGCTAATTTATCTGTATTTCTTAAAGCATAAATAATTTCAATTCCACTATCAGCACTATCAGTACCTAAAGATACGACAACTGTATCTTTAGAATCAGGACTATTAGTTACAATACTATTGATACGTTCCTCTCTAGAAATGGTTTGATTTCCTGTTCTAAGTAGTTTATTCGCAACTCCATCTTGATTTAGTTTTCTACTAATTTCTTCTGCTATTTTTAAAGTATAATCACTTTCTTTTACATTTCCATTTACTTTCCCAGTATCAGACCCTCCATGAGTTGGATTTAGAATTACATATTTACTCATTTTATCACCACTATAAATATATACAAAAAGAAGAAATATTATATTTCTTCTTTTATGATAATTCTATTTTGTAGTCTTCTTCTTTTCCTTAGTAAGAATTTGATATAACAAGAACATAGTCACTGGAAGTGCGAACACATAAGGTTGTGCATATCTAAAGTAAGTGTTTACTGGACTTGCTACACAAACTAATATTAAAGAAAGTGCTGGAAGTAATACTGGTAAATATCTACTCTTTTTATTAATTAGTAAGAATCCTACCATTATAAAATAAATCCATACTACAAATCCAATATTTACAAACATTCCAACAATTGGATAATAAGGGAAATGATTTCCATAATTACTTAAAACATCTCTTGTCCATCTTGGTGAAACAAAATGGTAATCAAATCCTGCTTCTGGTAATTTTTCATTTTCTTCTACATCTGAATAAATATACCATTTTGCTGTATTTGGATAAAAGTAACCATAGACATTACTGATAGTTGCATCTATATAGTCTACTGGATACCTAAAGAACTCTTTAAACCAAACACCAAAATATTTCATTAAATCTTCAGTAGTGGCTTCTTTATTATACTCATTTTTAACAGGATCTGATATATAAGACTCATACCTATCTCCTATTGTCTCAAAGTTAAGTAAATAATCAATTATTTTTGCTTCATCCTCTGGTATTTCATCTTTATGGTATTTTACTACTCTAGCTGTTTGTTGAAATGGGATAGATAATACCTCTCTAATACTAGTGTTACTAATTTTAAGACTAGGTAGCAAAACTTTTCCATAACCAACATGAAGTACAATCAGTAAAGCAAGTACAATACCAATTGGCTTTCTTTTATTCTTTTCAGCAATGAGTAAAAATGGCATACTAAGTAAGACAGTGTAAATACCATTATTTCGGAATAATATTACTAATAATGATGTAATAAATAATAATACATATTTTTTTCTAGTACCATCATATTTAATAATATCATAAAGTTGTATTACGTAAAGTAGGATAAATGCACTAAATATGGTGTCCTTTACAGTAGCTACTGCATAAAAAGGAAATACTGGTACAAATGCATAAATAAGAAGAGTTAACCAGAGCAATTTTGTAGGTACTCCTTCTTTTTTCATATAAGAAATAGAGTAAGATAAAGCAAATACTAATATACTTGTTTGAATAAGAGTATATAGCATAAGCCCTAAATTAACACTACCTAAGATATATCCTAATTTAAAACATCCTCCCACTAGTAATGTATGAATAATAGGATTAAAGTTAGTAATTGTCATATTAGGATCCAATAAAATTACACTATCCATATAACGGGTATGCATACCCATAACTTCTTTGATTTGATTAGCTGGGTCATAGCACATAACAGCAGGCGCAAAAGCAATCAAATAAGGAATGTAACAAATAAAAATAAATAAGAAAGAAAATAATAGTGGATGCTCTACAAACATTTTACCAATTTTGGAATTTGTTACCTTTTCTTTCCATTTATAAGTAATCACAGTTTGATATACCAATTGTAAAGTTGTATTACACATATGGTAATAAGCAATATATTTCATAATAGATATTAGAATAAAACCAAAGTTAGAAGTAACTAAAGAAGCATTTCCAACTACGTCATAACTATATCCAAATACCATAAAGAAACTAAAGAGCAAAGATAAAAATTGAAATACACGATTCTTTTTATTTTCCTTTAAAAACTTCTCATAGAACCAAAAGAAAAAGATTCCTATAATAAATACTGAAAAGTTATCATTATTAATTCGTGGTATTAGCATTCCTTTTTTTAAATTAAATTCTACTAATAGACCAAAAGAGGTTGCCATAGCAAGTAAAAAACATTTTATATGATACCAATTTTTTTTCATAAAGGCCTTTCTAATTTTCATTGAAAATAAATTTTTTCTGAATAAAATAATTAATCATGAATAAGAATACATCAACAGGAATCTTGATAAGTGTCTCATCAATTCCTAATATCTTATAGCCAATAAAAACAAGACTAGAAGAAACACACATTTGAATGACTACTAATGCAAAATATTTTACAAAAGTAGTAGAATCCATTCCTTTTTTATCTGTTTTAAATACAGCATTCCTATTTACTAAATAATTATAAAAAGAAGAAATGATACGTGCTAATACAGTAGCAACAAAGATACTAGCATCTCCTATCATCTTTTTTAAGAATATGAGAAATAAGCGAAATAATCCCTGATCTAAAATAAAGGAAGTTCCTGCTGAGAAAATATACTTAATAAAAGTACTATACTTTTTTAGTAGATTTTTCATGTTTCAACTCCTCTATCCTCTTATTTGTAAGCGCTAATTCTTGAGTAAGTTTTACAATGGACATCTTCTGTTTTGATACTGTTGTTGTCAAACTAAATGAAATTACTAATAATACTAAAAATCCAAATAAGAAAATCATATTAGATACTTCTTGAATTCCTACAAAATCAGATACTATTTTTAAGTATTTAGTAGTTAATGTAGCAATCATAACAGCAATTGTTAAAAAGGACCAAAAGATAGCATGTTTTAGCAAGATTCTTTTTTTGTTTACTAATCTCCAAATATTAAATAGGAAGAAAAGACAAAGTACAATTAAAAAAATAATTAATTCTTGTGGCATTATTTTTCCCTCCTCTTATGAGATAAACCAGATACTATAATAGCAACACTTACTTTTATCATATAGAAGGCTGCTTTAAAAGGGCTGCTTAAAGAACTTTTTCCGCTAATTCTTTCATTCATCTTAACAGGAATCTCGGATACTTTATAACCACCCTTAATAACTGTTACAATGGTATCCGGTTCTGGATAATCAGTTGGATAATCACTTGCAAATAATGCAATTACTTCTTTATCTGCAGCACGAAATCCACTAGTTGGATCATAGATTTTTCTACCTGTACATAATTTGATTAAAAAAGATAAAAAGCTACTACCAAAACGTCTTAAAGCAGTGGAACGAAATTCACTTAAATCTGCTACATAACGAGATCCTATAGCAACATTATTTCCTTTTTCTATCTCAATGACTAAATCATTAATATAACTAGCATCATGTTGCCCATCACCATCAAATTGGATAGCAATATCATAATTGTTTTCATAGGCATATTTATATCCTGTTTGAACAGCTCCACCAATTCCTAAATTCATTGGTAAATCTATATAGTTTAAATTTTCTTTTTCACATATTTCTTTTGTTTTATCAGTAGAACCATCATTTACAATAATATAATCTAAAGTTCCATTTTTTATTTTTGCTTTTTTTAAAGAAGAAACTGTACGTACGATACTATTTTCTTCATTATAAGCAGGAATAATCATTAATACTTTCAAAAAACATTCCTCCCACATCGCCTATATTATAGCAGAAATGTAAGTTTTACGCAAAAAATAGATAGCAAACGCTATCTATTGTGTTAATTGTACGATAAGATTATTTTCCTTGCCATCTCTAATATAAGTAACTTTCATTTTATCACCTATACTATGTTTATATAAAAGATATCTAAAATGAGTAACATCAGTAACTTTCACATTATCTACTGCTGTAATAACATCGCCTGATTTTAAACCTGCAAGAGCTGCTGGTGAATTATCTACAACACGGTAGATAATAGCGCCCTCCTTAATGCTAGTATCTATATTCATCTGATAATATCCAAGTAAATAACTATTAGAAGCATCAATTAATTCTAATCCTACTGTTGGGCGAGTAATCTTTTCTCCATTTTCTAATCGCTCTACATAAAGCATTACTTCTTCTATTGGAAGAGCAAATCCCATTCCTTCTATTTCATCTTCTACTAGTTTTAATGAGTTAATACCAATTACTTCTCCATTAATGTTAACTAGTGGTCCTCCACTATTTCCTGGGTTAATAGCAGCATCTGTTTGAAGAACTGACATAATATAACTCCCATTGGATAATTTTACAGTTACTTCTCTATCTTTCCCAGAAAGAATTCCTTTCGTAACAGTGCCCATATATTCTCTTCCTTCTGGAGATCCTACTGTAAAAACAGTATCTCCCAGTTCAGAATTACTACTATCACCAATGGTTGCTACTTGTAAAATAGCCTCTTTAGAAATTCTTAAAACAGCAATATCCATATAAACGTCTGTACCAAGTACTGTAGCATCTACTTCAACACCCTCGACATTTACTACTTTAACACTTGTTGCATTTTCTACAACATGGTTATTTGTAAGTACATAACCATATTTACCATCTTGTTTGTAAACAAATCCAGAGCCACTACTAGCACTTCTTGCACCTTTTGCTTCTATTAAAACAGAAGCTTTGTAAATCTTATCAATAGAAGGTTTAATAGTATTTTCTTCTGTGATATTTACTTCTGATACTGTTTTTGTTATTTCTTTTCCGATTGCTTTATCTTTTAGTATAAAATAGGTACCAGTAATACCTATCGCCATAGATAAAATTACTGTTAATACATACCCACCATATTTTTTTATCATATTACCTCCTAATAAATATCTAAAATATCTCGCCAATTATTTGGAAAACTTATTTTATTAAGTAGCTGATTGAGTGGTAATACATTTACTTTGCCATCTAATACATCAATTTCATAACCTATCTCATAAACTAGATTTCTAAATTGTTCTTCTGTTAGCATCTGTCTTAAAATGATAATAACAGAAAATAAATCATTTTTTCCATAGATATATTCATCATCTTCATTTTTCTCAATATCTAATTGATAATGATACTTTGTATCTGGAATAGAACGTTGTGTACGATGATCATATAAAATATCTTCATGCGCACATAAATTTCGATAGTTAGATAAAATAGATAAATAGATACCGAGAGATACAATATCTACTTTATAAATATCAGAAATTTCTTCTTGTTCCTCTTCTTTTAATATGGAATAAAGTTCAGATACTATACCAAAAGATAATACTTTTACTGAAATCCAAAGAGGTATATATCCATAATTACTAAGATAATGGTTTGTTGCACTATGTTGTTTTCCATTTACTCGTATCTGTCTTCTCATCTTATCAATAACATCATGTACTTGTCTTACTTTCATTGGATCTTGTGTAAAGTTATTTATGTTCAAATAATCTTTTTCATGGAATCCATATTTTTTAGACAGGACATAACTTATGAGAGATTTTAGGTTATTTTCAACTACTAAAATATGTTTAAACATAATATTACGAACTTGACGGTCAAATTGAAAAACAGCATACAATTCGTCAAATGTTGTCCCTGCAAGAAATTTTCCATCATTATATGACTTCATAAACAAATGCCTATATCCACTAATAAAGAAATAGTTTTCCTTAAGCAAGATATCTTTTGCTTTCTCCTCATCATTTATGGTAAGGCCTTTAGAACGAAGAATATCTATCTGTTCATCAAGCGTTTTAAATACCTTATTACTTCTCATACTATCACCTTAACACATTATACCATAAAACACATGAAAAAAATATGTCTTTTCTGTGTAATTTATGTGATGAAATATTGGATAACACCAGTGACAATTTTATCAGTAAATTCTTCCTGATAACTTTCTTTTACTAACTTCGCACGATCTGATCCATTTGATAAAAATCCTGCTTCAATTAATATACCAGGAACATTTACTCGTCTATTAAAATACATGGTTTTTATTTCTGTTACTTCTCTTTTAGTACCAATTGACTTAGTCATAATTTCTGCTATTTTAATGTTTTCTGAATTAACATCATCATAAAAAACTTGAGCACCAGACCAAGTAGAAGAAGTAGTAGAGTTTAAATGAATAGAAATATATAAATCTGCTTCACTTTCATTAATGATTTTAGCCCTATTATATAAGTCACTTTGCTTTCTATAATATACTCCAACATTACTTAAATCATAATCCCCATATCGTGTTAAATAGACAGTAGCACCTAATGATTCTAATTTTAATGCTAACATTTTTACAATTGATAGATTAATATCTTTTTCCAAAATATCTTTATAATTAGCGCCAGAATCAACCCCACCATGTCCAGCATCTAAATAAATTACTTTTCCAACTAATGGCATTTCATTTCCTCGAACCTTTAAAAAAGAAAATGTACAAATCATTAAAATAAGTAAAAACAACATATGAAATCTATGACGCATAGTATCACCTATTCTACTATATGAAAGGAGAATTTAGAAAGAACTCTATTCATAAAAAAAGAGGATGTTTCCTCTTTTTATTGCATACCATTATTATTTTGATAATTTTTTCTTTTTCTTGATAACAAAATATCCCGCTACTCCTACAATAGCAGAACCTGTTTCCTCATCACTTGTCTTTTCTTTCTCACTAGATTTTATGCTTTTAGAAGTCCCTTTTGATACATTCAAACTTTTCCTATCCTCCTGCTTATCATCTTCTTTTGGGTACACACAACTATAATCCTCTACATTCGCATCTTTATTATAGTTAATAGCCATGTTATCCATACATCCTTCTATCCGCTTAATACAACTGCCGTCATCCGTATTTGCTTTGGAATCATAATTTAATGCTTCCTTATTAGTACATCCTAAAACTTTTTTAATACAGCTACCATCATCTTTTTCTGCTTTAGCATTATAATTAATACAATTTTTATCGGTACATCCTTTTACGTAATAAATACATTTTCCATTATTTCTATTAGCATTTGGATTATAATTTTTCGCACTACTATCTGTACATCCATAAATAACAGGAGGTGTACAAGTACAAGTTGGGCTCAACGTTCCATCATTACATATTTGTCTACCATTTGCATTACAACCTGCAACTCCACCATGGCGAGAACAACAGCCTCTTCTTGCATCTACTCCAATTGGAGATAAAAATAATATAATAACTACTACAAACCACTTCTTCATAACTACTCCTTAATCTTTAAAATAACTAAATGGGTTTCTGTCTGGTAAAGGTAAACTAAATTCCATTTTTTCTTTCGTAGTAGGATGATAAAAAGATAGATAATAAGAATAAAGTGCTATCTGTTCTCCTACCTTAGAATTAGGATTATATTTCTGATCTCCATAAAGAGGAGTTCCTCTACTACTAAATTGTACCCTTATTTGATGACTACGACCTGTTTTAAGTGTAATATCGGCTAAAGTATACCCTTTATACGTTTTTACTTTTTCGTAGCTTAAAATGGCTTCTTTTCCCCTATTATCGACTGTTACTTTATTTAATTTCGTATCTTTATATAGTTTATCAATATATGTATCTTTTTCTTTTAATGTACCTTCTATTACAGCATAATATTTCTTTTCAATTTGATGAATACGCATCTGTTCACTTAAGCGAGATGCTGCCTTACTAGTTTTTGCAAATACCATTACTCCACCAACAGGCCTATCTAGTCTATGAATAAGTCCTAAATAAACATTTCCAGGCTTATTATATTTTTCTTTTAAATATTCTTTGATTATCGTTAATAAGTCTTTATCTTTGCTTTCATCTTCTTGAACTGGAATATTAATCTTTTTTTCTACTATAATAATGTGATTATCTTCATATAAAATATTATTCATCTTGCCATCTTCCATAAATTCCACATGGTAATACCATATTATTTTTAGTAATAGAAAGGCCTACTTCTCCAGCATCTACTACGCCTTTATATTTGGGTTCCATAGTAGTCTTTAAAATATTATAAAGTACTGTACTAGAAATACCAGTTGTATAAGAGTTAATTAAAAAGAATAATGGTTTATCACTTAGTATTTTCATACAAGACATAATTAGATTATGAATATTGTGTTCAAACTTCCACACTTCTCCATTAGGGCCCCTTCCATAACTAGGAGGATCCATAATAATAACGTCATATTTTCTACCACGACGAGCTTCTCTTTCAACAAACTTTAAACAATCATCTACAATAAATCGTATCTTACAATCTTCTAATCCACTTAATCTTTGATTTTCTTTTGCCCATTCTGTCATTCCTTTTGAAGCATCTACATGAACAACTTCTATAGCTCCTGCACTAGCACATGCCATAGTAGCTCCTCCTGTATATGCAAATAAATTTAATACAGTAATAGGACGATTACTATTTTTGATTTTTTCCATCATAAAATCCCAATTAGTTGCTTGTTCTGGAAATAAACCTGTATGTTTAAAATTAGTAGGACTTACTTTGAATGTTAAATTCTTATAATTTACGGTCCAATACTCTGGTAACTGTTTTGAAAACTCCCAATGTCCTCCACCTTGATTACTTCTAAAATAATGACCATCTGCATTCTTCCAAGTACTATCTTGCTCTAATAGTGGCCACATAGCCTGTGGGTCAGGACGCCTTAAAATAACGTCTTTCCAACGTTCTAATTTTTCCCCATTTCCTGCATCTAAACACTCATAATCTATCCATTCATTACTAACTCTAAGCATAAACTTCCCTCTTTCGTTTATTAGTATATCATAAAAAAAAGAAAAGGGATACTAAGTATCTCTAACTCATTGCAGCCCCATCTACTGATAATACAACACCAGTAATATAAGAAGCTAAATCACTTGCTAAGAATAAGAATGCATTAGCAACATCTTCAGGTTCCCCAACTCTTCCAAGTGGAATTGTTTTAATTAATGGCTCAATTACTTCTTTTGGAAGTGCTGATACCATATCTGTATTTGTTACACCAGGAGCTACTGCATTAACACGAATGTTATCACGTCCAAGTTCACGTGCTAAAGACTTTGTAAGACCATTAACAGCAAACTTACTAGTAGGATATGCAGAACCTGATGGTTGACCGTAAATACTTACCATAGAGCTTGTATTTAAAATTACTCCACCACCTTGTTCTTTCATATATTTAGAAGCCACCTTTGAACAAACAAATACAGCATTAACATTTAAATCAATTGTTTTTTCAAAATCTTCTACTTTATAATCATAAATTCTATCTCTTGCAGATACTCCCGCATTATTTACTAAAATATCAATATGTCCATATTGATCATGAACTTTTCTAAAAGTCTCTTCAATTTCTGCTTCATTACATAAATTAGGATAATATCCTGAAACTTGAGCGTTAGGTACATCTACATGCATTTTTTCTAATGCCTTAGATACACTTTCCTCTCTAGAGCCAAGAATGACTACTGTAGCTTTGTTTTGCGCATAAACTTTTGCAATCGCATAGCCAATCCCTCTAGTTCCTCCTGTTATAATAGCAACTTTATTTTCTAACATATAATACCTTCTTTCTATTTTTCAATTGCTAACATGTTCTTCTCTTCTAAAACTTCTTTCATTCCTATCACAAATTCTTTAAATCCATAAAGAATAATACCTATATTTTCTTCAATATAATTTACATAGGGCCTTTCTATATCTAAATAGAAGCTAAACTCTATTCCATTTTCTTGATAATACTCTTTTGTTCTTTCTACTAGCCATTTATTCATGGCGACAAAACTCCTATTAATATGTAATTTTCTAATATTAGTAGAGCTTATTAGAACTCTATAAACAGTATCTGGATCTCCATCTGTTAAAAAGTTACAAGGTTCTTCTAAAGCAAGAGATAACTTAGGAATTCCTTTTATTTTATCTAGAAACATTTCATAAGTATAGTTTGTCTTTTGAATAGAGTTATCAATACGTAGGAGCTCATCAATCACAGCTTTCTCAGATAAAACCCTCTCTAGTAGATAATTTTCTAAGTTCATGATTTCACCCCACTTTTTTTAAGCTCCCTATTAGACACTAAAGAATCAATGTAGTCTATTACTTCAGCACTATAATCAGTTCCTTCTATTACTCTTCTAATATCACTTTTCCAACGATCCATATCTTCTCTATGAAAAATCCTTCTAACATTAGCACTACTATCTCTATGAATCATTCTAATAATTTCTGTTTTACTTAACTTTGACAATTCCATAAAATTATTTAAACCCATTACGTAAGTAGCTGAAGAGGAAGCGACCTTTTTTGTTTGTATATTTTCGTAATATTTTTCAAAAATAACAGTTCCATTAGCGTAAATATAACCAATATAACCCTGAAATTTATGAATTCCATAGATTTTATATACATAATCACTATTTTCTAAATATTCACGGCCAACAACCATTCTTCTTATTCTCTCATCTTCTGGCAGTGTCCGATTTTGATAATTTGGTGAAAATGATAAATGTTCTACAGATTCTGAGGATCCTTTTCTAATAAAATCCCATTCTGCTGCTAATTCACGATTTTCTCTCAAGTCTTTTATAATAAGCTCTAAAGTAGCATGATTTTCTTTATTACTAAAATCAAAAGTTTCAATAGTATCTTCCTTTATTCCCTTCCTTTTTAGCAAATTAGAAACCTCATTATTACTAATCATAATAAATAAAAACTCTGGATGTCTAGCAAGTAAAGCTTGATATTCCCGACTAATATCTTCTACTCTAACAGCCTTCTTTTTTCCTTTTTCATCTAAAGTCACCATAAGAGGATTATAATTAGGAATAAAAGTCTTTAACTTTTCTACTGCATCTAAATATAATCTAACATAACCAATAGAATTATCTACCTTATTTTCTCTTTCTTCTGTAGTCTTACAACAGTCTAAAGCACTTCTAGCAGCAACTAAACAAAATTTGTCATAATCAAAGGCTTCTAATAAGGCATCTGTTGGAACTTCTTTTGCAAAGAAATTTGGATAATATCTAGTAGCTACAATAAGTTTTGTCGTTCCTGATATTCTTCCGTCTAGGAATTCCGTAAAGGACATCTGACTATTAGAATATCTAATGTAATCTAAGTATATCTGATAAAGTCTACCATAATGAGGAGACTTTATCCGATTATTTTTAATATCCGTAAATATTTTTCTATCTTCACGTAATAATTGTTTTAAATAAGCAGGATACTCGTTTAAAGTTGTGGATTGTTCTACAAACTCACTAAATCTTTGTTCCATGTCATTAGATCCAAAAAGACCGCTAATCTGTTCCATGATAAATACTCCCATAGAAAATCGTACAACACGTCTACCTTCTTTATCATCTACTGTAAGAGCTATCTTAGGGAAAAATTTTCTAGCTATACTTTTAGAATTTAAAATATCTGCTAGTGGTCTAAAATAATTTTGCTCCAGAAATTCCATATAAGCATTATTTTCGCTAGTTCCTTTAGCATTTAATAATAAATAGTCTGTATTCATACAAGTAGGAGAATACTCCCCACCTAATAACCATTCTCCCTCATAAAAGACATTAGGGTGAAATAGTTCTTCTGGCGCTAGAAAATCACTTAGCTTCATACTATCACCAATTCTATTATATCACGACTACTAATTTTTTTATCTACTTATTTTTTTAGGAATAAAAATTATGCACATAATTGTGTATAATAAAACCTTGAAAATAAATTTCAAGGTTTTGTTCCTAAATTACTTTTCCTGCTTTTTGTTCTTCTGCAACAAGGGCTAAATCCATATCACGTATATTTTTATCAACCATAGATAAATCCATATTTTCTTGTAAATATACGGTTCTAGCATATTCTGAGAAAGTAACTGTATCTGCACCTTTCACAGAAGCCCTATATTTCATATACTCTCTACAAATAGCAGTTGCTTTTTTCATTCTTTGAGCATCTATTAGAGACTTAATTTCTCTTACTCCAGCTACATCAAAAGTATAAGAGTCATCTTCAAAAGAAGCACTATATCCAGATAATTCGCTAGACGCTAAATCTTCTAATGTCATATTGCCAGCACTTTTGCTATTCAAATAGCTTACTGCCCTTTCCTCAGGAGTTTGTGTAGAAATTGTTATCATTTCATCAATTTTTTGACGAACTAATTTTTCTTGTTCCTCTTCACCGACAGGACTATATAGGATAACTCCTTCTTTAACATCACCTACATATAGATGTGAGCTATGAGAAAACTTACCACTTAATTGCAATTCATGAAAAGCCATATGGCGTAATGCTTTCTTTGCTTCCATAGTAATTTGATTACTTTTCTTAATTTGCGCTACTACTTGTGGATTTCTTGGTGTTATTTCCTCCACTTGATTCAAAGTTTCTAAATGAGCTTGTACCCATGCTTCTTGTTCTCTTTTTTCTCTAACCCAAGTAATCTTTTCTTGTAATGTAGCAAAGTCAAATTTACTTAAATAATCATCACAACTTGTTATTTGTCTTCTACATCTTTCATAGATGGTTTTCAATATTTTATAAGCCTTAGAAAAATCGATATCA
Organism: uncultured Bacilli bacterium; assembly: GCA_910589375.1. Lineage (GTDB taxonomy): Bacteria > Bacillota_I > Bacilli_A > RF39 > UBA660 > UBA5578. The sequence continues at coordinate 337,976 of CAJUTK010000001.1, read as the reverse complement.
TTATCTCTTCCCTCTCTTTGAAGAGTATTCATAATTTTCCATATTTTAGCACTTAAATCATCTAGTTTCGTTCTTCTTCTCAAAGCTTCACGAATTTCTTTAATATTCTTAGTGATATCGCTTTCTTGGATTTCTCCTTTTCTAAGCATATCTTCTATTTCTACTAAATATTGTTCTGCTTCAGAAAGTGGAACTTCTTCTCCCTCAGCCCATGAAGTATTAAAATGAACAATTCTACTTTGTTCGGCAGAATTTAACTTCATAAGTTTTTGATTTCCTAAATGAATAAGCCCTGCTTCTAATGATGCATTAATAGGTCTTCCTTCTTCAAAGTAAACGATATTTTTTGCTTCTAATTTTGACTTTTTTAAAGACCTAAGAAGTTTTTCATTCTTACGATCTAAATCTTTTCTCACTGCATCATTAGCTTGTACTAAAGCATAATTAATAGATGCGGTTAGTTCGTTAAAATCAGAGCTCATAATTCTAGAGCCAATGTATTCCATATCAGTTTTTAACTCATCAGGAAATACATAAAGATTATTAACAGTATTAAACTCTTTAAAAGACTTCACCAAATCAGCTATATCAATCGCTTTAGATTTATGAAAGTGCAAATCAAAAATAGATGCTATGCGTTCACCTAAAGATATATCTTTTCTTTTTTTTCTGCGGACAGCCTTTCTTATACTTTTAGCATTTTCTTTTTGCTTAATTGATAAAAACTTTTCTATCGCATTTGCTAATCCTAAACGTTCATATTTTACCATTTCATCACACCCCACGGATTCTACTTATTATTCTATCTAATCATATTTTAACATATGTTATCCTTTTTTTCTACATTTTTCTTATGAATTCATTTTTTATTTTTTCCTTTTTCCCTATTTTATGCAAGAAAAAACCTTGAAAACAAAGTTTCCAAGGTATATGAACTGTATTGACTTTTATCTTTTTGAGAACTGTGGCGCGCGACGCGCTGCTTTAAGACCTGGTTTTTTACGTTCTTTAGCTCTTGAATCTCTAGTAACAAATCCAGCTCTTTTTAAAATTTTTCTATAGCTATCTTCATTACCTTCATTAGCAGAATCGTACTCTAGTAAAGCTCGTGTGATTCCTAAACGGATTGCTCCAGTTTGTCCACTAGCTCCACCACCATTAACTTTTACTTCAATATCAAATGTTTTTTCATTATTTGTTGCAACTAAAGGTTGCATTAAATCCATTACGTAAGTTTCATAAGGCATAAACTCATGAACATCTTTACCATTAACAGTAATTTTTCCACTTCCAGCAGTCATTTTAACTTGAGCTACTGAAGATTTTCTTCTACCTGTACCTGTAAATATTTTTGCCATGTAAACCCTCCCTATTTAACTTCCATCTTTTCTGGCTTTTGAGCCATATGTGGATGTTCTGAACCTTCATAAACAAATAATTTTTTATACATTTGACGTCCTAATCTTGTTTTTGGTAGCATACCTTTAACAGCTCTTTCTACCATCTCAACTGGATAATTTTCAATCATTTCTTTAGCAGTTCTTTCTCTTAATCCTCCAGTATAACCACTATGATCATAATAAATCTTATCTGTCATTTTGTTTCCTGTTAGATTAACTTTTGAAGCATTTACTACAACTACGAAGTCTCCGCAATCAACATGTGGAGTATAAGTTGGTTTATGCTTACCACGAAGTACATTAGCAACTTTAGCAGCTAAACGTCCAAGAGAAATTCCCTCAGCGTCAATAACATACCAGTTACGAACTACTTCTTCTTTCTTTTGCATGTATGAATTCTTCATCATAACAATTTTCCTTTCTCCTTTACATAAAATAAGTTTTCCCAGAACTTATTCAATGTGGGATTAATAAATGTACCATTTAAAATGGTACTATAAATACTTAAAAAAGTCAATAAATTTATTGACTTTTCTATGATTATTCTTCAAAATAGTCAAGCTTCATACTTTTACGTACACGCTTCATTACTTCTTGTGCACGAATTCGTGCTGCCATAGTACCTTCTTTTAAGATTTGTTCTACCTCTTCAGGGTGTTCCTCATAGTATTTTCTTCTCTCTTGAAGCGGTCCTAAAAACTCAGTCATAACTTTAATAAGTTCTTTTTTACAAGCAACACAGCCTCTACTTCCTGCTTTACATTCTGAACATACTGTATCTAAGTTAGAATTCTTAAGTAACTTATGATAATAGTAAACCATACAAATATCTGGATTAGCAGGATCATCTTTTTTGATTTTACTTGGATCTGTAACTGCACTCATTACTTTCTTAGTAATCTCTTCTTCTGAGTCCGCTAAATAAATGGCATTTCCTAAACTTTTTCCCATCTTCTCATTACCATCTAATCCTTTAATTCTAGGTGTTTCACTTAAAACAGCTTCTGGTTCTTTAAGCGTTTCTCCATAAATAGAATTAAACTTTCTAGCAATTTCACGAGTCTGTTCAATGTGAGGAACTTGATCCTCCCCAACAGGAACTATATCTCCATCAAGGGCAATAATATCAGCAGCCTGACTTACTGGATATCCTAAAAATCCATAAGTAATAGATTCGCCACTCTCCCCAAATTTATCTGCCTTTTGATTAGCTTCATGTTTCGTAGTAGGATTTCTATATAGTCTTGATACAGTCACTAAATTAGAAAAGTATACTGTTAGCTCTGCTACTTCAGGAATTAAAGACTGTATATAAATGTGACTATGTTTAGGATCAATTCCAGATGCTAAATAATCTAGTGCTAATTCATGCACACTCTTTCTAACTTTATCTGGATTATCAAAATTATCTGTCAAAGCTTGAACATCTGCTATTAAAATATACGTGTCATAATCGTATTGCATTTTTACTCTGTTTTGAATAGACCCAAAGTAATGTCCTAAATGCATTCTACCAGTTGGTCTATCCCCTGTTATTATTGTTTTCATATTAATATCCTCCCTTTATAAAATCTAAACATTTTATAAACGGCACCATCGCTTTGTCATAGATATCACCTTTATTCATTATACCATAAAAAAAGGGAATAGTCCCTTTATTTTTTACATACACCAAAGATTAAATTTTTATTAAACTCTAGCTCTTTATACTCTACTAAAGTTCGTATGCCAGTTGTATCATGATAATATTTAATTTTTCCCTTATCTTGGAAATAAACATAATCTTCTACAAAATAAATATCTTCCATGTCTTCAACAGTTGCAATATAAGTTATTATTTTTTTATTCTGTGATGGAGTACGATAAAGTTCATAGCCATCTTTCACTTTTTCTAATAAATAATAGTAGCCAGAGGATTCTCCTCCAATATGATGGACTGCACTATATTTTTGAAATTCCAAATATTTTTCTTCTTTTGAAAAGAGAAGTGTTTTATTTGCCTTAATTGGAGTTATTTTTTCCCATTCACCGTTTTGATAATATTTAATTTTTTTCTTACTGTTTCCTACTTCATCTATCTTTTTCTTCTTTGGATTAATAGTATATTGTTTTTCATTATCTCTATCATAAATATAAAGAACATCATCTACAATTCCTTGAACATAAGAATCAAAAGAAATATAGTTAGGCGCTTTGGCCTCTTCTTTTTTTCCAGTTATCATATCAATAAAGTAAAATGTCCTGAATTGTTGGCTCTCTACATAATCTGCAGTAACATAATAATTTCCAACAAAAGCACTTAATTCTCTTTGATAAGTATCTTTATCAAAAATAGTGATATTAGATACGCTATCATCAACTTTATAAATACCTTTTAAATTAGTAATCATTAAGTAATGATCATTAACTATATTTTTTATATATAAGGATAAACCATCTGCTGTCTTAACTTCGCCAGTTTGATCTTGCCAATCATGTCTATCATAAATATCAGAATCTATTGTGTCGACAAATTCATCCAAAGCCTTTTCATTTCCCCTAATAGTATTATAAAAATAATAGCGGTAATTCTTATAACATAGTATGTCAGTTTCTGCTTTTCCATCTATAACAGGAAGTACACACTCGTAATCCCCTTGGTAACTAATTACATCATTAACTACTTTTCTTTTTTTAGAAAAGGTATGATAAAATTCAAAGCCATAAGTAACTTTATTTGTTACTACCTCAATATAATAATTATCTCTTTCTCTCTTTGCATTTTTAGTATAAATCTCAGTTATTTCATAAGCTCCATCCTGTAGCTTATAATGAATTGTATATCCTTTAGAATAAAATCTTACACAACAAAAAACAACTAAGACTAAAAATACTAATACCAAAACTGATTTATACTTTATTTTATATTTCTTTTTCATATACCACCACTAAAATACTTATTTTTGGAAAAAAGAAAAGCTAAACACTTTCCTTTGCTATTTTCACATATTTCTTTTTTTCATGCATCATATACTCTGTAATAGCAGTTTCAATTTCACTTACAGATGCTTTCGATATATTTGATAATACTACTACTTCTTTTACTGTATCTAAGCACACTTTTCCCCAAATAATACCAGTTTTAATTGTTAAATCATTAAACATATCTGGAGTAATCGCTAAAAAGAGATAGCCAAATAATACACGCTTTTGTGCAATTAAAATTCTTTTATTGGTAAGAACAACTGCATAAGTATTGAAAATTTCTAAAGAGGATAAGCCTTTTTGACAACAAAAAGCATACAAAACCTCTTCTCCAGGATTTAAATGTTTTTCAATTACTTTAGAATGAGCTTTCTTTCTCCAAGCAATTGTTCCTGGATATTTTTTAGAATATTCCATAATCTTTGTATAAGCTGTATTCATATATACCTCCTAACGTATAACTCCAACTTCTGTTAATTTCTCTAAATAAAGATCGCGAGTTGCTAATCCAACAACGTAATCTAAAATTTTATTCTTTTCCACAATCATTAAAAACGGTGTATTCGTAAGACCTGATTCTAAACCTAAATCTTTAATCTTAGAAGAAACAACATCCCAACTATTAGTAGCATTATAATAATAGATAATAATATGATGCTGATTAGCAATTTGCCCTAATATTGGCATAACTCTATCACAAGAAGCACAATCATTAGAACCTATTAGTATAACTTGTTTATTTTTATCATCGCTTATTAGTTCTAAGAATTTCTTTCCAGAAACCTTAATTAAATAATTAGCACTTGATGTATCAATTATATCATAAGAAGACAATAATTTAAAATAGTTTGACTTTTGAGTATCTTCTATTGCTTTCACTACTTCTCCATCAACAATATAAAGAATTAAATCTTTCTGAATTTCACTATACCCTAATTGTGACATTACCTTCATTAATTGCTTATTACTTAAATAAAATCCTTTTACTTCATGATATTCTAAAGAATACTGACTAGCAATAGAACTAAGTGTCTTACTTGTCTTATCTACTTGCTCTGTATACGTTGTTGGTAAATATAAAAGAACTGGATTTTGAGAGGAAAAAGATTCCTTAAATGACTCTAACTCTTTACTAGTGTCCTCTAACTGATAAGGAACTAACTCATTTGATTGCAAAAATTTTAATAAACTCTCTCCCTCACTAATGTGAGTAATAGAAGTAATTGGTACTCCATTTTTTACAATTACTAAAGTAGACGTAATATTATAAATATTCAATTCTTCCTGCATCTTTCTTCTACTTTGCTTACTAATTTTATTTCTCTCGATATTTAAATAATCAAAACCATAATTATTAGAATACTTTTCACATAATAGATTTAAATCTTCATTATTACCAAAATAAAATAACGCTAAAGAAGAATTCCTCATATATTCAGAATAAGCATTTAATACTTCTTTAGAACCTTTATCTAATAAATAATTAGTTAAAAAATAAAGAAAAAAAGCAAGACAAAGAAAGAGAAAAAAGACAGTCACACGAAATACTTTCTTCCTTGTCCGATTAAAATCTGAATGATTTTGTACAAGTTCTCTTTCTTCTATATCAATATGCTTTCCTTTTTTATGATATTTTTCCTGTAGCAATTTATTTTCTTCTATTTTTAAAGGAGTATCACACTTTTCACAAATAATAGAGTACGGGCTATTTTTATGTCCACAATTATCACATTTCATTGATAACACTCCCTCTTATTTATTCTTTAATTACTTTGTTCTCTTTCAAAAACTTTATATAATCTTCTGAAGACTGATAACCTTCTAAATAAGCAACAACTTTTTTATTTTTAATTACTAATACAGTTGGTGTACCAATCTTTCCTTCTTTTACAAAACTTTCTTGGGTATGGCCCATTTTTGTTAATCGATCTTTAAAATCACTATTTCTAGGCAAATAATCCAATCCAAAATAATAAATAGGTATATCATAAGCCTTTGCAAGATTACTTAATGTTGGTTTTACCATTTTGCAATATTCGCAAGTAGCAGAACCAAGAATAACAGTATATAAATCTTTACTGTCCATCAATTCTTGAAAATCTTCATATTCTAGAAATTTTAGATTTTCTTCTGGTTTATAAGTAGATTTCTCATCTAAAACTTCTGCTTTCACAAAAAACTCTACTAATTTATATCCTTCTAAATAACCTACCTGAGTTGCTTTTACTTCACCATTTTTTACGATTACAATCGTTGGTGTCCTACCTTCAATATCCAAAGCATCAATAATTTCACGATTACCCTTCTTTGTTAACTTACTAGAATCTATTGTCAAGTATTCTAAATCATAATCCTTTGCAATACGTTCTAAAACAGGTTCTTCCATCTCACAAAATTTGCAACCTGTATGCATGTAATAAATAATTGATAGTTCTTCTTTTTGCATAACATTACGAAAATCTTTTACTATTTTCTGAGATTTTTGATAAGAAGAAACTTTATTAAAAACCACATAGCCTAACAAAGCAGCCAATACAACAATCATTACACAAATTAATCCAATCATAAAAGATTTATTATTTGCAGAAGTTGATTCAACATTTTTACTCATACTATCCACTTCCTAATTCTGTTATTTAATTAATCCGTAATTTTTAAATTCTTTACGAATATCTTCTTCTTTCATATTACCATTTTGATACCATACTAATTTTCCATCTTTTACAAACATTAATAATGGAAGACCAATCGACTTTTTATCTTTATAATCATCTGTTGAATATCCCCAGTCCCCTAATTTATCTATAAACTTACTATCCATATCATTTGCATGATAATGATAAATTGGAATATTATTTTCTTTAGCAATATCGTTAAGAATAACTCTTTGATCTAAACATGTTTGTCCACATACTGCAACATTAGAAGCATATAAATCAAATAATATAACACTTGTTTCTTTTCCTTTTACAAGCTCTACTACTTTATCATACTTTATTCTAATTAAATTTTCTTCATCTTTATAAGTAGAATCTTTTGGTAATACTCCACCATCTACTAAGAATTCTACATACTCTTTTCCTTCTCCCATTCCACCATAAGTAGATACTACTTTTCCATCTTTGACGATAACAGAAGTAGGAGTTCCTCCATCACCAATCTCTAATTTTTCTACAACCTCATTTAATTCAGCTTGGCTCTGAAGTTTTGTTATATCCATAAATAAATAATCCATGTTATACATTTCACCAATTCTTTTTACAATTGGTTCTTGGTATCCACACCAACCACAACCATCTTGTGCAAAGACAATTAAAGTTGGTTCTTTTCTTTTAAAATATTCATTAAACTTTTCCATTTCTGATGCATTTGAATTACTAACTGTATTAGAATTGCTTCCCCACTTAGTAGCTTTATTACCATCATTTTTTCCTAAAATCAAAAGAATAATAATAGAAGCTATTAAAGCTGTAATAACAATTCCTATAATCATTCCTCTTGTTGTTTCACTCATACCAGTTTTGATAGGAGATTCTATTTTAGTTTCTTCTACTTTTTCTCTTTTCACTTCTTTTTTTGTACTTACTGATTTCTTTTCTTTTTCTTCAACTGTACTTTTCTTCTTATTTGCCATAATAATCCTTCTTTCTATTGTTTTGCACTTATATCTTCTATAATTTGTCTACAAACTTGAATAGCAATCTTTATTTTTTCTTCTTGCGTGCTATCTATATAACATTTTGAAACCGCATGATTTTCAAAATAATTAGAAACTTTTTTTAAACCTTCTAAATACTTTGATAACGTTTCTGGATTTGTCCATTTATTTGGAAGAACGGATAAAGAATTAAAATATTTTCTCTTTAAACTAACTTCTATATCACAAGTTAATAGAATTAAAGTATCGACATATCTATCTTTCAATTTATTATGATACTCTTCTAATTTTTCAGAAGAAGCCCCAAACGTGTATAACCAAATAAACTCATCATTAATTCCTCTATCAAAAATAACAATATCTGCATCAAATTCATTATAACTATCATATAATACAACCTTTTCTTCTATAACATTGTTCGTATAATCTAAGCTATTTACCTGCATTTTCTGATTTCTATTCTCATTAATCGTTTTTGTTAATTTTACAGTTTCCTCATCTACAACAGAAACTTTCAAACCATTTTTTCTAAATACATCAGCAATTAATTCTATAGTAGTAGACTTACCACTTCTAGCAGATCCTAAGAACTCAATCAAATATGGTCTTTTTTTTATTGATAATTTTTGAATATCACTGTTTAGTTCTACTAATTCTTCATACCGATCACAATTATTTTTAAAAATAATATCTTTTATGTAATCATCCATAATTACTCCTAATTTTTTTATTTTACTTTTTGAGGAAATATTCTAGCGCTTTCATAATAAGAATCTAAATCCCCAATCTTATCCTTTTCACTAATAAATACTGTTTTGGGAATAATAATAGAAGATTCCGAAAAAGTAGATAACAATGGATATAGTTCTAAAAACTTTGCTTTCTGTTCTAACGTTAAACTTTCTGGTACATGCATCATAAACTTTGTTTTTCCTTGACTAGTATGATTTTGCATAGTAACCATTCCCTGTAGAGCAAATAAGATAGCTTTTCCATATAATCCCATTTCTTTTTCATATTGTAAATGTAAACAAGTAAATAAAGGATTTGTTTCTACCTCATCTTCAAAGCTAGATGTATGAACTTGATGACGATTATTTTTATCGTACTGTTCTTTCCATTCTCCATAATAAATTACATTACCTAGATTGTCCATAAAAAAGCCTAATTCTTTCATATGTCTCCTTTTATGTTAAATTCTAAATAAATATTCAGATAGCGCATCGTAGCACTCATCTCTTTCAACAAGAAGATTATTCTCTCTCATTTCATTTAATTCACTGATAGTAACAAATTTAATAGCTTGAACTTCACTAGATTGAAACTTAATATTTTCTTCTCGTAAACCAGATTGTCTTAAAATAAAGAAGTCATAAAATTGTCTATCAAAATGTTTATCACTTACCTTTTGTTCCTTACGGAAAGAAAACATAAATCTAAAATCTCGAACTTCAACAGAATAGCCTAAACTAACACTTACTTCTTCACTAATCTCACGTGTAGCAGCCGTTAAAGAATCCTGTCCAGCTGATAAGTGACCAGTTACAGATATATCCCACATATCAGGATTCTTATCTTTATTATGACTACGTTGTTGAATTAAAATCTCATTTTTTTCATTTACTATAGCTACAACAATTATTCTGTGCCATAATCCTTTCTCATGAACTTCTTTTCTTGGTAAAATCTGTCCAGTTTTAATTCCATTTTCATCTAAAACATCTAAAAGTTCTTCTTTCATAGATTACTCCTTTTATGCTTTTCCTATTTTCCACAACATTGTTTATATTTCTTACCTGATCCACAAGGACATTTATCATTTCTACCAACTTTAGCAACCCTTTTTGGAGTTTGTTTTTTTACTTTATTAGAATCGTTATTAGCAACACCTTCTGCTACCTTTTTACGTTCTACATTCTGTCTTACTTCTGCTTTTAATAAATAAATAGAAGTTTGTCTATCAATAAGAGCAAGTAAGCTATCAAACATCTCATAACCTTCACTCTTATAAGCACGTAAAGGATTTTCTTGTGCATATCCACGTAAATAAATACCTTCTCTTAAATGGGACATTGTATTGATATGTTCCATCCAATAAGTATCAATTACTCTTAATGTAATGGCTTTCTCAAACTCATTTACAATCTCAGCTGGAACATCCTCGATTTTACTCTCATAATTTTCTACTAGTCTACCATAAAGATATTCAATAGCAGAATCTAAATCTTTTTCTTCATACTCTGATGTAGAAATTTCTGTTCCTAACATTTCACTAAAGTAAGTAGCAATTTCTTCTTTGTCTTCTTGACTTAAATCTCCATCTTCCATATGTTCATAGAAAACATCTTCTACGAAATTATGAAAACTCTCTAAGATTGTTTCGTGAATAGACTCACTATCTAAAATTTCATTTCTTTTTTCATAGATAACCTCTCTTTGTTCATTAATAACGTTATCATACTCTAATAATGTTTTACGAACATCAAAGTTATTTCCCTCTACACGTTTCTGTGCAGACTCAATAGAATTAGAAAGCATTTTATTACGAATAGCAGCTTCTCCATCAAATCCCATTCTAGCAAGTAATCCTTTTGCTTTATCTGTTCCAAATCGAACCATTAAGTCATCTTCAAAAGATACACAGAATTGTGAAAATCCTGGATCTCCTTGACGACCAGAACGGCCACGTAGCTGGTTGTCAATACGACGTGATTCATGACGCTCTGTACCAATAACACAAAGACCACCTAGTTCTTTTACCTCATCGTTAATCTTAATGTCTGTTCCACGGCCTGCCATATTTGTAGCAATTGTAACAGAACCCTTTTCTCCAGCTTTAGCAATAATTTCTGCCTCACGTGCATTGTTTTTAGCATTTAATACTTCATGAGGAACTTTTGCTTTCTTTAGTTTTTCACTAATAAGTTCACTGGTTTCTACTGCAACTGTACCAACTAATATTGGTTGACCTGTTGCATGGCGCTCTTTAATTTCTTTTACAATAGCGTTAAATTTACCTTCTTGAGTTGCGAATAACAAATCTCCATAATCTTTACGAATAACTGGTTTATTTGTTGGAATACAAATAACATACATGTTATAGATATCTCTAAATTCTTCTTCCTCTGTTTTTGCAGTTCCTGTCATACCCGCAAGTTTTTTATACATACGGAATAAATTTTGGAAAGTAATCGTTGCTAAAGTCTTTGTCTCTTCATTAATAGTAACTCCCTCTTTAGCTTCAATCGCTTGATGTAATCCATCTGAATAAGATCTACCTTGCATTAAACGTCCAGTGAAAGGATCAACAATAATAATCTTATCATCCTCAACTACATAATCAAAATCTCTCTTCATTGAAAAATTTGCTTTTAAAGCCTGATTAATAAAATGAACTAAATTTGTATTTTCAATATCATATAAATTATTAACCTTAAAAGCTTTTTCTGCTTTTTCAATACCAGTTTGATCTAATATAGTAGCCTTTGTTTGCTCATCATAAATATATCCTTCATTCTCTTTTAAACCTTTTACAAACTTATCTGTTTGGATATATAAATTAGCAGATTGCATATGTCCACCTGAAATAATAAGTGGTGTTCTAGCTTCATCTATTAATACAGAGTCAACCTCATCAATAATAACAAAGTTAAAAGGACGAGCAACTCTATCAGATGCTTTAATAACCATATTATCTCTTAAATAATCGAATCCTATTTCATTGTTAGTAGAATAAAGAATATCACAATTATAAGCTTCCTTCTTTTCACTAGGTGTTAATTCTCTATAGTTAACTCCTACTGTAAGTCCTAAAAAGCGATATACTTCTCCCATCCACTCTGCATCACGTCCTGCTAAGTATTCGTTAACAGTAATGATATGAACACCTTCACCAGTTAATGCATTTAAATAAGCTGGCATTGTAGCAGTTAAAGTTTTACCTTCACCAGTTTTCATTTCAGCAATATTACCATAATGAATTGCTAAACCACCTAAAATTTGTACATAGTAAGCTCTTTCCCCAATAACACGGAAAGCTGCCTCTCTTGCTGTTGCAAAAGCTTCTACTTTAATATCCTCTAAAGTCTCACCATCTGCTAAACGCTTTCTAAACTCTTCTGTCTTCGCTTGTAATTTTTTATCACTTAATTTCGCATATTCATCCTCAAGTGCTATTACTTGGTCAGCAATCTTACGAAATTTTTCTAACTGTTTATATTCATGATCAAATATTTTTTTAAAAAACTTCATGTCCCATTCTCCTTTTTGTATACACATCTATTTTATCAAAAATTCTTTAGAAATCATAGCGTATCCCCTAATTTTTAGTAATTTTTCACAATTAAAAATAGGCATTAAGCCTATTTTGTTTCAATAATTCCGTAATTACCATCTTTTCTCATATAAAGAATATCAATTTCTCCGGTTTCTACATTTCTAAATACAAAGAATTCATGACCTAAAAGTTCCATTTGAAGAATTGCTTCCTCTTCACTCATAGGTTTCATTTCAATTACTTTTCTCTTTACAACACTTGATTCTTCTTCCTCTTTAGTTTCCTCAAAAGATAAATCAAAACCTAAGTCTTCTCCTTTTGAAGAACGTTTATTCATACGTGTTTTATTCTTTCTAATTTGTCTTTCAACTTTATCAGAAACAATATCAATAGCAGCATATAAATCACTATGGCTTTCTTCCGCACGCAATATCATTTTTTGGATAGGAATAGTAACCTCTACGATTTGTTCTATACCCCTTATTCTTACCACCACAGTAGCTGTAACGTCACTTGGATTTTCGAAATACTTGTCTAATCTACCAATCTTTTCCTCAATATATTTTTTGATTGGCTCTGTAACTTCAACTTTCTTTCCATGAATATTAAATTTCATAATATCATCCTTTCTGACTATATTATATCATAAAAAAGGTCATTTACAAATTAAAAATAATTAAGAATAATTCTTAACTATTTTTTTCTTCTAAATACCAAACATCAATATCAACGTTACCTTTAATGCCATCTACCTTGCCATTACTACATAATTGCCACATGCGATACTTCCCTTTATAATCTGTTTTAGAAGTATAATGCGCTAACCAAACATCATAATCTTGAGGTAGCCAAATATTTTCCAAATAATATTTACTACTATATAAAAGCCCCTCATATCCACTTTCTTCTAGTCGATTTAAAAACGTAGTAGAAGCACTTGTTAATTCATAAAAACTAATAGAAAAACTATTAAAAGTGGTCCAAGATTCCCAATCGAATGCTATCGGAAAATCTACCTTATAATCTTTGATTTGTTCTAATACCCATTCAGCATCTCTAAGTGCACTTTCCTTAGAATGAGCATAAGAATAAAAATATAGACCAACATCTATTCCTACTCTATTTGCTCCTTCTATATTTTGAATAAATTTAGGATCTAATATATAATCTCCATCTCTGCCATTCGTTGTTCCAACACGTATAATAACAAATTCTACGCCCGCCTTTTTTAAAGCGTCAAAATCAACATCCCCTTGCCATTTAGAAATATCTATACCAATCCTAGTTTTATCGTTTTTATGTTCTTTTACAATATCTGAAAAATAAGTCTTTGGCTTTGGAGGGTTACTTCCTCCACCTTGTTTTGGAACATATACTACTAATTTAAAATTCTTTTCAGTTACATTACCACTACTATCAGTTGCCTTAAAAACAACTGGATAAGAACCTTCTTTATTTAAATCATAATCCCCTACTATTTCACATTTTGGATTACTATCATAATCATCTCCACATAAAATATTATCTATAAATTTAGAAGAAGAACCCTTTTTTACTCTATAAGATCCTCCTAATAAAACGGTAGGGGGTATTACATCTTTTACCTCAATTTCATATTGATAAGAAGCCTTAATACCTTCATCCGTTATAAAATCAAACTTAATCTCTTTCTTTCCTAAAGAAGTAGTATCAATTTTGTAATCATCTACAATCTTACCATTCATACTAACAATAAAATTAGAAACTTTTCTCTCTTCTAAAAAAGGAACGGTTAAATCTTCTGACAAAACAATTTCAGCTTTTCTAATAAGCTTTTCCTCACGTTTCTTATCTAACTTCTTTTTCATAAAGTATCCTGCAAAGATAGTCGTTATTAAAATGATAATGATTACTACTATAATAACAATTCTTTTTTTCATAGAAACCACCCCATTTCTAACAACATTATACCATTATAATGATATTTAGATAATAAAAAAAACTACTATACTACCGCAGTTTTATTTTCTACTACATTTTTAGCTTGTAAACCTTTATCAGTTCTTACTAATTCAAAAGTAACATATTGACCTTCAACTAATGTTTTATACCCTTCGGATAAAATTGCTGAATAATGTACAAAAATATCTTCCATATCTTTGTATTCAATAAATCCATAACCTTTTTCGTTATTGAACCATTTAACCTTACCTGTAATCACACTAACATCTCCCTTCTTTTTTGCTTACAAATAGATTATAACATACACCATCCGCTGAAAATGCAAAAATCAAAATACAAGTTTCGACATTTTTAGCAGAACAGAACTATCGTATCATAAATTATTTTTCAAGAAAATAGGTTGTGCGTGAAATGCCAAAAATCGTGCTCGAAATCCATTTTTTATTTTTTGGAGCACGATTTTAAATATTTGGAACATTTTCTATTTTAAAACAAAATTATTCATGCTACAATTTCAAACGTATAAAGGAGTAGGTAGTATGAAAGATATTCTTATAGGCAGTTGTATGAAACTTATAAGAAAAGAAAAACCACAACTATCTGAAGTACAACTAGAGCAAATAGAATATGGACTGGCAGGTGTATACTTATCAATAACAAAACTGATCATAATAATAGCTGCAGCGTTTTTGCTAAAAATTCAAAGAGAATGTGCATGTTTCCTAATAATATTTGCCATCCTGAGAAACAATGCGTATGGTATACATGCAACGAAG
This sequence comes from uncultured Bacilli bacterium, assembly GCA_910589375.1. Taxonomy (GTDB): domain Bacteria; phylum Bacillota_I; class Bacilli_A; order RF39; family UBA660; genus UBA5578. The sequence goes on along the minus strand of CAJUTK010000001.1, from coordinate 322,961 downwards.
AGTTGGGTTTGTCTAATCACATCTTCTGTAGCATTTCTGGGAATCCCGATGATAGCAATGTATGTAACGATACCGTTTCTAGCGAAATATATTTTGGGAGTAATGGCAACGATTCTCATTTTCAAAAACAGTCCTGCAGATACGAAGAAGAGACCAATTATAAGTAAACAAAAAAGATTACGTCATAAATTACTTGCAACATTAACTGCAATTATATATGTAATAATCTCTATTTCTATAACAAACAATTTTTTATCAAATTGTTTTCTAATGAGCATTTTACTAGCAGACTTTATGATTTCTCCTATAACATATCGCATATTTAAGCTCCCTTATAACAATTATTTAAATTATCTTAAAGATGAGAAAGGAGTAGCAATATGTTGAGTTTCTTAGCCAGTATTATTGCTGAAATTGGAGCGTTTATTGCAAGTACCTGTGAAATTGGATGTATACTTTTCCTCTTTACTGATGAACCAGAATGTCCAAAATCATTAATTAAATAAAAGTGTAGAATAGCTACACTTTTATTTTTATCTTTTGCATAAAATTATCTTCAAAAAATTCACTTCTATGTTGGATTTTTTTATTTTTCTTTACTAATCGTTGGACCAAAGTCAACCCATATCCATGTTCCTTTCCTTTACTGGAAATACCTGGCTGATTAATACTTCCTACATCTACATATCCCTCATAATTATTTGTAATAGAAATTACCAATTCTTTATCTTCCTCGTAAAGTTCCACCATAATATATTTGTTTTCTAAATTATTTACTCCCTCAATTGCGTTATCTAATAACACTCCTAATATTCTACAAATAGCAGTCAAAGTATAATCATCTATATTATTTACTTTTGCCGAAGTTATCTTTTTATCAATAACTAATTCTGTCGAAATATTCTTTTGATGCATTAATAAAAGTTTAGAGTAAATAATTCCTCTCAACCCACCAGCAGGAATTCTTTGAATATCCATTAAGACTTTTTCATCATCAGTAATAGACTCATCTAATAAAGCATCTATATAAGAATTTATCTTTTTGTTCTTACTCATGTTTCTAATTGTCCGAAATTGATTTTTATTTTCGTGAGTATTAATTTTATAGTTCTCGATCATTAGTTCAAACTCACGAATGCTTTGTAAAGAATAATTATATTTTTCACTCATTGATAAATATTTATTGTTTACTTTTAAATAAAATAAAACTAATAAAACACTAGCAAGATTTAAAATTGAGCTAGTAATGATTAAATTAGTATATTTTACTACATTATTAAAAATAAAATAAGAAAACCACCAAAGGCAATTGCATAAAATAACAATCAACAAAGATATGAAAACAATCTGTTTTTCATTAATTTTATTTGTAATTTGCAATAAAAAATCATATGTTTTTCTCATCTGTTTAATACTACAAATAACAATTAATATTATACCAATAAAAAAATTGTTTATCAAAACTAATAAAGGCTCTTGCATTACAACTATAGCATGACTTAACATAGAAAAGGCTATAATATTATAAATTAATTCTGAGATAATTCCCACAATTATAATTAATATTCCTAGTAAAACAGATTCTTTTATATTCATTTTAAACAAAAGTTTAGAAAGCAACATATAAATAAAAGGGTTTATGATAATTCTTAAAAATGGAAGTGAAAATTCACAATTTAAGATTAGTAAAACATAAGTAATTAAAAATGAAATATAAAATCTTTTACTTTTAAAATTTATTTTTTCATTAGCTAATAATCCCATCGATATAGTAAAGAAAAAATGAATTACTAAAAATGATAAAGCATACTTCATTTCATCAACTCCTTCCTATAAGTATCTGATAATAAATCAGTTGTAACTCCGTTATCAAAAGTAATAATTTTATTCTTATGATCAATAGTATCTATTCTTTGCTCATTGACATAACAACTTCTATGCGTTTGAATAAACTTATCTCCTAATATTTCTTTTACTTCCAATAAAGTCATTTTTAGTTTATATTCTGTTTTATCACATTTTATAATTGTTCTTCTATCTAAACTATCTCTAGTAAAATACAAAATAGAATTTAAACGTATATTATAAGTAATTCCATTATCTGTTATTCTTAATACTTTGTTCGTTTCAAAGAAATGAAGTGCTTCTTTTAAAGATTCTCTTAAGTTACCTGTTAAATCATCAAATTTATTAATAAATGAAAGACACATAATATTTTTCTTTAAAACTAATTTACTAAATTCCTCATAACCAGTTACAAAGATAATGATACTTTCTACATCTCTTTTTCTAATAATTCTAGCAACATCTATTCCTGAACGACTAGGTGTTTCAATATCTAAAATATAGATTTTCTTACCACTTGGACAGATGTCTTCTATAAATTTGTCATTATAGTCTGAATATTTTGTTATCTTATTAGGAATGTTATTTTCACTAAAGAATTCTTTTACTACACTAGCTACTGCATTTCTACAATTTTTGTCATCATCACAAACTATTATTTCTATCATAATTGTCTCTCCTAACTCAAATAAAAAGGCAAATCATAAATCCTTATTAATTTGCCTCTGTCTTGCGATTGCTAATGAATGTTCTGGTACGTTTTCTGTTATAACGGATCCAGCTGCTACATAACTTTCACTATCTAATGTTACTGGAGCAACTAAAACGGAATTACACCCCACAAAAACACTTTCTCGAATAAGTGTCCTATACTTCTTTTTTCCGTCATAATTCGCGACTTTTACACCAGCGCCTATATTTACATGATTTTCTATAGAAGCATCACCAACATAGCTTAAATGAGGTATTTTAACGTTATTTTTTATCTCGTTATTTTTAAGTTCTACAAAAGAACCTATTTTATTTTGATTAGCAATATTATTTCCTGCACGAATATGTGCATAAGGTCCAATAGTATTACCATCTCCAATTACACTTTTTATAACATAAGAAGTATAAATAATATTATCTTTACCTATAATAGAATCTTCTATATAAGATCCCATAAAAATGACCGTATTATCCCCAATAATTGTATTTCCCTTTATCATTACATTAGGATATATTATACAATTTTCACCTAGCACAACACTATCATCTATATAGGTTGTATTTGGATCTAATAACTGTCGCATAGATATCCCTCCTAGTTACATATCCAATTATACCATATATTGGAAAAAATAAACAATAAAAAAAGATGCTTATTTTGCATCTCCTTCTACTAATTCTAAAATTACTTCTAAAGCGTCATCTCCACGACGTTCAGTTAATTTTAAGATTCTTGTATAACCACCATTACGTTTAGCATAACGTGGCGCTAAATCATCAAATACTTTCTTAACAGCTTCTGTATCATTATGTAAGAAAGCTAATGCTTTTCTTCTTGCTACTAAAGAACCATCTTTACCATAAGTAATCATCTTATCAACAAATTTACGAACTTCTTTAGCTCTTGTTTCTGTTGTTTCGATTCTTTCTTTCATGATAACATCTCTAGTTAGGTTAGCAAGCATACTTCTTCTATGTTTATTTGTACGTCCTAATTTTCTATAAGCCATAATATCCTCCTAACTACTAATCGTCTTCACGGAATTTAAGTCCCATTTCTTTAATCTTATCGATTACTTCTTTTAAAGACTTCTTACCTAGATTACGAATCTTCATCATTTCTAATTCTGATTTAGAAGTTAAATCTCCTAGTGTATTAACACCAGCTCTTTTTAAACAGTTATAAGCTCTTACAGAGAAATCTAAATCATCGATTGATGTTTCTAATTTCTTTAATTTACTATCTTCTTGTTTAGCATTCATGATTCCTGTAATATCTGCTATTTCACTTAAATTAGTGACAATGTTTAAGTGTTCAATCATGATTTTAGCAGCAAGTGCCATTGCCTCTTCAGGACGAATAGAACCATTTGTAAATACTTCCATGATTAATTTATCATAGTTAGCATCTTGTCCTACACGTGCACTCTCTGTTTCATAACTAACTCTTTCAATAGGTGAGTAAAGCGCATCAATTGGAATAAAACCTTTTTTCTCATTATCAACGAATGATTTGTTTTCAGTAGATGGAACATATCCTCTTCCATTAGCAATCATTAATTCCATATCAAGTTTACCACCTTTTGCAATAGTTGCAATTTCTTGATCTTTAGAAATAACTTCTACATCGCTATTTGTCTCGATATCAGCAGCTGTTACAACACCCTCTTTATCAGAGAATAATTTAATAATTTGTACTTCTTGAGAGTTATTTTTTACAACAACATTTTTTAAATTTAAAATGATAGTTGTAACATCTTCTACAATTCCTTCCATAGTTTGGAATTCATGCATAACTCCATCAATTTTTACAGCTACAATCGCACTACCAGGCATGCTAGATAACATAATTCTTCTAAGCGCATTTCCTAGTGTTGTTCCAAAACCTCTCTCTAAAGGTTCTAATTCAAATTTACCATAATTTTTATTTTCAACATATTCTGTAATTTTATATGTTGGTTTTTCAAAATTTAACATTTCCCCACTCCTTTTCTTAATTATCCACGTGGACGTTTTGGTGGACGACATCCATTATGTGGTATAGGTGTAACATCAGTTATAGATGTAATCTCTAACCCTGCTGTTTGAAGTGAACGAATTGCTGTTTCTCTTCCTGATCCTAACCCTTTAACATATACTTCAACTTTTCTCATTCCCATATCATAAGCTGCTTTACCAGTTGCTTCAGCTGACATACCGGCAGCAAATGGAGTTGACTTTTTAGAACCTTTAAATCCTAAAGTTCCTGCAGAAGCCCAACTAATTGCGTTACCTTCATTATCAGTGATGGTTACAATTGTATTGTTGAATGTTGAATGGATATAAGCTCTACCTTCTGGTACAGACTTTTTAACTTTTCTTTTTCTTGCTTTATATGCCATATTATAACCTCCTTTTAGTTACCACTATTTCTTCTTATTAGCAACTACTTTTCCTTTACCTTTACGAGTACGAGCATTTCTATTTGTTCTTTGTCCTCTTACTGGTAAACCTCTTTTATGACGAGTTCCTTGGTAAGAATTGATTTCCATCTTAGTCTTGATGTTCATATTAACTTCACGACGTAAATCTCCCTCAGTAGTATATTTATTAACTTCGTCACGAATAGCATTTAATTCATCAATTGAAAGCTCTCCAGCTCTTTTATTGATATCAACCTTAGCATCTTTTAAAATTTGGTTAGATAAACTTCTACCAATTCCATAGATATAAGTTAATGCGATTTCGATTCTTTTATTATTTGGTATATCTACACCTTTAATACGTGCCATAAAACACCTCCTATATTAACCTTGTCTTTGTTTATGTTTTGGGTTTGTACAAACAACCATAACACGACCCTTACGTCTAATAACCTTACATTTTTCACACATTGGTTTTACTGATGCTCTAACTTTCATATAATCCCTCCTACTTTCGATAAATTATACGACCATGTGATAAATCGTAGGTTGAAAGTTCAACCGTTACCGTATCTCCAGCTAAAATACGAATCATGTTCATTCGCATTTTACCTGATACATGTGCCGTAATAACATGTTTATTCGTTAATTCTACTTTGAAATTGTAGCCAGGTAAAACTTCTAATACTTTACCATCCATTTCGATAACATCTTGTTTCGCCATTTTATCACCTCTTCGTCAATATCGTATATCCTTCTTTTGTGATTAATACTGTATGTTCAAAGTGAGCAGATGGTTCTCCATCAGCAGTAACTACTGTCCAATCATCATCTAATAAGTATACATCAGCAGTCCCTAAATTTAACATAGGTTCTACTGCAATTACCATTCCTGATTTTAATACTGGTCCAGTATTCTTACGACCATAATTTGGAACCTCTGGATCTTCATGTAACTCGTTTCCAACTCCATGACCAACCAGTTCTTTTACAACCCCTAAGTTGTGCTCCAAAGCGTAGGTCTCCACTGCATAGCCGATGTCCCCTACATGAGTACCTTCCTTAATAACTTCTAAACCTTTATACAAAGCTTTTTCTGTATGCTCTAAAAGATACTTTTTTTCCTCACTAACATTGCCTACTGCATAACTCCAAGCAGAGTCTCCATGATATCCCTTGTAACAAGCACAAATATCGAGTGTTATAATATCACCATCTTTTAATTTTCGATTACTAGCAATTCCATGCACAACTTCTTCATTAATAGAAATACAGATGTTAGCTGGATATCCATCGTAATGATAACAAGATGGGGTTGCCCCTCTACTAATAATGTAGTCTCTAGCCATTGTATCAATCTTTTTTGTTGTAATGCCAGGTTTCAAGTAGGGAATTAAATATTTATGTGTATCCCCTACTATTTCTCCAGCTATCTTTAAAAGTTCAATCTCACGTTCAGTTTTTATACTAATCACGATTATTCTCCTATGATTTTTTCAATTTCTTTAAATGTACGTTCTTTTCCAACGCTACTATCGATTCTAAATAATACACCTTTAGCATCATAGTAATCAATTAAAGGAGCAGTTTCCCTCATGTAAGTATCATATCTTACATCATAAGTTTCTGCATTATCATCAGAGCGATGTTGTAATTCTACATGGCAATTATCACAATAACCATCTACTTGTGGCTTCAACTCTTCTGCTTCACTATTATAAATTGCATTACATTTTGGACAAGTTAGACGTCCAGTAATTCTTTTTTTAGCAATTTCTTTGTCAAGCTCTAATAGTATAACATTTCCAAGAGGCATATTGATTTCTGATAGAATTTTATCATAAGCTTCTGCTTGTGATACATTTCTTGGAAAACCATCTAAAATGTAACCATTCTTGCAATCCTCTTGCGCTAATCTCTCTTTTAATAATTCTAAAACGATTTCATCTGGAACTAATTTTCCTTGTTCAATCAATTCAGAAATTAATTTCGCGCGATCATCATTTGCGTTCTTTGCGCTTCTAAGTAAATCACCTGTAGAAATATGAGGAATCCCATATTTTTCTTCAACTAATGTTGAATGTGTTCCTTTGCCAGCTGCTGGTGGCGCAATAAATATTATACTCTTCATTATCTTCTTCTCCCTTTTCTTCCTTTTGTATAGGTCCTACTAACTAATTGACTTTCTAATTGTTTGTAAGTTTCAAGTGCAACTCCAACAACAATTAATAGTCCTGTACCACTTAATGTGATACTTGTTTGTAATGTTGAGAACTTACTAAATAGAATTGGAAGTGAAGCAAGTAGTGCTAAAAAGCAAGCACCAACAATTGTTATTCTTTTTAATACTTTTTTAACGTATTCTTCTGTTTCTTTACCAGGTCTTACTCCTGGAATATATCCTCCACTTTTATTCAAGTTTTCTGATAATTCACTTGGTTTTAATTGCATAAATGTATAGATGTATGCAAATATAATAATTAAAACTACATAAAGTGCGAAACCAGTTAGTGTCTCATAATTTAAATATTTAGTAATAAATAATGAGAAATTAGCATTCTTTACAAAAGATGCAATAATTTGTGGAATAGATATAATAGCTGATGCAAAGATAACAGGCATTACACCAGCACTATTTAATTTAAATGGAATATAATTTTGTTTTCCTAACATACTTGTTGATTTATTGGCATATTGAATTGGAATTCTACGTTCAGCACATTCCTCAAAAATAACACCAATAATAATTCCTAAGAATACCACAACAAATAATACGAAAGTTAATATTCCCATAAATCCATTACCATTTATAATTAATTCTGTCCATAGACTAGAAAACATTGCTGGTAATGTTGTAATAATACCTGCCATGATAATCATAGAGGTTCCGTTACCAATACCCTTTTGAGTAATTTGGTCACCTAACCATAATACTAATGCTGTACCAGCGGTTAATACTAAAGAATATAACATATAATCCATAGGTGCTCCATTCTTAATATAAGCGAATGAATACATATAACCTTGTACAAAGGCAAGTATAATACCTACAATCCTCGTTATTTGATTAAGTTTATTTCTACCAACTCCACCTTGTTTGCTTAATTCTGATAAGTATGGAATAATATCCATAGATAATAGTTGAATAGCAATAGAGGCAGTAATGTATGGCATTACACCTAGTGCAAATATTGAGGCTTTCTCAAATGCCCCCCCACTCATTGCATTTACAATTTCTAGGAAACCTAAACCAGATTTGTCAATATCGACACCTGGTACTGTAATAGTAGTTCCTAGTTTAAAGATAAATAGGGCAGCAAACGTAAATAGGATTTTCTTTTGAATATCTCTATTCTTTGGATTAAATATTTGCTTAACTGTTGCAAACATATTAAATCACCTCTGCTTTTCCACCCATTTTCTCAATTTTTTCAACAGCAGTCTTTGAGAATCTATTTGCTTTAACAGTGATTTTCTTAGTTAATTCTCCATTACCTAATACTTTAACACCATCTAATTGTTGTTTTAAAATTCCCATTTCTTTTAATAATTCTGGAGTAACAACTGCTCCATCTTCAAATTTGTCTAAATCACTAACATTGATTGTTGCATATTCAATTTTGAATGGTGCATTAGAGAATCCTCTCTTTGGTAAACGTCTGAATAAAGGTAATTGTCCACCTTCAAATCCAGGTCTTACTCCTCCACCACTTCTTGCATTTTGTCCTTTATGACCTTTTCCTGCAGTCTTACCGTTTCCTGTAGCAACTCCACGGCCGACTCTTTTTCTTTCTTTAACAGCGCCTTCTGGCTGATATAATGTATGTAATTTCATATTATATCAAGTCCTCTACTTTCTTTCCACGTAGACGTGCTACTTCCTCTACGCTCTTTTGTGACTGTAATGCTCTTAAAGTTGCATATGCAGTATTAATCTTAGTTTTAGATCCTTGTGATTTAGATAAAATGTCTTTAACTCCTGCCATTTCAAGTACTTTACGAACAGCACCACCGGCTTTAATTCCAGTACCTTTATTAGCAGGTTTTAACATAACTTTACTAGCGCTACAAACACCAATTGCTTCATGTGGGATAGTACGGTTATCAACTAATGAAACAGTAACGATATTTTTAACAGCTGCTTCTTTAGCCTTCTTAATAGCATCTGGTACTTCATTAGCTTTACCAGTTCCTAAACCTACTTTACCCTTTCTATCTCCAACTACTACAACAGCTGAGAAACGGAAATGGCGTCCACCTTTTGTTACTTTTGTAACACGGCCGATAGCAATGGTAGCTTCTTCATAAAGTTTTGGTTGTCTTTGTCTTGAATCTCTTTGACGTTTTTCTCCTCTGTTACGAGGCTCTCTTTTAGCAGGTCTTGAAGTTTTTTCAGTATTTGTATTTTCTTCAGTTTCAACTGCTTCTACTTTTTCGATTTTCTCTTCCATCATTACCCTCCTTTTAGAATTCTAATCCGTTTTCACGTGCTGCATCTGCTAGTGCTTTTACACGTCCATGATATAGGTATCCACCTCTATCAAAAACTACTTTAGTTATTTTTGCTTCTTTAGCTCTCTTAGCTAATAACTCTCCTACTTTAGTTGCTGCTTCAACGTTACTACCATTTTCAAGCTTTAACTCTTTATCGATAGAAGAGGCACTAACTAAAGTAACAGCTTTTTCATCATCAATAATTTGTGCAAAAATATTACTATTTGATCTAAAAACATTTAATCTAGGTACACTCGCTGTACCAGATACTTTTGCTCTAACACGAGTGTGTCTTGCTTGACGTGCTTCATTACGAGCTACTTTTTTTATCATAGTTTCTCTCCTTTACTATTATTTAGAAGCTTTCTTTCCTTCTTTACGTTGAACAGTTTCATCAGCATAACGAATACCTTTTCCTTTATATGGTTCTGGTTTTCTTATTTTTCTAATATCAGCTGCGAATTCTCCAACTAATTGTTTATCAATACCTTTAATTACTAATTCTGTATTACTTGGTACTTCTAATTCAATACCTTGAGGTATCTCAGGTGTCCATGGATGTGAATGTCCTGCAGTGATTACTAACTCTTTTCCTTTTAATTGGAAACGGTAACCAACTCCGACACATTCTAGTTTCTTTGAAAAACCTTCTGTTACACCAATAAGCATGTTATTGATGTTAGCGTTAGCTGTTCCATGGTCCTTTTTATAATTGTCATTATCCCTAGTTACTTTTAACTCAGAATCTGCGATTTCAACATGAATATGTTCGTTAATATTAGTAGAAAGTTCTCCTTTTGGACCTTTTACTGTAACTTTAGTTCCATCAACAGATACTGTTACACCGGCTGGGATTGTTAATATTCTATTTCCAACACGACTCATAAAATCATCCTTTCTACCAAACGTAAGCTAAAACTTCGCCACCAAGTGATTGTTGTCTAGCCATCTTATCTGTCATAACACCTTTTGAGGTAGATATAATAGCGATACCTAAACCATTTAATACTCTTGGTACATCTTCAGCTTTTACATATGCACGTAATCCTGGTTTAGAAATTCTTTTAAGTCCAGTAATTACACGCTCCTTGTTTTCACTATATTTTAAAGATAAAACAAGGACATCTTGAATATTATTCTTTTTAGTTTTATAGTCAACAATAAAACCTTCTTCTTTTAATATTCTAGCTATTTCAACTTTTATCTTTGAAGCAGGCATTTCTACTTCTTTATTACGCATTTGATTTGCGTTACGAATTCTCGTAAGCATATCTGCGATTGGATCTGTTACCATATACTTCCCTCCTTCTACCAACTAGATTTTTTCATTCCTGGGATTTGTCCTTTATATGCTAGTTCACGAAAACAAATTCTACAAATTCCGTATTTCTTAAGTACTGCGTGTGGTCTACCACAACGAGTGCAACGTGTATATCTACGTACTTCGAATTTTGGCTCACGACTAGCTTTTATAATCATACTTTTCTTAGCCATAATTTCCTCCTAAGTCCTATTTCTTAAATGGCATACCGAAACCTTTTAATAGATCATATGCTTCTTGATTTGTTTTTGCAGTTGTTACAAAAACAATGTCCATACCACGTACTTTTACAACATCATCATACTCAATTTCTGAGAAGATTAATTGTTCAGTAAGACCTAATGTATAGTTTCCTCTACCATCAAATGCTTTATTAGATATACCTCTAAAGTCCCTTACACGTGGTAATGTAATACTAATTAATTTATCTAAGAAGTTATACATATTCTCACCACGTAGTGTAACTTTGCAACCAATTGCTTGACCTTCTCTTAATTTAAATCCTGCAACTGATTTCTTTGCTTTTGTAGCAACTGGTTTTTGACCTGTAATAATTTCTAAGTCTTTCATAGCAGCTTCTAATAATTTAGAATTAGTAGTTGCATCTCCACATCCCATGTTTACTACAATTTTTTCAAGTTTTGGTACTTCCATAACATTATTGTACTTATATTTATCCATTAAACTAGATACAATCTCTTTATTGTATTTTTCCTTTAGGCGGTTCATATATACCCTCCTTCCAATTAATCAAGATTCTCATTAGATTTTTTTGCTACTCTAATTTTCTTGCCTTTTTTATCAGTAGAATGTCCTATTCTGGTTCTTTTTCCGGTTTTAGGATCAACGATCATTACGTTTGAAGCATGAATTGGAGCTTCAACTTCAACGATGCTACCAGCAGTTTGACCATTTGCTTTGATGTGTTTTTTAACTACATTAACACCCTCAACAACAACTTTATTTTCAGCACGTAATACGTGTGAAATTTTTCCTTCTTTACCTTTATCTTTACCAGCAATGACAACTACTTTATCTCCAGTTTTAAAGTTCATTTTCATTCCTCCAAACTCCTATAACACTTCTTTTGCAAGTGATATAATTCTCATAAAATCTTTGTCACGTAATTCACGTGCTACTGGTCCAAATACACGAGTTCCAACTGGACTCTTATCATCTTTAATAATAACTGCTGCGTTATCATCAAATTTAATATAAGATCCATCAGCTCTTCTTAGACCGAATTTACTTCTAACGATAACTGCTTTCACTACTTTACCTTTTTTAACAGTTCCGTTAGGTGTTGCGTTTTTAACAGTTGCAACCACTATATCTCCAATATTGCCAGTTTTTACTTTAGACCCACCAAGTACACGAATTACAGATAATTCTTTAGCACCTGAGTTGTCTGCTACTTTTAAACGGCTTTCTTGTTGAATCATAATCTAATCCTCCTTCGTCAATGCAATTATAGAATAACTGCTTTTTCTACTATTTCCACTAAACGGAAATGTTTTGTTTTAGATAATGGTCTCGTCTCAGCGATTCTTACAGTATCGCCTTTCTTAGCTTCATTTTTTTCATCATGTGCAGTATATTTTTTAGAAGATTTAACTCTTTTTCCGTACAACTTATCATTTTTATATGTTTCAACTAAAACAGTAATAGTTTTATCGTTAGCATCACTAACTACTTTTCCAACTAATTCACGTTTATTTCTTTCTTCCATAATGTCCTCCTACTATTTTTCAGATAGTTCTCTTTCACGTAGAATAGTCTTCATACGTGCAACTAACTTTCTTAATTCTTTAATTCTTGAAGGTTTCTCTAATGAACCAGTTGCTTGTGAAAAACGTAAGTTAAATAATTCTTCTTTGTATTCTTCAATCTTTGAAAGTATTTCCTCATCTGATAATTCTCTGATTTCCTTATTAGTCATTACTTTCACCGCTTTCTTTCTTTACAAATTTACATTTGATTGGAAGTTTATGAGAAGCAAGACGTAATGCTTCACGTGCAATTTCTTCTGAAACTTCTGCAATTTCAAACATAATTTTTCCTTCTTTTACTACTGCTACCCATGCATCATGAGAACCTTTACCTTTTCCTTGACGAGTTTCTAGTGGTTTCTTTGTTAATGATAAATGAGGGAAAATATTAATCCATACTTTACCTCCACGTTTCATGTAACGTGTCATAGCAACACGAGCTGCCTCGATTTGTCTATCTGTAATCCAAGCACCTTCTGTTGCCATTAATCCATATTGTCCGAAATGTAATTCCGTATTTCCTTTTGCTTTTCCATCATAAGGAAGTCTATGTGGATTACGATATTTAGTTCTTTTTGGTATTACGGCCATCTACATTACCTCCCTTATTTTTTTCAGGAAGTATTTCACCATTACAAATCCATACTTTAACACCAATTTTTCCATAAGCAGTATCTGCTTCTTTATGAGCATAATCGATATCTGCTCTTAAAGTATGTAGTGGAATAATTCCTTCGATATAACCTTCAGTACGTGCCATATCAGCTCCGCCTAAACGTCCAGAAACGGCAGTTTTAATTCCTTTCGCTCCTGCTTTCATAGTATTTCTAACTGCTCTTTTTTGTGCAATTCTGAAAGACACACGTCCTTCGATTTGACGAGCAATGTTTTCTGCAACTAATGCTGCATCTAAATCAGGGTTCTTAACTTCTTTAATAGAAATTTGAACATTTTCATCAACTAATTTAGATAATTCTGCTTTTAATTTTTCAATTTCATCTCCACCGTGTCCAATTACAACACCTGGTTTTGCAGTGTTGATAACAACTTCGGTTCTCTTATCGTTTCTTTCAATAAGAACGCTTGAAACTGATGCATCTTTTAACTTTTTAGCCAAATACTTACGAATCTTGTTATCGTTAGCTAAGAATTTAGCAAAATTCTTATTATCTGCATACCAATTAGATTCCCAAGTTTTGTTGACACCAACTCTAAGTCCTATAGGACTAACCTTTTGACCCACAAGTGTTCCTCCTTTACTTTAGTTTTTTTCACTTACTACAACAGTAATGTGGCTTGTTCTTTTCTTAATTGGATCTACGTGTCCACGTGAACCAAATCTCATTCTTTTTAATGTTTGACCTTCGTCAACAAATGCTTCTTTAACAACTAATGTTTCTTTTTTAAGACCCATATTGTTTTCTGCATTTGCTACAGCTGAAGTTAAGACTTTACGAATTAATCTTGCAGCTTCTTTATTTAAATTATTTAAAATTTTATCTGCTTCAACTACGTTCTTACCACGTATTAAATCTATAACTAAACGGGCTTTACGAGGTGGGATTCTAACTCCCTTTGCAATCGCTCTTGCTTCCATTTTAGTCCTCCTTCCTCAACTTCAATTATTTATCTGTTTTGTTTTCGCCATGACCACCGAATTTACGTGTTGGAACAAATTCACCTAATTTATGACCAACCATATCTTCTGTTACATATACTGGAACAAATTCTTTTCCGTTATGAACAGCAAATGTATTACCAATAAATTCAGGGAATATTGTTGAACGGCGTGACCAAGTTTTAATAACTTCTTTTTTCTCAGCACTATTATTTTTCTTAACCTTATTCATTAGACTCTTATCAACGAAAGGTCCCTTTTTAAGACTTCTTGCCATCTAAACCATCCTTTCCCTATTTTGCTTTACGGCGACGAACTATTAAGTCATCTGATTGTTTTTTGCCTTTACGAGTTTTATAACCAAGTGCAGGTTTACCCCATGGAGTAACTGGACCAGTACGTCCTACTGGAGCACGACCTTCACCACCACCATGTGGGTGGTCATTAGGGTTCATAACAGAACCACGAACGGTTGGTCTAATACCCATATGTCTTTTACGACCAGCTTTTCCTAAATTTACTAATTCATGATCTTCGTTTCCAACTTCTCCGATAGTAGCACGACAAGTACTTAATACTTTACGAACTTCTCCAGAAGTTAAACGAAGTAATGTATATCTTCCTTCACGTCCTAAGATTTGAACACTAGATCCAGCTGAACGAGCAAGTTGTCCACCTTTTCCTGCTTTTAATTCTACATTGTGTACTACTGTACCTTCTGGAATATTAGCAAGTGGTAAAGAATTTCCTACTTTAATATCAGCATTTTCTCCACTTTCAATTTTATCTCCAACTTTTAATCCTTTTGGAGCAATAATGTATCTCTTTTCTCCATCTACATAATGGATAAGAGCAATATTAGAACTTCTATTTGGATCGTATTCGATAGAAGCAACTGTTCCTACTACACCATCTTTATCTCTTCTAAAATCGATAATACGGTATTTTCTCTTTTCTCCACCACCTTGGTGTCTAACAGTTATTCTACCTTGATTATTACGACCACCATTTTTCTTTAATGTCACTAATAATGATTTTTCTGGTTTTACTTTAGTTAATTCACTATTATCTAAAGTAGTCATACCACGTCTACCATTAGTTGTTGACTTATAAGCTTTGATTGCCATATGTATAATCCTCCTTTAGATTAGTTTAGTTCAATTGAACTACCTTCAGCTAATTTAACAATAGCCTTTTTTCTTTTATTTGTTCTACCTGCATAACGTCCTACTCTTTTTTTCTTAGTAGTAGCATTTACAGTATTAACGCTTTCAACTTTTACACTGAATACTTTCTCAACTGCTTGTTTAATTTGTGTTTTGTTAGCTTTAGGATCAACACTAAATACAATAGTGTTATGATTTTGTGCTAAATCAGCAGTTTTTTCAGTAACGATTGGCTCTTTAATAATATCTCTATAGTTATTCATTATGCTAGCGCCTCCTCTACTGATTTAATAGCTTCCTCTGTTACTATTAATACGTTAGCTGAAATAACATCTAAAGTATTAATTTCATCTGCACTTAGTAATAAAACATTATCTAAGTTACGAGTAGCTAAAACTAAATTATCATCTAATTCGTTAACAACAACTAAGATGTTTCTGTCAACTTTTAAATTAGATAAAACCTCTTTCATATCTTTTGTTTTGTTAGAAGCTAATTTTAATTCGTCTAAAACGATTAATTCTTTATCTAACACTTTATAAGTTAAAGCTGATTTTAAAGCTAACTTTCTTTCTTTACGATTCATCTTTAACGTATAGTTTCTTTCAGTTTGTGGACCAAATGCTACTCCACCATGATACCAATGTGGTGCACGAGTAGAACCTTGACGAGCACGTCCTGTTCCTTTTTGTCTCCATGGTTTTCTTCCACCACCAGATACTTCTGCACGAGATTTAACACTGTGAGTACCTTGTCTTGCATTACTATTTGCTAAACGAATAGCATCATAGATAACAACATCATTTGGTTCAATTCCAAAAACTTCTTTAGCTAATGTAATATCTTTTACTTTTTCACCTTTAATGTTTAATACATCTACTTTTTCCATATGTATTCCCTCCTACTAGTTTTCTTCCGTAGAAGTTTCCTCTGAAGTAGCCTCTTCTGTAGCAGTTTCTTCTACTACTTCTTCAGTAACTTCAGTTTCTACAACCTCTGGTGTTTCAGTATAGCTAATTAAATTTTCTGTTTCATTTACCTTTCCAGGAGTTTTAACAGATGTCTTAATTACTACTAAACCTTTTTTAGGTCCAGGAATATTTCCTTTAATTAATATTACATTATTAGCTAAATCTACAGCTACTATTTCAAGATTTTGAATAGTTACTGTAAGGCTACCCATATGTCCTGGTAACTTTTTACCTTTGAAAACACGCATTGGTCTCATTGTTCCCATTGAACCTGGTCTTCTATGATAATGTGAACCATGTCCCATAGGACCTCTACTTTGTCCATGTCTTTTAATAACACCTTGGAAACCTTTACCTTTTGAAGTTCCCGTTACATCAACAACCTCACCTGCTGTGAAAATGTCTACTTTAACTTCTCCACCAACAGTATAATCATTGATATCTACACCTTTTATTTCTCTAAAGAAGCGCTTAGGTGTAGTATTTGCTTTTGCTGTATGTCCAGCAGAAGCTTTTGTCGCTAACTTTTCTCTCTTTGTATCGAATCCTAATTGAATTGCTTCATAACCATCGTTTTCTTTTGTTTTAATTTGAGTTACAATGTTTGGCTCAACTTCAACAACAGTTACAGGAATTAATTTACCAGATTCTGTAAATACTTGAGTCATTCCAATTTTACGACCTAAGATTCCTTTCATATACTATTTCCTCCTATTTAATAATTTTGATATCTACACCACTTGGTACTTCTAAATGAGCTAATGCCTCAATAGTTTCCTTTGATGGATTGATAATATCAATAAGTCTCTTGTGTGTTCTTTTTTCAAATTGCTCACGAGAATCTTTATATTTATGAACTGCTCTTAAGATAGTGATTTTTTCAACTTCTGTTGGTAGTGGAATTGGTCCACTTACTTCGCCACCATTTCTTTTAACAGTTTCAACGATTTTCGCACAAGCTTGGTCTAAACTTTTATGTTCAAACGCTTTTAATTTGATACGAACCTTTACTTTTGACATTTTGTGTCCTCCCTTCGCCTATATCTTGTATAGACTTGCTCCATGTAAAAACCCAATTTTCCAGTTTATTTTTCTTACAACTTAGCCTGGTGTATCAGCAACCTTACATATCTTCGCATGTCACACATACAAAAGTATACTAAAAAAGTGTTGAAAAATCAACACTTTTTTACTATTTTTTTTATTTATTTTACTTTACTGCTTGAATTTGAGCATCGATTGTCTCTTTTTCTTTTTGAAGCATAGAAATAATAGTATCTACTTTATTTTTTCTTGCTTCTAAGCTATCAAGATATTTTTGTTGATAAAGTAAAATTTCATCTTTTTGCATTGCTTGCGCTACCATGTCTTCAATAGATGCTTCTCCATCTGCAGATTCTACTCTGATATCAGTTTCCATTTCATCTTTCTTTTTCATATTTTCTCCCTCTTCATTCTTTGTTTCTTCATGAGCTTCTTCCGCTGGTTCAGTTTCTGATGTTTCCTCTACAACAGACGCAACTACTTCCTCTGCAGGAGCAGTCTCTAAAGTAGCAGCTCTTTCAAGCGCTTCTCTTTTTTGTCTCATATATTCTAAATATTGATTAACGTCCTTAGGCTCTTCAGGTTCTTGTACTTCTGAAAACTGTAGAGATGTTTCAATGCCATTTCCAAGAGTTGGAATTGCACTATTATCATCTACGGCACCAAACATATTACTAGTATCTTCCATTTGCATATCACAACCACCTTTTTCTTTCTACCATCATACTACAAAAGTTACTTTTTTTCAATTCCTCTTTTTACTTTTTCTTACGATTTGTTTCTTTTTTGGTTTTGAAACTTTTCCTTCTTGCACTCGTTTTCTTTCCAAGGTAGCATTATACTTATCATATTTACTAATGCCTTGTCTTGATTTTAATTGTTCATAATATCTAGCTTCAAATTCTAAAAGTAATAATTCTATTTTTTGTTGCTGCCTTGGTGTAGGTACAAAGCCTTGCTCATTAATCTCCGCTAGAATACGATTTAGTCTTCTATAGATTTTAAAATTATAGGATTCCATTAAGTGCAAATACTCTTGAGCGTATCTTGTAAGAGGCGCTCCATTATCTAAAGTTTCCTCTCCTCCTTGAGAAACTTTTTTAATATGATGAAATGTTAATGGGTTTTCTTTTGTAATTCTAAAATTCATCCAGTCAAAATCTGTTATTGCAAATTTAGTAACTAGTAATTTTAGAACTTTTTTCATGAAAACCACCTGAGGTTATATTTTAACAGATATTTTAAAAATTGCAACATATTTTTATAGTAAGGTGATTCTGTGGCAAACATTCCCCCAAATATAGATGCCAGTACATTTACAATTAGTGCATTTCTAATAGGATATCTCCTCATAGATGACTTAGATCCAGTCGAACAAAATTCAATTGGGAACTGGTTTATGATGGTAGGGCAAGTGCTATGCACTAATTCTGCTCAACAACAAGTAATTAATAATAGAAATAAAAATGATGGTGGGGATCATGTTATTAACAGTGAACTAACCTCATTCGAATCTCTGCGTAGAAGTGTAAATACTATTGATAAAGAACTAAATAAATTTCCATAAAAAAACTATGTAAAAACATAGTTTTATGCCATTTCTTGCATTTCTACTTTAATAAACTGATTTACTAAATCTAAATTATAAAGAATCCCTTTTCCTCCATTTTCTTTTTCCTTTGTACATAAAAGAAGTTCTTCGAAGGCAGATTCCCTGCTTTCGCTTTGATGATATACACGAGAAGAAATCATGGCATCATAGCTATCTGCTATTCCAAGAATTTGAACACCTATATTAGGAATAATTCCTTTAGCGTACCCGCTACCATCCATTCTCTCATGATGTCCTTCTACCATTTCTAAAATATTTTCCTCTAAAAAATCTCCTAAAATAGAGCGGGCCAAATCACTATGTGTTTTAATAATAGAAAATTCTTGATCCGAAAGTTTATTTTTCTTACCAATAATTTCTACTGGAATTCTAGACTTTCCTACATCATGGAAAAGAGCTGCTATATAAATATTGTCCACTTCCTTTTTAGATAAATGAACAGATTCTGCTAATTCTTTTGCGTATCTTCCAACACGAAGTAAATGTCCCAATTTTTCCTCTTCACTTAATTCTACAACAATATTTAATTGCAAATAATAAGAAAATTTCTTTAAATAATCCTTCAATTCACTATAAGAATCTTCCTCATAGACTTGGAATTCATCAATTGTTAAAATAGGTATTTCTAAAGTTTCATATAAATAAAGTAGTTCTTTAGGGAGCACTTCTTTACGATTAACAAGTAACGGGCAGCACAAATCATAAATATTCTCCTCTATATTTTTAATTGGGAAACCTACTCTTTCCATATCCTCTTCTTGTAATCTATAATAACCTACCATACTACACCTCTATCTTATGAACTATAATTCTAGTTTCATTATAGTATATCTACTTTTAGAAATCAAGGATTTAATTATTCTTAATAATTTTAAAGATTAAAATATGCTATAATGAAATAGGTGATATTATGAAAATAGGTGTACTAGGAACAGGAGCTTTTGGAGTATCCTTAGCTCTTATTTTAAATGAAAATGGCAATGATGTATCTATGTGGACTAAATTCACTGAAGAAGCTAACTATTTAGATCAACAAAGAAGAAGTCCAAATTTAAAAAATATTATTATTGATGATACGATTAAAATATCTACAAACTTTCAAGAAACAGTTGAAAATGCAGAACTAATACTTATCGCAGTCCCTGCAGCTTTCGTAGATGATGTCTCTCAAGAATTAAATAAATATTTAAAAGATAGTCAACATGTGTGCATAGCTTCTAAGGGAATTGAAAATGATAGTTGTCTTTTTGTTTATGATGTATTTAAAAAATATATTGACACAGACCAAGTAGGAGTCATTTCTGGTCCAACTTTTGCAATAGATGTAGCTAATAAAGTACCCGTAGGTCTCTCTTTAGCGAGTACTAATCCAGATACAATTTCTATTATCAAACATGCTCTTCAAAATAATCATGTGAAATTGAGAGAAACAGATGATATCTTAGGAATTGAAATATGTGGCTCTATTAAAAACGTAATTGCTATCGCAAATGGAATGTTAGATGGAATGGATTTACCAATTTCTACACAAGCTATGATGATTACAGAATCTTTAAATGATATTAAAGAATTAATTGATGCGTTAGGTGGAGATAAAAATACGATTCTATCTTTTGCTGGGTTCGGAGATTTACTACTAACATGTACTAGTACAAAAAGTAGGAATTTCTCTTTTGGTAGATTGCTTGGAAAAGGAGCATCACAAGAAGAAATTGATAGATACATTGAAACAACTACTATTGAAGGTCTATATACTTTAAAATCAATCTATCAATTATTAGAAAACAAAAAAGTAAACATGCCAATTATTAATCTTATCTACGATATTATTTATCATGATAAAAAACCAGTAGATTTACTTACTTTCCTAATTGAAAAAGGCTAATTAGTCTTTTTTTATTTGAAAAGAGATTTCTCTTATGTTATGATTATATAGGTGATGTTATGAGTTTAGATACTTATTGGGACAAAGTACACTTACAATACGATTCTACTTACGATGGATGGTTAGACCATTATCTAGGCTTATTTCATAAAGAAGATAAAATAGTTGAATTAGGATGTGGTAGAGCCTATGACAGTAGATACTTATTAGAAAAAGGATTTACAGATATTACTGTTTGCGATTTTTCTAAAGAAGTATTAGAAATTATAAAAAAGGAAGTGCCAAATCTAAAAACATTAAATTTCGATATGAAAGATGAAATTCCTTTCCAAGATAATTCTATCAATGTCATAATAGCAGACTTAAGTATTCACTATTTTGATACAAATACAACAATTTTTTTAGCAAATGAAATTTATAGAGTATTAAAGAAAAATGGAATTTTTATTGCTAGGGTAAACTCTACAAACGATAAATTATATATACCTAATACAAATCAATTAGAAGAAAACTACTTTTATAATGGAGAAATTTATAAAAGATTCTTCAGTGAAGATTCTATTAAATCATTTTTTAATAAGTTTTCATTTTATAGTATAGAAGAAAAAGATGCCGGAAAATATGAAAAGCCTAAAGTATTATGGGAGTTTTGTGTCATAAAAAAATGAGTGATTTCACTCATTTTATTTTTCCCTTTAAATCTTGATATGTCTCTTCTAGTCTCTTTAAACTATCCTCTGTAGTACTATTAACGTGCCAATCATATTTACTATTTCCTATTTTCTCACCGACTATTTTTCTTAAATATTGGCTAGGTAATTTATCAACTGGATAAATCATTTTATGATTAGAATCTTCTAAATAAATATAAGAACTAATATTTAAAAATTCTTCCTTTAAAATATCACAATTAATTGGTTCTCCTAATTCCTTATCTAATTCAACTTTTATATCAATATCACATGGAACAACATGCAAGTGGGCATGTTCTACACTAGACCCAGCCTCACCAGATTTAATAGAACCATGTTCAAAGAATAAAACATTTTTATGATAAAATTGTTTTTCTAATTCCTTTAATCTTTCTTTTACAAAAAATGTTTCTTCTTTCACCTTTTTATCTGTTTCATAAAAATTAAAATAATGCTCATTCGTAACAATTAATACATGGCCTACACATAAAGGGGAAATATCCACTGCTACATAAATATATTTTCCTCTATATACTACTCTTTGACCAATAGTCTCAACAGTAACTGTATCCTTGCTATGACACAATTGACATTTTAATTCACATTTCACAAGTTCACCCCTAACAGGATATTATTCAACTTCTTGTAATTCTCTTTTTTGCTTTTTCCACAAACTCGTTTTATCTAACCAACTAAAAGTAGATAAAATTGTACATAGTAAGATAGGAAAAAATATAATAATTCCCTCCATTTTATGTACTACTAATAAACAAATAGAAAATAAAATATCTAATATAATGTATTTCAATACTTGTAACATAGAATCATCTATTTTTCTATCTAATTCTTTTATACTCATATTATACCCTCCTACTATATTCATTATAGCACATTTAGAAATAAAAAAAGAAGCATTCTGCTTCTTTATTTTGTAAATGGAATAAGTGCCATAAAACGAGCATATTTTACTTGAGTAGCAATATATCTTTGGTGTTTAGCACAGTTACCAGTAATTCTTCTTGGTAAGATCTTACCTTTATCTGCACTAATATATTTCTTAATAACTTCTACGTTTTTATAGTCTACATCTTTTCCTGTACACATTTGACAAACTTTTTTCTTTTTTCTATAAAATTCTGCCATAGTTTCTCCTCCTTTAGTCTAGGAAGTTATCGTCGATTGAAACTGAATCCCCATATTCTGCGAAAGGATCATTTTCAACACTAACGCTATTATCTTGATAATCATATGGGCTTGGTTCAGAGAATGGCATAGATGAATCACTTTGAGATTTATTTTTTCCTTCTACGAATTCAAAGTTGTCTAAAGCAACATCCATAGTATATCTCTTATTGCCATCTTTATCATCATAACTTCCGGTCTGTAATCTACCTTCAATACCAATCAAATTTCCTTTATCAAAAAACTTAGAAATTGTTTCTGCTTGTTTTCTCCAAGCAACAACATTGATAAAGTCAGCTTCTCTTTTACCATCTGCATTTGTAAATGTTCTATTTACTGCTACTGTAAAACGTAAGAATTCTGTATTTGCATTTGTATATCTTAGTTCTGGTTTAGCGGTTATTCTACCTACTAATAATACTTTATTCATAGGAACCTTCTTTCTTAATCTTCTTTTCTAATAATTAAGTGTCTAACGATATCAGAACTAATTCCTGCTAAACGATCAAATTCTTTAATTCCAGTATCATCGCTTGCTTCTACTTGGAATACGAAATAATATCCGCTTTTGAATACTTCTGATCCTTTTTTGATATCGTATGCTAAAGCTCTTTGTCCCCATGCATCAACACCAGTTACTTTACTACCTTTTGATTCTAAAGTAGCTTTGAAACTATCTGAAACTTTTGTAATCTCTGCTTCTGCTAATGTTGGTTTAACGATAAACATAATTTCATAATTTCTCATTTTCTACACCTCCTTATGGTTCATAGCCTTTATCAGGCAAGGAGTAAATTCATACTCGCAGTTAATTATATCAAAGAAAACCTAATTTGTAAACAAAAAAGTTCATAAAATTGAACTTTTAATTATATACACGCATACACCCACCTAAAAGAAATATAAATATCAAAAATACAATTCCAGGAAACATAATCCATTTACCAACTTTAATAGAGCCATCAAGAGGATAGTTCCCTTTTTTTATTTTATGTATTGCATAAGCAGTAGCAATAATTACTACTATTAAACCCATCAGTGCCATTAGTAACATTTCATAATCATTTAACTTAATTCCACTAATAAGCATAATAGATAGAAATACATAAGGCATAGTACCAATGATAAAAGGATTATTTCTTCTACCTTTAAATTTAAATTTTTCCTTATAACAATCGCATAATATTAACCATACCGCTACTATAATTAGCATTATTATCATATCAAGAGGCATAAAAACTATCAACTCCCAAATATTCTTCTAATGTAATCCAATTTCCATTATTGTATAAGTTTTTAGCATCACTACCAATATAACGGAAATGCCATGGTTCATACATATATCCTGTAAGAGATTCTTTTCCTTTTGGATACCTTAAAATAAATCCATATTTATAACAATTTTTACTTAACCAAATACCAGCTTTTGTATTACCAAAAGTTTGATCTAAACTATTCACATCAAACGCTAAACCTGTTTGATGTTCACTATGTCCTGGTCTTGCAGAATATCTATCAGCTTCTTTTTTTCCATCTCTTTTTACATAGCGATTATAGATAGATTGTTGCTTTGTATAAGATCGATATCCACTAATAATTGTTAACTGAATTCCTTCCTTAGCCGCATCTTTCTGCATTTTTAAAAAAGCTTCATTCGTTTCCTTAGTAAGACCACCAGGTGCATAAGTACTAGAAAGAGCATACGTCTTATTAGCAACTAATATTCCGTTTATATAATAAGCTCCATTCCTTTTTATAATATCATAACCCTTAGAGCTTTTTCCTGAAGATGATGAACTTGGTTTTTCACTAGTTGAAGGTTTTGGCTTTATTACTTCCTTCTTCTTTACCATTAATTTAAAAGACTAAGAAGCCTTATTTCCAGAAGAATCAGTAGCTTCATAAGTTAAAGAATATACACCCTCTTTTTGAAAAGAATATTCACCTTTTGCTTCTAAAGTTACCTCCAAGTTAGAATCATCTTTAACAGAAACTTGTTTTTCGAAATCTATAGTATCTCCTTCATAAATAGTAATATCTGCTACATTTGTAATAATAGGAGGATTTTTATCTACTATAGTCAAAGTAACAGGATACAGTCTACAATGGTACAAAATAGAACCATGATATGTGCCTGTTTTTTCTGCCTTTTGAGAAAATTTTTCATCTAACCATAGAATATTATTTTTAAAACTTTCACTATAATCCCAAGCCTCAGGAATACTATCCCCTCAAGAAATCTCAATATTTTCTTTATAAGAAAAGGGTTTTAATGATTTTAAAGAAGCTTGAAAATCTTTCTTTTCATTATGCTTAAAAAAAATAATTCCTAATATAACGCTTACTATAATTACAATGATAAGTAAAATAGAAAACTTGCCTTTACTACTCATATTCTTCACCAATTATAGTATATCACTTTCTATTAAATAAGGAAAATGTTGCTTGCAAATTTTCTTTATTTGCGATATAATCAACCGCATAGGTGATTTTGATATGCTTAATAAGCAAATATTTATAAGAGAAGATCCACTAAAACTTTTTAAAGAAAAAGTTCAGACAAGATTCCCAAATTGCGCATTTTATAATCATCCTGTAAATGGGAATGTAGATGTGGCAACAGGTTCACTAGAAGGAGTGTCAGCAACAGAAGCTGTTATTACAGATGGGACAATTTCTCTACAAAGAAAAAATCATTATAGCCCTAGTATTGTTTGGGAAAATCATTTTCTTACATTAGACGATGGTACTTCTGTCTCTATTGAAATTCAAAATGCTTCTTTTATGATTTCGGTAACAAAATATTTAGGGCAATCGCAAGTAGATATTCATGTTGAAAAAGAAGATAGAGATACTATCCAGAGAATATTAAATTTCTTTTACCAAAAACAACTTGGATTATATAATACAAATTCCATTACTTTTAATTCCCCTACTATTTTAAAATTAGAAAGTATAGTAGATGGAAAGCAAAGCCAAGAATTAATTGATTTCAATTTAGGAAGTTCTCAATATAGAAAAGTAAAAAAAGGAAGAAGGCATTAAAAAAGTTCATCAATGATGAACTTTTTTTATACATTAAATCTAAAATAGCAAATATCTCCATCTTGCATAAGATAGTCTTTTCCCTCTAAACGCATTTTTCCTGCTTCTTTTACTGCCTTTTCATTGCCACAAGATTCTAAATCTTCATAACTCATTATTTCTGCTTTAATAAATCCTCTTTCAAAATCTGTATGAATAATACCTGCGCATTGTGGAGCTTTCATTCCCTTTTTAAATGTCCATGCTCTAACTTCATCTGTTCCTGATGTAAAGAAAGTTTCTAATCCAACTAATGAATAAGTAGCTTTAATAAGCTGATCTAACCCACTTTCTTCTACACCTAGTTCTGCTAAGAAATTTTTCTTTTCTTCACTATCTAATTCACTTAAGTCAGATTCTATTTTTGCACATACGACAATTACTTCAGAGGCATTATCTCTTGCATATTTTTTCACTGTTTCTACATATTCATTAGTTCCTACTAACAAATCATCTTCTGATACATTTGCCATATAAATAATTGGTTTAGCTGTCAATAGATTAAAGGCTTTGATTGCTTTTAAATCCTCTTCTTCTAACTGTAAACTTCGAATAGTTTTATTAGCCTCTAACGCTTCTTTTAACTTCGTTAATAGTTCTGCTTCTTTTTTGACCTCTTTATCTTTAGATAAAGCCGCTTTCTTTCCAATCTTATTAATTCTATTATCAATAATTTCTAAATCCGCTAAAATTAATTCTAATTCAATAATCTCTATATCACGAATAGGATCTACGGTATTTTCTACATGAATAATATTTTTATCATCAAAACATCTAACCACTTCTACAATAGCATCTACTTCTCTAATATGAGAAAGAAATTTATTACCTAATCCTTCTCCATTAGAAGCTCCTTTTACAAGTCCTGCTATATCCGTAAATTCAAAAGTTGTTGGAACTAAACTAGCTGGATGATATAAATTCTCTAAAAATTCTAATCTTTTATCTGGAACTGTTACGACACCTACATTAGGATCTATTGTCGCAAAAGGATAATTTGCCGCTAATATATTTTTCTTAGTAATGGCATTAAATAAAGTAGATTTTCCTACATTAGGTAATCCTACTATTCCTGCTGTTAAACTCATTTTATCACCTCTAATATTCAGTGTACTATAATCATTTTTAAAAATCAAGAAATGTTTTTATCTTATTGAATATTGTATATAGTATTGTTCTGCCTTTTCATAATTTTCTTTTAATTGTTCACCATCATATTCTTTAGTTTCTAACATCCTATAAAAATTTGCTGTACTACTATTTACAAATGAAGGAAAATTAGTACCTTCTTTTAAAGAGTATTCTTCATAAAGTTTTCGAATACTACCTAAATCCATTTGATATCTTTCGCTTAAGTAAGAAAAGAAGTAACCTAATCTTTCATTATATATTTGACCATAGTTAGCTGAACTCATATTAAATTTTTGATAATCAGTCATAGCCGAAAACATAATTTGCATTCTCTTTTCAAATAATCTTAATAAGTAAAAATTATATTCCAACGTCATAGAATCTTTTGTATCATTCATTACTATTAAATTCGTAAGAAATAATCTAGATAACTCGGAAGAAGCATAAGTTCCTAAAGAAGAAAATACTTCCTTTCTCTGTTCTAGATTTTCGTAAAAGTTTTGATATCCTGGAATAGATTCAACACCACTTACAAATGTATAAGGAGCACTAGATAAACAAGCATTATAAGACGCTAACATCTTTAAATTGTTTTCAAAATAATAAGTTTGAGAATCTAATACTGGAAACTGTTGAACAATTGCTAAAGGGTTTTGAAGTAACCCATATTTTAAAAATCCATCAGGTACATAATCATCCTGTAAACTTAATACAAATCTTAAAGTATTTAAAGCAGCAATCTTTTCATAATAAGTTACTGCTTCTTTTCCATTTCTTTGAGCTGCATATTCTTCTGCCGTAGCTTCTTCTATAAAAGATAAATTTAAGGATGTATTAGACCCATATATTACTCCAGATGGAGTAATATAAATGTTTTCTCCTCTATTAATTTCATCTTGACAATAACTACATAGAAAATGTTTAAATTCATGATCATTTAATATAATCGCTGTTTTTAATATAGGATATTCCCCATTTTCGTTTAAATACCATTCAATACTAGTATAAGTAGTACTTGCCAAAGGAGAATTTTCATCTGAATTTTTCCTATATGCTAATGATAAAGAAGATAACTGACATGCTAGATGAGCCATATCGTAATTTGGATATT
Source organism: uncultured Bacilli bacterium (assembly GCA_910589375.1). Classification (GTDB taxonomy): domain Bacteria; phylum Bacillota_I; class Bacilli_A; order RF39; family UBA660; genus UBA5578. Next base: position 294,923 of record CAJUTK010000001.1, on the reverse strand, counting down.
CTTTTTTAGTATCCTCTGAAAAAGCTGAAAACTGTTTTACAATTGTTTTTACATCATCACTACTTAAAGCTACTAATTCACTATCATTCTTTACTCTATTAGCGCTATTGGTCATAATAACATCTACTAACTTATCCCAATAAATAGAATCTTTAGAAACATTATATAATTCCCCATTTTGATGATTTCTAACGCGAGTAGCTACATTAGGGTTTGTATAGGCTGCTTGATAATAATCTGATATTCTAAATAACTCTACCCAAGAAAAGTTATAAGGAGTTGAATTATAAAACGAAACTTTTTTAATAGCAGTCTTTGCTTGATCAGATAAATTTTCTACTCCCTTTTCTTCTAATGTTAAAATCATACCATCATAATCTAATTTAGAGTTATATGTCCTATTGAAATAAAGGCTATCACTAGAATCACTAGGCTCACTAAAAAAACTTGTACCCTCTCGTACACTTTGTGTTTCTTTATTATCCTCCATATGAACTCCACAACCTGTTAATAATAAACTGAATGCAGTCAAATAGATTTGGAGGTTTCTCACCTTTTTAAACATGCATCCCACTTCGACCACCCCTGTCAAATAGCATTTATTCTAACACAAAAAAAAGAAAAGTGCAAATGACTTTTCTAAAGAGTAGATGCTACTCCCATACCAATTCTAAACCCTAATAAATTCCATCCTATGATAATGATAAACCAAACTAATGCTAACCATAATGTAATTGGCATAATTTTTCTCATTGTTCCAAATAGAGTAATATCTTCATCTTGGGTATCATATTTATATAGAAACCCAATCATAACAATGAAAAAAACATAAAACGGGGTAAAACATTTTCCGATAGAATCAGCAGCTTTAAACATCATTAATGAAAACGATGGAGATATATTCGCACGAATTAATAACGGTATCAATGTTGGACATAATAAAGTAAAATTATGAACAGTAGTAGGATTGATAATTGTTACAACAGTTCCTACTAATAATACTAATAAAATTAAAAATATACCGCTCATTTGTGTTTGCCCTACAAAATTGATTAATTTTAAAGAAAGCAAGTCGCTTAGATTTGTCCATTCCAAAATGTTAATCATTACAGAAAAGAAAAATAATCCTGCAAATATAAACCCAGTATTTTGAAATGTTAAAGAAATTGCTTTGTTATATTCCTTACTACTTTTAATATTTCTAGATATTTTCCCATAGATATAACCACAGATCAAAGCAATTCCTAAAAAGATTACTAAAATACCTTCTCTAAATGGAGCATTGACACCAAATAATTTTTCCATATAAGTCCCCGCTCCACTATCTAGTAACCAACCAGACAAAGGCAATCCAGGAATAATAGCATAAATAACTAACGTTAAGAAAAAAGTAAATACTCCCATCGTTACCGCTAATGCTTTAGGGGAATGAATATATTCTTTTTCTTCTAGCCTTTTATATTTCTTAGGAAACTTCTTTTCAATCAAAATTGTTCCTAATATCGTAATAGCTAGTGCTGCTACTACTTCAATAAATATCATAGACCATGGTTCAAATAAATAATTTCCTAATACATCTATTGCAGCATTTTCTGCCATTTTTCCTAATACTACATCTTGATAAGTATAGAGAAATCCTCCACCATATCCCATTGTAATTCCTATAAAAGCAGTTATAACTCCCATTTTAGGATCCCTACCAATATTTTTATATAATAGGGCAACAAAAGGAAATAAAATAGCATAACTATAATCACCTATAACAGTAGAAAAAACACTAAGTAATAAAACAAAAAAAGTAACTACATTTGGTTTTACATTTTTTAAACTTCCAAATAAAGAATTTAAGAGACCGCTTACCTCTAATATAGTAACTGCTATCAAAGAAACTACTATAACAGCAAGAGGTTCTAATGCTCTAAAATTACTAATGGATTCACCAAATAAAAAGCGAATACCTTCTCTACTAAAAATATTTTTGACAGTAATAATAGTTGTTTCAAAAGTATCAGGATCAGTAATATAACTTTGAGTCCCTAGTTTATTCAAAAGAAAACTAAGGATAGCTATCCCTATCCCTATACATATCATGATAGTAATAGGGCCAAAATTCATTTTACTTTTATTTCTTTTAGCCATATTTCCTCCTATAAACTAATTACTTTTTTTAATTTTTTATTAAATTCTATTCTTGGTAGCATAATACTTCTACCACATTTATTACACTTTATCTTAATATCAGCACCTGTTCTTGTAATAACCCATTCATTACTTCCACATGGGTGTTCTTTTTTCATTACAACAACACTACCTACTTTATAATCTTTATCCATTATGCACCACCAACTGAGGGTATGGAATAACAATGCCATTTTGTGCAAAATCTTCCTTTACTTGTTCTTTAAACTTACGAGCTAATGAAAATTTATCTGCATAAGGTGCTGGAATGACAACACGAAATTTAATTCCACTATCTGCTAAATCTTCAACACCTAAGCACTCAGCTGGATTCGTAAGCTTATTTTCCTTAGAAAATCTTTCACACAAAGTAGTTAAAACTTCATTTGCCTTTTTTAAATCAGTATCATATCCAACTGCAACGTCAATTAGCATATTATTTTCTACAATAGTATGATTTACTACTTCGGTAATATTACGGTTAGATATAATTTTTATATCTCCAGTATAAGACTTTATTCTAGTGGTTTTAAGACCTAATTCTACAACTGTTCCTGTGAAACCTGCTATAGTAACAGTATCCCCTACTGAAAACTGATCTTCTAAAATAATACTACATCCAACAATAATATCCTTTAAAATATCTTGAAGAGCAAGACCTGCTACTAAGCTTAAAACACCTAAAGAGGCAACTAATGACTTTGTATCAATACCATATACTTCTAATATCATCATAAGTGCTACGGCTATAATAAAATATCGAATGCAATTATTAATTAGACCTACAAAAGTCTTTTGCCTTTTTTCATTAATCCTTTTCGTTTTTACCTGAAATATCTTTTTTATAATTCTACTAATAATCATATAAAAAAGAATACTAAAAGCAATAATAATGAAAGGCGCTACTACTTCTTTTACTAATATTTTTTCTAACATAAATTATCCTTTAATATGAATCATATCTAAAATACGATTCAAATCTGCTATATTTGTAAAACTAATCTCTATTTTATTTTCCTTTATGCATACTTTTGTATCTAATTTCTCACGTAACAATTCTTCTGCATATTTAAACTCTAGCTGTTTTTCAGTAGTTTTTTTCTCTATTTTATTTTTCTTTTCTTCTGTTCCTGTTTGGTATTCTACTTTTCTAACAGAAACTTTATTATCTACAATATCATGAGCTAAATGAATAATTTTATCTTCATCTTCTAGCTTAGATAAAGCTCTAGCATGCCCCATAGTAAGTTGATTACTATTTACCATATTTTGTACCTCTTCTGGTAGGCGTAGTAATCCTAACATATTCGTAATATGACTTCTGCTTTTTCCTATTTTATTACTCAATTCTTCTTGCGTTAAATTTAATTTTTCGATCATGGTTTTATAAGCAATCGCTTCTTCTATAGCACTTAAGTTTTCTCTTTGTAAATTCTCTAAAAGAGCAATTTCCATCATCTGAGTATCATCTAAATTACGAACAATAGCAGGAACGGTTTCTAGTCCAGCCATTTTACTTGCACGTACTCTTCTTTCACCTGCAATAATTTCATAACCCTTTATACTCTTTTTAACGATAATTGGTTGAAATACGCCATGTTCCTTAATGGAATTAGCAAGTTCTTGTAAAGCTTCCTCATCAAATACCTTTCTAGGTTGATAAGGATTAGCTCTTAATTCTTCTAAAGATACTTCTATAATTTCTTCTTTTGTTGCCGTTTCATAAACGCTCTTCTCAAAACTATCTAAATCTAAATTTTCTGTATTAAATAATTGTTCTAAACCTTTTCCTAAAGCTCTTTTTCTACTTTCCATTTCTCTCAATCACCTCTTTGGCTAAATTTAAGTAAGCCTCTGTTCCCCTACTTTTTGGATCATAGGCATGAATTGGTTTGCCATGACTTGGAGCCTCTGAAAGTCTTACTAATCTTGGAATAATAGTGTCATATACTTTTTCCTTGAAATAACTTTTAATATCTTCTACTACTTCTAATCCTAAGTTAGTGCGATTGTCTAACATTGTAAGTAATACTCCTTCAATATCTAATTCAGGATTTAATTTCTTCTTTGCAATCATGATAGAATTCAAAAGTTGCATAATTCCTTCTAACGCAAAAAACTCACACTGTACTGGAATAATAACAGAATTAGCTGCTGCTAATGCATTTGTTGTAATAAGCCCCAAAGATGGTGGACAATCTAAAATGATATAGTCAAACAAATCACTAATTTCTCCTAAATATTTCTTTAATTGAAGTTGAGCTATAAAATCTTTATTTCCCTTAGACATTTCCATTAATTCCATATCAACACCCGCTAAATTAATAGATGCTGGAATAGTATATAAATTTTTAAATTTTGTTTTTACAATTACTTCTTTTGTCTCAGCGTGGTCTGTTAATAATTCATACAAGCTTTTCTTAAGTTCACTTTTATTAATTCCTACACCTGTTGTACTATTTCCCTGAGGGTCCAAATCAACAAGTAAAGTTTTTTTACCAAGCAATCCTAATGAAGCAGATAAATTAATACTAGATGTTGTTTTACCAACGCCACCTTTTTGATTGACAAATGCGATTATTTTTCCCATTTTATCACCTTTTTCTAATTCTTTCACATTACCATTTTATCACATTTCATACTATAAATCTATGAAAAAAGGATAATCTTTTTTCACTCCAGAAATAGACTATCCTATCCATATATATTATCGGGATATAACTTCTGTTTAATCTTTGGTGATTGTTCTAATTTTTCTTGATAGCTTAAAGGATACTTTGTCTTAGTCTCCTGTGCTAAATATCTACTTAATAATTCCTCTAATAAAGCATCATTTTGAAGAAGCATATAAAAATATTCTCCAATATTAGAATCTCCTTCTATTAATTTTAATATTGTAAGAGCAATGGCATCTTCTAAATTCTCTTCTTTTGCATAATAGTAATTAGCTAGCAATAATTCCTTTAAATATTCCATAACCTGTCCTGGCTCAGTTTTAAATAAATGTTTTAAATAAGCGACAGTAGTCTTTTCACCATTTTGCTCTAAAATAGAATAAAATTCACTTTCTTGCAATGCCTTTCTATAATTTTCGTCTGTTATGCAAGATGAATCTATGCGAGCAACATTTGCCAGTAAATTATTAGCGCGTAATTTTCTAACAATGCACTTTTCATGAGAAGGGCCCTTTTCCATCATTTCATAAAACGCTGGTACCATTAGATAATATCCTTTTAAAAATAAGGATTTCATATTACTATTAGTAACATCAATATGCATTAATCCCTGATAGATAAATAGTTCATCTAAAGAAAAAGAAGAAATGGGATTAAAGCTTACTAATTCTACATATTTACGTGCTAAAAAACGCATAAGTAAAATTTTATACTGTTCTATGTTCTTTTGATCAAATCCATATTCTAAAAAAAGAGAAGTATCATAAGTTGAATCACATAATAACTGATAGATTTCACCAACATAGTCATCTGGATTTTTTTTCTTGATATCTAATAACATTTGTGTAAACGAAGAAGCAATTGGACTTCCAATATAAATAACATTATAATTTGCCTCTGGACCAATATAATAAGGATCTAATATATTAAATCTTTGATTATCTGCTCTTCCATTAAAATTCTCTCGTACTGAAAAAATATCTCCACCACAAGCATAATATTCCTGTACAAATAAATCAACACTATTAAAAACGTATTCTTTAGAAGAATAAAACATTTCTACTGCATATTCAAAAGACAATTCTTTCCTACTTAGTATCTTAAGCATTTCTTCATCTTCTAATGTCATAGGTTGCTCTCGTTGTACTTTTAACAGAAACGCATAAACAAAACTCATAAAATAACCAACAAAATCATCTAATGCAAATTTGTCTTGATAATAATCTTCTAACAAGTTCGCGATATTGTTAAATACATCTTCTTGTTCTTTTTTAAATCTCTGCATTTGAATCATATTTTCATACGAATCTTCATCTTCTAACTCATCTACATTTTCGCCATCTAATTCTAAAACACCACCACTAGAATATTCATCTTCTTCGTAAGTTTCTTCAACCTCATCTTCTTCTGAATCAGAAAATAATTCATATTCGTCCACTTCCCCTGATTCATACTTTTGCATAACTTCTTCATAAATAATGGCAAGCATATCCATTACTTCAACGTATTTAATAAGAGAGGTAACTCTTTCGTAAAACTCAGTCGGTTCATTATATAAGTAAGACTCGCAATCCTCTATAAATTCATCATCTTGTGTCATATAAACAAAATAATTTGTAAGTAATAATTTCACCTTTTCTTGATTAGCAGGATTTTTAAAATACGCTAATATATCTGCTATAGAATAAGGTAAATGATCTAAGTCATCTAATATTTCTTTTTCTAAAGAAGATAATTCACTAAAAGTAGATACGTAACGAAAAAATCCATAAGCATTCGTAATAACCTCTAATATCATATCATTTTTTCGTATTCTTAATTCTTTAGGTTTTACACCATATTGAAAACAAGCCTTTTGTGTCATACTATCTTTTCCATCAACATCAACCAAAAAAGCATAAAAAGAACTGCTTAATTCTTGATCACTTAAATCTTTATAAATATCATATAATTCTGATAGCATTTGATTACTAATTTGTATACGACTCAATATCTCCATAAAATAACCTCTTTTTTCAATTACGAATGATTATTATAATATATCAGTAAAAAAAAGTAAAGTTTCTAAAGAACACAAAAAAATAACGTTGACTGGACGTTATTTTTAGTTTGGAATCAATTTCTACTTAGTCTTGTAAAAATTGCTTATCAGAAGTTTCTCTCTTCATATAGCTATATACTTAATAGATAATAAGTCCTTTTTAAGGGTATTCCTACGAATTGATATCTATATATATTTACATAATATTTTAATATATCTAATGATATTTATATATATTATTTCAATATTTTAATATACCAATAAGGAGCTATGCATTATTATCGTAATACATATAAGAAACAACATCTTACTGACTTCCAAAAAAGTAATTTCTAAGAAAAAACTAATCCTTTCATCAATAAGATATTGTTAATCGCTCTATCCTATTAAGTAATGTAAATATAACACACTTTTTGACAAATTACAACCCTTTTTGACAAATTTATAAAAAAAGATAGTAAAATCTATTTTCTACTATCCATTTTCTTTCTTTCATTTGTATTTAATATTTGTTTACGCATACGAAAACTTACTGGAGTTACCTCTACTAATTCATCATCATTAATGTAATCTAAGCACTCCTCTAAACTCATCTGCTTTGGTCTTTTTAATACAACAGTATGATCCTTACTAGAGCTACGAGTATTCGTTAAATTTTTACCCTTTACTACATTAACCGCTAAATCATTATCATGATTGTTTTCTCCAACAATCATACCTTCATAAACATCTACACCTGGTTCTATAAACATGACACCACGGTCTTCTAATCCACCTAAAGCGTAAGCTGTTGATTTACCATTTTCCATAGAAACAAGTACGCCACATTTACGGTACCCAATAGTTGCTCCTGCTTGTTTTCTATATTCTTTGTAGGTATGGTTCATAATACCATAGCCCTTTGTCATAGTCATGAATTCTGTCATAAAACCGATAAGTCCACGTGTTGGAACTGTATATCTTAATTTTACTTGGTTTTCTTTAGACTCCATGTTTTCCATGATACCTTCACGGTTACCTAAAGCCTCAATAACAGAACCAACATATTCTTCTGGAACATCTATTTGTACATCCTCATATGGTTCACAAGTAACACCATCTATTTCTTTTTTGATGATTTGTGGTTTTGATACTTGAAGTTCAAATCCTTCACGACGCATATTTTCAATTAAAATAGATAAATGTAATTCTCCTCTTCCTGATACGATATAAGATTCTGAATCATTTTGAACAACTTTTAAAGATACGTCTCTTTCTGTTTCCTTCATTAAACGTTCTTCAATTTTACGTGCTGTTACAATTTTTCCTTCACGTCCACAGAATGGACTAGTATTAACACCAAATGTCATTTGTAAAGTAGGTTCATCGATATGAAGGACTGGTAATGCATCTTCCTCACCTACATTACAAATAGTCTCTCCAACAGAAATATCAGGTAAACCTGCTATAGCAACGATATCTCCTGCCTCTGCGCTTTCTACTTCTATTCTTTTTAAACCGATAAATCCATAGATTTTAGCAACCCTAAACTGTTTGATAGAACCATCTATTCTAACACAACTAACCATTTCATTTACTTTAACCGTTCCTCTTTTTACTCTACCGATACCAATTCTTCCAACAAAATCATTATAATCTAATAAAGCAGGTTGGAATTGTAAAGAACCTTCAACATCTACATTAGGTTCTGGAATATGTTCAATAATTAAATCTAATATTTTTTGCATACCATCTTCCTGTGTAGAAAGGTCTGGACTTAAAGAAGAAGTACCATTAATAGCAGAGCAATAAGCAATTGGAAAATCTAAATCTTCAATATCTGCTCCTAAATCAATAAATAAATCCATTACTTCATCTACTACTTCTTTAGGACGAGCCGATTCTTTATCTATCTTATTTACAACTACAATTGGCTTTACTCCTGCTTCCATTGCTTTTTTTAAAACGAATCTAGTCTGTGGCATTGTTCCTTCATATGCATCTACAACAAGTAGTACTCCGTCTACCATGTTCATAATACGTTCTACCTCGCCACCAAAATCAGCATGTCCTGGGGTATCTAATATATTAATACGGTAATCCTTATAATTAATAGCAGTAGTTTTCGCTAAAATCGTAATTCCACGTTCTCTTTCAATATCATTAGAATCCATTGCTCTTTCTTGAACAGATTCGTTCTCTCTAAATGTTCCAGATGATTGTAATAACTTATCTACAAGAGTTGTCTTACCATGGTCTACATGGGCTATAATTGCTATATTTCTCTTTTTCATACCTAAAAACTCCTTTTTTCACACTTTATGGATTATATCACTAAAATTTTACAATGTAAAGATTTTATTTTATTAAAAAAAACCAGTTATTCTGGTTATTTTTTATACTTTCTCATAATACTTTTATAATTATCTCTATAAACAGATACGAGTTTTTGATAGCTATGGCTACTTCTTTGATAAGCAAAGAAATCAAAAGTTCCACCCTTTTTCATATCAATACCTATAATAAAGTCATAGATATTCTCATTTAAATCCTGATAAACACATAATATACAGTGTTCTTCATTTTGCAACATATCTTTTTCAATACTTGGCAATATACAAACTTGTACTCTTTTTTTTGTATCTTTCGAAATATCAAAAGTAGTAAACTTTTTCTGATTAAGCTCCTCTGATCTTTCTTGAACCCCTAAAATTGTCTTAGAAGTCTTTAAATCATAAAACTTGATATTACTAGCTACTCCATAACCAATATTTTTAATAGTTAAAGAAAGATTGATAGTTGGTTCTGTTCTACTTTTTAATACGATATCCTTTTTAGGAATTTGTTCATAAGATTTTCCAAATATAATAAAGAAATAAGAAAATCGATCTATTTGTTTTAAGGCCTCTATTTGACCTAAAGAAAGATATGGTTTATGCTCTTCTTTATTTTCATTTTTAATTCGAATATACCCCGTATAAATAGTTGCAAATACAGGAATAATAATAGTTGCAATTGTTAATAACAAAGTAATGGGATCTTTCATTTTATCACTCTCTTACGTTGATTATAACAAAATTACCTATATTTGTCTATTCTAAAATATCTAACGGAATTACATCTTCATTATCTCTATAAATAATCAATTTATCTGTCTGATCTAATGTAGCTAATAAAATTTCCTTTTTATTTTTAATCCCTTTATCATGTAGCTGTTTTTCTAACCATTCTTTACTTTTTCCTAATTTCTCTAAATTATTTTTCATAATACTGCCATCAATAATAACATTACCAGTTAAACAGTTTTTAGAAACTTTTTGATTCATAATTTTAGGAGTTATGGGCTGATACTCTGCAAATGGCAAGAAACTCATTTCGCCATTAGCCTCTAATATTCCAAATTGAATTTGAGATAAATCAAAATATCCTTTAATTCTAGCTTCTTCTAATAGGTCATTCATATCTAATCTTGCTTTCTTCATATTATTTCTAAGTAATTTTCCATCTTGAATAATCATAGTGGGAGTCCCTATAAAAAAACGTCTTAATCCAATACTATGCAATGTTAAGAAAGATACCATATAAGCAATAGCTCCAAAAATTAAAACTGCAATAATTCCATCTACTTCTGGAGAATCCATATTAATAGTCATTTCAGCAGCAAAATTTCCAATTGATATACCAATTACATAATCAAATATACTAAGTTCAGAAACTTGCTTTTTTCCAATTATTTTTGTCACTATAAATAAAGTAGCTAAAGAAATAAGAGCACGAAATAAAACTGCATAAAAATTTGTAAATTCCATACAATCACCATTTTTAATATGTACTTAAAATACTGTTTTATAACAAAAAAACTGCCAACATTTAGCAGTTTTCATTTTTATTTTTCATTTGTTAAACCATATTTACGGTTGAACTTTTCTACACGACCAGCTTTTGAAGCTCCAAGTTCCTTACTTCCACTAAAGAAAGGATGACATTTGTCGCATACTTCTATGTGTAACTCTTCTTTATTAGACATAACTGTAAAAGTATTTCCACAAGAACAAGTTACTTTTGTTTCAACGTATTTTGGATGAATATCTTTTTTCATGTTTCTTACGCTCCTTCCGCCATGACTAAAATTCAGTCATAGTAAATTTAATACTCCCATATTGTAACAGATATTGAAGACAAATGCAACTAAATTTTATTTTTTTGCTGCATAAATATTTTCATCTTGCATAGGTAATAGCAAATCAATAAGCGAAGAAACTTTTTTTTCTCTTTGAAAATAAGACTGTAATCTTGCTATAGCATCTGGATTACCTTCTATAGCAGAAACACATTGTTGAATATTTTGGCAAAAAGATGGCATTGAAAATTCATATTCAAAAAAATCAGAAAACTTTTCTACTTTAGAAAAAGCACTGTATGTATTTAATATCTGTCTTATATAATTAATTAAATGCTGCACATCTAATGTATCTTGAAATTTCTGATACTCAGATGCAATATAATCCATGTGTGATTTAATTAAATCTCTTGTATCAATTACTTCAATATCGATTTTTCTATGATAATGTTTTGATAAATCTTTGGCTGCATTTAATGTGTTATCATTTACAGCATCCATGCATAGCAAAGTAGAAACCATTGTCTCTGAAGAATTCTTTTCATTTTCTATTGCGAACTCAGAATAATGGTCACGAATAGTATCTGTAAACTTATTACCCGTAGTATAAAAAAGAAAATCTTCGTAATAACTAGATATGTTTGATGTGGAAGAAGAACCAATATCTTTATTGGAAGATGCAAGTATTGCTTCTGGAGAAAAATTATCAATCGTAATAATCACCGCATTAGCATTATATCCAGAGTGATGAATTCCTGGGTTAGTAGAACTCATTAAAGAATAACAACGAGCATGATTTGCTTTACTTAAATCTCCATGTAACTTTTCTCCTAAAGACATCGTTTTAGTAGAATCTAAAGAGTCTCCAAAAGCATCTATACAACTAACCATTTTTTGATACTTTCCACTAATCTTAACGATACGATAACCATCTTTTTCATTATCTTCAATCACTTGTTTTTGAGGAGACGAATTATTAATTGTACGTAATAAATTTTCATTAAAGGCAGAAGAGAGTTTTCTATCTATATTTAGTCTAACATCCATAGGATGAAAAGTCTGTGGTTCTTTAACATTTCCATAGTATGTTTGCAATTCCTCTAAATTGTTACTATTTACTATTTTTTGAATCATTATCATAATCGCTACATAATCACTATTTAAAGGTTCCTGTTGAGCTAAATCTTCAATATCTAAGCCATATCTTCTATTAAAAAGAATCGCTTCCTTTAAATCCATTCCAAAAATTCTCTGCAATATAGATTGTTTTAAAACATCGACATTGGTTACATGATTGATAGCTTCTTCTAAACCGCTATTTACTTTGTGTTCATAGCCCACTAAATCATCTACAGTTTGAATAGGAAAAATTGGTGGATGAACTAAAAAGAAGGCAGCTAATCTATTCATCTCTATTTGTTTAGGAGCATTATCAAAAATTTCTATTAGTGAAATATCCATTTCCTCTATCTGAATACAGATTCTTTCAATATCGGAAGCACTCATCTTTCCATAATAAGAGTTTATTCTTTGATAAAAAGAATATTTTTTATCATCTTGTAATATTTTTAAAACATTCCTTTGTGTAGAAATATAGCTTGCTAACCTCTCATAAGATGAACCAAATAATTGAATATATTCTTCTTTAAAAAAATCAGGATCTAGCGTATTAAGTGCTAAAGATTTTTTAGAAATCCAATGAACCAATACAGTATATTCTAAAGAAGTTAATTTCCTAGAAAAAGCTGTTGATAAAGTTTCTATAGAAATATCATTTTCTTCAAAATACTGAAACAATTGAGTATTCATAACTAAAGTATTATTTTTTCCTTTTAAAACATCACTTTTCAATTTTTCAATTTCCTCAAAGCTATATAAGGTATCAGAAAAAACATCAAAAAGTAACTCCCGTAGCATATTAGAAGTTAAACTATATTTATCCATAATATTTGGAAAATTTTCAGTCATAAAGTCATATAACTCCTCTAAAGATACACTTCCTAAAATTGGTTTAAGAACCAAAAGACTTCCACCAATTTCCTTTTCTAAAGCACTTCTAATTTCCAATTGCTTTCCAGCCAACATCTATAATCACCTACTAGTAGTATATCATAAAAAGACTAGATATCCATCTAGTCCCTACTATTTCCAAATAATTTCAAAAGATCTAAGAAAATATTAATAAAATCAAGATATAATTGGAAAGCACCATATATTGCTCTATTATTCTCATCTTCTATTGTATAAATATTTCTTTTAATAACTTGCATATCATAAGCAATAAATCCTAAGAAAATGATAATACTAATAACAGATAATCCCATATCTAAAGATTCGCTACCAATAAATACATTTACTAAATAAGCAAGTAGTACTCCAAGTAATCCCATAATCAAGAATGTTCCTATTTTAGTTAAATCTAAATTTGTAAAATATCCAACAAGTCCGAATATTAATAATAATCCAGCAGTAATAGCAAATACCCAAATAATAGATGTTATTGCATAAATTATAAAAATAGACGATAATGTTAATCCAGTTAAACCAGAATATAGCAAATATAATATAGTTGCTGTCATAGAACTCATTTTTCTAATTCTAAGACTAAGAACAATAACTACTAATAATTCAGCAATCCAAACAAATAGATATTTTCCATCACCGAATAAATTATAAACCATTGCTTCGTTTGTTGAAACTGTGTAAGCTACTCCAAATGTAAGCGCTAAACCAATGAATAACCACATAAAGACTTTTGAAAATACTTTATCCATAATCTCACCTCTTTATTATTATATCATATTTTTGACAGAGTATAGATATTTTTTTGTTAGAATAATCTGCCAATTCACTTTGTTCCTGTAAAAGAATAATTTCTATTTTTTCTTTACAATATTTTCGTATCAAAACAATTAGTTCCTCTAAATCATTCATCTGTGTTAATATTCTATCATAACTAGTTAGACGAAAGAAAGAATTACAGTCTATTTGAATTCTAGAAGATTTAACAAGTAATTGTTGAATCTTTTTTTCATGAATTTCTTCATTTTGTTCTATGCTCATTTTGACTTCAGAAATATGCATATCTTCTTTGTTATAATAAAAATCGCCATTAGTATTCCCTATAGAAAAAAATAAATTTGACTTTCTATTTGTAATTTTATAAATAGAAAAGATTAAAACGCTTATCAAGAGAAGAAAAAAAAGTTTTTTCATTTTATCACCATTAAAAAAAGTAGTTTAATACTACTTTATTATATTTCTTCTAATACTATTTTAGCACCTACATTTGTAAGTTTTTCAATAATATTTTCATATCCCCTTAATACATGTTCTACATTATCAATAGTAGTTTCTCCTTCTGCTTTTAATCCAGCAAGAACTAAACAAGCTCCTGCTCTTAAATCTGTCGCTACTACATTACTACCTATTAATGGATTAGGTCCTTGTATACGAATCTTTTTACCATCTATTTTAATATCTGCTCCCATATTAACTAAATATGGAACATTCTGGAAACGATTCTCATAGATAGTTTCTTCTAATGTAGAAGTACCTGTACATTGTGTTAAAAGGGTTGTAAGTGGTTGCTGTAAATCTGTAGGAAACCCTGGATATCCTAAAGTTTTAACTCTTACTCCCTTCATTTTTTCTACTGCAGTAATTTCTACTGCATCCCTTTCTTCTTTTATGGAAACGCCCATTTCTTTTAATTTATTAATAAGTGAGTCTACATGCTCTGTAATAATATTTTCAATTCTTAAATTTTCACCCATTAAGGCCCCTGCTATCATATAAGTACCTGCTTCTATACGATCAGGTATTACTTCTGTAAAGCAGCTACCTAAATAATCTACTCCTGTAATTCTAATAGTACTAGTTCCTGCACCAGTAATCTTAGCTCCCATATTATTTAAGAATGTAGCTACATTGACAATTTCTGGTTCCTTAGCAGCATTTTCAATAACAGTTTCCCCTTTTGCTTTTACTGCTACCAAAATAGTATTTACAGTAGCACCTACACTTGGCATATCCAAATATACCTCAGCTCCATGCAATTCATCTGCATCTATTGTAAAACGATTTCCCTCTTCTTTTACTGTAGCACCTAATGCACGATAACCTTTCAATGTTTGGTCAATTGGTCTAGCACCTATTGCACAGCCTCCTGGAAAATACATTTCTACATGTTTATATTTTCCAAGTAATGATGACATAAAGTAATAAGAAGCACGCAATTTTTTAGATATTTCTTCAGGTATCTCCTTATTGATAATGCTAGAAGAATCAATAGTCATAAGTTCCCCTGTTCTTGTTACTTTAGCCCCCAAATACATAAGAATCTCGTTTAAAGCATCTATATCAGAAATATTTGGAATATTATCTATTTTTACTACTTCATCGGATAAAAGAGAAGCAGGTACTAAAGCTACAGCACTATTTTTAGCACCGCTAATGCGAATAGTTCCTTGTAACTTATGACCACCTTCTATTCGTATTCTTTTCATATTTCCCTCCGTTACTATACTATATGATAAATACCTAGATGTGTTCTTTTAGATTTTTTTAGCTTTTCCATTAGAACCCAATAGTTCTATTTTTTGTTTTACAGCTTCTTTTAAATAATTTTCTCCTGCTTTTATAACTTTCCTTGGATCATATACTTCACTATCAGCAGATAGCTTTTCCCTAACTCCTTTTGTCCATGCTTGTTGTAATTCTGTATTAATATTTAATTTGCAGATTCCACAAGAAATAGCTTTTCTAATCTGTTCATCGTAAATTCCGCTTCCACCATGTAATACTAAAGGTAGATTCGTCTTTTCTTTAATTTCTTCCATACGATCAAAAGCAAGTACAGGATCTCCATGATATGGTCCATGTACACTTCCTAAAGCAGGCGCTAAAAAGTCAATTTTTGTTTCTTTGCAATAGGTAACACAGTCTTCTACTTCCGCATATAGAATGCCACCTACAACGCCATCTTCTTGACCACCAACATGTCCAATTTCTCCTTCAACGGTTACTCCTCTTGCATGAGCATATTCAACTACTTTACGAGAGATTTCTATATTGGTCTGTAAATCCTCTTTAGAAGCATCAATCATGACAGAAGTGAATCCTGAATCAATGGCATCTTTACAAGACTCAAAACTGCTAGCATGGTCTAAATGAATAGCAACAGGTATGGTAATTGAAAGATAATTCATTAAATTCTTTACCATATCTACTACTGTCTTATATCCTCCCATATACTTTGCAGCGCCTTCACTAACGCCTAAAATCACAGGTGTTTCTCCCTTTTCGCACTCTTCTAGTACAAACCTTGTCCATTCTAAGTTGTTAATATTAAATTGCGCTACTGCATACTTTTCTTCTTTAGCACGATTTAACATCTTTTCCATGTTCTCTAACATATTATCACCTATCTATAGTATAGTATTAAATATTTATGAATGCAAGAAAATAGAAAAAATACTGTCAAGCAGTTGACAGTATTTACAAATGAAATAGGCCCAATAAGATAAAAAATAATCCTCCCATCATAATAGCGGCTTTTCCAAATAGATAATGTAATCTTTTTCCCAATTTTAACCCGACAGTAGTAAAAATAAAGCTTGATATAGCAAAGCAAATAGGTGCTATTAAGGTAAGATTTTCCTGTGCTATACCAACTGAGAGACTATCTAGGCTTACTGCTAAACTAAAAAGAAAAATATCTTTTATTGTGTAAAGAGTAGATACCTTTTTTTCTTCTTTAGCTTCTAAGAAAAGCATAATACCTAGATAAAAATAAATAATAGAGGCAAGAAAATGCAAATTCATACCCGAATATTGAACTAAATAATATTTAATGCCCATCCCTAAAAGTGGCATAAAGAAATGAAATAGACCTACTGATAAAGAAATTTTAAATAACATTTTAGTACCTAAACCCAATGTTCCATAAGCAAGCGCTAAAGAAAAAGCATCCATGCTTAAAGAAATTGCTACTATTATAATGGAAAGTAATTCCATGTAATCACCTATAACATCTTACTAATTAAAAAATAATTTTATACTAAAAATATTTTTTAACGAAATCTGCTACAAATGATCTATACTCCACTTCTTCCATTCCATTATTTTCAAGTAAACATAATGGTGGAAATAAAACGCACCACCAATTTTGTCCATTTCCCTTTCCTAATGTAACCACTAATGATTCATAATAACCTTCTTTATAAGTTACTCCCTTATATTCCTTAGCTGGAAAATAATTCATCCCATAATTTACATCAAAATTATTATTTTTAGCAATAGAAGAAACTATCTCTTCCACTTCTGGAATACTATTTTTAATCATAGAACTAGCATTGCTGACTCCCTTTATATCTTTTAATAAATTAAAAAAATATGTTTCTAACTCTTTTTTGATTTCTAATTTAACTTCTTGATCATTTTTATCATCACTACTAGCTATTACTCGAATGCGTATAGCATCATCTGGAATCAATTCACTTTCTACTGCTATATGACCAATCATCATATAAATTACCATAATTATTACTACTAATAATACTTTTTTCATTTTATCACCTACTCTATCATGAGATAGATTTTAAGTATTTATACAATTTTTTTTAAATTATTCAAAAAAGATATGTTTTCACATATCTTTTCTTTTATTTATGATAAGATTCATTGTTCATAATTTTAAAGGAACGATAAATTTGTTCTAATAAAATAACACGAAACAATTGATGAGGAAGTGTCATTTGAGAAAAAGATAAGTGAAAATCTGCTCTTCCTTTAATATCTTCGTGAATTCCATAAGAACCACCTATTATAAAAGTAATCGTAGAATTGGTTAAAAAAGTCTGTTCTAATTTTTTAGAAAATGAAACAGAATCCATCTCTTTTCCCTCTATCTCTAAAGTTATCAGGTAATCTCTATCACTAATATATTTTAAAATTTCATCCTTTTCTTTTTCTAAAATAGTTGAAACATCTAAAGTACCGTAATCACTGCATTCTATAATCTCTAATTTAGTATATTTTGATAATCTTTTTTCATATTCTTTAATGGCATTTCTAAAATATTCCTCTTTTATTTTTCCCACACATATTATTTTTATCATACTTCAAACAACTCCGTCGCTTCTTTTTGTTGCGCTATTACGATATTAGAGAATTTCTTTTGATGAGATGACAATTCCTTTTGCAAACTAGAAAGTGCTAATTCTGGACTATTATTTTGTTCACTTAGATGGGCAAGAATCACTATTTTAGTATCTTTCCCAATAAATTTAGATAAATAGTAAGCAGAATCCTCATTCGATAAATGCCCTCTATCACTTAATATTCTAATCTTTGTTTGATGTGGATAGTTAGGATTATTCATCAATTTTTCAACGTCATGATTGCTTTCAAATACATAGACACTGCGATTAGATAATACAGTATGATATCTCTCATTTACGTATCCTGTATCAGTAATATAAACTACAGAAGTGCCATTTTCCTCAATTATATATCCATTAGAGTCATCTACATCATGAGAAGTTTTTAAAACTGTAATTTTCATATTATCTATTTCTAAATCTGAATCTATATAAATTGGATTGGAAAGTTTTAAATGAGCTTCCTTTTCTATCTTTGGTGTAATATAAACAGATGGATTATATTTTTTTAGGAAAACTGGCAATCCTGATATATGATCTGTATGAGCATGTGTCATTAAAACCATATCAATAGAAGAAGGATTGATATCCTTTTCTTTTAACTTTTTTTCTATATTTAAACAAGTTGTTCCAATATCTATTAAAATACGATGGTGGTCTGTCTCTACATAGGTACAATTACCCTTACTACCACTTGCAAGTACACATACTTTCATTTTATTTCCTCAAATATGGTAGTGGATTTGTTGTACAAGCAAATCTTTCACAAGTACGAATTTCAAAATGTAAGTGAGGCCCAGTTGCTGCACCACTATCTCCTACATAACCAATTACTTGACCACGCGAAACAACAGTTCCTACTTTCATTCCTTTAGCAAATCTACTCATATGTCCATATAAACTATAAAAGCCATTACCATGATTTATGATAATATGCGTACCATAATTCCATCTATCTTCTCTCATAGTAATTATTCTTCCATTGTTCGTAGCATATACAGGAGAACCATATCCAGTACCAGCAATATCTATTCCTGTATGTAGTTCACGTCTTGATCCAAATGGATACTTACGCCATCCATAATAAGAAGAAATACGATATCCAGAATTTGTTGGCCAATACCAAGAAGCAAGACTACCAATAGTAGGAACATTTTTAGTACCTATCAAAATAATCTCATTTTGCTCCTTTTTTAAAGTAACCTTACTAACAGGAACTACAGAAGAAATTTGACCATTGACGCTTTTTACATTCTGGGAAACTCTCTCTAGTCCTTTTTTCCCTTTTTGATCAACATATTCTACACCCATGTTTAATTTTGAATCATATTTTTCTTCTACCTTATAATCTGTTTCCATATCTTCTACTGTAAACTGTTCAATAACAACACTAAGCTGTGGATTTGTTTGAGCAATTACTACTGGTTGTTTATCATAGAATAGGTTATTAATATTTGTAAAAGATGGATTAGACAAAAAGAATTCTTCTATGGTAATACCATTTCGATAAGTTAAAGAAAGAATATCATCACCAGCAGATGCATATACTGTCTTCACAGATTTTTTATCCCCATATAATAAAAAGCTAGATAATTCGTCTGCATCATTATAAATTTTTTCACCAACAGAAATATTGGTTTTCTTAATAGTAATATCTTCCTCTACATAAATATCTTCTATTCTAGAACCAGTATCTACAATTTCATTTTGAGTAGAATTTTTATATTTCTCATAATTTTCAGTTCCAGCAAATACCATTTCTAACTTTTCAACAGCATCTTTAAAAACTTTCTCATCTGTTACATAAATAATTACATCATCTGTTTCTGTATTAAAAAGGAAATCCTCTTCCTCTAACAGAAGAGCTCCTGTAGATGCATGAATAGGTAATTGTTGTTCTTCAGATTTCTTAATACGAAATTGATATCCTTCAATAGTACATGGTTTTTCCTTTACTATATCTTGATAAACATCCTCAACAGAAGATAAAGAAGCATAGTAGGTATTAATCTTTTCTATATTAATTCCTATTGGGCTATAAACATTATCTGTATATTCATATGCCTTATTTTGAGTAATATAATCTACCATGTATTTCTGTTTTACATAAGAAATAGTATCTATACCTTGGCTAGTATATTCTTCTAAATAATATTTCTCTGTTTCTGATAACGATAGATTTGACTCTTTTATTCTATTAATAACTGCACTTTTAGTATCTAAAAAATTAATTTCTATCTGACCTAAAACACTTTTATAATTAGAAATAGAAGTATCTGATAAAATAGCATTGTCTATTTTCAAATTTGAAAGAAGAGACTCAACTTTCTCATAATTTTGGTTATGGAATGTACCATTTTCATCTACTAACTTAGAAAGGTCATCATAATCTTTTTTCATATTTACATAAAGAGTCTTATCAGTATTACTTCTTAATTTTTTAGAAATAATAGAATCTATTCCTTCTAATATCTCTAATTGTTCTTGATATTCTAATATTTGGTTTTTTATTAAAACACCTTGTTTATTAATATGTGCCTCTAAGTCATCTTTAGACTTAATCGTTCCTATAATTTTATCATCTAAATAAACTTGGTAATATGTATGTGGTTGATAAGTTTTCTTATATTGAAATTGTAATAAAAAGATTAATGCGCTTACAATTACAATAGCAATAATACTTATATTTTTCTTCACGAAATCACCTATTCTTCTGTTATTCCACTATTAGCAACGTTGACAAATGATCCTGTTGCCCTTTTAAATATTAACGGAATATCTTTTAATGGTCCATTACGATGTTTTCTAATAACGAATTCCATTAAACTATCTTCTTTTTCACGTTCCTCATCTGTACAATGAAGAAATGCAACTATATCGGCATCCTGTTCAATTGCTCCTGATTCTCTTAAGTCACTTAGCATTGGCTTTTTATCTGTTCTCTGCTCAATACCTCTGGATAATTGAGATAAAGCAATAACTGGAATGTCTAACTCCATTGCCATTGTCTTTAATGCTCTAGAGATTTCTGCTACCTCTTGTTGTCTATTTTGTCCGTTTCCGCCACCTTTGGTAGCACTTTGAATTAAGGTTAAATAGTCTATTATGACAATATCTAAACCAGTAGTACTTTTTAATTGACGGCATTTTGAACGAATTTCAGCAACAGATTGTCCTGATGTATCATCAATAAAAATTTTAGTATCTGATAAGCGGCTAATTGCTTCATTTACTCGTTTCCAATCCATGTGCTCTAAAGCACCTGTTTTTAGCTTTCCACTCTCTATTTGACCAACAGATGCTAACATTCTATTAACTAGCTGTTCTGCACCCATTTCCATGTTGAAAATAGCAACTGTCTTTTTAGAATTGATTGCCATATTTGTCACCATATTTAAAGCAATAGCAGTCTTTCCTTGACCTGGACGCGCTGCTATAATAATTAATTCATGAGGATGAAATCCAGATGTAATCTTATCCAAATCATAAAAGCCACTAGGAATACCGGTAATATCCCCTTTGTTAGCTGCTAATTTCTCTAAGTCAGACTGAGCCTTAGTAAGAACTGTCTGAATATCTTTAAATCCGGAACCTCTAAGTCCTTGAGAAACATCCGCAATTTTCTTTTGTGATTGATATAAGAAATCCCCTATATTTGATCCTACTTGATAACTATCCTTTACAATACTAGTAGCTTCATCAATCAACTTTCTAAGTAATGATTTCTCAGAGACAATTTTAATATATTCATCTATATTCGCAGTAGTGGGAACATTGTTAATCGTTTCAGCAATATATTCAATATCTCCTACTTGCTTTAACCACCCACGTCTATTTAACTCTTCTGAAATAGTAGTTAAATCAACTGGTCTTTTTTCATCATCCAAAGCCTTTATACAGGTAAAAATCTTTACATGGGAATCTAAGTAGAAATCTTCTGCTACTAATAGTTCTAATCCCTTTTGTAAAGCTTTTTTCGTTAAAAACATAGATCCTATTACAGATTGTTCTGCCTCAATATTATGAGGTATTATTTTTTCAGGCATTTAATCCCCTCATTTCGTTAGTTGTACTTTGATAATAGCATTTACTTTCTTATGAAGCTCTATTTCTACTTCATGATAACCTAAGGCAGATAATGAATCTGCTATTTTAATTTGTTTTTTATCAATAGAAAGATTTTTCTCTTTTAAAGCATCAGCAATTTGTTTTGGACTTACACTACCAAAAACCTTATCACCAGCTCCCGTTTTTACTTTGAAAGTTAGTTCTAACTTTTCTAATTGACCTTTTAATTTTTCAGCCGTTTTAATATCTTCCATCTCTTGTGCTTTTTTAGCATCATTTTCTCTTTGTAAACGATTTAAACCAGCAGTATTAGCAACGGTTGCTTGCTTATTTTTAATTAAAAAGTTTCCATATCCATCTTTTACTTCTAGGATATCCCCTTTTTTCCCTTGCTTTCTAACATCTTCTAATAAAATAATTTTCATAATGATTCCCCCAATACTGTTTTTATCATATGTTCTACTTCTTTCACTGTTTTATCTGGAATTTGACTAGCAGCATTAGTTGCATGACCTCCACCACCTAATTTTTTCATAATGTCACAGACATTAATATCTCCAATAGAACGAGCACTTACTCCAACTAAACCTTCTTCTAATTGACCAATAGCAAAAGAAGCTGCTACATACTCTAACTTCAATAATTCCTCTGCTACCTCCGCTAATTCCTCTTTTTGGCAAGTAGGAGTAGTTAAAATACACATTCCAATATTTCCATAAATAATAAAACTACTCTTTATAAAATCTGCTCTTCTTAAATATTCATCTTTACTTTCTTTTAGTAAAGTTTGTTTCAATACACTATCAGCACCCATACGGGTTAAATAAGCTGCCATTTCAAATGTCTTTTCAGTTGTTTTTAAATTAAATCCATTCGTATCTATCTCCATTCCAGCTAACATAACAGTCGATACTAGAATTCCTAAGTTAACTCCATAGTATTTTGCAAAACGAGATACAAATTCTACCATACTTGACATAGTAGAATCTATATAGAATAATTCTGTTTCTTTGATATAGGAATTACTTTTAATATGATGATCTAATACAATTACTTTTGATATATTCTTTAATATTTCTGGATATTCAATCCTCTCTTTTTGATGCACATCCAAAATAATCAAAACAGTATCCTCATCTACTTTTTCTTGATAAGTATTTGGATAAAGATATTCTATATTTGTTACTTTCTCTAATGCTTGTCTAACAGAGCTATTATATTCCTCTTTTTTATCAGAGTGCAAAAAGATATAACTTTCCTTACCCATTTTCTTCAAAATACAACTTAATCCCATAGAAGAACCAATTGCATCTAAGTCTGGGTTCTGATGGGACATAATAATCATTCTTTTATACTTCGACAAAATCTCTTCTAACTTATGAAATAATGTTTCCATTTTATCACCCCTAGACATCAATATTATACTATAAAATCCTTCAATTGTCTTTACTTAGACTAAAAAAAGGCAAAGTTATTCTTTTTCCTTTTGCCTTATTCTATTTGCTAACTCTTTTATTTTATTAAATCTATGATAAATTCCTGATTTTGTTATTTTCTCAGAAGTCTCAATACTAATAATTTCGCTTAATTCTAGTAGAGAAGCTTCTTTGTATTTCATGCGATAAATAGCGACTACTTTTTCCTTTTCACTTAATAAATCTAGTCCTCCATAGACCTCTATTAATTCAATATCTTCTACTTGTCTCATACCAGTTTCAACAATCTTATCAACATTTGCTTGCTCACAATTATTAAGCCGATTAGTCATGTTTTTATGATCTCTATAAATACGAATATCTTCATAATAAAAAAGTGCTTGTATAGCGTGAATCATACGCAAAAAATCGCCTATTTTTTCTGCTTCTTTTACGTAAATCATATATTTACTTTCTCTTTTTAGAACCTTACTATTTAAACCATATTCATTAAGTAGAAGAGAACAAAATTTAGCATACTTAAAATTATCCACTAAAAATTCTAAATGATATCTAGATTTTTTAGGGTCATTAATACTTCCACAAGATAAGAATAATCCTCGTAAATATGCCCTTTTGGAAGAATCATCATCTAATAGATAACTACTTGGTACCTCTTTATCTAAGCATAAATCTTTTTTTATTTCCTCTACCCTTTTTGTGATTTCTAAAATATAGACATAATTTTTATTATAGTTATATCCATGTCTAACCGTAATTTTAGAAACAACTCCATAAAGCTGCTTCATCAAATGAAAAATATGTCTAGCAACAGAGGCATTCTCTGTTGTAATACGAATCATTTCTGTAGTAGTTGAACTATTCTTTAAAAAAGCAGATAATTCTGCTATATTTTCAATTTTCTCAGAAGTTAATTTACTTACTTCATTTTTAATAGTACTTGTAAATGACATAAAGCACCTATAACTGCATTAAATATGCAAAAATATGAAAACCTAATTTTGTAACATTGTGACGAATCATATTATTAGAAACCATTACCAAATCGTCACCTATTACTTGATTGTTCATCTTATTAAAGTTTTGGGCATCATATTTTACTGCATCTTTTTGTTCTAAAGTTTCATACTTTTCTGCTAAAGTAGCATCTATTTTTCCATTATTAGCAATTACAACATCTACTTTTCTTTGTCCTAAATATTGATTTAACATAGAAACATGATCTGTAACAGTAAATCCGTCTGTTTCTCCTGGTTGAGTCATCATATTGCATACATACATGATTTTAGCAGAACTTTTTTCTAAAGCACCTACAATCTTATCACAAATTAAATTAGGAATAATACTAGTAAATAAGCTACCCATACTAAGAACAATTAAATCTGCTTCTAATATCGCTTTTATAGCTTCACTAGTAGGTGTTGGTTCTTCCTTATAAAAAACTCTTTTAATATTTCTTCTATCAACAGTAATGT
This sequence comes from uncultured Bacilli bacterium, assembly GCA_910589375.1. Lineage (GTDB taxonomy): Bacteria > Bacillota_I > Bacilli_A > RF39 > UBA660 > UBA5578. The sequence goes on along the minus strand of CAJUTK010000001.1, from coordinate 269,788 downwards.
GATGTTCTCCTTCTACAATACTTCCATCTTCCATCTCTGCCATTAAAGTAACATTATCCTCTGTTAAAGGAACTACCTTCCCTTTCAAATTTAATACTTTACTTAAAGACTCTATTCCATCTGATAGATTTCCTGTAATCTCCGTCATAGCAGTTAAAAGCAGATTCCCTACCGTATGTCCATCTAAATCACTAGTCGTATGAAATCTATAATTAAATAGTTCCTGTACAAGAGGTTCTGTCTCTGACAAAGAAACAATTACTCTTCTAATATCCCCTACAGCTGGAATATTAAATTCCTCCCTTAAAATACCTGTACTGCTACCATCATCACATACAGAAACAATAGCTGTAATATCAATAGGAAATTGTTTTAACCCTCTAAGAAGAGTAGATAACCCTGTTCCTCCTCCTAATACCACTACTTTTTTATTCATTTTCATTTTCCTTTCTGTGATAAAATTTCTCACACTTAATAGAATAAATCATTAAAATAACTCCCGCTAATACCATAACAATAGATACTAGTTGAGCAATTTTTAAACCTAAAAACATTAAGCTATCTTGTCTTAAAGCCTCAATAAAGAAACGAGTAATTCCATACACGATAAAATAAATCGCTGTAGAAGTACCAATATGAACTTTTTTTCTAGATCGAACAAATAATATTAATCCAAAACCTATTAAACATCCCAAGGTTTCATAAAGAAATGTTGGATGCCAATAAGCATACTTCCCTAAATCAGAAAAATGCATACCTTCTATTATAAATTCTGGTAAATGAAGATTCTGTAAAAAAGATAATGTAGTTTCTGGTCCATGAGCTTCCTGATTAAAAAAGTTACCCCATCTACCAATAGCCTGCCCAAGAATTAGACAAGGCGCTATTATATCAAATAGTTTTAAAGTATTAATTTGCTTTTTTTTCGTATAAAAAATAGTAAAAATTAAACCAGCTATGATACCGCCATGAATGGCTAAACCACCATTCCATACTGCAAATATTTCCGCAATATTATTTTGATAGCTTTGCCATTCAAAAATGACATAATAAGCTCTAGCACCAATAATAACAATTGGCACTAGATAAAAGAAATAATCCACCAAAAAGGATACAGACATTCCTTCTTTTTTCATTTCTCTAGACACAAAAAAGTATCCTAAAATAAAAGCTGTTAAAATTAATACAGAATACCAATAAATAGTAATTGGTCCAATACTTAAAAACACGGGATTCATTTTTTCCATCCTTTTAAAAATGTATCAATAATAATATTATCCATAATAGCATTCATAATAGAAATAATAATAGATACAACAAATACCATAAAAAAGCCATGGATTTGAAAATGATCCATTAATATCCAGTCAGCTACTTTTAAAACAATAATATTAATAATGGGATAAAATAGACCAAGAGTAAGAGCTGTAAGCGGTAAAGTTAACCAAAAAAGTAATGGTTTAACCGTTCTATTTAAAACAAAAATAATAATGACAGCTAAAAGTCCCCATAATCCAAAAAATTGATTATCAATATACACTGTTTTTTTAAACATAATAGATACTGTTATTAGTACTAAAGTGTATCCTAATATATGTATAAACCAGTCCAAAAACTTATTAATTTTAGGACTTTTTTTATGATTTTCTTCTATGATATTTGACATGGAATCGTCCCTCTTTTCTTTTGTTATTATATCATTATTCACTCTTTAATTCAAATAAAGCATCTCTTAATTCCATTGCTCTTTCAAAGTCTAAATTCTTAGCTGCTTCTTTCATTTCTGCTTCTATCTTAAGCGCTAAAGATTGCTTTTCTTGTTTACTCATTTTTTGTTTTTCTTTTTTCTCTTCTTTTACATTCGTAATAGCTTCTCTTATTTCTTTTATGATAGTTTTTGGAGTAATATGATGTTCTTTATTATATTTTTCTTGTATCTCACGACGTCTTTCTGTCTCAGAAATTGCCTTAGCCATAGAATCACTAATAGTATCTGCATACATAATAACACGCCCATCCTGATTACGAGCAGCACGTCCTACTGTTTGAATTAAGCTTCGTTCACTACGTAAGAATCCTTGCTTATCAGCATCCATAATTGCTACTAATTCTACTTCTGGAATATCAATACCTTCTCGTAATAAGTTTATTCCTACCAACACATCATATTTTCCTAATCGTAAATCCCTTATAATCTGCATTCTTTCTAATGTTTTTACCTCAGAGTGTAGGTAAGCTACTTTAATGTCTAATTTCTTTAAATAATTCGTTAATTCTTCTGCCATACGAATCGTTAGTGTGGTAATTAATACTCTAGCATTTCTCTCTTTACAAATATAAATTTGCTCTACTAAATCATCAATTTGCCCCTTTGTTGGACGAACTTCTATCTTAGGATCTAATAACCCTGTTGGTCTAATAATCTGTTCTACAACCTCTTTACTATGCTCTAATTCATAATCACCAGGAGTAGCAGATACGTAAATAACTTGATGTAGTTTTGACTCAAATTCATCAAATTTTAATGGTCTATTATCTAATGCGCTAGGTAGTCTAAATCCATAATCTACTAATATTTCTTTACGAGCCCTATCACCGTTATACATTCCTCTTACTTGTGGTACGGTGACATGTGATTCATCAATAACAAGTAAATAATCATCCCCAAAAAAATCAATTAATGTAGAAGGAGTTTCCCCTGGACCTTTGAGTGCTAAATGTCTAGAATAATTTTCTACCCCACGACAAAACCCAGTCTCCTCTAACATTTCCATATCATAATTTGTACGTTCTTCTAATCGTTGATGCTCTAGTAACTTGTTTTCATTTTTAAATTTCTCTAATTGTTCACTTAACTCTATACGAATATTCTCAATTGCTTTTTTTAATTTCCATTCAGCTGTTACAAAGTGGCTAGCTGGAAAAATACTAATAGTATTTTTATTTACCAATATTGCCCCTGTTAGTGTATCAAATTCACTGATGCGGTCTACTTCATCTCCAAAAAATTCTATACGTATTCCTTTATTATGTTCATTTGCTGGAATAATCTCTAAAACATCACCTTTTGCACGAAAAGTTCCACGTTTAAAATCCATATTATTTCTTTCATATAGCATAGCTATTAATTTTTCAATAATAGAATCGCGCTCCACAGTTTCTCCAACATTAACAGTTAACATCTTATCCTGATAGTCTTCTTTATCTCCAATACCATAAATACAAGAAACAGAAGCTACCACGATAACATCTTTTCGTTTTAATAAAGCACTAGTTGCAGAATGTCTAAGCTCATCAATCTCATCATTAATAGAAGCGTCTTTTTCAATATAAGTATCTGTTTTTGCTACATATGCTTCCGGCTGGTAATAATCATAGTAGGATACAAAATATTCAACGGCATTATTAGGGAACAGCTCCTTTAATTCTCCATATAGTTGTCCTGCTAATGTCTTATTGTGAGCTAAAACAAGTGTAGGTTTATTTACTTCTTTAATAACATTTGCAATTGTAAATGTTTTACCTGTTCCTGTTGCGCCTAATAATACCTGATGTTTTTCTCCATTTTTTATACCACTCACTAACTTTTCAATAGCTTGTGGTTGATCTCCATTAGGAATATATTTTGATACTAATTCAAACATATAAAGCCTCCATTCTTATTTATTTTTATCGCTGATTAATAATTAATTCCTCTATCATTTTATCACGTTTTTTAGAAAATGACGTCTTTTTATATTTCTTCCATTATAGTATCTCCTAAAAACGGTATTTATTATAACATAAAGATAATATTAATTGAAAAAAACAAGATAATAATACCACTATCTTGTTTTTATAAAATTTATCTTCTTTTCTGTTCCTCGTTATGCATTTTACCATACGAATAATCCCTAAATAATTTCAATTTCTGTCCTGCAAGCGCTAAACGTGCTAATGGGAATTGTTTTATCTTTTCTTCAAACAATTTCAGCTTAAAAGGATCTTGACAATGTAATTGATACATGCGATATAACTTTAGAAGAATTTTAGCTTCATCAAAAAATTTTATAAGAGAAGGAATTTTTTCTCCCTTTCTAATAGCATCTATTAAAGATAATATTTCAATAATTTCTTTTTTAGAGGAAAATTGTTCCATATATTTTATAAAGCCGGGTAAATTATGATTAAAATAGTATGTTTCCATATCTTTAGGATTATCGAAAAAAAACTCAAATAATTCTACAATTCTTACAAGATTATGATTAGACTTAACTACACCATTAAAAAACCAGCGAGCAGTTAAAAGTTCCGTATAACCCTCATTTAACCCTTCACAAATTTTAATATCCTTATTACTATCATATTGTACAAACCCAGAATATCCTATCCCTTTTTGGTGGTTATACGCACTAGAAGAAGCGTGTATAAATTCATGGGGAAGTGCATTTTCGGCACCTAACACTATCTTATTAAAAAATGTAAAATACTGACCATCATAGCCTAATTTTAATATGGAAGGATTTCTTTCAACTGAAAGATTAGAAAGATTTTTATATATTGTCTTCAAATTAGATGGAGATACATGCCTCTTTAAAACATCTAAGCAATATAAAACATCTTGAACTCGCTCATAATTAACTTTTGCTCTTATTTCATCAAGGGAACGAAGTTCTTCATATGATGAATTACTGATTATCCAATTGTCAGAATCTTTTGTTCTTTCAAATATATTTTTTTTAATAAGTTTATACTTTCTCTCATCATGTATAGTAAATCCTACAGAAACAATAACCCAAGTTTTACAAACAAACATAAGGGTTGGAAGTAACTGCAAATTTATTTGTACCTGCATAAATCCATCTCTTCTTCCTCTACCTTTATTTCCTACTATATTGTTTTAATACCTAAGTTTATTTTAACATTTTTATTATGATACCACAAGAAAAAATGGTATATAATCTCTTTCATTCTATATATGGTATAATATTAATAAGTTATTAAGAAAGGAGAATATATGAATACATTAACACAATTATTAGAATATCAAAAAGAAATATCAAACCTTGAATACACAATTAATCTATTGAAATGGGAATTAAAAATTAATGCTCCTAAAAGTTCGCAGCCAGATTTAATTAAATTAATTACTCAATACGAAAGTAAATTATTTGAACTTCTAACTTCTGAAAAATATGGAACTTTATTATCTGGTGTAATTAATGATACTAATTTTAATAGTATAGAAGAAGCAGAGCGCAGATATATTCAAAATCTATGGAAACGCTATCAAGAGAATAAAAAAATTCCTATTGACTTTTATACTAAATATAGTGAACTTAAAAAACGCGCTAATATTGCTTGGAGAGAAGCAAAAGAACAAAATAATTATGAATTATTTAAGCCATATTTAAAAGATCTTATCGAAATGACAAAACAGTATTACAGGTTCTTAGATAGTAATACTTCTAATTTATATGATGTCATGCTAGAGCATTATGAAGTAGGAATGACTTGTGAAATTATTGATCCATTATTTGAACAATTAAAACAAAGATTATTACCACTTATTCCTACAAAAGTATGCGAAAAAAGTGCCGCATCCAGCATTCCATACAATAAACAAGAATTATTAGATTGCGCAGAATATTTATTAAACTATATAGGCTTTGATAGGAATAGAGGAGCTCTTGGAATTTACCCTCATGGATTCACGGGAACAATGGGTCCCAATGATGTAAGAATAGCTTTTAAACATGGGAATAATCCTTATGACTTTTGTACTACTATTATTCACGAGGGTGGACATGGTATATTTGAACAAAATATCAGTCCGAACTTATCGAGATATGGAGATGATGTCTGCGGATTTTATGGATTACACGAAAGCCAATCTAGATTTTATGAAAATATTTTAGGAAGAAATATTAACTTTTGGATACCAATCTATGAGGACATTAAAAAGATGTTACGTTTAAATGTTTCTTTAGAAGAATTTATAGAAAAATTAAATACACCTGCTCTTAATTTAATTAGAACGGAAGCTGATGAATTAACATACTGTATGCACATTATTTTAAGATATGAAATAGAAAGAGATATCTTTAATGGCAATATCAATATAGATGACTTACCAGCTATTTGGGATAAAAAGATAAAGAACTATCTTCATTTGACTGTAGATTCTCCAGCTAATGGAGTCTTACAAGATGTTCACTGGTCAGAGGGAGATTTTGGATACTTCCCATCTTATTTGTTGGGTACTATTTATGATGGTATGTTTATGCAAGCGATTGAAAGAGATCTAGGTAGTATTGATGAATTATTAAAAAATGGAAGAATTAAAGAAATAACAAACTATTTAATTCGTTCTATCTATCAAAACGGTGGAGCCTTTTCTGCTTTAGAAATTATTAAAAAAATGTGCCAATCTGATATTTCTATAGAACCAATTGCACAGTACTTTGAAAAAAAGTATTCTTTAAAAAAATAAGCTCAATTGAGCTTATTTTTTTATCCACAAGTAATTGTAACTAACTCATCGACTCTTGTGACCAGCACTACAAGTATTTCAATACGAATAATCTTTGAAAAGTTTTAATTTTTGTCCTAAAAGAGTTAGACGTACTAGTGGCATTCTTTTCATTTTTCTTTCAAACTGTTCTAGTTTAACAGGATCCTGGCAATTATCTTTAAACATACGATATAATTTTAAAGTAATTTTAACTTCATCTAAAGCAGTTACACAAAGCCCCATTCCATAACCTTTTTCAACAATATCCATTTGTAAAAGTATTTCAATAATTTCTTTTCGAGAGGAAAATTGTTCCATATATTTTATAAAACCAGGTAAATTATGATTAAAGTAGTATGTTTCCATATCCTTAGGATTATCAAAAAAGAACTCAAATAATTCAGCAAGTCTTACAGGAGGACCATACATTTTAAAAAAACCGTGAAGACACCAACGCGAAGCTAACAGTTCAGTATAACCTTCATTTAATCCATTTCCAATAACCTTACGAGTATTATTATCATCTTGGCTAAAACCACTATACCATATCCCTGTTACTTTATCCCAAAAAGAAGAAGCGGCATGAAAAAATTCATGAGCAAACAATCCATCTTTCCTTGCAACGATAACATTTGTTGGCCAGTATTCCCCTACAGTATTTGAGTCTAATTTTGAATTATTTCTTACAAGGGAAAGAGTAGAAAGATTATTATAAATTGTTTTCAAATTTGAAGGGGAAGTTTTTTCTATTAGAACTCCTAAGTAATATGAAAATTCTTGAGCCTGCTGCCAATTAATTTTTTTTGATAATTCATCAAGGGAACGAAGTTCTTCACATGTCGATTCCGTTATTAACCATTTACGATAGTCTTTATTCTCCTCAAACATATTCCTTTTAATAAGCTTATATTTTCTATGTTGCCGCGCTTCAACTACAGCAAATCCAGAAAATATAACAGCAAAAGCTTTTAATGTAAATAAAATATCGGATAAATTTAACAATTCCCCCTATCATTACAAATATATAAAATTAATCATACTTAACGAAACTTTTTAGCACCTTCTATAGGAGAATCTGGCCAAATCTATTGATAATCTGCTAACCCAAATTATAAAGTTAAAACTTGTACATTACGATTGTTTTTAATACCGTTGATATAGTAGTGCTAATATCTTCTATATTAACAAGTTCTGATGCTATGGTATCTACTCCAACTTCATAAGCTTTTTCATTATGTTCAAACAAAAAAACTTCTTTCGCCATTTTATTTACTCCATATTAATTTTATTATACCAACCTTGTCTCTAATTAGCAATCAAAATAAAAAAATAGTATTTTTAAAGTAATAAAATATTTTATCTATTTACACTTATTTACTTTTAAAATACTATTTAAAATCTTTGCATTTTATTTATGCTTTTGTTCACTAGTAGCAACGGATAGTTCTTTCCATGCTGGATAAGAAAAATACTTCTTATCATTAAATCCACTTACTGTTCCTTGATAATTATTAGGTTCCAAACTATCCTGAGTTAATAGAATAACCGTCTGATTAGGAAGTGATAATTTCGTTCTAACGACAGAAAAATTTTGCAATTTATCACGTATTTCAGATACTGTTATATTTGAATTTTTATTTCTTAGAATAATCTGATCGGCTAAACTCATAGATGGCAGTGTTTCTTCCATAACTTCCTTACATGCTACTGCTAATAAATCTTCAGGTTTTAATTGAAAATCAATAGATTTTCGTAAAGCTTCTATAGTAGGAATTTTCTCTCCCTTTAAAACATGCCCATCAAATATCGATCTAGCTTTTCCTCCAAGACCTACATATTCATCTACAACTTTTTCTTTTTTAGTTTGTCTTAAGAATAATATTTGACCACTAATTGGATGAACTAAATAAATAGTAACAGCAAAAACAAATTGTTGATCTATTCCTGTTACTGGTTCTCTATCCATAAATAATGAAAGTGGAGCTTCCACATCTACATTCTCTAAATTTTTACCATTATACTGATTCTTTTTATTCATAGAATTCATCAAATGATATTTATATAACATATCATATTCGAAAGCCATATTAATCACCTATTTCATTATGTATTATATCATACTTATTATTTATAAAAAAGTTCGCCAAATTCGTTTTACAATGGCTATCCTTATTTCTAATTATATCTTTTTAATGGAATGTGTTATAATAACAGCATTTCTAAAGGGAGGATTACTTTATGAAAGTTTTTTTTGATACTCATTGTTGTGATATTTCTAGAAGCTATATTTCAGGTTTAAAACTTGCCAATAATTTTGAACTCACCAGAAATATAGAAGATGCAGATATTATCTGTTATATCGGATGCGCCTATACATCTGATAGAATTAAAACATCTACTGAAAATATTTTAACGTTACTACATGAAAAAAAAGAAAACCAATCTCTTGCTATCTTTGGTTGTGAAACAGCTTATCCAGGTTTTCAACAATACTTTAAAGACAATCCTCATATTGACTTTCTTGGGAAAAAAACAGGTCAAGGGATGCAACTAGAAATAGCAGAATACTTAGATCAAAAATCTATTGAGGAAATTAACTATCCTGGCTTAGGAGTAGAATTCAGATATCCTCACCGGCTAAATATTGTTGTAGAAGATGGATGCAATAAAAGATGTGCTTTTTGTAAAAGTAATTATTTAAATCTTCACTTAAAAAGTATGCCTATGGATAGTATCGTAAAAACACTTGAATTTTTTGCAATAGAAGATGGAATTAGTGAAGTTTTATTAACTGGTCTTAATGTTTCTTCTTATGGTAATGATTTAGGACCTAATGACAGTTTAATAGAGCTCATTAGAAAAATTAGTGCCATTAAAGAAATTGATACCATTTTATTAGATTCTTTAAGCCCTGATGAAATGTCTAATGAACTATTAAAAGAAATTGTAAGAAATACAAAAATTAAAAGAGTTATGATTCCTATCCAATGTATGAGTAATGATTTACTAAAAAGAATGGGAAGATGTAATACTGCTGAAAGGGCATTTGAAATACTAAATACGATATCTACTCTTAGACCAGATATCTTTATAGAAACTATTTTTCTAATTTGTTATCCAACAGAAACTATTGACGATATTAAAAGAAACATAGAATTATTAGAAAAAGTAAGAATTCATAATCCTAACCTTTCTGTTTACTGTTATGGAAATAATGTTCCTACTTTAAAATCAGAAACTGAGTTCTTTATGAATGATGAAGAACATCAGAAAAATGGTATTTATTACAGAAATCATATGATACCTATCATAGAAAGTCAAAGAAGAGAATTTCTATCACATCCACTTACTGGTAGACTTTATTATAAAGATGATGTTCATAGTTATTTTTCTACTATTTGTAGATTTACTACAAATGAATTTACAATAAAATGCCCAAATAAAAGAAAAATAAAAGAACAAGATAAAGCATTATTACAATCTACATACTTAGAATCTGTTCCTGAAATAGTTTATAGGACAAAATATGAACCTACAGTAGGAAAAATCCTTAAAAAAATATAAAAAAAGACAATTTTGTCTTTTTTAGTTTTATCTTAATAAAATTTCTTATTATCCTATTCTTTTATATACTTCTTAGGAGTTTCATACATAAAACTATAATCCGCTAATTCCATAGGCACTCTTAAATCCTTAATCATAAAGTTTCTGTATGGATCAGCAAGGTTTGGATCAATAATCTGTTCTGAAATTTCTCCTTCTTTTCTAACAATTACAAATCCCTGTCTTTCTCCTAATCCTTTTGACATAGAGCCATGTTCAGATATCCTAAAATAACAATAATCACTATGTTTAGGCGCTAAATCTTTACAAAAAAGTAATCCTTGCTGTACTAGGTTTGTACAAACATGTAATTGATTTCCATTTTCATTATTACTACTTCTATATTTTGGTAAAGTAGCAAGACCATGAATATACCAAGCAGAATCTGTTGAACAAGATGGTAGTGGTATATAGGGTGCATGTTCATCTAAAAATTCATGAATAAATTCCGCAATTCCCATTAACTCCCCTGTCTTGCTAAAAGCTCCCAAAATAAATCCATTCCCTGTGCAATGTTTAAATTCTTCTAAAACTTCTTCTTCTGTCAATTTTTCATCCCATGGAGGTAAACTAAAAACTTCTTTTATAATAGCAGAAAAAGCTTTATAATCAGATTCTTGTAAACATCTTATTTGATAAGCAGTAGATCCTGTTTGTATTGTTACTGGCTGTATTTTCATTGTTAATAATATACTATTCATAATATTCCTTCTTTCTTTATTATATATTTTTTAAAAAATCTGTATAAATTTCATAAAGTTTCAACAAAGCTTCTTTTTCTACATACTCATTTGGTGCATGCGCAAACCCTCCAGATGGATTCATAAGTACAGTAGGAATTCCTTTCTCAGTAAAATAAATTCCATCACAAGTACTATTAGAAAAAGTAATAGTAGGTTCTTTCTTTAATACTTTTTTTACTGATTGTAAGTATCGTTTTACCATATCCTCTTCTGGATTTGTTAAATAGGGAGTCTCGCTTGCTAAAACTTCTATTTTTATTCTTTTATCTATCTTTTTTAAAGTGTTTATAAATTCTGCTTTAAAGTCTGTTGTAATTCTCCTAATATCCAATATCATCTCCGCATAGTCTGGAACTTGATTATACGCAGTACCTCCTTCTAAGTGGGTAAGACAAATAGAAGATTTCCATTCTTTTTCTGATGTTGGAGTTGGATACTTTTCTAGTAGTTTCTGATAAATATCCATAAGAATTACTAATGCATTTTCACCCTTATATAATTCTGCTGCATGTGCAGATAGAGTAGTAATTGAAACTTTTAATAGCAATCTACCTTTTTCTTCTTTAATAAAATCAAAGTTATTACCCCCATCTGGAATAATACCAAATTTAGGATGATAAATATTTAGTAGTTCTTTAACACAGTTTCCTCCTACTTCTTCATCACTCGTTAAAAATATTCCAGCTTTCTTATGTGTCTCCTGATTTAATAAAGAAAGTAGTGAGACTACTGCTCCGCCTTTCATATCAAACGTTCCTCTACCATAAAGTAAATTTCCTTTTTCTACTAATTCATACTTTTCATGTGGTACTACATCAATATGAGTACAAAATACAACATCTAATTCTTTAGAATCAGTATTAGAAATTACTAATGCTGGTTTATTGTTAAATGTATATTCCTTGATAATAAAATTAGTAGGCACTAATGTTTTTACATACTCTAATAATTTTTTCATTTCTCCTTCATTTCCATCTATTGTTGGAAATGAAATAAATTTTTTTAATACGGAAAGTATTTCTTTTTCTATTTTTTTCATATATTTCTTCCTTTCTACAAAAATAGGCCTATGCTTGTATACATAGGCCTTAATTATTATGAACCTTAGATACAAGCACGACGAATAGTACTTGTATCCACGAAACTATTTTTTCGCTTAAACAAGTACTAGATGCTGCGTCTACGGTTATTAATACATACTAGTTTCTTCATAATTTCCTCCTTTAATACACAAAAATAGACCTATGCTTGTACACATAGGTCTTAATTATTATGAACCTTAGATACAAGCACGACGAATAGTACTTGTATCCACGAAACTATTTTTTCGCTTAAACAAGTACTAGATGCTGCGTCTACGGTTATTAACACATACTAGCTTATTCATAATAATCCTCCTTCGTTTCAATGTAAAAGTATTCTAGCATACTTTTTTTGTTATTGCAACCCCTCTTTTATAACATATTTATCATAGCCCATAAAAACTAATTCTTCATAAGCACTCCAAACATAATCTGGAATCACTTGTTCAATCTGCCATCCTTTTTTAGGATAAACTTTCATTCTTTGTAAATCTCCTACCATAACATTTAATAGTTCTTGAGTGCTTCCATTTTGTTCTTCATACTCTTTAAAATATTCCTCAAAAGATATATTAGGAGATGTAACGCTACATTCTTCCGTTGGCAAAATTGCTTTAAAAGCAGCATAAGCTCGCCTTTCCATATAAGGCTTTTGAACAATTAAATATGAATGAATAGAAAGTCCTTTTTCCTCTATCAAAGCTTTTGTAAAACGAAAATTATCTCCTGTATTAGTAGATTTATTTTCAATTAAAATTTTATTTTCTGGAACACCTAGATTAATGGCAATATCTCTAAAAACTTCTGCTTCTGATTTTTCAAAAACACCACTTGTACACTTTCCAAGTCCACCTGTAAAAATAATGAAGTCTCCATAACCATCATGATAAAGTTGTGCACATTTTTCTGGAATGTGCAAATCATAGCACCCAAGACCTAAAATACAATCGCACTTCTTTATTTCTTCTCCTAAATATAAATAATCCCATAAGATTTTTGCTAATTCCAATTCTTTCATTCTATTCTCCTTTTTTATGCACATAGTTGTGCATTACTTTAACGATTTCCTAACATTTTGTAATATTTTTGGTTTTAAAATATTATCGTAATACTCTAGGATTTGTTCCTCATCTTCAGCAGACTTTTCCATAGCAGTTCTACCAAGCAAACACTTAGACTCCCAACTTTTAGAGGAAAAGCCAGCTTTAATTAATTCTTTCTTTTCTTGACCTGGTTCTAATTCTAATACAGGAAATAACATTTGAATACCAAATTCACTAGCTAATTCTTTAATTCTTTCTATCATTGGCCTTTGTTCCAACATAAATCCTTGACTAATTCTAGCGCCTTCCGCCATTACTTTATAATTTCCGCCTTTAGCAATCTCAAATGCTTTGGTATACATTGCCATTCTACAAGATAAACATCTAATTTCTGAATGAATGGTACCGTTTTCCAAAATATCTCCATATTGCTCTTTCCAAGGAGAAAAATAATCTAAGAAAGTCCATTTCATATCTACATCACTTAATTCATATGGAAACTGATATCCCCTTAATGGTTGAAATGTTCTTTTAAATGTTAAATAAGGCTTATCTGAATCTCTCATTTGACCATTATTAAAATGTATAAAATCTACATTATATCCCATTTTATGAAGTCTAATAGCAGATAATGTACTATCCTTCCCCCCTGAATACAATAAAAGTGCGGTGTGATTTTTTGCTGTATTATGCCTATTTCTTAGGTGTTCTAGTAAGTCAGGCGATACTCTTGGCATATATTGAAAATGATAAGGTTTTTCTTGAATTTCTGGAATATCTAAGCCATCTATTTCTTGACTATAATTTATCCATCTTTTTTGAACTTCTTCTAAATCTTGTAAAGAAACGACTGCTAATCTACTGGATAACCGTTCTAATGTCTTTTCAAAAATCTCTTCTTGTATGTTATCTGTTTTTAGAAATTCATCTATATCATATAAGCAAACATTCTCATCAATGGGATAAAGACATGCGAAATCACAGAAAGAAAAAATATCACACCAATCAAAATGAAGATGTGGAGTAACAGATTCATATCTATTAGTAATATTCCCACTTAATAATAGAGATATAAAAATACTAATATTAGCCCACTCACTAGCAACAGATTCTACGTAAGAATAATTTGGTACTTGTATAAAATCATACTCCATATCTTCATGAGAACAAATATATTTTTCCTTATATTTTAACAAAAGCTGTTGTTTAATCATAAAGCCTCCTAAATAAATTTATTATAACATTCTTTAAAGCAAATAAAAAGAGATAAATTATCTCTCAAAAGATACATCATCCTTCATCAATCTTTTAATATCTCTTTTAGAAGGTGTTTGATCATCAATAATTCTATTAATACAAGTATAAAGTAAACGAAGTCTAACCTTATCTTCTGCCTCTGTAGCATTAAAATGAAGATGTACTGGAACTCCACACTGTAATACCATATTTAAATCTGCACAATCTTGACTAAATGTTACAGTAATTGTAGCTATAGAGTTATAAGGTATGGTACAAATTTGTTTTTGACCACCAGACTTTCTAAAACTATCAAATAGCACTATTTTTCTATCTGTAAAAACACCATGATCTCTTTCTGTCTTATAAACTACTAACACTTGTTCATCATCTAAAATATAATGCTTAATATAGCCAGGAAGATCCTCTCTATTTAATGCATTTGAAAAATTAAATTGCTTTGTTAACTCCTTGTATTTTACGTAAAACATACTACCACCTAACTTCATTATAGCATAGTTCAAATCATTTTTAGCCACAAAATAGTTTTTTTATTAGTTTTTCTATGGTTTTAATAAGATTTTATAAAAAAAGAAGAATTTTCTTTCTTCTTATTTTAAAGGTTCTGTTGCTTTGGCATTAAGACTTAAGACCGCTCTTCTTCCTAACTTATAGGCAAAGTATCCAGCTGCCCCTATCATAGCAGCATTATCTGTGCAATATTTCATTTCAGGAATAATTAAATTAATACCCTCTTTTTCACACTCTTCTGTTAGCCTATTGCGTAACCATCTGTTAGCTGATACACCACCCGCTACCACTAAATTTTTAACATCATACTTCTTTAAAGCGTGCATTGTTTTTTTTGATAAAATATCTACTGCTGTATCTCCAAAAGAACGCGCTAAATCTGCTTTTCTTATTTCATTTCCTCTTTGTATTTCATTATGAACTAAATTGATAACCGCGCTTTTTAAACCACTAAAACTAAAATTAAAACTATCATCATCTAATGGTCTAGGTAAAGTATAACTAGCTACTCCTTCTTTCGCAAGTTTATCAATATTTGGTCCTCCTGGATAAGGCAAATCAATAACTCTAGCTACTTTATCATAAGCTTCTCCAACAGCATCATCTAAAGTAGTTCCAATTACTTCAAAAGAATAATGTTCTTTCATATATACTAATTCTGTATGACCACCAGATACTACTAAAGCAATTAATGGAAATTCCATTTCTTTTACTAAATTATTAGCATAGATATGTCCCGCATGATGATGAACTGGTATTAATGGTTTATGATAGATAAACGCTAATGTTTTGGCAGCCATTAGCCCTATTAGTAAAGAACCAATTAATCCTGGACCATAAGTAACAGCAATAGCGTCTATACTATCCATAGTCATAGAAGCTTTATTTAAACATTCCTCAATAACCATTGTTATATTTTCTACATGCATACGGCTAGCTATCTCTGGAACTACTCCACCATAACTAGCATGAGTATCCATCTGCGATAACACAACAGTTGAAATCTCTTCAGCACCATTTTTAATTATAGAAACACTAGTCTCATCACAACTAGATTCAATAGCTAAAATATATGTATTCATACTACTTACCACCTTCATTATGTTTTTCTTCAGCTTCTGTCATTTTTAAATAATTAGGTTTTAACTGGTGGGGATTGATTCCTTCATCATTTTTATGTTTAGAAATTATTTTTAATATGTCATAATCTGACTCTGCTACTTCAAAAGCAAACTGATCTTCTGATACATAAAGAACTTCTTTTTCACCTATTTCATTTCTCAAATCTTCTAAAGAAATATACGAATCTTCTTTGATAACATTCAAATTATGATCATAGATCCCTGCAAAAACATACCCTCTTCTAGCATCAATTAATGGTACAACATATTCTTTCTCTGTATTCGTAGAAGCCATAAGTTCTAAGCTAGATAATGGTACTACCTTTAAATGTAATCCCCAAGCCATAGTTTTTGCTACAGTAACACCCATTCTAATACCTGTAAATGAACCTGGACCATTCGCTACAAATATGGTGTCAATATCATTTGGTTTTTGATTCGTTTTAGAAAAAGCTTCTTCAATCGTAGGCATTAAACTAACAGACAAATCCCTTCCTCTATTTTCTTTACATAAATATTCTACTTTATCATCTACAACAATTGCTACTACCATTTTATCTGTTGATGTATTTATAAATAATGATTTCATACTATCACCTTATCCTTTATTTACCTAATACTTTTCTTATTTCTTCTTCTGAAATAGGACCATGCCTTTGTATTTTTATTTCCTCTGAAGTACAGTCTACTATAGTACTTGCTTTTCCAAAGGATATTTCACCCTCTAGAATTCCATCTAATCCTGGACAAGTATTCTCTATCTCTTCTAAACTTTTACATACTTCTCCGCCACTTATATTCGCACTAGTTAAAAATAGTGGGCTTCCTGTTTTCTCTAATATTTCTTCTAATACTGTTAAAGGAGCCATCCGAACTGCTAATTCATCACTAATTCTCTCCCCTGCATTATTAATATAAGAAAATGCTTCTAACTTCTTAGGGAGAACTAATGTAATTGGACCTGGCATAAAAGCCCGAATTAATTTTTCTGCCTCAACACTTACAATAGCGACACTTTTTATTTGTTCCTCATTTAAACACATGACAGGAAAAGATTTATTTGCAGGCCTATTCTTAACTTCTACTAGCTTATCATAAGCCTTTTTAGAATGAATACGAGCACATATTCCATAAACTGTATCTGTTGGAACACTAATTACTCCGTCATTTTTTAATATACTTGCTAATTCTTCTATCTCATTTTGTTTATATCTTTTCACAAGAACAACTCCTAACTAGCTATTATTATACTAAAATTTCCTTGTTTTTTGTAGTAGTTCCTCTAAACTTGTACTATTTTACCTTCCTAATCTGTTATTAGAAAGTCTACTTTTTTATCATAATTGTCTACCTTAATTCTATCTACTAAACAATCACGATAAGTAAGACCTATAGAACAACCTGTATAACTATTTAAAAACCTATCGTAATATCCGCCACCATACCCTACTCTAAAAAGATTAGAGTCAAAACAAATACCTGGAACAATACAAACACTATTAGAAAAGTCTGTAATAAGATGGTTACTGACTGGCTCAAAAATATTATATTTCCCCAACTTTTTATCATTTAGACCTTTCATTACATAAAATTGTATTATTTTTTCTTTAGTCTTAGGAAGCGCTACTGTTTTTCCTATAGAAAGAAAGTATTCTATTAAAGGTATGGTATTAATTTCTTCTTCCTTTGAATAGTAAAGTAGTATTGTATTTGAGGATAATACTTTTGGATGGGCTATTACTTTTTCATAAATAAGTCTATCTTTTTCTTCCTTATTCTCTATATTTTTTCTTTTTTCTCTATATATTTTTCTTAAATATAGTTTAGAGTTATCCATATTACCCCTTCTAACAGCTATATAATAGCACAAAAAAGAAAATAAAAAAAGCTTCTAAGAAGCTTTCTCTATCAAATCATAGGGATACCCTTTTCTATCTATGTGATCTAAATTTAACTGAAATGATTTAGCCACCTTTAAAAGCGCATCGTATTCTTCCATAACAGAAAATTGGTAATTCTTGATTTCTATTTCTACAAAATATCCTAAATCTTTTACTTTATCTAAGGCAAACTCATATTTATCTTGGTAAAAATAAGTTTTTCTTATCTTATCTACAATTGCTACTTTTTCTAATTGTAAAGCATTAAAAATTTTATCCAAATTAGTAGAATCATTAATTTCTACTTCATATTCGTCACAATGAACATCATACCAATGTTTATAATTAAGAATTTTTTTACCACCACGTTCTCCAATACGCAACCAATCAACAATTTTATCTTGATTTAAAAAAGAATTATGTTTTGGAGAATAATAGGTATCTACATGACGAATCTCCTTTAAATAATCAGCTTCTTTTTTTAAAAGTAAATCTAAATGTTTAAATTCTTGCTCTGTCAATTTAATTTTAACTTCTGTTTCAATATCTAGCTTTTCTATATCTCCATATAGTAAATAAGATACAGATGAGTCTAATACTTCACTTAATTGTATTAGCGTTTCTAAACTAGGCTCTGTTCTATCCGATTCCCAACTAGATACGGTTTTATCCGTTACATATAAAAGGCTAGAGAGTTCTAATTGTGTTAAATGATTCTTCTTTCTTAATTCTCTAATTCTTGTTCCGATACTCATACTCATCACCAACTAAAGTATACCATACCCTTTTTCATTTTTTTCTCTACATTTTGTAGAATTATTTTTCTGTCAATAATGCTTCTAATTGCGCTAATGACTTTTTAATATATTTACGATTAATTCCTATAATGGGTACTTCTAAGTTTTTTATTTTATCATATAATTTTTCCATATACAAACCTTTTCTATTTTCCATTCCTTTATTTGTATAAATATAGTTCACACAACAAGTTGGAGACTGTTCTATTCCTAGGATGGCTAAAACTTGATAATCGCATTGAATCAATTCTTGAACTTCTTCTGCTACCTTATTTGCTAATGATTCACAATGACTATTAAATTCCTCCGTATCATATTTACTAATTCCCTTAGGCTCTCTAATAAGAGAATGATTAAAAGTACTTTCTGCACAAGGCATCTGAATAATATTAATGTCATTATCTAATAATAGCTGCATAAAGGGTTTAATAGCAGATTTCCACTCATATTTTACAATTCCTTGTGCCTGATAAGCTTGTGCCATTAAACAGAAAGGAACAAAAACAAATTTATTACTTCTATTATCCATCTATTTCACCTATTTTTTATTATATCAAAAAACAATAGAAATTTTCTATTGTTTTGTAGTTGGCATAGTTCCTAAAGCTTTTTGTTTTGGTATATCTGAAGTAAGTGTTAAATTAATAGCTCCCATATTTGGTAATCCTGGTGCTTGTGGAGCTTCTACACTTACTTGATCAATATCTAAACTTTCTATACGCTCTTCTATATGACCTGCCTGATTTAAACCTTGTAAATATACCTGAATATCTCTATTTAAAGATTCAAATATTCCAGAAGATAAATTAGAACGTCTAAGTTGTTCCATATTCTCTACAGCACTATCCACATTTCTATCTAATAGAGATTGGAATAATTGCATAACATTTTGAGATAATTCTAAAGATTGATTTTCTGTATTTCTACCCTGTCCTAGTGCTAACTCTGAACCCACTAAAGGAAGTAAATCATCTCTTGCCATTTCAAGTGCATTAATCGTAATAAAATGATTAACAATAGCTTGATTTACTTTTAATAATTCTTGTTGCATTAAATGATTCGTAGTTGCAAAACGATTAGACTTGTCTGTCATAATTTGAAGTCTAGAACTTGCTGTTAAGAATCTTTCATATTCTTCATCTTTATGTGGGTCTAAAGTTCCTAATTCTTCTTGAATTTTAGCAGCTGTATCAGTTGCTACCATATAATGAGTTCTATTTTTTCTTCTATAGACTTCAATATATTTACGAATAGCATCATATCCTAATAATTCCTTTGATAAAGTAGAAATGTTCGTATCGATAGCTACTTTTAATTCTTCTACTGCTCCTGGATTTAATACATACTTTGGTGAAGAAGGTTCATCTACAGAAACAGAGAATAACCTAGCAAACCAACCTTTCTTTTGTGATACTTGATTTTCTTCCTTTTCACAAACCCTATTAATAATACCATTAATAGTATCAATAGAAGCTTGATGTACATCGCTTAACATTAATTTTGGAAGTTCATCATGAATATATTTAGAATGGACAGATAAAGAATTACCAAAATGCAATACACTTTTAATATCACTTAAATCTAAAGTATCTACTGCTTCTCCTGATAATAAAGCAATTCTATCATCTATAGTAAGCGATAATTCATAATCTTTTCCTGTTTCTACTTCTTCTTTTAATATGTCATAGTTAGCACCTAATTGTACCGCTAAATTCTCTAAAAGCATACTTTCATTAATACTTGTATCAAAAATTCTTTTAGCAAAGTCATCTTCTGTTCTTCTTCCTCTATAATTAGGAGAATCTTTTTCTAAGTATTTACCAAACGCTTCTTTTCCTTCTAAAAAGTCTATGTTAGCATGATATAGATTTTTTAATAAATCACAATCAGAAAGATTACAAGCTTTTAAAACAGCCTCTAATGTTATATTATTTTTAGCAAAAAATTTATTTGAAGAATTAGAACCATAAAGTATTCCAAGAAGCATACTTAACTCTTTAATATCATCTTCATCTGTTATAAGAGTTGTACGAATTCTTCCTTCTTCTAACTCTACTTTTAATCTTTGATAAATTTTAAATACATTGAATAAATAAGAATCTGCCGAAGAGTAAGAACGAATAACTTGTTCTGCTTCTTCTTTTCGTTTTCTTTCTTTCGTTTTTTCTAAGTACACTTGATAGTTTTCATCAAAATTTGAATACTCACTATAGCTTTGGTTAAAATGCGCTAAAAATTTACTAATGGCAACACTATTATTAATTTCTTTTGCAAAAATATTTTTAGCAAGTGCAGAAGGAGATAATTCTTCTCTTTTTTTATCTTTATTATTTCCACCAAAAATATAGTTTCCATATTCTTTAGATAATAAATCTATATCAATAGGGAAATTTAATAGACCATTACTATTAATTTTTAAATAAGAGCTAACACTAGATACACTAAATCCTAAATATTGTAAATAAGCTTTCGCATCTGTATTAGAAGATAATAAAGTTCCTAACAATAAAGATAAGGATTTTATATCTTCTTCTGACCAACCTTTTAACTGCTTTAATAAATAGGTATGTACTCTAGAAGAATTCTCTAAAATTTCTACTGTTTCAACAGGCATATCACGGAATAATCTTTGTGTTAATTTCATTTTACGGTTTTGTTCTTTTTGCTCTAAGTGTGTTTGTAACTGTCCTAAAAAATCACTTTCTAAATCCATTTCATCTGTTAATTCAGAGAAAATAGATTCCATAATTATACTACGATTAAAGTTTCTATTACAAAGATTATGAGCAATGTCATTAATGGTAAGACTTTTTGCACCCTTACCTCTATTAACACCTTCATAAAAGAATCTTCTATAACGGTCCACTAATACTTTTTGATTTAATTCTACTGCTTCTATCTCATCTTTTGTTAGAGTTATATTTAAAAGAGCAAGTAATTTATCTAAAGTAATACCATAATCTTTAAAGAATTCGCTAACATCGCCATCAAAATAATAAGTAGCTATTAAAAGCGCTAAAGTATCTGCATCATCCTCTGCAAATAACAATTTAGAATTATGCTTATTATCCTTCATTTTCTGTAATAATAAAAGATAAACTTTAGCAGTAAAATCTGCAAATTCACGAGCTTCTTTTGATAAATCCCCGTAAAAACTTTTTACATACTCAGCCGAATAATTACGTCTTTGCGTTTCTATATATTGTGTAATATTTTGATCAAAATGTTCAAACATTCCAATATAGCAATTCATTTTAGCAAATAATTTCTCTACTGCTACACTATCTGTAAATTCACGGTTAAAAACATTCTCTAATATTCCACGAACAGAGACACTAGCCTGCTCTTTTCCATGAAAACAACCTTCACTACAATATTCTTGATATAAATTTTTAATAGCAATTAAGTT
The DNA here is from genome assembly GCA_910589375.1 of uncultured Bacilli bacterium. GTDB lineage: Bacteria > Bacillota_I > Bacilli_A > RF39 > UBA660 > UBA5578. Next base: position 247,850 of record CAJUTK010000001.1, on the reverse strand, counting down.
CCTTGGGGTTTCAGATACCTCTCTTACTCCCATACTAATAGATAAATTTTGAAGAATCTTGTCTAAAGTGATTCCTTTTGTTGATAAAAAATCTTTAATAGCGGTTTGTTCACTTACATTTTCTTCTACATAAATTGGAGTATCTTTATAATAATAAGTAGCTAAAACTAAAGATATAGGAACAATATCTTCTTCTAGTTTTTTTAAAATTTCATTTTGTGTACTACTTACTTTTTGAAATAATAAACTTCTTATTTTAGAAGCTGTTTCTAAATAAGAAATAACTGTAATTGGTAAATTTCCATATATTCCTTGTTCTAAAAATCTTTCTTGTTCTGCCTTAATACCTTGATTATATTCCACTAACTCATTTTTAAAATTTCCAAATTGACATCTTGGAAATAAACTATCATAAATACTTTGACCGCAACGATTCCAATAGCCATCTAATATTGGTATAAAGATATCAATAGGTGTCAAGGACTCATATTTAGTAGTATCATCAAAGTTTGGAATAATTGCTCCTGCTAAAGTAAATAATTCCTCCTTTGTTTTATTAGAAGTCATACTTTCTTTTTCTACTTTCACACGTTCTTTTTCAAAACCGAATTTACTAAAAAAAGTTTCATAGTCTGGGTTTTGAGCCATCGCATAAAGTAATAAGAAAAAGTACTTACTATAATAACTATTTGTGCTAGAATCTAACCTTCTAAAGTTTAAAGTTCTACTATCTCTTGCATAATAATCCAAATATGGAAGCGCAAAATCTACAAATTGTACAGTTTCACTTGGTGCTAATTTTTTAAATTCTTCATAACTTAACATAAAATCCCCCTCGATTAGTCACATATTATAATATAAAATAAGCTTTTTTGCAAATAAAAAAGCTTATAGCTTTTCTATCTTTTGAAAGTTTTTTATTTCTTCATTTAGCAATTCTAAAAACTTAGCTATATGAAAGCCATCGGCAAATCCATGATGTACTAAAATCATTAAATGAACTTGATAAATACCATTTTTTTCTTCATATTTATCCCAAATAAACTGAGGAATTGTGTTATTTTTATCAAATGGAGGTACTAAAGAAGTAATCGAAAACCAAGGAATGCAAGAAAACCAAATAGCACTACTAGGAGATAAAGAAGTACTACTCTTTTGTTGATAAAAGTCATTTTGATTCTCTATGAAATGAGCAATAAATGCATCATAATCTTCGTTATATTCACAGTCAAAATAACCAATTTCGTTATCACCCAATTTTTGAGTAAAACTTGGTACTAATGAAGAATAATAATGAAATTCATTATTTTCATATCTCCACTTAAATGCATCTATTTGATTTACTGCTTTCATTATTAAATAACCCATAGTTGCATAAAAATTTTTATGAATTTTGCAATAATTTACAACATTAGTAACATCTACTGGAACCGTTACAATCATAAAAGGGTTCATATTTTGATGATAATGATCAAACAATTCTGTTCTTTCAAATTTTGGATTCATATAACCTCCTTTTTAAATAGAAAAAGGTGTTAAAAAACACCTAATTTTTATTAATTCTAAATACTACTTGATATTCATTTTCTAAATCTACTTCCTCTGTCTCTACTGTATATCCGCATTTTTCAATAGTATCATTTACATCCCTAATTAAACTTATAATTTGTTTAAAATCAATTCTCTCTACAGGTTGTTGAGATTGAGGCAATACTGGATCATACTGTTTAGAATAATCCGTAATAATAATTGGTTGGATATCTACTTTTTCTTCTTTTAAAGAGTCACCAGTTGCTGAATCTCTTGGCTCTGCTGGCATAGATGAATTAAAGCCACCAGAAGTTCCGTCCTCTTCACTAGAATCAGTTGTTGATTCTAAAAATGTATCTGGCAATTGACTATTCAAAATTGGTGTTTGTGGCATCATTGGATCTATAAAAGTTGGAGTTGCCTCTGGACTATTAGATGGTGCTACTGGCTCAAAATAAGTAGCCATAGCTTGTGCTTCACGTTGTGAATTAGTTGCTAATAAATCATTGAAACTCAATGCTTTCTCTTCTTTTGGTGTATCTTCTTTCATAACTGGTTCCATATTAGAAACGAAGTTAAAAGAATTATTTGTTTCTGATGCTGACATCATAGAATCCGTTGCAATAGTAGTACTTTCAACTATTGGAGTTTGTGGCATTTCACTTACCCCCATGCTTGGCATTGGGTTTGGTTCCCCTACTACTCTTCCACTTGCATCAAATTGATATCCTCCTTGTGGCATACTTGGTGCCGGTTCTATGCTTGGCATTGAGTTTGGTTCCCCTACTACTCTTCCACTTGCATCAAATTGATATCCCCCTTGTGGAGCTACTGGTACTGGTTCTACACTTGGCATTGGTGTTGGTTCTCCTACTACTCTTCCACTAGCATCAAATTGATATCCTCCTTGTGGAGCTACTGGTGCAGGCTCTACACTTGGCATCGGTGCTGGTTCTCCTACTACTCTTCCGCTAGCATCAAATTGATATCCCCCTTGTGGAGCTACTGGTGCAGGCTCTACACTTGGCATTGGTGTTGGTTCTCCTACTACTCTTCCGCTAGCATCAAATTGATATCCCCCTTGTGGAGCTACTGGTGCTGGTTCTACACTTGGCGTTGGTGCTGGTGTAGAATTAGCTTTTGCTGCTTCATTCATTAATAAAGCACTAAAATCAACTGGCTTATTATTTGAAAAATCATTTGTTTGAGTTTGTGGAATATCATTACTCATAAATCCAGGATTAACTGTTGAAAAACCACTTGGATTATTATTCATATTTGATTCATTATTTGGTTCCATAATATAATTATTCATTTCTTCAATCTCCTCTTCCGTTTTTCTAACTGTTAATCTCTCCTTGATGATTCTATCTAACATCTCTTTTTGTTTACTCGCCTCATGAATTTTTAAAAGTGCTCTTGCATGTCTTTCAGAAATTTGTTCTTCCATTAAAGCCTCTTGTACTTCATCACATAAATTCAAAAGTCTAATTTTATTAGCAACCGCAGATTGGCTTTTTCCTAATTTCACAGCTAATTGTTCTTGTGTTAAATACCCCATATCTAATATTTTCTTATAGGATACTGCTTCTTCTATAGCTGACAAATCTCTTCTTTGAACATTTTCAATAAGTGCTACTTCAGCACAATCTTTATCATTTAAACTAGATATAATAGCTGGTATGGTATCTTTTCCCGCAAGTACACTTGCTTTATATCTTCTTTCTCCTGCTATAATTTCATACTTATCCCCTATTGGCCTAACAATAATAGGTTGAATAACTCCATGTTCTTTAATAGATTCAGAGAGTTCTATGATAGATTCTTCACTAAATTTTATACGTGGTTGAAAACGATTTGGTAATATGTCATTTAAGTCCAAATCGACTACTTTAGCCTTCACATCTTCCATATCCAACCCTCTTTTCTCATATGTATCCATTATAATATACTTTGGGAAATATTACAATGAATTTTTGGGAAATATTTTTATTTCTCTTTTTATTTTAATAGAGACTATCCTTATGATATAAACGAATCAATATCCCAAATAAAAAGTTATACAAACCATTATGTATAACTTTTTTCAATTCTATCTAATAATGTCGCCAAAGCTCTTTCTGTTTTGCTGTCCCACCATATACTCCAACTCCACTATATTTATAGTTTTTTTCAATTACATCTAATAATGCCTCTACTTGAGACCCAAATTGCGGTCCCCCAGGTATAGTTTGATAAATTCTATACTGCTCTTTTAATAACATAAATTCTGACATATTATCATATTTATAATTTGGATCTTTTCTTTTTTCTTGCCGAATATAGAAAGAAATACTCATACTCTTACATAAAATTTCTTTTTTTATTTGGGCTAAAATAGGATTTTGTGGAACAAGGTATTCACCTCCTGATGCCCTAAAGTAAAAAGCATCCATAAATTCATTAACTTCTTCTTCATTACGAAAACTAGAAAGCATCTCTCTTAATTTTAACAACTCCTTCATGGAGTTATGTAAAGTTCTAATTACTGGATCAAATTCAACAATTTGATGACGAGTAGAAACTCCCCCATAAAAAGAAGGATATCCGTTTGTAGCATAATAATCATTAGCAGCACTTACTAAAGTAGCATAGTCTACATAACAATCCATAATTTCATAATAATTAGGGTCCGTATTGGGATTTTCTCTTATCCAATTAATAATATTATTAATTCTTACAGTTAACATTTGAGCTTGTAAATCAATTGCTTCTTTCATCATATTTAAAATTCTCCTTTTTTTGCAGTTATTATAGCATAAATACTAAAAAAGTAAAGCAATATTTAAAAAATTCTTTATAGTGGTTTCTTTTTCATATCCGCATATTTTCTCGGATACTTAGAAGAAGTTTTTTCTAACTTTCTTATTACGTATAATGTACGCATACTTTCTTCTTTTGGAAGAGAAAAGGTATCAACCTTCTCTATTTTAGAATTTAATAACTTTAAAGCATTTAAAGAATCTTCTTCTTCCCTTTTGCTACCTTTCATAGGTATAAAATAGCCATTTACTTTAACAAGTGGAATACTATATTCTGATAAAATAGGAAGAGATGCTACCGCACGAGAAGTTACTATATCAAAACATTCCCTATTCTTTAATGCATATTCCTCTGCCCTTGCTGATACTAATTCAATATTATATATCCCCAACTTTTCTGAAACACCCCTTAAAAACTCTATTCTCTTATTTAAAGAGTCAACAAGAGTTACTTTTAAATTGGGAAATACTATTTTTAATACCATTCCAGGAAACCCTGCTCCTGTTCCAATATCACATAGGGAAATATCTTGTTTTAAGTCATAAACTCTAGATAACGTTAAACTATCATAAAAATGTTTTAAATATACCTCATCATGCTCTGTAATACCTGTTAAATTCATTACTTTATTGTATTCTACTAAAAGTTCATAATATTTTTCTAATTGCTCTTTTTGAGTATCGGTTAGAATAATACCCAATTCTTTTAAAGAGTCTTCAAACTCACTTTGATTCATGATGATACTCCTTCTTTAAATATACCATAATAAGAGAAATATCAGCTGGATTAACACCACTAATACGTAATGCCTGACCAATAGAAGTAGGCATAATTTTCTTTAATTTCTGTTTTGCTTCACTCGCTAAATTATGAATTGCATCATAATTGATATCAGCTGGTATCTTTTTATTATCTAAATCTACCATTTTTAAAGCTTCTTTATTCGCTTTAGCAATATATCCCTCATATTTAATAGATACCGTTACTTGTTCTTCTATTTCACTTGAAGTATCCAAATCTATAAAATGTTTAATATGACTAAAACTTACTTCTGGTCTTTTTAATAAATCATATAATGTAATTCCATCTTTTAACGGTGTTGTTGGAATTGTACTTAAATATTCTTGAGTATCTGCAACAGGCGTTATTTTTGTATTCTTTAAAATATCTATTACTTCTTCAATTTTCTTCTTTTTCTCTAAAAACTTATGGTATTTTTCTTCTGGTACTAGTCCTACTTGATAGCCATATTCTCTTAGGCGCATATCAGCATTATCATGTCTTAAAAGTAATCTATATTCGGCACGTGATGTTAATAATCTATAAGGATCAATAATACCCTTGGTTACTAAATCATCTATTAATACACCTATATATGCCTCATTTCTCTTTAAAATTAAGGGCTCTTTTCCCTCTAATTTTAAAGAAGCATTAATTCCTGCGATTAATCCCTGACAAGCTGCTTCTTCATATCCACTAGTTCCATTAATTTGACCAGCAGTATATAAATTTTCTACTACTTTTGTTTCTAATGATTGCTTTAACTGCTTAGAATCAATAGCATCATATTCAATCGCATACGCATATTTTAATATTTTAGCGTTCTCTAATCCAGGCAAACTATGTACCATTTTTTCTTGTACATCTTTAGGCATACTAGTAGAAAATCCTTGAATATAAATATCATCATAGTATAAACTTTCTGGTTCTAGAAATAATTGATGTCTTTCTTTATCTGCAAACCGTACAATCTTATCTTCAATAGAAGGGCAATATCTAGGACCTACTCCTTTAATATCGTTTAATCCTCCATACATACTAGATTTATTTAAGTTATCACGAATAATTTGATGAGTCTCTGGTTGTGTATAAATAAGATGACATGGAACTTGATCTTCTGCTTTATAATAGATTTCATTATCAAAACTAAAGGTATGATAACAAGAATCACCATTTTCTACTTGAGTCTTAGAAAAGTCAATGCTATTTTTATCAATACGTTGCGGTGTTCCTGTTTTAAGACGAATGATATCAAACCCATATTCTCTTAATTTATCACTTAAATGATTACTAGGTCTTTCTCCATGAGGCCCTTGTCTAGTACGAGTATCTCCTATTAAAATATCTGCTTTCAAATATGTTCCTGTTGTAAGAATAACACTAGTACAAGATATCTTTTCACCATCTTCTAAAACTACGCCTTTTATTTTATTATCTTCTACAATTAAATCTTCTACTAATGTTTCTCTTATTTCTAAATTAGAAGTAGACTCTAATGTCTTTAACATATTTTTAGGATAGGTTATCTTATCAGCTTGTGCTCGTAATGCTTGTACTGCTGGGCCTTTTGCACTATTTAACATTTTTATTTGGAGTAAACTTTTATCTGCATTTCTACCCATTTCTCCGCCTAAAGCATCAATTTCTCGAACAACAATTCCTTTAGCACTTCCACCAATGGATGGATTACAAGGCATATCCGCTATATTCTTAATATTTCCTGTTACTAATAATGTTTTATGACCCTTTCTAGCACATGCGAGTGCTGCTTCACACCCAGCATGTCCACCACCTACTACTATTACTTCATACATAAACGTCACCGCACATTTCTATCTCACCTATTATAATACAGAATTATTATTTTAACAACTAAAAAAGAAGTTAGCTTTTTAGCAAAACTTCTCCATTGTTTTGTACTTTATAATGATTATGAAAAAATATATTTACAGTAACAAATTGATAAATAGAAGAACAGACTTGCCCTATTCCTGTACAAAAAGGTGTTTTTAATAAAGATAAAAACATTCTTAATATAGAAGATACCATTTTGTTAGAAGTTGTTTTTAAAGAAGACCATTCTAACTGTAAATAGCAAGTTTTAATTCTATATATTGGATAAATTAAAAAATTGACAATTTCAAATGATAGATAAATGAAAGTAATTTGAAAATCTAAATCGTAAAATCGATATAATGCAAAATACATAATTAAAGTTGTTAAAAATAAAATACTTAATAATTTATATGCATTATTGCGATGTTCCTTATAATTAAAATTTTTTCTACTAATGTCAATTGTCGCTGTTGTAACAATTGCATCTGCCGTATCCCACTGAGTATCTGTGATTAAAGCTATAAAAGTAAGTGCTGTAGCATATTTTTCACCATATTCTAAAGCATTACTTAATCCAAATAAGAATATTATAAAAAAAGATATATTATTAAATAATTCAACAGAATCATATTTAATACAATTAAATAAGTTAAAATGGAATTTAAACTTATCACTATTTTTAATAACTATATAAATAGTAAACAGAGAAAGCGGAATCAAGGTTGCCAAAACAATTATCATTTGATCTTTAGTAATAAGGGAAGTTCCTATTAATAAAATAAAATTTAATAAATTAAAGATAAGAGAATATTTATTAGCTAATGTATTTTTATCTTCATAATACAATTTATCTAAAATCATTGCAAATTCTAAACAAATATATAAAGATAAAACCGAATAAATAGTAAAAGTCTTATAGATAGAAACATCCATATTCATGAATTCTATATAATTATCAATGTTAAACAAAATAATACAAAAGAAGATAGTAGAAACAATACTTCCTAATACTAATCCAGACATAACAGAATCATTGTTTTTATCTTTTTCTTTACTAATATTAGCACCCGTTGAAAAAATGGATTTTAAAATATAATAAATAAATTGAAACGGATAAGTTAAAGTAAATATATTAATTAGACTACTATCTATTAAAATTCCTAATAAAAACCAAGAAATAACGGGAATAAAAGATAACAATGATAAATCAAAACTTATTTTTAATAATCTTCTCATACTTACACCTATTTAAAATTATAACATATTAAAAATAAAAAAGACTTACAAATATAAGTCTCTTTAAATATCTATTTTCCTAGACAAAACCTACTAAACATTTCGTCAATTAATTCATTACTATAGGTTTCTCCAATAATTTCTCCAAGTAAATTCCAAATATTTTTTAAATCTATTTCTATCATATCAATTGGTAATTCTTGTGAAACACCTTCTATAACAGATTCTACCGCTTGTAAACATTGTTTTAATAGAGAAATACTTCTCGCACTACTTAAATAAGTATAATCATTTTGCTCAATTTCTTCTAAATGGAATAATTTTTTTATTTCATTACGTAATTCCTCTACTCCTTTGTTTTCAAGGGCAGACATATAAATAACTGGAATATCTACATTAGGTAATTCTAATTTAGGTTCTAAATCTGTCTTATTCACAATAATAATAGATGGTTTTTCTGTTACTTTTTCTAATAGTTCTTTTTCCTCTTCAGTAATTATTTCATTATTATTAAATACATAAAGTACTAAATCTGCCTTTTTTATCCACTCTAAACTTTTTTGAACACCAATATTTTCAACAATATCTTCTGTTTTCCTAATACCTGCTGTATCTATCATATGAAGTAATATTCCGTCAATAGCAATATCTCCCTCTACAATATCACGCGTAGTTCCAGCAATATCAGTTACAATGGCTTTTTCTTCTTCTAATAACCTATTTAAAATACTACTTTTTCCTACATTTGGTTTTCCAACAATTGCTGTTTTAATCCCCTCTTTAATAATAGATCCAGTCTCTGAACGACTTAAAATTCTTTTAATTTCAGCTTGAATATAGGCTATATTTTCTTTAATGTTTTCTATTGTTACTACTTCAATATCCTCATATTCAGGATAATCTATATTTACTTCAATATTAGAAATAATGCTTACTAATCTTTTTCTTAAATCATGAATCATAGAAGAAACATTCCCTGTCATTTGAGAAAGAGCTAAAGAGCGGGATTTATCTGTTTTAGCACTTATTAAATCCATTACTCCTTCTGCTTCTATTAAATCTATTCTTCCATTTAAAAATGCTCTTTTAGTAAATTCTCCTGGTTCTGCTAAACGACAACCGTTGGTAAGAAGTAATTCTAATACACGGTTGGTGGTTGCAATTCCTCCATGAGAATTAATCTCTATAACATCTTCTTTTGTAAATGTTTTAGGCGCTTTCATGATAGATACTAATACTTCATCTATTTTTTCTTCTCCATCTTTAATAAATCCGTAATGAATTGTATGAGATGGCACAGTACTTAAATCTTTTCCACTCCATATTTTACTTACAATCTCTATAGCTTCACCGCCGCTTATACGAATAATTGATATAGCGCCAACACCTAAGGCAGTTGAAATAGCAGCAATTGTATCTTCCATGATATCACCTCGTTTTCATTGATTTTAACACAACTTTAAAAAAAAAGAAATAACATGTTGTTATTTCTGTGCTTGTACTGCTGTAATAGCAATAACACCTACTATATCTTCTTTAGAACATCCTCTAGATAAATCATTAATAGGTGCCGCTATTCCTTGTGTAATTGGTCCGTAAGCTTCTGCTTTAGCAAGTCTTTGGACTAATTTATAACCAATATTTCCAGCATCTAAGTCTGGGAATACTAATACATTAGCATGTCCTGCTACCTCACTATTAGGAGCTTTAGAACTTGCAACACTTGGAACGATAGCTGCATCTAACTGTAATTCCCCATCTATTTTATATTGTGGATAAGTTTCCTTTGCTATTCTAGTTGCTTCTACTACCTTATCAACATCAGCATGACTAGCACTTCCCATAGTAGAATGAGAAAGCATTGCTACCATTGGTTCTTCTTGTACTAATAACGCAAAAGATTCTGCACTACTTGCTGCAATAGCCGCAAGTCTTTCTGGATCTGGATTTTGCTCTAACCCAGAATCTGCAAAAATAAATGTACCATTTGAGCCATATTCACAATTAGGTACTACCATTAAAAAGAAAGCAGATACTAATTTTACTCCTGGTTTTGTTTTAATAATTTGTAAAGATGGTCTTAACGTATTAGCAGTAGAATGGCATGCGCCACTTACTACTCCATCGGCATAACCTAATTTTACTAGCATACAAGCATAGTACATATAGTCTGTTAGTAATAATTCTCTTGCTTTTTCTAAAGTCATTCCCTTTTCTTTTCTAAGTTCATATAAAGCATTTACTAATTCTTCAGTCTTAAAATCTGTTTCTGGTAGCACCACTTCAATACCATCTAACGGAATATCTTTTACTGGATTACCTACTAGAATAATATCTGCTATTCCTTCCTCTTTAGCAGTTATTGCTGCTTCCACTACTCTTTCATCCATTGTTTCTGGCAATACTATTTTCTTTTTTTGTGACCTAGCACGTTCTTTAATACTATCTATAAAGTTCATTTTCTCACCTTCCTAACATATTTTACCAAAAAGAAAAAGAAAAATCATCACTGAATTTTCTTTTGTTTTATATTTTTATCTTTTCTTTATTTTTTGAAATGGAGTTTCAATAAGTCTTTGACTTTTAACATATCTCATCATCTCATTACCAGTAAATTCTATATCTTTTTCATCCCCAATTTCTGTTAAAATTACATCTATTGGCAAACTTAATAAATAGCTTAAATATTCTAATAATTTTGGATGTCTCTTAATTAATTCTTCAATGCTTGCCCTATTTTTCTTAATAAAAACAAGAGAAGAGCGGTAAATGGTAGAAGCATCTCCCATTAAATAAGATTCACTATAATCATAAATAGGAGCAAAAGAGACTGTTCTATCATCATATTTTACTTGCAGGTTTCCACTATGTCTATCTACTTGACCCATTTTTAAATCTATAGCAGTTAATTTTAAAGCAGATTCATACATTTCTGTACCATTAAGTAAATCTAATCCTTCAGTTATACAAAACGAAGAAAATGGGTTTATCCGTGATAAAATAGTTCTCTTAGGATAATTAGATAAATGAAAATAATCTTTAAAAAAATCATATTGATATCCTTCTTCATAAAAAGGCTTTGATAAGGCATGAAGACCAGTTGAAGTTTTTCCTATTTCATAATCTACAGTATCTAATTCTAATTTATGAGCTAAATGGGAACCAATTAATTCATTGATCATACGATAATTGCCTAATGCTTTTGTATAAAAAACAACGTTATCTATATTTACTACTGATTTTCTAACTTTACTATTCTCTTCTGGAATATAAAAATTTTTACATTCTTCATTTGTAGGTACACAATATCTAAAAGAAATTACTTTACTATTATTATTAAAAATCATAGATATCCCCTCTCTAAATCATTTTTACTTTATCTAATACCTCTTCTATTTCTGACTGTTTTTTTCTATAATAATCTTTTTCACTGTCTTCAAAAGTAATAACTTTTTCACATTCAATATCCCTTAATATTTCTTCCATAGAAACAGATTTTAAAAACTGAATATATTCCCATAATTTTGGATAGGACCTAAAAAGTCTTCCTAAATAATATGGATTTCTTCTAACTAAAATAAAAGGACTAGCGTAGTTTTGGTAATGAATATTATCATTATTTTGCATATAAGAGCAACCGTAATCATAAATAGGAGCTAAAGAAATTGTCCCTAATCTATCTATTTTAATCTGTATATTTTCTCCATGACGGTCGCTTTGCCCCATTTTTAAATCTATGGCAATCAATTTTAATATATCATCAAAAACTAATTCTCCTTGAAATAGTTTTAAATTTCTTGTTTTTAAGCAACCAAATATTGAAGATGCTGCTAAATAACTATTTCTTCCTTTTTCTAACAAATAACTTTTAGCAGATAAATACTGATATCCTTCTTCATAAAATACTTTCGATAAAGCAATAAAGTAATTTCCGATTAGTCCAATTTGATAATCTACGGTATCTAATCCTATTTTTTTAGAAAGATAACTTCCAATTAATTCATTAATCATAGATTTAGGAGATGGAAATTTCATATGATAAAAGGCACCCTCTAAACTAGTAATATCTTCCCTAAGATTATTATATCTTTTTGGGATATGAAGGCTTTCAAACTCCTCTCTTGTTGGTACATTATGTCGATATGGAATTATTTTACTTTCTTTTGTAATAATCATGTTTCTTCTTCCTTTTTAAATATATCTTTTTACTCTTACTTTATCTATTAAAGAATCAATGTTTTGCTGTTCTAAACCATATTCTCTTTTTTCTTGGGAAGTAAATTGAATATGTTTTTCTCGTTCAATCGTACGTAGTATTTCTTCCATATCTATTTTATTTAAAAAGAAAACATAATCTCTTAAATCAGGATATCTTCTAAATAATAAATCCAGAGTTGATTCTGTATAGCGAATAAATGCAAAGGGATTCCCATAAGCCAAATCAAAATTAACAGAATAGGCTCTTCCATAATCATAGATAGGTGCTAAATCTATTGTTCCTCTAGAATCTATCTTAATTTGCAGATTTTTCCTATGTCTATCATGTTGTGCCATTTTTAAATCTACTGCAATTAATTTCAAACAAGAATTATAAAAAGAAGTTCCCTTATATAATTTTAATGTTCTTAAGTGATAATAACAGGGTAACATCAGTTTAACAGGATTGCCTAACATATTAAAACCATTTTTATAACCCTGCTCTTCTAAAAATTGCCCAGCATATTGATACTGATAACCCTCTTCAAAAAAAATTTTAGATAAAGCAAATAATGCTTTATCACTTTCTCTTCTTCCTATTTCATAATCCACGCTATCTAAACCAATACGTTTGGCTAAATAACTCCCTATTAACTCATTTATCATAGATTTTGTAGTAGCACTTTTATAATAATAGACCGTATCACCCAATCGGGTTAAATGAGGAATAATAAATGAAAAAGAAGCTGGAATATATAAAGAACCTAAATCTTGTTCTTCTATATCATGATGTTCAAATGGAACTACTTTACTTTTCTCTGTAATAATCACAAATATCCCCCTTTTTCTTTTAATAATAAGTTTTAATTTTAATCTTGTTTATTACATTTTCACTCAGTTCTTGAGCCTTTCGATAATCTTGTCGTATTTCTTCTGTAAAACATACTCTCTTTTCTTGCTCAATAGCAGTTAAAATTTCATCTATCGATATCTTTGTTAAGAATTCTACATAATCTCTTAAATTAGGATAGCGTCTAAATAGAAGCTCTAAAGTAGCTGTATTAAACCTAATGAATGCAAATGGATTCCCATAAGCATCATTATCATAAAAAGGTGAATAGGATCTGCCATAATCATAAATGGGTGCTAAATCTATTGTTCCTTTAGAAGCCATTTTAATAATAATATTTTTTTCATGTCGATCACGTTGTGCCATTTTTAAATCTAACGCAATTAATTTTAAATTTTTATCATAAAAAGGAGTTCCTTTATAAGGTCTCAATGTTCTTAAACTATAATAGCAAGGAACTACCGTTTTAATTCCACTTTGTGCCATACTAAAGCAATTTCTATAATGGTGTTCTCCTAAGAACTCTAAAGCAGATTGATATTGGTAACCATCCTCATAAAATAGCTCTGATAAAGCAAAAAATTGACTATCTTCTTTTCTTAGTCCAATTTGATAATCAACTGTATCTAGTCCTAATCTCTTTGCCAAATAACTTCCTATCAATTCATTTGTCATATACTGAACCGAACTTGGTTTACTATAATAAATAGTTTCCCCTATTTTAGTTAATTGCGGAATAATATCTGAAAACTCAGAAGGAATATACAAAGAATTTAAATCTGATTTTTCTATACCAGATTGTACAAATGGTAGTACTTCACTTTTCTCTGTAATAATCATAAAACCCCTCCGAAACGGGACTTATTATAACAAAAAAAAGAAAGTTTGTCACTTTCTTCTATTCCCCTGTATATTTAATAACTACACAACGGTTTGGTTCTTCTCCCACACTTTCTGTTGTTACATTACTAAAATCACTAAGCAAAGAATGAACAATTCTTCTTTGATAAGAATTCATTGGATCTAATTTAGCATCTGTTTTTGTCTTTTGTACTTCTCTTACTATATTTTTTATTTCATATTCAAATCTTTTTACTTTTTTTGCCCTATAATTTGAAGCGTCTAAATTTATTTTAACAGACATCCCTGTTTGATTTTGAATAGATTGTCTTAGAAGGAATTGAATAGCATTCATAGTCCTTCCCTCTTTTCCTATTAAAATAGGATTATTATTAGATACCATAGTAACTGTAAAAATATCTTCATCTTCTCTTACTTCTAGTTGAATATCTACATTCATACCACTGCCAATTGCCTTTATATATTCTTTTACATATTCAATAACGTCTTCTTTTTTGATAACATTCATTTTATAAGAATCTTCTGATTCTTCTGATTCTACTAAAATGTCTGATGCATAAACATCTAAATCTTCAATACATTTTTCATAGCAAGAATCTTCATCTTTTGCTTCATATTTATACAACTTTATCATTTTTCGTACTCCTTTTAACTATTAAATTTTGAATAATTGTAAATGTGTTATTCGTTATCCAGTAAAAAATAATGGCACTAGACATTGTAAATGACATAAATGTAATTACAATATTCATAATATTCATAGTAGTTTTCATTTGTTTTGCTTGATCACCACTCATACCTGCTCCACTATTTAACTTAAATGAGAAGTATGTAGCAAAGAATACTAAGACTGGTAAAATTAAGTATAACCAATTTCCTGCCCCTATTCCTTTAGCTGGTGATACAGACATTTCAAAGCTTAATAGTTTATCCTCAAACAATACTGGTAATCTATATAAAGCCTCATAGAATGCAAAGAATAATGGAATTTGAAGAAGACTATATAAACATCCTGAAAATGGATTAATATTATATTTCTTATATAACATCATCTGCTCTTGAGCTTTTCTAGTCATACTTTCTTGATCATTTTTATTCTTATATTTCTTTTCTAGTTTATCCATTTCTGGCTTTGCCTTTTTCAAATTTTCAGATTGTTTAGCTGTTTTTAATGTAACTGGATACATTATCAAACGAATTAAAAGCGTTACAAAGATAATCGCTAATCCATAATTACCTAAAAACTTACCTACTTTAATTAAAACCCATGATAACGGACTTACAAATATAGATGTCCAAATACCATCCCCTGTACCTAATACTGGGAACTCATCACATGATTTATAATCATCTACATCCATAATACTTTTTATTTTCTTATCATACTCTTTTTGACCAATATCCCCGTCTTCCAACTCTTTTGCATATTTTTCTTCTAAAGCTGTTTTATTTTCCCTATATAAAGTTAAAATATCTTCATCTGTTGGAGCACATAGAATATTAGATGGTAATACTTGACCAGTTTCTTCATTCATTACTACTTTTCCATCTGGACCTTTTAACTGCTTAGTACAACCAGTTAAACAAAGTAATGCTACCACAAGAAACGTTAATCCTAATTTCTTTTTTTGCATTTTTTCCTCCTAACGGTAAACGTCTAATCGTTTTAGGGCTTCTAATAAATTTTCCTTCATTTCATCATAAGTTCTACCTAGAATTCCCTTGCCTAATATTATAATACAATTAAAGTTTTTTTGATAGTCTTTTTCATGAATAATAGCACGTATTTGCCTTTTAAGCTTATTTCTTATAACTGCATTTCCCAATTTTTTAGAAACAGAAATACCAAAATGATATTCCCCCTCCTCTATTCTTTCCATATAAATTATATAATCTTTATATTTATATGGTTTATTATTATGAATAATGCGCTGAAAATCCCGATTGTTTTTCACTATATTTTTTTTCTTCATAAAATACCACCTTTAACTGAAAGAAAAAATCCACTGACGATTCAGTGGATTCTTAATGAGATAATACTTTACGCCCTTTTTTTCTTCTATTATTAATAATTTTAGTTTCCATACGAGCGAAAAAACCCATTTTTTTACTTTTTTTACGATTGTTTGGTTGATAAGTTCTCTTCATTTTCTACACCTCCAATATATATATTCCCTGCTTGCTTTATCAATTATATATATTTTTTCTTCATTTGTCAAACCTTTTTTCCCCTATTCCTTTTTTATTTTCTATATAAATGAATTAAAAATAGTTAATTTTTAGTTATGCACATTTTTTAGATATTAAAAAAAGGTGTTTCAACCCCCTTTTCCACACTTATGCACATAATTGTGCACAATTTTATACACCGAATAGATGTTTTTGTTAATAAAATTATCACAAAAATGTGCATAACTCTATTTTTAATTATTTTTTAATGCCATTTTCATGTGTATAAAAAAGTTTGTCCTAAAATTATGCACATTTTGCTTTCTTTTCCAATTTAAATAGTGTAGAATATAGGTAGAAATGTCTTAGAGTGGGGTGATTGTATGGATTTAGAAAGCATTTGGAACGGTTTCTTAGAAAAAATAAAGAATCAATTATCTGATATATCCTATGAAACTTGGTTCTCAGAAACAAAGTTAATTTCTTTAGACAATGGGGTAGCAAAAGTATTAGTACCATCACATGTTCACAAAAAAAATCTAAAAGAGCATTATATTGATCTAATTGATGAGAAATTTACAGAATGTACAGGAACCAATTTTCAGTTTGAATTTTATATTGAAGAAGAATTAGAAACAGAGATTATTGTCAATACAGACGAAATAGGGGTACCATCTAATAATTTTGAAACCAATTTAGACTCTAAATACCAATTTAATAATTTCGTAATAGGGAACAGTAATAAATTTGCGGCTACGAGTGCTCTTGCAGTAGCAGAACAACCTGGTAATATGTATAATCCTTTATTTATTTATGGATCAAGTGGGCTAGGGAAGACACACTTAATGCAAGCGATAGGAAACTTTATCTTATCTAATGATAAAAAGATGAAAGTTCTATATATTCCTTGCGACAAATTTGTTTCTGATTTCGTCGAAATTTGTAGAAAAAATGCAACTGAAAATAACACAGAGGCTACAAAGCAATTTAAAAATAAGTATAGGGATATAGATGTTCTTATTATAGATGATATCCATAACTTAGTAGGAGCCACAAGCGCACAACAAGAATTTTTCAATACGTTTAATGAACTATATAATAATAAAAAACAAATTATTATATCTTCCGATAGATCCCCAGAGGATATCAAGAAACTAGAAGAACGTTTAAAAACTAGATTTAACTGGGGATTACAAGTAGACATACAACCACCAGAATTTGAACTACGTATGAATATTATTAATAAGAAAATAGAAATGCAAGAACTAGAAAATAAATTTCCAGAGGAAGTGAAAGAATATATTGCTAGTAACTGCGTAGGGGATATTAGAAAATTAGAAGGGGCCATTACTAGAGTTTATGCCTATGCCACGATTATGAATGGATCTGCTATTACCGTTGATTTAGCTATTGAAGCATTAAAAGACTTCTTTGTACAAACTATTGTTGCTAAAAATAAAATAGATCAGGTTATTCAAATTGTCAGTGAAAACTATAACATTAGCCCAGAAGATTTAAAAAGTAAAAAGAAAACTAACAATATTGCTATACCAAGACAAATTGCTATGTATATCTGCAGAATTTATTTAGAAGAGAATCTTACCAAAATTGGTATTGAGTTTGGTGGTAAAAATCATACTACAGTTATGCACGCTGTTGATAAAATTAAAAATGAGATATTAAAAGATGAAGCACTTAATAATGAAATACAAAAACTTATCAACAAGATACATTAAAAATGTGTATAAAATGTTCATAAAAAAAAATTATACACATCTAATTTTTCTTTATAAATAAACAAAAAAAGAAGTTATGCACACTTATGCACAATAATAATAATAATAATAATATATATAAAAATAATAAGAAAAGAGGACTTTATGAAACTAAAAATTAAACAAAAAATATTAATGGAACATCTTAACTATGTAATAAAAGGAATATCTTCAAAAAATTTAATACCAATTTTAAACTGTATTAAATTTGATTTAAAATCTGAAGGTTTATACTTAATGAGTACAGATAATGAAATTGCTATTAAAACTTTTATAGATGCAAAAGATATAGAAGAAATTGAAGAAAAAGGGGATATTGTAGTATCAGGTAAATATATATATGATATTATTAGAAAATTATCAAATGAAATTATTAATCTAGAAGAAATTATGTCTTCTCAATTATTAATAACAACAGCTACTTCATCTTTTAAATTAAATTGTAATAATGTATCTGAATTTCCAAATTTAGATTTAGAATTTAGTAAAAATCCAATTATTATTAATCAACAGTCTTTTAAAACGATTATTAATCAAACAATATTTGCAACCTCTACTCAAGAATCACGTCCAGTGTTAACAGGTATTAATTTTAATATCCAAGGAAATAAATTAGAGTGTACTGCTACAGATTCTTATCGTTTAGCACGTAAGCAAATAGAATTAAATGAAACTGTAGATCAAGATATTAATATAATTGTACCAGCTAAGAATTTAATAGAAGTAACACGCTTACTTACAAGTGATGAAGATTCTTTAGAACTTCATATTTTCAATAATAAAATTATTTTTAATTTTAATAGCTTAATTATCATGTCACGTCTTATTAATGGAAATTATCCTGATACTAATCAATTAATACCAGAAGAATTCTTAACAACTATTAAAGTTAATTTAAATGGTTTTTATAATGCTATTGATAGAGCTTCTTTATTAACAAATGAAGAAGAAAAAAACATAATAAAATTAGAAAGTAAAGGGGATTATTTACTAATTTCATCTAACATTCCAGAAATCGGAAATGTAGAAGAAAAAGTAGAAATACCAACCCCAATTGATGAAAATGTAAAAATTGCGTTTAGTTCAAAATTTATGATGGATGCTATTAAAGTATTTGATAGTGAAGAAATAGAAATCAAATATAACGGAGAAATTAAACCAATTATCATTACAGATGGTGAAAGTGAAAATTTAATTCAATTAATTTTACCAATTAGGACATATTAATTAAAAATATGTTCTTTTTTTTGAAATATCAACATAAATGTGCATAATTTGACAAAGTAGAGGAGTATAAGAGAGTTGTTCATTACTGGTGGGGGGAGGTGTCTTTGGTGATTGATGAATATGAAATCAATTCTGCTACTTTAGCAATTATTCCAATAGATGAAAAAAGTTCTAGAGTATATGAAGAGGAAACAGAATATGTTGTGAACAAGAATGTGCATAAAATAATAGATTTTAATTGTAAATACTATGGTAGTAGTTATCGTGGTAGATGCGAGGGGACAAAGTATTTAACAGGCATTAAATCAAAGTTTCCAATTATCGTTGAAGAAAGTAGAAACTTAATATTTTTTCCAACCGGATCTCCTAAAAAATTAGATAGTGCATGGATTTCTTTAAATAAGATAAAATCCTATCATCAGCATTTTTATGGAACTACTATTCAATTTCATAATGAGAAGAAAATAGATGTTCCAATCTCGTATTATTCAATAGAAAATCAATTTTGCCGAGCTACTATGCTAAAAGCAAAGCTATATGAGTTAAAAAATGAAAAAAAATAGAGAAAAAACTCTATTTTTTAATTTTTCAGCGTTTATTTGTGATATAATAGTATATGTGTATAGGAGTATTAGTTAAGGGTATTTTTGAATTAGGAGACGTTTTATGCTAAAAATGAGGTATTAAGATGATTTTGAAGAAAATAGAATTACGAAATTTTCGTAATTATGAGAAATTGACAACTAGATTTTATAAAGGCATCAATATTATCTATGGAGACAATGCACAAGGGAAGACCAATTTACTAGAAAGTATCTATGTTTTAGGTCTTACAAAGTCTCATCGATCTTTCATTGATAATAACCTAATCAAAAAAGATACAGAATCCTTACATATTACAGGAACCATTAGTGGGGGAGTACTAGATAAAAAATTAGAAATAACAATTGATAATCGTAATAAATATTTAAAAATAGACGATAGTTCTATTAAAAAAGTAAGCGATTATATATCGAGTATGAATATTATTATTTTTTATCCAGATGATTTAGAAATATTAAAAGGATCTCCACAACTACGTAGAAAGTACCTAAATGTAGAATTATCCCAACTATATAATAGTTATTATATCGTAATGAATGATTATAATAAGCTATTGAAAATAAGAAACGACTATCTAAAAAAGTGGGGGAAAGGGAAGTCAATTGATCAAAATTATTTTGATATCGTTACTTCTTATCTGTTAGATAAAGCAATTTTAATTTATCAAATGAGAACGAAATATATTGAGAAAATTAATGAAAATTGTCCTAAAATTTATAAAGATATTATGGATGTTGATGATTTTCATATTAGGTATGTTCCTAATATGGATATTCCAAATATTAAAGATGATAAATTAAAAGAGCATTTATTACAACAATTTGA
The DNA here is from genome assembly GCA_910589375.1 of uncultured Bacilli bacterium. Lineage (GTDB taxonomy): Bacteria > Bacillota_I > Bacilli_A > RF39 > UBA660 > UBA5578. Next base: position 227,159 of record CAJUTK010000001.1, on the reverse strand, counting down.
GAAAAAATTAGAATATGATAAGAGAATGATGACTACTACACTAGGTCCTCATAAAGATGATTTAGAGTTTTTTATTGGGGATAAAAACTTAAAATTATATGGTTCCCAAGGACAACAGAGAATAGCAGTCCTTGCTCTTAAACTATCAGAGATCCCTATTTTTAAAAAATATAAAGATACCACTCCTATTTTATTATTAGATGATGTATTTAGTGAACTATCTGATGATAAAAAGAATAATCTAATGAAATATATAGAAAAAGATATTCAAACGATTATTACAACAACTGAATTAAATAATTTAGATCCAAAACTAATTAAGAGATCGAAGTTATTTAAAATAGAAAATGGAAAGCTAATCAAAATCAAAGAGGTGAAAGAAAATGAATGAAGAACATTATGATGCTTCGGATATACAGGTCCTAGAAGGGTTAGAAGCAGTAAGAAAAAGACCTGGTATGTACATAGGAACAACGGATGTAAAAGGATTACATCACCTTGTATGGGAAATTGTAGATAATGCGATAGATGAATCTTTAGCAGGATATTGTAACAATATTGAAGTAATTATCAATAAAGATAACTCTATTACTGTTAAGGATGATGGACGTGGAATTCCCGTTGAAATACACCCAAAAACGAAGTTATCTACAGTAGAAACTGTATATACAGTACTTCATGCAGGTGGAAAATTTGGCGGTGGAGGATACAAAGTATCTGGTGGACTTCATGGTGTAGGTGCATCTGTTGTTAATGCCTTATCAAAATGGGTAGAAGTAAAAGTTTATAAAGATGGACAAGTAAACTATATTCGTTTTGAAAATGGTGGACATACGGTAGCACCACTTAAAGTGATTGATACTTGTGAGCCACACCGTACTGGAACAGTTGTAACTTTTAAACCAGATCCAGAGATATTTGATACCGATATTTATGATTTTAACACTTTGAAAGTAAGAATACGTGAATTAGCGTTCTTAAATAAAGGTTTAAAAATAACGATTCGTGATGATAGAGATGATGAGGATACTACTGGTGAAACATTTATGTATGAGGGAGGAATCTCTGAATATGTAAGATTTATCAATCAAGGTAAAACACCAATTCATGAAAATATCATTCATTTAGAAGGTTCTGAAGATAATGTTATGTTTGAAGTAGCGCTTCAGTACAATACTGGATACAATGAAAATATTTATTCTTTCGTTAATAATATAAATACCCATGATGGTGGAACCCATGAAGAGGGTGTTAAAAGAGCTTTAACAAGGGTTATCAACAATTATGCTAGGAAGAATAATTTATTAAAAGAAAAAGATGAATCTTTAACAGGAGATGACGTTAAAGAAGGCTTAACCATGATTATCTCTTGTAAGCATCCAAATCCACAATTTGAAGGACAGACAAAAGGTCGTCTTGGAAATTCAGAGGTAAGAAAACTAGCTGATAATGTATTTAGCGAAGGTTTTGAAAAGTTTTTACTTGAAAATCCTAATGAAGCACGTGTTATTGTCGATAAAGCAATGCTTGCATGTCGTGCTCGTAATGCAGCTAAAAAGGCAAGAGAAATTACTCGTAAAAGTGACCTCGCTATGACGAATTTCTTTGGAAAATTATCTGATTGTAAGAGTAAAGATCCAAAAGTATCTGAAATATTCATAGTCGAGGGAGATTCTGCTGGTGGATCTGCTAAAAAGGGAAGAGATTCCATGACGCAGGCAATCTTACCACTTAGAGGTAAAATTTTAAATGTAGAAAAAGCTCGTCTTGATAGAGCCCTTGGAAATGAAGAAATTAGAACCATTATTACAGCCTTTGGTACTGGAATAGGGGAAGACTTCAATTTGGAGAAGTTAAGATACGATAAAATCATTATCATGACCGATGCCGATGTTGATGGATCACACATCCGTGTATTATTATTAACGCTTTTCTATCGTTTCTTTAAACCCATCGTAGAAGCAGGGCATATCTATGCGGCACAGCCACCATTATTTAGAATTATGCATGGAAAGACAAGAAAATATGTCTTAGATGAAAAAGAAAAAGAAGCTTATCTTGCAAGCTTACCTGAAAACGTTCGTGCTCGTGCAGAAATTGCTCGTATGAAAGGTTTAGGAGAGATGGATGCTGAAGAGTTAAATGAAACAACAATGGATATCAACAAACGTACTCTTCGTAAAATTACGGTAGATGATTGTGTAGCAGCAGATGCTATATTTGAAAAATTAATGGGTGATGAAGTAGAACCTAGAAGACAATTTATTGAAGAAAATGCAATAAATGTTAAGAATCTAGATATATAGGAGGTTATTATGGAAAACAATGAAGAAAAAGAACTACAACCAACAGAAGAATTTAGTGATAAATTCCATGAGAGAGATAGTTTATCAGAAAATAATATTGTAAATGAAGTTCAAGACTCCTTTCTAGATTACTCTATGAGTGTTATTACCTCTCGTGCTATTCCAGACTTAAGAGATGGTTTAAAACCAGTTCATAGAAGAATTTTATGGTCTATGTATGAAGAAGGAAATACTCCTGATAAACCACATAAGAAATCAGCTACAACGGTTGGTTACGTTATGGGACATTATCATCCACACGGAGACTCTTCTATCTATGATGCCATGGTTCGTTTAGCGCAGGATTTCGCACAACGTTACATGCTAGTAGATGGACATGGTAACTTTGGTAACATCGAAGGAGATGGGGCTGCTGCTTACCGTTATACTGAAGCAAGATTAGCTAAAATCTCCTTAGAATTATTAAGAGATATCAATAAAGAAACAGTTGATATGGATGATAACTTTGATGAGACTAGTAAAGAACCTAAAGTATTACCAAGTAGATTTCCTAACGTATTAGTAAATGGATCTATGGGTATTGCTGTTGGTATGGCAACGAATATTCCACCTCATAATTTAGGGGAAGTAATCGATGGATGTGTTGCTTATATCGATAATCCAGATATTGATACCATGGGTCTTATGGAACACATCAAAGGGCCAGATTTTCCAACTGGTGGTATTATATTAGGAAATTCGGGCATTAAAAGGGCCTATGAGACCGGAAAAGGGTCTATTACGATAAGAAGTAGGGCTACCATAGAAGAGCACGGAAATCACACGCAAATCATCATTACAGAGGTGCCTTATGGAGTCAATACCTTAGATTTAAAAAATAAAGTAGCAGAACTTGTTCATAACAAAATTATAGAAGGAATCTCTGATTACCATACCGATTTAAAAGATGGTGTAAAAATAACGATTACCCTTAAAAAAGAAGTAAATCCACAGGTAGTATTAAACAATTTATATAAACATACTTCTTTCCAAGTAAGTTATGGTATTAACTTCTTAATGTTAGATGGACTAACACCTAAGACATTACCTTTAAAGGATATTATTTCAAAATATATTGACCATCAAAAAGAAGTTATTATTAGAAGAACAAGATTCGATTTAAAGAAATCTGAAAATCGTGTGCATATCTTAGAAGGATATAAGATTGCTCTAGATAACATCGATGAAGTAATTAAGATTATTAAAGAATCTGAAACAGATCAAATAGCTCGTGAATCTTTAATGACTAGATTTGCTTTAAGTCAAATTCAAGCAGATAGTATTCTAGAGTTGAAGTTAAGAAGATTAACTGGTTTAGAGCGTTCTAAGATTGAAGAAGAACTTGCTAACTTATTAAAATTAATTGAAGAATTAAAGAGCATTTTAGCTAGCGAAGAAAAAGTACTTCAAATTATTAAGACTGAAATGTTAGAAATTAAGAATAAATATGCAGATGAAAGAAGAACATCTATTGATATGACAGCGATTGATTATATTGATGATGAATCTCTAATTCCAGTAGAAGATATCATTGTTACCTTAACAAATAAAGGATATATTAAGAGAGTTGCATCTGATACTTACAAGACTCAAAATAGAGGTGGAGTAGGTATTAAGGGAATGACAACAAATGAAGAAGATTTTGTTGAGAATATTCTTTCTATGACGACTCATGATTACATTATGTTCTTTACAAATAAAGGTAAAGTATATCGTATGAAAGGTTATGAAGTTCCTTTATTTGCAAGACAATCTAAGGGATTACCAATTATTAACTTACTTCCAATCGAGAAAGAAGAACGAGTTAATGTTATGCTAAAAGCAACTCCTAGTGATGTACCAGCATATGTTGTACTATGTACACAAAATGGTGTTATTAAGAGAACAAATATTGCAGAATTTGAAAATATTAGGACAAGTGGTAAGCTTGCTATTACCTTAAGAGAAGACGATGAACTTATTTCTGCTAAGATAACAGAAGGTAATGCTGAGATATTAATAGCATCTACTAACGGAAGGCTTATTAGATTTAATGAGCAAGAAGTTCGTATGATGGGAAGAACAGCCTCTGGTGTAAGAGGAATTGATGTTGGTGATGGTAAAGTTGTTGGTATGGAAATATCTTCAGATCATGCTGATGTACTTGTCGTAACCGAAAAAGGTTATGGAAAGAAAACTCCAATAGATCAATATAGAATGACTCATAGAGGTAGCAAAGGTGTGAAAGCCTTAAATGTAACAGAAAAAAATGGAAATATTGTTTCTTTCAAGATTGTAAGTGGCGATGAGGACTTAATGATTATCACAGAAGGTGGAATTATTATTCGTCTAGATGTTGAAAAGATTAGTTCTACAGGAAGAGTTGCTCAAGGAGTTAAATTAATTAATTTAAAAGATGAACAAAAAGTAAGTACAGTAGCGCTTGTACAAAAGGTAGAAGAAGAAATTTCAGAAGAAGAATCAGAAGTTATAGAGAATAGTGAAGAAATTAATAATCAATCATCTGAGAAAGAACAACTTTTAGAAGTAGCTAATACTGAAGAAATACAGGAAGAGAATGCTGAGTAAGCATTCTTTTTTTGATTGCCATTTTTTCTTATTGTGATATTTTATAGAAGGAGATGATAAGAATAAAAAAAGTAATAGTAGTAGTATGCCTTTTAGCTTTTGTAGTAGGATGTGGAAATAATTCTAGTAAGGAAACAAATAGTAATTCAAACAAAGATAGCAATAGTAGCGCTAGTAATAGTAATTCTAATAAAATAAGTTATACAGGGTCATATAAAGCAACTGTCTCTATATCTGAAGAAGATTATTCACTATAAAGGCCCTTTGGGAATTAAAAATTAATGATGATGATTCTGGTTCTTTATCTAGAAATGTTACTGGCGGTAGTGGTTGGATATATGAAGGAACTTGTACTTATAACGACAAGGAAATCATTTTACAAGCAACAAAATATATAGCTGATGCTGAAGAAAAAGCAAGTGACGAAAAACATAAATTTATTGTTAAATCAAACAATTCTGTTAGTTATACAGATTCTTATAATACAGAAATAATCTTAAATAAATAATAAATATAAAAAACTTGGGTTGTTTTACTCAAGTTTTTTTGTTTCACGTGAAACAAATTAATTTCATTGCATTTTTAAAATAAATATTGTATATTATGTAGTAGCACAACGTTTATATTCGAATCAGGTCAGGACCGGAAGGTAGCAGCCTTAAGAAGCTCTGAACGTGTGTGCTTTTTTTGTACAAGTATGTTTCACGTGAAACAAAGGAGTTTTTATGGATAATAAATATATGGAAGAAGCCTTAATAGAGGCAAGAAAGTCATTTGAATTAGATGAAGTGCCAATTGGAGCAGTTATTGTTTATGATAATAATATTATAGCGCGAGCTCATAATTTAAAAGAGCATAATAAAAGTGCTACTGCACATGCTGAAATTCTTGCTATAGAAGAAGCATGCAATAGAGTAGGTGATTGGAGATTAAACGAATGCACACTATATGTGACTGTAGAGCCATGTTTGATGTGTTGCGGAGCTATCCTTCAATCTAGAATAAAAAGGATTGTATATGCCGTTTCTAATGCAAAATTTGGCTATGTGGAAAGTATTGGCCAAATATTAAATGATGAAAGAAATAATCACTTTGTAGTTGTTGACAAAATAGAGAATAAAGAGGCAGCAGAACTATTGCAAAGTTTCTTTCAAAAGAAAAGAAAATCACCTTTAAATTCTGATACAAAAAGTGTATAATTATATTAGTAAAGAAGGTGGAAAATGTATCAGGCATTATACCGAAAATATCGTCCTAAAAACTTTGATGATGTAGTAGGGCAAGAAGTAATTATCAAAACATTGACAAATGCTATTAATAATAATATGGTAAGTCACGCCTACCTTTTTACGGGGCCAAGAGGGACTGGAAAGACAAGTATTGCAAAGATTTATGCCAAAATTTTGAATTGTGAACATTTAGAAAATTTAAGCCCTTGTGAAGAATGTGTTTCATGTACCCAAATAAATAACAATCAAAATATTGACGTTATTGAAATTGATGCAGCATCTAACAATGGTGTAGATGAAATAAGGGAAATTCGTAATAAAGTAGGGCTAGTTCCATCTAATAGTAAATATAAAATTTATATTATAGATGAGGTACATATGCTTACCACACAAGCCTTTAATGCATTATTAAAAACGTTAGAGGAGCCGCCTTCCCATATTGTTTTTATATTTGCTACAACAGAACCACATAAGATACCGAGAACTATATTATCTCGTTGTCAAAAATTTGATTTTAAGAAGATTAGTAATAAAAATATTGTAACTAGATTAAGATATATCGCAGACATAGAATCTATTGACATCACGGATGAAGCTTTAAATGAAATAGCTCTTTTAGCAGACGGTGGGCTAAGAGATTCTATCAGCATGTTAGACCAAGCGGTATCCTATGCTAGTGATACTATTACTTTACAAGATGTACATGATATTAATGGTACTGTAGATAAAACAGAAATTAGAAGTTTCATTGATTGTATTATTGATAAAAATATGATTGGTCTTTTAGAAAAAATAGAAAATTATGAAAATCAAGGAAGAAACCTTGTAAAAATTGTTCAAGAATTAATTGATGAATTAAAAAATATTATCTTATATAGTAATGTTCCAGAATATTTTGAAGAAAAAGAAGAATATTATGAAACTATCAAGCAAAAGATAAATAATAGTCAAATATATAGCTATATCCATTCTTTATCAGAATTGATTGGAAATATGAAAAATTCTAGTAATAATAAAATATTGCTGGAAATTGAAATGATAAAAATGACCGATGATCAAACAGTAATATCGATAGCAGAGAAAAATCAAGCGGCTGTCAGTCAACCGAAAACAGAAAACAAACCAAATGCTAGTAAAGTGGAAACTGTCAAGCCAATAAATGGTCCTATAGAATTACCAGTTATGGAAGAAGAGGAAATAAAACCTATTTCTAAACCAAAGAAAAAGGAAATAGATGCTTCTTCTGTTTTGCCAGAAGAATCTAGGGCACAATTAGAAGAAATCAAAAAAATTAGAATTAATAATGCTTTAGTTTCTGTATCTCAAAAAAATCGAAATCAATTTAAAGAAAGATTAGAGGAACTAAAAGAATTATTGATGAATCCAGATTATAGTAAATTGATATCTTTGCTATTTGATGGGGAATTAAAAGTTATTAGTAATCAATATATGATATTTGTTTATAAAACAAGCTTAATGGCAGAGGCTTTTAATTTAGAAATTTTATCGTTTGAAAAGATCTTTGCTGATTATCTACATGGTGAATACCATATGATAGCAGTAGATGAGAATGAATGGGATGCCATAAAAAAAGAATTTAATGCTAAGAAAAATCAGTATGTATTTCAAGAGGAAACAATAGATATCCACAAAGTTTTTGAACAAGAAAATATTTGTGTACATAAGACAAATATTATTGATGAGCTGTTTGATAATATTGTGGAATACGAATAGAAAGAAGGAATAATTATGAATATGCAAGCTATGATGAAGCAAGCGCAAAAATTACAAAAAGATATGATGGAGACTCAAAAGAAAATAGATGCTATGACTTTTGAAGGAAAATCTTCTTTAGTTACAGTAGTACTGAATGGAAAGAAAGAATTGTTATCAGTAAATATTGATGCAGAATCTTTAGATAAAGAGGATATTGAAATGTTACAGGATATGATTATGGTAGCAATAAATGATGCTATGAAACAAGTTGATAAAGTAGTAGAAGAGAAGATGGGTGCCTATACGAAAGGTATGCCTGGGTTATTCTAATGAAGTATCCAACAACAATTCAAAATCTAATAGAATGTTTTCAAAAATTACCAGGAATAGGGGAAAAGACAGCGGAACGTTTAGCGCTTTCTACTTTAAATTTTGAGCAGGAAACGATTGATGTTTTTTCTGAATCTTTAAAAAATACAAAAACAAAAATAAAGAAATGTTCTAGATGTAATAATTTAGCAGAGGATGATTTATGTGAGATTTGTAAGGATGATTCTAGAGATGCTAAGTTACTATGTGTAGTAGAAAGCCCTAAAAATATTATGTTGTTTGAAAAACTTGGAACATTTCATGGATATTATCATGTCATAGATGGGTTAATATCTCCTTTAGATGGAATTAACCCAGAAGATATCCATATACCAGAAATGATTAACCGTATTAGAGAAGAAAATATAGAAGAAGTAATTTTAGCATTAAAGCCAAGTGTAGAAGGGGAAACAACATCTCTTTATATCTCAAAGATACTTGATAAATCCAATATCCTAGTTTCTAAGATCGCCCATGGTGTGCCTCTTGGAGCTGATATGGACTATGTAGATTCTTTAACGCTTGAGTTAGCGCTTGAAAATAGAAAAAAAATATCTAATGATGATTAGTTCTTAATGGTCCTTATTTGAATACATTTTATTAGGTGAAATGTATGAGGAAAATATTGAAGTGGATTCGAAAAATCATTATTAGTTCTTTTTTGCTTTATGGATATAATTTATTAGTACAACCATTAAACTTGATGATTCCCATCAATGTAATTACAGTTCTTTCTGTGTCCATATTAGGGGTTCCAGCTCTGGTTTCTTTGGTTTTAATACTGATATATATTTATTAGTAGGAGGTAAGTATGTTAGATGAGTACAAACAAGAACAACCCATTATTTATCAGACATTATTAAATGCAATTAAAAAGAATACAGTAACACATGCTTATCTAATTGAATTGAATGGATATTCTAAAGGTTTAGATTTTGCTCTTTCTTTTGCAAAATATTTATTATGCCCAAATCATTATACAAATGTGGAAAAGTGTAATGGATGCAATCAATGTAAGGTAATTGATGATGGTAATTTTTTGGAAATTAAAATTATTCATCCAGAAGGGCAATGGATAAAAAAAGAACAATTAGAAGAGTTACAACAAGAATTTAATAGAAAAGCTTTAGTTGGAAATCAAAAAATTTATATTATTGATGGAGCGGACAAGTTAAATACTTCTTCTGCTAATTCTATTTTAAAATTTCTAGAAGAGCCTGTCGTTGGAATTACTGCTATTCTTTTGGTGGATAATGCTTATCAGGTAATGAATACTATTGTTTCACGTTGCCAAGTATTGTCTTTGAAAAAAGAAAATAAATTAAAGGAAGAAAATATAGATACAAAGACTTTACTTGTTTATTCTTCTTTTCATAATCAAGAAGATATTGATAATTTCTTAAATAATGGCGATACAGAGGACAAAATAGCTTCTATGGTAGAATATATCAATTTCTTCGAAAAAAACGGTTATCAGGCAATTATATATAAAAATAAACCATTTCTAGAAAAGTTTAATGATAAAAAAATGTTATATCTTGTTTTTCAGTGGTTTATATTGTATTATAAGGATGTTTTAAATCATTTATTAGGAAAACGTTTAGAATTTTTTCAAGAATATGTGGATGATATACACAAAGTATCTGAGAGTAATTCTACCCTAATAATATGTAAAAAACTAGAAATACTATTAGAATTAAGTGAAAAGATAAAATTCAATGTAAATGCTACTATGTTAATGGACAAGTTAGTAATAGATTTAATGGAGGTGAAATAGTGATTCAAGTAATTGGTGTAAATTATAAATTAAATGGTAAAGTATATCACTTTTCTCCAGGCAATTGTGAATATTCTTTAAAAGAGCCTGTAGTAGTAGAAACCGAAAGAGGGGAACAACTAGGATTTATTGCTACAGAACCTTTTGAAATGGAAGATGAAAAATTAAAATCAGCGCTTTCTAGGATTATTAGAAAGGCAACGGATAAAGATTTAGCGAAAAATGAGAAAAATATAGAAGATGCTAAAAAAGCATTAAAAAAATGTAGAGATCTAATTGATAAATATAAATTAAAAATGTATATTATCGATGCTAGTTATACATTAGATAGATCTCAATTGTTTTTCCGTTTTATGGCCGATGAGAGAGTGGATTTTCGTTCTTTAGCGAAGGATTTAGCTACTATCTATAAAACTAGAATAGAATTAAGGCAAGTAGGAGTTCGTGATAAAGCTAAAGAAGTAGGTGGATATGGAAGTTGTGGAAGACCACTTTGTTGTGCAAAATATTTATCAGATTTTGATTCTGTTTCTATCAATATGGCAAAAAATCAAAATATTGCATTAAATCCAACCAAGATTAATGGTGTCTGTGGAAGACTTTTATGTTGTTTAAAATATGAAGATGAGTGTTATAAGGATTTAAGACAAGGTTTACCTAAAGTAGGAAAAAAAGTTCAAACAGAACAAGGTGAAGGAAAAGTTATCAGCATAGATGTTTTAAAAGGAACTTATAGAGTAAATATTCCAGAAGTGGGAATTGTAGAATTGGAAAAAGAAAAAAATGAGGGTTAAAAATTATCTATTAGGATATAAAAACTTGTATATTTATCAAGATACAAGCATGTTTCATTTTTCATTAGATTCGGTATTATTACCGAATTTTATTACTATTTCAAAAAAAGCTAAAAAAATATTAGATATAGGCTGTGGAAATGCGCCCATTCCCCTTATTTTATCAACAAAAACAGATGCTTCTATTATAGGAGTAGAATTACAATCAGAAGTAGCTTCTCTAGCTAGAGATTCTGTTAGTTGTAATAATCTAGAAGATAGAATTAAAATCATAGAGGGCGATATTAACGAAGTATCTAAGAAACTAGAGGAAGGAACTTTTGATATTATTACATGTAATCCCCCTTATTTTAAATATAAAGAAGATTCTAATGTAAATGAAAGTACTTATAAAACAATTGCAAGGCATGAAGTATATCTAAATTTAGAGCAGCTTATGCAAGTTAGTAGTAAACTTCTTAATTTTAATGGTGTCTTAGGGATTGTTCATAGGCCAGAACGTTTAATAGAGATTATTGAAATGATGAGGAAATATCATATCGAGCCCAAAAAAATTCAATTTGTTTATCCACATCCAGATGAGGAAGCCAATATCCTTTTAATAGAAGGAAGAAAATTAGGAAAGCCAGGATTAAAAGTATTAAGCCCTTTATATAGTCATACAGCAACAGGAGATTATACAGAGGAAGTAAAAAAGTTTTTTGAAGAGAATTAGAGGTGTTTTTATGTCGCAAAAAAGTTATGATGGTAGTCCAACTCTTTATTTAATCCCAACACCTATTGGAAATATGGATGATATTACCTATAGGACAGTAAAGGTATTAGAAGAAGTAGATGTAGTTTTTTGTGAGGATACACGTGAAACAGGATTATTTTTAAACTATTTAGGAATTAAAAAGAAATTGATTGCTAATCATGAACATAATGAAGTACAAAATCATGATAAAATATTAGAATATTTAAAAGATGGTAAAAATGTTGGTCTTGTAAGCGATAGAGGGACACCTGTTATTAGTGATCCAGGTTATGAACTTGCTAGATTCATAATAGAAGAAGGATATAATGTAGTAGCACTACCAGGCGCTACAGCGTTAATTCCCGCGCTTATTACTTCAGGACTTGCGCCAATGCCGTTTTTATTCTATGGTTTTTTAAATAGTAAAGCTTCTAAAAGAGAAAAAGAGTTAGAAGCTTTAAAAAATGAAAAAGCCACTATGATTTTTTATGAGGCCCCACATCGTCTTCAGGGGACTTTAGAGAGCTTAAAAAAAATTCTGGGAAATAACAGAAAAATGACTATTTCCCGGGAAATAACAAAAAAATATGAAGAAATTTATCGTGGAACAATTTCCACTTTATTGGAACAAAGCCTTGAATTAAAAGGAGAAATGGTACTCGTAGTAGAAGGAAATAAAGAAAGTAAAGATTTTTCTAATTTATCACTTCTAGAACATGTTAATCTCTATCTAGAGGATGGTATGAGCAAAATGGATGCCATGAAACAAGTAGCAAAAGAGCGCAATATGAAGAAAAGTGAAGTATATAATGAATACTTGAAAGTAGAGGATACTAAATGAAATTAATAGTTGGTTTAGGAAATACTGGTAAAGAATATGAAAATACAAGGCATAACGTAGGATTTATGGCACTTGATAGAATTGCAACATTTTTAAATATTGATTTTCAAAAAGAGAAATTTCAAGGAATTTATGCAGAAGGGTACTATGAAGGAGAAAAATATATCTTATTAAAACCTCAAAAATATATGAATTTATCGGGAGAAGTTATTAAAGATTATGTTCAGTTCTTTAAAATACCAATATCTGACATTCTAATCATTTATGATGATTTAGATACTAGTGTAGGTACTTATAGACTACGGTATCAAGGAAGTAGTGGAGGACATAATGGTATTAAAAATATTGAGCAACACTTACAAACAAAGGAATATAAGCGTATTAAATTTGGAATATCAAATAATAAGAAGTTGGATACCAAGGATTATGTTTTAGGTCATTTCTCAGGAGAAGAAAAAGAAATTATGAATAAAACATTAGATAAAATAGTAGATATTTTTAAGGATTATCCTAAGATGACATTTGAAAATTTAATGAATAAATATAATGGTAAATGATAAATTTATCATTTTTGGCGTTTAAAGGAGGAAAATTATGAATAGGTTTTCTGTATTTAATGAAGAAGAAATCAAAAAAGAAAAAGAAGGTATTATAGGCCTTACCCCAGAGTTGAAGGTACAGTACTTAGTACAACAGTTTGAAATGAAAGATCAATCTGTTCTTTTCGTGTGTTCTTCTTTATATGAGGCAAACCTTTATTATCAAAAGTTTTTAAATTATACAAAGTCTGTTTATTTTTTTCCTATGGATGATTTTTTAACAAGCGAAGCACTTGCCATATCTCCAGAATTAAAAATTTCTCGTTTAGAAACATTGAAAAAGATTACAGAAGAAAAATGCATTATTGTTACAAATTTAATGGGATATTTGAGGTTTCTTCCACCTAAAGAAATTTATAAAAATAGTTATATTACTTTAAAAATGAATGAAGATTATGCTGTTAAAGAACTTGTTGATAAATTATTTTCAATTGGATATACAAGAGAAACTTTAGTAAATAAGACTGGTGAAATAGCCGTTCGTGGGTATGTAATTGATATATTCCCAATAGGTGCAGATAATCCTATTCGTGTTGAATATTGGGGAGATACTATTGAAAGTATTCGTGAATTCAATGTAGAAACACAGCTTACTATAGAACCCAAAAAAGAGATATCTATTTCTCCTAATACAGAATTTTTAATTGGAAAACCATTAGAAATAGAAGAAAAGCAAAGGAATTTACCAAATTATGTAACACCTTCTCATTTATGGGAATATGTAGATAATCCTCTAGTAGTTTTCAATGACTATCAGACAATTGAAGCGAGTGTTACTATTTTATTTGAAGAGGTAGAAGAATACAAGAAAAACAATGAAGAGCAAGAATCAACAACCTATATGTTCCCCTTTACGACTCCTAAAAATGTTTTATACCTTATTAATTTTGATAATGAAGTAAAAACTGCTAAAACTATTTTAAAATATGAATCATACCCAGTTGAGAATTTTAAAGGGAATGCTAATGAAATTAATAAACGCCTAAATCAGTACTTAAAGGATAAATATACTGTTATTATTTGTTTAGGAAGTAGATATTTAGCAAATAAATTAATGGATTATTTAGAGAATGATAAAATTATTTTAACTAATGAAAAAGAACTTTTTGAAGGAAAAATCAATATTGTTTTAACTAAAATCTCAGAAGGCTATATTTATAAAAATACGATTGTTATTAGTGAAAAAGAAATATTTAATCAAAAAGAAGTAAATAGTGCTTATAAAACAAACTTTAAGATGGGTAGTAAAGTTAGGGATATTAATAAACTAGAAATAGGAGATTACATTGTTCATAATGTCCATGGTATTGGTAGATATTGTGGAATTAAAACTCTTGTAAAAAATGGGTTAAAAAAAGATTATTTAATGCTGGAATATAAGGCTGGTGATAAGTTATATATCCCTGTTGAAAAATTGGAACTTATTAGTAAATATTCAGCTTCTGATGGTGTAGCTCCTAAATTAAATAAATTAGGAGGAGTAGAGTGGCAGAAGACAAAGTTAAGAGTAAAGAATAAAATTGAAAGTATTGCTGCAGATTTATTAGAGCTATATGCTTTAAGAGAAAGTACTGTAGGATTTGCTTTTAAAGAGGATGAGGAAGAACAAATTCAGTTTGAAAAAGAATTTATTTATGATGAGACAGTCGATCAATTGAGAGTCATTGATGAGATTAAAAAGGACATGGAAAGTACTCATCCAATGGATAGATTATTATGTGGAGATGTAGGATATGGAAAAACAGAAGTTGCTTTCCGTGCTATTTTTAAAGCAATCTTATCTGGAAAACAAGTAGCCTTTCTTTGTCCTACTACTATTTTATCAAGTCAACATTATCATAATGCTATTGATAGATTTAAGAATTTTCCAGTAGAAATAGAGTTATTAAATCGTTTTGTAACTCCTAAAAAACAAAAACAAGTATTAGAGAGATTAAAAGATGGAAAAGTAGATTTATTAATTGGTACACATAGAATTTTAAGTGAAGATATTGAGTTTAAAAACTTAGGTCTTTTAGTTATTGATGAGGAGCAAAGGTTTGGCGTGAAACATAAGGAGAAAATTAAGCAATATAAGACGAATATTGATGTTTTAACGCTTTCTGCAACACCAATACCAAGAACTCTTCAAATGTCTATGACAGGAGTTAGAAGTCTATCTTTAATAGAAACCCCACCTACAAATAGGTATCCTGTTCAAACTTATGTATTAGAAGAGAATAAGCAGATTATTAAAGATGCTATTTATAAAGAAATGGCTCGTAATGGACAAGTATTTATTCTTTATAATCATATTGATGATATGGAAACTAAAGCTAGAGAGATTGCGTCTTTAGTACCAGAAGCTAAAATTGTATGTGCCCATGGTCAAATGGATAAGAAAGAATTAGAAGATGTCATGATTCATTTTATGGAAAGAGAATATGATATTCTTCTTTGTACAACCATTATTGAAACAGGTATTGATATTCCAAGTGTTAACACATTAATTATTATCGATGCGGATAGATTTGGATTATCCCAGTTATATCAAATACGTGGTAGAGTAGGCAGAAGTAATAAAATTGCTTATTGTTATCTTATGTATAATAAGGGAAAGGTTTTATCTGATATAGCTACTAAACGTTTGAGTGTTATTAAAGAATTTACAGAATTAGGTAGTGGATTCAGTATTGCTATGAGAGATTTATCCATCCGTGGAGCGGGGGATATCTTAGGAAGTGAGCAAGCAGGTTTTGTAGATTCTGTTGGAGTAGAGTTATTCATTCGTATGCTTAACGATGAAGTAAATAAATTAAAGGGTAAAAAAGTAGTAGAAGAGGAAACTGTAGCCGAACAGCCATTATTAGAAGTAGCTACTTCCATAGATGATGATTATGTTGAAGAAGAAGATTTAAAGATTGAAATTCATAAAATGATTAATAAAATTCAAACAGAAGAAGATTTTGAAAAAATAAAACAAGAGCTAGAAGATAGATTTGGTACTTTAAGCGAAGAAATTTTAATTTATATGCGTGAAGAATTATTTGAAAATAAAGCGAAAGAATTAAATATCAACAGAATTGTTCAAACAAAGAATTTTATAGAAGTTCATATACCAAGAGAGTTGACAGAAAAAGTAAATGGGGATGAATTATTCTTACGTGTTTGTTCATTAACTCGTAAATTTAGATTTAGTATGAAAAATAAGGAATTAATTATTACTTTAGACACTATAAATCTAGATAAACATTATATTTATTATTTAATGGATTTGCTAAGTATTATAAAAGATTCTTTAAAAGAATAATAAAAAAACTTCCAATTAAGGAAGTTTTTATTTGTCTTCAAATACATTTAAAATAGCTGGCATAACTTGTTTTTTACGAGATACTACTTTTGGTAAGAAATATCCCTGATGAATATCTTTTAATTTAAAAGCATTAGCAATTAATTCTTCACTAGACTTATTATAATAAATATAAGAACCACCTTCAATAACATCTGTTGCTAGAAGTAATATTGTATGGTAATTTTCTTTTTTAGTAGTATCTTCTATTAATTTACATAATTTTTCTTTTTTAACATCAATTTCTTCGATATTTAAGGTATTGATTTGAGCAACTCCACATTTAGTATGTTCAAATGCATAGGTTTTTAAATCCGTAAATAGGAAGTCTTCTACTGTCTTACCTTTTAATGAGGAACCGCCTTTTAGCATTTCTAATCCATATTTGTCTATGTCTACTTCTGCTATTTGAGATAAGTTAAAAGCAATTTCTTTATCTAACTCAGTAGCAGTAGGAGATCTAAATAATAAGGTATCAGATATGATAGCAGATAACATTAGACCAGCAATATCTTTTGGTATTTCTACTTTATTTTCTTTAAATAATAGATAAATAATACTGCAAGTACAACCTACTGTCATATTTCTAAAATTGATAGGTTGCGAAGTACCAATAGTACCAATTTTATGATGATCTACTATTTCTATAATTTCTGCTTCTTCTAATCCATCTACACTTTGCTCTCTTTCGTTATGATCAACTAAGATTACCTTTTTACGGTGTTTGTTTACTAAATCTGCTAATTGAATGACTCCAAGACATGTTTTATTTTGATCTAAAACTGGGAATACTTTATAACGTAGCTTATTTGTCATTTCAGAGAAATCATGAATATAATCTTTTTCTTGAACATAAACAATGTTATTTTCACACATTAATGTTTCAGCATAGTTACACATTCCCACAACTTTTACAACATTAAAAGTTCTTAAAAAGGTTTTTATAATGTTAACATGATTTTTTCTAGCAATTTCTACATGTTCTGGCTTAATATCATTACTGCCAGTAACAATTAGCATTTTAACTCCCGCTTCAACAGCATATTCAATAATACTGTGTCTATCTCCAACAATTAAAATAGAATTATTATCAAGTTCAATATTGTTAATAAAAGAAGTGCTTCTAAAAGATGCTACCATTACATTTCCCGTAATTTCTTCATCAAATTTTAATACTACTTCAGCTTCAAGAGTATTTAAAATGTTATCAAAAGAAGTATTGATAACATCATAATCCCAACTAATTAGTTCATTTGTAATATCTTTCATAGAAAGTAGACCTAAAAATTTTTTCTTTTCATCTACTATTGGAATAGAGCTTAAATGATTTTTTCTCATATAAGAAATAGTATTATAAAGTGATTCGTGTCTATCGCAGTAGATATCTTTTTCATAGTCAATGTCACCAATTTGTAATTTTACATCGTTTAAATATCTTGGTTCTTTTATATGAAAATAATCTAAAACAAATTTGGTTTCAGCATTAATATCGCCAAGAACTCTAGGAGATGCTTTTACGCCTAACGCATTTTTTAAGTAAGCAAGTGAAATAGCACTACAAACACTATCCGTATCTGGTAATTTATGGCCAAAAATAACAGTTTCTTTCATCGTTTACTCCTCCTTTTGTGCATTATACGATTATAGCACAATTTCTTTTATTTTCAAAGTATAAATTGTTTTAAAAAAAACAGAATAGTATTAGAAGGGAGTTTTTATGCAAAGAGGAAAAACTACAATTATACGAAAAATAGATGAATTAGGGCGTCTTGTTTTACCAAAGGATATTAGAAAGCAAATGGATATTCATAATGGTGATTTATTAGAATTATCTTGTACTCAAGAATCTTTATCAATTAAGAAGTATTCTAGTATTAGAGAAATTGTTTTTTTAGCTGAAATTTTACTTAATTCTATTTATGAACATTATCATATTGAAGGATTATTATTAGAAGATTATGAAATCATACAATATCCAACTACTCTGTCTAAAAAAAAGCTAGAAAAAAAGTTAAAAGATGAAGAATGTATATCCATACCTATCGTGTTAGATGAAAAAGAAGCAGGGAGATTAGTTTTCTTTTCGAAGGAAGAGCAATCACGAGATCTTCTTTCTTTTGCCACTTTGTTTTTAAAAAAATATCTTGAAGAATGTTAGAGAATGTGCTATAATGTAGCCATTCAAAGGCGAAGAAGGAAAGAAAAATAATGGATATTTTAAAGAGAGCTTGGTTAGGTGAAAGCAAGTAAATGGAAATTATTTCGAATGGGTCTGGAGCTTTTTATAGGAAAGTATAAAACGTGTGCCGCGTTAAGGCTTTGAGTGTATAAATATTAATTTATAAATTAAGGTGGTACCGCGTGAATCACGTCCTTATGTAGGATGTGATTTTTTTATTACCGAAAGGAGTGATAGTATGAGAAAGTTTGAAAAAATTACTTTTGAGCAATTCAAGAAAGATATAGCTGATGATAAAGAACTATATGAAGAGTATTCTTTGCCAAAAAGAGAAACAAAATATGCAGCAGCGTATGATTTTTATGCATTGTTTGACTACACGTTAAAACCAGGTGAAATTAAAAAAATTCCAACTGGTATTAAAGTATCAATGGAATCAGATGATGCTTTATTACTGGTAGATAGAAGTAGTATGGGATTTAAGTATAATGTGCGAATGTGCAACCAAGTAGGGGTAATTGATGCCGATTACTATAATAATAAGAATAATAATGGGCACATGTGGATACGTATTCAAAACGAGGGAACAGAAGATTATGTCGTTAAAAAAGGAGATGGCATGTGTCAGGGAATGTTCATAAAATATTTAGTAGTAGATAATGAAGAAACTGATTTTATAGATAGAGAATCAGATTATTAGGAGGAGATATTATGAAAGAAAAATATTATATATCAACAGCAATTGCTTATACATCAGGTAAACCACATATTGGAAATACGTATGAAATTATTTTAGCAGACGCAATTGCACGTTTTAAAAGAGCACAAGGATACGATGTTTATTTCCAAACAGGAACAGATGAACATGGAGAAAAGATTGAATTAAAAGCTAAAGATGCAGGGGTAAGTCCAAAAGAATATGTTGATAAAGTAGCAGCCCAAATCAAAGAGATATGGGATAAAATGAATACTAGCTATGACTATTTTATTAGAACAACTAACGAAGAACATGAAGCCAAGGTTCAAAAAATATTTAAGAAAATGTATGATAAAGGAGATATCTATAAGGGAGAATATAAAGGATTATATTGTACTCCTTGTGAATCTTTCTGGACAGAATCTCAATTAGTGGATGGAAAATGTCCAGACTGTGGTAGAGAGGTAGAAGAAAAGAGTGAGGAAGCTTACTTCTTTAAATTATCAAAATATCAAAATAGATTAGTAGAATATATTGAAACACATCCAGAATTTATTCAACCAGAATCTCGTAAGAACGAAATGCTTAATAATTTTATCAAACCAGGATTACAAGATTTATGTGTATCTAGGACATCATTTAGTTGGGGAATTCCAGTAGATTTTGATCCTAAACATGTTGTTTATGTATGGTTAGATGCCTTAACAAACTATATTACAGAGATAGGTTACGATACAGAAAATCCAACTGATAATTTTAAAAAGTATTGGCCAGCAGACTTACATTTGATTGGTAAAGATATTATTCGTTTCCATACGATTTATTGGCCATGTTTCTTATGGTCATTAGACTTAGAATTACCAAAGCAAGTATTTGGTCATCCTTGGTTACTTACCAATAATGATAAGATAGGAAAAAGTAGGGGGAATGCAGTATATGCAGATGATTTAGCAGATCTTTTTGGTGTAGATGCAGTACGTTTCTATGTACTTCATGAAATTCCTTTTGCAAACGATGGAAATTTAACCTATGAATTAATGATTGAAAGATATAATTCTGATTTAGCAAACATCTTAGGAAATTTAGTTAATAGAACAATTTCAATGGCTAAAAAATATTTTGATGGTATTGTTCCATCTATCGGTACTGAAGAAGAATTAGATGTAGATTTAAAAAATGTTGTGAAAGAATCTATTTATGCTACTAGTAATGCTATGGAATCTTTAAAAGTAGCAGAAGCAATTGACCACGTATTTGAGATTTTTAGAAGAAGCAATAAATATATTGATGAGACTTGCCCTTGGACACTTGCTAAAGAAGGAAATACAGAAAGATTAAAGACTGTTATTTATAATTTATTAGAATCTATTAGAATTGGTGCGGTATTACTTCATTCCTTCTTACCAGAAACATCAGAAAAAATTTATAGTCAATTAAATACGGATAAAATAGATTTTGATAGTATAAAAGAATTTGGTGGATTAGAAAGTGGAAAAGAATTAAATAATCCAGAACCTTTATTTGCGCGTATTGATAAAGATAAATTTTTAGAGGAACTACAGAAGTAGCTCTTCTTTTTTATATGATATGTTATAATAAGTTTAATAGGAGGCGTATATGAAGTTAGTACAAAAAAAGTGCCCAGGTTGTGGGGCAAGTTTATCTTTTAATGAAAATGCTACTAAGACAAAATGCGAATATTGTAAACAGGAAATATTTATAGAAAAAGAAACAAAAGATCATTTGAATGGGTTTGCAGAGGATGTGTATCAATTAAGTTTAGAGGAATTTAGGCAAGCTAGTAAAATTCATAAGATTTCATTTTATGGCGTAATGATTTTTATTGCTGCTATTTTTATCATGGCAATATTCTCTTTTGTCTTCTTTTTTAAAGATTTTAATAGTCTTTTTAATGGTCAAGCAAAAGATTTTCCAATGGCAGAAAGCTCAGTTGGTAACACTAATACATCAACAGAAAATACACCTTTAAAAAAGGATTATATAACAGAAATTTCTCAAATTAATGAAAGTTCATTATCAAAGTTAAAGATAGATAGTTTGAATGTTCTAAATCATTGGACAACTACTCTGCAAAATCCTGATTCTAGTAAGTGGGAATATGTTGGAATGTATTTATTGGTTTCCAAAACAGATTATAATGAATTATATATGGTTTATAGAAGAAAATATACGGTTAATAATAAAAAAGTAGAGACTTATGGAGCTGTCTCTTATACGAATTTAAAATTAAATGGGGAAACAATTTCTGAGTCTTTAAGTGGATTTCCTCTAGCGCCTATGAAAACAAGCGATGATTTAAAAACAATTTATTTTGGATATAAGAGTAATGAAATTCTTTTCAATGAAGAAATTAAACCTAAAATAAATAAATATGAAGTAAAAGCAACGACTGGTCTTTTTAGATAAATCTAATATTATTGTAAACTACCGTAAAATGACTAACTTTGTCGATAAGTTTTTATCTCTAAATAAAAGAGTTTATGTTATACTCTATTTTGTGAGGAGAAAAAATATGAAAACAAAAGAAAAGAGGATGTCTAAGGATTTTGTATTATTACTTTCCTTTGTATCGATTTTAGTATTTTGTAGTTTTGTAGTTAGTAATCAAATTACAGACATTTTGTATTTGTTAGTATTAATTTCTTATATGGCATATAAGATAAAGATAGAAAAAGAAATAGAAGATAAGGAGTCTATAGAGAATAGGTAGATTCCTTTTATTTGTGATATAATAGCTTTGGTGATTTTATGTTGATAGATACTCACTGTCATTTAGAAGAAGAATATTATGATAACTTAGAGGAAGTTATAGAAAGAATGCCTGGCATTATGATTACAGCAGGGTGCGATAGTAGGACCAATAAGGAAGTGCTAGAGCGTATTAAAAAAGACTCTATTTATGGTGTTATCGGCATTCATCCAGAATTTGTAGAAAGTTATCAAGAGTCAGATTTAAAATGGATAGAAGATCACATTAATGATTCTAAAATAGTTGGCATAGGAGAAGTAGGTCTTGATTATCACTATGATGAAACGACAAAAGAGAAGCAAAAAGAATTATTTGAAAAACAAATTATTCTTGCTCAAAAATACAATAAAACAGTTGTGGTTCATAGTAGAGATGCTATTATGGATACCTATGATATTATGATGAAATATCCAGATGTAAAATATGTTCTACATTGTTATGGCTCAAGTATAGAAATGGCAGAAAGATTTTTATCTTTGCACATTCGTTTTGGGATAGGAGGAGTAGTAACTTTTAAAAATGGAACTAGGTTAAAAGAAGTAGTCAAAAAGTTACCACTTGCATATTTATTACTAGAGACAGATAGTCCCTATCTTTCTCCAGAGCCATTTAGAGGCATGAAAAATGAGCCTTCTAATACGGATATTGTGGCTTTAAAAATAGCAGAAATAAAAGGGTTAAGTAAAGAAGAAGTAATTCATACCACTGCTTTAAATGCTATCGATCAATTTGACTTGCCTATTTCTTTATGATACAATTTCGTTAGCTTTAGAGCTTTTATGAGGTGACCTTATGGAAATCTATTTACTAAAGTTAATTGGTAATTGGCTGTCTGTTTTGGCGGTTTCCTTAGTTTCTTTTTTAGGACTAGGAGATTATCAAGAAAAAATGGTAGATGTAGAAAATACTAGTTATACAAAGACTGTTTCTGTTGTAAATGAAGTAATTCCTTATGATACAGAATATGTGTATAATTCCTCTAAGTCTAAGAATTCTGAAAAAGTAGTTTTAAGAGAGGGAACAGATGGATTAAGTTACACCTATGATAATGGTACTAAAAAAATTCTTAGAAATCCTATTAAGCAATTAGTAGAAGTAGGAACAGCAAGAGTAGGGGAATACACTGGTAGGTTAACTACTTATGGATCTGACTGTGCAGGATGTAGTAAAACAGGAACTGTTGCTTGTCGTACAGAATCTGGGAAAAATTTTAGTTTAACAAGAGATGGAATGTATTATACAGATTCTTCTTATGGAAAAGTTCGCATTATAGCAGCTGATTTGGGTGGTTTTCCTTGTGGTACTATGGTTCTTATCGATAATGGTAAGATTGACCCTTTCTATGCAGTTGTATTAGACACTGGTGGTACCATGAGACAGGCTTATAAGCAAGGTGTTATTTGGATGGATTTAGCATTCGTATATCAAGGAGATTCTAAAGGAACAAATACAGGCGGAAAAAATGTTAAATTTAGTGTACAAAGATGGGGTTGGTAATTCCATCTTTTTTCTTGTATAAATATTTGATTTATATTACAATAATAATGGTGATTTTATGGAATATTCTCCTAAAAGAATGCAAAATACTTTGAATGAAAATGACTTCCAATTAAAAAAGAAGTTTGGTCAAAATTTTATTATTGATGAAAACATTATTAATAATATTATTGAAAAATCAAAAGTAGACTCAGATACATTAGTAATTGAAATAGGTCCAGGAGCAGGTTCTTTAACTTATAAATTAGCGTTAATTGCAAAACAAGTATTATGTTATGAAATAGATACTACATTAAAAAGTGTCCTAGAGGAAAATCTTTCTGGTTTAAATAATATCGATATTATTTACCAAGATTTTTTAGAGGCTGATGTATTAAGTGATTTGAAAAAGTATATCTATAAAAAAGTGTATGTAGTAGCAAATTTACCATACTATATTACAACTCCAATTATTATGAAATTGATAAATGATAAAATTCCTGTGGATAAAATTGTTGTTATGGTCCAAAAAGAAGTAGGGGACCGCTTTAAAGCAAAACCTGGTTCTAAAGATTATAATTCTTTAACAGTATTTTTAAATTGTTATTTTGAAGTATCAAAATTAATGGATGTTAGTAGAAATGTATTTTTACCAAAACCAAATGTTGATAGTATTATTGTAGAATTTAGAAAAAAAGAACAAGAAATCGCTGTAAAAAATAAGGAAGTGTTCTTTAAATTAGTAAAAGATAGTTTTGTTCAGAAAAGAAAAAATATACGTAATAATCTAAAAAATTATCCATTAGATAAAATTGAAAAAGTGCTGGCAAGACACAATATGGATTTAAATGTTAGGGCAGAGGTTCTGCCTCTTGATATATTTATAGAGATGGCAAATGAGATAGGAGAATAAAATGAAGAAAATATTTATTGGATTGTTATTATTTTTAATGGTAGGATGTGGAGAAAAAAAGCCAGAACCTGTGAAAGATACAGTAGATACCATTCAAGAAAGTAAAAAGAATATGGCTGTGATTCAGGTCAATAATTTATTGAAAGAAGCGGAAATGAAGTGGATATCTGGTTATGATAAGAAATGTATTAATGTAAAAGAACTTGCAACTAGTGCTCAAGAGGGTTCTGTTTGTATAGATGATAATCAAACTATTTTTGCGAAAGATGTAAAAATTGATAACCTTGTTTGCAATGGTTCTAAAACGACTTTAAAATGTGTAGGAGGAAGTAATGATTAATAAAAAATGGGATGAAATTTTAGCAGAAGAAATGAAAAAAGATTATTTTAAAAAATTAGGAATCTTTGTAAAAAATGAATATCGTACTAAAACGGTTTTTCCTCCTTATCAAAATATATTTGATGCACTTAGATTTACAGATTATGATGAGGTAAAAGTTGTCATTTTAGGACAAGATCCTTATCATGGCTTAGGAGAAGCTCATGGATTATCTTTTTCTGTTCGTAGTAATGTTAGAAAGCCGCCATCTCTTCAAAATATTTTTAAAGAGATGGAATCAGATATAGGTATTAAAAGAGAAGAAAGTGATTTAACAGATTGGGCAAAACAAGGAGTATTACTTTTAAATTCTATTATGACAGTCGAAAAAGATAAACCTTTATCTCATAAAGATAAAGGCTGGGAAAATTTTACAGACTCTATTATAAAATCTCTAAATGAACGTACTAAACCAGTAATTTTTGTTTTATGGGGTAGTTTTGCACGTAGTAAAAAAGAATTAATTACCAATAAAAGACATCCAATTATAGAATCTGTACATCCATCTCCTTTATCAGCAAATAGAGGATTTTTTGGTAGTAAACCATTTAGTAAAATAAATTATTTTTTAGAGCAAAATGGAATGGATAAGATAGACTGGTAGAAGCTCTTTCGTTGACTTTTGCATACTTCTATGATATTATGTACATAGTAAAAATGGGTGATGGCTATGAAGAAAAATGTGTTTTATTTTGTCCTTTTTTTCCTAATAACATTAGCTGGCGGATTCATATTTTATATTTATTATCAGGAAGCTTATGTAAAACTTCAAACTGATTTAATATCTATTTCTTTAAATAATGAATATTGGACTGCTGAAGATGTAGAGGTTACTGTCGATTATCAGAATAAAGATATTAAGATTAAGAATTATTCTTTTGATGGTGGAAAAACGTGGCAAGAAGAAAATAAATTTGTTGCGACAGAAAATCAAGTATTGGAAATTATGCTAAAAGCAGAGAATGGTAAAAAATCTAAAGTGGTTTCTTATCGCATTGAAAATATTGATAAAGAAAGTCCTACTATAGAAGTACAAGATGTTATCTATGTCGCAAAGGGAACTGATTTTTCTTTTTCTAATAAATATAAAGTAGCGGATGCTACTTCTGGAATAAGAGGTAAAGTACAAATTAAGCCTAGTGTTGTTGATACTAGTGAACTAGGTGCTATTCCAGTTCAAATCACAGTTGTAGATAAAGCAATGAATACAAGTAGTAAGAAATTTGTAATTGAAGTATTAAATCCAAATGATCCACATCTAAAAGAGGTAAATGAAAACGGAACAATTTCTGTTACAGGTTTATCTTTAAGCTCTACTAGGACGAGTTTAGTAAAGGGTACTTCTGTAAAAGTAGAAGCTATCGTAAAGCCTGCTAAGGCAACTAATAAAAAAGTAATATGGAAAACTAGTAATGAATCTGTAGCAACAGTAGATGAATCTGGTACTATAACAGGTGTTAATAGTGGTTCTGCTACTATTACAGCAACTACAGAAGATGGGGAAAAATCTTCTGATATTAGAGTTACAGTAACTAATCAAAAAATAGAAGTTACAAAGATTGAATTAGATAGAACTTCAGATACAGTAACTACCAGTTATGGAACTATTACATTAACTGCGACAGTAAGTCCAGAAAATGCAACTGACCCTAGTGTTAGATGGAATAGTACTAAGCCTAATGTTGCTATTGTAGTAGATGGTGTTGTAAGAGTGCGTGGTGAAGGTACAACAACAATTACAGCTACTACGTCTAATGGAAAAGTAGCAACTTATATACTAACAGTAGTAGATAACTATACGTTCCAAATAAAAGAAGTACGTATGGAAACTGGTGAATTAATGGGATATTCTGTTAAAGTTTATCAAAATGGTGTTGATATTACTAAGAATGTAACAGCAATTACAGATCCATTTACAGCTCGTAATGATAAGAGACAAGATGAAATAGCTATTACAACATCAAATTACAGTTTAATTAAGGATAAGATTTCTTTCCAATACAAGACTAAAATGTATACAGCATCAAAATAAAAAAAAGTAAGATTTTGTATCTTACTTTTTCTTGTATAAAATACTATTTTATATTACAATAGCATTGGTGGTTATATGAATGAAGTTTATTCATTTTTAAAAGAAAATATAGATTTATCTAAAAATCAATATTTAGTAGTGGGAGTTTCTGGTGGAGCCGATTCCATGGCTTTACTTCATATTCTTATGGATTATTGTAGAAATTCTAAGTGTTGTATTGTATGTGTTCATATCCACCATAATCTTCGAAAAGAAAGCGATTCTGAACAACGTTTTGTACAGAAATATTGTGAAGAAAACCATCTTTTATTTGAAACTACAAAATTCTCTTACCAAGAAAAATTTACGGAAAAGATTGGTAGGGAAAAAAGATATCAATTTTTTGAACAAATTTTAAAAAAATATAATTCTTCCTTTTTATTTACAGCGCATCATGGTGATGACTTAATAGAAACTATTTTAATGAGATTAGTACGTGGCGCAACTTTAAAGGCAACATGTGGTATAGAGAAAAAAGGTGAAAGGGATTTTTATACTATTTTAAGGCCTCTTTTATTTTTAAATAAAGAGAGTATTTATCAATATGTATCTTCTAATAAAATTCCTTATGTAGAGGATATAAGTAATCAGGATAGTCATTATACAAGAAATAGGTATAGAAAAGAAGTTTTGCCCTTTCTAAAAGAAGAAAATAAAAAAGTTCATTTAAAATTTTTAGATTATAGTGAAGATTTAAGTAATCTTTTAAAATATGTTAATAAAATTGTAGAAAAGAGCTATTCTGAAATAGTTAAGGATGGAAAATTAAATTATTCTCTTTGGAAGTCATTAGATAGTGTATTACAAAAAGAAGTGCTACAACAATATTTATTTCAAATCTATGGAGAAGATATTGATAAAATTTCAAAATCTCATTTTCAAATTTTAATGAATTTTATTAACAATGGTACTGTTAATAGCTCTATTGATTTCCCATTAAATTATCAAGTTTTAAAGGATTATAATGTTATATTTTTTAAGAAGTTAATGGGAGTAGGGGAGTATTCTTACGAACTAAAAGATAGTGTAGTTTTACCAAATAATCATACTGTTGAAATAATTTCTGATAGTGATTGTAAAAGTAATTATGTAACATATTTAGATAGTTCTACCTTATGTTTGCCACTTATTGTAAGAAATTGTAGAAGTGGTGATAAGATGGAAGTATTAAATTTATCTGGTCATAAAAAAATAGGGGATATTTTTACGGATGAAAAAGTCCCATCAGAAGAAAGAAAAACGTGGCCAGTAGTTACGGATAGCAGGGGAACGATAATTTGGCTTCCAGGGCTAAAAAAAACGCAATTTGATAGAAAAAAAGATGGAATTTATGATATAATACTAAAGTACTATTAAAGAAGGGAGTTTTTTATGAATAAAAAAGCAGTTAAAAGAAGTGCACTTTCATATTTATTTTTATTCATTGTAATTATAGGGGTTATGTATTTTATTAATGTATTAAATACAAAAGTTAATACATTATCCTACAGTGAATTTATACAAGCCATGGAAGATGGCAAAGTAAAGGATGTTACTATAACGCCTTCTAGCAGTGCAGGAGTTTATGACTTAAGTGGTCAGTTAGAAGACTATAGTAAAAATGAGTATTACAAAGTAAAAGCGCCATTAACAGATGCTACTATCAAAGAACTTTATACTGGTAGAGATGAATATGGCTATGAGATAAAGACATCGAAAGATCCAGAATCTAGTTTATTATTAGCATTGCTTGTAAATGTTTTACCACTTGTATTATTAGTAGGAGTAGGATTCTACTTTATTACAAAGCAAATGGGAAGTGCTAATAAGTCTATGGACTTTGGAAAAAGTAGGGCTCGTTTAAATGATGATAGAAAGAAAGTTACATTTAATGATGTAGCAGGATTAACAGAAGAAAAAGAAGAAGTAGCTGAATTAATTGAATTCTTAAAGGCACCAAAGAAATTTCAAAAAATGGGAGCAAGAATTCCAAAAGGAGTTTTACTTGTAGGTCCTCCAGGAACTGGTAAAACTTTACTTGCACGTGCTGTTGCAGGGGAAGCGAATGTTCCATTTTACTATATTAGTGGTTCTGATTTCGTAGAACTATTTGTTGGTGTAGGTGCTTCTCGTGTTAGAGATATGTTTAAACAAGCAAAACATAATGCACCATGTTTAATTTTCATCGATGAAATTGATGCAGTTGGTCGCCAAAGAGGTGCAGGATTAGGTGGAGGTCACGATGAGCGTGAACAAACTTTAAACCAATTGCTTACAGAAATGGATGGATTTGGAGAAAATGAAGGTATTATCGTTATTGCTGCAACCAACAGACCTGATGTATTAGATCCAGCCTTATTACGTCCAGGACGTTTTGATAGACAGGTAACTGTTAATTTACCAGATGTAAAAGGAAGAGAAGAAATTTTAGCAGTACATGCTAAGGGCAAGACTTTTGCAAAAGGTGTTAAATTAGAAAATATTGCTAAACGTACAGTAGGATTTAGTGGAGCAGATTTAGAGAACTTATTAAATGAAGCAGCACTCCTTACAGTAAGAAGAAATAAGGATGCTATTACTATGTCAGAAATTGATGAAGCACATGACCGTGTCTTAATGGGACCTGCTAAAGTTACTAAAAAGTATACAGAAAAAGAGAAAAAGGTTGTTGCTTATCATGAAGCAGGACACGCAGTAGTTGGAATCAAATTAGAGGGTGCCAACGAGGTTCAAAAAATAACCATTATTCCAAGAGGAACAGCTGGTGGTTATAATTTAATGTTACCAAGAGAGGAAACATTCTTAGAAACTAAAAAGGAATTATTAGAGACAATTAGTGGTTTACTTGGTGGGCGTGTTGCAGAAGAGTTAATTTTTAATGAAGTTACAACAGGAGCTCATAATGACTTTGAAAAGGCTACTAAAATAGCTCGTGCTATGGTTACAGAATATGGTATGAGTGATTTAGGGCCAGTTCAATTTGAGCATCAAGAATCAAGTGTATTTTTAGGAAGAGACTATAATAAGAGTAGAAACTTCTCTAGTCAAGTAGCATTTGAAATTGATCAAGAACAACGCAAAATCATTAATGAATGCTATGAAAAAACAAAACAAATTATTTCAGAAAATAAAGAGTTATTAGATTTAATTGCTAACACTTTATTAGAATATGAAACTATTACAAAAGAACAAATTGAATATCTTGTAGAACATGGATGTATGCCAGATGAAGATAATGAAGTAGATAAAAGCGACTTTAAAGAAGCCTCTTTTGCAGATTTATCTTTAGATGATTTAAGAGAAGTGGCAAAAGATAAAAAAATTAAAGGATATTCAAAGATGGAAAAAGAAGAACTTTTAGAAGAGTTACAAGAAAAAGAAGAGGATAATAAATAATTATCCTCTTTTTTATAATATTAAATATTCATTTCATATTCTATAATAATATCTTGTTCAAGCGGTAAGGAAGACTTAGTAGTACTTGAAAGATATAATTTCTTGATTCCTTTTTTTACTAATTCTTCTTTTAATCTTGGAAAAAAAATATTTTTTCTTTCTTCTAAAAGAACAGAAGAATAGTTATCATTATCTATTAAAACGACTTCTTTATCATTTAAATATTCAATACTAATGCTTTCTAGTATTAGTATATCACCTAATTCATTTAATAAACGAGTCACTACTTCTCTTTTATTTTCTTCTTTTATGGTATCTAAATAACTGTATAAATCTAATTGCAGTGCGAAGAAAGAGACATTATTAAATAAAAATAAATCTTTGTTTTTAGTTTTTAATTCTTTTAATTTCTTTCTTTTTCTTTCACTATTTAGCTCTAGAACTTGTAAGTAATTAGGAGTTACTACCTCTTTTTCTTTTTTTAGTGGTAGATAAGCTCTAGTATTTTTACGAGTTTTTATAAAGCCAATTTGTAATAGATTCGAATTATCACTAGAATAAATTTTTATTTTTCGTACATTATATTTTTTTGCTGTAATAGAAAGATACTTTTTAAAAAATTGATAGAGTTCTATATCTTCTATAATAGTTTGAATACCGAGGGGAATAAAAAAGATTTTTTTTCTGTTTTCTATTTCTATAAATACTTTGCAGCACGCTACTAATTTTCTATCTTTGGCAACTCCAAAATAAAAACATTCCTTATTTCCATAGCTTTTCCTGTCTAACTTTTTTACTTCAATAAAAGCTTTATATTGATCTTCTTTTAAATCCTCTACAAATTGATACATAACTTTTTTCCCCCAATGTACATTAGTATACAACAAAATTACTATTATGGGAAGAAACTTGTTTTATTTTTCTTTTAATAGTATAATTGTTACGACAGAAAGGATGAGCCAATGAAAAAAGATAATTTCCTTCGTGGAGCATTTATTGCGACTTTTTGTTTAATTCTTACAAAGATATTAGGGGTTCTTTATGTAATTCCTTTTTATGCGATTATTGGCTCTGAGGGAAGTGTTATTTATGGAGCAGCATATAATATTTATGCGATATTCTTAAACTTATCCACAATAGGTTTACCGCTTGCAATTAGTAAGATGGTAAGTGAATATCATACATTAGGATATGAATACACTAAGAAAAGATCCTATCAATTAGCTGGAAAAGTGATGATCATCTCTTCACTTATAACAACAGCAATTCTTTTAATTTTTGCTCCTATATTAGCAAAATATATTATTAATTATAATGATTTTAGTGAAATTGCCCATTCTTTAGGTGCTGAATTAATAGCTTATGGTAATGTTATGCATGGGCAATATTTAATTCGAGAGATTACCTTAGTTATTAGAATTTCTTCTTCTGCTATTTTCTTTGTAACTTTAATTAGTATGATAAGAGGATATTTGCAAGGAATGAAATATATACAAGCTTCCTCTATATCTCAAGTATTAGAACAATTTATACGTGTAATTGTCATTTTATTAGGTTCTTATTTATGTATAAAGGTATTTCGTACTTCTCTTGGTATTGCCGTTGGTGTTGCAGTTTTTGGTGCTACTTTAGGAGCAATTGCGGCATTCTTCTATTTGAGAAAGAAAAAGAAAGAACTTCATGAAGGCAAGATTATAAAGTTAGAGGAAGAAAAGAAAATTACGGATAAATTTCTATTTCAGAAAATTATTCGCTATACAATTCCTTTAATTATTATGGAATTAATAGGTACATCTTTTCAATTAGTAGATATGTTTACAGTTGTTAGTACACTTACAGGTGTTGCTAATTATTCTTTAACAGATGCTTCTGTTATTATGAATATTGTAACTACTCTAGGTACTAAATTAAACGTTATTGTAATGGCTATTGCAAATGGAATTGTAGTTAGCTTGCTTCCAAGTTTAACTAGTGATTATGTAGATAAAAATATGCCAGAAGTAAGACTAAAAATTAATAAGGCATTACGAATTATTTTATATATTACAATCCCAATGGCAGTTGGATTATCCCTATTATCAGAACCTGTTTGGACTATTTTTTATGGAGAATCTTACTATGGTCCTAAAGTATTTATGGTAAGTGTTTTTGTAGCTGTTTTTGGAAGTTTATTTACAAATGTTATTGTTACTATGCAATCTCTTAGTAGATATAAATCTATGTATATTGGATTATTTAGTGGGTTTTTATTTAATGTTATTATGAATATACCATTCATGATATTATTTCACAAAATAGGACTTCCAATTTATTATGGAAATTTAGTAGCCACTATGATAGGCTACAGTATTTCTATCTTTATTTGTTTAAAAGATTTAAAAAAGTTTATCAATATATCTTATAGAAGGACATTAAGACATTTCCGTTATATTATCGCATCTTGTATTATTATGTGTCTTGTCATTTTAGGATTAAATTATATTATTCCAATAGGCGGTCATAGTCGCATGATGTCTATTTTGATTACTATTTTCTATGCGATAGTAGGAGCAAGTGTTTATTTCTTCTGTACGTATGTGACAAACACATTTGATGTAATTATTGGGAAGGATACAATAGATGCTATTATTCATAGAAAAAAATAGTATAATAAAAAAAGAGGTGTAATATGAAAATTGGAATTGCAACAGATCATAGGGGAATTGATATTAAACAAGAATTGACAAAATACTTAGAAGAATTAGGGTATACTGTTATTAATTATGGAACAGATACTACTGAATCTGTCGATTATCCTCATTATGCTTTTAAAGTTGGAGAAGCGGTAGCTAGTCATGAATTAGACTTTGGTGTACTCATTTGTAGTAGTGGAATAGGTATGAGTATAGCTTGTAATAAGGTTCCAGGGGTACGATGTGCTAAAGTAAATAATACATGGGAAGCAAAAATGACAAGGATAGATAATGATGCAAATGTTATAGCAATTGGTTCAAGACTTACAATGGAAGAATCAAAAGAAATTTTAAAAGTTTTTTTAACAACAGAACATCCAAAAGAGGAAAGGCATGATCGTAGAATTGCCTTGATTGATAATTATCATGTTTAAAATGGCTTTATATATTGTTACTTTACCGATTGTTATTTATGCTTTAGAAGCTATAAAAATCGAACAAATTTTTAAACAAGGAAGAGTTTTACAAATAAGAATAGCTTTTTTGCTAATTAGCTTTTCGTTAGATTATTTGTTTGTTAATTTTTTATATGATTTTGCGCTTCAGATGAATTTTAGATAGTAGTATGTTTCAAAAGGAGGAACTCCATGAAGAAAGTACTACTTTTTTCTTGCTTATTTCTTATTATTCCTACAGTAACTATTTTTTATTTTTTTAAAGTTGAAGAACAGCAATTTATTTTTTCAGCAAATACAACTATTCGTATATTACGGTCAAAAACAGGAAAAATAGAAGTAGTACCATTAGAAGAATATGTTATGGGTGTAGTAGCAGGAGAAATGCCAGTAAGCTTTGAAGAAGAGGCATTAAAAGCTCAAGCCGTTGCTTCTAGAAGCTATGTAATGTATCAGGTTTTAAAAAATCAAAAAAAAGACTATGATGTAGTAGATACTGTATTAAATCAAGTTTATATTGATAGTGATACGTTAAAAAGTAAATGGAAAGATAAGTATCAAGAATATTATGATAAAGTAGTCCAAGCAGTAGAAGAAACTAGTTATCAATACTTAGTATATAAAGGTGAAGTCGCAAATGCTATGTTCTTTTCAACTAGTACTGGCTATACAGAAAATAGTGAAGATGTTTTCGTGTCTAAAGTACCGTATCTTAGAAGTGTTAAGAGTGAATGGGATAATATTTCTCCCGTCTTTCAATATACTACTAATTATTCTAAAGAAGATTTTTTAGGTTTATTAAAATTACCAAGCTCTGATAAGATTACTATTAATATTTTAGAAAAAACAAATACTGGACGAATAAAAAAAGTAAAAATTAATGGGAAAGATTATACAGGAAAAGAAGTAGCTTCTTTATTAAAACTAAAATCCAATTGTTTTACAATAACAGAAAATGGTAATAAAGTAACCATTAAAACCAAAGGCTATGGGCATGGTGTTGGAATGAGTCAATATGGAGCGCAAGGCATGGCAAAAAGTGGGTATACTTATGATCAAATATTAAAACATTATTATACTGGAGTTGAGATAAAAAAAATAAAAAATTAGTATAAAAGAAAAAAAACTGCTCACACTTTTAATAGAGGTGAGAAAGTGATGAAATATTTGACAAAACCAGTGGTATATTCCCTTTATGGACTAAGTGTAGCTCTTATTATAATAGGACTTGTAATTATGAGTAGAAGTCCACAGATTGCTACTTCTTCATTTCCGAATCATGCGTATAATGTTTTAAATAAAATAGAATTACCAGTTTCTAAAGAACAAGAAGCTACTATTGGAAGACCTTATACAGATATGAATGTAGAAATAGCGCAAAATTATTATGATTATAGAGGTACAGCTGAAGAACAAAAGAAATCTTTAATTTATTACCAAGATACTTATATTCAAAATACAGGTATTAGTTATCAATTAAAAGGAAAATCTTTTGATGCTATAGCTGTCTTAGATGGAGAAGTAGTAGATGTAAAAGAAGATACTTTATTAGGAAACACTATTACTATTAAACATTCATCTAATGTAACTAGTGTATATCAAAGTATTACAGATATTACTGTTCAAAAAGGGGAGACAGTACAAAAGGGTATGCTATTAGGAAAATCAGGACAATCTAATATTAGTGCAGATTTAGGAAATCATTTATATTTTGAACTTATAATTGATAATATTTCTGTAAATCCAGAAGAGTATTATGATAAATCATTATAATACTCTTTCTTTTTACATATATTGATATTAGAGGTGACATATGAATTCCAAAATTGCAAAAAGAGTGTTGGAAGAAGCTAACTATATTATCAAAACAAAAGATACAGTTAGAGCCATTTCTAATATCTTTAAAGTATCTAAAAGTACAGTTCATAAGGATTTGCACGAACGACTTTTAGATTTAAACCATGGCCTTTATCTACAAGTAGATGAAATCCTTAAATATCATACAGATATAAGACATATTCGTGGGGGAGAGTCTACTAGAAAAAAATATGAAAAACTAGACACAAACTAAGGGAGTTATGATATAATAGAAAACATTGTGGGTGGTTTTATGGTGGAAAAGGCTATTGGTATTGATTTAGGAACTACAAATATACGTATTTATAAGCGAAAAAAGGGGATTATTTTAAAAGAGCCAAGTTTGGTGGCAATTGATAAAGAAACAAATGAAGCAGTAGCATTTGGTTCAGAAGCAAAGAGAATGTTTGGTAGAACACCAGATACAATAGAAATCATTAGACCAATTCAAAGAGGGGTAATAGCAGATTTTGAAATGACTGAACAGTTATTAAGTTATTTTATAAAGAAAGCTAAAGTAAGAAATATCTTTTTTAAATCTAAAATGGTTATGAATTCACCACTACAAATAACGAAAGTAGAAGAAAATGCAGTAAGAGAGGCAGCAGATAGGTTGGGATCAAGAGATGTTTATTTGGTAGATTCTATTAAAGCTTCCGCTATTGGAGCAGGATTAGATATTTCAAGACCAGATGGTAATATGGTTATTGACATGGGCGGTGGAGTAACAGATATCGCTATTATTTCATTGGGAACTATTATTAAGGGAATTTCAACTGCTATTACAGGAGAACTATTTGACAAAAGAATTGTTTCTTATGTGAAAAATAAGTATAAATTATTAATTGGTGAAAAAACAGCAGAAGAAATTAAAATAGAGGCTACTTCTTTATTTGGTGAAGAAATAACATCAGAAGTAAGAGGTAGAGATTTAATTACGAATCTTCCCCATACAATTGAAATTACTTCTAATGATATAACAGATGCTTTACAAGAAGATATTTATGAATTAATTGATATTATAAAGGAAATGTTAGAAGATGTGCATCCAGAAATTGCTGCAGATATTGCGCAAAAAGGAATTATATTAACAGGGGGTTCATCTTTACTAAGAGGATTAGCAGAATTACTTTCTTTTGAATTAGATATTCCAGTAAAAATCGCTAATGATGGCGAGAATGCAACAGCAGAAGGATTAGGTATTTTACTTGAGAATATCCATTCTATGAAGAGAAATAATAACTAAAAAGAGTACAGATTAAATATCTGTACTTCTTTTATTATATTTTTCTTCATAATATTCTTTTAATTCTTTAAATCTAGCATAGTGTACTACTTCTCTTTGCCTTAAGAATGAAAGTGGTCCAAGTAAGTCTGGGTCATTAGTAATGTTCATTAAATTTTCATAAGTCACTCTAGCGCGTTGTTCAGCAGCCATATCACTGACTAAATCCGCTAAGTAGTCTCCAGTTGCTTCAATATAAGCAGAAGTAAAAGGTACTCCTTCATCATCTACAGGGAATAGTGCATGGTCAAATTGTACATAATGGCTAGTTAAACCAGCTGCCTCTAATTCTTCAACAGAAGCTCCATCCATTAATTGATATACCATAGCTGCTATAATTTCAATATGGGCAAGCTCTTCGGTACCAATATCTGTTAGTAATGCTTTTCCACGTTCATCTGGCATTGTAAATCTTTGATTTAAATATCTCATAGCAGCAGCGAATTCTCCATTAGGACCTCCATATTGCGCAAGTAAATATTTAGCCATCTTTAAATCCTTTTTTTGAATATTAACAGGATATTCTAACTTTTTAACGTATTTCCACATAATTTAAGCCTCCCATGGCCATGGATTGTTATCCCAATTCCAAGGCGCAACATTTAGTGCATTACTATCCATAGTAAGCGCACCATAATTTTCTTCGTATTTCTTTAAAATACTTTTCTTTTCTTGTAAAAAGCTATTATATAGTTCAATCATTTTTTGATTTTCTGGGTGAACATCTAAATATAGCCCAATATCGATAAGAGCAAAATCAAAGATATCGATATAAGTTAATAATTCAGCTTGTTCATTCATTGGCTTAACATCATAAATACGTCCATACTGGTCAAATAAACTTGGAAACATATTACCACGAATAAATCCTTGGTATGGTTCGTATAATTCTATTTGTTTATTATACATTCTATACACCTCAGTATAGTTTATGAAAAAAGTCAAAAACGGTCATTATTTATGAATTATACTTGCATTTTTTATCTTTTATGGTATAATTTAATATGTACTTTTGTACATGGCGTGATTGGTGAAGTGGTTAACACGGCGGATTGTGGTTCCGTTATGCAAGGGTTCGATCCCCTTATCGCGCCCCATTAAAGTGTTTTAAAAGGAAGAGTTTATCTCTTCCTTTTATATTATTTTTTTACATCAAATTCTATAGATACTTCTTGTGAAAAATTATCAAAGCCGATACTATATTTTCCATCACCATCATATAAAATATAGAAATATGTCTTATATGATGCATTTGGTTTTAGATCACCTGCAAAGTCAATGGTATCATCAAAATATGAAGTAACACCATCTAGTTCAGTTCCTTGTGAACCAAATAAACTATAATAAAACATATTTAAAGAATTCTTTTCAGATGCAATATTTTTAACTTTAACACCCAATTTTATAACAGATTTTCCATTGTGTTCAGAATACTTATTTTTAATAGTAGTAAATGAATACTTTGAATCAAAAGTAAGTTCTAAATTATCAAAAGTAAATGTATCTCCTAACCCATATTTGTTTTTTTCTTCTGTTTTTGAATTGTTTGCTGAATTATCAGTATTATTGTTTGAATTACTGTTATCACTAACGTCACTTCCACATCCTGTAAGTCCAATTACCATTATTGCAATGAGCATTATATTAATTATTTTCTTTTTCATATATACCTCCTACTAAAACTTATTTTAAAGTTTAACTCCTTTCTTCTTGTATTATGAAGGAGTTTTCTCCTTTTTTGTACTCCTTATTAATAATTATAATAAAATCATCATAATCAAATACATACTCATTTTTATGGACTGAGAATTAAATAAATTACAATCTATAATAATTGTGTGATGTACTATAGGTGGTGAAAAAATGAATGAAACAATATATGTTTTAAAGAATTATGGGAAGATAGATATTCATTTAAAAAATATAATTGATGAAAAAGGAATTAGTAGAAGTAGATTAGCGACTATGGTAGCTATGAATTATGACTTAGTCAATAGATATTATAATAATAAAGTGACACGTGTAGATTTAGATGTTATCGCCAGATTTTGTTATGTATTAAATTGTGAATTAGACGAGATTCTAACTTACAAAAAAGAGTATTAAAATTCTTGAATAAATTCTAGTTGCATGTTAAAATAATCACATTTGTGTGTATAAATTAGAAAGAGTGATTAACATGCTTGAGATACCTGAAAATATCTTAGAATTTTTCTTTCAGCAAATTCAAAAATATGGTAAATATAAAATTGTACAAGAAGATGGTATTGTTAAAATAAAAACAGATATCGATCATGAATACTATAAACCAGTAATTATCATAAAGGATTTAAAAGAATTAGAGAATGCTTTGATAAATTATGCTCATGCCTTAAATAGTTTTTATGCAGGAGCAAATAATTTAGAATCTTATCAAAATTTATCATTTTTTATGAATCATTTATTTTTTAATATGACTTATTCTGATGCATCAGACTTGATTTCTCATATTGAAAAAAGAACAGAATTTCTAGGGGATACTCACTTTCAAGAATATAAAAATCCAACTTTGTTTTTTAAGGATGGAGATATTGAGTATTACGTTCAAAATGTTGTAGAAGCCCCTGGGCTAGAGGCACCTTTTAAACTTATTTTTAGTATGAAGATAGATGGTGTTTTTTATCCACTTCCTTTGGTTCGTTATGCGTTTGATAAAAATAATGTATGCCATTTATTTGCTGTTCAGTTTGGTAGGGGAAGACTATATAATGTAGACGATGAAATTTATAAAAAAGTAGTTAATAAAATAAATTCAGGTGTGAATAAATATCGAAATGTTTCTCCAAGTTTCGTTCTTTCTTTTAGATTATTTTTACAATTGTTGGGGAAATATAATATTTCTGAAATAAAAGTGCCAGATTTTTTATTTGGTAGATATAAAAATTACTTTGGAGCTGCAACAACTGTTAGAAGCAATGCTATTTTAACTAGAATTTTAGATAACTTCTTATTATTAATACAGAGAATAGAATACCAATTTACTGGTTTTGAAGTAACTGCTTATCCTAATGATGTAGATAGTTATACTCATATTAAGTTAGTGGGAGAAGTTAGTGATAGAAAAAAGCAGAAAATGTTAGTGAAGTAAAAATTTAAGAAGGAGAAATAAATGTTAAACCAAGAACTATATGAAAAAATAAAAAGGGAAATCCCTCAATATCAAATAGGGATTCATCAAATTAGCCTTCAAAAATATCAAGATGTAGTAAGTTGTGGTAGTATTAGGGCACTCGATTTTAAAATAGATGGAGAGAGTGTTGATGAACAAACAATTGCAGAACGTATTTTGCAAAATGGTTTTCAAATTTGGGATACTAGACGTGGCCTTTGTAGTACTTCTTCTTTTCATAATGATTTTGAAGCAAGTAGATTAAATTATAAATATTATAGTCTTTCTCAACAAGTCTGGAATATTATATTTGCCATTCCATATTTCATTACTTATGAGGGAAAATCTTATTTTCTTGGAAATTTGAGCTTTCCGTCCTCTGTCGGTAGCAGTATTATTTTTGATGATAGTGTACCATCTGAATTTATTTATGGATATTATGAAAAAGAAACTCCAGTTACTTATGAACCTTTTCGACAATTTTATTTTTCTGATAAATTGCAATTTTATCAAAATAACCGTTTTTGGATAAACTTAAATTCTCAAGAACAGGGACAAGTTTTGAAGAAACTTTTTTCTGAAAAGAGAAAAAATAGAGCTCTTCGCTTAGCGAACAATCATAGACAAATAGAATTATTAAGTTATGATCATTTGACTAGATTTATTATTAAGCAGACAAGAAAACAAAAAAAGGATTATGTAAAAAGTTTGAAGTTATGATTTAGAAAGAAACTTTGTTAGTTTCTTTTTGTATGTGTTATAATGATACATATATAGAAGGAGTATATTTATGAGTAGTTTTCAAAAAATTATACAAGATATTAGTGTAGAGCTTAACATAAATATGAAAGTAGTATCAAAAGGTTGGGTTATAATACTAGAAAAAAATGGTATTACGAGATTCATAATAGGACAGAAGTTTGATTTAAATAGTCATGCAATTGGTCTTGTTATGGATGATAAATATGCTATGTTTGAAGTCTTATCTGCTAATAATATTCCTACTATACAATATCAGATGCTATATAGACCTAATATTCAAAAAGAGTATGCGAGAAATGCTAATCATTATGAGATTGCAGAACAATATTTTATAGACCATGGTGAAAGCATTGTAATAAAATCAAATTTTGGATTATCTGGGATAGATGTTTATCACGTAACTAAAAAAGAAGAAATAGCGTTTTATTTAGATAAGGTATTTCAAAACAATGAGACATTAAGTTTATGCCCTTTTTATGATATAAAAGCAGAATATCGT
The DNA here is from genome assembly GCA_910589375.1 of uncultured Bacilli bacterium. Lineage (GTDB taxonomy): Bacteria > Bacillota_I > Bacilli_A > RF39 > UBA660 > UBA5578. The sequence continues at coordinate 186,319 of CAJUTK010000001.1, read as the reverse complement.
TTAATTGTATTAGATAATGAATGCTTGTTAATGTATGGAAAGAAAAAGCCTGTTATATATGGTGATGGCAAAAGAACAATTAGAGAATTATTACAAGAATTTAATCCTTATTATTTTAATAATAAACTATCAGATTCTTTTTACAATAAAGTGTTAGAGACCAATGAACAATATGAATATAGTTGGAAATTTAATTTAGCAGAAGGTGCTGTTCCTTTTCCTGTACAAGATATTGAATTACAAGAACAATTATTGAATATTTTGAATCATATTACCAGTAAATTTGATTTAGGTTTTTGTAGTTTAGATATTATCGAGACTACTGATCATAAGTTTTATATCATGGAATTAAATAGTGGTGTATCTTTACATAAATATTCTTATTTTTTTGAAAATAGTGAAAAAATATTAAAAGAGATTTATAAAAAAGCTATACAAAATTTATTTCGGTAAAGAATAAGGAGTGAGGTGATAAATTGAAAAAGAATACCAAATTAATATTAGGAACAATAGGTGCGCTTACTAGCATTGTTGTATTCGCTGTTCTTCTTTTCACTTACTATGATGGACAAATATTGAGAAAGAATGAAGAGAAAAATTCTCACTCGCTTAGTTCTTCTGTGGGTTCCTCTCAGAAAAATACAAATTCTACTTCTAATGATTCTTCTACTAACATAGATAATAGTAATAGTATAAGTAATTCCAATACACAATCTAATACACAAACTAATACCAATACAAGTACTAATACCAATACGAATAAAAATACTAATAGTAGTTCAAATAAAAACACTTCTACTAATAGTAATAAGAAAACAAATTCTAATAAACCAACTAATAGTAATTCTAATGTAACGAAACCTCTTACTGTTGCTGAGACAGTGGATAGAAAGTTAAAAGAAATGACATTAGATGAAAAGATTGGTCAAATGTTAATTATTTCTGTTACAGGAACTTCTTTAAATTCTACAACAAAAAATAATTTGACGAAGTATAAGCCTGGAGGAGTAATTTTATTTGCTAATAATTTAGCGGATTATAATACTACTATTCAATTTGTAGATAATATGAAGAAAACAAGTTCAATTCCATTAATTGTTTCCATTGATCAAGAGGGTGGAAAAGTACAAAGATTAACTAGTATTACAGGAAAATTAGCTACGAATATACCACCAATGTTTTCTTTAGGAAAAATGGACGATACTAATCTTTCTTATAGTGTAGGTACTGTGATTGCAGAAGAGTTAAGAGTTTTTGGCTTTAATATGGATTTTGCGCCAGTTTTAGATGTTCTTTCCAGTGAAGATTCTAAAGTGATTGGTACTAGAAGTTTTGGTACAGATCCTAATTTAGTATCTAAGATGGGAATTTCTTTAGCTAAGGGGTTAGAGTCAAAAGGAGTAATTGCTGTTTATAAACATTTCCCAGGACATGGTGCCACAGAAACAGATTCCCATTATGACTTACCAGTTTTAAGTAAAACAAAGGCAGAATTATATGACAAGGATTTTATACCTTTTCAGAAGGCTATTCAAAATGATGCAAAAGTAATTATGATAGGACATTTAGCAGTTCCTAATATTACAGGAGATAAAACTCCAGCATCTCTTTCTAAAGTATTAATTACAGATATATTAAAGAAAGAAATGGGCTATAAGGGGTTAGTTATTACAGATGCTCTAAATATGGGAGCCTTATCTAAAAATTATACAGAAAAACAAATTTATGAGATGGCAATTAATGCAGGTGTTGATATATTATTAATGCCAAAGAGTCCAGAAAGTGCTATTAAATACATAAAGCAGAGTATTAAAGAGGGGAAAATTAAAGAGAGTCAAATTAACGAATCTGTAAGAAAAATATTAATGTTAAAATATACGAATTTAAAAACAGATAAATTATCTACTAGTTATCTTGGTAGTAAGGCACATAAAGATATTATTAATAAAGTAAATCAATAAGAAACAATGAATTTTGTTTCTTTTTTAATGTTACCCATGATATAATAAATAAAAGGATGTGGAGATATGAAAAATAATTATATACTTATGCATGGAAGTTTTGGAAGTCCATTTTCTAATTGGATTCCATGGTTAAGAGCGAAAATAGAAAAGAAAGAATTAGATGTCTATACGCCAGATTTACCAACGGGAGTAAAGTATCAAAATTATACGAATTGGTCTAATGTAATGGATGGATATGTTAGTGCGGGTATTATTAATGAAAATACTATTATTTTTGCGCATTCAGCAGCACCATCTTTTATTTGTAAATACTTAGCAGAAAGGAAAATAAAAGTAAAAAGAATTGTTAGTATATGTGGTTTTAATAATTATTTAGGTATTAATGAAGATTATGATACAGTGAATAGAACTATGTATTCTGATACAATAGAAGATATTAAAAAGTATTGTGATGATATTGTTTGTTATTATACAGAAAATGATCCTTATGTAAAATTAGAAGCAGAGAAATCTTTTGCAGATTCTATTGCTACTAAAACAGTAGTAATTAAAGATGGTGGACATTTAAATGCAGAATCTGGTTATACAGAATTTGAAGAGTTATTAGACTATTTATAGGAGAGATACGATGAAAATATATATTACTTATACAAAAGATAGTTTTACAAAGGAAGAAATTCAAAAATTAAAACAAAATGGCGAAATTGTTTTTTTGGAAAATACTTTTGATTTAGATAAAGCACCTTATTTAGATGATGATAGTGAGAAAATATTAATGGTAGATCCTGATTGGTATCATTGGGATATAAATGAGAATCATTTAAGCAAGATTAAAAATCTAAAAGCAGTTTGTTTAGCTACAACAGCATTTGATTGGATAGATTTAGATTATTGTGGAAAAAACAATATATTAGTTACTAATATTCCGAAATATTCTACTGATTCTGTTGCGGAATATGCTCTGTTTCTCATGATGAGTTTAGCAAAGAGATTCCCTATACAAATGAAAAAAGATTATAAAATGGAATATTCTAAGTCTATGTTAACTACTGAAATTAGAAATAAAACAGTTGGAATTATAGGATTAGGGACAATTGGAACAAAAGTAGCGGAAATGTGTAAAAGCTTAGGTATGAATGTTCTTTATTGGAATAGATCAGATAGAAATATTGATTACAAAAGAGTAGACATTGATACTATATTTGAAACGGCTGATTTTATAATTCCAGCATTTTCTACAAATGAAGAAACAAAAAAAATAATAACAGATGATAGAATTTATAAAATGAATGGTAATGCTCTTATAAATGTTATCAATAATCCAGAAGAATTATATAATCATCAATTATTGATTAAACTTGCAGAAGAAGAAAAAATTAGTTATGCTTTTGAGATTTATGATGATGGTAAAAAAATGTATGATTATAAAGGAAATATTATGGCAACAGCTCCTTATGCATTCTATACGAAAGATGCAATTGATAGATTGCTAAAAATATGGTGTGCTAATGCTATTTCTATAGTTGAAGGTAATAATCAAAATATAGTTAAAAAGAATTAATAAAACAAGGAGTTAGAATATGAAGCATATTTTTGAAAATAGTGAATACGAAAGTATTATTCCAACAGCCATTGTTACTAGTTATCCGCGTATATTTACAGATATTTCCTATGAAAAAGAAATTTATTCTAAAATAGCAGAGGAAAATGTAAAGAATGTCTTTTTAGATAAGATGTTAGCACCTGAATTAGAAGCAAGGTATAAACTTGCGAATAAGTTACTAAATAGCACTAATATTAAACAAGTTTTAGAATTGGCTTCTGGATATTCTTCTAGAGGATTAGATTATTCTAAAAGAGATTATACTTATGTAGAAATGGATTTACCTCTTATGATAGAAGAAAAGAGAAGAGTTTTGAAAGAAATATCAGAAATTCCGTCTTCTTTACACTTAATAAGTGGAAATGCTTTACAAGAAAAAGATTATAAGCAAGTAATACCTTATTTTGATAAGAATCAAGAATTGGTTATAATAAATGAAGGATTACTTCGCTATTTAACATTTGAAGAAAAACAGATTGTTGCTGAGAATATTTACCAGATGTTATCGAATTTTGGTGGTTATTGGATTACTTGTGATGTAACTCCTAAAAAGTTTATTGAACATCAAAATAATAATTTACCCGCATTAAATACAAATTTAAGTGGAATTACTTCTAGGAATAGTTTAAATGAACGTTTTGAGGACATTACTCATGTAAAAGGCTTCTTTTCTACAATTGGTTTTAAAGATATTGAAATTCATCCTTTTAATGAGGTTAGAGACGAATTATCGTCTCCTGGTATTCTAGGACTAAACAATAGTGAATTCTTGCTTAAAGAGGCAATTGTGGCCATTATGAGGGTAGATAAGAAGAATGAATAAAAAATATTTAACTATTACTTTTTGTTGTTTACTATTTTCTATTTTAACTGGATTTTTAACAAATGATTTATTATTAGGCGGAACTAATTTATTAACAGCCTTACTGTGTGCTTATTTTGCTAGTGAAGGTAAAAGAAGCAATTATATTTTAGGTCTTATTAATTATTTAATAAGTGGTTATATATCTTACCAAAATCAGTTATATGGATTATTCTTTTTCTATATTTTTATTTTTTCACCGCTTCAAATACAAGGATTTTTTTCTTGGAAGAAAAATTTAAATGAACAAGAGTCTGTTAAAGTACGTGAATTTACATTCAAAAATTCTATTATTATTACATTATCTTGTGTGATTGGTAGCTTTATACTAGGATATATATTAAGTTTAATTCCAAGTCAAAGATTAGCATTTATGGATGCTACTTCTAATTGCATTAATTTATGTGGTGTCATTTTAATGATTTTAAGATTTAAGGAATCTTGGTGGCTTTGGTTAATGAATAATATTATTGATTTAGGAATATGGATTTTAACAGTTATCAATGGTGGTACTGGTTCTATTATGATGTTACTTGTGTCTATTGGTTATTTACTAATCAATGTATATGGAATTATCAAATGGAATATGGAGGCAAAGAAAAATAGATGATATCATCTATTTTTTGTTTCTTTCTCTATCCATTCTAAGTAGCATGTAATTCCATCTTCCATATCGACAGAAAATATTTCTGGAACTTCATAGGTATGAAGTCTTTGTATTTCTGCTTCTACTTCTTTATAAAGCAGTTTCTTTGTTTTCATTTGTAAAAGAAATTCTTTATTTTTTTCAATTTTCCCATTCCACCAATAAGAGGATATAATTTCTTTTTTTTGAACACTACTAACAAGTCTTTTTCTTAATAGCTCGTCAATTATTTTTTCTGCTACAGTTTCATCATCAATTGCAGTTGAAATAATACAATACTTATTCATAATTCCACACTCCTAAATGACCTTTTGTTGGTATAGGTTTGATAACTTCAATATCTTTTAAGATCCATGCATATCTTCCAACTTCATATATTCCACAAATGTATTCTTGATGATTCTTTTTTATTTCTTTTATAAATTCTGGTGTCATATAAACACAATCTACTAAGTTACATTTACAAATAATATTGCCATAATTTAATGGCATACCATTTACTAAAACCATTAAATTCTTATTTTCTCTCCATTCTTTAGGAATTTTAGTAGAACTAGCATGAATATAAAGTTCCCCTCTATAATTAGTTTTCCAACTTCTAGTTTCTATTAATTTCTTTTTTTCTTTTATTAAAGTAGCGCATGGTTCTGTTAGACTAAGTACTTTCATAAAATCACCTAATTTTATTATACTATAAAAAATGATTTAATTCTTGTTTTAAATAAGATATAATAGTATTAGGTGGAAATTATGAAATTATTAAATTTAAACATTTGTATTAAACTAGATAACATAAAAGAAGTAAAAGATTTTTTAAGTAATGATAATGCCGATATAGTTGCTATTCAAGAAGCTATGCATGGAGTGGAGGATAGTTGCTTTCCTATGTATTGTTCTGAAAATGAATTAATAAAGTTAGAAAAGTATCCAAGTCATGCTTTTGCTCCTTTATTTATAGCTAGTGGCGTTACTAAAAACGGAGAAATGACTAGAGATTTTGGTGGCAAAGCAGAACAAGGAACTTTATTATTATCCAAATATGAAATAAAAGAGCATACGAATGAATTTTATTATAACGAGTACCGGTATGAATATGACGCTACGAACTTTAGAAAAGAGGATTGGTGCCGTTCTATTCAAAATGCTATTTTGAAGGTAAATGGAAAAGAATTACAAGTTATTAATGTACATGGAATATGGAATGAGGGGAAAGTGGGAGATGACAGAACCATTTCTCAATCAGAATTTATTCTTTCAAAAATAAGAAAAGATATTCCTTCAATTGTAGTAGGAGATTTTAACTTGCTTCCAGAAACGGAAAGCATTCATCTATTAGATAGAGAGTTAACGAATTTAATAAAAAAATATGATATTAAATCTACTAGACCCCATTTTGATGATGGATTAGATAGGGGAAATCTAGTGTGTGATTATATTTTCGTCAATGATCTCGTAAAAGTAAATCATTTAGAAGTAATAGAGAGTAATGTATCTGATCATTTGCCCATTTTATTAGATTTTGAGATATAGCTATGAAAGAATTATTAGAAATAGATAAAATTGTCCATAGTTGTGAAAAATGTATAAATTTAGTAGAAAAGTTTCCAGAAGATAAGACAGTATTTTTAGGTAATAATAATGATATTGTATTAATTGGAGAAGCACCTGCTAATAATGGTTGGAGAAAAAGTCATCTTTTATGGAGAGATAGTTCTGGTAAAATGCTACCTAGCGGTGTTATTTTACAAAAACTATTTGATATTATTGATAAAAACATATTAGAAACGACGTTTTTAGAGGCTGTAAAGTGTTATCCTTTAGAGAGAAAAAATTTAAAAGTTTGTTCCCATAACTGTAAAGATATTATGTTAGAACAATTAAAAGTATTAAAACCCAATTTAATTATTACGTTAGGGGAATTCCCAACTAGGGTACTATTAGATTTTTCTTTTAAAAAATATAGTGAAGTAGTTGGAAACATATATGAGGTAAATGGATATAAAATATTGCCCATTTATCATCCAAGCCCTATATCTCCAAAAAGTTACAATGGAAATCTACCTATATTTGAGAACTTGAAAGGAATGAAATCATGGAAAAATTGACATCAAAAAAAGCATTAGAACTATTAACAGAAGGGATTATTTTACAAGAAAGTGATTATCAGAAACATGAAAATAGGTGGATTAATCACTGTATAAATGTTGGAGAAGCAGCAGGAAGAATAGCAGAAAGATTAAATCTTGATTCAGATCATGCGAAAACTTTAGGATATATTCATGATATTGGAAGAAGAATAAACCATCCTAATCATCCCATAGAAGGATATAAGTACATGAATTCGTTAGAATATGTAGTAGAATCAGGAATTTGTTTAACGCATTCTTTTATTAATAATGATATTTGTATGACTATAGGAGAAGTACCAAAAGGAGACATTTCTATCTTTTTAGATCACTATTTATCTACACATCCAGCATCTTCTTACGATAGAATTATTCAATTGTGTGATTTGTTTTGTACAGAAAAGGGCTTTACTACTTTAGAGCATAGAATATTAGATATTACTAAAAGAAAGGGAACAAGCGATCATTCTAAATTTCATTTTCTTTTAGCGCTTCAGATGCAAAAAAGCTTAGAGGAACAAATGGGTTGTTCTCTATCAGAATTATTTCCAGAAATACCAGAAGAAGATATAAAAAGTAGAGTTCAAGATTATGAAGAGGTTCTTTCTCTTATAGAACAAAAAAATAAAGTAAAGAAGCATACAGAGTAAAATGTGTTATAGTAATATTTAGTAGGAGGATTTATGAAAATATACATTGCCCATCCCAAAAAATTAGATTATAAAGAAAACTTGTATAAACCAATTAGAGAAGATAAAGAATTACAAAAGTATGATATTTTATTACCACATGAAAAGACATCTAACAGCTCCAATCCAAGAGAGTTTTATAAGGATTTATCTGTTATGATAGCAGAAGTTAGTGTTCCTGCTACAGGTATGGGAATAGAACTTGGTTGGGCTTATGATGATGGGGTTCCAATTTATTGTATTTATCAGAAAAATAGCAAAGTATCTGGTTCTTTAAAATGTCTTACATCTCATTTTATAGAGTATACATCAGAAGAGGATTTATTAGATATTATTAAAAATATTATTAAAGAAGTAGAAAAAAGAAAGTAAACTTTTCTTAAAAAAATATGTCATAAAATTATTTTAGTATTTACTTGTTCTTTTTAGAAGTGTTATAATGATAATAATAGGAGGAAAAGATAATGGAACAAGATATTGTATTAAAAAGAAATGTAGAAAATGTTTTTGTTGATAAATCAAAAGCGGATGTTACACAGCCTCATGTTTTGGCAGCGATGATTACAGCAGCATCAGCAATGTCAAGAGAATCAGAGGGAATAGCTACACCAGATATGACAACAGAAGAATTATTAGACTTATATGGAAAAACAGACGATGGACAAGTAACCAGCTTATTAGGAATGAGTTCAGCCTATATTCAATTAAATACTGGTTATAGTGTACAAGTAGAAGACATGGGCGCAGCATCAGCAAATTATAGGGCCCAAAAGCCAGTTTATGACATGATTTATGGTCAAATAGCAGAACGTGCTAGAGTACGACAAGAAGAAAAAGGTATAACGAAATAAACAGTTTAAGCTGTTTTTTTCTTGTATTAATCTTTTTTTCATGTTAAAATGAAAACATGTTTTAAAGGAAAATGATTTCAATAACATGTTATAGTCTAAAACTACTAATATTAGTAGTTTTTTTAAGGAGGTTACTATGGAAAAGAAGACAGGATTTCAATTAATTTTTCATTATTTAAAAGATGACAAAGGAAAACTATTTCTCTATTTAATTCTTACAATATTAACCTATATTCCCGCTTTACTTTCTTCCTTTTTTTGGGGATTTGCAATAGAAGGGCTTGTCCAAAATTCTATTAATACCTTTTTATTTTTCTTATTTTTAAGAGAGGGGTTACATATCTTATTTTATAATTTATTATCTGTTCCACGAGATTTAGTTTATAACTATTTAGAAATTAAATTTTCTAAAGCAGTTATTAAAGATTTGTATCATAAAGTAACAGAAATGCCAGCAATTGCCTTTGAAAACATTGGGGTAGGAGAATTTATTAATAGAATGACAACAGATCCTGACAGAGTTATGGATTTGCTTGGTAGATTAATTAAAATGAGTTGTAGAGCTGTTGTTGTTTTGCTTGTTTTGTTTCTTGCTTTTTCTACTTCCATTATTTTAGGGATAGAAATTATTATATTTAGTATTATTATGGGATTTATATCTGCTAAATTCTTCCCCAAAATTAAGAAGACACAAGAAAAAATTAAAAGAGATTCTGATTTACAAATTAAAAGTGCTACTGAGAATTTAACAGGTATTCGTGAAATAAAGGCATTAGGAATTAAAAAGAACATTGAGGAGAGAATGTATCAAAGTATTGATGTTCATTTTAAGGATCAAAGACAAATTAGAAAATATGAGGTTGCTTATTTCAATTTAAATGGCTTTGTTTATTTTATATTACAAGCTATTATTTTAGCAACAGCAGGTTCTTTAGTAATTCATGGTAAGATGACATATGCTCTATTTATTGTTTTAGAATCTTATATTTGGAAAATAGATGATGTTGTAGAGAGTATTAGTGATTTTGGAATTAATTATAACAAAGTAAAAGTTTCTCTCAAAAGAATTGATGAAATTATTAATAATAAATTATATGAGGATGAGAAGTTTGGTGAGATAGAATTATCTAATACAAAAGGAGTAATTACTTTTAAAGATGTTTTTTTCCGTTATACAGAGGAAGAAGATAATACTTTGCAAGGGTTAAATTTGACAATAGAGCCTCATAAAAAAGTTGCTATTATTGGAAAAAGTGGAAATGGAAAAAGTACAATCTTTAATTTATTACTACGCTATTTCGATGCTACCAAAGGAGAAATTTTAATTGATGGAGTAAATATTCAAGATTTGAATGAAGCATCTTTACGAAAAAATATTTCTACTATTAGGCAGTCTCCTTTTCTATTTAATTTAACAATAATGGAGAATTTCCGTTTAGTTAAAAAAGATGTTACGTTAGAAGAAGTAAGAGAGGTATGTAAAAAATCTTATATTGATGAATATATTATGAGCTTACCAAAACAATATGAAACTATTATTGGAGAAGGTGGGGTGAATTTATCAGGAGGTCAGAAGCAGAGACTTGCTATTGCTAGAACTCTTTTGATTAATACGAAAATTATTTTATTTGATGAGGCTACTAGTGCGTTAGATAATGAAAGCCAGGAATATATTAAGCAGACAATAGATAACTTGATTTTAGATCACACAATAGTAATAGTTGCACATAGATTATCTACTATTATGGATGCTGATGTAATTCATGTGATTGATAAAGGAAAACTAGTGGCATCCGGTACACATAAAGAATTGCTGGAGAATTCTAATATTTATAGAAGTCTATATACCACAGAATCATCAGCGAATTTGGAGTAGGGTGAATATGAGAGTAATGTTTGTATGTTTAGGAAATATTTGTAGGTCTCCAATGGCTGAAATGATAATGAAAGAAATGGTTAAAAAGGAAGGCCTTTCTTCTGAAATTTTTGTTTCTTCCTCAGGAATTAGTGATGAAGAAGAGGGGAATGGAATGTATCCTCCTGCTCAAAAAATTTTGATAGAAAAAGGAATCAAAGTTGAAGAAAGATGTGCTAAAAAAATAACACAAGAAGATATTTTTGAATATGACTATATTGTTGTGATGGAAAAATATCAGAAAGATAGAATTTTAAAGAATTATATAGTTTCTAATCCTTCTAAAGTGGAATGCTTAAATAATAAGGATGTATTAGATCCATGGTATACAGGTGATTTTTTAACAACTTATGAAGAAATTTATCAAGGATGTAGTCAGTTATTAAAGAAAATAAAAAAAGAGTTATGAACAACTATGTTCATAACTTTTATTTTAAAATATATTCTTTTACGACAGGCTTTCCTAATTCTTCAATACCGCATTCTTCAAATAAGGAAGAATATTCTGAGTCTTTACCAGCTATTCTTTTTCCTGTAAAAACGATACTACATTTTTTGTTTTTTAGACTATCTGCAATAATAGAGTCTACTCTATTTGGATAATAAAATACTTGTACTTTTCTGAAAGCTGGTGTATCTTGACTTCTCTCGTTTTTTTGTAAAAGGCAGTGAAATAGTCCAGAACTAGTAGCTATATCTTCAAAAAATTTCTCTATTATATAAATCATTTCGCAGAAATGCTCTATCTCTTTGGAGAAATTCCTAACAGCACCCTGTCTAGTTAAATGAATGAGAGCCTTTTTTGTCATAGTAGCAAGTTTATCACTTACTTCTTTTAGTCTTGGGGTTACTGTCCAGTTTTCTCCTTTTTCACAAAGAGCAAGTTCTTCAAAAAAGTTTTTTAATTCTATAAAATAACTATTTGTAATAAAACTGTATTCTGGCTTGTTTAGTAATTTTTTGGCTCTTGAGAAACAATTATGAATATAATCAAAACTCATTAGTTGTTGGTAAGAATCCCTAACACTATTAGCAAATCTTTCTGCTTCCTCTATAATAATGATATCTCCATCTTCATGAGCTTTTGTTGACTGAGAATATTTTTTATTCCCGATTAAGGAAGCATGGGAAATAATAGCACATCCATTTTGACTAATAGCAGTGCGGTCAATAGCATATTTGCACCTTTTAAAGAAAGCACAACTGGATAAAGTACAATTTCTTACTTGAATTTTTCTCCATTCATCTTTACTCATTGCTTTAGGGTGGCAATTTTGAATAGGATTTTTTCGTTTTTTATTATATCCAGCTAATCGTTTTAGGCAAAAGTAATTTTTTTCGCTTTCTAATGTGTGTACTGGAATATCAACTTTTAAAAGCTTAGCAAGTTCTTGTATTTTAGTTTCAATAGCTTTTCTAGTTACACTAGAGGATGCAGCAATAATGAAACGTTTGAAATAAGTGGTATTCTGATAGGCAAGCAATAGTGGAATTAAATATCCTTCTTCTCTACCATCTGGTGCTTCTATTAGTAGAATCTGATTTTCTTTTAAAGCATCACTTACATCATATAATAATAATTCCAAGTCTTGATTAAGCTTACAAGTTTTAATACCTTGTTCTAGTAAATCTGAAAAATAGGCAGTGTCTATTTCTTGACTTTTCAATTCTTCTTGTGTTTTTTTAAATACTGATGACATAAATAATAGCCTCCTAATAAATTTATTATAACATATTTCTTATATAAAAAAGCACTTAAAAGTGCTTAAATGTATTCATTTCCTTTAAAATATAGAGCAACAGTAGCATTATCTTTTCCGTTTTTAGGAACAGAGAATGCTTCACCCTTAGGAATTTTTTTAGAAGGCTTGCCATAGACAGCTTCTTTAATAATTTTTTGCGCTAAATTTTGCTTCTTTGAAGTAACTAGTTTTTCAATTTTAGAATCTGATAGACAATCTGTTACCCCATCTGTAAATAGTAAAATACCATCGTAAGAAGAATTATCTAATAAAATAATGTCAGGTTTTGTATTATAATCAGAACCAATACATTTGGTAATGAGACTACGCGCTTTATGAAAACGAATTTCTTCTTTTGTAAGCTCTCCTTGTTCAAAATAGTTCCATACCAAAGAGTCATCCTTTGTGACTTGGTGTAAATTATTTTCTTTTACGATATAAGCTCTAGAATCTCCTACGTTTGCTATTATTGTTTTTCTTTCATTTATAACAGCACAAGTAAGGGTAGTTGCACATCCAGTACGATAGGATTTTATAACGTAAAGACAATTATTAATACATTTTATGATGTTTGTTAGGTATTTAGATAGTTTTTTGGTATTATTGATGGTTTCTTCAGGTAAATTATAAAACCATTTTTCTAATACAGAAATAGTAAAGTTAGATGCTACTTCTCCACTTTCTCTACCCCCAACTCCATCAGCAACCGCTAATAATTTTAAGTTTTGATTATTGGGGTGTATAAGAGTAACTACACTGTCTTCATTATTACTTCTATTAAGTCCAATATCGCTTAAAGAATCTAATATTTCTTCATTTGTTGTGATGTTTTTTATTCTATTATCATATTTCTCTAATTTATTAAATAAAGCAAACATTTCTATATCCTCCTATAAAAAACACGATTACTATCGTAGCATTTTTGGCGAACTTTGTCAAATAAAAAAATTGAAAGAAAATAAAATCAAATATTGTTTTATTGAAAATAAATTGATATACTAGTATATAGAATAAGAGGAATAGATTGGGGTAATATTATGGAACAAGCCTTAGCTAATATTTTAGAGCAAGTCCAAAAACTATATCAAGTAAAATCCGTATATCATGATCATGTACAAGAAGAATTAGCAATTAGAAAAACGGCATCCACTGTAGCGCATCAAGATGACGTTGCAAAAATTGCTAAAATGGATAAAGAACAAATAAGAAAATTTTTAGAAGCAGCTTCTGTTGACTCAGATATGTCTGCAGACAGTGTTTTAATTGCAAGTTCAGTTATTAATATGGCAAATCACCCTGCGGTAAAAGAGGGAAAGCGATATTTAGATGCAGTAGCTACTATCGATAAGGCAAAAGAAGTTGCTGCTACTTATGAGGACTTAAAAAGCGGGTTAATTGATGAAAATGCAAAAGTAGAAGACGAATTAAAGTTAATGAGTAATCTATCAAGTGCTATAGTAGATGGAAGATTAGTAGACATGGATATTTATATTCCATTTTTTAGGAAACTTTTATATGCTGAGAATACATCAGATTGTTTAGTAGCAGTAACAACATTAGTTAGAAAGAATGCAGAACTATTAGAAAGTGGAGAAATAGAAGAAGAAGCGCCTTATCGTATGTTTCCAGAACAAGCGGATAGAATAGGACAATACGAGTTTTCTATTAACGAATATAAATCTAGATATAATGATAAAGACTTTGAAAATAGTACAGTTGAATATATAGAAAATGTTCAAGGCTTATTAGAAAAGGAAAAAGTCTCTTTAGAAGAAGCAGAAAAAATGCTAGAACCTTATTCAGGAGCTTATGAATATCTAATTTGGCTTTCTATGGATGTCTTATTAGGAAAAGCAAAAAAGAGTAGTTCTTTATTTACTTTATTAGAAATTCTAGAGAAATTGGAACATTTAGACAGTGTATATCAAGGTATTATTAGCAAAGAAGAATCCACAAGAGCTTTAACAGAAAGCTTAAAGAGTACCAAAGTTCTTCTTTATAATGCATGGGTTGACCCTAGAGTTCCTACATTTGCTTACCAAGAAGTTAATAAAGAATTATTAGGCTTATTAGATCAATTACGAGAAGGAAAAGATACACCAGATTATGATAATATAACATTGTACGAAGGCGGAGTAGGTTATATAAAAGGAAAAGAAAACTTTGTTTTATTTAGAAAATTTCCTAAAAATAATACTTTTGTTGTTACAAGTAATACTCTATCTAAATTAGACGAAATAGTAACAAATGAATTATTAGTACTTATTTCAAAATCTTATTCAGAAATGAATAATTGGATTTTGACAGATAGTAGCGAATATTCTAGTATGCTTGCTATTACAAAACAGGTAGAGGATTATTGGGAAAGTAGTAATATAGGAGGTGATAAATAATGATGGAAGAAGAAGTAAAAAGAGATTTGTTAGCAATGTTCGATAAAAAGGCAATTGAAGAAAAAAATCTAAGAGAAAAAGCAAGTCTTAAGACTGAACAATTAAGTCTTCTATCAGGTTTTATTACATCTTTAGATGAATCTTCTGATAATTTAAGAAAGTATTCTAGGACTTGGATGGAAAATCTATTAAATCAATACTATGCAAAAGAAGATTTAGCGGATTTGCTAGATCGTTTAGAAATTCCAGCTCTTGCTATATTGATGAGGGCACAAGGCATTGAAATAGAATTTAATGAAGAAGAAATGTCAATATTAACAAGCTTTCAACATGATCTTCATACTTTATATGATCATGAGTCTAAAAAGTTTAGTGAAGAAGTAGTAGGTGGAGTAAAGGCTGTTGACAAGAGAATATCGGATTTAAATACTCTTTATGCAAAATTAAATGCGGGAGAAACCGGAAAAGACATTGTTCGTAAAGCAGAAATAGATTATGTTCTTCAACTTAGTACACAAGAAGACGCTAGTATGGACACTCAAATTGAAATTTTAGGAATGATTAATCGTATTAATTTACAGATTCATAAAAATAAAATAAATGGATAAATCCCACTATGGGATTTTTTCTTTTAAATTTATTTAAGTTATGATATAATGTACCTGATAGTAAAATCTAGAAAGGAGTAAATGAATGAAAAGATTAAGCAAAATAATTACTATGTTATTAGTTGTATTTTTAGTAACTGGTTGTGTAAGAAGAAAAATAAATATGAATATTAGTAGAAATGGAGAAATAGAATTAACTGCTATTATTGCTTATGCTGACAGTGCTAATATGACAGTATCAGAATCTGATAAGGCGAAGTATAAATCTAATGGTTTCAAGGTAGAAGACTATAATCAAGATGAATATAAAGGAGTTAAAATTTCTAAAAAGTTTAAAATCTCTGAGGTAAGTTCAGATAGTGAAGTGAAGTTTTCTCTTAAGGATTTAGAGGAAACAGCAAAACCTATTATGTTCCAAAAAATTGGGAATAAAAAATACAAAGCTAACTTTGTATTAGATACAAGAACTAGTGATGGTCAAAGTGGCTCTGGAGTTGATATTTCTTATACAGTTACATTGCCAAATAAGCCAATTTCTCATAATGCTAATTCAGTAGATGGAAATACTTTAACTTGGACAGCAGATCTTGGAGAAGAAAAAGCTATTAATTATGAGTTTTCTCTTGGTGGAATTTCTACATCTTTAATTATTATAGGTATTATAGTAGTAGCAGCAGTTGCTATTGTTATTGTTGTTATTGTAATGGGAAAGAAAAATAAACAAAACCCAAATATGTCTTCTTTTGGAAATGAAGTCCCAGTAGTACCAGAAGTAGATGTGCCAGTAACTCCAACAGTCCCAACAACTTATAATGATATTAATGCAGTTAGTTCCGGAGTTTTAATGACCCCAGTGATGGAGCCAGCAACAACTAATGCTGTACCACAAACAAATGTAGAGGTAACATCAGTAGAGATACCAAACCCTGTTGCAGAAACACCGGCAGCAGAGATACCAAACCCTGTTGCAGAAACACCGGCAGCAGAGATACCAAACCCTGTTGTAGAGACATCAGAAACAGAGATACCAAACCCTGTTGTAGAGACATCAGAAACAGAGATACCAAACCCTATTGTGGAGACGCCAGTGGCAGAAATACCAAATCCTGTTGTGGAGACGCCAGTGGCAGAAATACCAAATCCTGTTGTGGAGAATCCAACAGAGGAAGCAAGTGTTAGTAGTGAAACTTCTGTATCTGAGGAAACAGAGTTACCTGTAGTATCAGAAGAAAATGATGCTGATATAGCAGAAAATATAGAAGAAAAAAAAGATGTACAATAAAAGATTGCTAAATGCAATCTTTTTTATAATTTAAATAGGCTTTTTCATTCTTCCAATAATTACCAAATTCATCTATAAATAAAGATTTAATAGAAGATATTCCCTTTTTCTTAGTAGGCGTTTTATCTTCCATTAATTTTCTTTTTTTATTTTCTTCATATTGCTCAAGAATTGTAGTTACTTTATCTCCTTTTTTAAATCTATTGTCAAAACATAAATAACTAGCTTGCCATAAATATTTTCCTACATCAGAATATTCTTTAATAATATTACTATTTTGCTTTTCCCATTCCTTTTTAAAAATTTCCCAGGATTCATAAAATTCTCCTTTATTGCGAAAAATTCTTTCACTATATTCTTGAATACACTGGAAACAAGCTAAATCAAAAACATTAGAAGGCGATTCTTCGCTGTGTTGTTTTTGAATGTTTTGAAAATGTTCTTGAATAGAAGAATAGACATCTTTTGTTACTTCGATAGTAGCAATTCTAAAACTGCTAGAGTCTAAGAACATTCTGAGAATGATAACATCATAGCTTTCTTCCATTTTTATATATTGAAATTCAAAAGGAATTATGGCAAAAGCATCTGATAAACAAGAAGATTTCTCTAATGCATAAAGCTTAATAAGAAAATCTAATTGATCATCTTCCATATTTATACCAATAGTAGTATAAAAGTTTTTATTTAAAAACCAGTTTCTACTTTTCCAATTTTTAGAATATTCATATATTTTTTTATATTCTTTAGGGCGCATAAAAGAATTTAAGGGTGAAAGTTCATTTAGGAGCTCATCTGCTAGAGAAGCTATCAATAAAGTTTTATCAAGTTCCAACATATTATCACCCTATTCTATTCAAAAATAGTATATAAAGATTATTCATTTCTGTCAATGTAAATTTTATAATAAATAATCTTTATACATGTAAAGTATTATTTTATGATACAGGATATACTAGTTAATAAGGGATAAAGATTTGTTCCATAACAATTTAAAGAGGACAAAATTACTTTTTTAGCGTCTCCATAGGCATGAATTATTTGTGTACTAGAGATTGCTAGCAGAATGTGTCCAGCTTTATGTAAGATAGCTGGGTATGAAATGGAATCTAATATTTCTTTTTTCTCCAATTCTGTTTTCCCTTTTAAGTTAATTTTTCTTAGCCCAATTACTTTTTCTTGGTTTTTAGTGTCTCTTGGAAATAAAAAGCCAAATGTTTTAAAAATACTATAAATTAAAAATGAACAGTCTATACCATTATTTTTCCCGCCCCATTCATATGTTATACCTATACATTTATAAGCAAGTGTTAAAATGTTTTCTTTAGTATAAGATAAATAGCCAAAATTACAAATATCTTTAGAAAGAATATCAATTTGAATACCTTCTATGGTAGGAATAAAAATTTCATAAAATTCATCATGTATTCCTAAAATAGGAAAGGTAGTTCCTAAATCAAGGTAAGTATCATGAAATGGAATTAGCGGAGAGGTAATTACTAAGAATTTTTCTGGTTTTTCAAAAAGAAGTCTTTCTTGCTCTGTAATCAGAAGAATACTTTCTTTTAAAATCCAACCGCGATAAAAAGAACTTTGAATATAATACCATTTTTGGTCAAGACTATGATGTAGAATTAATATAGGAGTTGCATATGGAAGAACAGTCGCTATATTCTCTTCTATAATAGGAGAAGAGTAAAATTCATCATTAGTGGGGAGATATTTAAGTGTTTCTCTTTTAATGGTAATTGCGTTTTCTATTAAAATAGTTTCTGGTATTTTTTTTAAATTTCTATTTTCTAAAATATTTTTATCAATTGGAAAATTTGGCGTAAAGTCTTTTCCAATCATATCTAACAGTTTCTTTCTATTAATATCTTTAGGATATTGATTTAAATAAATTAAAGTTTCTTCCTCTAAATGCATTCTTAGATTTTCATTATTAATTTCTTCCATAGATAAGATAGTTTCCATAGATCCTCTTTTCTATTAAATTTTATGAAATTCCAATAAAAAAATGTTATTTCCTATTCAAATCGTGTATAATGAAATAAAAGAAGGTGGATTTGTGGAATCAAGAGTAGAAGAAATAAGGGCTTTAGCGGATTTATTATCTGAAATGATAAGGCAATTTATAAAAACTAAAGAAGAGTTAATGAGAACAACTTTAAAAGCTCAAATGGAATTATTAACAAATCGTGCCAAAAGATTAAAAATATCTATTTCTGAGATAAAATCAGAAATGGATAAGTTCTGTATTCCAGAAGAAGCAAGATTAGTAGAAGAATCTATTGGGGATAAAGTTGTCCCTTATAATGGAGCTTCTATAAAAGAAGATGATACTATTTCTGAGCTTAGTTGGAAATCGAGAAAAATGTTAGAACAAGAAAAAGAAGTTTTATTAAAAAAGACCGCAGAAGAAAAATTAAAAGGTGCAATAGAGAGAGTTTATACCTTATATAGCAACCTTTCTTTATCGCTTTGTGAACAATATTCCTATAATATGAATAACTATCTTGCAAGATAGTTATTTTTGTGGTATACTAACTAATAAAATAGAGGAGTGTAGTATGATGAAGAAAAAAATATCTTTTATATTGGTAGCAATATTAGTAATAGGAGTTGCTATTTTTAGTTCTAATATGTTTGAAATTAGAAGTAATTTGTTAGGAAGTGCAGAAGAGACAGAAGTAAACAAAGTAGATCCTAACCAATCCGCAGAGGAAAGCTTTTATCAATTTATAGATAAACTTCCTACTTATAGAGCTCTCAATACTGGGCATTCAGTAAATATTAGATTTGCTGTTTTATATGTAGGATCAGAATTTAATACAGGTTATAATTTTGGGGCATCAGAGTCGACATCTTTTATATGTCAATATAAGACATCGCATAGTGATACTGCTTATAATAACCACACGATAGCAATTAGTGACATTAGAAGTGCCTCTACTAGGCTTAGTTTAAATAGTGGATATTCTTTTGTTGGTTGGACAAAGTCTGCAAGTGCAAACCCTACAATTTTTAGTTTAACACTTTCTGGTGATACTGAAGCTAATAAGGGAGATACCATTTATTTAGTTGCAAAGAGGCAAGCTGTTACTTATTCTTTAAATTATAATGCGAATGGTGGAACAGGTGCACCATCAACACAAAGTGCATCTAGTACAGCAACA
This sequence comes from uncultured Bacilli bacterium, assembly GCA_910589375.1. Classification (GTDB taxonomy): domain Bacteria; phylum Bacillota_I; class Bacilli_A; order RF39; family UBA660; genus UBA5578. The sequence continues at coordinate 166,462 of CAJUTK010000001.1, read as the reverse complement.
AGTTATAATTTTACAATATCTAATACTATACCTACTAGAAGTGGATATACATTTAAAGGATGGAGTACAAGTGCTTCTTCAACAACTCCAAGTTATGCTGCTGGAGGAACCATCAATGTAACAGGAGCAACAACATTATATGCAGTATGGCAAAAAAATGCTAGTTATCAAGCTCGAATTATTTTTAATAGTAATGCATCAGGAGAGACTGTAACAGATATTGTAACAGTTCCTGCTGGAACTAGTAGCATTACAACTCGTTTTTATGCAGTATGGCAAAAGACTACAGCAAACTATAAAGTAGAGTGGTATGATGTAGAAGGAAACACATTAAAAGAATCAGAGACTAGATCAGGAACTGTTGGTACAACTGTTAAAGTTAGCACAGCTGATTTAGAAATTGCAGGGTATACATTTGATAGCTCTAACCAAGGAAATATTACATCTAAGACTTTAGCAGAAAATGGAACTATCTTGAGATTGTATTTTGTTAGAAATAAAGCTAACTATACCGTTGAATGGTATGATACAGAAGGAAATACATTGAAACAAGCAGAAACAAGAATAGCAACTCTAGATGATATTGTGTCTGTAACAAATAGTGATAAAGTAATTAATGGATATACATTTGATAGTAAAAATTCTAAAAATGTTTTATCGTTAAAATTAACAGAAAAGGGAACCGTTTTAAAATTATATTTTACTAGAAATGAAATTACTTATAAAGTAGAATGGTATGATGAAAATGGAACTTCTATTAAAACATCTGAAATTCGTAAGGGATATGAAAATGAGGAAGTAACAGTAACGGATGAAGATAAATCTGTCACTGGTTATACATTTGATGCGTCTAATGTCGCAAATGTTTTAAAACAAACTTTAAACGGAGAAAACAAAGTATTAAAATTATATTTTACAAAAGATAAAGTAAGTACTAATTATAGAGTAGAGTGGTATGACGAAGCTGGAAATATTATTAAAGAAACAGAAGTTCGTGCTGCTAATGTAGATGATGTGGTAACAGTTACACCAAATGATAAAATAATTGATAAATATACTTTTGATAGTAATAATTTAAAAAATGTTCTTACGCAAACTGTATCAGAAGAAGGAACTGTTTTGAAATTATATTTTATAAAAAATAAAGTTAATTATACTGTAGAATGGTATGATGAAAATGGAAAAGTCATCAAGACTGAAGTACGTAAAGCTGAAATAGATGATATTGTGTCTGTAACAGATGAAGATAAATCATTAGAAGGTTATTTATATAATGAAGGTTTTGATGGTCAAGTTGAAACGGCAACAGTAGATGAAAAAGGTGCCACTTTAAAATTATATTTCAATAAGATTATAGTTTATAAAGTAGAGTGGTATGATGAAGCTGGAAACGTTATTAAAACGTCAGAAATAAGAACAGGCGTATTAGGAAGCATTGTTTCTGTTACTGATAGTGATAAAGTAGTAGATGGTTATACTTTTGTAAAAGATTTTAATGGTAATAAATTATCTGATGTCGTTAGAGTAGATGGTGATACTGTCTTAAAATTGTATTTTACAACTGGTAATGAAATCCCAAAAGAAGTAGATACTAGTGATAATAACAATACCTTCTTATATGTAATATTATGTGTCTTATCTTTAGGCGGAATTATTTCATTATCAATTGTAAAAAATAAAAAGCTTAGTTAAATAAGCAAAAAAAACATCATTATGATGTTTTTTTATGCGCTTGCTTGTGAATATTTTTGGTTTTACTTTTAGAAATCGTAAATTTTATTTTTCTTGTTTCTAGGTTTGCTTCTGATAAAGTAACATTTAAGAAGTCGCCAATGCGTAGCGTTTCGTCGTTATTTGGATTTACTAGAGTAGTTCCTTGCGCTTGTAATTTGTATCCTAACGATAACAACTCTTCTGTTGGAATACTTCCTACAATAAAATCAGGAGTACGAACTACTATATGATGCTTACTAATATATATAATCATTCCAGTAAAATCTTCACCAACTTTATTTTCCATATATTGAGCGAATTGATATCCTGTAATTTCTTTTTCAGTAGCTTCAGCAATTTTTTCTACTTTTGTATTATGTCTACAAATTTTAATCATTTTTTCACTCAAAGAAGTCATATCAATGGACGCTTCTTCTTTTTCATATTCGTCCATATTATATTGTGTTTGTAAATCAGAATATCTTCTAATAGGAGAAGTAGAGTGTGTATAGTTAAAAAGCGCTAAACCATAATGACCACTATTTGTTACACTATATTTTGCTTTTGACAAACCATGTATTAAGTTTTCAGCTATAGCAGGAAAAGCAGGCAAATCAGATAAAGATTTTAATAACTGTTGAAAATCTTTAGGATCTTGGTAATCTTTTTTTTCTATTGGAAAACCGCTATGGATTAGATAGTTCATGATTTCATTAATCCTTTGCTTATCTGGTTTTCCATGAACTCTATAAATACAAGGAAGCTGATTTCCTTCAACTTGAAATTTTGATTGTTCTTCTGCTGTTATTTCATTTGCTAAAAGAGCAAAATTTTCAATTATTTTTTCAGAAGCTCCTCTTTGAATAAGAACGATATCTTTAGGCTTTCCTTGTTCATTTGTTGTAATGAAAAAATCATCTTTTCCAAAGTTTATATAACCTCGTTGTTCTTTTACTTTATCTAGCTGATTAGATAGTGTAAGCATATTTTGAAGAATAGGCATAAACTCTTCGTAGTCTGCTGGTTTTCTTTTTCCTGCTAGTATTTGGTTAATTTCTTCATATACCATTTTTTTTCTAGAATGAATAATACTTTTATATTGTTTATATCCAATAATTTCTCCAGTAGGTGATATTTCTATTTCTGTTGTTCTTGTAAATCTATCTACATCGGGATTTAATGAGCAAATTCCATTTGATAATTCAGGAGGAAGCATAGGTATTACTAAACTACCAAAGTAATAGCTAGTAGCTCTAATAGAGGCTTCTTTCTGTATAGCAGTTCCTTCTTTAACATAATAAGCTACATCTGCAATATGAACACCCAGTACATAATTTCCTTGTTCATTTATCTCAAGGCTAGCAGCATCGTCAATATCTTTAGTGCTTTTTCCATCAATAGTAAATATTATTTTATTGCGTAAATCCACACGGCCGTTATTTGTTTCTGCTGTGATTTCTTCTTCTGATACCATAGTAGGAATACTTTTAGCTTCTTCCTCTACATCTTTTGGAAATCCAATACGGATACCATGAGAAGCAGCAATCGTTTTAAGAGCTAAAAGAGGATCATCTTTTTTCCCAATTTTAAATACAACATCCCCATGAAAGATTCCATTATGATTAATAGTATCTACATGTACTGCAAATCTTTCTCCAATTCTTAAAGTAGACCAATCTTTTCTATTTAAGGAAACAGGATATTTAAAGGGACTGTTATAAGGTCTAATCCTCTTTTTACTTTTGTCTTTATAACATTCAAAAATAATGAAATGATTTTTGCGGTCAAGAATTTTTTCTACAAAAGCGAGATTCTTTCCAATTTCCACAAAATTATTTCGTTTAATTAAAACAATATCTCCTCTAATTGCTCCATTTAAATGATTCTCAGAAATAGAGACCACACTTTGCCCAACTAATATAAAAGGCTTTTTTTGTTTATTCAATCTTACTTCCCCAATAGATAGTGAACTATGTTTAGGGAAGGGTATATATTCTTGAGAATCAGTTAAATAAATTTCTCCATTTAATTCTAATTTTTCTAAAATTAATCTTAACATTTGGCATTCTTCGATACTTAAATTTAAATCATATGCGAGTTCTTCAAAAGTTGTTTTAAATCCTTTGACTTTGAATAATTCTCTAATTGCATTTGTTAGTTCTGACAAAATAACCACCCACCTACTATTTTCATTATACGAAAAATGGAAATGGATGTAAATAGCTGGATTTGACAGAATGGTATTTTTTTTGATACAATGTCGAACGTGTCTTGTGAAAAATTAGACATGAAAGTAAGTAGTACAAGAACAGGAAGTTGTTTTATAATGTATGAATCCTGTTCTTTTAGTTTGTAAAAAGAAATAGATTGGGAGAAAAGATGAAAAAAGAAGCAAAAAAAGATATCCTAATTAGTCAAATGAGAAGAAGAATAGAAATCAGTAATTCTATGAATATTGAACAAGTAGAAATATTGCATGAATTAATGGAGTCTCTAATGAGAGAAAAATTTTTCCCAAGTGCTAGTTTAGAGATATTACTTGGTACTCTTGAATTAAAAGAAGCGGAGTTTTTAAAAGATAATAATGTAGATCTTTTTGCTTTGTATTTAATGAGAGCTAAAAAACATTTTTATACAGCACTTTTAGCGGATAATCAAGAATTTCAAGCAAACTATGGTTTGTTTGAAGCTGCTTTATTAGAAGAAAATTATTCAGAAGCAGAAAATCAATTAGATTATTATTTAGAAAAAATGGAAGGGGAATCAAATTATATTCTAGTATATCAATTATTAGGAGAATTAATGGGACAATCGCAAAGAAAAAGAAGGGGAAATGAAAATTATATTTTTGATGTAAAAGTAGATTATGAGCCAATGCTTTGTAATTATTCTTTAGCAATAGAGGCTTTACAAAGAAAAGATTATCAAAAAGCTATTAAGCATATATCTATTTGTCAGACTTTAAATGACAGGAAGGGATTAGGAATAGATTTTTCTTCTGTGTTAGGATTACTAAATACAATATTTTTATCTCATCAAAATAATAGAAAAAAAACTTTTAGAGATGCTTTTGCTAGAACATCTAATGTAGGAGAAAGAGTTTTAATTGCACAAAAGTTATTAGAATTAGATAGCCAGGATGTAGAAAGCAATTTTCTTTATATGGATGCTTATATTGATTTAAAAGCTTATAATCCTTTATTAGAATGTATTAAAAGAGTAAAAGCTTTAAAGATTTCTAAAGAACAAGAAGAAATGTTGGAATTATATGAAAGAATTATACAGGAAGTAAGCCTAGAAAGTTTACATTTAAAGGATATTTATAGAACTTTAGACAAAGGACAAAGATTAAGATCAGAAGGTTTATATCTAGAAGAAATAGATACTTATTTAAAAGCATTACAAGTTATACATTTTCCTTATTTTTATGTTAAATTAGCGGAGGCTTATTATGAAATGGGAAATTTAGAGAAATCTTTAGAATATGGGAATCATTATTTGGAGATAGGATATTTATATTATGTCCCAATAAGTATTTTATTTTACATGATTTATAAAAAACAAGGCGAATCTGAAAAGGCTTTAATGCAAGCATTAGATTGTTATAAAAAAGCGAGAATGAAAGAAAGGGGAATTCCTTTAAACGATTGGATGAATAGGTTAAATAGTTATTCTCAGCAATCAGGAAGTTTCAGTGTTTTGCCAAAGAAATATATTTATAAAGGTAAAAATTAAAAAAGAGATGTTAATCTCTTTTTTTTCTAGCTACAACTACAAATCTTCCATTATCTGTATGATAACTACAGGTAGAAAGAGTTAATATTTTATCACCATATTTAGCAGTAACTCCTGTATCATACAGGGAATAAGATTTTACTTGTGTTATAAATTCATTAAAAACTTCAGGATCAGATAAATCATTATATTGATAGTATCTAAACACACCTTTTTCATTGATGCCATAAATCTTGCTATAAAAGGCTCCTAAGACCTCATATTCGTTTTCGGTATAAAGAGTATCAAAACGAATAATTGGATGCTCTGAGGCAAATTTCTTGGCCTTATACTGGTATAATGGGCCAAACATAGTTCCATCTTTCATATGATGACCATAAATAACAGCATAATTTCCTTTTTCTGACCAACCTTCTCCTAAAAATAAACTTCCACTAAAAGCATATTTTTTATTAAAACCACGTCGTAAGTAATATTCAGGTGATTTTGGGGTATACATAACAGGATAATCTATATTTGTACCATCAATATGAAGCCAACCAGCCATATCATGATTTTTCTGCCAGAGCTTATCATATTGATATAAAATACCAGATTCTGCATAAATAGGTTCTTCTTCTTTATTATCAGCTTCTTGAATATCTTCTTTTTCTTTTTGAGCTTCTTGCACAATCTTAGATAGTTCTTTATTAGCAGAGTCCTCTTTTTTTGATCTATATAAATCACGTATGAGTAGACTACCAGATATTATAAATACTAAAATAAATATTGTTAAAAGAATATAAATTATTTTATTTTTCATACTTTAACTCCTAAAAATATAACGTCGACAATTAGTCGACGTTGTATTTTAATTCTTTTTCATATTTTTCTTTTTTAAGATAAATACTAATCCAGCAATAATTCCTAAAGATACGACACATAAAACTATATATAATATTGTATGACTATTATCTCCTGTGTTTATTGCATTATCTTTATTAGTTTTAAAATATAACTTTAAAACTACATTACCATTTTCATCGACTTCTCCGCTTAGATTATTATTTTCATAATCTTCCATGAAAATATATCCATCTATGACTTTATCACTATCAGTAACAGAAACAATACTTCCTAATACACCAGTTCTTATTTCTGATGAAAGGACATTTCCTTTTTCATCATACCATTCTACTTTATAAGTAACATCTTTTACAATAGCACCATATTGCGCAACATAAGAAACAGTATCATTATTTAAAGGATTTTCTTGTTTAATCCATCCAGAAAATTTATAAGAATAGTTTTTATCATCTGGTTTTGTAGGAACTTTTCCATTATAAGCAGGCTCTTTTTCTCCCTCTTTATAAGTAAGAGTTGCTAATACAGTCTTTTTATTATCATCATACCAACTAACAGTATAAGTAGTTTGGTCTTTCTCAATTAGAGCTGGTACAGTTTCTGTAGAGGTAGAAGAACTTTCCTCATTTTTTCCAGGTATAATCATAGCGGTATTTATAAGATTACCGTTCTCATTAACGTCATTTTTGTTATAACTTCTCGTAACATAAATAGTTGCGATTTGGGTTTTTAGAGTTCCTTCCATAGGATCTCCACCAACATAAGTAGCACCAGTATCTGTTACTGAATATTTTGCACCAATCTCACCTGTTACAGTAATTTTAAATAGTAATGTAATAGGTGATCCATTACCTGGAAGAGTTACTTTTCCTTCAGTGTTTGGATAAGTAATACCAGTTACATTTAATCCATTTGGAACATTGTTTGGACTTTTTACAAGTTCTTTATTAAAATTTGAAATTTTAAGTTTTTTCCATGTAGCAGTGTAAATAATTTCACCATTTTTATTAGCATGATCTCCACTAACATATTTGTTGATGGTTGGACTCCAACCCATAAAGGTATATCCAGATCTTGTTGGTGTTCCTCCAGAAAAAGGTGGGGTCGTCTCCCCTGCTTTTAATCCATCATAGCTTTCATCAGGGAAAATTACTTGTCCTGATACTCCATCTGTATAGGTAACAGTGTATTTTGGAGTTCCCAAAACATTAATATTCCATGCATCTATATAAGCGTGTAATTCAGTAAAATTAAAGGTAAATGTTTGATATCCATTACTAAGATAATCTCTATTGAGTTGTTTATAATAACCATAAGATGTTTTTACAAAAGCATTTCCAGGTTTTAGTGCTTGTGCGTTAAAACCGACAATAGTCTGTCCTGCTTTTGTACCAATCCATGTATTTAAGCCAGTAGGGGAAGATAATTTTATAACACTTCCATTATAACTAGGTTCTCCATTGGTATCAAATACGATTTCACTTGGAGAAACAACTGAATTATTATAAGTTACATTGCTTATAAAGTCTTCTTTTTGACCAATGCTTAATGTTGCGGTGTGTTCTGCATCATTAGGATCATAAACTGTAACAACAATTCTTTCATGAACATTTTGCGCTAATAACAAATCGTAGGTACTTCCTGTATATGGTGTATTAGAAAGATGGTAGATTACATCTATATTTGTAGTACCTACACTAAGGGCATTGATTGTAACATTTAAATTTTTACAACCCCAGTTTGTTATTAAATTATTATTAATCCATGAACCATTATTATTTCTAGTATATTGATTAGCAAAGCTACGACTAACAGTAGCAATTCTAGAATTACTACTTGTAACACTTCCATAGTCAATTGTTTGACTTAGTCCATTGCTATAATCTGTTGCGTCTCCAACATAGTAGAAATTTCCTTCAATGAAAGGAATGAATTCAAACGTAAACTCATGACCCATTGGAATCTCTAAAGTATGGATTACATCTGGTGTACTATTAGAAACTTTATTAGAATTTTCTAGGATATTTTCCATTTCATCCGTAACAGTGGCACTAATGGCATCATTAAGCTCTTTCATAATGTTTTCAGCAACTTTTAAATCTGTCATTTTTCCATATGGATAATTACTTAAATCAGTTTCTTTAGCTATTTTTTCAGCATGAACCATGATTGGAAAAATGGCGAATAAGATTGTTACTAAGAAGAATAAAAAGACTTTTTTATTCTCTTTTAAATATCTTGCATATATCATACTTATCATACTCCTATTCTATAAAAAATGATAACATAAATTTTTTTATATTACAAGTTTGCTTCTAGCATAAATATTTAAAAATTATGCATTATATAAAAAAGAGCTATTTTTATTTTTAAGCTCTTTTTCTACTATTATAATGTTCAAATTTTAAAATTTAATGTATCCATTTCCAATCTTTTATTTCTTTTAGGTCTTCTCCATAATTTCTAATGTATTGTCTATGTTCTATAATTTTTTCTTGCATCTCTTGAACTATGTAAGCACATTGGCCACTTAGTCTTGGAACTCTTCTTACAATATCCATTACTAAGTGATAACGGTCAATATGATTTTGAACACGCATATCAAAAGGAGTAGTGATTGTACCTTCTTCATTATAACCGCGTACATGTAAATCACGATTATTACGATAGTAAAGAAGTTCATGAATTAAAGATGGATAACCATGATATGCAAAAATAATTGGTTTATCTTTCGTGAATAATTCATCGTATTGTTGGTCGCTTAAACCATGTGGATGTTTACTTTTTGGTTGAAGTTTCATTAAATCTACAACGTTGATAAATCTAACTTTAATATCCAAATTTTTTTCTTTTAAAATAGAAACTGCAGCTAGACATTCTAATGTAGGTGTATCTCCAGCACAGGCTAATACTACATCAGGTTCTCCATCTGTATCGTTGCTAGCCCATTTCCATATGCTGATTCCTTGTGTACAATGTTTAATTGCTTCTTCCATTGTTAACCATTGTGGTCTAGGATGTTTAGAGGCAACAATAACATTAATATAGTCACGGCTACGAATACAATGATCAAATACAGATAATAAGCAATTGGCATCAGGTGGCAGATAAATTCTTGTTATATCTGCTTTTTTTGTAGCCATATGGTCTAAGAATCCAGGATCTTGGTGAGTGAAACCGTTATGATCTTGTTGCCATACATTTGAAGATAAAATATAATTTAAGGAAGCAATACTTTGTCTCCAAGGCAGTTCAGAGCATACCTTTAGCCATTTAGCGTGTTGACTAGCCATAGAATCAATAATTCTAATGAATGCTTCGTAACTAGCAAATACACCATGTCTCCCCGTTAGTAAATATCCTTCTAACCATCCTTCACATAAGTGCTCACTAAGCATAGAATCCATGACTCTACCATCGGTTGCTAAAAATTCATCATTAGGAGTCATGTCTGCATTCCACACTCTGTTCGTCTCTTCAAAAACTTTAGAAAGTCTATTAGACATTGTTTCATCTGGACCGAATAATCTAAAGTTTTTATTTTCTTTATTTAATTTAAAGATATCTCTAATATAATTTCCTAAGACAAGCATATCTTGTTCTTCTATTTCTCCAGGTTTACTAAATGAAACGGCATAATCTTTAAAATTAGGCAATCTCAAGTCTTTTAATAGCAATCCTCCATTGGCGTTAGGATTAGCGCCCATTCTTCTATTTCCTTTAGGTGCTAAAGCTTGTAATTCTGGTATTAGAGTTCCATCTTTTGTAAATAGTTTTTCTGGATGATAGCTTTTTAGCCAATTTTCTAGAGAAGCGAGATGTTCTTCTTTTTCCATAGAAATAGGCACTTGGTGCGCTCTAAAAGTTCCTTCTATTTCTTTGTTATCTATTTCTTTAGGACCTGTCCAACCTTTTTTAGATTCAAATATAATCATAGGATAAAAAGGTCTTCTCGTTGCCTTATTAACTCTAGCGTTTCGCCAGATAGTCTGTATTTCTTTTACTACATTATCAAGAGTTTCTGCCATTTGCTCATGCATACTCATAATATCATTATTACTTACAAAATAAGGATGCCATCCACAACCTTCAAAAAATCTAGTAATTTCTTCTTTAGATATTCTAGAAAAAATGGTAGGATTACTTATTTTATAACCATTTAAATGTAGAATTGGTAAAACAATACCATCTGTTTTAGGATTTAAAAATTTATTAGAATGCCAAGCGGTTGCTAAAGGGCCAGTTTCTGCTTCTCCATCTCCAACAACACATGCTGCAATTAAGTCAGGGTTATCAAATACTGCTCCAAAGGCATGTGCTAAAGAATATCCTAGTTCTCCCCCTTCATTAATAGAACCTGGCGTTTCAGGTGCTACATGACTAGAGATTCCCCCAGGGAAGGAGAATTGTTTAAATAGTTTTTTTAAGCCTTCTTTATCTTGGCTAATATCTGGATATACTTCACTATAAGTTCCCTCTAGATAGGTATTAGAAACCAAGGCATTCCCACCATGCCCTGGACCAGAAATATAAATCATATTTAAGTCGTATTCATTAATAATTCTATTTAAATGTGCATAGATAAAATTTTGGCCTGGGACAGTTCCCCAGTGACCAACAATTTTTTTCTTAACGTGTTCTCTTTCTAATGGTTTTTCAAGTAATGGATTATCTAATAAATATAATTGTCCAAGTGATAAATAATTTGCTGCATTCCAGTAATCATTAATTCTTTCTAATTCTCTTGTTTGCATGTTATCAACCCTCTATTCTCTTTTAATATTTTACTATAAAAGTCAGTATATATCAATTTTTATGTGAAAAGAATTTTTAAAAAAAAGTAACATATAGTAGGATAGGTGATAATGTGAAATATTGTTCTGATAAACCATATCCTCCTATTGAAGTAGAAGGAACAAATTTAGAGTATGCGAAAATATTATTAGAAGATTATGCAGGTGCTGGTGGAGAAGATACTGCCATCCATAGATATTTTTATCAAAGTCTAGTAACAGATGAAATTTCTAAAATGCTAGAAGGAATCTCTAGAGTAGAAATGCATCATTTGGAAATATTAGGAACACTTATTTGGAAGTTAGGATATACTCCAGCTTTTTATACAGTTGATAGTAATATTGAATGTGTAATTCCTTGGACTAGTAAATATGTTGATTATTCCTGTGATTTAGAAACGATTCTATTAGAAGATATTACGAAGGAAATGTATGCAATTAAAAGATATGAAAAACATATTATGGAGATAGATGATTGTTATATTAAAAGAATATTAGAGCGAATTATTGAAGATGAAAAAATACATATAGAGTGTCTTCAAAAAGCTTATCATGAATATTGCGGTAAAATTTGCGAGTAATATAAATTTGTGCTACAATAATCCACCAGAAAAAAAGGGGGATTATTATGGATGCTTATAAAACTTATCATCATATAAAAAAACAACATCAAGAAGCGGAACAAATAGCAGAAAAGGTAGTAGCAGACTTTGTTGAGAAATATAAATATAGTTATTATATTTGCTTTCCAGAGGGGTATCCGCCTTTTATGAAATTATTTTCATTAATTCAAAATGGCTTTGGAGATCTTTTATGGCCGGTTTTGGAAAAATTAAATTATAGTTTTGAGCCAGAAGTACAGTTTATGTTAGCGAATATAGATTCTCTTCTTAGAAATAATTGTTCTGTTTGCTATTCTTCAGTTTGGAAAATGTTTTATTCTTTTGAAAATATTTGCAAAATTCAAAACCATTATGTATTAGATACTAAAATTGGAACTCTTGTTACAACACCACTTTTAGAGTATTCTGAAAATACGAGAGTGCAAGCATATGCTTTTTTACAAAGCTCTTACGGATTTTGTCATGATAGTGTAGAACAATTTTTAAGATTTAATCCAGAATATCAAGCAGTAACAGGATTAATACCTGATCAATTTGGCACACAACAATATCATAGTTATGTAAGGCATGATGGAAAAATAATTGATATTGCTCATGGGGCATGTATTGAAGAAGAGGAATATAATAGAGTTATGAAGCCAACCCCATTAAATTCTATATACGGATATCAATTAGACGAAGAAATGGCAAAACTAGATGGTAATGAAATAGGGGCAGAAAAAAGTTTATTATTAAGGTTAGCAGTTGCTAAACAAAGAAAGATGTAATCGTCTTTCTTTTTTATGCTATAATGATTTTGGTGGTACTATGGAATTAGAAAAATTATATAAGAAATATGATAAATTACAAAAACAGCATGGAGCGAAAGATCTACATGCAATTTATCATGGAGGATGTTTTTCTAACCCTAAAGTATGTTTTGTTTTTATGAATCCAACGGGTAGAAATGTAGCGTCAGATTCTTCTTGGTCAGGAATTCGTGCTCCTTGGATAGGGACTAAAATAGTATGGCAGTTATTTTATCAAATTGGACTATTTGATGAAGAGTTATATCAGGAGATACAAAATAGAAAGCCGAAAGAATGGACTCCAGAATTTTCTAAAAAAGTGTACGATGAAGTAGCCTCTAAAGGATACTTTATTACCAATTTAGGAAAATGTACACAAATAGATGCTAGGCCTTTACCTGATAGTGTCTATTTAGAATATTTACATTTATTAAAAGAAGAAATTAGAATGATTAATCCTGACATCATTGTGACATTTGGTAATCAGGTAAGTAGTATTTTATTAGATGAGAAAGTATCTGTTACGGAGTGGCGTAAAAAATATAAAACATTAAAAATTAAAGATAAAGAATATAAAACGTATCCTGTTTTTTATCCTGTTGGAAATGGAAGATTTAATATGCCAAAATCGATTGAGGATTTAAAATATATTTTTGAAGAGAATGGTCTTTTTCAAGAGAAAGTAAGATAAAAACCATTCTTTTTTTTGTATAATTTAAAAAATTTAAGTTCATTATATAGTTAGAAAGGATGATTATATGAATACAGTACCAGCAATGGTTTCAACAAAAGATTTAGCGTATTTAGAAGATATGATGAATTGGAATTATACAATGTCTAAAAAAGCATATCATTATAGTACCGAAGTAACAGATGAAGCATTAAAGGAAGCGTTTCTTTCTTTAGCGAATACTTGTAAGGAACATTATGAAAAGCTTTTACAAGCACTTAGTATAGGGGGTTCTAATGAATAATCAAAATAAAGTTACGAACCCAAAAGTAGAAGTGCCAAAAACAACAGATATGAATGATGAAAATTATTTAAATGATTTATTAGAAAGTTTAAAAAATATGGTCAATAATTATTCTTATGCTTTAAATGAAGCAAGTAATAGACCACTTTATGATGTTATTAAAACTATTTTTGATGAAACATCTAATTTACAAAGATTATTTTTTGATTATGCCTTTCAAAGAGGTTGGTATTGTTTAGAAAGAGCAGAACAACAAAAATTAGATGAAACAAATAGTAAATGCAGCCCAAAAGTAAACGAGATGATGTAAGGATATGACTTTATATCCTTTTTTTGTTATACTAAAAATAGGATGTGTGTTGTATGGAACAAAAGGTATTTGCAAAAGGCTATTGTTTTGCAAAAATATTTATTTTTTTTGTATTAGGCTGTCTAATAGGCACTTATTATGAAGAGATATTATGGTTTGTTAAATATGGTGAAATTACAAATAGACAAGGCTTAATTTATGGACCTTTTAGTCCTATTTATGGAGTAGGGATATTAGTATTTGTACTTCTCTTAGGAAAAAAGAATGATACCAGAAGTATTTTAAAAACCTTTCTTTATGCTTGCCTAATAGGCGGCATTACAGAATACGTAACAGGTTTTATAGCTGACACTTGTTTTGGAGTCAAATTTTGGGACTACTCTAATCACTTTTTAAATATTCATGGTAGAACAACAATCCCATTTGTTATAGGATGGGGAATTTTAGGTACATTTCTTATGAAATTGATTTATCCTAAAGTATCTAATTGGATAGAAAAGATTCCTTATAAAATAGGACAACCCATCTATATTATCCTTTTAATATTCATTTTATTAGATATTTTTATTACATATAGTGCATTTGCTAGAATGGCTTGGAGAAATAGTGGTAAGAATCCATTTACTCCTCTAGGAAGTATTTATGATAAAGTGTATGACGATGAATTTATGTATGAGAAATTTCCTGTTATGAGACCAAAAGACGCTTAAGCGCCTTTTTAAGTTGACGAATAATTACTTTTTGTATATAATAGCCATTATTTAAAAAGGGGGATTAAGGCTATCCAATAGCCAAGAATTATTATGAATAAAATTGTATCAAATTTAAATATAGCTGATATTGCTAAAAGAGGGTTAAAAGATGGAGATATTATTTTTGATGGAGCAAAAAGATTTAGGGTAATACGGTATAATTTTTTAACAGGGAATGTGGTTCTTGATTCCTATGGGGAAGGTTTAATTTATAAATTTTTTGGGCCTATGTCCCATTCCCAAAGACAAAATCTTAAAGCGCGAATAAAAATTCTTTCCAAGGCAAAATTAAGCTCTATTGTGAAACCTATGGATATGATAATAGATAGTAGGCATCCTTTATTTTTCCCAAAATTAACTGGAGTAACTACAAAAAAAATAGAAGATATGATAAGTTTAGATGATTTATCTAGGGATTGGAGAAGAGATGTTGAATATTTTAGAGCGTTAGTGAATACCTCATCAGAGCTTGAACGAATTCATAATGCTCCCCAAAAAATTATTTTAAGCGATGCTAATTTTAATAATGTTTTACTTCAAAAGAATTGGAATGGTTTATATATTAACCCTAAATTTATAGATATTGATAGTGCTGGTGTCAAAGGACATAAAACACCTTGGAGATCTAGATATATAGTATCTTATTATGATGTGATAGGTAAAAAGTATGTACCTTCTGCGAATAATGATAGACTGAATTATTTGTTACAGTTTTTATATAATATTTTTCATATTCATTTTGGAATCATATTTGATATTAAAGATTCAGATTTTGATAGTAGAGCGGAAAGAATAAGAAGCCTTAAAAGCATTAGAAGTATTTTCCTTGATTTAAAAAAAGGGAAAGTTCCCTATATTCCATATTTTTATGAATTTTTAATACCATCAGAAGGAAAATCTGGAACTTCAGAATGTTCAGATTATACAGTTGGTGATTATAATAGAGGTAGAATAAGGTGAGAATGAATAGAAAAAAGCCCATAAGGCTTTTTTACATAGCTTTAAATTTATTTGGAACAATAATCTATTAGTTGTATAAAGAATTCTTGTAATTGCTTTTGTGCAGTTAAAAATAGTTGTTCATTTCTATTAGGAAATTCTTCTTTCCCAAATATTTTATGATCAATATAAGTTTGATAATTTAACTCAATTTGAATTGTTTCTATAGTAGAAGAATACTCTTTTATAATATACCCACCACTATAGGGAGTATTTAAAGATATTTGAAAGCCAATACTTTCTAACATTTTTTGAATGTCTAAGAAAAAAGAATTAGAAGAAGTTTTCCCATTACTATTTCCAAGAACAATATCTACTTTTAAATCACGACCAAAACTGTGCAAATCTATGAGAAAAACTTTTTTAAAATGTTTTTCCTTTTCTTTAATTAAAGCATTTAATTTTTGATGATAGGGATTATAGTATAATTTGATTCTATCTTGTATTTCTTTTTCTGTAGGAAGATTTTTATACATGTTATCATTAAAAGTTGTCTTTAAATAAACATAGTTTTCAGAATAGGAATCTGTTTTCTTTTCTTCTATTTTTCTATTAACATCAATTACATATCTACTAGTATTATTAATTAGAGTTGTTATTTCTAAGTCTTTCAAAAAAGAATATAATTCATTTAAATACCAATCCATATTTGGTAATAAAATGTTTTCATATAACTTTTCTTTCATTCTCTTTGGTAGAAATGTACCACTATGAGGAATTGAGACAATAATAGGGATAGTATGATTATATTCATTCCATACTTCTATCATTTAATCCTCATTTCCAAGTAGTGGGCAAAGATATTCGGAAAGTAATGCATTTACTTCTATTAGGTTATAGATTTTTTCCGTAACACAAAAACGAATAATTAAATCGAAAACATTATTTTTAGGTAAAGAATAAGAGGCATTTGTAAGTAATTTCTCGAAGTCTTCTATAGCTAGTTCTAAAGCGAGGCCTAAAGCAATTACTGTTTCTTTTTTTGGATGATAAAATTCATTACTTCTAATTTTTGAAAAAAGTCTTCTATCTATATTTGCTTTATGATAAATGTCGGAATCTTTTAATCCCTTAGAATCTATATAAGAAAAAAGAAGTGAAGTAAAAGTATTATCTTCTTTTTCTTTTTCCATATATTCTTGAATAGAACCTATTTTGCATGCCCGTTTAGGTATTGCCATATCACATTCTAAGGGTAATGCACTCATAAAAATTGTTTCTTCTAAATTGGCTTCAATATATTGTTTTAATTTTTCTAATGTATTCATAAATGTCCCCTCCAAAGCGACCAAATTGTAATTGGAATTTAGTATCATTATAGCATGAAACGGAGGAATATTATGAAAAAAACAGAAATTGTCTTTTTATTAGACAGAAGTGGCTCTATGGCCGGGTTAGAAAGTGATACGATAGGAGGGTATAATAGCTTTCTAGAAAAACAGAAAAAATTAAAAGGAGAAGTAAAAATAACGACAGTATTATTTGATTCTTCGTTAGAATTTCTACATGATGGAAAAGATATTTCAGATGTAAAACCTTTAGCAGAAAAAGATTATTATGTTGGTAGTACAACGTCTTTAATGGATGCGATTGGTTTTACTATTCAAAAAATTAGTAAAAGAGCGAAAAACAGTAAAGTAATATTTGTTATTACCACAGATGGTATGGAAAATTCTAGCCGTGAATTTACTCGTGATAAAGTCAAAAAACTAATTACATCTAAAAAGGATTGGGAGTTTATTTATTTAGGCGCTAATATAGATGCTTATCAAGAAGGAATGTCAATTGGTATTTCTAAAAAGCATATTTCTAACTATGAAGCTAGTAGTAAGTGTACTAGAGCAATGTACGGATGCTTAAGTGAGGCTGTTTGCAAATTAGCAAATGATGAGGAATTAGATGCTTGTTGGAATAATGGTTTAGAAGAAAAGTAAAAAAATAATAGAATGAATTTCATTCTATTATTTTATAAATCTATCCCAATGAGTAGATCCTGTAACAGAAGGGAAGTAGGTCTTAATTTGTCTACTAATCACTTCTGCTTTTTTTCTAATCACTTCATCTTTTTCAAAACATCCAGTAGGAGCATAAGCTCTTGCTGTCATAAATTTAAAAACTTCTGCTCTATCTTCTGCTACATGAGTTGATCCATATTGGGAAACAAAATAAGCTCCTCTTTGATTTGTTTCCATATTATAAATTTGTTTAGTAGTAGCATTTCCATACGTAAAATCTTTAGGATTTAAAGCTTCATATTCTTCATAAGGTGTTTTAGGATACATTACAATATTTAAATAGCAGTCTATATAATGCATCATCTCATGATGAATAGTATATTCAAAATTGTAATCAGTCGCTAAGGTCATTTTAATATTATTCATAAATTGGTAATCAGTAAAGCCAGAAAAAGAACCATTAGCGCTTTTAATTAAATAGATAGTTAAAGGCATTGCTTTTTTATTAAAGTCTTGAAAAAATCCTTTAGGATATTTTGCTAATTCAGTGTTTAGACGATTTAAATAATTTTCGATATCGCTTTCACTAGTAAGTTTAGTAGGAGTAATTCCTTTTGGTTTGTAGTCTCCTATTTCATTGCCGTATACTATTTTAATACCATAAGCTTTTTCCATTGATTTTCTTTTAGTATCATTTTTATCCTCTTTTGGAGGAGTAACTGGCTTTTCTTCTGGTTTAGTATTGGTATTAGTATTACTATTGCTAGGCTTTTCAGAAGGTTTATTGCTACTTTCATTATTACTAGGTTTATTAGACGAACTATTCGTATTTGTATTTTTGCTGCTTGTAGGTTTTTTGTTACTTGTTTTATTAGTAGAGGAATTATCCTTTTTATCATCAGTATTTTCTTTTTCTACTTTTTCCTCTTCTTTGTTTTCTATAACCTTATCCTTATGCGTATTTGATTTTTCTTCCTTATTATTAGACTCTTGAGTGTTTTTGAATTCTTTTTTCTCTTTTAAATTATTATTTACTATAAATATAGTAGATATACCTATTAAAAATAGGATAATTCCTAAGGTGGTGAAAATTCTTTTCTTTTTATTATTTGTCATATATACTCCTTTTATGTCATTTCTTTATAAACTGTATTATAATAAATTTTTTTTAAAATTGCTACGAGTTTGAGAAATTTTGACTTCCTTTTTCCACTGTGTTAGAATATACCAACAGAAAAGGGGATATTCCATGAAAAAATTGAGTGCAACGGAACAAATCTTGTATATGAAGAAATTAGCGGATTATCTACAGATATATGGATGGGGATATTCTGATAATAATATAGATTTATTGTTAAGTACTTTTTTAGCACCTATTCCAACAAAAGATTTACCAGATATTTTAAAACAAATCTATGCAGCTTTTGATATGCTCGAACCAGAGGAAAATTGTTATCTTCAGTTTGCAAAGATGGTAGGAGAAAGATATGGATGGGATGCTCACATTCTAGAAATTGGTGGAGGTGTATTCCCAGCATTTGCAAAATATGTAGATGAACTCCAGCAGGAACATGGTGGTAAAGGAACAATTACTACTTATGATCCATGGTTAGTAGTGGATAAATTGGGAAATGTAAAATTGCATAGAGAAGCATTTTCTTATAGTATGCCAGTAGATTCCTTTGATTTGATAGTAGGAATTATGCCTTGTAAGGCAACAGAAACAATTATTAGGAAAGCTACTTTATCACATAAAGAATTCTTTTTAGCAATGTGTGGATGTATCCATTATGAGTTAATTAGGGATCCATCAGGATGTATGATGATGTCACGTCTTACTTATGAAAATTATAAGAGAGAAGTTTATGCTTTAGCGAAAAAGCAAGAGGCTGATGGCTTTGAAGTAAGAGAGGAATATGCAAAACAATATTCTTTTAAATATCCAATAATCAGTAGTAGGGTAGTAAAGTAGGAAAAACCTACTTTTTCTAATGGACTTTAAAGGGATTACTTGCTATAATGTAGTAGATAAAATGAGAGGTGGCTTATGAATAGAATCGTTTTAATAACAGGAGCAAGTCGTGGAATCGGTGCTGCAACAGCACATTCTTTTGCTAAGAATAAAGATACTGTTATCATTAATTATCATACTAGTGAAAAAGAAGCGTTAGAGTTACAAAAAAAGATAGAAGAAACGGGAGTATCTGCTATGATAATAAAAGCGGATATTTCAAAAGAAAATGAAGTAGATGCTATGATAGAAAAAATAATTTCTACTTATGGTAGGATTGATATTTTAGTAAATAATGCTGGTATGGATATTCCTGATGAATTTTTTAACCATACAGTAGAGAATTTTAGAAAAGTATTAGATACAAATTTAGTAGGAATGTTTTATGTAAGTAAATGTGTATCTAGATATATGTTAGATAATAAAAGCGGAGTTATTATTAATGTTTCTTCTAATAATGGAATTGATTGTAATTCACCTTTAAGCTTAGATTATGATGCCTCTAAAGCAGGTGTCATTTCATTAACTCATAATTTAGCTCGTGTTTTAATGCCTACTATACGAGTAAATGCAGTGGCTCCAGGTTGGACTAATACTGATTCTGTAAAAGAGATGATGCCTGAATATAAAGAAGAGGAAATGAAGAAAATTATGTTAAAAAGATTTGCAGAGCCAGAAGAAATAGCAAATGTCATTTTCTTTTTAGCAAGCAATCAAGCAAGTTATATTAATAATACGGTAATAAGAGTAGATGGAGGAATATTATGAGTTATGAAGATTTAAAACAGTTGGTAATAGATTGTGAAGAAGAACTAAAAGAAGAATTTAAGAAAATAGAGGAGTTAGAATTTACCAATTCTAAAAAAGTATTAGATGCTTTTCAAAAATATCATTTTTCAGATACTCATTTTGGAACTACAACAGGCTATGGTTATGATGATATAGGAAGAGATACTATAGAAAAAGTATTTGCAGATGTACTAGGAGCAGAAGATGCTTTGGTTAGAAGTCAGTTTATTTCCGGTAGCCATGCTTTAACTGTTGCCCTATTCGCATTTTTAAGACCAGGAGATTTAATGCTTAGTATTACAGGTACTCCTTATGATACCTTACATGAAGTAATTGGAATAGAGGATAATGATAGTTCTTTAAAATCATTTGGAATAAAGTATGATCAAATAGAATTAAAGGATAATGAATTTGATACAGAAACCATTTTACAATATTTAAGAAATAATACTGTAAAGTTGATAGAGATTCAACGCTCTAAGGGGTATTCTAGCCGTAAAAGTATAACGATTGACAAGGTAGAACAAATTATAAAAGATATTAGAACAGCTGATAAAAACGTAATAATTATGATAGATAACTGCTATTGTGAGTTCGTGTCTGAAAAAGAACCTACCATGGTAGGAGCAGATGTAATAGTTGGTTCTTTAATTAAAAATTTAGGTGGTGGAATTGCCCCTAATGGCGCTTATATAGCAGGGCGTAAAGACTTAGTAGAACTAGCTTCTGAAAGACTAACTCTTCCAGGAGAAGGTAGAGAAGTTGGACCTACTCTTGGTATTAACAAATCAATTGCTCAGGGATTATTTCTTGCTCCTAGTGTAGTAGCAAGTAGTTTAAAAACCGCTATCTTAACTAGTAAAGTATTAGAAAAGTTAGGATATGAGGTAGAACCTAAGTGGAATGAAAAAAGAGCGGATATTGTTCAAAATATTTGTTTTCATAATCCAGAAAAATTAATCAAATATTGCCAAGGTATTCAAAAAGGTTCTCCAATAGATGCATTTGCTGTCCCAGAACCATGGGATATGCCAGGATATACTGATAAAGTGATTATGGCAGCAGGTACATTTACACAAGGATCTTCTATTGAATTATCTTGTGATGGCCCTATCCGTGAGCCATATATTGCTTATCAACAAGGAGGGCTTACTTATGAATATGGAAAGCTTGGTATATTATCAGCAATCTATGAATTAGAAAAATGTAAAGGCAATGAATAATTGTCTTTCTTTTTTATAAATTATGATATAATGAGTTTAATAGGATGGGATAATATGAATAAGATAGGGAAAAAGTTTCCAAAAAAAATGAGATTAGTTGGTAATTTCGCACTTTCTGCATTATTAACAATTGGTTTATCTGGCTGTGTCAAGAACGTAGATGCATTAGCGCCTACTTATTATGTAGAGAGCACTGTTCCAGCTGAACTAGAAATTCTAATTCATGATTGTAAAGAATTAGAAGCAATGAATAAAAATACCGAAAGTGTTGAAAGGCAAATTTCTGCTAGAATTATTTTATTAAAAGAAGAATTGCGTGCTTTTTTAGAACAATCTTTAGACGTTCCTGTTACTTTAGACGGAGAGCTTTTAACCTATGAAACTATTTCAAGGGAGAAAAAATATATTGATGAAGAAATAGGAATTACAGATTCAAATTGGCCTAGAGAAATCGGCGTTCAAGAAGAGGATGGATATTCTTTTTACTATTATACAAAACGTACTCTTTATCAGTTAGATGTTGATGAGGAATGTATGATGACATTAATTCGCTTTATTAACTCTAAAAAGACGCCAACTTCAGAAGAAATTTTAAAGGTTTTAAAAAGTTATGATGCAGCTAAAGATATTTCTTATGGATATCGTACAGCTTATTTAACATGTATTGATGAAAAAGCAGAAGTTGGTAAAAACACAGAAACGACAGTTTATACAGGAACTATTTTTAACAATACAGAATATTCTTTGCGTACTATTGATTTGACAGATAAAATTTTATTAAAAGTGAGATCTGATTATATTGCTAGAACGGGAAGTACAGCAGAACCAGAAGATTATTTGCTTACCGCTATTGAGGGTAAATGGCTTATTGTTCATAGAGAAACAGGGGCTACAGACTTGCTTGATGAACGTGAAAGCGAACTTTGCGTAGCAGTAACCAATGTCCAATTATGCTTAGATCATAAAGGGATGTTAGCAAACAGTAAAGAAGTAGACATTAGAATTGAAACTTTACAAAATGTATTAGAATCCTATTTAAAGGGAGATATAGAAAAACAAAAATAAGTTATGTACATTTGTGTGCATAACTTTTTGACAGGAATTTTAAAATATGTTATTATGTCTTAATTGCGCAAGAGGTGATTTATGAAGTATTTAGAAGACTTTAGTTTTTGGATACAAGCAAAAACAGGATTAGATGGAGAACTCTTTTTAACTTTTTTATTAACATTACTTTCCTTTTTAATTTTTAAAATTATTAAAATTTGTTTAAAGAATATTTTGATGGTTTTTGAACAAAAAAGAGCATTTCGTTATTATCAAATAACAAATATTATTTTAACACTTATAAATGTTATTATTATTTTTGTTTTATGGGATAAATATTTAGATAATATTATTACGATTATCAGTTTTGTATCAGCAGCGTTAACACTTGCTTTAAGGGAACTAATATTTAATTTTTTTGCAGGTATTTATATCAAAATGAAAAAGCCTTTTGTTGTAGAAGATAGAATTGAAGTAAATGGTATTAAGGGAGATGTTATTAATATCAGTTCTCTTAATTTTGAAATATTAGAAGTGGATAATAATGGAAACAGTTCACAAAGCACAGGTATTGCGATTACTATTCCTAATTCGTTTGCTCTTACGACACCTATTAAAAATGAAGATAAGAATTTTAAATACATTTGGAGTGAGATTGTTGTTAAAACAACTTTAGATGCCAATGTAGAAGAGACAAAAAAGAAATTGTTAGAGATCATTACACAAAATGAAGTAGTAAAAAGAATTCCCAAAAAAATGCAAAATGAAATGGAAGATATTAGTTTAGATTATCGCATTTATTATAATAAATTAGATCCAATTGTCTATATGAAAGTTGTAGATAGCCATATGGAGTTTTCTATTCGGTATTTAGTTCATCCAAAGAAGAATCGATATGTAGAAGATGATGTATGGGGTAAGATTTTGAAACTTCATAACAATCATGATATTACTTTATATAAGGAGTAAAATATGAATGAGGATTTTGAAAAAAGATTTTTAAAAGATAGGGGACATAATATTTGGCTATCAGATGAGGAGGTAGCTATTTTAAATAGATATAATATTCCTTATCAGACCTGTTTAACATTGACAGAAATTTTATATCATATTGATAATATTTTAAATGAAGAGGAAATAGAAGAATTAGAAAATTTATCTATTCAAATATCAGATAGAAATTATTATCAAAATACAAATAAGTAGGGATTAGTATGTATAAGGGAAAGTTATATGAATTTGAAGGAGAAATGTTATCTGCTAAAGTAATAGCTGGGAAAGTAGAACTTGCTCCTTCTACACTTTATAAATATTTAAAACAGGGTTTTAGTCTTTATGATGCAATAGAGGAAGGTAAAAAACAATCTCAGAAAGTATTTAAGACAAAACCTAAAACTAATAATAGAATAGCAAAAAAGTATCCATATTTAGATGGACTATATACAGTAGAAGAGATTGCTTCTATGGAAAATATTTCAGAAGAGCCTATCTATCGCAGATTGAAAAAAGGAATGACTGTGAAGGATGCGGTAGAATCTATTAAGAAAAATATTTCAAAAAAATATCCGTTTAGAAAAGGTTTTTATAGCATTTATAAAATATCTCTTGTAACAGGTGTTCCTAAATATTTTTTAGAATCTAAGTTAGATCCAGATAGAGAATATACAGAAGAAGAAATAGAAAAATTAGTATCTTCTTACAATAGGGAAGTTTTAATGGTAGGAAGTATTACTTTGTTTCGATATTGTTTGGAAAATCAATATAATTATAATGCTATTTTTCACTATATTAAAAAAAATGGAGTTACGCCAGAAGAAGCAATAGCCCATTATCTAAAAAGTGAGCCAAGAAATAGAGGAGAAGTCATCATGATGGGTGATGTAACACTTGCACAATATTGTTTACAAAACCAGTATAATTATGAATCTATATTTTATTCTATTAAAAAAAGGGGATGTACTCCAGAAGAAGCAATAAATATATATCTTTATGAAGGACAACGTAATTTTAACAGTTATCTTTTTTCACTTGGAAATGTTTTGTTATCTCACTTTTTTATTAAAGAAAGATTACCTCATCGGTATATTACTGATAGAATGAGAAAAGGAGATAATGTAGAAGAAGCTATTGCTGCAAGCATTTTCTTATCTGGGGAAAATTATGCAAATAGAGATATCAGAAATGCTCTTTATGATAAATATAGAGAATTAGGATATGAAGAGTTGATGAAACAAGATATACAAGAAGAACATAAAGAATATATTACAAGCAAGCACAATAGAATATTAGAAGTTATGAAAAAATATCATTTATATCAAGCGGTTTCTCTTTTATCATCAGATTTATCAAAAGAAGATAGGGCGTTATTATTAGAAAGACTTTCTTTGACAGAGGAAGATTTATGGAATTGTGAGGAAGAACTTTTTGAAGGATTCGAAGAAAGGACTCCTTGTATGAATGAAGCAAATTCTGTAACTTATATTTGGAGGGGACCTGGAAGGACTTATTAGAAGACCATAATATGGTCTTTTTTGCTTACTAGAACCCTTCTTTTTTTGTTTTATTTCTGTTATAATGGGATTAGAGAAAATAGATGGAGGAAAATATGAAAAAGTACAAAAGAACCTATAATAATAACATGAAAACATTATCTTCCTATTATACATATTTAACACAATTGACAAAGAATCATTGTTATATTGGAACAACCAATGAATGGATAATAGATAACTATTATTTAATAGTAGAACAAAAGAAAGCAACTAAGGGCTTTTTAAAAGATAGAAAGGCTTATCACCATGCTTTTAATGAGAATTTAAATCTTTATGATATTTTGCATAAGATTTTGAAAAGAAATAAGTATAAGATAGATGTATCTACTTTCATTAAAGAATTAAATCGCTATCAAGATAATTTTAATTATCGCTTTACGTATCATGAAATTAATTCTATTGGGGTGGTAGCCTTTTTAGTATTAATTGATGAATTAGTGGAATTGTGCAAAAGAGAAGAAAAAAAACTACAAGATTCATTTGAAGTAAAAGCTTTAATTGAGACGATTGAAAGTGATGTTAACAAATATCATGAAGTCAATTTACAAGATTACATTACTTTAAATGAAGATATTATTAGTAGGCCTGTTTATGTAGAAAGATTAAATGCTGGTTTAAAAGAATTAGGTACAATTTCTAATGATGTATTTAAACAATTAAATGAAATTTTAGATAGAAAATGCATCAAATTAAACCAAATTATTGAAGAAGTATATAAGAACTCTGCTGCTGAAAATATGTTAGTAGCGAATATATTTAATAGTATTGTAAAAATTAATAGAATGAAAATAGAGGAATTATACCGAAAAATAAGCAAAACGGAATATGTATTGCTTATGGATTCTTACTATGGACAAA
This sequence comes from uncultured Bacilli bacterium, assembly GCA_910589375.1. Lineage (GTDB taxonomy): Bacteria > Bacillota_I > Bacilli_A > RF39 > UBA660 > UBA5578. The sequence goes on along the minus strand of CAJUTK010000001.1, from coordinate 140,497 downwards.
TGACAACAGAGACAAAGCAGATGTATCGTGGAATGATTATTCAAAATGCAAAGAAAAATCATCAGAGTGAATTTGATTATGCAAAGAGTATTATTGCTTTAGCAACACGTGAGAATAAACATATTGGTGAATATTTACAGAAAAAAGAGCCATTAGCATTAAGAGCTAGGGTCTATGTAAGCTTGGTCTTTATTTTAACTGCTATTTTATCTTTTATACTTTCAAAATATTTTCTATCTTTTAGAATAATTGGCTTTTTATTATTATTAATTCCAATAAGTGAAGTGGTAGTACAGGTAGCAAGTAGACTGTATTTAAAAATTTACGGTCCTGAACCAATTCCTAAATTAGACTTTAGCGATGGTATTCCTAAAAGTTGTGCTACTATGACAGTAATTGTTACTATTTTAAAAAATACTGAAAAAGTAGAGAAAATGTTTGATTCATTGGAGTCTTATTATTTAGCAAATAAAAGCGACAATTTATATTTTACATTATTAGGAGACTGCTCTTCTAGTGATAAGCAAATTGAACCATATGATGATGAAATTTTAGAAGTTGGCTTAAAACGGGCTGAAAAGTTAAATAAAAAATATGGAAAAGATATCTTTTATTTCGCTTACCGTAAGAGAGTTTATAATGAGTCAGAAGAGGAATGGTTAGGCTATGAAAGAAAGCGTGGTGCTTTAGAGCATTTTAACAGCTTATTATTAGGAAAGTTATCTTTAGAAGATCAAGAAAAATACTATACAGGCCATAGTTTTAATGACTTTCATAAAAAGATTAAGTATGTGATTACATTAGATCAAGATACTCAATTAGTATTGGGATCAGCGTTCCAATTAGTCGGTGCTATGGCGCATCCTTTAAATAAGCCAATCTTTAATAAAGAACATACTAAAATTGTTAAAGGATATGGAATTATGCAACCAAAGGTTAGTGTAGATGTAGAGTCTACTAATCAATCATTCTTTACTCAAATTTATGCTGGAATTGGCGGTTATGATATTTATAGTAAAGTAATTGCTAATTTCTATCAAGATGTTTTTAAAGAAGGAAGCTTTTGGGGAAAAGGTATCTATGATTTAGCTATCTTTGATGAAGTTTTAAATGGGTTATTTCCAAAAAATCAGATTTTAAGTCATGATCTTTTAGAGGGAAATTATATACGTTGTGGATTTGTCTCTGATGTTGAAGTAATTGATGACTTTCCCTCTACTTTTTTAGCAGATGCTACAAGAAGACATAGATGGGCAAGAGGAGATATGCAAGTAATTTCTTGGGTTAATCCTAAAAAATCTCCATTAAATTTAATAGAGCGTTTTAAAATATTTGATAACATTAGGCGTGGATTAGTAGATTTATTTTTACTTGTTATTTTATTCGCGGCCTTACTCATTGGTAAGAATAATCCTGCTTGGTGGATATTATTTGTTCTTTTTGTATTAATTCTACCAATTATTTTCTATATTCAAGATAAATTAAAGATTCAAAAAGAACGTACCTTAAAAATTAAACATTATAAGAATATTGCCTATGGCTTTGAAGCGGTATTTATTAGGACATTATCTACTTTTAGTGCTTTACCTTATAATGCAAAATTATATACAGATGCTTTTATGAGAGCTATTTATCGTTTGCGTGTAAGTCATAAGCATTTATTAGCATGGATAACAGCAGATGAAGCAGTAAAAAGTACTAAAAATACTTTTCCAACGTACTTAAGTCATTTTAAAGTTAATTATCTTGTATCTTTTCTATTATTAATCCTAGTTTATTTCTTTCAAAGAAAATATTTTACAATTGCCTTAGGAATTAGTTTAGTATTCTTTGTCAGTAACACAGTCTACTATTTAATAAGTAAAGATATTGACCATAAAACAAATAAATTATCAAAAAAGGAAATGGATTCTATTCAAACTCTCGCACAAGATACATGGAAATTTTATGATCGTTTCTTAAATGAAGAAAATAATTATTTAATTATTGATAATTACCAGTTAAATAGAGAGGTAAAGGAAGATATTAAGACATCTCCAACGAATATTGGTTTTTCTTTGATGGCTTTAATTAGTGCGTTTGAAATGAAATTTACAAGTTTAGAAGATGCTTTATATCGTATTGAAAAGATAATTGAGACAGTAGAACAACTAGAAAAATGGCATGGTCATTTGTATAACTGGTATAATGTAAAAACACTACAAAGAATGCATCCACCAACTATTTCTACAGTAGATAGTGGAAATTTTGTGGCAGCTTTAATGGTTACCAAATCCTTTGTTAAAAAGTATGGAAGTAAAAATTTAAAAAATAGAATAGAAAACTTAATTAGACAAACGAATTTCAAGTATTTGTTTAACAAAGAAGAGATGGTATTTAGCTGTGGATATGATGCTTACAATGAACAATTAATTCCATTCCATTACAATAAGTTTGCAAGTGAGGCAAGACTTACCAGTTTTGTAGCAATTGCAAAGGGAGATATTAAAAAACAGCATTGGTTCTTATTAGATAAGACATTAACTACTTATCAAGGTAGAAAAGGATTACTATCTTGGTCAGGAACTTCTTTTGAATATTATATGCCTCTTATTTGGATGAAGGATTATTCTAATACGCTTTTAGATGAAAGTTATTATTTTGCTTATTATTGCCAAAAAGAATATATGCGTAGTATTGATAGTGATATGCCTTGGGGAATTAGTGAAACTGCTTATAATTTATTAGATGATTCTCAAAATTATAAGTATAAAGCATTTGGTACTCCATATTTAAAATTTAGGGATAATTCAGAAGAAAGGATTGTACTTTCTCCCTATAGTTCAGCTTTAGCGATTACTAAATTTCCAAAAGATGTTTGCTCTAATTTACAAAAGTTTAGGAAACTAAAGATGTACGGTGATTATGGGTTCTTTGAATCTTATGATTATGAAGATAAAACACCAATATTTTCTTATTTTGCGCATCATCAAGGAATGATTTTATGTTCTCTTGCAAACTTCTTATGTGAAAATACTATACAAAATTATTTCTACGATGATATACGCGTACAATCATTTGATGTATTAAATAAAGAAAAAGTTCAAATTGAGCCAATGATTGACTTAAAGATTGTAAAATACAAAGAATACGACTATGAGAAAGAATCTTTTGAAAATGATATTCGTGAATATTCTTATATTTCGCTTAGACCAGAAGTATCTGTGTTATCAAATTCTAGGTATTGTGTTCTATTAAATGATAGAGGTTCAGGTTTTAGTAGATATAAGACAATTCAATTAAATAGATATCGTAAAATTACAGAGCAGGAATATGGTAACTTTTTATATATTCGTGATTTAGAAAACAATAAAGTATGGAGTAATACCTATGCTCCTACTAATGTAAAGCCAGATAGATACAACGTAGTATTTTCATTAGACCGCATTCGATATATGCGTGTAGATAATGATATTGTTACTAATTCAGAAATTATTGTTACTAAAAGTCATAATGCAGAAATTAGAAAAATTACTTTGAAAAATGTTTCTTCAAAAGCTAAGAAGTTGGAATTAACAACTTATACTGAACCAATTTTATGTGAGAGAGATGCAGATATTGGTCACAGAGTATTTAATAGTATGTTTATAAAATCCAGTTATCATGAAGAATCTAATTCTCTTATTTTAAATAGAAGAATTCGTGGTAGTAAAGATAAATATTATATGGTTAGTAAATTATTAATTGAAAATCCATTAGATGCATATACTTATGAGACCGAAAGAAGTCATTTTATTGCCCGTGGTACGAACTATCATGATCCAAGTGGACTTCATACGAAGTTGACTAATTATGTAGGCGAGAATTTAGATCCAATTAGTAGTATTCGTAATCGTATAGAGATACCATCTGGTGATGAAGTAACTATTTATATGATTAATGGATTTGGTAAGTCTGAGGAACAAGTATTGTCTATTGTAAATACTTATGGTGATGAGGATTCTATCGATGAAGCATTTGAATTAGCCACTATGATGGTAAATTCAGCTACTAAGAAGTTAGGAGTATTAGGAGCAGATGTTCATTTATATAATATGATGCTTAACTATTTATATCAGACGAGTAGAATTAATATAAATGAGAATAGAAAACAATTATTATCTGAAAATAAGCTAGGACAAGATACTTTATGGAGTTTTGGAGTTAGTGGTGATAGACCAATTATATTAGTCGAGATTAATGATATTGGTTCTGTTAGTTTAGTACAAGAATTATTAAAAACTTTTGAATACTATAAGAGTAAATGTATTTTTATTGATTTAGTAATTATTAATAGTTCTGATGAAAAGAATGCTAAAACGATTTCTAAAGTAGTAAATGATGAATTATATCGTATGTATGCTATTAACAGTTTTTCTAATACGCCAGGACGTGTAATTGTATTAGATAGAAATAAGATGAGTGAAGAGCAGGTAAATTTATTTAGAAGTATTGCTCGATTAACTTTTAATACTGTTTATAATAATTCTTTAAGAGAACAGATTGACCGATTACAAAAAGAAAATAAAATTAATGATTATCAAGAACAGAATATATTAACTAGTGAGAACACAAATGAAACAGAGGAACTAGTATTTGAAAATGAATATGGTGGTTTTACTAAAGACGGAAGAGAATATCATATAACGAATCCAAACACACCAATGCCTTGGTCTAACGTATTAACAAATGGCAAATTTGGTACTATTATTACGAATAATGATAATGGATTTACGTATAGTGATAACAGCCGTGAATATAAAATTACTTCATGGACTAACGATACTATAATAGATGATAAATCTGAAGGTATCTCTATTAATAATCAGTTGATTAACTGGTATGATTGTATTCATGGTATGGGATATAGTAAATTCAAGTTTAAAAATAAAGATTATAAACTTGATGTTACTTATTTTGTACCGCCAGAAGATAATGTAAAAGTAGCTTTATTTACTTTAAAAAATCTTTCATTAAAAGATTTAGAATTAGATATTTGTTATTGGATTAATCCAGTACTTGGTGTATCCGAAGAAAAAACAGTGAGACATTTAGTGTGCAATTATTATGAACTTAATAATTTCTTAACAATCCAGAATAAATATGCTATGGATTTTAAAGAAAACATTGTTTATATGAGTAGTACCGAAGAAATATCAAAAGTAGATATTGATGCAGTTATCTCTAAAAGTATTTTTATCAAAAAAAATCTAGGAAAGAAAGATACTATTACTTTTGCATTTTTACTTGGATGTGAAAAAAATAAAGATAGTATTCAAAAACAAGTTAAAAATTATAAAAAGCTTTCTTATGTAGAGGCAAAACTTCAAGAAACAATAGAATGGTGGCAAAAGAAACTTGGTACTATTCAAGTTAAGACAGAAGATATGTCATTTGATTTTGTTGTAAATAATTGGTATTTATATCAGACTTTCGCATCACGTATCATGGCAAAATCAGGTTTTTATCAGGTAGGAGGAGCATTTGGCTTCAGAGATCAATTACAAGATTCTATGAATGTTTGTATTGTAGATAGTGAAGCAGCACGTAAACAGATATTAGTTTGTGCGAAACATCAATTTAAAGAAGGCGATGTTCTTCATTGGTGGCATGTAGAAAATCATTTTGGTTTAAGATCTCGTTATAAAGATGATTATTTATGGTTAGTATATGCGACTTTAGAATATATTAGAATAACTGGAAAAGCTGATATTTTAGAGGAACTTGTTCCGTTTGTAGAGGGAGATTTGTTATTCCCAGATGAAGAAGAACGGGGAATGTCTTTCACTTATAGTGAAGAGAAAGTAACTCTTTATGACCATTTAGTTTTAGTTATGGATAAATTATTCCATGAAATAGGGGAGAATGGAATTCCTCTTATGGGTGGTGGAGACTGGAACGATGGTATGAATCATGTTGGTATAAAAGGAAAAGGTACTAGTGTATGGTTAGGATTCTTTGCCTATGAAGTAGTTAATCGTTTTATGGAGCTAGCATCTACTTATAAAAATGAAGATATTTCAAAATATGAAGAATTTAATGAAAAATTAAAAAAATCCTTACAAGAAAATGCATGGGATGGAAGTTATTATTTACGTGCATACTTTGATAATGGTGATAAATTAGGTAGCAAAGAAAATGAAGAATGTAAGATAGATTTAATTTCTCAAAGCTGGGCAATTCTTACAGATGTTGCCTTAGAAAATCAGTTGAAATCTATTGTAAAATCAGTAGAGGATAATTTAATAAATGAAGAACATAAATTTATTCAGTTATTAACACCAGCATTTTCTAATCCTAAAAACAACCCAGGATATATTAAAGATTATTCTGTAGGCATACGTGAAAATGGTGGGCAATATACTCACTCTGTATCATGGTGGGTAATGGCATTATTAAAGTTAGGATTAAATGATAGGGCATATCATTGTTACCAAATGGTTAATCCAATTCATCATACTATGTCTAAAAACTGGGTAGATGAGTATCAAGTAGAACCTTATGTCATTGCAGCTGATATCTACAGTAATCCTCAGTTTATTGGACATGGAGGATGGACATGGTATACTGGTTCTAGCGGATGGTTCTATCGTGTTGCGATTACTAGTATTTTAGGATTTAACAAAGTAGGAAATAAACTCTATATATTGCCATCTATTCCAAGTAAATGGGAAAACTATAAGATAACTTATCAGTATGAAGGTTCTACTTATGTTATTAATGTAAATAATAATAGAGATAATGAAGAAATACGTCTTGATGGTAAAGTAGTAAAAGAAATTGAATTAATAAATGATGGCGAAATTCATAATGTTAATGTAAATATTAGAAAAAGAGGTGTTAAATGATTACTTTTGATTTTAAAAAGTATCAGTATAAAAAACTAGAAGACTATGATTTATCTGAAATAAAAGAAAGATTTTTGAAAGATAAACATATGAGTGGTTGGTATGACCTTGACAAATCATGTGTAGACTCTATTGAATCTACTGCGAGTTACATTCGTAATAATTGCGATGTATTTTTAGTAATTGGTATAGGAGGTTCTTATATGGGAGCTAAAGCAGTTATCGATGCTTTATCTCCTTATTATGGAACTAAAAAACCAGAAGTTCTTTTTGCTGGATATCAATTATCTAGTGATTACATGGCAGATTTAATTGATTATTTGCAGGATAAAGAAGTAATGGTAAATGTTATTTCTAAAAGTGGCACAACATTAGAACCGGCCATTGCTTTTGATATGATCTTAGATTTTATGGAAAATAAATATGGGGAAGAAGAATGCGCTAAACGTGTCTTTGTAACTACAGATGCGAATAGTGGAGAACTACTCCCATTAGCTAATCAAAAAGGTTTCCAAAGATTTGTAGTTCCAGATAATATTGGTGGAAGGTTTTCAGTTCTTACTCCAGTAGGATTACTTCCTATTGCAGTAGCAGGATTTTCTATAGAAGAGTTATTTAAGGGAGCAACAGAGGCAAAGGAGAATTTAGAAGATTGTTATTATTACACAAAATTGAGACATGAACTATATAATATGAATAAAACAATAGAATCCTTTGATATTTATGAACCAAAGCTAGCTTCTTTTTCAGAATGGTTAAAACAATTATTTGGAGAATCTCAAGGAAAAGATGGTAAGGGAATTTTCCCAGTTTCTACTATTAATACGAGAGATCTTCATTCTTTAGGTCAATATTATCAAGATGGAATTGACATGCTATTCTCAACAACGTTATTTGTTCATTCTGATGAAGAAGTTTATTTAGAGAAATATAAAAAGACATTAGATACTGTAAATAAAATAGCAATGGAGAGTGTAGCGCAAGCACATTTTGAGGGACATGTGCCAACTTCTATTATTACATTAGATACTATTTCAGAGGAAAATTTAGGATATTTGATTTTCTTCTTTGAAATGAGTGCAATGTTAGGAAGTTATCTATTAAAAATTAATTATTATGATCAGCCAGGTGTAAATGGGTATAAAAATATTTTACATAAACGTATTAAGGAAGATGGCTAGTCATCTTCTTTTTGATATACTAGAAATGAGGTGATTAGATGTACCCAATTGAATTTCATTTAGAAGAAAAAATACAAATAGTAGATGAAAAAGCAAGAATATTAGAGAATGAAAAAGCTAAGGAAGTATGCGTGGTAATTACGAATGAAAGATTTTTCTTATTTGAGGATGGTAATAGAAAAATGGATAGTAAAGAAGTTTTACGAATTACACGTGCTATTTCTCCTTTGCCAAGCTATGAGAAATTATTAGAAGTAGAATTATCTTTTATTCTGAAGATAGAAGAGGGAGAATATAACAAATATATTTTAGAAAATGGCAATTATTTTTATTTAGAAAGTGATACAATATATCAATATTTAAAGGAGAATCAATAATGGAATTAGTAAAAGCAATAGAAGAAAGAAGAAGCATTAGAAAATATGAAGAAAAAGATATTTCTGATGATATTTTGTTAGAACTGATTAGATGTGCGACTTTAGCTCCTTCTGGACATAATAGACAGCCTTGGAAGTTTCAAATTGTAAGAGGAGAATTAAAAAATAAAATAGCAGATACCCTCTATCAAAAAACAAAGGATATAGAAGGTTCTACAGCTCCTCATACATCAGGGATTATCACAGAAACACCAGTATTATTAGTTGTTTATTTAACAGAAGAAATGTCTGAAAATTATTTATATGATATTTTATCAATTGGGGGCGCTATTGAAAACATTCTATTACGTGCAACTGATTTAGGGTTAGGAAGTCTTTGGATAGGCAATACTAGTTTAATAGAGCCAGAATTAAAAGAAATATTAAATACTGATTTACGTGTTATTTCTACTATTGCGATTGGCTATAAAGCTCAAAGCCCACATGCTAGACCTAGAAAAAAATTAGAGGAAGTAATCTTCTCAGAAAAGGCTAATAATTAGCCTTTTTTTTGATAATATTACTTTTACATATTATTTTTAATATAACAAGTGTAAATAAATGTAAAGATGATTTGACATCAATCTAACTAATATGGTACGATAAATTTGCTTTCCAAAAAACGGAATAGAATGAGGTGTATTTATCGTGAAAGCAAGCCAGAAAACGATATTACTTGTTGGACTAGCAGTAATAGATTGTATCGTTGGAGGGGGGATTTTAATTAGGAACTCTTTAGCATCTGTTTCTAGAAAGGAAATTGATTATAGTAAGATGTTAGAGTTTGGACAAGTTCTACATATTGATGAGGAAGATCTATTAGCATATACAGAAATAATAGAAGAAGAAAAAATTGTTTATGATAATATGACATTAGAAGAATTAGGCGCTAAATTGAATCGTTCTTTAAATGATGATTTAAAGGGAAAAGGGGATTTAATAGCACAATATTCTATTGAGAAAGGAGTAGACCCTTATCTTGCAACAGCAATTATTTTGCAAGAAACTGGATGTACATGGAAATGTAGTAATTTAGTAAAATCATGTAATAATGTAGGCGGTCAAAAGGGAAAAGGATGCGGTTCTTATCGCTCTTATCCAAGTTTAGATAATGGAATTAAGTCATTTATTGATGGTTTATCTAAAAATTATTTTTCAAAAGGGATTACAAGCGCAAAAGAGATTAACAAAAGATACGCTGCAGATAAGACCTGGTATAAGAAAATTAATTCTTATATAACTAAAATAAAGAATAAATAGATATAGGAATGACAATTGATGTCATTTCTTTTTTTTGCTATAATAAAAATGGTGATGATATGGGTTGGTTTACAAATAAAAAAGAGATGAGTTCAAATACAATGACTTCTGTTGTATATGAATCTGTGCGCGTTAGAAATTCTGAAATAGAACCTATTTTAGATAGAACTGGAGCTATCTATGACCCAGTTGAAAATCAATTAGTTGTAATGGCTATTAATTTTGAAATTATGAATTGGGCTTTAAAGAAAGGTAATCCTAAAGAAATAGTAAATCCTATAATAGAAGCAAGTTATCAGAAAATCTTTAATAATTTACGAGTAGATGAAAATACGAAAAGAGAATATGAAAAGATTATGGTGAATGCGAAAGAGAAAGCAGATGAAATTCTATTTTCCAGGTTTAAACAGAGAGTTCCTAAATATGTGCTTATTTATATGTTACTATTAGAACTGGAAGATATTAAAGAATCAATTATAGAATCATCTATGAGAAAAGAATTAGAGATGTTAGTAAATGGTTGGTTTCAGGTAGCAGAGGCTATTAATAATGAATATAAAATAGTGGATAGAGAAGAAGATTTAGAAAAAAATAAGCCAATTGATTTTGATTTTTAAAAAAAGGGGTTTCTTCCTTAAAAAATTATGCTATAATGTAGGTAATAATGGAGGTTAATCATGGCAGATGAAAAATTAAAAAATGTAGATTTTGAAATTTTATGGGAAGGTAAACCATCTGGATTGTGGCAAAGATTTTTAACCTCTATCCATATGAATTTTACAACTTATCAAATAACAAAGGATGAATTAATTGTGACAACAGGATTTTTTCATAAAAAAACAAATTCTGTAGAACTTTATATGCTAAAAGATCCAGATACTTCAGAGAGTATATATCAAAGAATGTTAAAGATAGGTACAATTTCAGTAGTAATTGATACTCATGGTACTGCTGAAAGGCAGGGCACGAAAATATGGCTTAAAAATGTAGAAAACCCTGCACAGGTGAGAAAAATATTACGTGATGCTATAGAAGTAGACGTTATGGAGAGAAAAATAACATATTTTGATAAAATATAATAAAGTTGGTGATAATGATGAGTAGAAAGGCAGAAGCAGTAGACTTAATAAATAAAAAAATAGCTGGGAACAGTTTTTTGTCTTACCAAGAAATAGCAACTATTACAGGTTATCACCCAAAATATATATTGAAATTAAAAAAAGAAATTTTAAATAATGAGATTAGATTAGAACATGGAAATAAAAATAGAAAGCCTATCAATACAATATCAGAACAAGAAAAAAAATATATTATTGATTTATATAGAAGGTCAAATGTTAGTATTAGAAAATTCTGTAAATTTTATGGAAAAAGAAGTTATTCTTGTATCTACAATGTATTAAAAGAGGCCGATTTAATTAATAAAAACTAGTAATAGCGAAAGCATAAATTTTTGGACAACTTAGGTTGTCCTTTTTTGTAGGATGAAAATGCAAAATATTATGGTATACCTGAATATATTTTTTTAGGAGGGTATACTATGAAGAAGGAAATTGGATTAACAGAAGAAGAAGTAGAAAAAAGTAGACAGATTAGTGGTACCAATGAATTAGGAAATTATAAAAAAAATAGTTTCCTTCATTTGGTATTACAATCATTAGGAGATCCTATTATTAGAATACTTTTAATAGCACTTGCCATTAAAACAGTTTTTTTAATGAAGAATTTTGATTGGTATGAAACATTAGGAATTGTTTTAGCAATCTTTATGGCATCTTTTATTTCTAGTATTTCTGAATATGGAAGCGATAAAGCATTTGCTAAATTAATGGAGGAATCTTCTAAGATAAAATGTCGAGTAAAAAGGAATGGAAAAAAGATAGAAATACCAGTAGGGGAAGTAGTAGTTGGAGATATTGTCTTTTTAGAAAGTGGGGATAAAGTACCTGCTGATGGGAAAATTGTAGAAGGAATGATTAGCGTCGATGAATCTAGTTTAAATGGCGAAAGCAAAGAAGCAAAAAAAGGCCTTTCTAGTTCTACATTAAGGGGAAGTGTAGTAGTATCAGGAGAAGCTTTAATGGAAGTTCAAAAAGTAGGATCAAATACTTTTTATGGAAAAATGGCTGAAGAATTAAAAATGGAGCAGCCAACAAGCCCTTTAAAATTAAGATTAGCAGGTCTTGCTAATTTAATTAGTAAAATAGGATATGTAAGCGCATTTATCATTTTTTTATCCTATGTTTGTTTAAATGGATTAACGTTTTCTAATATTCTTTATGCATTAACATTATCTGTGACTATTATTATTGTTTGTGTACCAGAAGGGCTTCCAATGATGGTTACACTTGTACTTTCTTCTAATATGAAAAAAATGTTAAAGGATAATGTATTAGTTAGAAAATTAGTAGGAATTGAAACAGCTGGAAGTCTAAATGTTTTATTTACAGATAAAACGGGTACTTTAACAAAGGGAGAATTAGAAGTTATAAAATACGTAGATGGTAATTTAAAGGAATATAGTTATCAAGATTTAATTCAAACAAAGTTATCTAAGATTGTAAAAATATCTTGTACTGTTAATAATGCTAGTTCATTTGATGGGGATAATATTATAGGAGGAAATATTACTGATAAAGCTATTTTAAAATTTGTAAAAAAAAGTAATATTTCTTATATAAAAGAAAAAGTAATTCCTTTTACAAGCCAAAATAAATATGCTATTACAACTATTTATGAGGATAATGAAAAAATTCATTTAATAAAAGGTGCGCCTGAAAAAATACTTCCTTTTTGTAAATATTATTATAATGAATTTGGCAAAAAAGAATATTTAAATAAAGATAAAATAAATGCTTATATTAATATGCAAGCATGTGATGGCATTCGTATTTTATTACTTGCAACGAGTACTCAAAGAGAAGCAGTTCCTTTTCATAGCTTAAACTTAGTAGGACTATTATTAATTAAAGATGATATTAGACCAAATGTAGTAGAAGGAATTGAACTTGTAAAGTCTGCACATATTAATACTGTCATGTTAACAGGTGATAACAAGAAAACTGCATGTGCTATAGCAAAAGAACTGCATCTATTAGAATCTGATTCTGTTATCTTAACTAGTGATGAATTAAATAAAATAAGTGATGAAGAATTAAAAAAAATTATTCCAAAATTGAGAGTTGTAGCGCGTATGTTACCACATGATAAAAGTAGATTAATTAGAGTATGTCAGGAACTCGACTTAGTAGTTGGTATGACCGGGGATGGAGTAAATGATGCGCCAGCGCTTAAAAGAGCAGATGTTGGATTTAGTATGGGAAGTGGTACAGAAGTTGCTAAAGAAGCAAGCGATATCGTTATTTTAGATAATAACTTTTTGTCTATTAGTAAGGCAATACTCTATGGTAGAACTATTTTTAAAAGTATTCGTAAGTTTATTATCTTACAGCTAACGATTAATTTATGTGCATTAAGTCTTAGTATTATAGGACCATTTGTGGGAATAGATACACCGGTAACTGTCATTCAAATGTTATGGATTAATATGGTAATGGATACTCTAGCAGGGCTAGCATTTGCGTTTGAACCACCACTTTTAGAATATATGAAAGAACGTCCTAAAAAGAAAAATGAGCCTATTATGAATAAATATATGTATAGTCAAATTTTATGGACTGGATTATTGTCTTCCTTTTTATGTTTCTTTTTCTTAAAATCTTCCTGGGTTAAATCTTTTTATAAAAGTGATGCCGCGTTACTTTCTGCATTTTTTGGATTATTTATTTTTATCGATATTTTTAATAGTTTTAATGCAAGAACTAATCGATTAAACTTACTTGCTAATATTAAGCAAAATAAAGTTTTTATTGTGATTATCAGTTTTATCGTAATTGTACAATTATTACTTATCTATTTTGGAGGAAATGTATTTAGAACAATAGGTTTAAGTTTTTATGAACTAGAATTAATGATTTTCTTTGCTTTTTTAGTAATTCCAATTGATTTTGTTCGCAAATATTATTTAAAGTTAAAAAATAAAAATCATGGAGTATAAAATAGAAATTTATAACCCAAACTAGTAATAGGGAGGGAAAATATGAAAAAGTGGTTTTTAGCAGTTATTTGTGTTTTTCTATTAGCTGGATGCTCTATCGGTAAAGATATGACAAATACTCCAACTAAAAAAGTAGAAGCTTACATGGATGGTTATCAAAAATTAGATGATAATGTGTTAAATGATATAGATACTTTACTTCATGATACTGAGTATACAGTTGAACAAAAATCTCGTTACAAAGAATTAATGAAAAAACATTATAAGGACATCAATTATGAAATCAAAGAAGAAAAAGTTAATGGGGATAAAGCAACTGTAGAAGTAGAAGTAGAAGTAAGAGATTATAGTAAAATCTTATCATCTGATGTTATTCCTGATGAAATCAAAGATGAAGAAGGAAATTATAGTGATGAAGCTTATTATGATTATCAATTAGGTTTAATGGAAAAAGCAGAAGAAAAAGTAAAATACACAATAACATTCTATTTGACAAAAACAAATGATGAATGGAAAATTGATGATTTAAATGAATCAACTATGCAAAAAATACACGGTATTTACATATACTAACGTGTATTTTTTTCTTTTTCCATAAAAAGATGTTATAATGAAATTAATAATAGGAGAGTATAGTATGGAATATGAAATAGGAAAAATTACTTTTTTTGATAATCATTATGGAAAAATAGTATCAGAAGAAGGAGAATATTTATTTTTAGATAGTGATATTGATACACAAACACCATTACAAGTAGGAGATTTAGTAGCTTTTCGTGGAGAGTTAAAACATGATAAAAGAAGAGCATATTTTGTAAAAAAAGCAGAAGAAAAATTATTAGAAAACGCTAAACAGAAAGTGTTGGGAACAAATTAAGATGGAATATAAAGTAGTAAGATCTACAGATGATAATTTTGAGACTATTTGTATGCACTGTGAGATGAATATTGTACCTGAAAACCTTGCTAGTAATGGTGGAACTCTCCAATTCCAATTTTTAACATATCAATCGGATTGTATAATATATGCACAAGAAGCATCTTCTATCCTGGGCTTTAATGCTTTAGTAATAGATTCTAATATGGGATTTTATGTAAATCAAATTGCGGTAAAAAAAGATTGTCAAAGAAAAGGAATAGGAACAACTTTAATATCTATGGGAAAAGATATGGCGGATAAATTATCTTTACCTGTTTATGCCCATGTTAGAGATTATAATATAGGTTCTAAAAAGACATTTGAAAAATGTGGTTTTGAAAAAGATGATACGTATCGGACAGAAAATAGTCTTTTCTATGCTTATCATCAAAAAGCAATAGGAGAAAAAGTCTCAGAAAAGTAGGGGATAATATGAATTTTTTAATAGATGTTACAGAGAAAAAAAGAAATATTGTTGAGAAATTTAAAAATAATATTTTTCGTTTTACAGAAGAAGAACTATTTTTATTAACTCAAGATGCGGATATGAGAAGGATGTCTTATACTCAGTTATCTTTTGGAAGAGAAAATTGGACGGAAGGATCACTTTCTTATTTTAAAGAAACTGTAGTAGGAGAAGATATTGAATACATTCCAGAAGATACTTTTTACTATGCGTGTTTAGAACAGATAGATAGCGAAGATTTAAGAGATTTAGATGGTTTGATGACTTATTCTATTAGAATCGAAGAAATAGAGGCTTATTTTCGAGAAAAGTTAAAAGATTTATCGTATCAACCTACAGGAACAGTAACAAATTTTATTTTACAAATTTTGTTAGATTGTAATAGATATGATTTATTAGGAAATTCTAATCAGTATTATCAGGATTTAAATCTATCACCTGAAAAGGAAGAAGATATCTTATCAAATTATCCTTTTGCTTATCAGACATTACCATTTAAAGCGAATAGTAATCAAATAGAAAAGAAAAGAGAAGATTTAGAGTCTTTAAATGTTTATGAATTATTCGAACTTTTTGGTAA
Source organism: uncultured Bacilli bacterium (assembly GCA_910589375.1). Lineage (GTDB taxonomy): Bacteria > Bacillota_I > Bacilli_A > RF39 > UBA660 > UBA5578. The sequence goes on along the minus strand of CAJUTK010000001.1, from coordinate 124,752 downwards.
TAGGAAAGATACTGTTTTTCCAATTTTGCGTGCAAAAATATTTTCCGCAAATATAAATTTAAATCAGCCTTTTTCTGATATTTTACCGTTCGATGAATTTTATGAGAGATTAGATTTTTCTGATAAAGAAAAATTTAGAAATATTATGTTGCACAATAATTTAAATTGGTATTTAAGTGTAGCGTCTAAAGAAGAATTAGAAGCTAATGTTGGTGTTATTGCAGCTTCTTTAAAGAAAGAAGAAATGAAGACAACATTTCCAGAAAATGCCAATTTATTATTAGAGAAAGAAGAAATTTTAGATTCTCTAGTAGATGGTGGAAGTTTTCTTCCATTATTTCAAAGTCCCATTATTTCAGAATATATTCCTAAATTAATAACTAAATTAAAAGATAATGGTTTAAAAAAGAAACTAGATCTTACTCCATCAAAAGCTTTAATGCAGTATTTTCAAAAATATCCAGAAGTATTTAGAGTTTTATTACGAAATAAATATTTTTATAGTTTTCATGCTGTTGATAATGGAGACGTTAGAGGAACTGTGTTAGAAGATATTGTAGCAGAAGAAGCTATTCAAAATAAAGGAACATTTACGTTACCTCTTATGGCTGATAAAGAATTTTTTCGAAAATTATTAGCAGTAGGAAATATTTCTTGTATATTAGAAAACTATCATCAGTTTAGTGGATTTTTTGATAAAGAGGCTCCTGTTTTATTATCAGAAGAGGAAAGTAGTCAATTAATTGCATCTATTAAAAATGATATTGCTTTACAAAATAGTGTACTAGAAACTTTAAAAAGCTTTGTTTTTGATAATCCAGCACTTCTTCAATTTTATTTACATAGTAATTCTTTTATATTAGAACGGACAATTAATTATCTTAACCATCATGAGAATTTGGCTCATCTTTATACAGATGAATTATATCATGAGATAAAAGAATATTATGCTTTAAAATATCATTTAAATTTGGATAAACTAGATCAATTAGAAAGTACTTTTGGACCTACTATTATTCGCTTTTTTGATAACGATAACCTTCAAAGAATTACTTGTTTAGAAGATAAAAAGTTTGCAAAGCTAATTGCTCTTTTCCCAAAAACAGAATATTCTCTTTCGCTTTTAGAGACAGCTTATGATTCTTTAAAGCAATATGCTTTCAGTAAAGAAAATTCGGATATTATTTCTATTTTTGCGCATATCAAACATTCTGTTCAAGATGGTACAGAAGAGTATAAAACAGATTTAGAAAATTTATTATCTGTAATGGATGAAAAGTTTTATAAGCGTTTTGGTAAAAAATACCCAAATAAAGTAGAATTTTGTAAAGCAAATCCTAGAGAATTTTTAGAACAATTAATAAAGCAGATAGAAAGCCAAAATCCGGAAGAAAAAGGAGAGTCTTTAGTCACTCTTCATACTATTACAGATTATTTCATAGCTACTAAAAGAGAGCAATATAGAGAAAAATATAATATGATAGAGGAACTTAAGCTACCATATGAAATAGATAGAAAAGACTTTGAGAAAAAAGTAACAGATTATTTGATGCAACATGATGTAATAATTTCTTATGAATTTAATATATCTATTTCTTCAGCAGTTATTGCAGAATTAGTAAAAGGAGGAATGCAACCTACTTTAGCGCAAGATGTAGTTAACTATTACTTAAAAAAGGATGTTTCCTTTTCAAATGATATTAGTGTAATTCAAAAAAATGTTAGATTTGCAATTCCTATTATGAAACGTATTTCTTTAAAACATATAGAGGGAGTGCGTGAAGAAATTCTTATTAGTAAATTTGATCAAGCAGAACTACTAAAAAGAAATTATTATGCCCCAAAAAGCGATATAGATCCTTATCAAATCCTAACTGCTTTACGTATAGATAGTTTGGAAAATAATCTATTAGAAGATAGTCCAGAATCAGAAGTTATATATCAGTCCTTGCTTCATACTATGGAAAAATATAAATTACATAAACTTCCTTCTTGTTTTAGAACCTTATTAAAGTCAGATAGTGTTTTGCTTTCTGATGACTTAACAGATGTTGCTGGATTTATTTCTTATTACCATCAAGTCTATGAAAGTGAAAAGAAAAAGCTAGAGAGTCAGGGAAAAGTAGCAGATAATATTATACTAAGTTTTACTAATGTACTTATCAATGCTAGTGTTTTATCCAGTGCCTCTAGTGTTTATAATCAATTTTTAGGTACAGAAGATACAAGATTAGTAAAAGCAAATCCTGGGCCAAATTATGCAACAGAAAAAACAGATAGAGAAGTAAGATTAAAAGAAGCTGTAGAGTGGACACTAAAGAATTTCAAAAAAACAGAGGTAACAATTCCAACATTTTCGGAAGTTGTTCCTTTTGAAGATAAGCAACTCCGCGTAGTTGTTGGAAATTTTACACATCCTTCTAATATTACTCATGGAGAAAGAACTGGCGCCTGTATGAGGATTGGTGGAATAGGAGAATCTTTATTTACTTTTTGTTTAGAGGATAAAAATGGTTTTCATATTCGTTTTGTGGATGAAAAAACAGGAGAATATATCTCTAGAGTATCAGGGTTCCGTAATGGAAATACCGTTTTCTTAAATGAATTAAGACATAGTTGTAATACTGAACTTTATAACGATGAAGAAATTATAGAAGCATGTAAGAAAATTTCTTCTACTATGATTGAAATGAGTAAAGATAGCACTTGTCCAATTGAAAATGTATTTGTAGCGCGTGCTTATGCTACTGAAAATTTACCTGAAATAAATTTAGGTATTTCTAATAATAAAAAAGGATTAAAAGCTTTTTATTCAGACATTCAAACGAGTGGTGTATTGCTTGCTACAACAGAGGAACCTTTTGCTAGAATAGAACTTGATAAAGAAAATGTTCCTTCTTATGCTACTGCTCGTGAAAAAATATATGTGGGAAATGATTCTTTTAAGTTACAGGAAATGATGAATAGGGTTCATTCTGTTCATGAAGCTTTAGCTGGAGCTAGTTATGAATATGTAGAGCCGCTTTCTTTTGCAGAAGATATTGTATATGGCTTTGCTAATCAAGATTGGTATATCTGCATGGATAGTAATGGTAAGCTTTATGAAGAAATTATTCCTATTGATAAAAGGGCACAAGAAGAATTAGAAACTGCTCGTAAATTAATATTAGAATATGTTCCTGTTAAAGCAGGTGAAGATACTTATCAATATTAAAAGGACTAAACTAGTCCTTTTTTTCATATAGTGTATTGGTGATTGTATGAAGAAATGGTTGTTAGGTATATTAGTTCTTTTTATAATACCTTATCAGGTAGTTGCAGTAGAAACCAGCGCTCGTAATGCCATTTTAATGGACATGGATTCTAAACGTATATTGTACGCAAAAAATATACATGAGCAGAAAAGTGTAGCTAGTATTTCTAAAATTATGACAGCAGTATTAGCAGTAGAATCTGGTAAATTAGATGAAGTTGTAACAGTAGGAGAAGAAATAGATAAAAGCTATGGATCAGGTATTTATATTCAAAAAGGAGAAGAAATTACTCTTAGAGATTTAGTATATGGTTTAATGCTTAGAAGTGGTAATGATGCATCATATGCTATAGCAGAGTATGTTGGTGGGGATTCATTTGTAGATATGATGAATGAGAAAGCAAAAGAAATTGGTATGCAAGAGACTACTTTTCATAACCCGAATGGTTTAGATGAAGAAGAGGGAAATTATTCTAGTGCCTATGATATGGCCATTTTAACAAGTTATGCTATGCAATTAGAGGAATATAAAAAAATTGTAAGTACTAAAATTCATACTGTAAAAACAAATAAAAATACTTATCATTGGATTAATAAACATAAACTTTTATTTCAATACGAATATACAACTGGTGGAAAAACAGGGTTTACAAAAAAAGCAAAGCGTACTTTAGTATCAACAGCTAGTAAAGATAATTTAAATTTAGTTGTTGTTACTTTAAATGATGGAAATGATTTTTTAGATCATATGTCTCTTTTTAATTACGGATTTTCTAATTATCAAAGTATTCCTATTTTAAAGAAAGGTAATTTAGCTATTTATGATGATTTATATTATGGAAATTATAATCTATCAATAGAAAAAGATTTTTCTTATCCTATTTCCCAAAATGAAAATATTATGATTAAATTTGAACTTTCTAAAGAACCAAAAGAAGGTAGTGTTGGATATGCTAAAGTCTATTTGGGTGCTAGTGAAGTTTATCGGGAAATAATATATGCCCAAGAAATAAAAAATTATCATAAAGGTTTATTAGAATGGTTTAAAAGTTTATGGTAAATAAAATTTGGGGATATTTTATTATAATAGGAATTGTTTTTGCGCTTCTAACAGGAAATGCTATTAAAATAAATGAGACGATTTTAAAGAGTACTACTACAAGTTTAGAACTTCTATTACAGATATTTCCCGTTATAGCATTATGGCTTGGGATAGCGAATATTGCTACTATGAGCGGATTACTAGAAAAGTTAGCACGTAAGTTAACAAAAGTATTAGGACCATTTTTCCCTGAAATCCCAAAAGATCATATTTCCTTAAGTTATATTGCTAGTAATATAATTGCTAATCTATTTGGCCTTGGGAATGCTGCTACTCCATTTGGATTAAAAGCTATGAGCAGCTTGCAAGAAATCAATAAAGATAAGAAAAAGGCAAGCCGTAGTATGATTACTTTTACAACAATTAATACTAGTGGAGTTACAATTGTTCCAACAACTATTATAGCGCTACGTATACTTTATGGTAGTACAGATCCTACTAAAACAGTATTATCTACTTTAATAGCTACGTCATTAGCTACTATAGCGGGTTTAATATTTGACTATTTATTTGCAAGGAGGCATCATGAGTAATTATATACTTCCTTTAATGGTTTTAATTATAGTAGTATATGGTATTATTAAAAAGGTTGATTTATATGATGTTTTTTTAGATGGTAGTAAAGAAAGTTTTAAGATGGCTTATACTATATTTCCCAATTTATTGGCAATGATTGTAAGTGTCAATATTTTAGTAGATAGTGGTATATTAGAATTTATTATTAACTTATTAATTAGTTCTTTAAAAGTTCCAATAGAAATTATTTCCTTAGCGGTAATGAGACCAATTAGTGGCAATGCTACTTTAGCGCTTTTAAATACTATTTATACAAAATATGGGGTAGACAATTTTTATAGTTTACTTGGATCTACTATTCAAGGGTGTACAGATACTACTCTTTATGTTATAGCTCTTTATTATGGAAGTATTGGTATAAAAAATACAAGATATGCATTAAAAGTAAGCTTACTTGCTGATGTAGTAGGAATTACTGCTAGTATCCTAGTTTGTTATTTTCTCTTTAGTTGAAATTTTAAAGGATGTTTGTTATAATGAGTCAGGAGGAAAATATGAAGAAAATTAGTATATTCATGCTCTTTTGTCTTTTTTTATTTACAGGTTGTGAGGAAAATAGACTTGTATGTACAAAAGTAGAAGAGTCTGATGAATTTAAATCAGAAACAAAGTATACTTTTACATTTTCTAAAGATGGTGTAAAAAAAGCTACTATGAAATCAACCGGTACCTTACTTGGAGATTTTAATAATGCAACAACAATTGCTGAATATAAAAGTACAGCAGACGCTTCTGCATCTGAATATAACGAAGTAGAAGGAATAACTGCCCAAGTTTCTAGTAATAAAAATAAGGTAACTCTTACTGTAAATATACTAGCAGCAAGTTTAAATGAAGAAAATAAAGAATTGTATGGCATGAATGCTGATAAAGAAGAATTATGGGAGACATTTGAAGAGAATGGATATACTTGTAAGTAGTATCCTTTTTCTTATAAAGAAAAGGTGATTTATGGAAAGATTACAAAAAGTAATAGCTAGTTCTGGCTACTGTTCTAGAAGAAAAGCAGAAGAACTAATTGTAGAGGGAAAAGTAAAAGTAAATGGAAAAGTAATAACAGAATTAGGAACTAAAGTTGATTATAATGATACTGTTTTAGTGAATGGGAAACCTTTGAATAATAAAGAAGAAAAAACATATTATCTTTTAAATAAGCCGCGTGGTGTTGTTACTACTGTAAAAGATGAAAAAGATAGAAAAACAGTAATGGAATTAATTCCTAATGATAAGAGAGTGTATCCTGTTGGAAGACTTGACTATGATACAACTGGGGTTTTAATACTTACTAATGACGGTGAGTTGACTAATTTATTAACTCATCCTAAAAATCATGTAGAAAAAACATATATTGCTAAAGTAGAAGGGCTTGTTATGAAACAAGATTTAGAAAAATTATGCAATGGTGTTATTATCGATGGTAAAAAGACAAGTCGTGCTAAAGCAAGAATAAAAAAAATGGACAAAAAGACTAATCATACGATTGTTGAATTAGTTATTTATGAAGGAAGAAACCATCAAGTAAAAAAAATGTTTGAAGCAATTGGATATAAGGTTTTAAAATTGAAAAGAGAAAAGTTTAGTTTTTTATCAGTATCTAATTTAAAATCGGGAGAATATAGATTATTAAGTGTTAAAGAGGTAAAGAAACTTTATAGTGAGGTTCAAAAATAAAAGATTTGCACGTATGTGTGCAAATCTTTTTTATTTTGTAGATGTTTTCTCTTCATTATTTAAAGATCCAGTAGAAGATTGTAGCAATTGCTCTTTTAGTCTTTCTAGGTCTTCTTTTTGTGAAGTAATACTTTCTTGTGTTACTTCATTAGTGGCACTTGTAACATCTTGTTTGACTACTCCTTGAGTTTCTACTCCTTTTTCAGTCTCAGTTTGTTTTAATGCTTTCTTTGTTTCTTCATCAGGAGTTATTGTTTTAATATCGATAGAAAGATGATCTAGTAATGGTAATATTTCATCAAGTGCTTTTTTTTCCTAATTTATAACTTTTTATGCCAAAGATTTTTTTAAAAGGTCTAATAGTGGGCTCTCTTTCATCATCCCCAACATTCCAAAATGCAATGCCATAATTTCCACAAAAAACTGTTCCTGTCCCATAGTCTCCCATAGAACTTCGAAAGTTAAATTGAAAAGGTTTTTGATTAGTTTGACCTTCAATTTCTACAAACAGAAATCGTTCCATAAAATCTCTATAAGAAGTAAAGTCAACTTTTGACCCAGCCTCTGTTGTGAAGGTAGCGTGACTACCTCTTTGACTATACATATCAAATTGAAAATCTCGGTTCATATTTTGATGTATATAAGAAGTAACCACTCTTTGTATTTGCTCTAATTGTTCTGCTATTTCTTTATTATTTATCACTTTTCTACTCCATTCTATTATCAGAATATACTAAAATAATTTTTTTGTCAAATATATTCAATAGTTATAAAAAAACAATATCTTTTGATATTGTTTTATGCAGCTTGCTCTTCTACTACATCTTCAGGATCGTAAATAGCATTTACTGGGCATCCTTCTTTAGCGTCTGTAGCATCTTCTACAAACTCTTCTTTTACTTCTTCTGAAATTTCTTGAGCAATACCATCATCATTGATTTCAAATACATCAGGGGCGATTGCTTGACAAGCTCCACATCCGATACATACATCTGGGTTTACTTTAACTTTCATAATTATACCTCCAATAAAAATTATAAAGAAAAGTCTAGAAAAATGCAACCAAAATATTCAAAAAAGTGCTTTTTATGATATAATGAATAATAGGTGATAACATGGCGAGTAGGATGGAGCGCTATCATAATCATAGTGATAGAAGTACACGTAATAGAGATTTGTATAAAAACATAGAAGATTTAGATAGTTATTCTAATATAGAAGGCGTTATAGAAATAGATAAAACGAATGAAATAGATATTACTCGAGTAAAAGAAATGATTCAAGGTCGTGAAGAATATCAAAAAAAGAAACAATATCGTCAAATAGCACCAGAGGAGGAAGAAGAAGTAGAGGAGATGGCTTCTGAAAAAGAAAGCGATAGAACATATGATATTAGAGATGTATTAGTAAAGGCAAAAGAGACTAGGGTAGAGCCTGATGAAAAATACAGAAAGTTGAAAAATGTAAATTATGATATTATAAAAAAATTGAACCTAAAAGGTTCAAGTGATGAGATAGAAAGTCAAACAGATTTAGTGGGCACAGTTACTTTGCACACCAAAACTATAAAACCTGATTCGCAGGACGATTTAGGTCTATTAGATGATTTAAAAGCAGATACTATTGTAGGAGATTCTGGATCAATTAAAAAAATTATAGAAGAAGCAAAAGCGGAACAAGAAGAGAAGGAAATGGCCGCAAATGAAGAGGTTAGTTCTAATCTGGAAAATTTAGATAAATCTTTTTATACATCAAGTCTAGGCTTTACGGATAGCGACTTTGAGGATTTACTTAGTTTAGGTGACGATATAAAGAAGCATAATGGATTATTAAAAGTATTAATTATTATTTTAGTAATTGTTGCATTAATTATTTTAGCATTTTTTGGTTATCAGTTTTTAAAATAGGAGTGTTACTCCTTTTTTTGTAGAAAATTTTAATTGCTAACAACAAAACAATAATGGTAAAAAATAATGGTACTAAAAAGAAGAAATATTTATTCATAAGTGTGTTTGCAATCGTGTTATCTTTAAATAAATGGGCAGAAAGAAATAGCATTATGATTGGCACAATAGTCATTTTGAATCCTTTTTCGAAATTTAGAAATTGATTGCATCCTTTCAAACTAACAACACAGTAAATAAAAATATCAAATATCCACTGGGTAGCTAAAGCGTTTTCAAGTCGGTAGGTAAGAACACCCTGATAAGCCCTTTTTAATATATGAAATTCAGGATATTGATAAATAGTAGCGAGTTCTACTCCTAATACACCTATTAATAAAAGAACATTAATAAAGAGGATAATGGAAGATAACATGTAACCTTTTTTAATGCTTTTAAGAATGTCTGAATTAGGGAAGAAAAGTAGTAAAAAAATGGGAAATACTTGGAATCCAATATAAGTAATAATAGGTTTTGTTGGGAAATAAATCATAGAGGGCGTAAAATTATCAAAATTAAACTGAAAGATAAGTCCGATAAAACTTAGAATAAATAGAAAGAAACTTAAATAAAATAATACAGTAGAAACTCTAGGAATTACTTTTTCCTCTTTACTTAGTATTAAAATAATAGGAACAATAAAGGAAATTCCTACTACAATTTTAGGCGTTTTATTTAAAAATTGACTGGTAATTAAATTGCATAGATTCCAAAATGATAGGGTAGCTAATAAAAAGATACCTATTCCTGTTAATAACATTAACAATTTATTAGTATAGGGAAATAATTGTTCATATTTCTGTTTTAAAGATTTTTCTGGTTGATAGGACGCAATGTAATGAATAAGAAGAACAGGAATAAAACCTAAAATAAAGGCTAGAATTAAGGAAAGCCAGGAATCCTGTTTAGCTTCTTTAATTAAGATAGAGAATGTTAACCCAATAAAAAGGGCACGGCATAAAAAGTAACTAATAGTAGTATAAGATAATTGTTTGCTCATTGTTCCTCTCTTTCTAAACTTTGCTCTAAAGAACCTTTTCTTGTATATTTAAAATCAGTTTCAACCTCAATTGGAAGTGTTACAAAAAAGTCATTCCAATTTTTTATTTTATTATATCTATTAGGATATTTTTTATAATATTTAGAACCAAAACCAAAAATATCTACTCTATTATTTTTAGCAAGTTGTATTGCCTTTACGATATAATCTCTCATTTCTTTTTCTGCTGCGTTCTCTAATTTTTTAATATCGCTTTCCTTTTCTAAATCTATTTTGCAGTCTACTTCTCGCAGTGTTCCCTCTGCTTTAGCTGATATTTTAATTTTATCTTTTTCAATGGTATATTCTATTTTATAGTCATTAGATAAGGTAACTGCAAAACTATCTTCACATGGAACATTAAAATAAAAGTTGTTGATTTCTCCTAAAATTAGATCAATTCCAACACTTTCTTCTTGAGTAGCCCATGTTATAAATTTATCTTTATTAAAAAGCGCTAATGTATCTAATTTTGTATATGCATCTTGTTTTGTTTTATCCTGGCTTTCAGCTGACTGACCCTCTTTTACATTTCCAATAATAGTGATACTATTCATAATTGGTTCAAAACCTGTATTCAAGTATTTTTGTATAAATACATTGAAACTAGCATCACTGATTTTTCCTTGTAGTTTAGAAGTATTAGAAATATTAGATGCAATATTTTGAGAAGGATAGTCGGATAATGGAGAAAGAATGGATAAGATATTAGAAGCATTAGTATCTTTGGAAATTAATAGATAAAAATTTTGATGAGATTGTGGCTCCCTTAGAAGATAATCTAATAGATTAGAAATTCCTTTACTAGCTACTTCTTCAGAAATAATAACAACAGATAAATGACTAACATATAATTCTTTTGGACTAGATAAACTGATATCTTTAATAGCGTTATAAATAGTTTCTCCTTCTCCAGATATTAAGCTTGTTTTTGTTTGTTCTTGTTCACTTTTATTTCCATTAGCTATTAGAAAAGAGACTTCATATTTATTATCTTTTATGTCTACTGCCATTCCTGTGACAATAGCATATTCATTAAGTTCTTGATAATTCCAACATCCAGTTAAGAGAAAAAAACAACAAAATATAAATAGCTTTTTCATGCCTTTGCCCCTTTCTTTGTATTTTTAGTGAGATAGTCTGGTCTTCTAAATCGTTTATTGGTAGGAAATAAAAGAATATTATCTTTCATGCCAGATAGGTTAAATGGACTAAAAGGGATAAGATATGGTGTATTTAGTGGCTCTAGGCTTGCTAGTTTAATTACTAAGATAAGACCGGCTACTACAATTCCAACAATACCAGTAAAAATAGTAGAAAAGATAAATAATAATCTCCAATGTCTAATAGCATTAATAAAGTCCATATCTGTGAATACTAATTCACAGATAGAAGTAATTGCTACAACAATAATAACAAAAGGAGACACAATGCTTGCAGATACTGCTGCATCACCTAGTATTAATGCTCCTACTATACTCATACTAGCACCACTAGTACTCGGTGCTTTCATATCTGCTTCTCGCAGAATTTCAAAAATGATAACAAAGATAATGACTTCCATGAAAGTTGGGAATGGTACTTGACTACGCTGTGTTGCTAGTGAAATAATTAGTTGGTCAGGAATCATTTCCTGATTGAATGTCATTAATGCAATATATAATGCAGGTGTCAAAATAGTAATGAGAAAAGCAATAAATTTCATAACTCTACTAAAGGTACTACTAGTAAACTTTAGATAGTAATCTTCAGGGTTTTTAAAAAAATCTGTTAAAATAGCTGGCATAACTAATACATAAGGACTATTTTCTACCATAACTGCAATTTTCCCATTTAGAATTCCTTGACAGCATAAATCGGGACGCTCTGTACTAATCATTTTGGGGAATAAAGATTTTTCTTTTGTTTCTAAATAGTCTCTAACATATCCACTATCTAGTACAGCATCAATATCTATTTCATTTAAAGCTTGTTTAATAGTATCTACGTTTTTTTTCTCTGCTATATCATCGATGTAAATAATAGAGACTTTGCTATTTGTTCTTCGACCAATCTTTAATTCGTCAATTCGTAATTTTGGGTCTTTAATACGCTTTCTAATAAGCCCTAAATTAGAGGCGTTGTTTTCTGTAAAACTATCTTTAGGGCCTCTAATTAATGGTTCGGAAGTAGATTCAGCTATACTTCTATCTAAACTGGCTTTTGTCTCAATAACAATAAAGTTCTCCTCTGAATCTATGAATAGACAAGTATAGCCAGAGGCAAGATAATAATAGACATCATCAAATTTTTTTATTAGTTCAATATGACTATTATAAATATTTCTTTGAAGTTGTTTTAATAAGTCATTAACATTATCACATTGAACAATGCTTTTTAATAAGAAATTACTAATTTTATCATCACTGCTGACACTTTCTAAATAAATATAAGATAAGTTATCATTTACCTCTCTTACTATGATATCAGAACTATTTCCCATTGCTTCTTCAATTATTTTAATTCTTCTTCTATTTTGCATGTACATCACCATTTTTAGTATTTCAAAAACTATTCTTTTTATACAAAATAATAGAAAATTGCAATTCTTAGAATATGTGCTATAATATTGCGGTCGGAGGATACTATGAAATTAAATAAAAAAGGACGTGAAGAGCTTCGAAAACTAGTAGAGAAAGAATTAGAAAATAGTTCAGATGAAATAAAAATTGTTCTAGATAAAAAGTTATTAGATATTTTATTATTTGATACGATATTTTATAAATGCAAGCCTAAGAAAATTGTAAAATTACCAGTATGGTCTGGAGAATTTTTAAGGAAACTAGATTTAAGCCAAGTTTCTTTTAAAAATGTATCATGGGCATTATTAGGAGAAGGTATGGATTCCAAGACTGGAAGACAATTTTTTGATGAGGAATGTTGGCAATATTTTCTTGATAATTATGGTAAACCAATGAGTGGAAGAGTAAATTATAGTGGTACTAATATCCAAGTAGATTTTAATGAGTCTTGGGAAATGCAATTAAGAAAAGAAGAAAATGCAGATACTGGTGTAGAAATCTATGGTTGCGATTTTTCTAATAATGATTTATCAGGCGTAGATACTTCTAATTTTTCAGAAGTTAAAGCTAGTAGTTTTGCTAATACTGGTTTAGTAATTTCAGAATCTTTAGTAAATTATAATTTTTCTATTTTCCTTTATACCGATTTAACAGGTGTAAGCTTAGGAAATTTTGTAATTAATATAGTTGATCTTTTAACAACAGGTGGATCTGTTATTGGTGTTGGTTGTAATTTAAAAAATACACGATTAAGTATTGTTTTAGACCCAAAAAGTTTAAAAGAAGATAAAACATTACAACAAAATTTTAAAACAATATTGATGTCAGGAGATTTAAACGGTTGTTATATTAATGGTAAGAGAGTGCTTTCTTATGAAGAAAAAGCAGAAAGATGCGCTAAAGCTTTAGCAGAGTATGAAAGGTATAAAGAAGAAAAATTCAGTGCTGTGAGAAAAGCGATAGAAAAACAGTTGGAAAAGAGAAAATAAAAAATTATTTTCTTTTTTTATTGACCGTGTGAGCTTTTTTATGGTACTATATATCACTAAAGAATGGTAATCGAAACTAGGAAGAAGGATATTATGAATAATAGAAAATCAAATTGTTTAATGGCAAGTATTAATTTAAGATTATTAGGTACAAAAAGAAAATTTTCTTTAAATCATTTTTTGAATAGTAAATCTTATAATGTAGATGAAATTTATGGTGCTTTTTCAGAAGATCATACATTTCGTTTTGTAAGAGAAAGTTCTATCCCATTTGATGAATGGGAGGAGGTTCAGGATAAGAGTCCGTTTACTTATTATGAATTAGTTCATAAAAGACAATATCAATTGTTTAGTATGGAGGATGGTTCTTATTTAACAGAACCATGTATTGGTGATATTCCTTGGCAGAAAGAAGAATCTATGGAGATCTCTGGACATAGAACTATTACTATCTGTGCAAGAAAGTTTGTTCCTAAAAATTTTATTCGACATAATAAAATTAGTGATGTAGAATTAGATCGCTTTTCTAGGTTTATTACTAAGATATTAGCAACCAATCCAGCTTTATTGGAAGAATATTTTCCACATATTGAAGCTCAAAAGACAATTTAAAGAAATGACAAATAAGGTTTCTTATTTGTCATTTTTAGTATTTTAAAATTTCGTGCTTTTTAAGTAAAAAAATGATATGATAATGATAGGTGATAGTATGACAAAGAAAAATAGTGCAAGTTATTATTTTGAACAAATTTTACAAATTCCAAGACCCTCTGGAAAAGAAGATAAAATAGCAGGGTTTCTAGTTCATTTTGCTCAACTACATAATTTAGAATATGAGGTAGACGACTACTCCAATGTAATTATTAAGAAGAAGGGAACATTGCCATATAAATGTGCTCCTATTATATTACAGGCACATACAGATATGGTTTGCACTAGTGAGGAACCATATGATTTTGAAAATGTTGGGATTGAATGGTATTTAGAAGACGGCTTTTATAAAGCAAAGAGAAGTAGTCTAGGAGCAGATGATGGGGCAGGTGTTGCCATTATTTTAGCCATTTTAAGTGATGCCTCATTGGTACATCCACCAATAGAAGCTGTGTTTACAGTTCAAGAGGAAACAACTATGGCTGGAGCTAAGAATTTAAATTATAAAAAGTTAAAAGGAAAAAGGCTAATAAGTTTAGATGGAACAGAGGAAGATAAAATTGAAGTATCTTGTGCGGGAATGGCTAGTATTAAAGTGAGTGCTCCTTATGAATTAGTGCCTAGTACAAAAGCTTCTTACCAATTAACAATTAGTGGTTTACTTGGTGGGCATTCAGGGGTAGATATTGACCTTAACAGAGGGAATGCTATTAAAATTCTTGCTAATATACTGAAGGATATTGAAGATATTGAAATTGTTTCTATAGAGGCTGGATCTAAAGAAAATGTTATTCCTAGTTCTGCTAAATGTGTTTTTAACACAAACTATGATTTTACTCGCGAATTTCAATTTTATAAGACTTTTTATCAAGATGAATATGAGACTATCAAATTGGATTTTAGAAAAATGAAACCTAGAGAAATGGTAATTGATAATAGCATAAGTCGTAATATCATAGGCTTTTTACATAAAATAGAAGATGGTGTTTTGAAGAGAAATGATGTTAAGTTTCCATTAACTTCTAGTAATCTTGGAGTAATTACTCAAGATGCAGAGAAAGTTTTTATAGAACTAAGTATTCGAAGTAGTATTGTTGGATTTGAAGATTTCTATGTTAGTCGTGCAGAGAGAATTGCTAGAAAGTATCGATTGATATATTTCTTAGAAGATAAAAAACCTTTTTTCACATTTAGAGAAGATTCTCCTTTACGTCAACTATTGGTTGATACTTATCAAAGTATGTTTTCTAAAAATATTACTTTAGAAGATGTACATGCTGGCCTTGAAGGGGGGATATTTGCTCAAGAAATAAAAAATCTTGACATTTGTGTATTAGGTGCTAATCTATATGATATTCATTCTGTTAATGAGAAAGTAGAAAAAGAATCTATGGAAAGAGTTTTATCCTGGCTAAAAGAAGTTTTGAGAAATATGGAATAAAAAATCCTTTTTAGGATTTTTTAATTTGTCTTATTTTTTAATTTATGTTAGAATATAACGACATTTTTAAGGGGGATTTTTATGGGAAGTGAGTTATTAGCTGATATAGAAGACTTTGACTATTATAATAGAGATAATTTATCAGAATTTATTACTATTATGAGATTATATCCTATGGCTACTGATGCTTCTAATATGGAGCTATTACAGAAATATAGACAAGGAAATAAGTCTGCTAAAGATTTATTAATTAAAACGAATTTGCGTCTTATAGTATCACAGGCAAAAAGGTATACTACCCATAGTTATGAACTTTTAGATGTAATTAATGAAGGAGTTATTGGCTTTATAAATGCTATAGAAGCCTTTGATGAAACAAAGGGACTTGCTAAGTTTTCTACTTTTGCGACTACTGTTATTAGAAATGCGATTAGTTCAGCACTATCAAATTATGATGATGATATTAGAAAACCTAGAGACTTTATGTCAAAAGTTAGGGAGTATTATAGAATTAAGCAAGTGTTTCAAGAGGAAGGAAAGGAACTCCCTACTGACGAAGAATTTCGTCAATTACTTGGAGTTACAGTGGAGCGGTTCAAACTTATTAAAACTAACTTTCAATTAAATCCAAGTAGTTTAAATGAGAAAATCGGTGAAGATGAAGATTCTGAAATTACCCAATTTATTGCTTATGAAGAAACTGGATTCGATAGAGTATTAGATACCATGGGAGATAAGAAAATTCTCCTTTCTATTAAATTATTATTGAGTCAACATAATCCTTTTTATTACTATATATTTTATAATAGAGTTTTTAACCAAGCAGAAGAATCAAGAGAGGAAATTGCAAAAAGATTTTCTATTTCTTCCAGTTATGTTGGTAAAATAGAGAGACGCTGTGTACAATTATTAAGGGATGCGATGAAACAACATGGTAGTATTTACAATTTAGAACTTCCTAGAGAATTACAAAGAAACTTTGAAGATGTAAATGTTGATCCTATGAATCCAGAATTAATTATTGCGTATTTATTTTTTAGAGATATCTTGCAGGATGAAGAACGTGATATTTTAAAATTACTAATTACTAGTATTTATTCTCCCTCTGATAGTCGCTTTTTAGCAGAATTAGGAATAAATCAAGAAACTTATCAGATGCTTTATAAATCATTAATGGAAAAACTTACCATTCAGGATAGTAGAACAAAAGCTATATATGGAGAGTTCAGAAAAAATATCCTGAATCAATATGGCGCTAAAATATTTTCTATGGATTTAGATACAGAATTAAGTAATGTCATGAGTGGTGCATTATGTGTTGCTAATATATGGGATTCGTTTACTTATGAAGAAGTAATGGAAATCACAAAAGAAAATAATATTTTATTAACCCCTCGTATGAATCAGTTATTGGTAAGTTATTTTGATGGTGGAAGAGAAAAGTTTACTTTAAATTCGTTTGCTAAAAGAAGAGCAGAAAGGGAAGTAAATGCTATATTATTTGGATTTCATAAAAAAAATGAGATTACTATTACAGGTTTATATGATGCACTTATAAACAATCAAAGTCATTTTACTCTTAATCAATTCGATTATTTAATGGCCCGTAAATTTCATCAAGATAATTTACTAGATAGAGGAATTACGAAAGTAACTGGATTGGGAGATTTAAGAGATCTTTCTAGAAGATTAGAAAAAATTCATTACGGTGTTTCGCATTATAGAAAACCAAATTTTACAAAAGATAAATATAAAGTAGCTAGGAGAAGATGTCTAAAAGTTCTTTCTTCAGATAAAATACGTATTTTAGACATGTACTATGGAATAAAATCCTCTAAATATTCTATTAGTCAGATTGCTGATGAGTTGAAAATATCTTATGAAGATGCTAAATCTAGATTACAGGAAGCTAAAAGATGTGCACTAAGAGTATATCTAGGAAGAAACAATACGAAAATAGTGGAGGAGAAATTATATATTCCTTATGTTTTAGATGATTCTATTGATTTATCAGATGAGACAAGAACTATGTTAAGGGAATTTCTAATAGAAAAGAAAAGTTATGAAGAAATAGAAGCTATACATGGTATTGATAAGAAAAAGAAGAATCAACAAAGAAAAGTGGCATCTATTATCGCTAGTGGACTTTTAAAGATTGACTGCTACCGTTTTGGAATATTTAAAACAAATTCAAAATATGATTCCGATGAATGCAGAGAACTGTTTAAATCTTTAGTATTCACAGAAGAAGAAAGCACTGTTATTGGCTTAAAAATGGATGGAAAAACAAAAGAAGAAATTATGTCTGAAACAGGTTTAACGTTTATTCGTATTTCTTATATTTTAAATAAATTTTATAGACTATGCGATGAACATAAAATAGCGTCTGTAATGATAAGCGAATCAGATATAAAAAGGGAAGTACTAAGTCATATTTCAGAAATGGTTTTGAATGAAAAGGAACGTTTAATATTAGCTAAATTATATGGGATTTCTTGCGATGTTAATCCTACTGGTAAAAGATATACTGAGCAAGAATTTAGATTAGCTCACCCTGAAATGTCTAAGCAATATAAAAAATATTTGAAAAATGCATTAGATACAGTCCGTTTAAAAAAGGCAGGGCTTGCAAGGGCGAGTTTAGCGTATATGCCAAGAGAGGATTTAAAACTTAGTTTAAAAGATCCACGGATTCCTATTAGTCAGAAAGATCGGGAAATATTATATTATTCCTTTGAATTGGAAGGATATCCTTATAAGACATTGAAAGAATTAGAGGAAATATTTCAAGAAAAAGCAGGAAGTTTAAAAGGTAGAGTAGAAAGAATTTTTACAACTATTTATAAATATGAAAATGATGAAATACCATCTTCTACCTCTTATGAATATGATGTAGTACCATATTTAAAATATTTTTCTAAAGCCGATCAAGAAGTATTAAAAGATCTTTATGAGAAAAAATTAACATTCGAAGAAATTGGTTCAAAGCACGAAATAACAAAGGGGCAAGTAGAAAGCTTAATACTTAGCTTAGACTCTTATTTAAAAGACTTAATAGAGGAAGAAGTGTCTGGATACGATTTTGATTATTTCTGGTCTACTATAGATAATCTAGATATTCCATTCTATGGGGATAAAGAAAAAGTAAAAAATATAGTCTATTTATATTATGAAAAAAGAATGTCAGTAAGTGAGATTATTCAATTTTTAGGCTTAGATTGTTCAAGAAGTGTTATTATAAGGGCAATGTCTGATTTAATGATAGCTGTATCTAAGTATAAAGAAGGAATTAGAAAAGTAAAAATTCCAGAACAAAGTGAGATAGAAGCTTACTATGAAAGAAATAGTTCTGAAATGGATTTAGAACATAGAGCTATTTATGAGCACTATTTTGAGAATATTGAATTAGCAAGAAACCAAAATACCATTTCAAAACCAACAGTCCCTGCGGATATCATTTTAGATTTAATTAGTGATCAACAAGAAAATATATTTTCATTTGAAAGTACTAGTCGAAGAGACGCTATGGATATTATTAAAAGGCATAGAGAATTAACAAATTCAACTCGTTATACTATTTTAAGGGCATACCATATTAGTCAAAGAGAGTTTATGAGCGGTAGCGAAAAAATGAAAGTATTAAGATTTTTAGTAGAACTAGATGTTAAAAAGAAAGTGTTAGCAATTAAAAAAAGTGCATAAAAAAGGAGATAATTATTATCTCCTTTTAAAATAGTCCAGTAATAATATTATTTTTATCAATATCCATAAGTTTATAAGCTGGATTTTTAGATAATCCTGGCATAGTCATAATATTTCCCATGTAAACTACAACAAATCCTGCACCAGAACATAACTTTAAGTCCCTAACAGTAACAGCAAAGTCTTTTGGATGACCTAATTTCTTAGGATCATCAGAAAGAGAATATTGAGTTTTAGCAATGCAGATAGGAATATTTTTATCTGCAATCTTTTCAATTCTCTTTAAGGATTTTAAAGCTTCTTCTGTATAAATAATATCACTAGCGCGATAGATTTCAGTAGCTACTTTTTTGATCTTTTCTTGAATAGAATCAGCTAATTTATAGATTGGTTTGAAGGTTGCGGGTTCATCACATAGCTCAACAATTTTCTTAGCTAAATCCTTAGCTCCAGCGCCACCTTTCTCAAAGGCATAAGAAGGATAAAAAGGAACTCCTAATTCTTCTACTTTTGTTTTAATATAATTGACTTCTTCTTCTGAATCTTTATAGAAATGATTTAGACATACAATAACATGGTTAGATATTTTTTTCATGTTTTCAATATGTACTAATAAATTTTCAATACCTTTCTCTAGATATTCTGCACTAGGTGTATTAAGGTCTTCTTTTGGACAAAGCCCGTTATACTTTATACTACGAGTAGTAGCATTTACAACGATGACATTAGGCTTTAATTTTCCTAATTGACATTTTAAGTCTAAGAACTTCTCGGCTCCTAAATCACTACCAAATCCTGCTTCTGTTACTACATAGTCAGCAAGAGAGAGAGATAATTTAGTGGCAATTAAGGAGTTACATCCGTGGGCAATGTTAGCAAAAGGCCCTCCATGAATAATTGCTGGGTTTCCCTCTAAAGTTTGAACCAAGTTTGGTTTAATTGCATCTTTTAAAAGGAGTGTCATAGCACCTTCAACTTTTAAGTCTTTTGCATAAATTGGTTTTCCTTTTTTATCAAAAGTAACCAGAATATTTCCCAATCTCTTTTTTAAATCCATTAAGTCTTTAGAAAGACAGAAAATAGCCATAATCTCAGATGCTACTGTAATGACAAAAGAGTCATTTCTTTCAAAATTGGTTTTCCCTTTTCCGATGGTAATACTTCTTAAAGATCTATCATTCATGTCCATTGCTCTTGGAAAGCAAATCGTACTTTCATCTATGTTTAATTCATTTCCTTGAAATAGATGGTTATCGATAGCTGCACACAATAAATTATTGCAGGTAGTGATGGCATGTAGGTCTCCCGTAAAGTGAAGATTAATATCTTCCATCGGAACTACTTGTGCATATCCGCCACCTGTTGCTCCACCTTTCATTCCAAAAACAGGTCCTAAAGATGGTTCTCTTAAAGTTACTAATGTTTTCTTTTTTAATTTCCAAAGGGCATCAGCAATACCGATACTCATAGTTGTTTTTCCTTCCCCATAAGGAGTAGGATTAGTTGATGTAACAAGAATTAGTTTTGCTTTTTGTTCTTGCTCTTTTTTCATCTCTATTTTTGCTTTGTATTTCCCGTACATTTCTAGTTCTTCTTTTTTAATACCTATTTTTTTAGCAACTTTTTCAATAGGTAATAATTCTGTTTCACGTGCTATTTCAATATCTGTCTTCATAAATTCACCTCTATTTCAATTATAACATACTTGTAGGGTCAATTTCTTCTCTTTTTCTTTACTTTTTTCTTTTCTCTTATTATAATAGTAGTCTGTGTGGTGAAGAATATGGGGAAAATTATTGAAATTCAAGATTTAACATTTTCACATGGTGAATATGAAATATTTCATAAATTGTCATTAGCGATTGAAGAAAATACAATATATACAGTTTTAGGAAAAACTGGAAGTGGTAAAAGTACTCTTGCCCGTATTTTAGTGGGGCTAGAAGAAACCCACGATTATATTAAAGTTTGTGATTTATATTTAAATCCTAAAAATTTAAAGTCAATACAAGATATGACTGCGATTCTTTTCGAAAATTCAGAAGTGACATTTGTTACCAATACCGTAATAGAGGAAGTTTCTTTTCCCCTTCAGGAGCTTGGCTATTCTAAAAAAGAGATAGACAAAGAAGTAAAATTAATTTCTAAAGACTTTTTAATAGAACCACTTTTATTTAGAAGTGTTCATGGGCTTAGTGCCGGAGAAAAACAATTAGTTTCTTTAGCAGCGCATCTTATTACCAAGCCTAAATTATTAGTTTTAGATGAAGCATTATCAATGCTTGATAAATGTACGAAGAAGAGAATATGGGAGATGTTAAAACAGTATCAACAAAAAAATAAAATGACTATTTTACATTTTACAGATGATTCGGAGGATATAGTAGAGGGCACTGATGTGCTTATTCTATCAGATGGAAAAGTGATTTTACAAGGGGACATAAATACTGCTTTACAATCTGAGAAGCAATTTACTGCGAACCAATTAGATCTTCCTTTTGTAGCTGATCTTTCTAATAAATTACGATACTATAATACAATTCCTTCTGTTGAAACAGATTTAGAAAAGTTGGTGGATGTGATATGGAAATAAATTTGAATCAAGTTAGTTATCGTTATGATTCCCATTCGCCTATGCTTTTTGACAAGATTAATTTACAATTTAAAGAAGGAAAAGTGATTGGTGTTGTAGGCCCAATAGGTTGTGGGAAGACGACTTTATTAGAACTTATAAAAGGAATGAAGTTACCTACTAGTGGTACTATTCAATTTGAAGAATATACTATTGGTAAACAGGGAATATTGGGAGATGAAAAAACTTTTCAATCTGCTGTGGGATTTTTGCCACAATTTCCAGATAATAAGTTTCTGTATGATACAGTTGAAAAAGAACTTGATTATGTATTAGAAAAATGCAATTATAGTCCTATGAATAGGAATAAACATATTCTTCAAGCTCTCACTATGGTGGGGCTTAATGAGAGTTATCTTTCAAGGTATCCTTTTTCCTTAAGTAGTGGAGAAGCTAGAAAGTTATCTCTTGCTACTATATTAGCTTGTAATCCAAAAGTTTTATTATTAGATGAACCCATTATAGGTATGGATAGTAACGATAAAAAAAGTTTAGTAACTATTTTAACAACGATTAAGTCTAGATATAAAAAAATTATTATTATTGCTAGTAGTGATGTTGACTTTTTAAGTAAAGTAGCGGATGAACTTGTCATTATGAAGGATGGAAAAGTTTTAATGTATGATGATAAAAAGGCAGTTCTAAAAAATGAAAAGGTATTTAAAGAAGCAAAAATAGAACTACCAATGGTAACAAAATTCGAAAACTATGTTTTGAAAAAAAAGAAAATTCAATTAGGACATCGTACAGAAGTCAATGATTTGGTAAAAGATATTTTAAGAACTTTACAGTAAATTGAAAGGAAGATAATATGAGATATTTTATAACATTTTCTTATGATGGATCAAAATATAAGGGTTACCAAAAGCAGCCACGGGCAAAAACTGTACAAGGAGAATTAGAAAAGGCATTAACCAAAATTAATAGTGATGAATCTGTTTCTGTTCATGCTTCTGGAAGAACAGATGCAGGCGTTCATGCTAATAACCAAAAGGCTCATTTTGATTTAACGAAAAAAATAGATTTATTTAAATTACAAGGAAGTTTAAATAGTCTTTTGCCTGATGATATTTACGTTAAAAAAGTAGAAATGGTAGATAAAGACTTTCATGCAAGGTTTTCAGCTACTGGGAAAGAATATATTTATAAAATTAATATGGGTGTTTATAACCCAATTGAAAAAGATTATATTTATCAATACAATAAATCTTTAAAAATAGCAGAAATGGAGCGTGCTCTACATTATATAGAAGGAACTCATAACTTTAAATCTTTTACGAAAGTGGATGAAGAAAAAAATGAAACAGAAACTTATGAAAGAACAATTTTGAAAACTAAAATTATCCGCGATAGAAAAGAACTTGATAAAATAACAATTTCTATTGTAGGAACTGGATTTATGAGATACATGGTTAGAAATATTGTAGGAGTATTAATCGAAATAGGTGAAGGCAAAAGAAAAAGCGAAGATATTTTAAAAATATTAAAAGAAGAAGATCGTACGAAAGCAGGAATAACAGCACCAGCTTGCGGACTATATTTAAATGATGTTTTTTATTAAAATAAGCATAGCTTATTTTTTTTTGTATAGAATAAAGTATGAAGAATGCTATCCGATATTATTACCACATAGAGGTAAACAATATAGAGTTTTTAGAATATCGCTATTATTTCGATTCCTATGTTTTAATAGAAGTTGAAAAACCAGTAGATTTTAACATTTACCATTTTTTAGTGGACAATCATTACCCAGTATATAATATTGTTCAAAATAAAGATGGGGAATATGTTACTAATATTGATGGAAAGGCGTATCTGCTTTTATATGTTATTTCTCAAAATAGGCTTAGTTTTCAAGAAATAGAAAATTTTCAAATACCTGTTTATGAGGAAGAAACTTTACCATGGCATGAGTTATGGATGAATAAAGTAGACTTTTATGAGAAACATGTTCAGACAATTAATTCTAATAAAATTAAAGATAGCTTTTTTTACTATATAGGGATGGCTGAGAATGCTATTGAGTTTTATCAAATGATAAAAAAAGATTATCCGCTTTATATTTCTCATGGTAGGATGAGTAAAGATTTTGATTTTTGGAATCCCACTAATTTTACTGTAGACTATAAAGTTAGAGATATAGCAGGATATACAAAACGACTTTTTTTTGAGGGCAACTTACATTTACCAGATTTATTTCTTTATTTCTATCGTGCTCAATTTCTAGAACAAGATTATTTACTTTTCTATGCCAGAATGCTATATCCATCATATTACTTTGATTGTTATGATAATATTGTGAAAGGTGAGAACGAGGATTGTTTGGACCTTTATTTAGAAAAAGTAGATGATTATGAGAATCTATTAAAAGAATTATATTTTTATTTCAGTAGGTTTCTTTTTTTACCTAAAATAGATTGGATTGTAGATAAATAAAAAAATGCCTAAGGCATTTTACATATCATCCATATCTAAGTCGTAATTACCAATATTTACTACTTCTAAGACTTCAGGAATTTCCTCTTGAATGGCAGCTTCTATTCCGTCTTTTAGAGTAAAATCAATCATTTGACAGTTTACACAGGCTCCCATCATGCGAATATATACTATATTGTCTTCGTATTTTACAAATTCAATATCTCCGCCATCACTTATTAAAAAAGGTCTAAGTTTTTCGATTACTTCTTTTATCTTTTCTTCCTCTTTCATTGTATCACCGATTGTTATTATAAAGGAAGATAGTAGGAAAGTAAAGGCTTTTTTTATTCAAAAAGTTATGATATAATGACGGTGGTGGTTCGATGACAAAATATAAGAAAGGAAAAATCATTCGTGGAACAGTAACAGGGATAGAATCTTATGGGGTATTTGTTTCTTGCGATGAATATTATAGTGGTCTCATACATATTTCTGAGATTTCTCATGGTTTTGTGAAGAATGTATCTGATTACGTAAATATTGGCGATGTCATCAACGTAGAAATATTAGAAGTAGACGAATCTTTAGGTCAATTAAAACTAAGTATTAAGAATATTGATTATCGAAAAAGTAATGCTACAAGAAGAAGAAAAATTATAGAAACTAGCTTAGGTTTTTCTACATTAGCTTATCATTTGCCAATTTGGGTAGAAGAGAGTGTTAAAAAAATAAAAAATCCTTCGAATACTATTGACAAATAAGCGTTTGGGTGATATATTTTATATTGTCAATGTTTTTTTCCGGGCGATTAGCTCAGTTGGTTAGAGCACCTGCCTTACAAGCAGGGGGTCATAGGTTCGAGTCCTATATCGCCCACCATTTTTTTTGCCGGAATAGCTCAATTGGTAGAGCAACTGACTTGTAATCAGTAGGTTGTGGGTTCAAGTCCTATTTCCGGCACCATTTTTATGGAGGGATAGCGAAGTGGTCAAACGCGGCAGACTGTAAATCTGTTCCTTCGGGTTCGATGGTTCAAATCCATCTCCCTCCACCACTTAAGTTATTGCCTCGTAGCCAAGCGGTAAGGCACCACACTTTGACTGTGGCATGCGCTAGTTCGAATCTAGCCGAGGCAGCCATTTTTATTATATTTATTTGTTCCGCTAGCTCAGTCGGTAGAGCATTTGACTTTTAATCAAAGGGTCTGGAGTTCGAATCTCCAGCGGGACACCATGTTGTGCCTGAGTGGCGAAATTGGTAGACGCACAGGACTTAAAATCCTGCGGGAGTCAAATCCCGTGCCGGTTCAAGTCCGGCCTTAGGCACCATTTGATTATTACTCGAACTTTTAGTTCGAGTTTTAATTTGCTTAAATAATGAAAAAAATTTGAAACTTTTTTTCAAAAAAAACGACTATGATATTGAGGTGAACAAAATGATCGATCAGGAAACCTTGAAAGTATTTGATGAACTATATAATGATACCTATCAAAATACTTTGAAATATGTAATTTGTAATTGTTCTAATATTGAAGATGTAAAGGATATTGTTCAAAATGTCTATTTAGATGTATTAAAAAAGCTAAAAGAAGATAACTCCTCTATAAAGAATAAATCCTATATCATCGGTATTGCGCGCAATAAAGTAAAAGATTATTATAGATTTCATTACAAAACAAAGTTAATATCACTATTTTCTAGAAAAGATGAATTTAGCGATGTTGATTTATTAGATTCCATTCCTTCTGATATAGACATTGGATCAGACTTTATCAAGAAGGAAGATTTAAGAAAAGTTTGGGATTTTTTAAGAAAGAAAAAAGTAATTATATGTAAAATATTTTATCTTTATTATTATTCAAATTCTAGTATTAAAGAAATATCAAGAACTTTAGGAATAAGTGAGTCAAATGTAAAAAATTATTTATATCGAACTTTAAAAGAATTAAATGTTCTTATGAATAATAGGGGGTGAATAGAATGTCTATAAAGCGAATTATAGCAGAAACATTCAAAGAAGAATTCAATTCTGAAAATATGAAGAAAGAAATACTGAAAAAATCTGAGAAAAAAAGACAATTATCTATTACTAGCATGTTTAAAATTGCTATTCCAACATGTGCTATAATAGTATTGTTTCTAATTATTTCGGTAAATAGTCATAATATGTTAAAAAATAGAATTTATATTAACCAATTACCTTCTGCGAATTATATTTCTAGAATGTGTAATGCCATAGAAGAGGAAATATCTAAAGAAGAAATTGCTTTTAACAACATAAAGAATAAAAAGTTACCAGCTGATTTTAAAAAAGAAAGCTACAAAAAAACTTATGTAAAAGAAGATGCAAAAATAAATGATATAAAATATGTTTATACTGCTTTAGGAGAAGAAAATCGTTATATTACTATTACTGTATCACAGGAAGAGAGCTTATCTAAAAACTATGCTTCTAATGAGGAAATAAAAAAATCAATGGTAAATGGCTTAGAAGTAACAATATATCAATATCATGATACATATCTAGCAACATTTTTCTACGATAATTATTATTTTGAGTTAAAAACTGAATATATAGAAGAATTAGAATTCATAAAATTATTAAAATCTATTGTGAAAGAATCAAAGTAATTTAAAAGGAGGATTAACGATGATGAAAAAAGGATTTTATGTACTTTGTACATTAGTAGTTTGTTTTTTATTAGTAGGTTGTGGGGAATCTACTAAAAAGGAAGAACAAAAGAATATTGAAGGGGATCTTAAGGATATTATGGAAAAACTTTATGAAGGAATTCCAGAAGATCAGATGCCAATGATGGTAGAAAGTCAAGAATTAAATAGTGAAAACTTTAAATATTTTGCATTTACAGATGCTAAATATAAACAAGCAGTTGCTAGCGAATCAATGACTGGTTCTACCCCTCATTCTGTTGTACTTATTCGATTAGAAAATGCTGAAGATGCAGAATCTACAGTAAAAGAAATTGAACAAAATGCAGACCCTAGAAAGTGGATTTGTGTAGAAGCAGAAAATACTTATGTTTTATCTAAAGGTGATTTGGTTGTTTTAATTATGTCTAATGAACTAGCGCCAAAGATAAAAGAAAATTTTGAAAATTTAAAGTAGGAGAGATTTATGGTATTTTCTAGTATAAGTTTTCTCTTCTTTTTTTTGCCATTATTATTTTTTTGTTACTTTTTAGTTCCTAAAAGAGCTAAAAATTATGTTCTGTTGTTATTTAGTTTCATTTTTTATTATTTTGGAGAAAAAGAATATGTTTTACTATTACTATTTTCTTGCTTGGTAAATTATATCTGTGGCTTATTGATTGGAAGAAAACATCAAAAAAGATATTTAGTTATAGGATTAATTATCAATATTGGTTTGTTATTTTATTATAAGTATACCAATTTCTTTTTAGGAACTTTTTCCAATATTTTTAACTTATCTTCTACTACACTTAAGATTATCTTACCATTAGGTATTAGTTTCTTTACATTTCAAAATATTAGTTATTTAGTAGATGTCTATAGAAAAGATGTTGACAGTCAAAAAAATTTCTTTACATATTGTACCTACATTGCGTTATTTCCACAATTAGTAGCTGGACCTATTGTAAGATATAAAGATGTCTGTGAACAGCTAGAAAATAGAAAAGAAAGTATAGTATTGTTTGGACAAGGAGTTACTAGATTTATTATAGGTCTTGGAAAAAAAGTAATTATTGCAGATGTCTTTTATTATCTTTATACTACTATTATGATGAGTGAAATGACGGTTCTTTCTTATTGGGTAGTAGCGCTTTCTTTTACATTTCAAATTTATTATGATTTTTCTGGGTACTCTGATATGGCAATAGGTCTTGGAAAAATGTTTGGATTTGAATTTAAAGAGAATTTTAATTATCCTCTAATAGCTTCTTCTATTACTGATTTTTGGCGTAGATGGCATATGTCGTTATCTAGTTTTTTTAGAGATTATGTCTATATTCCTTTAGGGGGGAATAGATGTACTGCTATTAAAAATATTAGAAACATTTTTATTGTTTGGTTGTTAACAGGATTGTGGCATGGAGCAGATTGGAATTTTATTTTTTGGGGACTTTATTTCTTTTTATTTTTAATAATAGAAAAATTTTACTTAAAAAAGTATTTAAAGAATGGCTTTTTTTCTCATTCATATACATTTTTAATTATTGTTTTTAGTTTTGTAATATTCACAATAACAGATTTAACTAGTCTTTGGACGTTTTTAAAAGGGATGTTTGGAATAGGTGTAAAATTTTGCAATTTTGAAAGCATTTACTTTATAAAAAATAATATTGTTATTTTTCTAATAGCAATTATAGGAATGAGCCCATTTTTGAAAAATAAAATAAATATAGCAAGGAAAGGAAAGTATTATAAAATGATTGATATTGGAGAAGTAGTATATCTATTCGCTATTTTTTTCATTGTAATAGCAACTATTATCTCTAGTACTTTTAATCCTTTTATATATTTTAGGTTTTAATATGAAAGAAAAAATTATATCTATTTCCTTTGTAGGAATCTTATTGCTTTTTCTTACTTTAGGACTTTTCTTAAAAGATAGAGATATTTCTTCTTATGAGCGAAGAAAGTTAATGACAACTAAGAAATTGAAAGGAGACTTCATAGAGAATTTAGATACTTATCTAACAGATCAATTTCCTCTTCGAGATGAGTTAATATCTATTCATTCTATTTTCGAAAGATATGTTTTAGGTAATATAGAAAGTAATGATGTTTATATAAAAGATGGGTATGCAATAGAAAAAAACTATCCATTAGATAGTAAAAGTATGCAGGATTTTATAAATAAAATAAATTATATCCAATCTCATTATTTACAAGATAGTCAAGTCTTTTATACAATTATCCCAGATAAGGCTTATTTTTTAAATTCAAATAAATATTTAAAAATGGATTACGAAGAAGTTTTAGAGGGACTTTCTAACAATTTAAAAGTGGATTATATTGATATAACTCATTTGTTAACTTTAGATGATTATTATAAAACAGATATCCATATAAAGCAGCCATCTTATCATAAAATTATAAAAGAATTTAGCAAATATTATCATTTTCCTTATCACGAATTGGAATATAAAGAGCATAAATATGATAAATTTTATGGCGCTACTTATTCTAAAATACCATCCTTTACAAGACCTGATACAATTATTTATTTATCAAATTCTATATTAGATAAGGCCTATGTTAGACATTTAGAGTATGGCGATAAAGAAGTTTACGAAGAAGACCAACTAGAAGGTGTCGATTCTTACAATGTGTTTCTTCATGGTCCTAGTGCTTTTATAGAGATAGAAAATAAAGAAGAGAATGTAGAAGGGGAATTGATAATTTTTAGAGATTCTTTTGGAAGTAGCTTTGCGCCTTTACTAATCCCATATTATAAAAAAATCACGTTGATTGATTTAAGATACATGGATTTATCTGTAGTGGAGAAATATGTAGACTTTAAGAATAAAGATATCTTATTTGCTTATAGTACGCTAATTGTTAATAATAGTAATCTTTTAAAAGTAAGAATCTCATAAATGTGTTATAATATTTATGAGGTGTAAAAATGAAAATTAATAATGAATGTGCTAGAAAAATACTAATTGAAATAGAAAAGATTCCTTATGGAGAAACTTTGGTCGTTTGGAAATTACAAGAGGCTATGCCAGAATTTGCAATAGAAGATATTTTAGCAATCGTAACAGCTTTTAATAGAGAACACTACATTACAGTGCTTGATAAAGTAAGTTACGATGATAATGATGTGTTTAGGGATCATAAAATTAAGTGTTTAACAGAAAAAGGATATAGAACATTAGATTTAATTAGGGATGATGAGCTTTGGGAAGCAATGTGTAAAAAAATGGAAAATGCAAATCTATCTTTTTACACTATGCTAGATATCGCTAATAGGATAAATACTGCTAGACAAAACAAAGCGTTTAATATACCAGAGACATTAGTTAGTAATAATAATAGATGGTAAAACTTGGATACTTCCAAGTTTTTATTGAAAATAAAAAAACAAAGTGGCCTGATTTACAAAAAATCATATATTATTGTTGACTTTCATAAAATAATTGTGATATAATCAATTCGTATCTGAAAAACGGAGAAATACCCAAGTCTGGTTGAAGGGACCGGTCTTGAAAACCGGGAGGTCGGCGACGGCGCGGGGGTTCGAATCCCTCTTTCTCCGCCATTTTGATTTTTTATATCGCGGGGTGGAGCAGCTTGGTAGCTCGTCGGGCTCATAACCCGAAGGTCGTAGGTTCAAATCCTTCCTCCGCAACCAATGGTTCCGTGGTGTAGCGGTTATCACGTCTGCCTGTCACGCAGAAGATCGCGAGTTCGATTCTCGTCGGAACCGCCATTTGGTTTCATAGCTCAGTCGGTAGAGCAAAGGACTGAAAATCCTTGTGTCGGTGGTTCGATTCCACCTGAAACCACCAGTTGAAAATAAAAACGACTATTAGTCGTTTTTTTGTTTTAATTCTATTCTTCCAGTTTCTCCATTTATTTGAATAATATCTCCTGTTTTTAAAAGCTTAGTAATATTTTTACAGTTTACCAAGCAGGGTTTATGATATTCTCTAGACCAAATAGATGCGTGACTTAGATATCCACCATATTCTACTAAAATAGCTCTACAATCTAGCAAGTTGATAACATCTTGTGCAGTTAAAACAGAACATATTACGATTTTATTAAAGATATCTTCATTAGTAAAATTAGAACCTTTCATAACAAAACAAGTTCCTTCTAGTATTTGAAAAGGATAAGTTGGGATCCCTATTAACTCATTTGTTTTTGAGAATGTATTTTGCTCTAATTGATTTATATATTGTGCTACCTCTTTCAAAATATTAGTATTTGTTATAACTTTATTTTGGTATGGATAATTCCTAAAATTTAAAAGTAAAAAACCGTTTTTTTCTCTTCTTTTAATGGTATGAACAATTGTGTGTATATCTTGTTTCTTTTCTAGTAGATTTAATAGTTCTTGAAAGTGAATGAATTGTTTAAAGGTTTGTATAGGAAGTGTAATATCATAATATATTAATAGTTCTTGAAAGATAAAATGATATATCCAAGGTTCCTTATTTTGTGGATTATTTTTCCACTTACAGAAATTTCCATATTGTTTTTGTGTCATTGTTTCTCTTTTGTTGTTGGCTAAATTACTAATTAAGTATTCATAGGAATATAGCATTGCTTCTAATTCTATAATTTCTTTTACTTTAGATGCATTTAAAAAATTATCTGTTATCTTCATTTTTTGAGAAAGAATTTCTATTTGCTTTCTAATATCTTGATATTGATTAATGAAATAATTTATTTTAGATGGTGATATTGTTTTTAATGAATTGCTATCAATTGGTGGTTGATTACCGTTAAATCCATGAATTTGTTTTTGATTCTTGGGATAATAGAGAGTAATGGTTTCTGTAATTTTATTTTGAATAACTTTGTTTTTATACTTTTTGATTCCATAGTTATAAATACTTCGATAGAATAACGTCCTATTATTATTTTTGAAACTACACCAACAATTGGCTTCAATATATTCTACTATTCTCATAAATATTTCCTTTCTAATTGTTTAATCTTTTGCTTAATTTCCTCTTCTAGATTTTGCTCTGTTTGATACTGGATACCAGATATCCCTAATTTTTCACCTTCTATAATATTTTTTTTATTATCATCTATAAATAGCACTTGATTGGAAAGTGTTCCCATTTGCCTTAATGCGTGTATATAAAACATAGGCTTTGGTTTATTAACTCCACTAGGCATATTACAAGAGTTACATAAGAATTGTGGTAAGAGATATTTACCTATGCCAGAACTTTCTATCCAAGCAGTAATTGCAGGTCTATTATTAGTCCATATAGATGGTAGATATCCGCTTTTAACAATAGATTCTAGTGCTTGAAAATTTTTTTCTATAGGAATATATAGTTTTTGATAAATGCTATCTATTTTTTCTGTTACTTCTTGTTCTAACTCAAAATCCATTTTCTCTTTATTTAAGTAGAACTGTAGTAATAATTTTTCGTGATTTGTTAGTTGCTGTTTATCTAGATAAGCTAAAACACCCCCAATATCAAAGGCAATTATTTTAATCATAATATTTCCTCCTTTATTGCTATTGTAATTTTTTTCTTTATTTTATATCAAATTAGAAAAAAATATATGCAAAAATGTTACTATATGATATAGTAACATTATGAAGAAATTAAGTAGAGAAGAAATTATTCCATTGTTATTAAATAGAGGTACTAAAACTTATAAAGAACTTTCTATGATTAGTGGTTATCATGAGAAATCTCTCATTCGTATTTCTAAGCAAATAGAAAGAGGAAAGTATTCTTCTATTCATGGAAATAGTGGTAGAGTTCCTCATAATAAGATAGATGATAAGAAAAAGAAAGAATTATTAAGTATTTATCAAAAAGGAGTTTATTCTAATAAAAAAGAATTTTATTGTTACCTATGTTCTTTAGGATATGCTTATAGCTATTCTTTTCTAGCAAAATTAATTGTGAAAGAAAAAACTGTTCAAAAGAAAAAGAGAAAGAATAAATATTCTCTTTTTCTAAGAAAAACAATAGCAGAAAATAAAATTCAATATCAAAATAAAAGGTATTTTATAAAGTCTGAGCTACCAATTAAGCACCATGAGAAAGTTATGCTTTATGTAGAAAGGAAAACTTTAAAACCTCTTTTTGTAATCTATCAAGGAAAAAAGTATTATCTTCTTTATGAAAAAACACTTATTTCAAAAAAAGGAAATACAAAATATTAAAGATTATTTTCTACTTTTAAATATGATAAAATAATATCAAATGAAAGGAGATGAAATATGGGATATATAATGAATTTAAGAAAATATGTTGGACACGAACCTATTATAGGTCTTGGTGCAACTACACTAGTATTTAATAATAAAAATGAGTTGCTATTAAATTTAAGAAGTGATACTAATACGTGGGGTATTCCTGGCGGTTCCATGGAACTATATGAAAATATTAAAGATACTGCTGTGAGAGAATTAATAGAGGAAGCAGGAATTACTGCTGACAATTTAGAACTTGTTGATGTGTTGTCTGGAAAAGAATATTATTTTGAATATCCTAATGGAGATAAAATGTGCACAGTTATAGTTTTATTTAAAGTATTAAATTATACTGGGACAATTAAAGTTTCAGATAATGAAAGTAAAGAATTAAAGTTTTTTTCACTTAACAATTTACCAAATATGGAATCAAGAGCAAAAGCAATAACAGACAAAATAAAAGATGGTACAATAAAAATTTAATGAATGAAATGGAATCCTTTCCTTTGTAGATAAAAGGATAATAAAAAAACATCAGATGATGTTTTTTATTTTAAAAAGTAATGTCTATCTTTTAATAATACATTTCTTTTAATATCTTCTAATTCTTCTTGTGCATTTCTATCTTGATGAGTAAGCATAATCCCTTCTTGATTACAAGAAACAAAGGTTTCTAATTCTTTACTAAGTTTTTGTGGTGTATGTGTTTCAATGGTCCATCCCATTAAATCATAATTATAGAATCTAATATGTGGTATAGGACTAGTTGTGGTAATCACTTTTCTATTTTTTGTTTCGGTTTTATCAAATCTTGATATAAATACTAGAAAATCTGAGAATAAGTTTTCATCAAAATTATCTTTTCCCTGTAACCAAATCTTTAATAGTTCTAATTGCTCCTTCGTTAAACTGGATGATTCTATGATAGTAGATGGTAGGATAATATCAGAAGCTGGCTTAGAAAATAGACTTCTAAAATCCTTATATTCAGATCCTATGCAATATTCTTTAGCCCATATTTTATGTTTTCCGGTAGTAGTTAAAATTTCTCCATTGGGTTTAATATAAGCTCTTTTTTGATATTCTAACTCTTGCATATAAGGCAAAATTCTGCTCATGGATATCCTCCTTCCACAACAATTCATTATTATACCATAATTTTTTTATTAAGTTTTTTTTATTGATTATTTTCTACAATTTTTTTCTTCGCATACACTTAAAATGGGTTAAAAATAATAGTTTATTAAAAATTATTAAATTCAATTGACAATATTTTTAACAAGAGTATAATGTTTAATGTTTGAAAGTTTCTGGAGAAACTATCGACAATAGGAGAAGCTTATGAGAGAAGAATCTATAGGGAAAATTTTATATATTGCTTCTAAAGGAAGAGAACGCTACTATAAGACATTAGAAGCATGCTCTTTAGAAAAAGGTATATCAAAGCAAGAACTTGATGTTTTAGTTTTTTTAGATCAGCATTCTAATAATTGTGCTTGTGATGTAGTAAATGCAAGAGGACTATCAAAGGCTTATGTTTCTAAAGCAATTTTCAAATTACAACAGGATGGTTTTATTACAGTTACAAGAGATACTCAAGATAGAAGGTATCAGCACATTACTTTGAATGATAAAGCTAAAGATATCATTAGTTATATGAAGGAAAAGCAGAAGAAAATGTTTTCTGAATTAACAAAGGATATCAATGAAGAAGACTTAGAAGTATTTTTTAAAGTTGTTTCCCAAATGATTTCTAATTTGAAAATAAAGGAGAGTGAAAAAAATGTTTAAACTATTTAGAAAACTAGATGGAAAAGATGTATTTTATATTTTTGTATGTTTTATTTTGATTTTTTTCCAAGTGTGGTTAGATCTAAAATTGCCAGATTATATGAGTGCGATTACAAGACTTGTTCAAACAACAGGCAGTCATATGAGCGATATCTTAGTGCAAGGTGGCTACATGTTACTATGTGCTTTAGGGAGTTTAGCATCTGCAGTAGTAGTAGGATATTTTGCTTCTAAAATAAGCTCTAATTTTTCAAGAAAATTAAGAAAAGAAATATTTGAAAAAGTAGAATATTTTGGTATGGAAGAGATTAAAAAGTTTTCTACTAGTAGTTTAATTACAAGAACTACTAATGATGTTACTCAAGTAGAAATGTTAATAGGTATGGGTTTACAAATGCTTATGAAAGCACCTATTATGGCAGTATGGGCAATCTCTAAGATTGTTAATAAAAGTATAGAATGGAGTACTATTACAGGTGTTGGTGTATTAATTTTACTAACAACAGTAATAGGATTAATGATTGTTGTTTTACCACGATTTAAAATTGTTCAAAAATTAATTGATAAAGTAAATGGTGTAACTCGCGAAAATTTAACTGGTATTCGTGTTATTCGAGCTTTTAATGCTGAAGATTATCAAAAAGGAAGATTTGAAGCTGTCAATAATAAGCTTACAAATACGCAATTATTTAATCAAAAATGTTTTGCACTTTTGCAACCGATTATGTATTTAGTAATGCACTTTTTAACTTTAGGAATTTATTTTATAGGAGCTAGTTTAATTGCGAATGCTGGTATGGTAGAAAAAATTTCCCTATTCGGAAATATGGTAGTATTTTCTAGTTATGCTATGCAAGTAATTATGTCTTTCTTAATGTTAGCAATGATTTTTATGATTTGGCCAAGAGCGCAGGTTTCCGCACAACGTATTAATGAAATTTTAAATGAGAAAGCAAGCGTTGTAGACGGTAATGTAACAGAAGGAAAAGAAGGTTTAACTGGAACTGTAGAATTTAAAAATGTGTCTTTTAAATATCCAGATGCAGATGAATATTTATTACGTGACATTTCATTTAAAGTCAATAAAGGTGAAACTATCGCTTTTATTGGTTCTACTGGTAGTGGAAAAAGTACTTTAATTAATTTAGTACCAAGATTTTATGATGTAACAGATGGAGAGATTTTAGTAGATGGTGTAAATGTTAGAGATTATACACAGGAAGCTCTTCATAATAAAATTGGTTACGTTCCTCAAAAAGCATTTATGTTTACAGGAAGTGTGAAAGACAATGTTGCTTATGGAGAAAATGGTAAAGAAAAACCAAGCGATATCAAAATACAGGAAGCAATTGAAGTCGCGCAAGGAACAGATTTTATTAGTAAAATGGAAAATACTTATGATGCGCATATTGCTCGTGGTGGTACTAATGTTTCTGGAGGACAAAAGCAAAGATTAGCTATAGCTCGTGCCATAGCTCGTAATCCTGAAATTTATATATTTGATGATTCTTTTAGTGCATTAGATTATAAAACAGATTCGACACTTCGTAAAGAATTAAAGAAATATACTAGTGATGCCACTAGTATTATAGTAGCACAAAGAATTGGAACCATTCTGAATGCGGATAAAATTGTTGTATTAGATAAAGGAAAATGTGTAGGAATGGGAACTCATAAAGAGCTTCTTAAATCTTGCGAAGTTTATAAAGAAATTGCTTTATCACAACTATCGAAGGAGGAGTTAGAAAATGCCTAGACCAGGAAAAAGAAATTTTGAAAAATCAAAAAATTTCAAAGGCTCTATCAAAAGATTATTATCAACGTTAAAACCTTGGAGAAGTTTATTAGTAATTTCTCTAACTCTTGCTATGATTAGTGCTATTTTATCTTTAATAGCACCTAATAAATTATCTGTTTTAACAGATACCATTACTGAAGGTTTGATCCCTAATTTAACAGAGGAAAGAATTACAGAAATAATGGCAGATCCAAATATTTCTGATAATGATAAGCAACAATTTCAAATTTTGCTTGCCACATCAAAAGAGAAAGAGCAAGAAGAAGCTTTAGTAGCAATCGATGCTTTACCAAAATCAATTTATGAAAAAATTAAACCAGTAATGGATTTAGATAAAGTAAAGGAAATTGCTTTATTATTAACAATTTTTTATGTTATTAGTGCATTATTTCAATATATAGAATCTTTAACAATGACGCATGTATCCAATAATTTGGCTAGAAGCTTGCGATCTAGAATTAGTAATAAGATTAATACATTACCACTTCGTTATTTTGACCAAAATGAAACAGGGGACGTCCTTTCACGTGTTACAAATGATGTTGATACAATTGCGCAAAGCTTAGATCAAAGTTTATCTACATTAGTTACTAGTCTTACTTTATTTATTGGTTCAATTATTATGATGTTTGTAACTAACTGGATTATGGCTATTACTGCTATTCTTTCTAGTTTAATTGGATTTGGTCTTATGGCTTTAATTCTTGGAAAGTCTCAAAAATATTTCATTCAAAGACAAGAAGAATTAGGAAATTTAAATGGTCACATTGAAGAGATTTATTCAGGGCACAACGTAGTAAAAGCTTACAATGGAGAGAAAAAAGCAAGTGAGGATTTTGATGAATTAAATGAGCGTCTTTACCATTGTAACCGCAAGAGTCAATTCTTATCTGGACTTATGCAACCAATTATGGGATTTATTGGAAACTTTGGATATGTTGCTGTTTGTGTTGTAGGTGCTCTTTTAACAATGAATGATGTTATTTCATTTGGTGTTATTGTGGCATTTATGATTTATGTTAGATTATTTACAAATCCTCTTTCTCAAATAGCGCAAGCTATGACGAATTTACAGTCTACAGCAGCAGCTGGTGAAAGAGTATTTGAATTATTTGATGAAGAGGAAATGCTAGATGAAAGTCATTTAACGAAAGTCTTAGATAAAGAAAAAGTGAAAGGAAAAATAGAATTTAAACATGTAAAATTTAGCTATGATGGAAAAAGACCAATTATTAAGGATTTTAATGCCAGCGTAAATCCGGGCGAGAAAATAGCTATTGTAGGCCCTACTGGTGCAGGAAAGACAACAATGGTAAATCTTCTTATGAAGTTTTATGATATTGCAGAGGGCGAAATTTTAATTGATGGAGTATCTACAAAAGATTTAACAAGAGAAAATATTCATGAATTATTTATTATGGTATTACAAGATACTTGGCTATTTGATGGTACTGTCCGGGAAAATTTAAAATTTAACAAAGAGGATGTAACAGATGAAGAAATTAAACAAGCATGTACAACAGTAGGGGTAGACCATTTCATTAGGACTCTGCCAGGTGGCTTAGATTCTTCTTTGAGTGATAATGATTCTATTAGTCAGGGTCAAAAACAATTAATGACAATTGCTCGTGGTATGTTAGAAGACGCTCCGTTCTTAATTTTAGATGAAGCTACTTCAAATGTAGATACTAGAACAGAAGAGTTAGTACAAAAAGCAATGGATAAGTTAACAGAAGGAAGAACTTCTTTCATCATTGCTCATAGGCTTTCTACTATTAAAAATGCAGATTTAATTTTAGTAATGCAAGAAGGAAATATAGTTGAGCAGGGAAATCATGAGGAATTACTTTCTAAAAATGGTTTTTATGCAGAATTGTATAATTCTCAATTTGAGAAGTTTAGCGAATAAGATATGCACAATAATGTGCATATTTTTTTGAGATAAAGTCTATTAAAATAAGAAAAATTATGATATGATTATTATAATTGAATAAGATAGGAGGAATAAAAAGTGAGTAATTGTCCTAAATGTGGTTATCCGATAGCGCCTGATGAAACAGTTTGTGCCAATTGTGGAGAACTAGCAGAAAATAAAACAGAAGAAACAATTTCCCCTGATAATATAGAATCTACAGAAGTAGAAGAAAATGAGTCCGCTTTAGAAAATCCATCTGAAGAAGTTGCAGAAATAACAGAAACTGAAGACAAAGTGGAAGAAAGTGAAGAATCAGATAGTATAAAAGAACAATCTTTAGAGGATAACGCAGATTTATCTAATAATGAACCTGAGCAAGTAGAAGAAAGTAGCAGTGAAGAGGCTTTAGAACAGACAGCAGATCAAACAGTTGAAGAGGAACCTTCGCAAGAAATACCAGACGCATCAGCAATGATGCCACAGGACGTTCCAGTAGCAGGACTATCTACAGAAATTCAGCAAGCAATGCCAGATGTATCAGCGATGATACCACAAGAAGTTCCAACAGTAGGATTAGCTACAGAAATGCCACAAGCAATGCCAGATGCATCAGCAATGATACCACAAGAAGTTCCAACAGTAGGATTAGCTACAGAAATGCCACAAGCAATGCCAGATGTATCAGTGATGATGCCACAAGAAGTTCCAGTAGCAGGGATGACTATGGGAATGCCACAAGTAATGCCAGATGCATCAGCAATGATACCACAGGAAGTTCCAGTAGCTCAACCACAGATGCAACCATCGCCATTACCAGGATTAGATATGGCATTACCACAAATGCCAAGTATTGATATGAGTGCTGTAGAAACACCTGTAGCTCCATTAGAAGAGAAACCAAAGAAAGATCCTGCAAAAAGAGAAAAAATAATTAATAGGATTTTCTTTATTCTTATTTTATTAGTTTCTTTAGTAGCACTCGGATTATTATCATATTTTATGGTAAAACTTTTCTCAAACGAAAATATTGCTGTTGGAAAGAAAGTTTCAGAAACTGCTAAAGAATATCATTACGAAGGATTTAATTTATATATTGAAGATAAAGATAAAGATGGTAAAAATATTCATGCAGAAATTTACGAAAATGAATTTTATGTTGGTACTGATTCATGGACAGCATTAATGACTTTACAAACTGGAACTTACAATAATTTAGTTAGTAATAAGAGTCAGTTAGTAGATTATTTTAAAGATATGGGATATGAAGCTACAAATCCGGAAGAAAAAGAAATTAGTGGTACAGCATTTGTAAAAATGGAAGTAATAATGGGAAGTAAAAATATTCTAGTTGCTTATGCAAAAGCTAATGGAACAAAATTATTTGGGATTGTATTAGAAAATGAAACAGGGGAATATACAGATGATGATTTAAAAGTAATAGGTACTATACTATCAACATCTAAGTATGTTGGCCCAAAATATTCTTTGCCAGAAGGATTTAAATTAAATCAATTTAAAGACACTTTTATGGTTGCAGAATAGACATAATTAGAAAAGTGTATGAATAAAATAAAAGGGATGATAATACCCTTTTATTTTGTTATATAATAAATATGGTGACATTATGAAGTACTATGTTTGTTATTTTTTTATCTATGCTTTTATAGGATGGGTAATGGAGGTTATTTATGCTTACTTTGATGATAGACAATTTGTAAATAGAGTTTTTTTAATAGGACCTTATTGTCCGATATATGGTGTTGGAAGTGTTTTAATTATTTATTTTTTAAGAAATAATTTAGGCGATATTCTTTCTGTGTATTTAAAATCTATTTTGGTAGCTGCAATATTAGAATATATGACAAGCTTTGTGATGGAAAAGATTTTTCATGCTCGTTGGTGGGATTATAGTGATAACAAATTTAATATCAATGGTAGAATTTGCTTGGAAACATTGATACCTTTTGGGTTTTTAGCATGCTTTTTGGTTTATATTATAAATCCGTTTATTTATAACTATTTATAACTATTTATAACTATTTATAACTATTTATAACTATTTATAACTATTTATTACTTATTGACCCCAAAGTATTAGGAATAGTTTTGCGGATATTATGCATAGTATTTAGTATAGATATGATAATATCTTTTCACGCTATATTCGGCATGAGAAGTGCTATTACACAAGGAACTATTGATAGTACTATCATGATAAAAAATAAATTGCGAGAAAGAATAGATGTTAAAAGAAAAGATTTTGATGCTTTAATTAGAGAAATATTTTCTAGAAATTCCAGCATAAAGGATAGACTTTTAAGGGCTTTTCCAAATATTCATATTGATTTTGAAAAGGAAAAAGAAAAATTAGAAAAAAAGATGTTAAAAAGGAAGAAAAAATTAAAATAAATCTTCTTCCTTTTAAAAAACTATTGAAATTTTAATAAAAGCGTGTTATAATCAATTACGTATTTGAGTTAACGCGCTCATAGCTCAATTGGATAGAGCATTTGACTACGGATCAAAAGGTTAGGGGTTCAACTCCTCTTGGGCGCACCATCTTATTATTTATCGGGAAATGGCTCAACTTGGTAGAGCACTTGGTTTGGGACCAAGGGGTTGCAGGTTCAAATCCTGTTTTCCCGACCATTTAGTAAATAAATCCTTATTTTATAAGGATTTTTATTTTGTAAAAAAATTATTCCTCCAAACTTTTTAATTCTAATAATATTTTACTACAATTAATTTGTCTTAATAAATAATAGCAGTATCTGTGATATAATAATTCTATAGTAAAGAACAAGGGAGAAACCTATGAATAAAATTAATTATAATAGCGAGGCATTATTATTGAAGGAATTAAAGCTGTGCTATGACTATTTTGCCAAGGAAGCAAACTGGGATTTATGGACTAATTCGGGATAAATCGTATATTGCGCCTTATGTATCTAGTATTGCGGCTGTTGGTTTTGGCTTAGTTGCTCTTGTTACAGCAGTTAAACATAATTGGATTTCTAAAGAAGAAGCTTATCAAAAGGCTGATGGTACTCTTAATACTTTTTTAAACAATATAGAGAGTAAAGAAGGCTTTTTTTACCATTTTATTAATAGGAGTACTGGTGCTAGGGAATGGAATTCTGAGATTTCTATTATAGATACAGGAATATTTATTTGTGGGGCTATTACTGTAGGCGAATTTTTTGGAAAAGGAGTACAGGAAAAAGCAGATAAAGTTTACCGTAGGATTAATTGGGAATGGTTCGTTGACAAAAATAAAAATATGTTTTATTTAGGAAATACACCAGAAAATGGTTTTTTTGGTAGTTGGGATACTTATGGGGAACAATTAATTTTATATATTTTGGGCTCTGGTTCTCCAACTTATCATACGGATAAAAGTTTATATGATACAATGAAAAAACCAGTGGGAGAATATAAAAATTATAAAAGAATTATTTATTCTTG
The DNA here is from genome assembly GCA_910589375.1 of uncultured Bacilli bacterium. Taxonomy (GTDB): domain Bacteria; phylum Bacillota_I; class Bacilli_A; order RF39; family UBA660; genus UBA5578. The sequence continues at coordinate 82,921 of CAJUTK010000001.1, read as the reverse complement.
GTTTGGCTCATTATTTACATATCAATTTTCTCATGCTTGGGTAGATTTTCGAAACACTGAGGACGAAAATGGTATTAATTGGTTTGATAATTCTGTTAGGGCAACATTAGCTAATAGACAATTTTGTATCGATAATAAAGACACATTTAAAACATTTGATGAAAATTCTTGGGGTGTTTCTGCTAGCGTTTTTTCTGATGGATATAATGGTGAAAGTGGAGCCTTACCTGCATCTTCTGAACTAAAAAATGATGGCACTATTCCACCATCTGGAGCTGTTTCCTCAATAGTTTTTACACCAAATTTGTCAATATCCGCTTTACAAAATTATTATGAAAATTATCCTGGACTTATTGGAGAATATGGACTAAAATCAGCCTTTAATTTAGAGCAAGCTACACCATGGTTTTCATATGAGTATCTTGGCGTAGATAAGGGCATTACTTTAGCTATGATTGAAAATTACCTAAGTGAAAGTATATGGCAAAACTTTATGCAAAATGAATATGTAAAAAAGGGAATGGATGATTTAAATATTAGTAGAAAAATGTGAAAGTAAAAAATGACAGAAAAATAAGCCCATATGCTTCTATGATAGATATACTTACGAATACTTATCAACAAAAAAATACAATAGAAAAGAAATAGAAATAAAATTTAACTATGTACGTAGTTATTTTTTTTTATTTATGATATAATGAACTATAAGAATAAAAGTACAGGAGAATGGTTATGAGTGATAATTTAATTAGTAGAAAAGAATTGAAGTCAATTTTATCAGCATCAGAAAATTTTAAAACTTTGTCAGATGCTGAAAAATTATATATCATCTATGAAAAGTTACAATCATTAGAAGAACTATACAGGGAAGAAAAAAATTTATTTTCAACAGAAAAGTATGTAATAAGTCCTAAACAGGTTGTTGTGTTAGACAATATGATGGATCAATCTAATGGAGAAGATTTTATTGGTGCTTATTATTCATTACTTGAATTTTTAGAGGATGATGGACAAGAACACGATGATATTGTATACATTCAAGAATTGGATGAACTTTATTTTGAAATTAAAAAGTTAATTTTGCTAATAGAGCAAAATATTGATTTTGAAGAGACATTCCCTAAACTTGTAGAACATTTTTCAGTTAACTCTATGATCCAATTCTCTCTTTTTGATGGTACTTCATCTTTTAATGATAGTAAAAAAGCAATAACTTTAAATGGGGCCAATTTAAATATTTCATGGCAGGGACAAGACTATGATTTTAGTGATTTAAGTGCTATTGAAAAAGTAAAAGAAGTAATTATTCAATATAGAAAAGAACTATATGATTTTTCAAAGAGACAAGAAGGAAATGAAGAATTTAATGAAAATGAGAAATTATTGGATTCTCCAAACGATGAATGTGTAGGAGCAATAGATGGAATTTTATTTTCTGTTTCCAATCAATTTAATCATGAGGAATTAAATGATTTCTATTCAAATTTTAAAATTAGTTTATATCATGTTTTAGATGATATTATTGCACAAATGCCACAAGAAGAAGAGAATGTTGTATCTGAAAATGAAGAAGGTTCTAAGCAAAAGAAAATTATTGCAGAAATGCTAGATATTGAATTAGAAGAAGCTTACCAAAATAGTGTTTATTCTGAGGAACTAGATGCTATTTACTATTGGAATCCTAATGGTTCTTCAGTGGTAATAGATGGTAATCTTCATTATTTATTAACAAATACTCCAATCTCAAGAAAAGAGGCTTTATTAAATTCTTATAGAGAATTAAAACAGAACGAATCAGAAGAGACTATTATTCCAGTAGAAAGTAATCTGAATGAATTAACTGTAAATATGCTAGATGAAATTAATCATGATTATCAATTAGATCGAAGTATTGACAATGTATTTGATTTTGCAGATAGTTTAATAGATGATACAGATTTAGATGTTTTCTGGAAACGTGTATCTGCTGATATGTTAGGATATATTATTGTCAAGGAATTAGAGGATAATAATTTATTAAATTTAGACCAATTAAAGAATGATATTAGTACTTTTAATCGTTTTTCTGATATTAGCATTAATACAGAGTTACAGTCTAAGAATAAGAAAATTGTAAATATTTCTACTATGACAAGACAAGCTCCAGAGAAGACTTTAAGAACAATCTATGATATTATTTGTAAAAGCTTAAATATTGAAGCAATTGAAGAGCAACAAGTAATAGTAGAAGAACAAGAAATGTTTGAACATCAAGAACCAGCAGAGGAAGAACAAAAAAAGGATTTAGTTTCATATACTGTTTTATCGAATACTTATTATAACTTTGTAATTACATTACCTGCTAGTTTTGAAACTGTTATTAAGAATAGTGAGTCTAGTTTTAAAATAGGGGATATTAATATTATGATTGCAAAATGTTCTTCTCAAGAAAAATTAGAAGAACGATCTAATCAGTGGTTAGAAAATAGTGCAAAGACAAATTCTCAGATAATGTTATCTGATTTAGATCGTGAATATTATTTGGGAGTTCAAAATTTAAAAGTATTAGAAAAGCAATTGGAAAAAAATGAAAAGAGAAGAACCTATAAATTCATTTATTTCAATGGTGCAATGCTTATTTTTGCCTATAGTTCTTTAAATGAAGATTTATCAGAAATTATCGATGAAGCTATTGTAGGCATTCAAGTATTAGCAAATGAAGAGGAACAAACTGTATTAGAAGAGGGTGCCTCTAAAAAATTAAGAGTAGAATATATACCTTTCCAGGAATCTTATAATCAATCAAAAGATTCTACAATACCAGAACCTATTGTAAGTGAGTATACTTTACTAGAAGATTTAGAGGTCGATTTAAAAGATTTTAAATTAAAAGTTTTAGAATTATCACCTTCCCATGCTAGAATTAGAATTTATGACAATCATGGCGTTGTTCTTGCAAATAATACAGAGTTTAAAGTGGATTACCAAGTTGGAGACTACATAGGAAATGTAAATTATAATCAGCCAGTTGAATTATACAGAAGTTCAATGGGCGAAGTAGACCGTTGGAGTTTGTTTTTTGAGTAAAAGCTTTGACAAAATGAAAAGAATCATGTATATTTGAAATAGACGAGGGAGTAGTTAGCATACTAATATGCAGTAAAGTCAACATACCCGATTATTATCTGGCTTTACTTTAATAAACGAGACTTATCTGCAATTTTTTTGTAGTGTATGCCTCGTTTTTTTATGAAAGGAAGATATTATGTTACAGGCAATAATATTAATTGTAATAGGATTTATATTTTTAATTAAAGGAGCAGACTTTTTAGTAGATGGCTCTAGTAATATTGCTAAAAAATTTCATATACCAGAAATTATTATTGGTTTAACTATTGTTTCTATTGGAACTTCTATGCCAGAATTATTTGTTAGTACTACTTCTGCATTAGAGGGTCATACAGATATGGCTATGGGAAATATTATTGGGAGTAATGTATGTAATTTGCTTTTAATATTGGGATTATCTAGTATGATAAAGCCAGTGCAGTTTCAAAAAGAGACTAGGTTAATCGAAATACCGATGTGTCTTATATTAACTATTTTATTTGTAATTTTATGTAATGTTGGAATGGGGATTTCTAGAATAGACGCAGGTATATTAGTAGTACTGTTCATTCTGTTTATAACTTACACAATTTATATGGCTAAAAAAGGGCAAGAATTCGATGAGATAAAAGAAACTAAAAAAGAAAGAAAAAAATTAGAAGAAATTCCTATTTTAAAAAATGTAATCTATGTTATTTTAGGAATTGTATTATTAAAATTTGGAGGAGATTTTACCGTTGATAATGCTATTATTGTTGCAAAACATTTTGGACTTAGCGAAAAATTTATCAGTTTAACAATACTAGCAATAGGTACTAGCTTGCCAGAATTAGTAACTAGTGTAACTGCTGCTATTAAAGGAAATAGTGATATTGCTATTGGAAATATTATAGGATCAAATATCTTTAATATGTTATTGATTATCGGGGTGTCTGCCTTTATTCATCCAATTGCTTATAATGTTAGCTATAATATAGACTTATCCATTTTAGTTGGTTCTTTAATTGTATTAGCACTTTTCCCTATTATTCCGCCTAAAAATGAGATGAGTAGAGCAAATGGAGCTATTTATTTTGTAGCTTATATTGGATATATCATTTTATTATTTAATATATAATATTAAGAGGAGAGGTAACATATGGAATTTTATAATATGAATAGTGATGAGGTAATTAAAAAATTAAACTCTAATGAAAATGGTTTGTCAGAAACGGCAGCTAAAGAGTTATTAGAAAATAATGGTCTTAATAAATTAAAGGAGCCAGAGAAAGATAGTATTATAAAAAGATTTATAAAGTCTTTAATGGATCCTATGATTATAATGCTTTTAGCAGCTGCTCTTATTTCTGCAATAACAGCTATTATGAGTGGTGATTCTTTTACAGATGTATTCATTATTCTTTTTGTTGTAATTATTAATACAGTATTGGGAATTATTCAAGAAAATAAAGCAGAAAATGCCATAGAGTCCCTAATGGAGATGACTAAGGCAACATCTAAAGTACTTCGTGATGGGGAATTAAAGCATGTAAAAAGTGAGGAATTGGTAGTAGGAGATGTCATTGTACTAGAGGCTGGAGATGCTGTGCCAGCAGATTGTAGAATTTTAGAATCTTTTAGTATGAAAGTAGAGGAGGCAGCACTTACAGGGGAAAGTGTACCCGTCACTAAAATTGTAGATCTGATTAATTTAAAAGAGAATAGTTTAGATGTTCCATTAGGAGATAGAACTAATATGTTATATAGTGGAAGTACTTTAGTATATGGTAGAGGAAAAGCTATTGTAGTGGCTACTGCTATGGATACTGAAATGGGAAAAATAGCTCAAGCCTTACAAGTAACTGATGAAGAGAAAACGCCGCTTCAAAAGAAAATGTCAGAAATTTCTAGTGTTTTAACAAAGTTAGTAATTGGAATTAGTGCTTTTGTATTTATTTTTAATATTATAAAAACTGGAGATTTTACTGGGACTCATATTTTAGATACGTTTTTAATAGCAGTTGCTCTTGCAGTAGCAGCTATTCCAGAAGGGTTGCCAGCGGTTGTAACGATTATGCTTTCTATGGGTGTAACTTCTATGTCTAAAAAACAGGCTCTTATTAGAAAATTAAATGCAGTAGAAACATTAGGGTGTACCCAAGTTATTTGTACAGATAAAACAGGTACTTTAACACAAAATAAAATGACAGTAGTAGAAAGTAGTACTTCTGATGAACATTTACTTGCTGAAGCTATGTCATTATGTTCTGATGCTGAAATTGAAGAGGGAGAAGAAGCAACAGGTGAACCGACAGAAGCAGCACTAGTAAATTTTGCTAATAAGTTAGGATATCCAAAATATCAATTAGAAAAAGAATATCCAAGAATAGGGGAGGCACCATTTGATTCTATGAGAAAAATGATGTCCACTGTTCATCAAAAGGATAATAAGGTAGTTCAATATACAAAAGGTGCCTGTGAGATATTATTAGAAAGAAGTAGTCGTTATTTAAATGATAATAATGAAGTTGTTCTAATGACAGAAGAAATAAAATCTCACATTCAAGAAGAAACTAAGAAATATGCGGACAAAGCATTGCGTGTATTAGGTGCTTGCTATAGGGAATATGATACTATTCCTACTAATTTTGAACCAGATTTTTTAGAGCAAGATTTAACATTTATTGGCTTTGTTGGGATGATTGATCCTTGTCGTAAAGAAGTTTATGATGCAATTGAAAACTGTAGACAAGCGGGAATAAGGCCTATTATGATAACAGGCGATCATATTGATACTGCAACTGCTATCGGACAAGATTTAAAGATTATCAGTAATCGTAAAGAAGCTATAACAGGTTCCGAATTGGATGGACTAAGTGACGAAGATTTAATTAGAGTTGTAAATGATTGTTCTGTTTTTGCTCGTGTACAGCCAGAGCATAAAACAAAAATTGTTCGGGCACTTAAGTCTCAAAATTATGTAGTTGCTATGACAGGTGATGGGGTAAATGATGCTCCTTCTATTAAGGCTGCAGATATTGGTATCGCTATGGGAATAACTGGTACAGATGTTACCAAAGGAGCATCTGATATGGTTTTAGCAGATGATAACTTTGCTACTATTGTAAATGCGGTTGAAGAAGGAAGAACAATCTATGATAATATTAGAAAAGTATTACAGTTTCAATTATCTACTAATGCAGCTGAAGTTATTTATGTCTTTTTGGCTTCCGCCTGTGGCGTAACAATTGTTACACCAGCCCAACTCCTTTGGATTAATATGGTAACAGATAGTACTCCAGGTTTAGCTCTCGGAATGGAGAAGGCTGAAGGAGATTTAATGAAAAGAAAACCCCGTAAATCTGATGAAAGTGTTTTCTCAGATGGAGCTGGAATATCTACTATTCTTCATGGTATTCTAATGGCTATTATTGTATTAGCGTCTTTCTTTATTGGTCAACATATAGAATTGGGAAAATGCGGTATTTTTGAATCAGTAGATGGAATGACAATGGCATTTTTAACAGCTAATTTAGTGGAGATGTTTTATGCTATATGTATGCGTACTCAAAAGGGATCTATTTTTACAATGAAAACTAGAAATAAATGGCTAGTAGGTTCCTTCTTATTATCTTTAATATTTACGTTAGCTGTAATCTATATTCCTATATTATCTGATTTATTTGGATTAGCTCCTGTTAGTTTGATAGAATTTGTTGTTTCTTTTGGACTTGCTTTTTTAGTAATTCCAAGTGTTGAATTTGCAAAATTCATTCAAAGAAGATTTCATAAAGCATAAAAAACAAATCTTAGGATTTGTTTTTTTATAGATATGATATAATAGATTTGTGATGTTATGAAGAAAATAGTAGAGCCATTATTAAATTGGTATTTAGAAAATAAAAGAGAATTACCTTGGAGAAAGGATAAAAATCCATATCATGTTTGGATATCTGAAATCATGCTTCAGCAAACTAGAATAGAAGCAGTGAAGGGATACTATGAAATATTTATGAAAAGACTTCCCACTATTGAATCTTTAAGTAAAGTAGAGGAAGATGAACTATTAAAGTTATGGGAAGGATTAGGGTATTACAACCGTGCTAGAAACTTAAAAAAAGCCGCTATCAAAATTATGGATGAGTATAACGGAATATTCCCAAGTGAATATGAAGAAATATTAAAATTACCAGGAATTGGAGAATATACTGCAGGAGCTATTAGTTCAATTTCTTTTAATAAAAAAGAAGTAGCAATTGATGGTAATGTTATGAGAGTTTATGCTAGAGTAATGAATGAGGATATTGATGTATCAGATTTAAAAGTAAAAAAAGAAATAGGAGAAAAGATTAAAAAAGTTTTACCAGAACAGTCAGGAGATTTCAATGAAGGTATTATGGAATTAGGAGAAGTAATTTGCTTACCAAATGCTATTCCAAAATGTGAAATATGTCCTTTATCTAAGTATTGTGCAGCGCATCAAAAACATACAGAATCTTCTATCCCAAGAAAAGTTATTAAAAAAGATAAAAAGGAAGAGTATTATACTGTTCTATTATTCATTTGTAATGATAAGATTGCACTCCACAAACGAAGTAATGGACTTTTAAAAAATATGTGGGAATTTCCAAATATAGAAGGAAAGTTAACTAAAAAAGATATTTTAGAAAGATTTTCAACAGTTAAAAAGATAGAAGAAGGTATAGAAAATACCCACATTTTTACGCATAAAAAATGGTATATGAAGAGTTATTTTGTAAAGACAGATATATTATTTTCAGATTATGCATGGGTTAGTTTAGAAGAAATAAAAAAAGAGTATGCGATACCAACCGCTTTTATGCCATTTCTAGAATATTTGGAGGGTAGATTAAAATGAAATTAGTTTCGTGGAATGTAGCTGGTTATCGTGCTTGTTTAAAAAAAGGATTTCAAGATTTTTTTGAAGAAGTAGATGCTGATATATTTTGTTTACAGGAAGTAAAAGCAACTGAAGAGCAAATTGATTATAAACCAGATGGTTATATTTGTTATCGTAATATTGCTGAAAGAAAGGGGTATTCTGGAACTATTGTTTATACAAAAGTAGAGCCGTTATCTGTTAGTTATGGAATGGGGATAGAAAATCATGATCATGAAGGTAGGATGATTACTTTAGAATTTTCTGACTTTTATTTAATTAATAGTTATGTTCCCAATGTAAAGAGAACATTAGAGAGATTAGATTATCGTATGCAATGGGAAGATGATTTTAAAGAATATGTAAACTCGCTTAGAAAGAAAAAAATAGTAATTGTATGCGGGGATTTTAATGTTGCCCATACAGAGATAGATATTAAGAATGCAAAAGCAAATAGGGGAAATGCTGGTTTTACAGATGAAGAAAGAGAAAAATTTCAAGTTCTTTTAGATAGTGGATTTATTGATACTTTTCGCTATCAACATCCAGATGAAGCTGATTGGTATACTTGGTGGAGCTATATGAAAGGTGTTAGAGAAAGAAATATAGGATGGAGAATAGATTATTTTATTATTTCTAAGGAAGGAAAAGATAAAATAAAAAATACTTTTATTTATAAGGAAGTATTTGGAAGCGATCATTGCCCAATAGGATTAGAAGTTTATGATAAATAAAAAAGCAGGATCTAATGATTCTGCCTTTTTGCCATTTTTTGTTTAACATATTGAAAAGAAGCAACTGGTCCAGTAGTTACTATTCCAACTAGTGGTTGAGTAACACTTTCAATACGATTCATTTCTTGTATATGATGAAGTAAGCTTTGCTGTAGAGTAGATAAATTGCTTAAATATTTATACATATTTGGTGGAAGTATTCGATATAATTCATCTAGTATTTCAAGATAATCAATTGCCAATTCTTCATTTTCTAAAACAGTAAAAAATTTATTTTTTTCCCCATATATTTTTAATAGCAAAGGAAATTCTGCATCTACTATATTAGTGACTTTATTTGGATTTTCAACAAATAACATTCTAATATCTCCTAAGTAGGATAAAGAACATAAATTGATAAATAAACCTCTTAAAGTTCTGTCATTTTCTGGTAGTGTAAGAAGACTTATTAACAACGCAATTCTTCTATTTTTATCAATGGAAGCTTCTATTTCCTCTGTTGTATGAATTGGATAAACTGGTTTTTGAAATCTTCCAGGCAAGAAAAATGAATTCCATTCTTCCATCTGAGCAATAAAAGTATTTTTACTAATAACTCCATATTTAAATCTATGATCTGCATAAGCAATATTTGTTTGATAAGTTATTCCTGTTAGCCCAGAAATTCTTTCAAAATTAATTCTTCCAAGTAAAATTTTAGCGCTTGCAGAGTAATCATTTGGATATTTGTTTTTATTTTCCTTATGCCATTTTTTGGCATCTTCTACAATCAAAATAGTATCAATCATACTATTTTTAGTATCATTACCTTTTTGTTTGAAAACACCAGAACCATAACCATATGCAGCGATTGTTGGCACTTCATTTTCTCTACTACTTACAAATTCTTCTAATAATTTTTTTGTTTCCATTAGGGCCTCCTATAAATGTAATATTATAATACAATTTATGAATTTTCGCAATCTGTGATATAATAGTAACGCAAATGGAGGAATTTATGCAAAATACAGTAAAAATTACAAGAACAAAGTCCTATTTCCCTGATGTAAAAAAGAAAATAAGAATTGTTACTTTTTCTGATTTACATTTTAGTAAAAAAATGAAGATAGAAAGAATGACATCTTTATTAAATTTAGTCTCTAATTGGGAGCCAAATTATATTTTTTGGTTAGGTGATAATTTGGATGATACAAATGTATTAGAAGATTATGATAGACGAGAAGACTTTTTAAGCATTTGTAAAAAAAGCGGAATGGTTGCTCCGACAGCTATTTCGTTATCTGACCATGATATGAGATATCGTATGGGAGAACATATTGTTGAAGATTTCGATCAAGATCTTTGGCAAGAAATAGATAGTATGAGTAATGTACATGTCTTAAATAATAGTGCATATGAGGATGAACATCTTCGTGTGGTTGGATATACAATGCCTACCTATTATTTTCATCGTGCATATCCACTTCCTAAAGATAGTCTTTGCTCTTCGGTAAGAAAAGATGAAGATGTTTATGTTTTAATAGAGGATTTAAGGAAAAATCAGGGTTTATTCACGCCAGTTAAAGGAAAGGTAAATGAGTTATTATTTCATTCTCCTTTGACTTTGAAAAACGATACTGTTCAAAATTTATTATCAGGATTTGAACATGTTCACTCTGGACATATGCATGAGGGACTAACACCACCTATTTTAGATGAAATAGCTCCGAAAACATTAGGAATGATTTCACCCCAAAGAACCTTATTCCCAAAAAACGCTAAAGGATGTTTTCAAACGCGCTACGGAACATTATGTATTATTAGTGGTGGTATTACTAAAATAGCAGAATCACAAAAAGCAATATTGCAACCGCTTAATCATGTTTTTCCAATTCATATTGATATACTAGATGTTGAACAAGGTGAAAAAGTAAAACAATATAAAAGAGAATATTACTATCAATCATTAAATTGATAGATTCTTTATTGTTCACGTAGCTCAGTTGGATAGAGTGTTGCCCTCCGAAGGCAAAGGTCGCGAGTTCGACTCTCGCCGTGGACACCAGTTGTTATTAAACTCGAAATTTAAATGTTCGAGTTTTATTATCCTATAAAGTGTGCTAGAATATTTAAAGAGATTCAATATGTAGTTTATACTTAGAAATAAAGGAGGCTCTTACTAAATGGAGAAAATAACAATATCAGATTTACAAACACTAATAAAAAATATTGATCATAAAAATAATGCTATTGATAAATATTTTTATAAATTAACAGAAGAAGTAGGAGAATTGGCGAAAGCTATTAGAAAAGATAAACGCTTAAAGAATAGTGATACTATTAAGGGAACAGTTGAAGAGGAACTTTATGATGTTTTTTATTATGTTATTTGCTTGGCTAATATGTATGATATTAGCTTAGAAGAATGTATGTTTTTGAAAGAAGAATTGAACGCGGAAAAGTATGATAGAAAAAGTATTTTTGATAAAGAAGATTAGTATAAATTTTAAAAATTGAAGAGAGTATAAAAAACTTTTTTATAATTTTATAAAAGTATTCTCAATCATTTTCAATTTCTGTATAATAAAAGTATATGGAGGTAGTCTGTATGAAATTGATAACAGTATGTGGTAGTTTAAGATTTCAAAAAGAAATCATGATGATATCTGAAAAAATGGAGTTACAAGGAAATTGTGTTATAGCTCCTATTTATCCTACTAATCCAGATAAAGATGCTTATACAGAAGAAGAAGCAAACATACTAGATGAGATGCATAAAGAAAAAATAAAGATATCAGATGCAATTTTAGTAGTTAATGTAGATGGTTATATAGGAAGTAGCACAAAAAGTGAAATAGAATTCGCACAAAAATTAAATAAAGAAGTTATCTACTATACAGATATCATTGATGATATTCAGGAATAATGATATGAAAAAAATAGTAATAGCAGGAAGTACAAAACTTCAAAGAGAAATAGGGCATTGGATTGAGTATTTTAGAAGTAAAAATTATGAAGTATTAGATTATCCAAAATTGATAGATGAATCAAAATTTATAGATTTATATCCAAAAGTACACACTGAATTTTTAGAAAATGTAATACAATCAGATATATTATTTGTAATGAATGAAGATAAAAATGGCAAGGCAGGTTATATTGGATATGAAGCTTATGCAGAGTTGCTTTTTGGATTATCCCAAAAGTTAGTTTATCATAAAGATATTGAATTAGTGATTTTAAAGATGCCCAGTGAGGATATTGGCTGTTATGAAGAAATATCCTTATGGTTAAAACTTGGATGGATAAAATTACATAATCAGAATAAATAGGTGAAGGGAGGATAAAATGTGATAGATGGTACACATGTTGCGAATGCGATAAAAGAACATTATGATGATAGGGGTTGGAAATTAGGTGGTGAGCCAGTTGCACCAGAAAGAGAACCAGTAGTAAAACTTCCATTTTCTGAAGAAGAATATCAAACATTTGCTAGATTACTTGCTAAATTAGCACTACAAGATCAAGATAAAAAGGCAATTGATATGTATTTTGAATTACAAAGACGTGCTGATTTTGGAAATGGATATTCTAGAATTGCTAATTTAGAAGCTGCCGAAAAAGAAATGTGGAGTTTAGGGACTGGTGAAGAAGCAGAATTATCTGAAAAAACAAAATAAAACTACTAAATGATTAGTAGTTTTTTTGTGACCCTACAATGTTCACAAATTCGTCATGAATGTTTCCATTAGTCCCTAAAATAATTTGCTTATCAAGTTTTAAATAGCCTAAAGGTTTATTTTCTTCCGCACTTACTTTTCCACCTGCTTCTTCTATTAGTAGAGATCCAACGCAGATATCCCATAAATAACAATATAATTCCATATGAGATTCTATTTTTCCTGCTGCTACATAACATAATGATATGACAGTAGAAAATAATTTCTCAACATTGTACATTTTTTCCATTGCATTTTTATGAATTTCTGAAAACCATGTAGTCATTTCTGGATAACGATTGTTAAAGCCTATAGTTGTTAAACTCTTTTCTAACTTAGAAGTAGTAGAAACTTGCAATCTTTTGTTGTTACAATATGCTCCTTTTCCTAGTTCACATACAAAAAGTTCATCGGTAGCGGGAATATAAATTGCGCCTCCCATAGGCTTATTATCCTTCATATATCCAATACTAACACAGTAAAGAGGAATTCCTCTTGAATAATTAGATGTTCCATCCAGTGGATCAATGACCCATGTATACTCATTCTCTGTGGTATGATAGGTACCGCTTTCTTCGGCAATAATAGAATCATTTGAAAATTTTTCTTCGATTCCTTTTATAATAATTTCTTCACTTTTGGTATCAGCTATTGTTACAACATCTTTAGTGCCTTTTTCTTTGGTATCTAAATCACTATTTTGGGAAATTCTTAAAATCTCTTCCCCATCCTTTTTTGCTAAATCCATTGCTAAAATAGTTCTATCTTGAAAATTATAATTCATCATCTTCTCCTTCATTTACAATTTTATTATATGTTAAATGATATGATTTTGCAATTTATTTTAAAATATTTATAAATTTGTTATAATGATAATTAAAGGAATGATTTTATGAGAGAAATAGAATTGAAGTTTAAAGTAGATGATATGAATGATTTATTAGCTAAATTAAGGGATATGGATTGTGAAGTTAGTGAAATACTTTCCCAGAATGATACGATTTATGTAAGTGATTTAAATCATGTGGAAAGTGTTGAAGGATCTATTTGGCTTAGAGTAAGAAAAGAGAATGAAAAAGTAGAACTAAATTTGAAAAAACAGAGTGCTAAAATACAGGAATCTAAAGAAATAGAGTTTGAAGTGAGTTCTTATGAAAAAGCTAATCAATTGCTAGAAACTTTAGGATATCAAAAGTGGGTAGTAGTAAATAAAAAACGTAGGTATTCTAAGTATTTAAATTATAATCTTTGTATTGATGAGGTTGAAAGATTAGGAAGTTTTTTAGAAATAGAATTATTAGTGGATGAAGAAGATAAAAAAGATTATATTTCAGATTTATTAGAGATAGCAAAGACTTTTGAATTAACGGAGGACAATATTGTAAATAGTCATTATGATACAATGATTTCTCAGTTAGAGGAGTAATAAATTTTATAATATTTATAAAGAAAACAATTATGATAAAGAATTTTATTTAATTAATAAGAATTCTGTCAATTAAATGAAAGAAGAAATCGCGATATAACTTATGAATATATTACTTATTATAATTAAAAAATAATACATTTTAAAATGTAAAGAAAATGTTAGGAGTGCTTGTATGGAAAAATTTTATTTAGAAAAACCAACGCTTCAAAGAAAAAAAGAAGCATTAGAATATATTTATGAATTTTTTGATAATGATTCTGGTATTCATGGAGTGGGAAGTTTAAATAAATACATAGATGATTATGAAGGTTGGTTAAGATTTGTAGAGGCAAATTGGAATAGACCAGTAACAGATACTTGGGTTCCTTCTCATACTTATTTTTTAATAAGAAAAAGTGATGATAGAATTGTTGGAATGATTGATATTAGATTAGCGTTAACGGAGTTTTTAAAAAAGTATGGTTTTAATATTGGTTATAGTATTAGACCAAGTGAACGTGGCAAAGGATACAACAAGATTAATTTATATTTAGGTCTTCAAGTATGTGCTCAATATGGTCTTAAGGAAGTTTATTTAGATGCTGATTTAGATAACCCAGCTTCATGGAAGACGATGGAAGCATTAGGAGGAATAAGAATTAGGGAACATATTGATGAAGATGATTCTACTAATGTTATGGTAGATTATGTCATTGATGTAGTTAAATCTCTAGAAGAACATAAGGAAGAGTTTGCGCCTTATGTGAATGAAGAAGGAAAAGTGAAGTAAAAAATTTCTATAATTTAGAAATATATTACTTATTGTAGTTAAAAAAATAATACATCTTAAAATGTAAAGAAAATGTTAGGAGTGCTTGTATGGAAAGTTTTTATTTAGAATCTCCATCTCTTTCTAGAAAGGAAGAGGCTTTAGAATATATTAAAGAGCATAGAACTTATCAATCTGATATGAATGGTGATTCAGGGCTTGACCATTGTCCAGATGACTATTCCTATGAGGAGTGGTTAGTTGAGATAGAAAAAAAGAAAAAGAAAGAATATGCTTATAGTATTGGAAGAGTTCCAGGAGAAGTTTATTTTCTTGTAAGAGTTAGTGATAATAGGATAGTAGGAATGATTAATATCAGGTATGATTTAACTCCTGAAATGATGGAGTTTGGTGGACATATTGGGTATGGAATTCGTCCTACAGAAAGAAGAAAAGGGTATAATAAAATCAATTTATATTTAGGATTACTACGTGCGAAAGAATTAGGATTAGAGCATGTTATGCTTGACTGTACAGTAGATAATATAGGAAGTAATGCAACAATTAAGGCTTTAGGTGGTGTATTAAAAAGGACTGCTGTTGATCCTTGGGATAACGAACTTACTAACGTTTATTGGATAGATGTAGTAAAATCATTAGAAGAGTATAAGGAAGAATTTGAATCCTATAGAAAACAAGAGAATAAACAAAAATAGTTCTTCTTTACCGAGAAGTAGCTTAATTTGGTAGAGCACTTGGTTCGGGACCAAGAGGTTGCAAGTTCAAATCTTGTCTTCTCGACCATAAAATAAAAAAACTCAATTTTGAGTTTTTATTTTTCTAAATAATCCATCAATTTTATTTCTAGTTCTTTCCAACTATGAACTCTTTCAATAGAGCCACTATCGATATTTTCATTCATTTTTGTAGTCATAAGAAACACTTTTATTCCATGACTTTCTAGTTCTTTACAAGTATCGAAACTATCCTCAATAAAAATATCAATCTTGTTTTCTAGACAAAATTTTAGTTTATCAGCTGCGTTGATAATTAACTTATCATAAGAAATATTGTACTTCTTTAAAGAATCTTTAGTAATATTTTCTGTATCACAATTTTTAATATTTAATAGTCTAGCAGTAATAAAATAGATTTCGTTTCCCTTTTCTTTTAGTCTATTAATTATAGAAACAGCATCTTCCATGGGATAAGATTCTTCTAAGATATTTTTATAATAGGTATCAAAAAATGAAAACTTTGTTTTATCATCCCATCCATATAATGCTTTTAGGTAATAACGATTTGTAATCAAACCTAGATTTCCATTTGTTCCTTTTCCTCCAACAACTTCTGTATCATAAATATCTCCATATTTTAACATAGCTTTTACTGTTATAAAAGTTGTATCATCAATATCAATTCCTAAGCGCATACTATCACCTATTAACATTATGAATGAAAGGTTAAAAAATAGCAATAGTTTCTAGCGTTTTTTAACATAAAAGGATATAATAGAATATATGTAAAAGAAATTGTAAAATAATTTTTTTATAAAATTACTATTTTAGGAGGAAAATATATGAAATATTTAATAGCATCTGATTTACATGGATCTAGTTATTATGCAACTAAATTAGATGAAATTATAAAAAAGGAAAAACCAGATAAGATGATTTTACTGGGTGATTTATTATATCATGGACCTAGAAATCATTTTCCAGAAGAGTATGATACTATGAAAGTAATTGCTATTTTAAATAAATATAAGGATAGTATTATTGCAGTTAGGGGAAACTGTGATGCTGAAGTAGATCAAATGGTTTTAGAGTTCCCAATTATGGATGATTATAAGGTATTAGAAGTAGATGGCTTGAGACTTTATTTAACACATGGACACATTAATGACAAAGTACCATATCAAGATGGTATCTTAGTGCATGGACATACTCATATATATGAGTTAAGTACATCTTATATAAATCCGGGATCTATCTCTTTACCTAAGGTTCATGACGAGCATACTTATATTATTTATGAGAATAAATGCTTTCAGTTATATGATATAGAAGGAAAAATACTACAAAAAATACAATTTTAGCTTGCTTTATTTGACTTTTTTCTATTTTATGGTATTATAGATAACGCCAAAAAGGGGGCTTTTATATGGTGTATAATATTCATCTGAATATGAGAAAAATCAATAAAATTCCAAAACCATTAAGAATGAGCCAAAAAAGTGTTTTAGATTATGTGGATATTGATCCTAATTTATTGAAGGAAAAGGATTCTTGGTACTTCGTAAATTCTAGAGTTTCTTTTTTTAAGAAAAGAGGAGATGTCAGAATTGCAGGAGAGTTTATTTCTAAAGCTTACGCAACTGCATTAGGAAATGATACCGCTAGTTATGAAGTAGTGGAGTTAGAGGAAAAAGTGGGTTTATTAAGTGAAAACTTTCAGGATAAAAGTAGATTCGGATATTTTGATTTCTGTCAGTTACATCAACTGTTTCCTTCTTTACCACAACGATATAATTATTTTACTTTAAAAGAAATACTAAATACTTTCGGATATCATTACGATGAAGAAACTACTCATAATTTACAATATTCTCTTATTGAAAGATATATGTTTGAATGGTTTACTCATCAATTAGATGGAAATCCTAGAAATACAAATTTCAAATTGGATAAAGATAGTCAGCTATTGCAGTTAGGTCCTGTTTTTGATAAAGAACAAGCATTCGGAGTTAATGAAAGTGGCCTATTTGATGAGAAAAAATTAGAAATGTGGATGCCTTCTATTCCCTATGATGATTTATCATTTAGGGATAAGCCTTATCAAATAGATGGATTAGATGCGAATATATTATCTCTTATTATGGATTATCCAGATATGTCAGTAGAAATTTTAGAAAAAATATTTCAAATAGATTATATGAGTATTTTAAGAAAATTTAGAAGTGGAGAAAATGCATTTAATTTACCACCAGAGACATTATCGTATTTACAAGGGGTTGTAGATAGAAAGAAAAATGAAAAAGAAAAAATATTACAATTAGTATAGTGAGGAAATTTTATGGTATACAACTTAGGAATAAATAGAGATAGAATAAAAAGGATAGTAAACCCTGTAAGATTAACGAAGAAGCAAGTAATGAGAGCTGTACAAATAGAGCCAGAGCACTTATCAGAAAAGAATAACTGGTTTGTAGTAGCGAATGTTCTTAGTTATTTTAAAGCTAGAAAAGACTGCCGCCTATTAGGAGAACTTCTTAATAAAGAAATATATGGAAGATTTAATAGACCTACTGCAGATTATCAGTTGATACGCTTTGATTTAGGACCAAAAGCAGATATAGTAAAGATAGGCCTATTATCTCCAAATATTCAAAGACCTGACTATGAATATTATGATGTATCTAATTTACATCAACTATATCCAGAAATGACTAGGAAATATGGCCATTATACAATTAAAAAATTGTTAGAAGTACTAGAGACAAATCAAGTTCCAGGATATCAAGTATTGATAAATGAAATCATTACAACTTATGTATTAGATTGGTTTTGTCATCAATTGGATAGAAATCCTAAAAATTTATTGTTTGAGCGTTCTGTAGATGGTAATTTATCATTATCACCTTTGATTGATAATGAATCTTCATTTGGAATTAATGGGAATGGAAAAATAGATACAAATTATTCTAAATTATGGATTCCAGCTATTCCTTATTCAGAAGCTGATTTTGCTTCTAACCCATCTGACTTTGAGGGGTGTGACTATAACATTGTTAGTTTATTGATGGATTATCCTGAACAGGTTTTACCAGTATTAGAACAATTAACGGATGAAAATTTTGATGAAATTATTAATCAATATAAAAATACTATGAATAGTAAGATTTATCTTTCAGAAGAGGGTCTTGGTTTTTTAAGAAACTTTGTTTATGATAAGCAAACAGAAAGTGACAAGATATTGCATTTATAAGAGGATTAACATCCTTTTTTTGTTTTCTCTAATTTTATTTTTTGATATAATGATAATAGGGAGTAGTGGTAGAATGAAGTGGTTATTAGGCGCAAGTATTTGGGCAGTCTATTGTATTATTTTATCAATTCTTAGTTTTTTTTGTACTATTTCTTTGTCTGAGTTTGTAGTTTTTTTTCTTCTACCATTTGTAGTAGCTATCATTATAAAAGTTATAAAAGAGTGTAAAGAGTATGGAAAAGAAAATGTTTTTTGCTTTGCTAAGAAAGGTTCCTTGGCAGATAGAAGAGATATCTTTTTAAAAAGTTTAGAAAGCCAATTAAATAGTCAAGTATTTATAGCAGATAAAAATCCTAATATGATAGTAATTGTTAATACGAACGGTATATATCTTTATTTCTTTTTACAAGAAATTGGGACTTTATATGAAAAGGATAATATTTGGTTTATCAAAGATGGACAAGAGGAAAGAGAAATCTCAACCCCTTTTATAGAATTAGACCAGGAACAAAAATTTTTGGAAGATGTCCTAGGTAATCCCATTTATGGCTGTGTTGTTTTAGATACTTATACTTATTTGCAAAAGGGAATAAAAAAATATAGAATGCTTAGTGTTGAAAATGCTCCATTTTATCTTTGTAGAACAGATTTATTAAAACAGTTAAGTGAAGAAGAATACGAAAAAGTAATAGAGAAATTAAAAATAAAGACAGCTTATAAAAAAGCGTTTCAAAAGGGAGAAGGAGAGATTATATGTTAAGTTCAAACGTTGGTTATAGTATTGCAATGGATGCAAGTAAGTCAGGAGAAGAGACTGCTAGAAAAGCTGTAGATACCATGTTTAATCCTAAAATAGGGTTATTGTACGCAAACTATCAAGATAGTGATAAAGTATTATTAGGTGCGAAAAGTATTTTACAAGAAGTCCCTGTTATTGGATCTACTGTAAAAGATGCTATTATGGTTCAGGATGGTATTATTAGTTCTGAAACTGGATTTTCAGGTATGATGGTAATAGACTGTGAAGATATGCATGTGTCAGTAGCGGGTAGTGAGCGTGGGAAAAATCCTCGTGAGATAGGAAGACAAGTTGCTCTAGAGGCAGTAAGAAACTCTGGTCTTAAGATTAAGCCAAGCTATATGTATATGGTATCTTTTTCTAGAGAAGAAGAAATTTATTTAAAAGGAATACAAGACGTAGTAGGTAGAGTTCCTCTCTTTGGAGGAAGCGTTATTGAAGATAAAAGTAGTAGGATATTCTGCAATGATAAGGTATTAAAAAGTGGTTGTGCAGTAGCATTCTTTTATACTACAAATCCAATTGCTACTGAATATAGTAGTGGTTATCAAGAGACAAAAGATATGGGAATTATTACAAAAGTAGAAAAATATAGAAGTTTGATGCAAATTGATAATATGCCAGCTTTAAAGAAATATACAGAGTGGAGAAATATAAAAACTAAAGATTTAAAAGATAATAGTTATGTATTATCACCACTTGCTATTAAGGATGCTTTAGGAGATGTAACTGTTATTCGTAATCTATTAGATAGCAGTAATGGTATGTTACTTAGTAATGATATAAAAGTAGGCACTGCTGTTATTAGAATGGAAGCTACCATAGAGCAATTAATTGATGCTCCTAAAAAGGCGATAGATCATTTAAATCATCTTATTGATGAAGAAGTAGGTGCTTATTTTTTAATACATAATATGGATAGAAAACTATTAATTGGTAGTGATTTTGATAAAGTTTATAGTAAGATAAAAAAATCTATTGGAGATACACCTTTTTTAATGATATTTACACCTAATGAGTATGGTTATAGTAATCATTCTGCAAATAGTTGTGGTAGTTTAATGCTTTCTTTTACAGCATTTAGTAGATAAAAAAATGTTAGACTTTTCTAACATTTTTTTATCCTGTAATTTTTTCGCAAGCTCTTATTAGTAATAGCATGATTACAATATTTATTGCGAAATAACAAAGGATTATTTTAAGAAGGGTAGAAAATATTGTTTCTTTTTCTTTAGTCTTTGTTTGTAATTTTGCTCCACAAAATTCACAAAAGTTGTTATTTAGTGATACTGGGTTATGGCAATTAGAACAAATGTAATCAATTTTTTTAGATTATTATTATAATTCATATTTTTCCTCTAATACTCTTTTCAATTTTATTAAACTTTTTCTTTGACCTCTTAGAATAATTTTTTTAGCTTCCTCTATTGGAAACCATCTGTATTCATCCATCTCCGGAAATTCTTGAATGTTGCCACTTCCTTTAGGCCATTCAAGAGGAAATGTGTTACTGAAACAATTATTAGAATCAATCTCTGCTTCACCAGTAAAGAAAACAACTAATTTATTTTTACTTTGCTTTTCAGAATGAAGATAAGATAAGTTTTGAAATTCTACTTTTACACCACATTCTTCCTGAAATTCACGAATAGCAGTATCTATTATCTTTTCTTTTTTATTATGTTCTCCTTTTAGAATAGACCAAGTATTAACACCTTCCCAATAAGGACCACCCATATGTGCTAGAAAAACATATATTTGATTATCAATTATTTTATAAGCTACGATACCTGCACTCTTTTTCATATTCCACATCCTTACTATTTTTAGTATAGTAGAATCTAATAAAAAAGTAAAGTTTCCTTTACTTCTTTTATCTCGCAAGTAATTCTTGAAGAGTATCTTTGTAATATTTTAGCTCCTCTTGCATTTCTTCTTTTTCTTGCAT
Organism: uncultured Bacilli bacterium; assembly: GCA_910589375.1. Taxonomy (GTDB): domain Bacteria; phylum Bacillota_I; class Bacilli_A; order RF39; family UBA660; genus UBA5578. The sequence goes on along the minus strand of CAJUTK010000001.1, from coordinate 61,612 downwards.
TAAATTTTCTAGTTCTTCTTCTTTTCTTTCTAATTGATATTCTAAATTATCTATATTACTAGGAAGACTATCTAATTTATTTTGCAATTGATTATTTTGATTTCTACAAGAGTCTAATTCACTTTCTTCATGCTTTTTTATTGCCTTTTCCCAATTATTTTTTAATAGTTGAATAGTATTTTTATTTGCATATATTGTAACTTCCATATCATACAATAAGTCATAATTATGAAACTCTTTCTTACGTAAATCGTGTAATAAAATATTTCTGATATTCCCATTTTTTCTATTTGAATAAATGGAAACATTATTTTCTCTTATAATAAATTCAGGATCTTGGAATCCGTTAATATAATTTACTTCTATTTTAATTTCACCAGTAAGAGAGTTATCTTCTATGTATTCTAATTTATATTCATGGATATCCTCGGGATAGAAGTATTGGTTTGGACTGATATATAGGTTATTATTATATAAAATTGTTTTACTAATAGTTGTTTTTTCTATTTCATCAGGAAGAGAATCTAGATATTTACTATCAGCTATTTCAAATATACAAATACCAATTGCTATTCCGATACCAGCAATAGAAATAATTACTAGTTTAAACATTTGTGGAAAATTTATTTTTCTAGAAAATAATACTTCCATTAAAAATTTAATAATAACAAATACTAGTAAAATACTGAAGATAACAGCTATCAAAAAACCTATATAAAAAATTCCATAAAATAGACCATAGATTAAAATAATAAGCGCTATAAAAAGAAATGCAAAGAAGAGAAGAAATGGAATAGTCATAAAGAATAGAATTGTTTTACACATATATGTGCATAGTTTTCCAAACATCTGAAAGATAGAAGATGTTGGAACTTCTTTATAAACAATTTGAATTTTTGTTTTTTCTTCTGCATTTTCTTCAATACTATTTTGTTCTTTTTCAGTATTTAGATGTTTATTTGGATTATAGGCATCTAAATACTGAATCTTAAAAGTATAGAAAAAAACTGTAATAGATAATGTAGCATAAGAAATCATTAATAGAAATATCCAGATATCTGAAAGAAGCTTTCCAATGCTTTCACCCATTGTGTAGAAAATACTACTACCTACTAAATACAATCCATATACAGGAACACATAAAGCAGCTAGAAAGATAAACACCAGAAGCATCTTAATAACCATAGATATAACGCTTTTTAGACTCATATCTTGTATCATATAAATTGTTTTTTTTAGATATTCTAAAATAATATTAAGCCAATTCTTTTTCTTGTTTTCTTCTTTTTCTTCTACTGTAATATCTGATATGTCATCATTAGTAAGTTCATCAAGCGTACATTTAAATATTTTACATAGCATTAATAATTTATCCATTTCAGGATAAGTAGTTCCAGATTCCCATTTGGAAACTGCCTGTCTAGATACTTCTAATAAATCCGCTAGTTGTTCTTGTGACATTTGATTTTCTTTTCTAAGTTTTTGTAATTTTTCATTAAATTTCATTTCTTTCACCTCGCCATAATCATACAATGGAAACTGGGTAGCAGACTACCAACTATTAGTTGTTTTTTGTTAACTTTCGGTTGCATATGACTATATTATAACAAAATCATCAAAAAATGGTATAATGATAATGGTGATAATATGAATAATGTAGATGAAGTAGTAATACAAGTTTCTAATAGTTCTAGTCCTGCTGTAGTTAGAATTAGTCCAAAATTGAATAGGGTGATAGTAAATGGAGAATTAAAAGGAATTCTACCTTCTACGATAGATAGACTGTATTCTATTATTCGTACATGGAAGGATATTTATAATGGCCCTATGGTTAAAGAAATTGAAATATTTGAGATAACGATAAAAGAAGGGACTAAAGTATCTACCATGAAAGGGATGGGCGCATATCCTGAAAATTATTCTGAATTTAAAAGTTGGTTAGGTGATATTTATGCTAGAAACGTACTATAGAATGTTAAACCCTACAGAAACGATACAGAGGGCGATGCCAGCAATTACTGAAGCATTTGTTACGTTTTATGGAGAAGAAAATAGAGAATTTATTGAACAAAAATTTAGAGATATACTAATTATTGGATATTCTTCACCAGCTACAGTTAAACGTATTTTAAATGATATGAAAAAAATAAAATCAGACGAATTAATAAAAAGCTTTCTAGAAGAAGTGGGAGTTGAAGTCTCTAGTCCAGAGGCAAAAATGTATATTGATACTTCTTATTTAGATAATACTTATTCTATTCCTATTCATTTTTATTCTTCCTTTTTAAACGGAGAACTGCCTGCTTATCAAATGTCCAAAGTAGTAGAATTTTTAAAAAACTTTTATCCAGAAGTTACTTTAGATAATTTACAGGAATTAGAGAATCAGGATCATTTTAGGGAAATAAAAGAAAAGGTTAGAAAGTATGACAGTATACGAAGTCATTATTTGGCTTTCCTAGATACTATTAAAGATTATGAGGATTATGTATCTAAATATGATAGCTATCTAAGAGATTTAAAGGATAAGTATGATTTAGAGTTTGTGGAAACATTTAAAGAGTTCATTCCAGAAGAAGAATTAGAAAAAATAAGAAAAGCAAAGAATGTAGTCAGAAATGCTTTTTATTATACACCTTATCTCTCTACTCTAAAATCGTGGGATTTAAAAGGAAATGCATTAATTGATGCATTTGATGAGGAACAGGAAGCAATATTACATAGCGATCAAGAATGGCGTGTTAAAAGTGTTAAAAAGGATAGAATAGAGTATTTTAAGAAATGTGGAATAGATCATGGAGACAATTACGAAGAATATATGGATGATCCTGAATGTCAAAGAAAAATTCCAAGTTTGGATTTTATTAAAATGGTTAGAGAAAAGCGCCTTGAACTTTATACTAGAATGGGGAATGAATTTTATCTTTCAACAGAGGATTACAAGAAGAATAGAAAAAGAATAGAGGAATCAGGATGTCTTGTAGATAAGGATTATTTTGACGCAAATGCTTTTGAGAATAATGCGACTTTTATAGCTGATAATTTAGTAAATCGTAATGGAGAATATTCTATTTTTGCACTTTTATGTATTAATATGGGTGGCATAGCAGAAAATTTAGATGCAGATATTATTCATGAATTAAACCATGTATTAGAATTACATTTAGTAGGAGTAAATGGAAACGAATATCAGACAATTTGTGGATGGGATACAGCTGAAGGAAAAATTAAATCCGGTGTGTCTTCTAATGAGAAAGTAAATTTAGAAAATAGAAAAGACAAAAGGGGTTATGAATTATTTAATGAGATTGTTAATGAATTAATAGCACAAGAAATAGCAACTATCTTGCAAAATAGTGGTAACTACATTTTTAATCCTCCAGGAACAGGAAAAATAAGAGGTAGAACTGGTTACGAATCAACTCGCTATCTTATTACTGATTTTTTTAATGAATATAAAGATAGTATTATTGCTAGTAGAAGACATGGGAATATAGAAAAGATTAAAAATGCTGTTGGGAACCAAAATTTTGAGGATTTTAATTCGTTATTTCATGTCCATAATGAAACCCTTTCAGGATTTGAATTTTATAATATGTATGAAGATATGCAAGCAAAAAGAGATACAAATAGAACTAGAGTATTTCATTCTTTAGTAAATAAACGCGATGAAATTTTAAAATCTATACAAGTTTATCAACAACAAGTATCTGCTAATACTATGGTATAAAAAAGATAATAATTTATCTTTTTTTATTGACAAAATATTTTTAGCGGAATATAATTTAATATATGAACAATCATTCAAATGAGGTGATAGAATGGAAGAATTGTTATGTGAGACTACTATTATTCATCAAGATATTGTAGAAAAAGTAAAAAAAACTATGGTAGAGGATGAAATTATTTTTGATATGGCGGAACTTTTTAAAGTATTTGGGGATTCTACTAGAATGAAGATTATATGTGCACTCTTAAAATCAGAATTATGTGTATGTGATATTGCAGCTATTACCAATTCTACAGTATCAGCTATTTCACACCAACTTAGAATTTTAAAGAATGCAAAATTAGTGAAATTTAGAAAAGTAGGAAAGGTAGTTTATTATGAAATTGCTGATAGTCATGTAAGCGAAATATTTAAGAAAGGACTAGAACACATTGAAGAAATATAGATATCGATTAGAGAATTTAGATTGTGCAAAATGTGCTAGTGAAATAGAAGAGGCCTTATCAAAAGATTCTAGATTAGAGAAAGTTGTGGTTAATTTTTCAACCCTTCAACTTAGTTTTGAAAGTAATGAAGAAATTGTACTTCCTATTGTAAAGAAAATTGTTTTGGCAACAGAACCAGATGTAAAAGTATTAGATATGAATGAAGATGTATTAGAAAATAAAAATAAGTTTTATGGAAACTTAATACGATTAGGAATAGGAATATTCTTGACACTCATTGGATACTTTTTAGAGTTACCTTGGCATTTTAATACCATTACCTATTTAATTGCTTATGTTATATTACTTTACAGAACTTTTATAGTTGCCATGAAATTATTAGTGAAAAGTAAGACTATTAATGAAAGTTTTTTAATTAGCATTTCCACAATAGGCGCCTTTTTAATAGGGGAAGAGTTAGAAGGATTAATGGTTATCATTCTCTATGAAATTGGTAAAATACTAGAAGATAGAGCCATTCACTCTACTAGAAAATCTATTAAAGGGCTTATGGATATTAAGGCAGAGTATGCTAATAAAAAAGATGGTGAAAAAATTGTTAAAGTTTTACCAGAGGATTTAAAGGTAGGAGAACATATTTTAGTAAAAGTAGGGGAGAAAGTTCCTGTAGATGGAAAAGTAATATTAGGAGAATCATCTTTAGATACTTCTTCTTTGACAGGGGAAACAAAACCTTTATCTGTTACTGTGGGAGACTCTATTTTATCAGGTAGTATTAATATTTCTGGACTTTTAGAAGTAGAAATAGAAAAAGAATATGCAGAAAGTACTGTAAGTAAAATTTTAGATTTAGTAGAAAACGCTACTGATAAAAAGGCTAAGACAGAGACATTTGTAAACAAAGCCTCTAAAGTTTATACTCCTATTGTAATTGGGATAGGATTCCTAATAGCTATTATTCTTCCAATAGTTACGAATACTACTATTTCTGATGGAATCTATAGAGCACTTACCTTCTTAGTTATTTCTTGTCCATGTGCCATTGCTATTTCTGTACCGCTTAGTTATTTCTCAGGAATTGGTGCTTGCTCTAAAGCAGGAATTTTAATAAAAGGTAGTAATTATTTAGATGCTTTAAAAAAAGTAGATACTATTTGCTTTGACAAAACAGGAACGCTAACTACTGGTAAGTTTGTTATTGACGCTGTAGAAGTAATAGACCCTAATTACACTAAGCAAGATATTTTAAAATTGGCATCCTTAGGAGAACAGTATTCTAATCATCCTATAGCTATTTCTATTTTAAAAGAAGGTTTTTTAGATAAAAATATTCTAGTTTCTAATTATCAGGAAATTTCTGGAAAGGGAATTACCTTTGATGTAGGAAGTAATCATTTTATAATAGGTAATAGTGAGTTGGTAAATTATTATAATGAGAAGAAAGGAACTATTCTTTATTTAAAAAAGAATGATTCTATCATAGGTGCTATTTTTTTAACAGATGAGATTAAAACTAGTACAAAAAAAGGATTAGACAATCTAAAAAATAAAAAAATAAGAATTTGTATGTTTACAGGGGATAATGAAGAAGTGGCTTCTATGATTGCTTCCAAACTAGAAATTGAAAATTATAAAGCTAAAATGTTACCAACAGATAAATATCAAGAATTAGAAAAATTATTATCTAAAGATAAGATAGTTGCCTTTGTAGGAGATGGGATTAATGATGCTCCTGTACTTGCTCTTTCTGATGTTGGAATATCTATGGGAGGAGTAGGATCTGCTTCTGCTATTGAAGCATCAGATATAGTAATTATGAATGATGATATTAATTCTATAAATATAGGGATTGAAATTGCAAAATATACTGAAAAAATCATTCGAGAAAATTTGTGGTTTGCTTTTATTGTGAAGATTTTAATATTATTATTTAGCGCATTTGGTATAGCTAGTATGTGGCAAGCTGTTTTTGCAGATGTTGGAGTTACTCTAATAACCATATTAAATACTATTAGGATTTTAAAGAGAAGATAATACTTCTCTTTTTAATTCATGGAAATTCATGCTTTTTTTTGTTATAATAAGGTTGGTGGTAGTATGCATAAAATATCAAAATTTCTTTTTAGTAGAGTAGTTATTAATGGAATATTAATTATACTTCAGGCATTTTTATTATTTTTTCTATTTGCCTATTTGAGTACAGCATCTCTTTTTGTTTATATTTTATTAATGCTAATTGGCGCTCTTATTTCCATGGCCCTTTTAAATGATAATTTAAATCCATCTTTTAAAATACCTTGGTTACTATTATTAATTGTTTTTCCAATATTGGGAGTCTTTTTATATTTGTTAAATGGTAAAATATGGATCAGAAAAAAATATCGGAAGGAACGATTCGAAATTGAAAACTATGAATATCAAAAATCGAAATCTTTAGAGGAGATAAAAGTACAAGATAAATCTATTTATGGACAAGCTAAATATATTTATGACAATATTAATTCTCCTATTTATAAAAATACAGAGGGTACTTATTATTCTGTTGGTGAAGATATGTTTGCTGATATGATTAAGGATTTAAAGAGTGCTAAAAAGTTTATATTTTTAGAATATTTTATTATACAAAAAGGAAAAATGTGGGATACTATTTTAGAGATTCTTTTAGATAAAAAGGAAGAGGGAGTAGATGTTAGAGTTATTTATGATGACATTGGTTGTATTTCTAAACTTCCTAATAATTATTATAAAGAATTAGATAAAATGGGAATACCTTGTATTTCTTTTAATAGATTTAAACCAATACTATCTATTATTTATAATAATCGAGATCATAGAAAAATTATGGTGATAGATGGTAATATAGGTTATACAGGTGGTATTAATTTGGCTGATGAATACATCAATGAGGCTTCAAGACTTGGACATTGGAAAGATACAGGTATCCGTTTAAAAGGAGATGCAGTAACTACTTTAACAATGCTTTTTCTAGATGCATGGAATATATTTAAAGTAGATAATACTCCTTTTGATGCTTATTTACCAGAGAAGAAGAAATATGCAAATGATGGTTATTTTGCTCCATATGGTGATAGCCCCCTAAAAAGGGAAACAGCAGGAGAAACTGTTTATTTGAACATGATTAATGCAGCAACTGATTATGTTTATATTACAACTCCTTATTTAATTTTAACTTATGAACTTGTTCTAGCGCTCACCAATGCAGCAAAAAGGGGAGTAGATGTAAAAATTATTACTCCTGCTATACCAGATAAGTGGATAGTTCATGCAATTACCGAGTCTTATTATCCAATTCTTATGAAATCTGGGGTAGAAATTTATGAGTATACTCCAGGATTTATTCATTCTAAAACATTCATATGTGATGATAAAGTGGGAGTAGTAGGAACTATTAACTTAGACTTTAGAAGTTTATATCATCACTACGAAAATGCAGTTTGGATTTATCAATCTTCTGTTATTAATAGTATTAAAAAAGATTTTATAGAGACATTAGGAAAAAGTAATTTTATGGATGAACAAAAAATGAAAGCCATTCCATGGTATAAAAAAATAATGGGTACGGTAGCAAAGATATTCGCACCTTTAATGTAGGAGGAGAAAATGCATAGGAATACTTATGTAGAAATTAATTTAAGTAGTATTTATCATAATATAAAAAAAGTGATGGAAATATCACCTTCCTATCATTATTATTTTGGCGTTGTAAAGGCAGATGGGTATGGTCATGGAGTAGAAATTGTAGAAACTTTACTTCAAGCTGGAATTAATTATCTTGCTGTTGCGACCTTAGATGAAGCATTAGAAATTAGAAAAGATTTTAAAGAGATACCTATTCTATGTTTAGGGTATATTTCAGAAGAATATTTAGACTTATGTGAAAATGAAAATATTACAATAACTGTGTTAAGTCTAGATTATGCAAAATTAGTTTTTAATAAGAATGTGAAATGTCATATTAAAATTGACACAGGAATGCACCGTTTAGGAATTTCTTCTAGGGAGGAGTATGAAGAAACTTATCATCTTTTGAAAGATAAAGTAGAAGGTGTATATACTCATATTTATGATGCCCCACATTCTACGGAAGAACAAATAGATAAATTTGAAAGTATTGTTTCTAATAAAGAAGAAATTCCAATTATACATATATGCGCTAGTGAAGCGTTATTAACTCACGAAAAAAGGCCATTTGAAAATGGTTGCAGATTAGGCATTGTTATGTATGGATTAATAAATATGGATATTCCTTTTTCATCCACTTTTAAGTTGGTGAGTGAGATTATTCAAATTCACGATTTAAAATCAGGGGAAACAGTAGGATATGGAGGTACTTATAAAGCAACAAAGAATGTAAAGATAGGTGTAATTCCAATTGGATATGCAGACGGTATTATTCGTAAAAATAGTGGTAGGTTTGTATATATTCATAATAAAAAATATCCAATTATTGGAAGAGTTTGTATGGATATGGTATTTGTAGAAATAGATGATACGATTTCTTTGCATGATAAAGTGGAAGTTATAAAAGATATTGATCACATTATGGAGATTTCTAATTATTTAGAAACGATTCCTTATGAAGTGATTTGTAGTGTTGGCAAAAGAGTACCTAGAGTATGGAGGAATTTAGATGAATGAAGTAATGGAAAATATGAATAAGCATGATTCTAATTTAAGCGAGTATGCAACGAGAAATAAAGATGCTATTCGTTTGGAGGATGAAAATCCAGATATAAGACCTAGTTTTTTTCGGGACATAGATCGCATTATTTACTGTTTATCTTATACAAGATATATTGATAAAACACAAGTATTTAGTAATAATGATAATGATAATATTAGTAAACGTATGACTCATGTTCAAATGGTTAGCAAAATTGCTCGAACAATAGGACGAGCTCTCAATTTAAATGAAGATTTAATTGAAGCAATCTCTCTAGGTCATGATTTAGGACATGTTCCTTTTGGTCATGTAGGAGAAGCTATTTTAAATAGAATTAGTGTAGAAAAAACAGGAAGATTTTTTAATCATAATGTTCATAGTGTAAGAGTATTAAAAGATATTGAATCTCATGGAAAAGGAAGTAATATAACACTACAAGTTCTAGATGGAATATTATGTCATAATGGAGAATTTGTAGAGGATCAATATTATCCTGTTGAAAGAACGAAAGAACAATTTTTAGATTTATATGAAAAATGTTATACAGACCCAGCTATATTAAAAACATTACGACCTATGACTTTAGAAGGATGTATTGTAAGAATTAGTGATATTATTGCTTATATCGGAAGAGATATAGAGGACGCTATTCGTTTAGGAGTACTAAATATTGATGAAGTTCCTAATAATATTATTGAAGTTTTAGGGTCTACTAATAGAGAAATTATTAATACTATTATTTTAGATATTATTGGTCATAGTTTAAATGAACCATATATTAAAATGAGTAGTGAAGTTTATAATGCAGTAAAAGAATTAAAGACATTTAATTATTCTCATATTTATAATAAAGCAAATTCAGTAGAGACAATAGAATCTTATGAGATGATGTTCCGCTTTTTATTTGATTATTATTTAAAAGAACTCCATAATAAAAATAATGCTAGTGATATTTATCAAGTTTTCTTAGGAGATATGTGTGACAAATACTTAATTAATACAACAGATGAACAAAAGGTAATTGATTTTATTGCTGGAATGACAGATGATTATTTTCAAAATCAGTATAATAAATACAAAAAAGAGGGATAATTTATATTATCCCTTTTAAATGCAATACAGTTGCTATTAAATCAATAATTCCTAGAATGATAAGAATGATACTAACAGAAGTAGGAATACTTTCTACAATAGGGTTAATAACAGGTTTAATAACATAGATGAGCAAAATAGATAGTATCCCCCATATAAAGGATATCTCAAGAGAAATATAGTGTCCAATATGAAAAGGAAGTTTACTATAGTCCCAGAATACTACTCCAAATAGCTTTTCTATTAAAATACCACCAAACCATTCTAAAAGAGTTAAAGCAGCAATTAATATAAAAAATACAATAACAGTCTCTCTCCATCGTGGAAGATGTAAATTCATAAAAAAATAGTGAGAAATTGTTAAAATAAGTATGACACCAATTCCATAAATAGGCGTTATAGGACCATATAAGATACCACTATTAAAGTTTTGTTTTGTAAAGAAAGATAATAATGTTTCAAATAAAAATCCTAAAAAGGAATAAACAAAGAAACAATTTACATAGTACATAGTATCACCACTTGTAGTATGTTTAAAAAATGTATAATTATGTACAATTTGTATTTTTTTATAGAAAATATATTTGGTTTCTTGTATAATGAAATTAATGAAAGTAGTAAAGGAGGATTTATAGTATGGTAGATGCTGTTATAGAATTACAAGCGGATACAAGAAGAAAATATAAAATTATTGATGGTGTTCCAAAATTAAGTGAAATTAGATATTTTGCTATGCCTAGTCCAATAGCTTGTGGATATATTACGCATACTTCTATTGGCCCAGATAAACCATTAGAAATATTAGTAATTGATTCAGAACCTTCTTATCCTGGTTGTATGGTACCATCTAGAGTAGTTGGCTATTTAGAAATGTATAAGAATGGTGAAGAAGATTTTAGGGTAATTTCAGTATCCGATCTTAATCCAAGATATAATGAAATACAAAGTTTATCAGATCTTTCTATCTTTACTTTAAATGAAATTAAGCAGTATTATGTAAATTATGGAAAACTTCATAATTGTGATATTAATATTGTAAGATATCATGCTAGAGAAGAAGCATTAGAATTGGTAAAAGAACGTACAGTATTTTATAGTAAAGAAGAAAACAGTTCTCACTAGAACTGTTTTTTATCTTTTTTCTAATTGATTTAATAAATATAAATACTCATTCTGAAGTTTTTGATATTGATATAAATATTCATCTGATATTCCTTCATTACGCATTTCTTTTTCTAATAAATAAAGTTCAATTAATGAGCTTAGAATAGGATGTCCCATATTAGCGTGAATTAATTTATCATAGAAAGAAAATAATTCTTTATCCTGATACTTTTTTTCTTGCATATATTCCCATAAGGCGTTTGTGTATCCATCTACTTTAATAAAGGCATCAAGTGGTGTTAGAGTTGTCGCAATATATGCAAAATATTCTACTTTTTCAAGAGGAATATATTGAATATTTTCATCTGTTTCTATTTCACTAATAGGTACTAGTGCAATCTCAATTGTATTCATATCATCACCAATTTAATCATATCATAATTTTAATAGAAAAACTATGTATTTTAGTGTATAATAAAAATAGTGAGGTAGAAGTATGGTAAATGCAATTATAGAGATACCTGTAGGTACTAAAAATAAATATGAAGTTGATAAAGAACATGGTAAAGTAAAATTAGATAGAGTGTTATATTCTGCAATGACTTATCCTGCTGAATATGGATACATAGAAAATACTTTAGCAGGAGATGGAGATCCACTAGATATTTTAGTGATTAGTTCAGAGCCAAGTTTTCCAGGGTGTGTAGTTCCAGCTAGAGTTATTGGATATTTAGAGATGTATGATAACGGAAAAGAAGATATTAAAATTATTTCTGTAGTAGATGTAGATCCAAGATATAGAGAGATTAGTAAATTAGAGGATTTATCTAGTTTTACATTACAAGAAATTAAAAACTTTTTTGAAAATTATAAAGTATTGCAGAATATGGAAGTAATCGTGAAAGATTATCATAGTAAAGAAGAAGCTTTAAAAGTAATAGAAGATTGCAAGTCTGATTATGAAGAAAATAAAAAAACCAACTAAGTTGGTTTTTATTTATATTCAAAGCGAATATTACCTTTTCCATCTTTTGAATGAATATATGCATATCCACCATTAATCATTGTCATTCTAGGAGAAATATGCCCAAAATCCATATCGTATACAATAGGAATATGCAAATGTTTCAATGACGTTTCTAGAGTTTCTTTAAAACTAATATCGTAGTAGCTACTATCGGTAGCGCTTCTTCCAAGTAAGATTCCTTTACAATATTTAAAATATCCACATACTTCTAGTTTCCAAAATGTCCGTATTAAGTCTTCATTAGTGAGTTCACAGTTATCAAAGAACCAAATAATTCCTTCTTTCTTATATCTTTCTTGGAAAGAAGATACAAAATCATATGGAGTTCCTACTAATTCTGTAATTAAATCTAGACATCCACCAATCATTCTTCCTTCTAGTGAGATTTCTTCTAAAAATAAATTTTTCCATTCTACTTTGGTATCTAGGTGATAAGGTTCAATCCCTGTTTCATATGGGGAATCTTCCTTTTCATAGAAATCAAAAGAGGATTGTGTAAGAGTATGTCCTTTTAAAATAGAAATATTATTTTCTAAAGAAGCATGCCAAGGATCCATACCAAAGGCACAGACATTATTTCCATAGATTGTTGCAATATCTAATTTAGTAGTAATAGGAAATAAAATTCCCATAGGGTCTGAATATCCTTGTATCCATTTTGGATGCTTTGCTATTTCGTCAAAGTCAAGATAAGGAAGAATTTCTAAAAGAAAGTCTCCTCCTGTTGCACAAAAAATAGCATCAACAGAATCATCTTTGATTAAATCCATAAATTCTTTTGCCCGTTCTTCTTTACTTGTGCTTCTTCCATTAACACAAGTTCTTACATTGTCTGTTTCTACTATTGCAAAACTAGATTCTTTCAAATTTTTAATAGCATTATCTAATCTTTTTATTTTTAAGGGATTTGTAATTCCTGCCGAAGGTGCAGTTATACCAATTTTACTTTGTTCTTTTAAAAATGTAGGATATTTCATGTTATCACCAAGTTCATTATATCACAATAAAAAGAAAAGGACTATGTCCTTTTCAAGAGTAGTTAAGTGTTGTAGAATAAGTAAGGTTTGTGTTATGTTATAATTTATCATCTCCCGACAAATTATATAAGTAATATCTAAGAGGAGTAGACTTCAATATTACTTATATATTCATTATATATTTTAATTATTAAATATTCTTATAAATTTTATTAAAAATTATTAAATTAAGCTGGAGTGGCTTCATTTACTAATCTTGAAATTTCTCTTACAGTTAAAACTTTTCCTTGACTTACTAACTGGTCATTAATGATGAGCCCTGGAATATTTTTAACTTGGTAACCTATTCTATCTTTTTCATTGTCTAATATTTTTACTTCAACATTATCACAGTCGTCTGCATACTTTGTTACCATCTTTTTTAGTTTAATTCCATTGCTACAATTAGAACCAATTATCTTTATTACCATCCCATCACCTCTCTTTCTATATTCCATTATAGGTTACAAATATTAAGAGATAATGTAAAAAAAATTAAAAAATATTAAGAATAAAAAAACAGTGAAATTTTCACTGTTTTGCTTTAATAGTAAAGATGATATCTAGTCCCTTTATATCATTATTTTTAGCATAGATATATCCTCCATGTGTTTCAACAATCTCCTTACAAATAGATAATCCTAAACCTGATATTTTCCTAGAAGGATCAGAGGTAAATAATGGTTCAAAAATTTTATTTAATTCTTTTTCAGGAACACCTTTTCCTGTATCACTAATAGTAAATTCTATATAGCGTTCTACCTTTTTACATTTTATTATGATTTTTCCTCTTTTTTCTGTAAATCTAACGCTATTGGCAATAACATTATTAAAAACTCTTTTTAATTTAGCAATATCTACATTCATAACTTCATCATCCATTTTGCAATCGATAACTAGTTTAATACTCTTTTCTTCTAAGTCATCTTTGTAATCACTTTGGATTTGCTTCATAAAATCTTTAACAAGAATTTCTTCTCTTTTTAAAGTGTCTTTAATATTACAACTTAGATAGTCATCAAATTCTTCTGTGAGAGTTTTTAAAGAGAGTGCTTTATTATGAATTCTCTCAATATAATTTCTTTTTTTATCTTCTTCTAAGTTGGCTGTTAGTAATCGATCAGAATATCCCATTATAGAAGTAAGTGGTGTTTTAATATCGTGAGAAATAGAAGCAATAATACGATTTTGTTTTTCTTTTTCTGCTTCTAAGTCATCAACGAGATCTACGAAGTTATTTTGGATAATATCAATTTCTGTTTCTCCCTCTGCACGACTCGGTTTAATTCCAAATTTATAATTTTTAATTGACTTTTGTAGTTTATCAATTGGAGAAATAAATTTTTGATTAGTAGTTCCAAAAATAATTAAGATAATAATTAATATTACAATAATTTCAAATATAATGAAATTGTTAAGTGCTGGAATATCAGAGGTGTCTGTTTCTCTATAAATTTTAATTAAATAAATATCATCTTTGTATTGAAAAAAAGTCGTCACATAATAAAATGATCCTTTAGTCCATAAATCAGGGTTGTTATTATAAATAATTTCTTTATCAATATTTTCAAGATAAATAGAAATATTTCTTTCATAGGCATATTGTTCTGAAGTAGTATATAAATCATTGCTTTTTTCGTAAGAATGAATGATATCTACTAAATCTTTGTTTAATTGCTCATTACTATTTTCAATTGCAAAAGATAATTGTGGAATTAAGAAGTATCTAAAGTAACCACCGATTAAAATAAAGTTTAATATAAAAATGGAAATGACTAAAGTAATAGTAACTCTTTTCATTTTCATAATTATTCAACTACCTTCACAAATTTATATCCTAATCCCCAAATGGTTTTAATATATTTTTCTTCTGTATCTAGTTTTGTACGCAAACTTTTAATATGTACAGCTACTGTACCAATTTCTCCATAATTGCTTCCCCACACTGCATCAAATATTTGATCTTTTGAGAGTGCAATTCCAGCGTTTTCCATTAGATAAGATAAAAGTTCAAATTCACGTGTAGAAAGTTCAACAGGGGTATCATTTTTAAATACCTCAAAGCTCTCTTTATTAATGCGTATTTCTCCAATGGTAATGATATTCTGATTAGTTTTACTAGCTCGATTACTTCTTCTGATATGAGCTTTTACTCGCGCTACTAATTCTTCTATTGTAAATGGCTTTGTAATGTAGTCATCTGCTCCTATTTCAAAACCTACTAATTTATCTAAAAGCTGTGTTTTTGCTGTTACAAAAATAATAGGGCAGTCTACTTTATCTCTTATTTGATTGCATACTTCAGTACCATTCATTTTAGGCATCATAATATCTAAAATAATCAAATCAAACTTTTCTTTTGTAGCTATTTCAACAGCGTCTTCTCCGTTGTTTTTAATAGTAGTTTCTAATCCTTCATCTGTTAAGACATCAGAAATTAGTTCTGCTATATCCATTTCATCATCTACAATTAATACTTTAGACATATTATCAACTCCTCTTATATTGTATCAAATCAGAATACTATAAACAACTTATAAGAATCAATCTTTTACTAAATGTATTATGTCAAATGATTTTTAAGTAACGATATAAAAATTATTAAAAATTATTAAAAAAGAAAAATTAATTAAGGTAAAAATGATAAGAAAAGTAAGGTTATACAACAAATTTACATTTCTATATTAGTATTTCTCGTGAACTTACTAATATAGATTAAAAAATGCTATAATAAAGTAGAAAGGAGCTTTTATGGAAACAGAAATTCTAGAGCAACAGGCGATGAACAAAATATATAATAGTGGCGAACCAGATGAACTAAAAAAGGAAAATATAAAAATGGAAGAAAGTGTAGCTGATAGATTTTCTTTAGTGCCAAGTATTTTAGGTAGACATGGCGAAGATTTAGTTTTAGAAAGACCTTTTTTGTCAAATGATTTTTCCTATTTGATAGTAAAAGATACTCCGTGGCAATGGCATTTTTTAAAGTTTTTCAATAATACCTATGGAATGGTTTTGCCAATTGACTATATTATAGAATATGGCTCTACTTATAAGAATTCTAAAGAAAATGGAGTTCTTCATTTTAGAAAAGAACATGAGTATATTTTAGAATATAGAAAAGCATCAATAGAAGAATTCTTTTCTCAAATGAAAGAATTAGAAGAAGTATTTTTATTATTAGAAGATTTCAAAACAGAATATAATCAAATTTTTCGGGAATATAAAGAGGACGCTATCTATATGTATCAGGACGGTTATGTATGGAAACTTTCTGGCTATAATAGAAATGATATCACTGAATATTTTGACATGTATTTGCTACTAATGAGTTTAAGACCGCTAGTAGAAGAAATTTATAATGATAATAATCATTTAAAATTTCTTTATTTAGTTTCTAAAAATAATATTGACTATTTATATAAAGGGATTGATTTAAAGAAAAAATCTTTAATTTCCTTACCAGAGTCATTGCAAAAAACATTAGATGTTGTAACCATTTCATTAGATAATAAGTTATATAATGAAGTAGTAGATTTAGATTATTCAATTGCTAAGAGAAAAAGGGGAGATAAAAAAGTAGAAGAGCTTCCTATTACGATTGTCCACAAAGATAAATGGTTCTTTGATGGTAATTTATCTTTAGGGTTATTTGGAAATTACTTAAGGGGAGAATTGTTTGAATTTCCATCTATTCTCTCTAGTACAGAATTGTCAGAACCTGAAAAAAAAGAATTAATAAAAAAGGTAGTGATTGAAAAAAAGCAAGAAAGTTTAGAAAAAAAGAATTATTTGAACAATCAGTTTTTGACGCTCTTTTTTAGAAATAGAATGGAATCTTATCGAACCCTTTTTGATCAAGAAAGATGGATAGAGTTTTTAAAATTAGAAAATTTTCCTTTAGAAGAGTTATCAATTAGTAAGGTAAAAGAATTCTTCTTAGAAAAATTGAATCTTATACAGACTATTCCAAAGGAAGAATTATGGGAAAGAGAAGAATGGAAAGAATTCTGTTCTTATCTTGATCTTTCTGCTTTAAAAGCAAAAATAATACCTCTTTATTTGACTATTACTCCATTATTTATGGTAGTAGAATATGCTATCTTTGGGCATAAAGAAAACTTTATTTTTACGGAAGAATATGAAATTCTAAAATGGAATTAAAACTTTATTGTTATTTTAAAATCAGTATGTTATACTATTATTGCAGTTAATCATACTGTAATAATAATGTTTTAGAAAGGATGTAAAGAATATGGAATTAAAAGGATCAAAAACAGAAGCTAATTTAATGGCGGCTTTTGCAGGTGAAAGTCAAGCTAGAAATAAATATACTTATTATGCTTCAAAAGCGAAAAAAGAAGGGTATGAGCAAATTGCTGCTATCTTTGAAGAAACAGCTAATAATGAAAAAGAACATGCTAAAATGTGGTTTAAATTATTACATGATGGTGAAGTTCCAACTACTACAGTTAATTTAGAAGATGCAGCTAATGGTGAAAATTTTGAATGGACTGATATGTATGCAGGATTTGCTGAAACAGCTCGTGAAGAAGGCTTTGATCATATTGCATTCTTATTTGAAGGCGTAGCAAAAATAGAAAAAGAACATGAAGAAAGATATCGTAAGTTACTTAATAATGTAGAGGAAAAGGTAGTATTCTCAAGTGATGGAGATGCTATTTGGGTATGTCGTAATTGTGGACATGTTCATGTTGGAAAAGAAGCTCCAAAAGTTTGTCCAATTTGCGCTCATCCACAAAGTTATTTTGAAAGAAAAGCTACAAACTATTAGAAAAAAGGGATTTTTAATCTCTTTTTAATTTGACAAATATATAAAGTTTGGTAAAATAGTGGTCATTAGAGGGGGATTTATGGTTAATAAAGATGTAGAACTTTTATTTGGGGAAGATGTTAGAGTAAAAGTAGAGGAGCTTTTAGATGTTGCTCTTAGTGAAGAAGAAATGAAAAAGGCTTTTTCTACTACTTCTAAAGAAATTGCTGAGGGACTATTACAAGAAGCAAGTGAAGTTAGAAATGGGATACAGGAAGAGACTTTTAGGGATAATTTGTTAGCAGCTGTAACTAATCAAATTTTAGGAATGGTTAGTACACTTTATAAAGCTGAAGTAGGAAAAGATCCAAGCACACGCAGACGTGTTATTAAGTATACTGCTATTGATAGTTTAACTTCTTCAGAGATTTCAATGCAAGCTATTTCTGCTTATCGTGAATTAAAAGAACTAGAAAAAGGAAAAGAAAAATAAAAAAGAGTAGATAAATTTTTATCTACTCTTTTTATAATCATTAATAATTTGCAATGCTACTTGCATTCCTTCATGGACTGCTTTAGCAACTTGTTTGGTTCCTTTAATAGCATCCCCGCAAGCAAATACTTTAGGAATATTTGTTTCCATAGAATGGTTTACATTAATTTCACCATCAATGGAAAGAATACCTGCCTTTTTTGCTAAAATATTACTATCTGGATAGTTATTTGCTATAAATATTCCATCTACTTCTATAGAAGTTCCATCTTCAAATAGAATTCCCTCTACTTTACTTTCTCCTAGTATTTTCTTTATTGGAGTTTCTTTTTTCAAAATAGAAGAATCACAATTAATTGTTTTTCCATTTGTTAAAAGAGTTACTTCACTCACAATATTCTTTAAATATTCTAATTCATGTAATGCGAATTCTTCACTACCAATGACAGCTACCTTTTTGTTTTTAAAAAAGAACCCATCGCAAGTAGCACAGTAACTAACTCCTTTTCCTTCTAAGTTGGCTAGATTAGGAATGTTAGGGGCTTTTTTTGAAGTTCCTGTTGCCAGAACAATACTATTTGCAGAATAGGTATTTTTATTAGTTTCAATTAGAAAGTTTTCTTGCCAAACAATATTTAATACTTCTTCCTCATAAATGGGAACATTTAATTTTTTTAAGTTCTCAATTCCTTTATAATAAAGTTCTTCCCCAGTTATTTTTCCTGTACCATAATAATTCTCAATTGCTTTTGCTTTTAAAAGAGAACTTTTATGATTGGTAAATACAATGACAGGAATATTTGCACGAGCTACATAAAGGGCACAACTAACTC
This sequence comes from uncultured Bacilli bacterium, assembly GCA_910589375.1. Lineage (GTDB taxonomy): Bacteria > Bacillota_I > Bacilli_A > RF39 > UBA660 > UBA5578. The sequence goes on along the minus strand of CAJUTK010000001.1, from coordinate 42,413 downwards.
CTGCTGGACCTGATCCTATAATAGCAATCATAAATTAATCATATCCACAATTTCATCTTTAGAGCATAGACCAACTTTTTTAGAAACTTCTTTTCCATCTTTAAAAACCATTAAAGTAGGAATGCTCATAATGCCAAAACGTTGAGCAACTTTCTCAGCTTCATCAACATTTACTTTTACAATTTTTACGTTACTTCTCTCAGAACTAATATCCTGTAGTACAGGTGCTAACATACGACATGGTCCACACCAGTCTGCATAAAAATCTACTAAAACAGGTACATCTGCTTGTAATTCATTATCAAATGTTTCATCTTTTGCGTGAATAATTTCCATAATTCATCTCCTTACTGTTTCATTATATCGATAAATAGGTAGAAATGCAATAAATAAAAATTTCTTTTTCTCATATACTAAAAATGGTGATTTTATGAATCTACAATCATTTTATGTGAAATATGAATATCCTATGACTGGAGATATTCAAATAGATAATGAAATAAAAATGAATATTGATAATAGATTAAATAATTTCTATAGTGAGATTGAACTTGGAACCCCAAATGAGCAAGAATATAGTTTAGAAATTACCTATGATAAAAAGGAATATAAAGAATATGTTACTTATATTCTTTATACAACAGTTTATTTAGGGGGAGCTCATCCAAATACAACGATTGAAACCTTTACCTATAAAAATGGAAAAAGAATAGAAATTATGGATGTTATTAGTAAGGAAGAATTATCAAAAATATCTAATTATGTAAAAAAGGAATTATTGTCACATCCTGGTAGTGTTTCTGATATGATTGAAGAGGGGACTGTTTCAGACTATCCAAATTATCGTAATTTTTATTATAATGATAGAGGATTAGTATTTATTTTTGAACAATATCAAGTAGCTCCTTATAGTTCTGGTATTATAGAAGTGATAGTTCCTTATTCTATTTTAAATTTTTAAGAACTTCTTTTATTGTGGCTATTTTATCTAATTTTTCCCATGGCAAATTTTTTCCAAAATGTCCATAACAAGTAGTTTCTTGATAAATAGGAGTATCCAATTTTAGTTCTGTAATCATATGTTTAGGAGAAAAATCAAATACTTGCTTAATAACAGCGAGTATTTTTTCTTCTTCTATGGAATTTGTTCCATTTGTGTTAATAGAAATGGATACTGGTTTAGAATAGCCAATGGCATAAGAAACTTGTATTTCTATTTCTTTTGCTAAAGCAGCAGCTACTATATTTTTTGCTACATATCTAGCATAGTAAGCACCACTCCTATCTACTTTAGAGGCATCTTTACCTGAAAAAGCGCCACCACCATGTCTAGCATAGCCACCATAAGTGTCCACTATAATTTTTCTTCCTGTAAGACCACTATCACTAGCTGGTCCTCCTAAAACAAATCTTCCTGTAGTATTGATATAGTAATTACTTTTTTCATCTAATAACTTTTTAGGAATAATTTTAAAAATGACTTCTCTTTTGATATCTTCTTTCAGTTTCTCTAAAGAAATATCTGGATTATGCTGCGCGGCAATCACAATACTGTCTATTCTTTTAGGAATACCGTTTTCATATTCTACTGTCACTTGTGTTTTACCATCAGGCCTAAGATAGGGCAGAATTTTCTTTTTTCGTGCTAGTTCTAACTGTTTAGCTAAAGCATGTGCATAGTAAATAGGCATAGGTAAATATTTATCTGTTTCATTGGTTGCATAACCGAATACCATTCCCTGATCTCCTGCCCCCATATCCTCTTTTTCAACTCCTAAGGCAATATCAGGTGATTGTGTATTCATATGAATAGTAATTGGAACTTTTTCTCCATTAAATTCTAAGGAGTCATTATCATAACCAATTTCTATGATTTTTTCTCTAGCAATGGATTCAATATCTACTAAATTTTGACTAGTAACTTCTCCCATGATAAGAACTCCATTTTTGTGAACACAAACTTCACAAGCAACTTTTGCATTTTTATCTTGACTTAAGTAAGCATCTAAGATAGCATCACTTATTTGATCACATATCTTATCAGGATGACCAGAAGTCACAGATTCAGATGTAAATAATTTTTTCATAAAATACCTCCTTACTCCTTATCAAGAAAAAAGTAGAGAATACTCTCTACTTTTAAAGAATATTCCTCATCTTCCGACAACGTCGCAGGATTTAGCACCTAACTTAATAGGTTGCTGGACTTCATAGGGCCTGTCCCTCAGTCTCTCTTCATAAGGTTTTTATTTACAAATTCATTTTATCTATTTTTTTATCATTTGTCAATTGTTTCTTTTTCTTTTTAGAAAATGGAAATAGATATACTAAATATCCATTAATAATAATTCCTACTAGAAAAACGGCTACTAGGAAAATGATAAAAATGGCATCTATAGTACTCATAAAATCCTTCTTTCTAGATAGAATTCTATCAGAAAAAAGTGACTTCTAAGTGACTGAACCATAGCATCGTAAAATAAGTGTAATATAAATAAACATAATTATAAAAAGTAATTTAATAAAAAGATAATTATTCGAAAGTGTAAAATTTACAGTGCATTTTTTAGGGAATAGTGATATTATTTTGTTTCATCAAGTCTCTAAATTTTTCATTGTTCTTAGGATTGCTGGCAGCATTTTTATGCCCCTTTCCTCCAAAATAGGAAGCAATAATACTAGCATCAATATCTTTTACATTACGATAAGATACAGTATCCATATCTGTCATAATCATACCTACAGTATCAATATTATATTTATTATCCTGAATAACAAATTCATTAATATCGTTTCGATATTTATAATTGGAAATAACATATCCTATACGATAATTTTTATTTTGGATAGGAACTTCTACAATTTTCATATTAGACAGAATGGAATTTATTTCTTGTTCTAATCTTTTTTCAAATTGATGAATAATATCTAGATGTTTATTATTAAATGACACTTCTTTTTGTTGAATAAAGCTATTAGCGATTTTTAAATATTCTTCATATCCAAGTTCTTCAAATAAGATGTGTAGATATCTTGCGTGAACATTGTTTACGATTTTCCAATCCCAAACATCATATTGTCTTGTCCATTCTACTAAAGTATCTAAATATTTTTCTTGTTTTAAGAATTTATTTTTTAATAAATATTTATAAAATAGACTAGTCCCAGATTCTTTTTTCCCGTTTTCTTCCACTATAATGGATACGAAATCATATTGATCATTTCCTTCATCCATTTCTGATTTATGATGATCAATTACTTGAATTTTTTCTTTTAAATCATTATTTTTATTAATACTAGTAAGTAGGGGTTCTTTAATACACAAATCAGTTACAAATACTTTATCAAATGAATTTATTTTTTTGTTATCAATATATTCTTGTACTTTCTTTGTAATTTCAAATGTTTTACAAGGTACAACTTCTAAATCTGTAAAAGCATGGTTTGCTAGTACAGCGCATCCCATACCATCGATATCTTGTTCATGCGTAAATAATAAAACTTTCATAGTTCACCTCTATTCCATTATATCACGATTTACTAAAATAAAAACTTATACACAACTATGTGTATAAGTCCTTTTTTTATTCACATTTTTTAAAAAGTTCTTTTTCTTTTACATATCCTTTTTCAATTTTATAGGGAGCAGGATGATTAGCTTCTACACTTTCTATAGTAACTGTTTCATCACATACTTTTTCTTTTACTTTTAATGCATTACTATCTTCATAAATTTCTCCAGTTAGCTGTAATCTGTCTCCTTTTTTATATTTTAAATCTGATAAATGATTGAGCCCTGCTTCTCTTATAATTTTAGGATAATCTAGAAAAGAGATATCTCCATCTACTCTTGTGCGGATACCTGCTAATTCTTCATATGAAGTGTGCTGCCACATTCCAGCTTTTCCTTTATAGCTAAAATCATCACTCCATTCAGCTACCCATTTATCAAATGAATCTAATTCTTTGGAATCTAGGTTACTTCTAAATCTATCTAAACTAGCATATATCCCAACATAATATCCTTCTTTTTCAAGTTCTTTGCAATAGTATTTTACAATGTCTATTAAATCTTGTTTTGGTAGAGACATTTGTCTTTTACTTTCAACATCTAAAAATACTGGGTATTCTAATTTCTTATTACGAATTAAACGTAATGTGTGTTCTACCTCACTTCTAGCATCGTCTAGTGTGGTTGCATAGCTATATAAATATACACCAAAAGGAATGTTTAATCGTTTACACATCTCAACATTCCGTTCATAGTAAACATCATCTTGACTACGTAAGTTATTTCCGAATCCACAACGAATAATAGCAAAGTCAATGTAAGGTTTTACTTTTTCCCAATCAATTTTACCTTGATAGGAGGAAACGTCTATTCCTCTTCTCATAATTACACCTCCACTTTATTTTATGACAATAAAAAAATAGATGTTGGTATTTATCTATTTTTGATACTTTTCTGTTAGACTAGAAAATATTTTTTGATATAATTCTTCAAATGAAAAATTAGTGTTATTTTCTTCGTTATAAAGCTGTACTAATAAGTCAAGTGGAACCACTTCTTCCTGGTCCCATTTTTCATAGCCTTCATCAGGCCCAAATTCAGTTATTAATCGTTCAAATACTTCTTTTGTTTTTTCCTCTGATATTTTATGGGCATAATATTCTGTTGGTTGAAGACGGTATTCAATATATTTGGTAGCCGTTTTTCCACTATATGGAATTAAAGAATTAAGATTTATTCGCATTTCTTCTGTTTTAGAGTCTTTTTTAGTACTGATAGAATCATAGTACTGATTAAAGTGTTCATGCTCATGTTTAATAGCACAATAAAATTTTGCATTGCTTTTAGTACCCATAGTTTCTAAATGGTGTTTAGAAATTTTAATAGAGTTACTAAAGGGAAAAGATGCACATGCTATAAAAGGAAGCTTTTGCCAAACTTCTATTTTATTAGGTTTTCTATTTTCTTGATCCGCAAAATCTATCTCCAACAATTCTAATAGTCTAATTTTTTGATTAGTATCTAATTGATTCCAAATGGAACTATGAAACATGCTTTCTATTAATTTTGTTTTTTCTTTACTGGGAGATAAATTTTCTATTTTACTAAATTGTTCATCAAATGCGTTCATACATTTCACCTTATTTTCTTATTGTTATTATAACATTATTTTTTATAGTTGTTGACAAAATTCGTACAAAATGATACTATAAGGTGCGCTAAAGGGGGACAAAAATGATAACCAAAAGAACTTTAAATGGGGTAGCAATGGTATATGATGCTATGATTAATACATTAGACCATGTTTTAGTAGGACAAGATAGGGTAAAAAAGATAGTCGCTTCTTCTATATTGTGTGATACTAATAGTAGAATTTTACTTACAGGTAATACAGGTGTAGGTAAGACAACCTTATCTAATTTTTTAGCGACTGGATTTAAAAGTGAAAGAATTTCTGTTACATCTGATATGATTCCAAGTGATGTACAAGAACAGTTAAGACATAAAACAGATATGTCTCTTTTACAAGTAGATGAATTCAATAGAGCAAGTGGAAAATTACAATCTACTTTTATAGAACTTTTTGCTGAAAATCAAATGACTGTTGATGGAGTAAAAATTCCTTTTCATGATTTTTATGTATTGGCAACACAAAATAGTACTGATATAGCAGGTATTTTTAATGTCCCACAAGCAGTATATGACAGATTTGATGTAAATATTTATTTTGACAGTTTAACAGAAGCAGAAAAAAGAGCATTGCTTTTTAGAGGCTTTTCACCAGCAAGCGGTTTGGATATCGATATGAGACATGTCACAGCTACTAAAAGGGTTATTGATGATTTTCCAATGAGCGAAAAAGATGAGGATCTCATGATGAAAGTATTTAATGTAATAGATAAAATGATATTAGATAATCAACCTTTATTTGCAGGTTCTAATATTAGAGCTCATAAATATGCTTTAAGACTAGTAAAACTATATGCTCTTACTCAACAGAGAACATACCTTTTACCAACTGATATTATCGACTTTTTAAATTATGTGTATATGCATAGAATTAATCAAAATGTTGCTAAAATAGGGGACAAAGAAGTAATAGATAAGTTTGATGATGCTAAAAATAAAATTAATTCTATTAGACGTAAATTTTTTTAAGAGGTATTTATGAATGATGTTGAAGTCGTAAAAGAATGTTTAGATACTATTTTAAAAAAAGGTGATATCTATGATACTATTGCAGAAAGAGAAGGCGTAAAATTTCAAAGACATAGTTTTGTAAGAAATCATATCCTTCTTTTTTCTCGTATTTTATATGCAGGGGTTAGAGTAGGTGAAAAAGTTCGTTCTCTTTTTTCTCCGATTCGTGAAGTAAAAAAAGCACAAGATAAGATTAGACAAATATTAGGGGTCAATATAGATATTATAAAAAGTAAGCATATTTTTAATATACTTGCTGATATGACTTTAGATTCAGAAGAAATTCCTTCCATAATAAGAATTGCTGAAAAGTCTGCTACTGCTTTTCAACGTTCTAGACATCCTATATTATCTGTTTTTTATGAAAATTCTAATATGATTATGGAAGAATATTTAGAAGATTTGAAGAAAATATTGGCTTTTTGTGATTTATATCAATTAGATGAAATTTTATTAAATGAAAATGATGTTATTAGTGTATTTCCAGATGTAGATTTAACTTCTTACTCTCATACTACTATGAGGAAGGTACTGGATTGTGATATTTCTGAGAAAAGCTCTATATCCTCCTTTGAGGAAGAGGACCGTCTTAATTGTTCTTATGATGTTGAACGTACTTTTTCTTCTTATTTATTACTTTTAAATAAAGATGATTTACGTAAGTTAATAAAACAATTAGAAGTAGTAAGAATTAGTAAAAAAGTAGTAGAAGACTTGGGAAATAAAATAGAAGATATAACAGTAAAAAAGGCTATTGCTACATTTTTTAGTAAGGGTGATTTATTAAACTTAAGAAGTGTTGTTAGTAGTAGACTTAATCTTCTTATGAATAGTGATAGTTCCTATAAAGATAAAGAGTATGGAAAGCTTTATCAAAGTATTACTATTAAAGATGGATATGTAAATGTTATATCTACTAAAAGCAATGGAGAAGTTGTTAGTAATATTGTTACTACTTTATATGATTATTTAGGAATATTAGATTATAAAGCTCTTTTAAGAGAGATAAAGAATAAAGGGGATAATCAAGAAGTTCTCTGTATGAGTGCTCTTCATTTATACATATGTCAAAGTGTTAAAATAAAAGAATTTAGTAAAGAAGCAAGTTATAGTTTTTATGACTATATCTATAATATGTTCCAAGCTAAAAAAAGCAAAAGAGTTGATAAAATACCTGGGCTTTATAGAAAAACGGATAAAAGATATAAAGGTCTGAGTCATCTTATTGCTAATGCAATTGTATCTTTTTTTCTAGTAGTAGTTATGCTTGCTACAGGTGCTGGTTTTTCATTTATCCAGCAACTTGCTTTCCAAAATGAAGATGAGGATATTTTATCAAATCTGATAAATACTGTTGTAGATCCTTATGTTAAGTCCTATGAATTTGAAGAAAAAATAATAGATCGTTTGTTTTCTTTTATCTATGAAGGTGTTTCAGATTTTTCAAAATTTATGATAGAAGGTACTGGAGATGCTTCTGAAGGTTTAGCTAATAGCAATAAGCTTTTAGCGACCGTAGATCGAATCCAAGATGTAGAATTACCTACTTATTTTGCGAGTGATTATGCTACCAAAGGGGAATATCAAGATGGTAGAATGAATTATTTTACAGAAAGTAAAAATATTACTATGGATGACTTTGGAAAGGTGGAAGAACTCTTTGAAGTCAGTTGGCATCTTGAAAGAGAAATTTTAAATAAACTTATTGTAGAAAATCAAATATCCTTTCCTAAAACTTTTTATCCAATAGGAACAGGAAGAGAAGCTAGTAATTATGTTTTATCAAGAATTTATATATATGATGAAGATGATAAACTTAAAAGATTTATGATAGACGGTAGCCGTATGGCTGTTACTGGTAATAATATTTCTAATGAAGAATCAGAAATATTAAGATCCATGAGCAATCCAAGAGTTGTTTATGTTTATGGAATAGGTTATGGTTCTAATGCTTTCGTAGAAGATATGGAAAAAACAGGATCTTATACAAGTAATTCTCCAGAAGATATTAGAAATGCTATTATAAAAGGATTAGGACTACCAGAAACAGCAACTGATATTGAGATTTATAATGCGATTGCTAGTAAAAGTTATTCTCTTACTCCAATTAAAGATGCTGGTTTGTCATGGAGAATTAAATGGTTTAATGAGAAAAAGTTTTTTGAAAAAGTTGCTTCTATGGATTCGCTTATTTGTAATTTGGCTGCTACTTTAGTAGTAGGTACTGATGATGAACTCATTTATACAGTTGGATATCTTAATCAAAATGATGAATATATTTTAGAAAATGAGGGCCATGCATGGGCAATGAGTGAAGATGGCAAAATTGTAGATATTTCTCTTAGTAGTTCTGATGATAAGCTAGAGGAAAACGAAATGCTTGCAAATATTATTCGCTGGGGAGTTCAAAACCATATTCCACTTTATGCGTTAGTTACTTTTTCTGGCTATTTAGTAAGTAAATTATTAGGAAGAAAGGTAAAAATTCGTATAAAGGTTTCAAAGGTGAAAAAAGTATTAACAGCTAGTGATATAGAGGAGTCTTATGCGAAATTAAAAGAGAGTTTATATGGTGGTTTAACCTTGCCAGTGGATAGAACACCATTAGAATTAGCAGAAATAGTGGAAAAAGAATTTGGTAGTTTCTCTATTGAAGAATTAAAAGAAATAAGAAGGGAATTAACAGAACGAAATTTTAATAGTGACGGTGAATTAGATTCTGCATTACAGTTATTGAACGAAGTTCCTTTTCTAAAGAATAGTAGTCCAAAAGTAAAAAGAATGATAAGGAAAAAATTGCAAAAATAAAACTTTAGTTATTTCAACTAAAGTTTTTATTTTATGATGAATGTTCTATTTTCTTTACTTTATTTTTATTTTTTTCCATTGCTAAAGCAGCTTCTAACATTTTTCTATGATTTTCAAATAGATTTACACTATCTAAATCATCAGCATTTACCCAAGAACAAGAGTGCTCCTTTTTCTCATAAGCATCAACAGATCTTTGATTTAATGATTTAAGGGTTACAAGATAAGGGTAATAATAAGCTTCTCTGTTTTGACCTTTATGCTCTACAAAGAATCTTGATACATTAATAGCATCTACTGGTGTAACAGATTCTATATCAAAGTATCCAGTTTCTTCCTCTACTTCTCTTTTTACAGCAGATTCTTTATCTTCTCCATCATCGATTCCTCCCGTTACTAAAGATCCATCATAAGCAACTTCATTCCATGAAAGAAATAAATATTGACTTTGAAACTTTACTATAGCGGCAATATTTTTTCTTGTTACAAAAGGGAATCCTTCTCTTGGAGCGTAAGCTCCTTTTTCTTCAAAATAAAATGCAATTTTTTCTTCCATAATTTTAACTCCTATCTAATTATTTGCTGTTTCATATTTTTTTACTTTCAATTCATGTATAGATTCGCTTGCTAAAGAATCATATATTAAATTGGCTGTTCTTAGAATACTGCTTGGGTCATCAGCAATTGCTGTTTCTCCACTAAACATAATTTTATTTGTAAAATGGAATCTTGATACAAATCCGTTACCTCTGCTCTTTCTGGAAAACTTCTTTGCTTCATGGAACGTAAAAAACCAGTACCAATAGTAAGAACAGTTTCTTTAGAGATTGCTTTTTGTGCAATATATTCTTCTAATGTAGCAATTAAGTGAAGAGGGAAAGAAACTCCTAAGTCCCCTGTAGCAATCATAATTCCATCACTAATCTGAATAATTTTATCAAGGTTTAAGACAGCTTCTTTTGTTTCAATTTTAGCCATTATTTTAGTTTGGCAGTTAGGATATATTCTTTTAATTTCTAATACTCTTTGGATATCTTCTTCAGTTCTTACAAATGAGCAGGCAACCCAATCAAGATTATTAGAAAAAGCAAGATGAAAGTGTTTAATATCTTCCTCCGATAGAAAAGGTAAGGCACTAGATAATCTTTCTAGATACATACCTGCTTCATTTTTTAATTTGCCATTGGTAAGCGCCATTACAGTAATTAGTTCGCCACTGCTAGCAAGTACTTTAAGCTTTATTTTTCCGTCATCAATTTGTATAATATCATCAGATAATATAAGACCGCTATAAGGAATATTGATAAAAAAGTCTATTCCTAATGTTAATATATCTCCCTTATGAATTTGTCTAGTAAAAGGAACTTTTATTCTAATTTCAGATCCACGAGTATCTAATAGTGTAAATATTTTTCCATTTACTTCTTTTTCAGCTTGTTGTATCATTTTTAGTATTTCATTGATATCATAATCTATATGAGACATATTAAATCGGATGGTTCTAAGGCCTAAGTGATATAGTTCTATAATTTTTTCTAAACTAGAAATGCTAGGACCCATTGTACATATATATTCTGGCATTCTGCCCATCCCCCTGACATCGCCTATACTATATCATAAAAAATAAAAAAAATAAAGCGTTTTTTTTACGCTTTATAAATTTTCTTTTACTACTAACTCCTCATAACCAGTATTTTTATCAAATTCTCTTTTAAATTTTATATTTTCAAATGTTAATAAACATATTTCAGCAGTAGTATTAATGATACAACCATCCTTTAAATGTCCACCAATAGTATTTCCATTTTCATCAGAAGCAGAAATATGAATATGTACACCGTCCTCTGATAAGGTTCCAGTAATACTTACAATTTCAAACTGACCTTCTTTTCCTAATATAGATTTTCCATCGGCTAAGCGGATAGTTAATTTATTTAAGCATCCAACACAGCATAAAATAACACCAGAAATATGATTTTGAATAGAGTAAGTTTCAATTTCTTTTTTTAAATCCATTCCTTTTGTTAATCTAAAACATTGATACATAGTACTCCTCCTTTTATTTTAAAATATCATTTTTTTTAAAATAAAACAATTACTTTTTAGTTTTCTCATGAAACTCTAATTCTTCATCAATTAATTTTTCTAAATATTTTAATTTCTCTTGAAGTAATTTGGAATAAATATCAATATATTTTTTATACATTCGTTTATGTGGGTATTTGAATATGTTTTTACTATAATAGTAACCCTGTAATTCTTTAATATTATCCTCAATTGGTTTAATAATATAGGTTACATACATTTTTGGAATATTCATGGAAATTTTATCCTTCCTATTTTTACTACGGATAAGTAGAATAGCAAAATTATTATACCATGAATTATTTATTTTTGCTCGTATTTTGTTCGATGATACTTATAATCCTTAATTTAATGTAAAAATTGTTTAAGAGGTTGTTTTTATGGAATGTATTAGATTAAAAGAAATAAGAGAAGAAAAAGAATTAACAAAGAGAAAATTAGCAAGTGCTTTACATGTTAGTGATTCTATTTATGCTCGATGGGAAAATGCTAAGGATACAATGCCTACTAGAAGAATTTATCAACTAGCTAACTATTATCAAATAAATGCAGATTATTTGTTAGGTCTTTCTAATAAAAAATTACTATGGTATCTAGTGATACTATAGATATGAAGCTAGTAGCTTCTAGAATATCAGAAGTAAGAAAAGATTTTAATGAAACGTTAAGAACATTTGTGAAAAGACTCAATACATCTTCTTCTACTTGGAGTGCCTATGAAACTGGAAAAAATTTGATATTAGGAACTTTTCTAATAGAAGTATGTAGAGTAGGTAATTATTCAGCGGATTGGATGTTGGGTAGAAGTGATAAGAAATTTAGAGATATCTCTTAAAGTTCACTATTTTCGTCGTCATTTTCTGGATGAAGGAGTAAAGTTCGATAATATTTTATATCTTCAATTTCACAGTTTTCTTCAATATCACAGTCTAGATGACTAATTAAAGGTCTCATTAATTCCTCTATTTTTTCATCAATATCTTTTGGAAATCTTCCATCAAAGTTTTGATAGATGCTGCTTAATACATGGTATAATACAAATACACTTTCATTGAATTCTGTGCTTTTTTCAATCATAATTATTTTCCTTTCTATAATAAAAAATCTAGCAGTAGAACTACTAGAAAAAATTACTGAACGAACAAGCTACTATGTTCACAACTACCTATATTATACCATGTAATAGTAAAAAAAACAGAGTAATAATGGAAAAAAGTTATAAAACCAGTAAATTTTTTTATTTACTGGTTTTATTTTATCAAAGAGAACGGATAGATAGAATTTCTATTTGATTAGAAATAAGACTATTATCATTATTTCTATCTTTCGTTAAATCAGTTGTTAAGTACTTTTTTAGATCGTCTGCAAATACAGTAACTACATTTTCTTGATGTTTGCTAGTCTTTATAGCAGCTAATAAATTAGCTCCGCTAGAAATTCCAACTCCTAGTCCAAATTGTTGCGCTAATATTCGAGACATGTTGATGGCATCTTCATCATTAATAGCAATAATTTTATCTATTATTTCTCTATTTACAAGGGAAGGAATAAAATCATCTCCGATTCCTTCTATTTTATGAGTTCCTTCGCTTATCCCAGAACTTAGAATAGGAAGTTCTGCGGGTTCTAAAGCCGTTATACTAGCATTAGGATTAACTTCTTTTATTCTGCTAGCAATACCCATTAGAGTTCCACCTGTTCCAATACCGCTAACAAAGCGATCTATTTTTTTTATTTGATTTACAATTTCTAATCCTGTAGTTTGGTAGTGTATTTCTATATTTTTAGGATTATCAAATTGATTTGGCCTAAATCCATTTATTAATCTAGCTAAGTGATCTGCCCTTTTAATAGCTTCTTTAAATCCGCCTTCGTCTCTAGAGACGAGGTATACTTTAGCACCATATAATTTCATAATTTCTATTCTTTCTTTACTTGCCCAATCAGGCATAAAAATATGAACTGGGTGACCATAATAAGCACCAAGAGCAGCAAAGGAAATACCAGTATTCCCACTCGTTGCTTCTATAATTGGCATTCCTGGTAGTAGACTACCGTCTTTTATAGATTCTTGAATAATATATTGTGCGAGTCTATCTTTTATACTACCAGTATAATTGTAGTATTCTAACTTTGCATATACATTGATTGTCTTTTCTTTATATTTTACTTTTATTTCGATCATAGGAGTGTTTCCTATTAAATTTTCAATATTCATAATTACCTTCTTTCTATTTAGTGTGTTAATAGAAGAAGGCAACATCGTATAGAATTTACTATTTTTATAAACATAAAAAAACCTCCTTTATAATGAATGCATAAACTCATTATAAAGGAAGTCTATTATCCTATTTTTTTATGAGTTTACACGAAAAAAAGAATTCTTTTGACAATAACAGTTTACAAGTGTTCTTTTTTTCATATAAATTCCTCCTATTATAAAATGATTATTTTACTTTTCTCTCCGCCTGTTGTTCTTGTAGTACTTTTTTTACTTTTTCAATAGTGGCGCGTGTAGGATTCATATATTCTTCCTCAGACATTCCATAAGAAACCCATGCTTCATCCTCTAAAATACCTACTAAGTCAATTAATTCAATCATGAGACTATTGTCCCTTCTTAAAGTAGCTCTGCTTTCATCAATACTACTAGTGATATCATAATCATCAGCTTCAGGATTTGAAAATTCTCTAAATTCCATAACTTCCTCCTTTATCAATCTAAAAATACTATAACATATTAGAGAACTTTATTCAACTAATTTACTTTTTTTACACGCTGTGTTACAATACACCTTACTAAAAAAGGAGGCTGCTATGACAAAAAAGAAAGAACCAGTAGGTCCCTTACATTATTTATTTAGGCAGAGTGAAAAATATAACTATTATAGGAAAAGATTCTATTCAGACTCTAATAAATTTAGTTTTTTTGACTTATTAACTCCTGTTACAATAGAAAAAATAGAAAAAGCTTTAAGTGATTTATTTCCAGTTGCAAAATATCCTAGAAACAGTTTGGAAAGATATCTTGCTGTGCTAGGTTATTTAATGGATAGCAAAGCTAATAATGACTTTAAAATATTTGATTATAAAATTGCATTTTTAATTCAAGCAATAGATCCTAATTTATCAATTTATTATCATCTTTTAGCTATAGGTTTTTCTCCTGCTGATTCGGAAGAAATAGCTGGCCCAAGAGCACGTTCTATTATTTCTTTTATTGAAAAAACAGTAGGTATGTTTGATCCAGAATTCTTAAAATATGAGGAAGTATATTTCCGAAAAGTAAAGAAAGAGGGGATCATTTTATCTAACATTAAGTTTGATGAAAGTAAAAAACTATTAGATAGTTTTAAAGGAATTCCTAATTTTGATGAAATAAAAGAAATAGATTTTCAATTGTTATCTAATAAAGCAAACTATTACTTTTCAGCTTGTAGAAATCCAAAAGATGTTTGTACACTTTCTTTTAATATTAATAATCCAAATAGTATTTTAGAACTTTTTGATGTGTATAGAAAAGCTGTTTTCTTTATCTTAGTTATAGATCCAGAATTAATCGCTTTAAGAATTTATGAAGAAGAATCAACTGCTGAACAAATTAGAGAAAGAATGCTTTTAGAACTAGGTTTTTATCATGAAGGATTTATTAAATTAGAGCGATTGTATTGTAAAAGATTTTTCCCAGAAAAAAGTATTAGTGAATGGTCTTATAAATAAAAAAAGTTCCTTTTATAAAAGAACTATTTAGGTATGGTTTTATAAAAACTTTTTCTTTCTAGTTTTGAAATAAAAGTCATTTTTTCTTCATTAGTACTTCCCATTAGTTGTTGCATCATAGCATTTAATTTAGCACTGGCTTTTTGCGTATTGGTATAACTGTTTTTTATCATAGGCTTATAAAAAACTGATACTTCTATCAGAAATTTAATTTTAAAAAAGAAGAGACATTACTTTTTTCTTCATTTTTTCTATTTCTTCCATTTTATCTGAAAAAATAATTTGCTTTCCTGTCCCTTCTTCATATAGTTTTAGTGGAGATGATAAATTTTTTAAAGCGTCTTCAAATATAAAAAGGGTTTCATACCATTTTTTTGCCATTTGCTCTGGCGTATTTTCACGCATTTCATAATGTATTTCTTGATAATATTCATCATACCAATTTTCCCAATTTGTTGGACGTTCTTGATTTTTAGCACAAATTCTTGCAATAGAGGCGTTTAAGCAACGATCAAAATTAGATATTCCAGGAAGAGAAATGCCGATAAAATATTCAGCAGGGATTTTATCTTTAACTTGGATTTCTCCAAGCATATTATCATTAGGGTTTGATCTAATAGAAAGATTTTCTAAAAGAGTACTATTTAAAATAATAGCTGGATGATGTGCTACATAGATATTATATGAGTTATCCCATGTACTTACACATTCTCCATTACGATGTGCAGGAAAATTTTTTTGTTTAGTATGAAAAGGAGTGATAGAAACGTAGTCATCTTCATTCCAATTGGTATTTACATCGCAAATAGTATTATATTCATCAGAAGATAAGATTCTTTTTAAATTTTTACGAGAGGCGATACACCCAGTTGCTATAATCTTTTTTAATTTTTCTGCTTCCTTTTTTTGGCTAATGAAGTATATCTATATCCGTATGCTCTTAGGCCATGGAATAAGCATCTTTCTAAATTTAACTTGGTCATAAATATTCCCCTTTAAATAACTTGTATTCTATCATAAATATGCAATACTGACAACTAATAGAATAAAAAATAAATGTAAAACATTATACAAAAAACTAGTAGAAAATTCTACTAGTTTTATATTGAATCGCTAAAAGCGAATATTTTTCAATGGCAGGGGTGGAGAGAATCGAACTCCCAACAGCGGTTTTGGAGACCGTTATTATACCATTTAACTACACCCCTAGGTATATAAATTTTGCTGACATGACTAATTATAACACAAAGAATTAAAATATTCAAGAAAAATTCATATAATATAATGGTGATAGAATGGTTATTAAATATACGAATTCAGAAAGAGATTTGCTTGCTAGACTTATGAGAGCTGAGGCAATAGGAGAGGGTGCTTTAGGCATGCTCATGGTAGGCAATGTTACTGTAAATAGAGTTTTAGCAGATTGTTATACCTTTAAAAATATTACAACATTATATCAAGCAATTAATCAGAATCCAGGAGGATTTAGTGGTACTTCTAGTTCTTTATTTTATGGATCTCCTACTAGTAAAGAAAGGGATTTAGCAAATCGTGTGATTAAAGGGGAGTATTATCATCCTGCTACTAATGCTTTATGGTTTTATGCTCCAGGAAATAAAGCTTGTTTATCTACTTGGTATGATCAACCATTAGCGGGGCAATACAAGAATCATTGCTTTTATGAGCCAGTTAGTGGAGCTTGTAATACTATCCATTAATTGACTTTGAATTTGAATGGTGATAGAATAAGCCAGTCGGAGGAATTGTATGGAGTATGGTTGGCAAATAAGTGATTTAGAAGAAAAGATAAACTCGTCCTCTAATAGTCAAAGAAGCCTTTTAGAAAAAGATGTCTATAAGGAAATGATTAATGATTATACACAAAAAAGGGATTCAAAAGGAGTTATTACCAAAGCTCAATTTAGAAGAGCTATTAACCAATTTGATATTTCTAATTATCAGGAAGAAATATCTTTAATTCTTTATATTGGACAATTGTTATCCCCATTAGAAGTAGAACTTCCAATTCCAACCCTTTCAAGATATCCAGAAGAAGATGTTGTAAACCTTGCTAAAATATACATGAGAAGAAAAGAACCAGCTGACTATCCATACTTTAGGAGAATTTCAAACTGTCAAGAAAAAATCCAGTTTTGTTATTTATCTTCCATAACTTCGTTTTTAGGAAAAACTTACTTTTTGGATAAGAATAACTACTATATATTAGTTAACAGTATAAATGGCATTCAAGATACAGTTACTTTACTACATGAATCAGGTCACGTAGAAAATTATTTAAAGTATGGGATTAATTTATCTAAATATTATGCTGAGTTAGCTTCTATGACAAGAGAACACTACAGTTTTGATATGTTACAAAGCTATGATCAAAAAGCAGAGGTAGAAAAGCAGAGAAATTTATCTTTGAATCATTATATAGCTAGAATCATTCGTCTTTATAGTGCTCTTTATATATTTTTATTATTGAAGAGGAATCGTGAATATTTAAAGAATGTTCTAGTAGAGTTTGATAGATTTTCTAGTTGTTTTGATGTCAAGTATTTATATGAACTTTTATCAGGTTCTTTAGAAAAAGAAATCGGGTATGCTCTTTCTTTTATTGCTAGTTTAGATATCTATTCGAATTGTACTCCAAAAGAGGCTAACTTATTTATCACAGGTTATCAAATTGGTACTAGAAAAGTTTCCAAAAAGGCCATTGATAGGGTAGTACAGTATCTTTTTGGTGTTTTAGGACCTTATCAAAAGGTAAAAAACATATAAAATGCTATTTTACGTATTGACAAGCAAAATGATTTTAGATATAATTAAGCAGTAGTCGGAATTATTGGCTTGTTTTGGGGGATTAGCTCAGCTGGCTAGAGCACCTGCCCTGCACGCAGGGGGTCAAGGGTTCGAATCCCTTATCCTCCACCATTTAGTATTTAAACGAATCATGTTATTGATTCGTTTTTCATTTTGACAAAAAAGCATAAATTTGCTAAAATACATGCCGAATAAAGAAGGGGATAATATGGATTTATTGGGGGCTTTAAAGCAAGAAATAGCAAGTCTAGGATTAACAGATAAGTTAAAGATTGCACAATATATTTATAAAAGAACAGGTGACTTATTTGAATATGATCCTCTTTGGATATTTTCTTCAGTAGAAGAAAGAGAAAATTTACGTAAGAAAAAAATAGATATTAGAAATGTTACTGATTTTGATATTACTTGCTTTTCTTGGGCTATTTTATATAATGAATTATTACATGCTTTCAGCATTGTTTCAAGAGTAAAATATGTAGAGGAAGAAGTTTTTGATCCTATTAGAAAAGTTTCAATAAAGAAGCCAGTTCATGCTTATGTAGAAGTTTTTTTTAATGGTAGGGTTTATAGAGCAGATTTAACAGCATCTTATAAAGATATGATTGGGATAAAATACGGATTAGACACTTATTATAATTGTCAAATTTCTAAGAAGCCTTATGAAGATAAATTTGATTTTTCATATGTAGATGAAGATGTATATCAAAAAGATTCCAATACAGAAAGTCTTTTAGAACAATTAAAAAAAGAATTAGAAGAAATTCAAAAAAAATGTAGATCTAAAGAAGAATATTCCTATTATGTCTACCAAAAAATAGGAGATTTTATTAATGCACTTAAGGTAAGTACTGGATATGTAATAGGTGTTAAATATGTACAAGCATTATTAAAAATGTTTCTTGGGGATGAACATCTTTTACAAAATGTCTATTTTTATAATAGGGATAAGAGTGTTTATATTGCTATTCATCAAGTAACTGTTGGCAGAATAACACATTATTTTGCTTATAAAAAGACACCGGAAGGAAATTATGAAATGCACGAAGTAACTCCTGAGGTTGTAGAACTATACTATAGTATGTATTCTTATAAACTTTCAAAGGATTTAAAAAATACTTTAATTCCAACTTTAAAATGGAAATAATATGATATAATGAAATAAATAATTGGATAATTGGAGGAAAATATGATTAAGTATCCAAGAAAAATGCATGGAGCTGAATTGTGGGCTAAAATAGAAGTACTAGAAAATGTAGTATCTCCTTTATTTTAAATTAAAATGAAGGAGGAATTTTATGAATTATGAAGATAAAAAAATAGTTGGAATTATTGCAACAAATGTAGAGGTATCTGTTGCATTAAATGTGATAGGACATTTATCAATTGCCATTGGAAAGTATTCAGATAAAGAAATTATGGGAAAACCTATTTTATTAGATAAGTCTAATAAGGAACATTTAGGAATTAGTAAGTTCCCATTTATTATTACAAAAGTGAAAGCTAGTAAATTAAGAAGTGCTATCGAAAAGGCAAAAAGTAATCCTAATTTATTAGTAGCAGATTATCCAAAAGAAATGTTAGAAACAAGAACAGATGAGGAGTTAGTTTCTGCTGTAGCATCTAAAGAAGAAGAAAATTTAGAATATTTAGGAGCTATTATTTATGGAAATACTAAAGATGTAAATGAGATAACAGGAAAATTTCAATTATGGAAATTAGAATAAGGTGATTTTGTGAATGAAAATTTAATAGGTAATTCAAAAGAAATGGTAGATTTCTTAGGGAACCATTATCAATATAATTGTTTAGGATGTGAGATATCTAATAAAAAAATTATTCCGCCTGGAGGATTTATTTATGAAGATGATACTTTTCTTTTAGCAAGTGATCCAGAAATCCCTTTAAATGGTTTCTTGATTATTAATGTAAAAAAACATATTAATTCGATTACTGGATTAAATATAGAAGAACAACATAGATTAATAGAAATTATTAGTAAGAGTATTTCTATTTTAAAAGAATTAGGAATTACGAATGAGATAACTCTTGTACAAGAGGAACGATCAAAACATTTCCATGTATGGATTTTTCCAAATCAAGCCTGGATGGTTGAAAAATTTGGAAAGGGTGTTTCTTACGTAAGAGATATCTGCGAATATCTACGTAGTAATGCTACTGCTAAGGATAAAGAGGAAGTATTAGAAACTATCGCTAAGATAAAAGAGAGATATAATTAAGAGAAAGCATTGTTAATCAATGCTTTTTAGTTGATAATATGGTATAATGAGTGTGGTGATAGTATGGAGGCCTATACAATATTAAATCATGAAAAATTTTTAAGGACCAGATCAAAAGAAGTAGATTTTACAAAGGATAGTTATCAAAAAGAGATTGAAGTATTAGAAGAATTCTGTTTAGAACATGAAGTGCTTGCTATGGCAGCAGTACAGATAGGTATTCAAAAGAGAATCATTTACCTAAAAAATACAGATATCGATAATTTGGAAGATCAAGAACATAATGAGAGAAGAATTTTAATTAATCCCGTAATTACAAAAAGAATTGGTTTAACAGAATATTGGGAGGCTTGCGCTAGTTGTCTAAACAATATGGGAAGAGTTTTAAGACCTTATAAAATAGAAATAGAATATGTAGATGAGTTTGGGGAAAAGCAGAAATCTATTTTTGAAGGATTTGAAGCAACAGTTTTATCGCATGAATATGATCATTTAAATGGTATTCTTCATATTGATGTAGCAGAAGAAGTTTTACAGATGGAAAAAGAAGAGAGAAAAGAGTTTAGAAAAAAGCATGGTTATGAAATTTTTTCTAAAACTGGTAACTATCAAACTTTATTAGAAGAAAAGAAAAAGGGATAATAAAATCTTTTTTCTTTTGACAAATTTCTAGCTAGAATATGGTATACTAAAAAAGGATGGTGAAACTATGAATGAGAATTTTATAAAATATGCAGATTTATTACTAATACGTTGTTTGAATTTAAAAGAAAGAATCAGACCACTTCTTATTTCTGCACCTATTAAAGCAATTGATTTTATTCAAGTCTTAACTAATAGGGCTTATGAACTAGGTGTTACAGATATTTATTTTGATTGGGAAGATAATGGGTTAAAGAGAGAACAATTACTTCACTTAGAAAAAGAAGATTTATTAGAAAGTTCTTTTTGGAATAAGAAAATATTTGATGAATATGCTAAAAAGGATGCAGCTTTCTTAATGCTTTATTCTGATGCGCCAGAAATGATGAAAGATATTCCAAGTGAAAAAATATCTATTACCTCTCATCAGTTTAGAGCATCACGACCTTATTATAAAAAACGTCAAAGTACAGATGATGTACCATGGTGTATTTCAATCGTTGCAACAGAAGAATACGCAAAACAAGTATTTCCTGATAAAGAGAATGCTTTAGAGTTGACATGGGATGCTATTTTTAAATGTTGTTTGGTATACGAAGATAATCCTATTGAAGCATGGAATGAAAAGACGAGATTAAGTCATAAGAAAAGTTCTTTGTTAAATAACTATCATTTCCGTTATCTTCATTATACAAATGATTTAGGAACTGATTTGGTAATAGAATTACCTAAAAATCATGTATGGTGTGGAGCAGGGGATGGTCCCTTAATTGTTAACATGCCAACAGAAGAAGTATTTACAACTCCTCTTAGAACAGGTGTTAATGGTACTATTTATAGTGCAAGACCACTCGTATATGGTGGATCTTTAATTGAAAATTTTTCTTTTCGTCTAGAAGATGGAAAAATAGTAGAGATTAATGCAGAAAAGGGAAAAGAAATATTAGAAAATATGGTAGCAACGGATGATAATTCTTGTTATTTAGGAGAAGTAGCATTAGTAGATTATGATTCTCCTATTTCTAATATGAATGTTGTTTTCTATGAGACTTTATATGATGAAAATGCATCTTGCCATTTAGCAATCGGGGATGGATTCTCAAAATGTTATGAAAATGGCGAGAATATGTCTCGCGAAGAATTATTAGAAAAAGGCGTTAATCATTCTAACGTTCATACAGATTTTATGGTAGGTACTTCTGATTTAACAATAGTAGGAACTACTTGGGATGGAGAAGAATATACTGTTTTTGAAAATGGAAACTTTGTTTTAAAAGAAAGCTAATACTGGCTTTTTTTGATTGCATTCCTTTTTATTATCTTGTATACTGATAATAGGTGAGGATATGTATAGAGTTAGAAAAAATGAATGTATTGGAAAAGATGTCTATTTATTAGAAGTAGAAGCTCCTTTAGTGGTAAAGAAATGTTTACCAGGACAGTTTGTTATTGTAATGGCCTATGAGTCATCTGAAAGGATTCCATTAACAATCTATGATTATGATAGAGAAAATGGAATATTAAGCTTAATATATCAAGTAATAGGTGCATCTACGATGGAATTAACTGAGGTAACAGATAGCTTATTTTCAGTAGCAGGTCCACTTGGTAATCCATCTGAATTAATGGAAAATGATGATATCTTAGATAAGAAAATTCTATTTGTAGCAGGTGGTGTTGGAATAGCACCCGTTTATCCACAAGCAAAATATTTAACTAGTCGTGGGGTAGATGTAGATATTATCTATGGCGCTAGAACAAAAGATATTATTGTTATTGAAGAAGAGACTAAGAAAGTATGTAATAATCTTTATATTACAACAGATGATGGAAGTTACGGTAATCAGGGAAATGTAACGGATATGATGAAGAAACTAGATAAGAAATATGATTATTGTGTAGCGATTGGACCAGTTATCATGATGAAGTTTGTAGCGTTATATACAAAAGAATTAGGAATTAAAACTATCGTTAGTATGAATCCTATTATGGTAGATGGTACTGGTATGTGTGGAGCTTGTAGATTACTTGTTGATGGCAAAGTAAAATTTGCTTGTGTAGATGGACCAGAATTTGATGGCCATAAAGTAGATTTTGATAATGCTTTAAAGAGAATGAGTATTTATAAGACAGAGGAAGGTAGAAAGAAACTCATGATGGAAGAGGGTAGTACCCATCATGGCGGTTGCGGAAATTGTGGTGATAAATAATGGAAAAAGTACATATGCGTATTGCGGATGCTGATACCCGCACTCATAATTTTGAAGAAGTAGCTTTAGGTTATACAGAAGAAGAAGCAAAAAAAGAAGCTAGTCGTTGTCTTAATTGTGCGAATCCAAGATGTGTAAAAGGATGCCCAGTTAATATTCGAATTCCTGAATTTATTGAAGCTATCAAAGAAAATGATATGCAAAAAGCGTATGAAGTTATTCAAGCATCTTCGAGTTTACCTGCTGTTTGTGGTAGAGTTTGTCCACAAGAAAAACAGTGTGAGGCAATGTGTATCAAAGGTTTTAAAGGAGATGCCATTTCAATTGGCGCACTAGAACGATATGTTGCGGATTATGCTCGAGAAAATCATTTATCGTTAACAAAAGAAATTGTTAAGAAAAATAAGAAAGTAGCCGTTATTGGAGCAGGCCCAAGTGGCTTATCTTGTGCTGGAGAACTTGCTAAAAATGGTTATGAAGTAACCATCTTTGAAGCGTTACATAAAGCAGGAGGAGTACTTACTTATGGAATTCCTGAATTTCGTTTACCTAAGAAGATTGTAGAAGAAGAAGTAGATTCTTTGAAGAAATTAGGTGTAAAAGTAGAACTAAATGCTGTTATAGGAAAAAGTTTAAGTTTAGAAGATTTACAAGAAGAATATGATGCCATTTATTTAGGTACTGGAGCAGGTCTTCCTAAATTTATGGGAATAGAAAATGAGAATGCAAATGAAGTATTCTCTGCCAATGAAGTATTAACTCGTATTAATTTAATGAATGCTTATAAAAAAGATGCTATGACACCAGTTAAAGACTCTAAAGTAGCAGTTGTAGTAGGTGGTGGAAACGTTGCTATGGATGCTGCTCGTAGTTTAAGACGTTTAGGTATCGAAGTACACATCGTTTATAGACGTGATATGGATGAGATGCCTGCTAGAAAAGCAGAGGTAGAACATGCGATGGAAGAAGGAATCATTTTTGATACCTTAAAGAATCCTACTCGTATTTTAAAAGATGAGGATAATCATGTAACAGGAGTAGAATTAATTGCTATGGAGTATGCTGGAGAATCAGATGGTAGAAAATCTGTAAGAGAAATACCAGATAGTCATACTATTATGAATTGTGATACTATTGTTATGGCACTTGGAACATCTGCGAATGACCTTGCTACAACAGATTCTAAAGTAGAAAGAAATGAAAGAAACTTAATTATTGTAGATGGTACAAAAACAAGTGAAAAAGGAGTATTTGCTGGGGGAGATGCTGTAACAGGTGCTGCTACAGTAATTCTTGCTATGGAAGCTGGTAAAAAGGGTGCTGCTGAGATTATGGAATATTTATCTTAAACATGTATGATTATACATGTTTTTTTGTTATAATAAATCTGTTGGTGATAATATGATAGAAGTAGAATTAAAATATAAATTAAAGAGTTTTCCTAAAGTAGATTTTCCTTTAGTAGAAGAAAGAAGAGAAGAAGACATTTACTATGATACTAAAAATTACGATTTACTTAGGAATGGAAATTTTTTACGCATTAGAAATCAAGAAAAGATAGATTTTAAACTAAGTACGAATGATTTAACACATCTTTATTGTAGAGAAACAAGGTTTCCATTTTCTCCTTTTCCATCAGAAAAGATAGAAGAAGTATTTCAAAATTTAAAATTGGATATTTCCTGTTATAATTATGAAGAATTTAAAGAAAAACTAATTGTTTTAGCGCCTATTTTAAAAAAACGCAAGACTTATAAAATTAATGATTCTATTACTATGGTATTAGATGAAATAGAAGATTTAGGCTATTTTTTAGAAATTGAATATGATGTAGAGCAAGAAAGCATTACAGAAGAAGAAGGCAAAAAATATGAGGATATTTTAATAAGTGTATTGAAGGAAAATAAGTTATTGCAGGAAGAGAATAAGAAAGTATCTATTGGTTATGTAGAACTATATTTAAAAGAACATAATATAGAGGCTTATCATTTAGGTCTTTACCAAGAAAATTAGAAATGGAATAGATTTTCCATTTTTATTTTGATATAATACAAACTATAAATTTTAGAGGGTTATATGGGAAGTAAGTATAAATATGATGGTATATCACTAGATGACTATTGCAAAGAACATGGATTAAATGTTGGAACACAAAGAAGACGTATAAGACTTTATAT
The DNA here is from genome assembly GCA_910589375.1 of uncultured Bacilli bacterium. Taxonomy (GTDB): domain Bacteria; phylum Bacillota_I; class Bacilli_A; order RF39; family UBA660; genus UBA5578. The sequence goes on along the minus strand of CAJUTK010000001.1, from coordinate 17,494 downwards.
TAAGAAACATCCTGGTGTTTCCGAAGATGCTGCTACGAAGTATGTGATTGATCATCGTGACAGGGTGCTTTATAAATATGATGGAATATCTCTAGCGGATTATTGTAGAGAAAATAATCTTAATTATGCCACTATGGTAAGACGTATTGTGAGTCTTCAATCTAAAAATTCTAAACTGTCAAATGATGAGGCAACTAGAATGGCCGTAGAAGAATTTACGGATAGCAGATTCAAATACTTTTATGAAAATAAAACGTTAGAAGAATATTGTGAAGAACATGGATTAAATGCAGATACACAAAGAAATAGAATAAAAATCTACGCAGATGAACATCCGGAACTTCCTATCGACAAGGTTATGAAAACAGTTCTTTCTACTTGTGGTAAAGTATATTATAAATATGGATATGATGGGATGTCTTTAGCAGATTATTGTAGAGAAAATAACCTAAATTATAATACTATGGCGGATCGTACTTTAACCATAAAAAGAGGAAATCCTAGTTTAACAGACGACGAAGCAACTAGAATAGCAGTAGAAGACTTTGGTGATAGAGGAATCAAATATTTTTATGATGGGATGCCATTAGTAGATTACTGTCGCTTACATCCAGAGTATAATTATATTTCTATTAGAACTTATATTTTGCGAAAACTTAAAAAGAATCCAGAAGCAGATATACAAGAAGTAGTTGATTCTTACTTTTTAGTAGAACATCAAAGGCGTATTTATCATTTTGTAGATGGTATTCCTTTATATGCTTATTGTGAAGAACATGGTATTGTCTATAATACGATTATTAAAACCTTATCGAAAATGAGGAAAAATCCCAAGTATTCTTCTTTGACAGAGCAAGAACGTTTAGCAACCGCTTTAGAAAATTATCAAAATTATGTGGGGTGCTACCTTTACTATAAAGGTATTACACTATATGCATATTGTAAGGATAATAATTATTCTTATAATACGGTATATAACTATATATTTGCGCTTTTAAAAGAACACCATGATATTGCTTTAGAGGAAGCTATGGATATTGCATTTTCCAATATTAAAAGAAATGGTATTAAATACTATTATAAAGAAGAACCTTTAATTACTTATTGTAGAAGAACAGGTCTAAATGAAAAATATGTCAGAGAACGTGTGACAGATAGTTTAAATAAATCTGATGTTACTATGGAAGAAGCAGTAGAAGAATCTATTGGCTATTATACTAGAAAAAAATATTATGATGATTTAAGGGAAATTTTTCAGTATCTAAAAGAAACTGAACATATTAGTGAAGAAAGGTTAAAAGAAATATTAGACTTTTTAAATATTGATTATGAAAATGTAATTCAATTATTAGAATGTCAAAATAATTTGTCAACTATTGTCAACTTAATTTGGTATTTTCATGATAATGAAGAAGGAGAAAAACTAAGTATATCAATGAATACTTTAAAATTAATTTTAGAAAAGTCTAAATTATTAGGAAAAATTTCTGATGTTGAGGTTTGTGATATTGACATTATATTTTTAATTGGTGTATATAAATCGGGATTATTTGACACTAGATATCTTATTCTTATGCATCAAGAAACCTATCATTATTCAAGAATTCGTTCTTATCTTTTTGCATATGGATTAAAGGAAAATGAGGACTTTAAGAGAGAATTAAATAGTGCTCTTAATTTACAGTTATTAGAATTAATTGACAGAAATTATAATAATAATGTGAAAATGGTAGTTAGCTATTTAAATAAATCTATCAATGGATTCCTTAGTGCTTATTTTGTGAAGTACATGCAAGAAAAAAGAATTGTTTCATTAGAGCAACCAATTGGAAATAATACTTCCAATAAAACCCTAAAAGTTATGGATAAAATAGCAGCGCCAGAGGTAGATAGTGATGAATTTAGTGAAGAAATGAAAGATTTATTAAATACATTAGATGATAAAGAAAAAATGTATATTACTTATAAATTTCAGTTAGGATTATCTAACGAGGAGACCGCGGCTATTTTAAAATTAGATTTAACAGATTTATCTTCATTTTCTGATAGAATTTTTTCTAAGCTAAGAAATAGTGAAGAAATAAAAAAATTTATGTTATAAAATCATTTTTATTAGAAAAAACACTAGAGTTTAAACGTTATAAAAGTATTTATTTTGCTATAGAAAAATTTGGAAAAAAGTGCTTCTTGTGTTATAATAGTTTATGCTAGTGATTAGTTACGGAGGGATAATATGATTGTTGATTTAGCCAGAAAGATCATAGATGTTTTATTAGTTTGGCTAGTACTTTATTATGTACTTAAAAGTTTAAGAAAAAATGTTAAAATGATACTATTATTTAAAGGAATTATTTTTATAATAGCATTAGTAATTGTTAGTAAAATTTTCAATTTAGTAACAATAGGATATTTATTAGATTATGTTTTAGAATGGGGAATTTTAGCAATCATTGTTATCTTTCAACCAGAAATTCGAAATGTATTGGAACAATTAGGACGTAGTCAGTTACTTGGACGCCATAAGGTTCTTACTGTTGATGAACGTGAAAAAGTAGTTTATGAAATTGTAACCGCTATGGAAGCTATGAAAAAAACTAGAACTGGTGCTCTTATCATTATTGAAAGAGATAACAGTTTAAATGACTATATTGAGAAATCAAAAAAGATTTATGCAGATATTTCTAGTGAATTATTAGTTACTCTTTTCTTCCCAAATAATCCATTACATGATGGTGGAGTTATTATTCAGGGAGATAAAATTACAAGTGCCAGAGCAGTTTTTCCAACGAGTGATAATTTAAAAATTAGTAAACGTTTAGGAACAAGACATAGAGCTGCTTTAGGAATCTCTGAACTTACAGATTGTATCGCTCTTATCGTTTCTGAAGAAACAGGTAGATTATCTGTTGCAATTGGTGGAGAATTACATTATAATTTATCAACAGATGAAGTAAAACTTCTATTACTAGAAGGATTAAGACCAAAACAGAATATGGTAATCGATGAAGAAGAAGAGGAGGAAGAAGAGCATGCTGAATAAATTAGGTCGTACTGGTCAAAAAATTGCTAAATTTTTTGATAAACATGTTGTTGTTCCTATTACAAAAGTAGTTTTAAAAATTACAAATGGATTTGATAAATCAAGTCATAAATTAGAAGGATTTTTAGCTAAACAGTCTACTTTATTGTTTCTCTCTTTATTTTTATCCATTATTTTATTTATTGTAGTAGATCAGAAAATATTAACGCTTACTACCAGTAGTGCGAAAGTATTTAAAAATCAAAAGGCAGAAGTATTATATAATGAGGAACGTTTTGTTATTACAGGTATTCCAGAAACTTTTGATATTACTTTGATAGGAAGTAAGGCAGATTTATATATTGCTGAACAATCTTCTAATCATAATGTAAAATTAGATTTAACTAATATTAAAGAAGCTGGTACTTACAAAGTAGATGTAGAGTATGATAGCAATGGTTTATCTTCTATTGAATATAGTGTTAATCCTTCTCAAGTAACAATTGTTGTATATGATAAGGAATCTAAGAATCAGACACTATCTTATAACATTATTAATCAAGATCTTTTAGACAGTACATTAGAAGTTAGTAATGTAGAACTAAACTTAGATCAAGTCGTTATTAGTGGTGCTGATTTCCAACTTGAAAAAGTGGCAACAGTACAAGCTTTAATTGATGTAGATAATTTAACAAAAGTAGAAGCTGGTACACAAACTTTAGAAAATCTACCTCTTCGTGCTTATGATAAGGAAGGAAATGTAGTAGATGTAGAAATTAATAAGAAGGAGAATGTTACAGCTAAAGTAACACTTACATCTTCTTCTAGAGAAGTAAATTTAAATTTTGTTCCAGAAAATGATGTTCCATTTGGAAATGCTATTAGTTCTTATTCCTTCAGTCAAGAGACAATTACTGTGTATGGTTCTGCAGAAACTTTAGATCAATTAGAACAAAACGGAATTGATATTAAAGTAGATGTAAGTAAATTAACATCTAATTATGAGGCTGATGTTGAGATTCCAAAACCAGTAGGAGTTAAAAAGATGTCTGTTAATAAAGTTAAAGTAAAAGTAGAAGTGACACAAAGTAGTGATCCTATTACAATGACTTTAAGAGTAGATGCATTAAATACTCCAGATGGATTTATAGCAAATGCATTAGCGGTTGATGATGCTGAGGTATTAGTAGATGTAACAGGAGCATATAACGTTATTCGTTCATTAAAAGAATCAGAAGTCCAAGCTTATGTTGATTTAAGTGGCTATACAAAGGAAGGTACATATGATGTACCAATTAAGATTAGACCTACATCTTCTAATGCACGCTTAGTTACTTTTGTACCAAAGAAGGCAACAGTAAAAATTGTATTACAGAAAAAAAGTTAAGAGAAATACTCTTAACTTTTTCATATTTCCTTAAGACACCCATATACTTAAGTGAAAAGTGAGGTAAATATGAAGAAGATAATATTTGTAATTCTATGTTGTTTTTTAGTAGTTGGATGTGGAAAATACAATGAAAAGGATGCTTATAAAGAACTAGATAAAAAGATTAGTGAATTAACATCCTATCATTTGACAGGGGAACTGTTAATTTATAGAGGGGAAGACTCTTATACTTATAATGTAGATGTAGCTTACCAAGAAGAAGACTATTATCGTGTAAGTCTTATTAATAAGGTAAATAATCATGAACAGATAATACTTAGAAATCAAGATGGAGTATTTGTACTGACACCTTCTTTAAATAAAAGCTTTAAGTTCCAAAGTGATTGGCCATATAATAATTCGCAAATATATTTATTAGAAAGAATATTTACAGATTTAAAAAAGGATGATAATAAAAAGTTAGAAAAAGCAGATAAAGGTTATATTTTTACCAGTAAAGTTAATTATTCTAATAATGCCGATTTAGTAACTCAAAAAGTATATGTTGATGAAAAACTTCAAATTCAGAAAGTAGAAATATTTAATAACAACAATTCTATTGAAATGAGTATGAGCTTTTCAAACATTGATGAAAAGAAAGAATTCGATAAAGAATATTTTAGCTTAGAAAAAAATATGGATGGGAAAGAGACAACAAAAACAACAATGAGTACATTAGATTCTGTTGTTTATCCAATGTATATGCCAAATAATACTTATTTGACAAGTCAAGATAAAGTGAAGTTAGATAGTGGAGAAAGAGTTATATTAAATTTTGATGGCGATAGTCCTTTTATGTTAGTAGAAGAAACTGCAACAGTATCAAAAGAGTTAGAAACCAATATTGTGTATGGGGAACCATATCACATTAGTGATACAATTGGTGCTGTAACAGATTACTCTATTTCTTGGACTAGTAATGGAGTAGAATATTCTTTAGTTTCTGAAAATTTAAAATTAGAAGAGATGTTAAGTGTAGCAGAATCCATTAGTGTATCAGCAATTGCAAAATAATGTTGTAAGTAGTTTCAATATTTGTTATAATATTTTTGGTGATTAGCAGTGAAGAAAGCAAAAATAAAAGAACAACATTCAAAGAAAGATATTAAACAAGTACAAGAACCAGTTGGTGTGAAATCTGTTATTGTTACATTAGCAGTTATTCTCATTACTTTTGGTTCCTTCTATCTTTTAACTGATTTCTTAGTATCAAAAAGAACAACTAAATTATCAGATAATAGTAACACTAGTAGTAATACTAACAGAACCGCTTTTTTAAATATGTTAGACCATAGTAATAAAGAGTATTATGTATTTGCACTAACAAATTTAAATGATGAGGCGATATATCAAAGATATGTATATTCTGCCCAAAAAAGTTATTATGTAGTAGATATGAATGATACAATGAATAAAATATATATGGCTGATAAAACAACTATTAGTGAATCTGTTAAAGATATTAGAATATCAGATACTACGTTATTTGTTATAAAAGATGGAAAAATAACAAAACATTTTACAGGTTACAAAGATATTACTAGTTATTTACAAAAACAATTGGATGTAAGTTCTAATATAAAGAAAAAATAAAAATCTATAGTAATATAGATTTTTTTTGTGTATAATAAAATTAGAGGAGTAGGAAAATTATGGAACTATTATTTCTATGTATAAGAATTTTTTTAGTTAGAATTATGGATGTTTCTTTAGGAACCATCAGGACGGTTATGACAGTAAGAGGAAAAAATGTGATTGCTGCTTTAATTGGTTTTGTAGAGGTAACTATTTGGTTTTTAGTTGTAAAAGATGCTTTGAATAGTGCTTCTAACAGTCTATGGATTGCAGTATCGTATGCTGGAGGGTTTGCAACAGGCACTTTTATTGGTGGTTTTATTTCTAAAACTTTCATAAGAAGTAAATTAGGTGTTCAAATTGTTATTCATCAAGAAAATAAAAAGTTAATAGATATTTTAAGAGAAAATGGTTATGCATTATCTGTTGTCAGTGCACAAGGATTAGAGGGGAAAAATAAATTAATGCTTTTTTTGGAAATTGATAGTGATCATTTAGCTCTATTAGAAGAACTTGTAAAACAATCTGATGAAAAAGCATTTATTGTAGTAAACGAAACGAAGTATGTTCAAAATGGATATTTTAGAGGCGTGGCAAAATAACTGAAAAGTTATTTTTTCTTTACCTATTGAATACAATAGATTAGGTGAAAATATGAAACTTTTTCTTATAGGTTGTATTATTGGTATTGGAAAAGTACTACCAGGAATTAGTGGAAGTATATTGGCTATTCGCCTTGGTATTTATGAAAAAGTAATGAATGCTATTTTGCATTTTTCAAAGAAACCAAAAGAAAATTTGCTTTTTCTATCTGTTTTAGGTTCTGGCTTTATATTCTCTACTATATTTGGTAGTAAAGTGTTACTTCAACTATTTTTAAAGTATGGAACTATTTTAAAGATATTATTTGTTCTTTTCATTATAACGGGCATCCCCGAACTTATAAAAAAAAGTAATTCTTTGAAAATTACCATTTTAGCTTTTCTATTCACTTCTATTTTATTTTTCTTACCTCAGGGAAATGTTCCTATTCAACCCATTATTTCCTACTTTTTTATGGGATTGATTGAATCCTTTTCTACCATTGTTCCAGGGATAAGCGGAACTGCAATCTTTCTTTCCTTAGGGTGGTATGAAGAAATTTTAACTCTTTTTAGTGAAATTTATTTATTTCAAATAGCAAAGATTGTTCCATTTTTATTAGGAATTGGCATAGGAGGCTTCCTATTATTAAAATTAATGGATTTTTTATTTTCTAAGTATTCTGAATATATGTATAGCGCTATTTTGGGATTTTTAGTGTCTAGTTTATTTTTTCTATTTTAAAAGGTGACTATTTGTCACCTTTATTAATATAAGCTAGAAATGTAATTCCAATAATAATTATTCCTACTCCACCAAAGATAAATGCTATATCATGTTCAAAGATAATTCCAATTAAAATAGCAATTAGGATTAGAATACATCCAAGAAAAATCCCAATTTTTAGTTTATTCATCATCGGCAGAAATCACTTCCAATTCTTAATTTTTTTTGTTTTCTCCATTTAGATTTAAATGAGCTGTATGTTTTGGATTTCTTTTTTCAACAGGTAGTGTTTCTACCCATTTTTTTCCATCCCACTTTTTTAAACAATTTGGTCCATACCATTGTTTTAGAATTTTTTCAATATTATTATAAGAATAGTATTTTCTACCTTCAAATTCGTATAATTTAAATGGTAGTATATCTTCTTTTTTAAAAACAGGTTCTTTTAAGAATTTTTCCCATGGTACAGAAACTGGTTGGGACATTAAAGAACTTTCTTCATGTTTTCTTGCATATCTATTAGAATGCCACATTACTAATCGTTTTAGTGGTGTATGTGGAATATGTAAATTATCTAGTAGTACTAAAAAAGGCATCATTATTTTAACGACAGTTCTAGCACCTTCGTCTTTCCATTTAGATTCTGCAATATTATCATATATTACTACATCTACAAAGATTCCGTTACCAGATTTGCATCTATTTTTTAGAAGCCAATTTACTTCTTCAATATAAGTATTTCTTTTTCTAATTTTCATTTGAGGTCCATTGATTACATTAAAACGTTTATCTTTCTCAAAACATTGAAAATAAAACTTTTTATCTAAATCTTTATCTAAAGCTTCTAAAAATCTATTCCAATCTTTTCTTAAAACACAAATATCAATATCATCATCCCAAGGAATAAATCCTTTATAATTTACAATTCCAAGTGCAGAACCAGCAATTAAACCATATTCAATATTATTTTTTACACAAACACGATGAATTTCATCCATGATGTCTAATATTTCTAGTTGTAATTCTCGAACGGTAATTTTAGTACCATCTTGATTTTCTTGGATGATATATTCTTCTCTTTCTTGTATACAGTCTTTATTCATATACAACCTCATCTCTAAGTTCATTTTACTAGAAATTCCTAAAATAATCAATACTAACACTTATCACAAAAAAGAACATTTCTAAAGATGTTCTTTTATCATTTTTAAAACTAGGTTATTTATTCACACTCTTTTAATGTATATGAATATGCTATAACAGAAGGGGTGGATTATATATGTGTAATAATACAGATACAGAATCTTGTAGATGTATTGCTGAAATTTTAGCTATCATAAATGTTTTGCAACAAAATGCATGTACAGCAGAAACCTGCTTAGATACTTGTGATAGAGGATTTTTAGGATGTGGAACAAATTCTTTAAACTGCAATACAAGACCAGTTATGTTATATTTATGTAATGGAACACCACTTAGTATGCCAACAACAAAGGACAATACTGTATGTGGTGTAGAAGGAGCGGCATGTTCTAATGTTTTCCGCGTAGAAAAATTAGATGGTTGCTGTTGTACATTACGCGTTTTAGCACCTAACACAGATACAACTAGTGAGTTCCCATATGTTTCAACAAATTCTTTCTTTACAATGAATTTAAATTGTGTATGTTGCTTAAGATGTTTATCTGATACTTATGTAGAGTGCTTATAGTAATTCTATATTCTCTATATCAGCGATAGCAATAATCTCATTATCAAAAGTAATGAGATTATTTTGCGTTCTTCCGATAATCTTTTTCTCCATTACTTTATCTTTCGTTTTAATTTTAACGTTTGTACGATATACTTGATTTATTTGAAATAATTCTTCTACTGAGGTTTCTTTAGAAGTCCTTTCTTCACTTCCATAAAATACATTTTTATTATTATGAATTGGCTTAGAAATAGGACTGTGATATATTTTAGGTAATTCTTTTTTCATTCTATCTTCCTTTCACAATATTGTATGCGAAAACATATAATAAAATGAGGTGAAGTATGTATAAAACGTATCAAGTCTTACAAAATGATACTTGGGAAAGTATTGCTAATAAATTTCATACAAAGGCAGATACCTTACAACAGATAAACGGAATGACTATGTTAGTTCCAGGATCTATTATAGTAGTTCCTAAATTAGTGGAAGATGATTATTTTACAACTTATATTATAAAAAAAGGTGATAATCTATATGAAATAGCTCGTAGGTATAATTCTAGTGTAGATGTTCTTTTAAATGCTAATGGTTTAGAAAAAGATGATTATTTGTATCCAGGACAAGAACTTTTAATACCAAAAGAGGGAATAGGGATGTATATTACTAAAGATGGAGAAACATTAGTAGATGTCTCTAAAAAGTTAGGAACTACTCAAAGCTCTTTAATTCAGGATAATGAGAAAATTTATTTGCTACCTGAACAACTTATCATTTATAAAAAATAGAAAAATTAGGAAAAGTACTTTCCTTTTTTTTTGCCCTATTATATAATAAAATTGGTGATAACATGGAAAATAATAGTGAACAATTAATGAATCAGCCAGGACCTTTATATGATTATACAGGACTAAGCATTCTTAAAATGTATGGAGAAGATTTAACTGCAAAACAGTATATTACAAATCCTGCTATAGCAAGAGAAGACGAAATTAGTAAATCTATTATGATATTACTGACGCCAGAAAAATCAACTCTTCTAGTTGGTAAAGCTGGTATTGGTAAAACTTCCATTGTTGAGGGAATTGCCTATCGTATTATTCGTGGTGAGGTACCAGAACGTTTAAAAGGATATAGAGTTATTAAAGTAAATTCTGCTGCCTTAGTGGGAAAAGTACAATATCAAGGAAAAGAAGAAATGATTATTTCGCTTTTGGTAGAAGAATTAAAAAATGCTGATAAAATTATTTTATTTATTGATGAGATTCATACTTTAATTGGTAGTAAAGATGGAGGCCCTATGGATTTAGCAAACATTTTAAAACCAGCTATCGATAGAGGTATGGTAAAAATTATAGGTGCTACTACAGATATAGAGTACAATACCTATGTTGTACGTGATAGAGCTTTTTTAAGACGTTTTGATCGTGTAGATGTAAGGGAGCAAGACATTCCAACAACAGTAGAAGTATTGATACAATCATTACCTAAAATTGAATATCAAACAGGCATTAAATTTAAATATAATGACTATGTAACAAGATTACTTGTAGAGTCAATTGTAGAAGCTACTAGTGAATTTAAGCGTGTTTATGGTTTAGGAGCAATGTATCCAGATATTTCTTTTTCTGTTTTAACAGCAGCTTTTTCTCAAGCTCTGTATCAAAATAAATCAGAGGTAACTTTATTAGATGTATATAATGCTATTAAAAATAGTAAAAGAATTTATCCTGATTCGCGTGTTAAAGAGTTAGATGCTTTTAGAGAAAAGTTTAAAGATTTAGCACGTGAAGAACAAGTTGTTCTTCCTTATGTAACAGTGGAGGAAATTCAAGATCCACAGGAGTTTTAAAAGAAATGATTTAAAAAAAACGGATTTTATAGTATAATGATAATGAGGTGGGAAAATGAGAAAAGTTCCAGTAAAAAACTATTTCTTGCTAATATTACTAGTGGGAGTAACCGTATTTCTTACTTATTATTGCTGTAATTTATATAATGAACATCACGAAAATAAATATACTTCTTTCATGATTTCTTTTTTGACAGAAATAAAAGAAGATGATATAGAAAATTATGTGTTAGAAAATCCTACTGTTGTTTTGTATATTGCAGATAAAACAAATAAGGCTATGGATGAAACAGAAAGAGAATTTAAAAAATATTTAACGGATAAAAACATATATCCTTATTTTGTATATGTAGATATTTCTAAGGAGAAAGAAAATAGTTTACAATCTTTTCAAGAAAATTATAATTTAACACTTAACTATGGGCAATTACCAATTTTAATTGTTTTCCAAGATGGAGAATTAGTAGACACTTATAATCAATCAGAATGGAATATGACAAATGTTACAGAATTTTTAAGACGAAATGAGGTAGTTGACTGTGATTAATATCGTTTTATATGAACCAGAGATTCCTCAAAATACAGGAAATATTATGCGTACCTGTGCAGGTACTTATGCCAAGCTTCACTTAATTAAGCCGCTTGGCTTTTCTTTGGATGAGAAAAGTATTAAAAGAAGTGGTGTTAACTACATTGAACATTGTGAATATCATGTCTATGAAAATTGGTATGATTTTTTAAGTAAAAATAAAGGGTCTTTTTATTTCTTGACCCGATATGGTAAAAGACCACATACAGAGTGTGATTTCCATGATACAAACGAAAATATTTATTTAATATTTGGAAAAGAAAGTACAGGTGTACCAAAGGAAATATTAAAAGAACATTTATCTCAGTGTTTTCGAATACCAACTAATGATTATATTAGATCTTTAAATTTATCTAATTGTGTGGCATTAGTATTGTTTGAAGTGCTTCGTCAACAAGATTATCCTAATCTTCTTAGGACTGAACCATTTAAGGGAGAAGATTATCTTTCTGAATAATGAAAAATTAGATATTTGTTATAAGACGTTGTAAAAAACGTTATTTAGTGATAAAATGTCACTATAGGATAAGGAGTGGGAGAAATGGATATATCAAATTTTATTATACAAAATACAGGATGGTTGATATTCTTTTGTGTATTAATATTAATGGCTTTAATTGGCTATTCAGTAGAGAAGAAAAAAGGAAAAGGTTCTAATAAAAATAACGTAGAACATGAGAATAGATTTGTTAATTTGCCACCACAAGAAACAATGAGTGAGAATCAAATGATGCCAACAAGTACACCAAATAATATGAGTGTTGTTTCGGAAGTTTATAATATGAATATGGTATCATCTACACCAACTACTCCAGTTGAAGCAAATGCAGCTATTCCAGAAGTAATAACAGAAACTGGAGAAAATTTAGCAGTACCAATAGATGGACCTGCTAGTTTTAATACTACAAATGAGAATGCTTCAATGAATGCGCAAAATCCTTCTACTGATATAGCTGTAAACGATATTTCTACTATGTTAGAAGAAAATAAGAATGGACAAAGTAATGGAGAAGATGTTTGGAAATTTTAGACATCTTTTTTTCTTGAAAAAAAATGTACTTTATATTATAATAAAATTATCATGGAGAGTGAGTTTATGAATCAAAAAGGGTTTACATTAGTAGAATTATTAGCGGTTATTATTGTTATAGGATTGCTTGCATCTTTCGCTCTTCCTCAAGTTTTGAATCAATTTAATAACAATGCAGGAAAACTATCTGAACAGCAAAAAAATTTAATTGAAGAAAGTGCTTATTCTTATCTATTAGAAAATGAGTCAAAATATAAAAATGCTACAAAAAAGTGTGTAACTATAAAACAATTAGTAACGGATGATGCATTAGATGAAACTTTTGCAAAGCAGGTTTTTGGAGATGATTACGCAACTAAAAATGATGGAGTTTCTTATAGTTATCAAAAAGGCACACTAAAAGTAGAATTAGGTATATGTAATTAAAAAAGCATATTTTTAAAATATGCTTTTATTTTGTACTAGATATTTGAATTAAGATATCAATATCATCATCATTTGCTAATATATTCTTATGAATTTCTCCACATTTTTCACACTGATAAATTATTTTATAAGTATCTTTAAATTTTTCTATGTCAATAGGTTTTAGTAATCCCTGACATGGGTTAGCTCTATCACCAGGATTGATGTCCACATGTTTTGAATAAAAACAGTAAGGGCAATGATCTCTAGCACTATAATTTAGTTTTTCCACTTTTCGATGACAGTGTTCACAAAGGAAATTTTCATCTATCATATGAAATTTTTTCATAGTATCACCAGAAAAATTATAACATGAAAGTAATTTATGATACAATAAATATGGTGATAGTATGCAAAGAAAGTATGATGTAGTGATAGTAGGAGCTGGTCCAGCAGGGCTTTTTAGTGCTTATGAATTGATTACAAAAAACAAAAAAATGAAAGTTGCTGTATTAGATAAAGGGTTTAAAGTAGCAAATAGAACATGTCCAATGAATAAGAAGAAAATTCCTTGTCAAAATTGCAATCCATGTGCTATTTTGGCTGGTTATGGAGGGGCAGGAACATTCTCAGACGGTAAGTTAAATTTTATTCCTACTTTAGGAAAAAGTGATTTAACGAAATATATGAGTGAAAGTGAAGCTTATCAGTTAATTGATGAAACGGAAGAAATTTTTAACAAATTTCATATGGATGCAGAAGTATATCCTAGTAATATGGATGAAGCAATTGCTATTAGAAAAAAGGTAGCAATTGCTGGTGCACGCCTTCTTTTGATTAAACAAAAACATTTAGGAAGTGATCATTTACCAGAATATATTGAGAGAATCTGTGACTATTTAGAAAAAAAAGGTGTGACTTTAATTGATAGAGCAAATGTAACAGATATTCAAACACTTAGTGAAGAAAGTCATGAGATAACTTATGAAGTTGGAAAAAAGAAAGAGACAATAGAAGGAAAAAATATTATAGTGGCACCAGGAAGAACAGGGGCTAAATGGGTCCAAGAGTTAGCTGATAAATACAATATTCCTTATCTTTCTCAAAGTATTGAAATTGGTGTTCGTGTAGAAGTTAGAAAAGATATCATGGAAGAAATTACAAATATTATTTATGATCCTACTATCTTCATTAAAACAAAGACTTATGGAGATGAAATTAGAACTTTTTGTACAAATCCAGGGGGATTTGTCGCTAAAGAAAATTATTATGGATATATATGTGTAAATGGGCATGCTTTAAAAAATGTGAAAAGTAATAATACTAATTTTGCTTTTATTTCTAAAGTGCATTTAACACAACCTGTTACAAATACAAGACTTTATGGAGAGTCTATTGCAAGAATTGCTAATGTATTGGGAGATGGAAAACCAATTATTCAGTCTTTAAAAGACTTAAAAAGTGCTAGAAGAAGTGAGTGGCATAGACTTAATAAAGGATTTATTGAACCTACACTAAAAGACTGCGTTGCAGGTGATTTGGCTTTAGTACTACCTCATAGAATTATTACTAATATAATAGAAGGATTAGAAACTTTAAATAAAATAATACCTGGAGTTAGTAACGATGATACGTTATTGTATGGACCGGAGATTAAGTTTTTTAGCAATGAAATAGAAACTGACAATCATTTTAAATTAAAAAATGATTGTATCTATTTTATAGGAGATGGAGCAGGAAAAGCTGGAAATATTGTAACGGCTGCAGCAACTGGCTTAGTGGCAGCAAGGGATATTTTAAGTAAAATAAAATCATAATACTTATAATGGACATTTTTAAAGCAGTATGTTATGATTTAATAGGGGACGATATAAATGGATGATAAAACAAAACAAGAATTAGAACAAATAATGAAAGATAGAAGTAAAGATTTTAAAGTACAAGAAGTTGTTATATTAGTGCTTATTACTTGTGTTTTTAGCTTTTTTGCAGGATTTTCTTTTTCCCGCATGAAGGATAATCCCAAAGTATTACAGAAACAATCTGATGATAACAGTACTGCGTTACAAGAATTTATTAAAGAATATCAAAGTATTGTTCAAAGTTATTATGGAGAAGTAGACGAGGAAAAACTATTGTCAGCAGCACTAAAAGGTGTTTTAGAAGAAATAGGGGATGATTACTCTGTTTATATGGATGATGATGATTATAGTAATCTCAATCTAAACTTAGAAGGAAGTTATAGTGGAATAGGGATTTCTATCTATAAAGATATTTCTACTAATAATATGATAATTGCATCTGTTTTTGAAAATTCTGCAGCAGATAAGGCAGGACTAAAGGAAAATGATATTATTTTATCTGTGGATGGAGAAAGTGTAAAGGAACTAACTACTAGTGACTTTAGTCAAAAAGTTTTAAAAAGTTCTAAAAAACAATTTGTGCTTAGAATATCTAGAAATGGTAAAGAACTAGATATAAAGGTTTCTAAATCGGGTGTAGTGATTCCTTCAGTAACCTCTAAGAAATTTGAAAAAGATGGCAAAAGAATAGGTTATCTTTATGTATCTATTTTTGCTAATAATACATCAAAACAATTTGAAGAGGAATTGTTAAAGTTGGAGGATGAAGGAATAGATTCTTTAATTATAGATGTTAGAAATAATACAGGTGGTCATTTAACTACCGTTTCTGACATGATTGACTTATTTATGGATTCCAATCATATTGCTTATCAATTAGAGCAAAATGGAAAACGTACAAAAGTTCATTCAGGTGGGAAAGAAAATAGAGAGTATCCTCTTGTTTTATTAGCAAACTCATCTAGCGCATCAGCATCTGAGGTATTAATTGCTAGTTTAAAAGAAAATTTAGGTGCTACTATAATTGGCGAAAAAACTTATGGTAAAGGGACTGTTCAAGAATTGAAAACCTTAACTAGTGGTGATAAATATAAATTAACAACGAAAAAGTGGCTTACGCCTAAAGGTAATTGGGTGAATGATACAAAAGGGATTACTCCTGATATAGAGGTTTCATTGTCTGATCAATATGCTAAAAATCCTAGTGATGAAACAGATGATCAGTTGCAAAGGGCTTTAGAAGAGCTTTCAAAATAAATGATAATAGAAGCAAATCTATGGTATAATATTCTTAGGTGATTGAATGAAGCAAATTTGTGTAGGAGACCACTATCAAATACAATGCTATAAACATAATGGTAAAATTCATCGTTCTTGGGATGAAGCTGTTGTGTTAGATGTAAAAAAAGATTACATTGTATTTGGTAATAATAAAACTAAGGTAATCGAATCTGAGGGGACAACATGGAGGACAAAAGAACCTGCTATTATCTATTTTTTTAAAAATAAATGGTATAACATTATTTCACAAATGAAAAAAGATGGCATCTATTATTATTGCAATATTGCTACTCCTTATATTATAGAGGAAGGAACTATTAAATATATTGATTATGATTTAGATTTAAGAATTTTTCCAAAAGGGGAGTATAAAATTTTAGATAAATTGGAATATCAATATCATAAAAAGAAAATGGAATATTCGGACGACTTAGATTTGGTAATTAATCATGCTATGAAAGAATTGATTGAGGTTTATTTAAACCATGCACCAATGTTTTCTGAAAAGCAGAATGAGGAGTATTTAAAGTTGTATTTAGAATTGAGAAAAGACTCTGAAAATGGAAATTTTAGTTCCTAAAAAGCACAAAATTAAAAAAAGTGCTTTTTTTTTGAAAAAATGATTGACAGACTTCTTAGAAGGTGTTATATTAGTGTCATTGCTTTGGAAGTGCCTTTGCAATTTAATAAAAAAATATAAGAATTTGATTGACTTATGTTTTTTATTTTGTTATAGTAAAGGAGCTTTACAAAAAAAGCAATAAAGGTTTGTTTTTTGAAAAATCAATCTTTTGAATTAAATTATCGAATTGAAAAAAATCAATCACGAAAAAAAATTAAAAAAAACAAAAAAAGTGCTTGACATTGTAAATTCAATTTGATATATTAAAAAGCGTTGGTGCAAAAAAACTAACAAAAAATGTCAAATCGAAAAAAAGTTAAAAAAATGCTTGACAATACTTAGTAGGTTTGATATACTGAATTTGCTTTCCTGAGAAGGAAACGGAATGATCTTTGAAAACTGAGCAAAATGTCAATTCACTATTAGTTAGGATGAAACAATTATTGAACACAAAAAATTATTTTTTTGGAGAGTTTGATCCTGGCTCAGGATGAACGCTGGCGGCATGCCTAAGACATGCAAGTCGAACGAGGTGGCCTTTTGAAAACGGAGTGCTTGCACAAAGTTGGATAGAGATTTTCCACCTAGTGGCAGACGGGTGAGTAACACGTAAGTAATCTACCGTAGAGACTGGGATAACGTTTGGAAACGAACGCTAATACCGGATAATTCATATTTAGATAACTAGATATGCTGAAAGGAGCTTCGGCTTCACTTTACGATGAGCTTGCGGCGTATTAACTAGTTGGTGGGGTAATGGCCTACCAAGGTGACGATGCGTAGCCGAACTGAGAGGTTGATCGGCCACATTGGGACTGAGACACGGCCC